>CAVPJS010000004.1:0-56483 GCA_963705475.1 uncultured delta proteobacterium | reverse complement strand
CGTGGACACCGACGAGCGTCCCATGGACACCAGCCTGGAAAAAATGGCCAAGCTGCGACCGGCCTTCAAGAAAGATGGCACCGTCACCGCCGGCAACGCCTCGGGCATCAACGACGGCGCGGCGGCGGTGTTGCTGATGAGCGCGGAACGGGCCAAGGACCTCGGCATGGAGCCCATTGTCAAGATCAAGGCGTTCCGCTCCGGCGGACTGGATCCGGCTTACATGGGCTTGGGACCGGTACCGGCGGTTAAAAAAGTGCTGGCCGCAACCGGCATGACCCTGGACGATATTGACATGATCGAACTCAACGAGGCGTTTGCCTCCCAGGCCATCGGGTGCATGCGTGAACTGGGCATCGAGACGGACCGGCCCAACGAACTGGGCAGCGGCATCTCCATCGGGCATCCCATCGGCTGCACCGGTGCCCGTCAGATGGTCAGCGGCATGAACCAGATGAAACGCAAAGGCTATTCCACCGGGTTGATCACGATGTGTATCGGCGGCGGCATGGGCATGGCGATGGTCGTTGAAAGATGATTTTTTTCTTTACTTTTTCGGCTGTTATTGGTAAATAACGTGCGGTTTTAGCGAAAGCAAAAAACCCCCTCGCCAAAGGCGGTGACAGGAGATTGAAAAATATGGATATCAGCAGAAAATTGGGGATTCTTGTGTTTTGCGGGGTTCCCGCCATTATCGGCGGCGGGATCGTCTATGGGGTAACTGGCAGCTATGTTCCGGTGGCGGTATATTTGATTTTGCTCTACCTCGTCGTCGGCGCCATTGTCAGCAGATAAGCCGCTTCGCCAATTCCCTGTCTGATTCCGGCTGACAATTGACCATCCGAGTCTGACGCATCTAACATCAATTCTGCGCAAATGCCTCTTACCGTGTTACTCAGGCGTTTGCGCAGATTGCGTTATGCCCCGTGGCATCATTATTCCACCGCATGTTTATGGAGGAACCATGGAGGATCGGACCTCCCAGAATATGATTTTGTGGTTTTTTCTGGCCTGCTTCCTCATTTCCATATCCCTGATGGGATGGTTGCTGTCGCCGTTCATTTCAATCATCGTTCTGGGTACTGTTGTTGCCGGCGCATTCCACCCGGTATACCGGGTGCTCGCGGCCCATGGAAAAATCAGCCCCGGGTTCGCCTCTTTGCTAACCTGCCTGCTGATTTTCTTTATCCTGTTTGTCCCCATCGTTTTTTTCGTGGGGGTCCTGGCCCAGGAGGCTTACGAGCTGATCCAACTGGCCAAAAGTCCGGCACTCTCCAGCTTCATCAATACCCATTTTACCAACAGCGCCCTGCTGGACCGGATCAACCCGCTGCTGGACAGCTTCGATATCGCCGTCACCGGGGAGGACCTGAACAAAACCATCTCGGACATCGGCAGGGCAGTCGGCCTGTTTCTTTATGACCAGGCCCGATCCATTGCCTCCAACACCTTGTCCTTTCTGGCCAGTTTTTTCCTCATGCTGCTGGTTATTTTTTTTCTGCTCATCGATGGACCGAAGCTGGTTCAGTTTCTCATCGATCTGTCGCCCCTACCCGAAGATCAGGACGTCCAGCTCATCGGGAAATTCAACGATATGGCCGGCGCCATCCTCGTGGGAAACGGGCTGTGCGGGGCCATTCAGGGCATCGCCGGGGGGATGATATTCTGGCTGTTCGGTCTTCAGTCCGCTTTTTTATGGGGCGTGATCATGTCCCTGCTGGCGTTTCTGCCGATCATCGGCATCGGGGCGGTGTTTATTCCCACGGTGATTTTTCTATTTTTAAAGGGGCGTGTCGGTGCCAGTCTTTTTTTTCTGATCTTTTATCTGCTGCTGTCCGGCGGCGTCGAATACCTGTTAAAGCCCAGGATCGTGGGCAAGCGGGTCCAGATGCACACCCTGGTGGTGTTTCTGTCCATCATCGGCGGCCTCAAGATTTTCGGCATCCTCGGGATCATCTATGGCCCGTTGATTGCCACCGCCTTTCTGACGTTGACCAATATTTACCACACCAGTTACCAGACATTTGTTGAACACTCGCAACCCAAACCAGACCGGCCGTGACGGTGAGCCAGCGGTTCACCCGTTGCCGAGATGGCCAGAGCAAGGATAATTCACGACCATGAGCGAAAACACAACCGAAGTTCTGCAAAGCCCCGAGATCAGCATCGAAGCGGAGATGAAGAAGTCCTATCTTGACTACGCCATGAGTGTGATCATCGGCCGGGCGCTTCCCGATGTGCGTGACGGGCTCAAACCCGTTCACCGCCGCGTGCTTTACGCCATGCGGGAATTGAAGAACGACTACAACAAACCCTACAAGAAGTCGGCCCGCATCGTGGGTGACGTGATCGGTAAATATCACCCCCATGGTGACAGCGCCGTCTACGACACCATCGTGCGATTGGCCCAGGACTTCTCCATGCGCTACCCGTTGGTGGACGGCCAGGGCAACTTCGGTTCCATCGACGGCGACCCGGCGGCGGCCATGCGATACACGGAAATTCGCATGACCCGGCTGGCCCAGGAGATGCTCGAGGACCTGGACAAAGAGACCGTCAACGTGGTCCCCAACTACGATGAGTCCCTCACCGAACCGGCGGTGCTGCCGGCCAAATTCCCGGCCCTTCTGGTCAACGGATCGTCCGGGATTGCCGTGGGCATGGCCACCAACATCCCCCCCCACAACTTTTCCGAAGTGATCGAAGGCATCAAAGCGCTGATCGACAACCCGGAGATCACCTGCGAAGGGCTGATGGCGCATATTCCCGGTCCGGATTTTCCCACCGCCGCCATCATTCACGGCACGCAGGGAATCCGGGACGCTTACGAGACGGGCCGGGGCATTGTCCGTTCGCGTGCACGGGTGACCGTGGAGGAGGACAAACAAACCGGCCAGGAAACCATCGCGGTCACCGAGATTCCTTACCAGGTGAACAAGGCGCGGCTGATCGAAAAGATCGCCGAGTTGATGAAGCACAAGGTGATCGAGGGGCTGCGTTTTGTGCGCGACGAATCCGACCGACGGGGCATGCGTATTGCCATGGGCGTGAAAAAAGACCACATGGCCGGCGTCATCATCAACCAGCTGTACAAACACACCCAGATGGAGAGCAGCTTCGGGATTATCCTGCTGGCGGTGGTCAACAACCGCCCCCAGGTCCTCAACCTGAAGCAAATTCTGGAGAACTTCATCCTTCACCGCAAGGAGATCGTCATCCGACGCACCCGTTTCGACCTGAATAAGGCCGAAGCCCGGGCCCATATTTTGGAAGGGTTGAAGGTGGCCCTGGACAACCTGGATGCCGTGGTCAAGCTGATCCGCGAATCCAAGACACCCGTGGAAGCCAAAGAGCGGCTCATGGCCACGTTCAGACTCAGCGTCATCCAGGCCCAGGCCATCCTGGACATGCGGCTGCAGCGGCTCACCGGCCTGGAGCGGGACAAGATCGTTGATGAATACGATGCCGTGCTCAAAGACATCGCCCGGTTCAAGGAAATCCTGGGCAGCGAACAACTGGTGCTGGGCATCATCAAAAACGAGCTGGACATCCTCAAGGGCGAATTCGGTGATGAGCGCCGGACCGAGATCCTGAACTCTACCCGGGAACTGACCATGGAGGACATGATTGCCGAAGAGGACATGGTCGTGACCATCACCAACACCGGCTACATCAAGCGCAATCCCATAACCTTGTATCAGAGCCAGCGGCGTGGCGGCAAAGGCAAGACCGCCATGGGCACCAAGGAAGAGGATTTCGTCTCCCACCTGTTCGTGGCCTCCACCCATCACTATTTCCTCTTTTTCACCAATCTGGGCAAGGTTTATTGGTGCAAGGTCTACGACATTCCTCAGGCCGGCCGCCAGAGCCGTGGCAAAGCCATCGTCAATCTACTGGATTTTGCCGGCGGCGAGTGGATGACCGCCGTGCTGGCCGTTCCCGGGTTTGAGCCGGGTCTGCACGTGCTCATGGCCACCCGCAAGGGGGATATCGTCGTACACCGACGAGCGTCCGATGGACACCAGCCTGGAAAAAATGGCCAAGCTGCGACCGGCCTTCCAGAAAGATGGCACCGTCACCGCCGGACGCCTCGGGCATGAACGACGGCGCGGCGGCGGGGTCGCCGACGAGCGCGGAAGGGTGAAGGACCTCGGCATGGAGCCCATTGTCAAGATCAAGGTGCGTCCGCTCCGGCGGACTGGATCCGGTCTACATGGGCCTGGGACCGGTACCCGCGGTTAAAAAAGTGTCGGCGGAACCGGCATGACCCTGTACGATATCGACACCCATCGAGCTCAACGAGGTGTTGGCCTCCGAGGCCATCGGGGCATGCGGTGAAGTGGGCATCGAGACGGACCGGCCCGACGAACTGGGCAGCGGCATCTCCATCGGGCATCGAATTGGCTGCACCGGTGCCTGTCAGATGGTCAGCGGCATGAACCAGATGAAACGCAAAGGCTATTCCACCGGGTTGATCACGATGTGTATCGGCGGCGGCATGGGCATGGCGATGGTCGTTGAAAGATGATTTTTTTCTTTACTTTTTCGGCTGTTATTGGTAAATAACGTGCGGTTTTAGCGAAAGCAAAAAACCCCCTCGCCAAAGGCGGTGACAGGAGATCGAAAAATATGGATATCAGCAGAAAATTGGGGATTCTTGTGTTTTGCGGGGTTCCCGCCATTATCGGCGGCGGGATCGTCTACTGGGGTAACTGGCAGCTATGTTTCCGGTGGCGGATATCTGATTTGCTGCTACCTCGTCGTCGGCGCCATCTGTCAGCAGATAAGCCGCTTCGCCAATTCCCTGTCCAATTCCGGCTGACAATTGACCATCCGAGTCTGACGCATCGACACTCGATTCTGCGCAAATGCCTCTTACCGTGTTACTCAGGCGTTTGCGCAGATTGCGTTATGCCCCGTGGCATCATTATTCCACCGCATGTTTATGGAGGAACCATGGAGGATCGGACCTCCCAGAATATGATTTTGTGGTTTTTTCTGGCCTGCTTCCTCATTTCCATATCCCTGATGGGATGGTTGCTGTCGCCGTTCATTTCAATCATCGTTCTGGGTACTGTTGTTGCCGGCGCATTCCACCCGGTATACCGGGTGCTGCGGCCCATGGAAAAATCAGCCCCGGGTTCGCCTCTTTGCTAACCTGCCTGCTGATTTTCTTTATCCTGTTTGTCCCCATCGTTTTTTTCGTGGGGGTCCTGGCCAGGAGGCTTACGAGCTGATCCAACTGGCCAAAAGTCCGGCACTCTCCAGCTTCATCAATACCCATTTTACCAACAGCGCCCTGCTGGACCGGATCAACCCGCTGCTGGACAGTTTCGATATCGCCGTCACCGGGGAGGACCTGAACAAAACCATCTCGGACATCGGCAGGGCCGTCGGCCTGTTTCTTTATGACCAGGCCCGATCCATTGCCTCCAACACCTTGTCCTTTCTGGCCAGTTTTTTCCTCATGTTGCTGGTTATTTTTTTTCTGCTCATCGATGGACCGAAGCTGGTTCAGTTTATCATCGATCTGTCGCCCCTACCCGAAGATCAGGACGTCCAGCTCATCGGGAAATTCAACGATATGGCCGGCGCCATCCTCGTGGGAAACGGGTTGTGCGGGGCCATTCAGGGCATCGCCGGGGGGATGGTATTCTGGCTGTTCGGTCTTCAGTCCGCTTTCTTATGGGGCGTGATCATGTCCCTGCTGGCGTTTCTGCCGATTATCGGCATCGGGGCGGTGTTCATTCCCACGGTGATTTTTCTATTTTTAAAGGGGCGTGTCGGTACCAGTCTTTTTTTTCTGATCTTTTATCTGCTGCTGTCCGGTGGTGTCGAATACCTGTTAAAGCCCAGGATCGTGGGCAAGCGGGTCCAGATGCACACCCTGGTGGTGTTTCTGTCCATCATCGGCGGCCTCAATATTTTCGGCATCCTCGGGATCATCTATGGCCCGTTGATTGCCACCGCCTTTCTGACGCTGACCAATATTTACCACACCAGTTACCAGACATTTGTTGAACACTCGCAACCCAAACCAGACCGGCCGTAACGGTGAGCCAGCGGTTCACCCGTTGCCGAGATGGCCAGAGCAAGGATAATTCACGACCATGAGCGAAAACACAACCGAAGTTCTGCAAAGCCCCGAGATCAGCATCGAAGCGGAGATGAAAAAGTCCTATCTTGACTACGCCATGAGTGTGATCATCGGCCGGGCGCTTCCCGATGTGCGTGACGGGCTCAAACCCGTTCACCGCCGCGTGCTTTACGCCATGCGGGAATTGAAGAACGACTACAACAAACCCTACAAGAAGTCGGCCCGCATCGTGGGTGACGTGATCGGTAAATATCACCCACATGGTGACAGCGCCGTTTACGACACCATCGTAAGATTGGCCCAGGACTTCTCCATGCGCTACCCGTTGGTGGACGGCCAGGGCAACTTCGGTTCCATCGACGGCGACCCGGCGGCGGCCATGCGATACACGGAAATTCGCATGACCCGGCTGGCCCAGGAGATGCTCGAGGACCTTGACAAAGAGACCGTCAACGTGGTGCCCAACTACGATGAGTCCCTCACCGAACCGGCGGTGCTTCCGGCCAAATTCCCGGCCCTTCTGGTCAACGGATCGTCCGGGATTGCCGTGGGCATGGCCACCAACATCCCCCCCCACAACTTTTCCGAGGTGATCGAAGGCATCAAGGCGCTGATCGACAATCCGGGGATTACCTGCGAGCAGCTCATGGCGCATATTCCAGGTCCGGATTTTCCCACCGCAGGCATCATTCACGGGACGCAGGGAATCCGGGACGCCTATGAAACGGGTCGGGGCATTGTCCGCACGCGTGCACGGGTGAAGGTGGAGGAGGACAAACAAACCGGCCAGGAAACCATCGCGGTCACCGAGATCCCCTACCAGGTGAACAAGGCGCGGCTGATCGAAAAGATTGCCGAGTTGATGAAGCACAAGGTGATCGAAGGCTTGCGCTATGTGCGCGACGAATCCGACCGACGGGGCATGCGCATCGCCATGGGGGTCAAAAAAGACCACATGGCCGGCATCATCATCAACCAGTTGTACAAGCACACCCAGATGGCGAGCAGCTTCGGAATTATCCTGCTGGCGGTGGTCAACAACCGCCCCCAGGTCCTCAACCTGAAGCAGATTCTGGAGTATTTCGTGCTTCATCGCAAGGAGATCGTCATCCGGCGCACCCGCTTCGACCTGAACAAGGCCGAAGCCCGGGCCCATATTCTGGAAGGGTTGAAGGTGGCCCTGGACAACCTTGATGCCGTGGTCAAGCTGATCCGCGAATCCAAGACGCCTGTGGAAGCCAAGGACCGGCTCATGGCCACTTTCGGCCTCTCCGTCATCCAGGCCCAGGCCATCTTGGATATGCGCCTGCAGCGGCTCACCGGCCTGGAAAGGGACAAAATCGTCGATGAGTACGATGCCGTGCTCAAGGACATCTCACGGTTCAAGGAAATCCTGGGCAGCGAACAACTGGTGCTGGGGATCATCAAAAACGAGCTGGACATCCTCAAGGGCGAATTCGGTGATGGGCGCCGGACCGAGATCCTGAAATATACCCGGGAACTGACCATGGAGGACATGATTGCCGAAGAGGACATGGTCGTGACCATCACCAACACCGGCTACATCAAGCGCAATCCCATAACCTTGTACCAGAGCCAGCGGCGCGGCGGAAAAGGCAAGACCGCCATGGGCACCAAGGAAGAGGATTTCGTCTCCCACCTGTTCGTGGCTTCCACCCATCACTATTTCCTCTTTTTTACCAACCTGGGCAAGGTCTATTGGTGCAAGGTCTACGACATTCCTCAGGCCGGCCGCCAGAGCCGTGGCAAAGCCATCGTCAACCTGCTGGATTTTGCCGACGGCGAATGGATGACCGCCGTACTGGCCGTTCCCGGCTTTGAGCCGGGCCTGCACGTGCTCATGGCCACCCGCAACGGGACAGTGAAAAAAACGGATCTCATGGCCTTCAGCCGTCCCCGGATCGGCGGCATTATCGCCGTGGGCCTGGCCGAGGGCGATGAACTGATTGCGGTAAAGCTCTCCGACGGCACCCAGAATGTGTTTCTGGGGTCCGCCATGGGCAAATCGATCCGATTCCATGAATCGGATGTCCGTCCGACCGGCAGGACCGCCCGCGGGGTGCGGGGGATGCGACTGAGCAAGGCCGATCGTGTGGTGGGCATGGAAGTGCTTCAACATGGCCAGACGCTGTTTACGGTAACCGAAAACGGCTATGGCAAACGGACCTCGATAGACGAATACCCGATCCATCGACGGGGTGGCAAAGGGGTCATCTCAATCAAGACCAGCGAGCGCAACGGTCAGGTGGTGAACATCATCCTGGTTCAGGACGAAGACGACCTGATGCTGGTGACCGATACGGGCAAGCTGATCCGCAGCCCCGTTTCCGGCACCTCGGTAATCAGTCGCAACACCCAGGGCGTGCGGCTGATCGACATGGAACCCGGTGAGCGGGTGGTCAGTGCCGCCGGGCTGGCTGAAACAGAAGAAGAGAACGGTGAACCGGCGGATGGCGACGCCGCGTCAAGCTTACCGCCGGAGGTTTAGCGACGATGAAATCCACTGTGGATGTCAAGACCACGACAATCGGTGTCGTCGGGGCCGGCAGCTGGGGCACCGCCTTGGCCAACCTGCTGGCCGTCAAGGGGTTTGCCGTCGACCATTGGGTCTTCGAAGCCGAGGTGAAGGCGCAGATGCTGGAGAAGCATGAGAATCAGCGTTTTCTGCCCGGCGTTACCCTGTCCGACAACCTTCACCCCTCCGGGGATCTGGAATCGGTCGTGGCCGGTAAGGACTTGGTGCTGGTGGTGACCCCTTCGCATGTCACCCGCCCGACGATCGAGGGATGCGGCCATGTCATCGGGCCGGACACCATCGTGGTCAGCGCGTCCAAGGGGATCGAAAACCAGACGCATCTGACCATGTCCGGTGTGCTGGCTGAAGTCATCCCGGGGTTGTCGCCGGACCGGCTGGCCGTGCTCACGGGCCCCAGCTTTGCCAAGGAGGTGGCCCGCCGGATGGCCACGGTGGTGACCGTGGCGTCCAGTGACACGAATGCGGCGGAATTTGTCCAGCAGGTGTTTGTGACACCTTATTTCCGGGTATACACCATCGATGATGTGATCGGCGCCGAGCTGGGGGCTGCCGTGAAAAATGTCATCGCCATTGCTGCCGGTGTGATCGACGGGTTGGGGTTGGGACTCAATACCCGTGCCGCCCTGATCACACGCGGGCTGGTCGAGATCCGCCGGCTGGGCCTGGCCATGGGGGCTCAGCCGAGAACCTTCACCGGATTAGCCGGTGTCGGGGACCTGATTCTTACCTGCACCGGCGACCTGAGCCGCAACCACACCATCGGCAAACAGATCGGGGAGGGAAAAAAGCTCAAGGATCTGTTGGCCGGGATGCATATGGTCGCCGAGGGGGTGAAAACGGCTCGTTCGGTATACAACCTGTCACGCGAACGGGATGTCGAGATGCCCATTTCCCACGCCGTGTACCATGTGCTGTATGACGATATGGATCCGAAGACCGCCCTCAATCAGCTGATGACCCGGGACCTGAAGCAGGAGCTGGACGAAACCTGAGTCGCAACTAAACTACAAGGATCAAGAAACAAAGGACAAACAAATCACAATAGCCAAACTCCAAACCTGATGACCATGAAGACTGGACATTTCCCCAATAGAAAAATCAAAATGACGATCAATGGTTGGTTCTGGCCCTTGGTTGTGATTGGGTTATTGTGATTTATTTGAAATTTGGTGCTTGTGATTTGTTATTTTCGGCTTTACCCGGGTTCAGGCGATCCAAAAGGAAGTCAACGCATGGCGGAGAAACCCAAAAAAACCTTGCACAAGGGAGAGGGACACCGGAAGCGCTTGCGTGACCGGTTTCTCAAATCCGGGCTCGACGGCTTCGCCGATTACGAAGTCATCGAGCTGCTGCTAACATTGGCAACGCCCCGCAAGGACTGCAAGGATGCGGCCAAAGCGGCCTTGAGCCGGTTTAAATCCCTTCAGGGCGTCCTCACCGCGGCGCCGGCAGACCTATGCCAGGTGCCGGGCATCGGACCGATCAACCTCTTGGGGCTGAAGCTGGTTCCGGCTGTTTCCAGACGATACCTGCAGCAGCGGCTTGAGGGAAAAGAGACCCTGAGCAACTCGCGGGAGCTTTTCGACTATCTCAATCTCACGATTCGTGATAAAAAAAGAGAGTGCTTTGTGGCCGTTTACCTGGATGCCAAAAACCGCGTGATCGCTGCCGAAACCCTTTTCACCGGGACGCTTGCCGCCAGCGCCGTCTATCCCCGTGAGGTGGTCGCCGCCGCGCTGGCCCATCGGGCAGCCGCCGTGATTTTCGCCCACAACCATCCATCCGGGGATCCGGCGCCGTCGCCCGATGATATGGCCATCACCCAGCGGCTGGCTCAAGCATGCGGCGTCATGGGCATCACCGTTCATGAACATCTGATCATCGGAACGGAAGGCTACTTCAGCTTTGCCGATCATGGCCACATGGCCAGAATCAACGCCGCCGTCGACTCGCGGTAGCGCATCCGGAGAACCGTGCACCGGAATGATGAGACGGTATAGTGAGAACCAGACGATGACCGTGAACCAGAAAAAATTCCCGCCTTGTTTCGCCGACCTTGAAAGCGTCTTTCCCATGGGGGCCGAGGGGTTGAGAGAGACGCCGGAATCCTGCGTGCCTTGCCACTACAAGACCGAATGCCTGAGAAAAGCCATGGCCGACAAGGGGGGCATCGCCGTACGCCAGGAAATGGTGGACCGGGCCTATGAATCCGGCAGGGTGGGTTTTTTTGAGCGCTGGGCCCGCAAAAAGGCCTTGAGTGCACAAAAAAAACATAAAACACCCACATCAAAAGACAGATAACAAATTCATCACAATCACCAAATTCAACATTACAAGCCTGATGATGTCGAGAAAAGGACTCTCCCATCCTCGATTGACGATCAATTTCGGAGAAATCAAATCGAAGGTTCTTCACCAAAGGAGAAAATCATGGCAAAACTAACCGTTTCCGACCTCGACCTACAAGACCGCCGTGTACTCATGCGAGTGGATTTTAACGTTCCCCTGGAAAAGGGCCAGGTCTCCAACGACAAGCGATTGCGGGCGGCCCTGCCCACCATCCGTTTTATCCTGGAACGCGGCGGCCGTCTGATTCTCATGTCCCATCTGGGACGCCCCAAGGGAAAGCGGCTTGCCGAACTTTCCTTAAAACCCTGCGCCCAGGCCCTGGAAAAACTGCTGGGACAATCGGTGGCATTTGTCGACGATTGCATCGGACCCGCTGCCGAAGCCGCCGTTCAAGCGCTTTCGGCCGGTGAGGTGCTGCTGCTTGAAAATTTACGCTTTCACAAGGCCGAGACGGACAACGACGAGACGTTCGCCCGCAGCCTGGCCAGTTTGGCAGACGTGTATGTCAACGATGCCTTCGGTACGGCCCATCGGGCACACGCCTCTACCGAAGGCGTGACCCGTTTCATCGATCGTTGCGCCATGGGCTTCCTCATCGAGAAGGAGATCGCCTACTTGGGTGAAGCTTTAGATGCGCCCAAGCGGCCCTTCGCGGCCATTCTGGGTGGGGCGAAGATTTCGGGAAAGATCGAGGTCATCGACAGCCTGCTGCCCAAGGTCGATCGACTGATTATTGGCGGCGGCATGGCCTACACCTTTTTCAAGGCCAAGGGGTTGGAGATCGGCAAGTCACTGGTGGAGCCGGACAGAATCGACCTTGCCCGCTCCCTGCTGGACAAGGGTGGGGAAAAACTGGTTCTGCCGGTGGACTGCATGTGTACGGACCGTTTTGACCTTGACACCAGAACCGTCGGCGAACTCTCTCCCGTATCCGTCAGCGCCATTCCCGCAGACGGATTCGGCCTCGATATCGGGCCGGCCTCCGTGTCGCTGTTCGCCGGCCTTTTGGCGGATGCCCGGACCATCTTGTGGAATGGACCCATGGGGGTGTTTGAAATCGATGCCACCGCCGCCGGCACCGTTGCCGTGGCCCGGGCCATGGCCGCCGCCACGGACAAGGGCGCCATTACGGTGATCGGCGGTGGTGATTCGGCAGCGGCCGTGGAAAAAGCGGGCCTGGCTGATCAAATGACCCATATTTCAACCGGTGGCGGTGCGTCATTGGAGTTTCTGGAGGGTAAAGTCCTTCCCGGCGTGGCCGCATTGACCGATCGCTGACGCCGGCTTTATTCCTATTCACACGTAAGCTCCGGGTAGGCCATTGAAAACAGGGAAAGCAAAGAAAGGGTGTTGGATTGCCTGTTTTCTGCTGGTCCTTCTGCTGCCGGTGTTGGTGTTCCGCCATGAAATCGCCGCCGGCCTGATGACGGCCTACCGCTGGATTTCGGACCGTGACCAAGTTGAGCAGTTTGTCGCCGCCTTTGGCCGCGGGGCGCCGCTGGCTTTCATGGCGCTCCAGATCCTTCAGGTGGTTCTGGCCCCGGTTCCGGGTGAGGCCACAGGATTTATCGGCGGGTACATCTTCGGCACCGCCAAGGGCTTTGTCTACTCCAGTCTGGCATTGGCCGCAGGCTCCTGGATTAACTTTGCCATCGGCCGGTTCCTCGGCCGCCGGTATGTCCGACGCTGGATCCCGACCGATAAACTGGCGCGCTTCGATCATCTGTTGAAGCGGCAGGGCATCATCGTTTTGCTGATTCTTTTTATTTTCCCCGGCTTTCCCAAAGATTATCTGTGCCTGTTTCTGGGAATCACGGCAATCCCCCTCCAGGCGTTTTTGCTGATCGCCTCGATCGGCAGAATGCCCGGCACGCTGATGCTGAGTCTCCAGGGAGAATTCCTCTTCCAGAAAAACTATGCCGTATTTGCTTTGGTCTTTGGGGTGACGGTGCTGGCCGCAGCGCTGAGCATCAGGTATCGGGAGACGATCTACCGATGGATGGAAAAACTGAATAGAAAAACCCCTGACAGCCGTTGACCCCTGTGGGTAATCGTGTTATTTAAGAATATCAGTACTATCCGAGGTATCGTCTCCTTCATCATCAAAAGCACCATCCGTCCGAACCTGAGAGGAATCGCAGTGGCTTTTTGGAGTGTCAGAGAAGAACTCAGTCAGTTCAACCGGCTGCGCCGCTCCTATTACGAGCTTTACAGGGACGAATTGGATCAGTTTATGCTCGACTATGCGCTGATCCAGTCGTACCAGCAGTTTGCCGACCGGCAACTGCCCTATCCGTTCATTGAAAAAAGGGAGCTCAAGCCTCGTGCACGGATTCCCGGCATCGAGTACGAGAGTCAGAAGACCTTCCTGGTGATTTTCGTGGAGGACGTTATCCCGGCGGTCCATAAGAAGTATATTCGATTTTTCGACGTGAACAAACCCACCAAAACGAACCTGCTGGAATCCAAGGCGCTTCCCTTGCCCGACAAGTTTGACCGGAACCACAAATACTTGGACTCCGTTCAGTTCTATGATTTTATCAATTTACTCTTGCCGGTGGATTATGCGCTGT
Source organism: uncultured delta proteobacterium (assembly GCA_963705475.1). Lineage (GTDB taxonomy): Bacteria > Desulfobacterota > Desulfobacteria > Desulfobacterales > Desulfosarcinaceae > Desulfosarcina. The sequence continues at coordinate 42,907 of CAVPJS010000004.1, read as the reverse complement.
TGATCCAGCGCGACCCCACCACCCGCTCGGCCAATCGCTATGGCCTGACCCACTATCATGTGAGGGTCGACTGGCCCATTGCCGATGCGGCTGAAGATCTGGCCCAGAGCCTTCGATATATCTCCAAAGACCTCTATGAGAGGGGGGATAAATACGCCGAACTGGCCCAGCGCAAGCTCTTCGAATATTATGGCATGCCTGTAATGGTGGGTGGCCGGCGAACGGCGGCCATGGTGGCTGCCCAATACCTTAAACGGATTCCATGTATCTCCACCGTTTATGCCGGCAGCAGCGAATCCCGTGCGCTGTACCGCATTTCCGAACGCGGTGTTTCAAAGGCGGCGTTGGTCGGTTTTTCCAACGACGAGGTCCGTCAGATCGCCGAATCCCAGAAGATGGCGCCGCCCACCTTCAAGAAGAACTTCGTCATTGCGAAAAAAGGCAATCAACATGTGTGCATCTTCCAGGCCACCTACGCCTATACCGACCACTCCCGCCCACCGGACGACGGCAAACTCAGGGAAATCAATCCGGACGTGAACTGGCTCACCGTTGGGGCGGAGCATGTGATTCCAAAGCCGGGGGTCAGAAAATACCCGCCGATAAACTTCAGTCTGATTTATACGTAATCCCTGCTTACAGGAAACGATCCGCCACCCATTGACTCAGATCCGCCAGCACCTTATCACGCTCGGGCAGCCGTTCATTGTAAATCTCGTGATACAGAGTCTCATAGTGGAAAAGGGTTTTGTCGGCCACGGTCAATGCATCGAAATAGGCCAGGGCTGCGGGGGCACTGACCAGGTGGTCGTCACCGGCGATCTGCATGAGGATGGGGGCGCCAATGGCCTCCGGTGAGCCAACGGTGGCGTCAATTTCGGCCATGCACCGGGTAAACCAGCGCGCACTGATTTTGCTGTGTACCCATTTACTTTGCACATACGCTTTTACTTCGGCATCGTCGTGGCTGATGAGGGTCGGGTCCAGTTGGTTGTCCAAATGGAGCGTCGGCCAGACCACGGAGAGGACACGGGCAACGGCGCTCAACACAAGCGGCGGTGGTTTGGGGACGCCAAGCAGGGGAGAAGAGACGATCAGACCATCGATAGGTGCGAGGTGTTTTCTGACAACCGATAACGCAATCAGGCCGCCCATGCTGTGCCCCAGCAAAAGGAGCGGCAACCCTTCGGTTCGATCCACTTCCGCCATCTCAATCAGTGCCTTAAGATCCTTGAGATAGTCGTCGAACTCGTTGATATGACCCCGTTTACCCTGGCTTCTGCCGTGGCCGCGATGGTCGTGTATCCACAACGATGCCCCCATTGGGCAAAGGGTGTCGACCACGTGCCCGTACCGGCCCGAATGCTCTCCAAGGCCGTGGGATACGACGACCCGGAACCGCTCCTTTTCCGGTGTATATTTACGGTAGAAAAGGGTTGTTCCGTCGCCGCTTTCAAACCGGTCGGTTTCTTCATGGGTGCCTGTCATCGATGGTCTCTTTTTTTTGGGTGAACCTCTCATCGAATCGACGAGGCGGCCGATCGGACCAAGGCCCCCTCATTGCCGGTCGTCATCGTCTTTAGCACAGACCCCGACCAAAAACAATTTGCTTATAAATTGCTTGAAATCGATCGACATAACCGATACCGTTGACACCACGGCAGTTATTGGTAAAAGCATTTCGCGTGGCTCATCAACCGCTTGTTGAAAAGGAAAAACGATGGAGACATGGGTTGCCCGCATAAAAAAAGAGTGGAAGGTTTGCGTCATGGCCATTTGGATGACCGGGGTGACCGCTTTCCTGTATCATCTGAACGGACAGGTCCAGGAGATCAAGCAGACGAGCCTCAAACTGAGCTCTGACGTGGGTGCCATCGAGAGCATTTTCATCAGCACGGACAACAATGTTGCCGACGTAAAAAAGCAGATTGAAGAAATCTCCGCCAAAGTGGCGACTATTCATAAACGCGTCATGCGGCGATAGGAAAGGTGCTCCGATGGACAGATTGAACGGATTTCAGAAGCAGTTTCTCCGGGGGGTGGCCCACGCGCTCAAACCGGTGGTGTTTGTCGGGCAGAAAGGTGTTACCCAGTCGTTGGTCGATGCCGTGGATGACGCGTTGGAACAGCATGAACTGGTGAAGGTCAAATTCGTCGATTTCAAGGAAAAGGAGAAGAAGCTGGCCCTGGTCGAGCGGATAGAGGCATCCGTACCCTGCCAGATGGTGGGACTGATCGGCCACATGGCCACCTTTTTTCGCCAGCAAAGCGATCCGGAAAAGAGAAAAATCAATCTCCCCAGCCAGGCTGACGGCGGATAACCAAAAAAATCGCGACGGCCACTGGTCGATCCAGTTTCGGAAACGGAAAAAAAAGCAGGATCCCTTCAATTGGGTTCCGTCCCGCTGACAAACAGCGCTTTTACCGCGCCTTCGTCACCATCCGCGGCCGCACGGCCGGTCACCGGATCCATCCACACCTTTTTCATATGGTCCGGGATGCCAAAGTAGAGCGTCGTCGATTCGGGACGGGTGGCCGCCATGAAATCGATCCAGACGGGAAGTGCCGCCCGTGCACCGGTTGCCTTATTTCCTAATGGCGAAGAATCATCCATGCCCACCCACACCCCGGCGGCCACCGCAGGTGAGAATCCCACGAAAAGCGCATCTTTGAAGTCATTGGTCGTGCCGGTTTTTCCGGCGACTGGCAGATTGAGTCGTCGTGCCTGTTTTCCCGTTCCCTCCTCGACCACGCCCTGGAGCATGTCCACCATGACGGCGGCCTCGGCTTCAGTCATCACGGGCCGAACCACAGGCCTGGCGCGCCACAGCGACACATTCTCTCTGTCAAGAATTTCCATGATCCCATGGGGCGAGATATGGTTGCCGCCATTGGGAAAGACGGCAAAGGCGGCGGTGATTTCAAGCAGCGTGGTGTTGGTGGCCCCCAAGGCGATGGACAGGTTCGGCGATAGCGGAGAATCGATTCCCAACGTGTGGGCGAACTGCACCACCGCCGATGGTCCCAGTTTTTCCACCAGTCTGACGGCCGGTATATTTTTTGAGTGGGTCAGGGCTTTGCGAAGGGTCATCTCCCCTTGGTATTGTTTGGAAAAATTTTCCGGCAGCCAGTCTTCGCCATTTTTTCCTCCCTTGAAGACGACCGGTGCGTCAAGTACCAGACTGGCCTGGGTGAACCCGCGGGCGATGGCCAACGCGTAAATGACGGGCTTGAAAACCGACCCGGGTTGGCGTCGGGCATCGGCGGCCCGGTTGAAGGCGCTTTCGGAAAAATTCCTGCCGCCAACCATGGCCAGAATGCCTCCGGTCCTGATATCGATGGCCACCAGCGCCCCTTGAGGCTTGGCATCTGGTTTGATTGTGGAATGCATACTCTGCTGCAGGCGGACCAGGCCGTCTTGCACCGCCGCTTCGGCGGTTTGCTGAAGGCGTTGGGACAGGGTGGTGTGCACCGTCAAACCGCCTTTGTATAGCAGGCTGGGGCCGACGGCGGCCTCCAGTGCCGGTTTGATATACTGCACAAAATAGGGAGCAGACCCGGGGGCTGCTGGGCGTGATGCCTGCAACACCGGTTGGATGAGTGCCCATTGGTACTGGTCCTCGGTAATCAGGCCCTGATTCCGCATGAGGCCCAAAACCAGGTTCCGCCGCTTTTCCGCCAGATCCGGGTTGACCAGCGGGGTGTATCTGGACGGTGCCTTGGGCAGACCGGCGATCAGGGCGCACTGGGCAAGGTCCATCTGTGATGCGGGCCTTCCGAAGAACAGTTGTGCCGCCGATTCCACGCCGTAAGCGCCGCTTCCGAAATAAATCTGGTTCAGATAGAGGGCCAGTAGTTCATCCTTGGTGTAGCGCCGTTCCAGCTGGATGGCCAGGATGGCTTCTTTGAGCTTACGGATAATTGTCTTCTCTTGTGACAAGAACAGCGTTTTGGCCAACTGCTGGGTGATGGTGCTGGCACCCTCCACAAATTGGCCGGCCATGATATCCTTGATCACGGCTCTGAGAATTCCTTTCAAATCAATGCCACTGTGGGTGTAGAACTGGCGGTCCTCCGTGACGATCAGGGCGGACTTCAGATCCATGGGAATCTGGTCGATGCTGACCGGCGTCCGTTTTTCAAGAAATAGCTCAGCCAACAGCACCCGGTCTGCCGAGTAGATGCGGGTGGCGGCAGACGGCTCGAAATTCTCCAGTTCCCGAATCTGAGGCATGTCCCGGGTGAAGGCGAAAAAAATCCCCGCCGTGGCGCCCGAAAGCATCCCGACCAAACCGGTAATCAAAATGACGGAGCGGATTCCCCAAAAACGGTGGCTGCCCATAGTTCTTATCACCCCTGGGTCTGGAGCGGACCCGGTGTTCGCATACACTGTTTTAACGGCCATTGTCGGTATAGGCAAGTGCTGATTGGAATAAAGGCGAGTTTCAGGTGGTTGACTTCGATCCGGCGGGGGCGTAGATTGATGCATCACGAATGGCCGACAGGAATCAGCCGATCCTTTACTCACCTGCAGGAGAACGCATATGTCTCATCATCATGACCACGACCATGATCATGACCACGCCCACCCGCACGGGCACGATCATCACCACGGGCATGACCGCCATCGCCCGCCGATGACCTTTTCAGAAAAGCTTGCCAAATTGCTGGATCACTGGGTTCAGCACAATGATCATCACGCCGAGGACTACCGAAAATGGGCCCTGGATGCACGGGAGAACGGGCAGGTCGAGGTGGCTGATTTGCTGGGAGCGGCGGCCGAACTGACCGGTTCCATCAGCGACCGGCTGCGTGAGGCTGGTGGCAAAGTGCATTCGAAATAGTGCGTTTGAAGGCCGGGTGACAGAAATCCAAGACGTGCGGTCTTCGGATGGGTCCGTCATGCCGTCAGACGAAGATGGTCAACCGGCATCCCCGGGTGACAGCGGTCGTCATCTCCGTGGTGGGATGCGGTGATCCTTCACGAACCCCAACAGGCGGTCATGCCTGGAAATCAACAATTGTCATACATGGTTATTATTTCGCCGGTGCCTTTTCCTTCAACGCTTTTTACATAGCCATTGATCACCTTGCGCATGGGGATGGGATTGTGGCCAGGAAAATATGCCTCATATTTGTCTACTGCATCTTCAACCAACCCCGATGATACGACATTGATCCTGATTCCATGCTTCAATTCCAGGGATACCGCTTTGGCAAAACTGTGAATCCCGCCATTGACCATCGCCGCACTGGTGGTCAAGCTTACCGGATGGTCGGCCAATATCCCGGTGGTCAGCGTGAACGAACCGTCGGCATTCAAATAGCGCTGTCCAATTCTTACCAGATTCACCTGGCCCATCAACTTGCTTTTCAGTCCGATGGCGTAGTCTTCCTCAGTCATTGCATCGAAGGCCGCCCATTTTGCTTCACCGGCGATGCAGACAACGGCATCGACCTTGCCGACGGATTCAAACATGGCTCCAATCGATTGGCTGTCGGTAATGTCAACGGGGACATCGCCGGAATTTCTTCCGGCGATCACGACCTCATGCTTCTTGGCAAAATGACCGCTGACCTTTTTACCAATGGTACCCGTTCCACCGATGATCAGAATTTTCATTGCTCCTCCGTTTTCATCCTTTCACTTGTCGCATTTCAGGCATAGGTGCTTTGGGCCAAACGGGCAACGTCATGCCGCCATGTTCATTCGCCCAATGAATAGTTTGCAAAAGGGCGGTATCGTGCACCGGATCGTGTGGGTCAGCTGGCGCGTATCATCCCCCGGTCACCGTGCGACCGTGCGCAGACGAAGGTAGCGCGGCGTGATTTGCTCCAGCCAAAAGTGGCGATCGGCTAATGTAAAGCCCTGTCTCGCCTCCACGACAGCCAACGCCAGGGGGTAGGTGACGCTGGGGTCCAGGCGCTGCAAAACCATATCCAACCGGAAGCCACCGGAAGGTGTCATGCCCCGGTAGGTGAGCTCCAGGCCTTCGGACAACAGCGTCTGGTTCAGCGGCAGCACGAAGTGACTGCCAGTTGCCTTCGCCGGCCACGGCCACGGTGCCGCTCCCAGTCGGCCGGCATTGTGCATGGCATCCTCGTAATCGAAATCCCAGCTCCAGCCGAACCCGGGCGAGGCGCTTCGATATTCCGCGGGAACCGCATCCGACAGCACGATCATCCAGACGAACAGGAAACACCCTGCCAGCAAAAGACCGGCTAACGCCACCACTTCAATAATCGGCCGATCGCTCCTCACATCAACGCCTCGGGCTTGTCATTCAAGGCCTGATTGCCCACTTTTTTTCTCATCCTAAACGTAATTCCCTTTTTTCCCGGCCACAAGGGGACCGAGCGGCGAGTGCCCAAGGAGAAAAAAAAGGGGGTCCTTCAGTCTTCTGAAAGAACCCCCCCTTTAAAATTGGACAACGAAGCGTTAGACTACGGTCACATTGGCTGCGGCAGGACCCTTGGGGCCCTGTTCGATGTCAAAAGTAACGCGGTCGCCTTCGTTGAGAGATTTGAATCCGGTGGCATTGATTGCCGAGTGATGAACGAAAACATCAGGACCGTCTTCTTGCTCAATAAAACCAAACCCCTTGCTGTCATTGAACCACTTAACGATACCATTTGCCATGCTAACTTCCTCCTGCGAATAAAAAATATTTAATCATTGCTTCAGACTTCAGGCGCCACTTTGACAAATGGATCGCTCCCTTAGAAAGAAACCAGTCCACCAACACCGGTGGACCTTTATAATTTTCACTAAATATCATGCAAATGAAAAAAAGCAAGTCAATTATCAACCTGACTCAGAAAACGGGGTGACTGCGGAGCGGTGATCGCTTCGCCTGCTCGTTGCAACGGGAAGGTTCGATCTTCAAATTACAGCCAGCTGAAGACAGACCCGTTGGCGATACGTTGAGACGACCCGGCCAACCGCATAATGACAAGATCCAAGACATTTAAAAGGACCATGCTGACGCCGGCGGAAACGAGCATCGGCAGGAAGGCCCCCTGATAGCAGCGCCGCGAGTCGGCATCCGGTGCTCCGGTGGTAAGGTTAGATAGGCCGGCGATGGTCCGGACGGGAAACCCAAGCAGGTCGGGCAGGGTCCGGATCACTTCCAACACGGCCATGTTCTGGCGGTTGCCGTCCTGCCAGGCCAGCGGCGCCACGACAGGATCGATGATGATTCGTTCGGGCGAGATGCCCGCGGCCTGCATTGCGCTGAAAAGGGCCACGGCCGCCTCCATACGCCCCGCGGCATCGGCGGGAACGTGGCCGTCGGGGCCGAGCAGGTAGCCGATGATGTCGCAGTCATACTGCCGGGCCATGGGCAAGATCTGCTTCAGTCGTTCGGATTCCAGGGAAACGCCGTTGATTGTCGCTTTCCGGCCGCCTGACGCCAAGCCGGCAGCGATGGCCCGTGGGTTAGCGGTGTCCAGAACGATTGGCAGGTCAACGGTGTCCCGCACCGTGCGGACCAGGAAGGTCATTTTATCTTCGGGGGAGCGGGACAGGGGGCCGCTGTTGATGTCGATCGCCTGGGCGCCGGCCTCCAGGCACGCGCTGACCATCTGCCGTATGGGGCCGGGGTCCCGACGCTCCAGTGCACGGCCGATCTCCGGCAGCGTGATGCGCAGGTTGTCGGCAACGACGATCATGGCGTCGCTTCGCTGACCCGCTGTTCGCGGCGTCGAATCAGATCCAATCGCTTGGGGGGCCGGCCGAGGTAAAGGGTTGCCGTGGAACCGGGTTGGGCCAGTGCCAGCGTTAAACCGCGGTCGTCAACGATACGCCGAATCGTATCTTCCCGGGTGGGGCCGCCGGGGCAAAGAATGTCCACCGCATCGCCTGAAATGATTTTGTTCTTCACCAGCACCCGGGCGCCGCCGTCAGGGGTCCTTTCGACCACTTTGGCCACAAATCGATAGCCGGGATGGATGACGTCATCCAGGTTGGCCGCTGTCTGGTCCGGGTCTCCGAAGTAAAATCCGGTGCAGTACCCTCGGTGGCTGATGGCGGACAGTTCGGCCAGCCAGCGTTCCTGGACCCGATAGGCGTCGGGGTCCCGATACCAGGCATCGATGGCTTCCCGGTAGACCTTTACCACGCCGGCCAGGTAGTGGATGCTTTTCATGCGGCCTTCGATCTTGAGTGAGCCGATGCCGGCGTCGATCAAAGCCGGCAGATGCTCGATCATGCACAGGTCCCGGGAATTGAACACATAGGCCCCTCTGGGGTCTTCGGCGATGGGGAAGTGCTGGCCGGGGCGGGTCTGCTCCATCAGGGTATAGTGGAAGCGGCAGGGCTGGCAGCACATGCCGCGGTTGCTCTCCCGTTTCTTCATGTAACCGGATAACAGGCAGCGTCCCGAGTAGGCGATGCACATGGCACCGTGAACGAAGGCCTCCACCTCGAGTCCGCTTTTTTCGCTCATCCCGCGGATTTCCTCCAAGGTCAGTTCGCGGGCCACGTTGACGCGGGTGGCGCCCAATTCCCGCCAGAAGCGGGCGGTGCCGGTGTTGGTGGTATTGGCCTGGGTACTTACGTGGATGGGGACATGGGGGAGCAGGTTGCGGGCCTGCATGAATATCGCCGGATCGGCGACGATCAGGGCGTCCGGCTCGACGGTTTCCAGGGACGCCAGGTAATCGGCAATGGCCCGGGCGTCGCTGTCCCTGGAGAAGATGTTCACGGCCACGTACATCCGCACGCCATGTTCGCGGGTCAGGCGGCGGGCGGCCTGCATGTCCGCCGGTGAGAAGTTGGCGGAAAAGTTTCTCAGGCTGAAGTCCCTGCCGGCCAGATAGACGGCGTCAGCGCCGTAGTGAAGGGCGATTTCCAGTTTTTCCGGTGTGCCGGCCGGGGCCAGCAGTTCCACTTGGTTGGTTGTCGCGGCCATCGGTAAGCAGTCACATTTCGGGATAGCGAATTCGGATGTGAGGAGCCGGCATTCAGAAGGCTCGTTTTTCCTCCGGCTCGGCAATATTGCCAACAACCGGCGTATTCCGCACTATACGTCGTCAACCGCCGTTCCAAACCACTGATCGAGCAGATGTGCCATCGAGGTGTTCAGGGCCTGGAACGAAAATACCTCCAGGGACATGACGCCGCTGAATTGTCGCAATACCTCCACGACATCGTGCATGCGGTCGGATGACAGCCGATCCAGCGACAGGTGGTCCCTTGCGCGGGCCACCCCGTGCAGGTGGGCAACGGTGATTCGTTCTCGCCAGCGGTTGAAAAAAGTCGTCATGTCGACATCGTGGGCCATGAGATGGCCCATGTCCATGCACACGGAAAGGTCCAGGCCCTCGATGACGGGTGCGACATGGTCGAGGTCGCCGGCCAGGTTTTCCACCGAGATTCGGCGGCTGGGGATCCCGGCCGCCAGGATCGCTTCCAGGGATGCCGCCGAACGGGCCTGCCACTGCCGGTTGTCCGGTTCGAAGGGGTTCCGGTTCAGATGCAGGGTAAAGGCGGTGGGATTCAGCGGCGCGCAGCGGTCAATCAGTCGCTTTAACGCTTCCACCGCCGATTGGCGCAACCCGGCGTCCCGATGCCCAAGATAAATGTCCGTGGGCAGATGGACGTTATAGGTGATCTGGTTGTAACGGGCCTGCTGAACCAGTTCCCGGATCAAGGCCGGGGTGGGCAGGCTGTCTTTAAAACGGCTTTCGAAAAAGAGCAGTTCGATTTCGTCCACGAACGGCGACAGGTGACGGACGTTGTCCAGGTAGCCCGCCGGGTAGACGAATGACGGGCAGGCCAGTGAAAAGGGGAACCGCTTTTTGCAAACGGTTGCCAATGGTGGAAAAGACGGTATCTTTTTTTTGTTTTCTGACATGAAAATTCGAACGCCAGGGCGTAGACACTAAAGGGCCATCGGTAGCAGCAGCAAGGTTATCGCCGCCATCATAAAAACCAGGAGTGCGGTGACCAGCATCAAACGGCATGCCTGCTGGATATGGCCCGGTCGGGCGTCACCGAATTCCCTGCCGATAATGGGCTTTTCGACCCGTTGGCCATGGTAATGGTTGGCCCCCCCCATCCACAACCCCAGGGCGCCGGCGAAGGCAGATTCCGGGAATCCGGCATTGGGGCTGGCATGGGCGCGTCCGTCCCTGCAGGCGGTTTCCAATGCCGCCCGCCCGCGTCCGTTGAGCAATTGCGCGGCCACGGCGATGAACGGCACGGCCAGTCGCGCGGGGATGAAATTGGCGACATCGTCCAAGCGGGCGGCGAATTTGCCGAACCTCAGGTATCGGTCGTTCTTGTACCCGACCATGGAGTCCAGGGTGTTGACCATCTTGAAGGCTGCTGCCAGGGGGGCGCCCCCCAGCAGAGCGAAGAACAGCGGGGAGACGAACCCGTCTACCAGGTTTTCGGCCACAGTCTCCACGGCGGCGCGGGTCACCCCCCTTTCATCCAGCCGGTCGACTTCCCGGCCCACGATCATGGACACCGCTTGCCTTCCGGCGTCAAGGCCGGAGCGGGCAAGCGCTTGCCCCACGTCCAATGCGGCATCGGCCAGACCGCGGGCAGAGATGCAGACGTATAATATCGCCGTCTGAACCAGGATCCCGGCGGCAGGATGGATGGCTGCGGCAACCCTGACCAGCAGCAGGCAGATGATCCACACGGACACGACCAGCAGACACGCCATGAGCGCGCCGGCGAGCATGGGCTTCAGGGGAAACTCACGAAATCGAGGCTCCATCCAGGTGATGGTTTCGCCCATCCAGCGCACCGGATGGGGCAGCCACAGCGGATCGCCCAACAGCATGTCCAGGGCCACGGCCAGGGTCACGGCCAGGGCCAATCCTTCAGTGGGCATGGCGGCTCTCCGGATTGACGGGGTCGCGACACAGGTCGACCAGCAGGTCGGCCGCCCGGTCATTTTCGACTTCGCTTTTCAGGGAAATGCGGATAAACGCATCGGAAAGGCCGGTAAAGTTGGTGCAGTCGCGGATCAGGATGCGGTTGTCGGCCATATGCCGCCACACCGCCTGCGCCTTCAATCCATCGGGCAGTCGTATGAGAATAAACGAGGTGGCCGAGGGGAAACACCTGGCGACAGTCTTCCGGTTGATACATTCTTCTATTCGTCTTTTCTCCTTTTCTATCATGTGCCTGGTGGATGAAAGAAAGGACTCGACCTGTTCGGGGCGGTCCATGAGCCAATGCACGGCCGCCTGGGCCAGGCTGTTCACCGACCAGGGCAGGGCCAATGGGGTTAGGGCCCGCATCAGCGGTTCCGCTGCCTTGACGAAGCCGATGCGCAGTCCGGGAATCCGAAAGGCCTTGGACATGGAGTGAAGCACCATGACATTGGGCAGGTCCGAGCCGATCATGGTGGCGTCTGCCGGCAGCGGCGCAAAGGGCAGATAGGATTCGTCAACGACGAAAATCGTGCCGGGCAGGGATCGGCACAGGGCTTCGATATCCGGTCGCGCCACCAGGGTGCCCGTGGGATTGTTGGGATTGCACAAAAAGACCAGGTCGGCCGACGCCGCCACTTTGTGGATCGCCGTCATGTCCGGTGCAAAATCGTCCTCCTCCCGGCAGATCAGATGGTCGCAGGCCACCTGATTCACGGCGCAGGCATCCCGGTAATCGGCGTAGGTGGGGCCCACCACCAGGGCCTTTTTAGCGCCCACCGCCCGGGGAATCAGGTAAATCAACTCGGTCGTGCCGTTGCCCGCCATCACCAGCCGGGGATCGATGCCGTAATACCGGGAAAAGGCGCCCACGATGCCGCCGGCGTCCACTTCGGGAAGCGCTGCGATGGCCGATATGCCGGCTTGCAGATGGTCGATCAACGCCGGCATGGGACCCATGGGGTTGACATTGGCGCTCATGTCGCTGATGTCCGATGGCCGGCAATTGAGCTGCTGAGCCAGGCGATAGATGTTGCCCCCGTGACCGCCGATCATTGGCCGCCTCCCACGCACAGCACCAGAAACAGAATCGCTTCCAGGATTTCGGTCATGGCGCCGAGCAGATCGCCGGTGACCCCCGCCAGTTTTTTGCGGTACAGACGGATCATGGTGATGGTAGCCGCGACGAAAAAAAGGTTCAGCAGGAGCCCCCGCCATCCAAGAAACAAGGCGAGGAGGACCGGCACGGCAACGTATTTGAAGTCCACCGCGGACAGGGGGGTTTCAAAAAAAGCGCTGCCGGTGCCCTCCTTTCCCCGGGCATAGGGCAGAAATCGTATCCCGGCCATCATGGCCGAGCGGGCATAGGCCGGAACGACCATCAGCGCCAAAAATCGTCCGTGGGCGATACTTCCCACGGCCGCGGCCTTGGTGAGCAGCACGCAGGCCACGGCAACCAATCCCATGGCGCCCACCCGGCTGTCCTTCATGATGGCCAGGGCTTGTTCCGGTTCACGCTGGCCGTAGAGGCCATCCGCGGTGTCCGCCAGGCCATCCAGGTGAAATGAGCCGGTGACGGCGGCCAACAGCACCACGTCCAGCACGCCGACCACCAACGGCGGCCAGACGGCCGAGGTGAACAGGTCGAACAGGGCCAGAATCAAGCCGATGGCCAGTCCGGCCAATGGGAAATGAACGATGATCCCTTTGGGATCAAAGGGTCGGGGCCGTCCCAGTGGGATTGCCGAGATGAACTGCAGCGAGGCGATGAATGCGTTCATGGGGGCGTGTTCTGAAAAGGGGGTTTGATGGTCACGGGAATGCCGGCCACAATCCAGACCACGCGGTCGCAGGCAGCGGCAATAGCCTGGTTGGTCCAGCCGGCCAGGTCACGGTAACGCCGGGCCAGGCGGTTTTCCGGAACGATGCCGGCACCCACCTCGTTGGAGACGAGAATCACCGCGTGGGGGGCCGTTTTTACGCAGTCGGCCAGTTCGTCGATTCGTTGCCGAATCTGTCGGGTGTCCTGGGTCTGCATGAGCAGGTTGTTCAGCCACAGGGTCAGGCAGTCAACCAGGATCACATCCGCCGCCGGGCTGGGGGTGCGGATGACTTCCACCAGACTGACGGGAATTTCCAGGGTCCGCCAGGTGTCGCTGCGCTCGCGCCGGTGACGGTCCACCCGGCGCTGCATTTCGTCGTCATGGGGCACACAGGTGGCCACGAATACCCGCCGCCGGCCTATCGCTTCGGCCAGCTGCAGGGCATGGCTGCTCTTTCCGCTGCGGCAGCCGCCAAGAACCAAAATTTTATTGTTTTCAGTCACGTTGGTTTCTTTAAGAGATCTGAATGATCCTTGTCTTGAACGAGACCTAACCCGGATAGATGGTAAACATCAAATCTCAAATAATAAATTCCAAATAACAATGTCCAAATCTTAAAGAAGGGCAAAACAAACAGTTGATTGTCATCTTGGTTTTTTTCGTTTTCGAATTTAGAATTTGGTTATTGTGATTTATTTGGAATTTGGTTTTTGGATATTGTAATTTATTTGCCTTGATCTTCACCAGTGAACGAATCCGTTCCACGTCCACATGGCAGCGGACATGATCGGCCAGCAGGGCATACTGCTGCATTTTAGCGTCCAGGCCGCCGACGGTCGGCACGTCGATGCCGCCGATCCCCGCCGCCTTCAACCATTGGGTGATCATTGCCGGGGTGTCGAACAGGCCGTGCATGTAGGTACCGATGGTCCGCCCATGGTCAAGGGCACACCCGTCGACGTCGTTTACGGCCCCGCCGTTTCTTTCATGGACCACCAGCAGAGGCTTTCCGCCGTGCAACCGGGTCTGGCCCATATGGATCTCATAACCGGTCCCCTGAATGCCGTTCCAGGAAAACCGGCTGAGGGTCGTGGTCTTGGGCGCCTGGAGCACGGTTTCCACCGGCAGCAGGCCCAGGCCGGCGGTCGCTCCCGGTTCACCTTCCAGGCCGTCGGGATCGTGGACCCGGCTTCCCATCATCTGATAGCCGCCGCAGATGCCGGTGATGCGGCCGCCGCCGGCGTTGAAGTCGGCGATGCGGGATGACCAGCCGCCGGTTTTCAGCCACGCCAGATCGAAGCGGGTGTTTTTGGACCCCGGCAGGATGACGGCGGAAAAGGCTGCAAGATCCTGGGGCGTTTCCAAAAAATGGACCGTCAGGCCCGTCACGCCGCGCAGCGGATCGAAATCGCTGAAGTTCGAAATATGGGGGATGCGGATCACCGCCAGCGCGGGTTTTCCATCCGCATGCAGCGCAATGGTTCTGGGGCGTTCGATCACCACCGAATCTTCGGGGTCGATGCGGATGTGGTCATACCAGGGCAACACGCCGAATACCGGCAGCCCGGTTTTTTCCTCGATCCACTGCACCCCGTCCGCGAAGAGCCGAAGATCTCCCCGGAAACGGTTGATGATGAATCCGGCCACCAGGCTGCGGAAGTGCCCGGGAAGGCAGTCCAGGGTGCCCACCAACTGGGCGAAGATGCCGCCGCGGTGAATGTCCCCCACCACGATTACCGGTGCATCGGCATATTCGGCCATGGGAAGATTGACGATATCGTGGGCCAAAAGGTTCACTTCGGCGCAGGAGCCAGCGCCTTCAATCACCACCAGGTCGAAATTCGATCTCAGGCGGTCCAGGGCATCCTTGGCGGTCTGCAGCAGACGTGCCTTCTTCTGATGGTAATCCATGGCCGTCTGGTTGCCGATGGCCTCGCCCAGGAGCACCACCTGTGATCCCACGTCACTGGTGGGTTTGAGCAGGATGGGGTTCATGTCTACGTGGGGGACGATTCCGGCAGCCTCGGCCTGGACGATCTGTGCCCGGCCCATCTCCAGGCCTTCCGGGGTGACCCCGGAATTGTTGGACATGTTCTGGGCTTTGTAGGGGGCCACCCGCAAACCCCGGTCCGCGAAAATGCGGCACAGGGCGGCGGCGATGACGCTCTTGCCCACGTCGGAGCCGGTGCCCATCACGGCGAGGCAGGGGGCTTTTGGTGTATGTTTTGGGTTGTCGGTCATTTTAATTGATGCGCACATGCGTTAAACAAAAGGGTTCGAGGATCCGAGGAATCAAGGGGTCTATTCCAGCTTATCGATCATGGGGTATTGCCTCGCCCGACGGCCGCTCGAATCCTCGACCCCTTGACGCTTATGTCTCACTTCTCAATTCCAACCCTTGCCGCCACCCCATCCTGGTAATAGTGCTTGATGGCTTTCATTTCCGTCACCAGGTCGGCCTTGTCGATGACGCGTGGGTCCGCTCCCCGGCCGGTGACCACCAGTTCCACATCAGCGGGCTTTTGAGATATGATCGCCAGAATCTCATCAACCGGGAACAGCCCGCACATGGCCGCCACGTTGCCCTCTTCCATGATCACCACCTGGTACCTGCCGGAATTCAGGGCGCTGCGGATGGCGGCAAGCCCCTTTTTCCCGGCGGCCCGGTCTTCCGGCGACGGTTTTCCCTTGACGAATCGGCCCAGACCGAACTGCTCCACGGTGATCCGGTCCGCGAGGCGAGCGAGGGCCTTGATTTCGCTGTAGTCGCCGGATTTGATGAACTGGGCGATGTAGACCGTCAGGCCGGCGCCGGCGGCCCGCAGGGCCAACCCCAGGGCAGCGGTGGTCTTGCCCTTGCCGTTTCCGGTATAGACCTGAGTGTAGCCGGTAGTAAATGTCATTTGCCGGTCGCCTTTTTCTTTTCGGCAGTAAATGGGCCATGGAACGAGAAGTGTTTCGTGAAAAGTTTTGGGTGTTAAACCAAGGATGACGATCAATTTTATATAATAACGCAAAAAATGCAATAACTTAACACTTAACCCCCAAAATTTCAAACGCTTCAACCAATATCATACTTGTCCGCATAACCCCGCGGCGTAACCATAAACCCGTTATAATTGAAGGTGGTGGAATTGCCCACAAACACTGTGGTCTGCATATCCACATCGGCCCGGTGAAGATCCGCCAGGGTGGTGAGCGTGACCCGCTGGTTTTCACGCATGGCGCCGGTGACGATACCCACCGGTGTGGCCGGGTCGCGGTGCTCTAAAATGATCTGCTGGGCGCGGGTCAGGTGATCGGCTCGGCGCCGGCTTTTCGGGTTGTAGATCACAATCACAAAATCGGCCCCGGCCGCCGCCTCCAGCCTGGCTTCGATGGTCTTCCAGGGGGTAAGCAGATCGCTGAGGGAGACGGCGGCGAAATCATGGGTCAACGGCGCTCCCAGAAGCGACGCACCCGAGCAAAGCGCGGGGATACCGGGAACCACTTCGACAAGCAGTCGGTCCGGATCTTCCGCACTTTCGGAACGGCCGATGGCAATGGCCCGTTCGCGACACATGTCCAGCACCAGCCCGGCCATGGCATAGACCCCCGGGTCTCCGCTGGAGATCACGGCACAGGCGGTGCCGGACAAGGCCAGGTCGAGGGCCGCCGATACCCGGTCCACCTCTTTTTTCATGGCCGTGCTGACGATCTGCTTGCCTTCGATCAGCGGTCGGACCAGGTCGATGTAGGTGGTGTACCCGGCAACGGCGTCGACGATTTCCAGCACCTGAGCGGCGCGTCGGCTCAGGTGCTGCGGTCCGCCGGGTCCGATGCCGACGATATACAGCCGTCGGTGGCCACGGCCACGGTGACGTTGGCCGTCTTTTGTTTGGGAACGATCAGTCGCCCCCGGTTTGTCGCCAGCAGGGCTGCGGCTTCGCATACGCTTTTGACTCCTATGTGTTTTTCAACCAAGGTCGACGGGGTGGGCACCTGCGCCACCCGCTTGAGCCGGTCACGGGTGAATACCATTAATGGCAGGTTCAAGGATTCGGCCAGGGCCAGCATCCCGGGCTCGTCGGCCTTCAGATCCACTGTGGCCAGGCTGCGAAGGCTGGAGATGGCCAGGCGGTTTGTCGCGAACGTTTTTGCCAGCAGATCGCGCATCTCCTCAACATCGGTGCCCCGGTTGCATCCCATGCCGGCCACCAATGACCCGGGTCGCAATACCAGTACATGGGGGGGCAGGTCAAGGCACATGTGATCCACGAAGATCCCGGCATCGTTTTGGCCGAATGCGTCCACGGCCGAGGTGATCACCTGGTCTTGCGGCAGCCGGCGGGCCACGATCCCAAAGGGGTCGTGGATGAAGATCGGGTTGCCGGTGATCAGGGCCATGTTGACCGATTTGATGGCATCGGGATTCTCGATCGTCAGGTTGTGCTGCGTGGCGATGATGTCGATGGCCGGCACCCGGTTGACGTCGGTGGCCGTGGTAATCACCGGCAGTCCACCGGTGGTCCGGGCCACTTCCCGGGCCAGGGCGTTGGCCCCGCCGATATGGCCGGAGACCAGACTGATGGCAAACTGTCCGGCCTCGTCGCAGACCACCACGGCCGGGTCCGTGGTCTTGTGGGCCAGACCGTGGGCGATGCTCCGCACCACGATGCCCGTGGCCATGATGAAGATATGGCGGGGAAACCTGGCGAACTGTCGGTCCACCTCATCCGTCAGCCGGGCAAAGCGCACTGCGCCGGGGTTGGCCGTCTCCAGCTTCTGGGATAGAAACAGGGTGCAGCCGGGTATCCCGTTGGCGATAAGCCGGGCCAGGTGGACCCCATTTGGGGTCAGCGCCCAGACGGCGGTGCGCCCATGGCCAGCCGATTTCACTGCCGATCCTCCGCATCACGGTAGCCGTGGGCAAAGTGGCGGTCGTAAAGTTTGGAGTGGTGAATCAGGGTCTCTAAGCTCACATCCAGTACGCGTCCGACCACCACCAGAGCGGTGCGGGTGATCTTCTTTTTTTTAACGGTTGCGGCCAGCTCGCCGACAGTGGTCCAGAGGATTTTCTGGTCGGGCTGGCTGGCCCGGTAAACCACCGCGCAGGCCCCTTTGGAACCATAGGCCGTCGAGAGAATTTGGGCCATCTCGTCGACCATGGAAATGCTCAGGTAGATGGCCATGGTGGCCCGGTGGGCGGCAAGGGATGCCAGGGATTCGGTTTCCGGAACCGGCGTCCGTCCGGCCAGGCGGGTGAGAATCAGCGTCTGCGACACCTCGGGCAGGGTGTATTCGACACCCAGGGCCGCAGCGGCGGCAAAGGCGGCGGTGACCCCCGGGATCACCGTGTAAGGTATGTTGCGATGTGACAGCTTGGCCATCTGTTCGAAAATGGCCCCGTAGAGAGAAGGATCGCCGGTGTGCAGGCGCACGACTGTCTGGCCGGCCTGCCAGGCGCCGGCCATGGTCGAAATCATTTCATCCAGGTGCAGGCCGGCACTACTCAGGTGACGGCAATCCGGCCGGGTCCATTTGAGCAGGGTTTCGGGCACCAGTGAGCCGGCATAGACCACCAGGTCGGCCGCCGCCAGGGCCTTCTGGCCCTTTACCGTGATCAGATCCGGATCACCGGGACCGGCGCCGCAGAAGATGATGGGGTTCACTGCGTTAGACGCTGTATCAGCGGTTTGGTGAATCACGATGGGTGCTTTCTTTGAATGTGTCAGGGGCGGCAGCCGGTGATGATCCAGACGGGGTTGGCCGCTTCCAGACGATGGCTAAAGGGCATGGCGGTCGCCCGGTTTACCTGGATCTGAACCACGTCTGAGTCAAAGCCGAGGCCTTCCAGGGTTTTCATGGCCGCTGCGAGGGTGTCGATCAGGACGGTGTTGATCACGATGATGCCGGCCGGTTTCAGGCGGCCGGCGGCCATGCGGACAATGTCGGTCAGTACCTTGCCGCCGCCGCCGATGAACACCCGGTCCGGGTCGGGCAGATCGGACATGCCAGCGGGCAGTCGCGCCTCGATGACCTGCATGTTGCCGATGCCGAAGCGGGAGCGGTTTTCAAGGATATGCCGGATCCGCGACGCTTTCTGTTCCACGGTGTAGATGTTTCCTCGGGTAATGGTCAGCCCGGCCTCGATGGAGACTGAACCGCTGCCGGCGCCCAGATCCCAGAAGACCGCCCGGTCGAACAGGCGCAGCCGCGACAGGCTCACCGCGCGGACCTCGGCCTTGGTGATCAGACCCTTTTCATGGGCGAATCGATCGTCGGGCATGCCGACAAACAGGGCCGGGGTGGTCTGCCGAACGGGATCGGGCTTCAGGACGACCAGATTGAGATCGGAAAAAGTCATGGTTCGCCCTTCCGCCGGCGTGATCCGAACGATTCGTTCGTCCTGCATGCCCAGCCGCTCCAACACACACATGCTGACGTCGGAGAAGCCATTTTTCTCCAGGATGTCGGCCAGCCAGGCCGGGCCATGGGTTGGGTCGGTGTAAACGGCCACCGTAGCGCCGCCGGCCAGGTGCCGCATCAGTTCGCCGGTGTGGCTGCGGCCGTGCAGGCTCACCACCCGGACGTCCTGCCAGGGTTCGCCCAGACGGGCAAAACCGGCAGCCACGGTGGAGACGTTGGGCAGGATGTGCACCCGGTCGGCACCCAGACGGCGCACCAGGAACGCCCCGATGCCATAAAACAGGGGATCGCCGGAGGTGAGCACCACGATGGCGTTGTCGGACATCTGTTGATGGAGAAAATCGCCCAATCCGTTTAGATCCTTGTCGATCACCCGCCGCCGGCAGGTCAGATGGTCGAAATGCGCGATGAGGCGTTTTCCGCCAACCAGAATGTCCGCGGCTTCGATGATTGATCGTTGTCGGCATGTCAGGTCGTCAGGGGAGACGCCCATGCCGATGACGGTTACGGGAGGGGCCACAGGGTGTCCTTTTATTTCGCCTAAACCAGATAATAAAAGAGGCAATATAATACGAAAACCAATTCATAAATAACAAATAACAAATCACCAATCGCAAATAAATTCCAAATTACAAAACCAAAAGCGCTGCCACCCTAGCCCCAATCCGGTTGCGTGTCAACTGCAGGGGTGCCGTCGTAATCGAAAATTATGCAGCGGACGCGGACGTTGTTGTCGGAAAATCCCACCGCGCAGCGTTGGGCCTGTTCGGCCACGTGGGCGATGACGGCCGGTGCCTTCGCCTTGAGCGGGTCGAAGGCGTGCCTGGCGGTGTTGGCCCCGGCAACGCGGCGTGCCAACGCCGGGTTGCCGGTCTGATTCAGTGTCCATCGAGCGAGGGTTTCCAGGGTCAGTTCGGATTTTGCCGCGTGGGTGTGGGGGATGTTCTGGGCCATCTTGACCGCTTTGCCGAAAAAGACGGCCAGGGTCGCCGATGAAAACCCGCGTGCTGCGGCAGCCGTCATGGCCGCCTGGAAGAAGTCACCGATTTGAATGAACGCCTCGTCGGCCAACGACGGCCAGCAGTTCTGGGCGAAGCGTTCGCTGCGTCTGCCGGTGGTCAGCACCAGATGGGTCAATCCGGCGGCCCGCGCCACATCCATGG
Organism: uncultured delta proteobacterium; assembly: GCA_963705475.1. Classification (GTDB taxonomy): domain Bacteria; phylum Desulfobacterota; class Desulfobacteria; order Desulfobacterales; family Desulfosarcinaceae; genus Desulfosarcina. Next base: position 22,623 of record CAVPJS010000004.1, on the reverse strand, counting down.
ATTTTTGGATGGTGGCCACATAAGCCTCGTGGGACATGGGTCGGACGATGCCCGTGGTGCCTAAAATGGACAGGCCGCCGATGATTCCCAACCGCGCATTGAGGGTTTTTTCAGCCAGCCGCCGCCCTTCGGGTACGAATACCTCAACGTGGATGCCGGCATCGGTGGGATGTACGTCGAGCAGCGCATTGATGCTGTCGGTGATCATGGTGACGGGTCCCGACGTAATGGCCGCGCGGCCCGGTGGGATGTCGAGGCCGGGCTTGGTCACCACCCCGACCCCCGCACCGCCGGTGATCCGGATTGGATCCCCACGCCGTCGTTTTTCTAAAGTCACTTCGGCACCGATTTCGGCGCCATGGGTGATGTCCGGGTCATCACCGGCATCCTTGATCACCGTGCATCTCGCCTTGTTCGATGCCACCCGCCGGCATTCATGAACCGTGATCGTCGCGGTCTCTCCGGTCAAGAAGGCGATGTCCACCACTGTCGGCGCCTGGCCGGTAAACAGCAGCTGAAGGGCTGCTTTGGCGGCCGCGGCTGCCGCCGCTCCGGTCGTGAAACCGGACCTGAGCGTATTCGGCTGTTTTTTCACCGTTTTCTTTTCCTCAACTGATACTTCTGTACCGCTGCGTTGTGCGCCTTGATGGTGGTGGAGAACTGATGGGTGCCGTCTTTTTTCGAGACGAAATAGAGATAGTCGCTTTGGGCGGGAAAAAGGGCCGCTTCCACGGCGAGGGCCCCCGGACTGGCAATGGGGCCGGGTGGCAGTCCTTTGATCTTGTATGTGTTGTAAGGGGTGTGGGTTTCCAGATGTCGGCGTTTGATATTTCCGTCAAAATCGGGGATGCCATAGATCACGGTGGGATCGGTCTCCAGGCGCATGCCTTTTTTCAGCCGGTTGTGAAAGACCGAGGATATCAGCGGTCGCTCTTCTGGGGCGCCGGTCTCTTTTTCGATGATGGAGGCCAGGGTGACGACCTCGTGAACGCTCATTCCCATCGCTTTGGCCTGCTGCTCCCAGGCCGGTTTATAGGCCGCCCTGAATTGTTTGACCATCGTGGCGATGATGGTGTCGCTGTCCAGCCCCCGTGGAAAATAGTAGGTGTCCGGGAACAGATACCCTTCCAACGTATCGGCCTCGATGCCGAGGCGTTTGGCCGATTCCGGATTGCGGGCTGCATCGAGAAAGTTTTCCTCCGATTCCAAGCCGGCAGCGGAGACCGCTGCAGCGATTTGAACCAGGTTGTATCCTTCCGGGATGGTAAGCCGGTAAAGGTGCACTCTGCCTTCCACCATCTGGCCCAGGATCTCCCTTGGCGTCATGGCGGTGGAGAAAAAATACTCCCCGGCCTTGAGCAGTTTGTCCTTCTTGTCGAGTCTGGCCAGGATCGTGAAGCGAAGGGCATCCGAAACCAAACCGTCCTGTCGGAGGGCATCGGCAGTCTGTTTGAGCCCCTGGCCCGGGGGGACGGTGAACAGCTTCTCCAGGACGGCCGTTCCCACCGGGCGGTCCGCCCAGGCCATCAGATGCATGTACAGCACCCCTGCGGTGCAGATTCCTACAAAAATCAGGGAAAATACGATCATACCCAGTTTTTTAAGCATGCGTGGCCACTTTCGGTATTGAATCCTCCCTGCGGCAGGCCGCGGGGAAAGCTCGCCGTAAGGATGAAAATCGATTTCCCGTTCGCTCGCCAGCACCGCCGCAAGATGCGGGCGATGCGCTCGCTAACGCGGTTGAGCGATTTTCGGAAGCCTACCATAAAGCATGCCGTCGACGCTTGTCAAAGGGGGTTTATTTTTGAATCGATGACAGGTATACCAATAGACCAACCGCATGCTGACAGGAGACCGGCGACCATGACCCAGCGTTACCTTGATAAGAATCGTTACCACGGGTTCGAACAGGGCCCCATCCGTCCACCCAGCGAAGCCGGCAGCCTGCTGGTGCGGGTGACCCGCAACTGTCCCTGGAATCACTGCGCCTTCTGCCCGGTGTACAAGGGGGCTCGCTTTTCCGTTCGCCCTGAAGCCCACGTCATCGACGATATCGATGCGCTCCACCGGCATGTGGAGACGCTGAAACGACTTGCCGACGGATCCGGTCACATTCTCCGTCAGGCTATCAGTGATCGGGTGCAGGGCCTCGCCGCCCATGAACAGCAGGCATTCGGTGCCGCACTGAACTGGTATGCCGGCGGCATGCATTCTATATTCCTTCAGGACGCCAACAGCCTGGTGGTCAAGCCCGACCAGCTGATCCGGATTTTGCGTCATCTTCGATCCCGATTTCCCTGGGTCGATCGGATCACCTCCTATGCCCGCTCGCACACGATTGCCCGCATCAGCGACGACCACCTGAGGCAGATGCGAGCGGCGGGACTCAACCGGGTCCACATCGGCCTCGAGTCCGGTTCGGACGCGGTACTCGACCGGGTCCGCAAGGGCGTGGATAAACGCACCCAGGTCAAGGCCGGACAAAAGGTAAAAGAGGCCGGCATCGAATTGTCCGAGTATGTGATGCCGGGTCTGGGAGGCAAGGACCTGTCCAGGGACCATGCCTTGGAAACCGCCGATGCCCTGAACCGGATCAACCCGGATTTCATCCGCTTGCGCACCCTGGCCATCCCCGACGGGATCCCACTGGCCGAGGAGCACCGCAGCGGGCGGTTTGTCAAGCTGAACGACATCGATATGGGCCGGGAGATCCGGCTGTTCATCGAGAGCCTGGACGGTATTACCAGCATGATCGTCAGCGATCACATTCTCAACCTGTTCGAAGAGGTCCAGGGCCGTCTCCCCGAAGCCAAACCCGATATGCTGGCCGTGCTGGACCGGTTCCTCGATCTGTCACCCCAGGATCAGTGCCGCTTTCAGGTGGGCCGCCGCCTGGGCATTTTTTCCCGATTGGCCGACATGAAAAGCCCCAAAAGGCTTGCCAAGGTGGATGCCTTCTGCGCGCAGCACGGTGTCACGCCGGACAATGTGGATGAGATGGTGGATGAGATGATGAAGCGGTTTATCTAATGCGACCAGAAACGGCATCTTGCGGCCAGCCGGCGTTCTCACTCAATTGAAATCCTCGACGTAGCGCTGCTACGCCTCCGGTTTCAAATTCGCCGGCCTTGCCACAAACCAACAATTCAGACTGCCCTCGATGCGCAGTGAAATACCTGGGCCAACGTAGCTTCAACCGCAGAATCGACGGCCGATCGTGCGCATGCGAAAATCGCCATGACATCCATGATGCCGAAAAGGCGTTGACGCAAAAAGCCACGCCGATACTGGCGCACTGCATGGCCAACTGCCAGGGCCTTTGCTGCCGGAACATCCATCCCGCCGACATCATTAACGAGTGGGATCTGGTGTACATTTTGGCCATGGCACCGGCGATTGAAGACGCCGTGGCGGTCTGCCTTGCCAGAGAAAGTTTTTTCCCTTCGGACTGCATTTTCCTCGAAAACGGGACAGGACCCTGCCTTTTCCCCGACAACCTGCGGCCGGAGCGCTGCATCATCTCCTTCTGTCGGGTTGAGCCTTCCGTGGAGAAAGAGATCGGCCGGGTGATGAAAGGCTTCAGCCGGCTGATTCGTTTTTTCATGTTCAGGCCGCTTCGCCGGCTGTTTGGATGGCTGAGGCCGTTTAATTCCCCCCGCCGCCACACCGACGGTTAGTTTTCTATTTATTTCCATTGTCGTTTCCAGTTGTGGGTTGACAATCCCATGGTGACTCTATATATTCCATAAAAGCGATATGGAGGGACGTATGAAAGAGTTTATCCGCGTCATGAAGGCCGTTTCCGACCCCACCCGGGTCAAGGTTTTAAAGCTCCTCGAAAAACGCATGATGTGCGTCTGTGAACTGCAGGCCGCTCTCGGTGCTGCCCAGTCGACCACCAGCAAGCATTTAAAGATTTTGGAAGATGCCGGTCTGGTGAATTCGCACAAAGATGGTTTATGGGTGAATTTCACCCTGTCCGATGGCCGCCAGAGTCCATTTGCGGCGTCTCTGCTCGGCAACTTGCGGCATTGGCTGAACGACGAGCCGGTAATATCGGCGCTGGTTGAAAAGACGGCACACATCGACCGGTTTGAGATTCTGAACAGGAACTGATGGTTGTTGTCCTTCTAAATATGGTTAAATAGCGATATATAGAATTATAAGTGTCGTGCTGAGAAAACATCCCCCTTCCGCGGTCCGCTGCGGAGAGCGTAGAAACCACCGTCATCGAAAGGAAGAAAAAATGGAGATCAAGGTGCTGGGACCCGGCTGTGCCAAGTGCAAGCAGACTGAACAGATCGTCAAGGCGGCCGTGGCCGCGGCCGGGGTCGAAGCCAGGGTGGAAAAGGTCACCGATGTTATGGAAATTGCCGGTTACGGGGTCTTCGGAACCCCCGCGGTCGTGGTGGACGGCGAGGTTAAAAGCGTGGGGAAAATACCCAAAAAAGACGAGATTATGGGTTGGTTGACCAAGTAGGGCGGCTGAGGCTTGTGTGCAGCAACCGTGCGCGGTATCGAAGGGGATATCCATGAATCAACATGTAAAAAAAATAGATGATTTTACGCCGGCTCGCGTCAAAAAAGATCCAAGCCTCCGGGACGCCGTTTGGCTCCAATTCTTGATCGGCGCCGGCGGCATCTACCTCTGGTGGCTGGTGTATGGCATATTGCCGCAGTTTTCCAGGTTTATGACCTATACGCTGTTTAACATCGGCAGGAACACCAACCTGGGCGCGGCGCTGGAATTCTTCTTTTACGACACCCCCAAGGTGATGATGCTGCTGGTGCTGGTTGTCTTCGGCGTGGGCATCATCCGCACTTTTTTCACCCCGGAGCGCACCCGGGACATCCTGTCCGGGAAAAGCCAATTCGTGGGCAATATCATGGCGGCCTCGCTGGGCATCGTCACCCCATTTTGCTCGTGCTCGGCCGTGCCGCTGTTTATCGGCTTTGTGACCGCCGGTGTGCCGCTGGGAGTAACCTTTTCATTTTTGATTGCCGCGCCCCTGGTCAATGAGATCGCCGTGGGACTGCTGTATGGCCTTCTGGGATGGAAGGTGGCCGGCATATATATGGCTACCGGATTGACTATTGCCATCATGGCTGGCTGGATCATCGGCCGCCTGCATCTGGAAACATATATCGAGGACTGGGTGGTCAAACTCAATGTCGATACCGCTGCAGTCTCTCAAATAAAGCTGATGTGGAGGGACCGGATCCTTGCCGGTTGGGAGGCCGTTAAAGAGATCGTGGGCAAGGTCTGGGTCTACATGATCATCGGTATCGCCGTCGGTGCCGGTATTCACGGCTATGTGCCTGAAGGATTCATGGCCGCCATCATGGGCAAGGGGGCCTGGTGGGCTGTACCGGTAGCCGTGGGCATGGGGGTGCCCATGTATTCCAATGCCGCCGGAATCATACCGGTGGTGGAGGCACTGCTGGGCAAGGGCGCCGCACTGGGTACCGTGCTGGCCTTCATGATGTCGGTGATTGCGCTGAGCCTGCCTGAAATGATTATCCTCAGAAAAGTACTCAAGCCGCAACTGATCGCTATTTTTGTCGGCGTCGTGACCGGCGGGATCCTGATCGTCGGCTATCTGTTCAACATCTTGATTTAATGCCCGATGAGACAAGACCTGGATCGCTCGATGAAAAAAACGAGGTCACATACGAGGGTGGGGCGGCCATCATTGTTGTCGATGTCAGGGAGAAAAACGACACCATCACCCTTTGCGATGAGGGCCTGTCCCGGCCCCAGGTGATCCTAATACCAACATGCCTTACCAAGACCAACGGGCAAAAGCCAACGGAAGCGATCTGCGATGAAAGACAGACTCAAAATCCTGTTCCTGTGCACCGGCAACTCCTGCCGCAGCCAGATGGCCGAGGGGTGGGTGAACCATCTGAAGCGCGACCTGATCGACGCCAGATCGGCCGGCATCGAAACCCACGGGCTCAACCCGCTGGCGGTCAAAGCCATGGCCGAGGCGGGGGTGGACATCTCCCACCACCGGTCCAAACTGGCCCGCGACTTTATCGGCGAGCCGTGGGACTTCGTGGTGACGGTCTGCGGCCACGCCCACGAAACCTGCCCCTATTTTCCGGGTGGAGTTAAAATCGTTCACGTGGGATTCGACGACCCGCCTGCACTGGCCAAGGACGAACCCACCGAGGAAGCGGCCATGGTTCACTACCGACGGGTGCGCGACCAAATCCGAACATTGGTCGAATCCCTGCCGGCAATTCTAAAAAACCATTCCTGACCAGGAGCCAAGCCCCCAATGAATCGTGACGCAGCCCAGACCAACGCCCGCAAAATGACCAGCATCTTCGAACGCTACCTTTCCCTGTGGGTGTTCTTGTGCATCATTGCCGGCATTCTGCTGGGAAAAGTCGCCCCCGGCGCGGCCCGGACCCTGGACGGCATGGCCATTTTGGTGAACGGGGCGCCGGTGGTCTCCATCCCCATCGCCATCTGCCTGTTTTTCATGATGTATCCCATCATGGTCAAGATCGACTTCGCTGAAGTGATCAAGGCGGGCAAGAGCGGCAAGCCGGTTTTTCTGACCCTTTTCATCAACTGGGCCGTCAAGCCGTTCACCATGTATGCCATTGCCCTGTTTTTTCTCGGTACGCTCTTCTACGGGTTTATCGGGCCCGATGCGAAGGACTTGGTGAAGATGCCCTTCGGCCTGGACCTGCCGGTGGGAGCCGCCCATGGCGCCGGCACCGTGATCCTGTCCGACGGCATCAAGATGCTGGAAGTGCCTCTGTGGCGCAGCTACCTGGCCGGGTGCATTCTGCTGGGCATTGCGCCGTGCACGGCCATGGTGCTGGTGTGGGGATTCCTTTGCCGGGGCAACGACGGCCTGACCCTGGTGATGGTGGCGATCAACTCGCTGACCATGCTGCTGCTCTATGGCATACTGGGGGGCTTTTTGCTCGGCGTGGGGCGGTTGCCCGTGCCCTGGCAGGCCTTATTGCTTTCCATCGGCATCTACGTGGCCCTGCCCCTGGTGGCCGGCTACTTTTCCCGCCGCTGGATCATCGCCGCCAAAGGTATGACCTGGTTCAAGGAGAAATTCCTGCATGTGCTTACGCCCATTACCGTCATCGCCCTATTGTTAACCCTGGTGCTGCTCTTCTCTTTCAAGGGAGAGGTGATTTTGGGCAACCCCCTGACCATCGTCTGGATCGCCGTGCCCCTCTTGGTCCAGACGGTGCTCATCTTTTGCCTGGGGTACGGGCTGGCGCGGCTGCTGAAACTGCGCTATGCGGATGCCGCGCCGGCGGCCATGATCGGGGCGTCCAACCACTTCGAGGTGGCCATCGCCACCTCCACCATGCTCTTCGGCCTCTCCTCGGGTGCGGCCCTGGCCACGGTCGTGGGGGTTCTCATCGAAGTGCCGGTGATGCTGATGCTGGTCAAGATCTGCCTCAAGACCCAGTCGTGGTTTCAACCCGCCTGATGCCCGGATGAAAAGTGGCCAAGGGGTGGCCTGCCGGGCGCGACGGCCGTCATGCGAATGATGCATCTTGACTTTTTTCCGGGTTCATGGATAGTGAAATCGACTTTCAACCCAAAGCGAGGTGATCGATGAAAAAGGTCAGAGCGATTGCAAAACCGGTCAGCTGGTTTATGGCGATCTTTATGATCGTGATGTTAACCCCCTGTCAGACCGTATTCGCGGCAATGATCACATCCGAAACGATCCTCGATGCCGATCGGGTCAGGGATGCCCGTGCCTATGTCGACAGCATCCTGGCCCGGGAAGACGTAAAAGCGGCCCTGGTCGCACAGGGGATAGACGCCGACGAGGCCACGCTGCGAACGCGTGCGCTTTCAGACGCCGAGATTCTCAGCATCGCCGACCGCATGGAAAGCCTGCCTGCCGGCAGCGGCGGGTTTGAGACCCTCCTTATCGTCGGCCTGATCGTTTTCTTGGTCCTCCTGTTTACGGATATATCTGGTGCCACCGATATTTTCCCCTTCGTTAAAAAAAATAAATGACATCGCGATCACGAAAAATCCTGATTTAAACACCGATCGACGTCCTTTGCGCCGACGCACACTGATTGTCTTACTCGTCGTGACCCTTGCCGGTTGCGCAGGACCGACCGCGATCGGTTTACCGCCAGCCAGCGATCGGCACCACGGTCAGTACCTGCTGACCGCGGTGCCGTTTTTTCCTCAACAAGCATACCAGTGCGGGCCGGCGGCGCTTGCCATGGCCCTGTCGTGGAGCGGTGTACCGATCACGCCCCAGGAGCTGGTACCCGAAGTTTTCACGCCGTCAAAAAAGGGCAGCCTCCACGCCGGCAGTCGTCGCCGCCGCCCGGCGCCATGACAGGATTGCTTACCTGCTGACCGATCCGACATCGCTGAGCGACGAGATCTCCGCCGGACACCCGGTGGTTGTGCTGCAGAATCTCGGCCTGTCGTGGTACCCCGTCTGGCATTTTGCGGTTGTCGTTGGTTTGGATTTCACTGACGGCGCCGTGATTATGCATTCCGGCACGACGCCCCGCAAGCGGACCTCCTTCAAAACCTTTGCCTACACATGGTCCAGAAGTGACTATTGGGGGTTGCTGGTAATGCCTCCATGGCAGCTACCTGCCGTGGCCACCGAGGGGCATGTCCTGCGGTCAGTCGGCCATCTTGAACGGCTGGGCAAATGGCAGGCGGCCGCCGAAGGCTATCGAGCCGCGCTGCGGCGATGGCCGGACAGTCTAATCGCCACCGTCGGGCTGGGTGTTTGCCTTTACCGGTCAGGGGACCTGGTCGCCGCAGAGGCGCATTTTCGCGATGCGACCTTTAGATTTCCGCATGAGGGTGTCGTGTATAACAATTTGGCGCATGTCCTCATGGAGATGGGTAAAAATGCCGAGGCCGCTGAAGCTGCCTTGAAAGCCGTCGACATCGGCGGCCCCTTGAAAGCGGATTACGAGCGCACCCTGGAAGAGATCCAAATGCGCTAACGTTAGCCCTGACGGCGAATTCGTTGAACCTATTGGCCTGGCGCTCCCTGCCGGTGGACCGGCAGGGAGATGGTGAACGTGGTGCCTTCTCCGATCTGGCTCTCCACTTTGATGTCCCCGCCATGGTCCTTGATGAAGCCGTAACAGACCGACAGACCCAAGCCGACCCCCTTGACGCTGTCGGTCTTGGTGGTGAAGAAGGTTTCGAAAACCAAGTCAAGGTGCTCTTCCTTGATTCCCACGCCATTGTCTGCAATGGTGATGTGAACGAAGTAGTCGTCTCCCTCGGTCGCCACGGTGAGGCGGCCGCCTTCGGGCATGGCGTCTCGTGCGTTGGAAATCAGGTTCAAGAAAACCTGGCGAAGCTGGTTCTTGGAGGCATAGACTCGCCCGAGGTGGTTTGCGAAACTGTGGACCACTTTGATGGAGTGCTCCCAGAGCTGTTTCTCGTATAGAAGGAGAATCTCGTCTAAAATCGTGTTGATGTCCACCGGGGCCCGCTCCTCCTGGTCAGGCTTGGAGAAGGATAGCATCTTGCGCAGCATGTCCGTCACCCGTACGGTTTCCGACAAGGACATATCCAGCAGTTTACGGCGTTTGTTGCCTACCGGGATTTCGGTTTTCATCAGCTCCAGGGTGTTCATGATCCCGTAGAGCGGGTTGTTGAGCTCATGGGCGATCTGGGAGGTGAGCCGACCCATGGCGGCCAGCTTCTCCGATTGCAGAAGCTGCTCCTGGGTATTGTGAAGCTTGCGCTCCATCTTCAACTGCTCTTCCAGATCCACGAATATGCCCACCGAAGCAATTTCCTGGCCTGCCGCGTCATAGATGATGTTGGCCGACAGGTTGCCTTCAACGGGACGACCGTCTTTGCCCTTGAAGGTCATGGGGTAGGAGCGCAGTTTGCCCTTGCCGCCATAGTCATCGCTTCGCATCATGCGCATCACCTGGCGGGCCATGTCCTCGGGATACAGGTTGCGCACGTTCATCCCACCGATCGTCTCCGAGGCCTGATACCCCAATGTCTCTTCGGCGCCCTGGTTCCAGATGATGATGTTGCCCTTCATATCCGTTCCCATGATCGCGTTGGGGGAACTCTGGATGATGTTGTTGAGAAAATCGTGCGCCTTTTTCAGCTCCTGCTCCATTTTTTTGCGCTGAGATTGGTCGACGCAGATGCCTTCATAGCCCAGCACGTTGCCCTTGGGATCATAACGCACGTGGGCAGTAAGCAGAACGGTAATGGGGGTGCCGTCCTTTTTGCGGAAATCCACCTCGTAATCGACCACGCGGCCGTTTTTTTCGATCATCTCCTGGAAGCGGGTGCGATCGTCGGCCTTGAGATAGATGTCCCGGGCCAAGTCCAGGTCGAGGAACTCGTATTTGTCTTCATACCCCATCATTTCCAGCAGGGCCGGGTTGGCATCCAGAAACTTGCCCTCCTTGCTGCTGATGTAGACGCCGGCTGCCACGTGTTCGAAGAGGCTGCGGAAGCTCTCGCGGGAGGTCTTGAGCCGGTATTCCTGATCCTTGCGGTGGGTGATGTCGCGGTAGAGGCTCAGCTTGGAGATGCTGCCGTTGGTATTGTGCAGGGGGATTTCCAGCAGGTCGTAGGTCTTGTCCACCATGGGGACATAGACCTCTTCGTGCGTGTTGCGGTGATTGTCGAACACCTCCTCGGCCCGGCACCAGGGGCAGGGGGCGGCGGTGTGGTTGATTACCTCGTGGCATTTCTTGCCGACGCCGTCACCGAACACCCGGATCATGGCCTTGTTCATGAATTCGACCACATAGTCGTCGTTGACGATGTAGATGCCGTCGGCCATGGCATCCAACACGCCGGTCAGTCCGTGGGCTTGAGTTACGTCCATAATTTCCTCATTGATTTCACCGTTTCGGTCATCTCGCAGGCGATGCCTGCGAATTCAGGGGCCATGGCCGAAGAGAGGTTGAACATCTGCACCCGGGAACCGTCGATGCCGATCGCTTCCAGAGTTTTTTTCACAAAATCAACTTTTTTGCGCGTTCTTCGATTTCCTTCCAGGAAATGGCATTCTCCGTCCATTCAACCGGCCACATATATGCCGTCGGCCCCGGCTTCAAGGCCCTTGAGCAGATGGATCACATCCACCCGGCCCGTGCACGGCACCTGCACCACCTTGACACTGGCCGGGTAGTCCAGGCGCATGGAACCGGCCAGGTCAGCGGCCGCATAGGAGCAGTATCTGCAGCAGAAGGCGAGGATTTGCGGGTCATTTGTAATCGTCATGTCTTCCCTCCAGTATTTTAGTTGCTAAGCTGTTGAGCCGTTAAGCTGATGGGTATTGCGGGGCACTTTTCTATTGTCGCGGCCGAAAGCCCTCCTACATCGCCACCCAAGACCACCCCTAAACGGGCTTTTTCTTGACACCTGATCCGAGACCTGAAGGTTTTTTCAGTCCTCAGTCCTCAGTCCTCAGTCCTCGGACCTCGGTCATCCGTCCTCCGGCTCCGTCTCACGCTGCGATGAACAGGGCCTCGATCTTGGCGATCAACTGGTCGTCGGTAAAGTGGGCCAGGGTGATGGCCTTGCCCGGACACTCGGCCACGCACGTGCCGCAGCCATGGCATTCGGCCGGATCGATGACCGCGTGGCTGTGTTCGTCCACATGGGGAATATCGTAAGGGCATGCCCGCACACAGGTCAGGCAGGCGGCGCACTTGCCCGAATCCACCGTGGCCACCACACCGCCCACCATGATGGCATCACGGGAGAGCAGGGTCATGGCCCGGGAGGCGGCGGCCTTGGCCTGGGCAATGCACTCCTCCAGGGGCTTGGGATAGTGCGCCAGTCCGGCGAGGTAGATGCCTTCTGAGGAGAACTCCACCGGCCGAAGCTTGGCATGGGCTTCCACCAGGAAACCGTCGGCATTCACCGGTACCTTGAACAGTTCAAACAGTTCGCGGTTGGCGTTGGGCACCACGCCGGTGGCCAGCACCAGCAGGTCGGGCCTCAGGCGCACCGGCATCCGCAGCACGTGGTCGGTCGTGTCGAGAACCAGGTGGTTGTCGGCGTCGGTGGAGACCGTGGGTGGATTTTCCGGTTCGTAGCGGATGAACAGGATGCCCGCATCCCGGGCCTCCTTGTAAAGATCCTCGCGGAAACCGTAGGAACGGATGTCCCGGTAAAGGATGCTCACCTTCTTTTTGGGGTTGATTTTCTTTATGGCCAGGGCGCTTTTCAGGCTGTGTGTGCAGCAGATTTTGCTGCAGTAAGGACGATTGTCGTCCCGGGAGCCCACACACTGGATGAAGACGACGCTCTTGGCCACCATCAGGCGATTGTCGTTGTTGGCGACCGCCGCGTCCATGTCCAGGTGGGTGAGCACATCGGGGTGGCTGCCATACAGGTAGCGGTCCGGTTTGTATTCACCGCCGCCCGTAGCGATGATCGTGGCCCCGTGGGCCACCACCGTTTCGGCCTGGTCCCCGTTCACCGACGCCAGTGTGGTGGAGAAGTTGCCGATGCTGCCCGTGGTGCGTTTTACCCGTGTGCCGGTAAGCAGCCGGATGCGCGGGTGGCTTTTTACCCGTTGGATGGTCTCGGCCAGATAGGGAGCGATGGGTTCCCCCTGCCAGGTGGCGTTGAGCAGGTTGGCCACCCCGCCCAGTTCAGTGGATTTTTCCACCAGCACCACCGCCGATCCCTGGTCGGCCACGCCCAGTGCCGCTTCCATGCCGGCCACGCCCGCACCCACGACCAGGGCGGTCTTGGTGATCGCCAGGCTCACCTGGTGCAGGGGCTCGATGTGGGCGGCCTTGGCCACGGCCATGCGCACCAGATCCTTGGCCTTGGCGGTGGCCCGCGCCGGTTCGCTCATGTGAACCCAGGTGTTCTGGTCGCGAATGTTGGCCATTTCGAACAGGTACTTGTTCAGGCCGGCATCGCGAATGGTCTCCTGGAACAGCGGTTCGTGGGTGCGGGGGGAACAGGATGCCACCACCACCCGGTTGATGCCCTTTTCGCGGATGATCGCTTTCATGTGGTCCTGGGCGTCCTGGCTGCAGGTGAACAGGTTGTCCTCCACGTGGACCACGTGGGGCAGGCCGGCCGCATAGTCGCGGACCGCCGGCACGTCGGCGATGCCGCCGATGTTGATGCCGCAGTTGCAGACGAAGACGCCGATGCGTGGTCCCTGACCGGACACGTCCAGTTCGGGGGGAAGTTCGCGCTTGCGGGACAGCGACCAGCGAGAATCGGACAGCAGGCTGCCGGCTGCAGCGGCCGAGGCCGAGGCCTCCATGACCGAATGGGGGATGTCCTTGGGTTCTTGAAACGCCCCGCAGACGAAGACGCCCTCCCGATTGGTGGCCACCGGCTGCAGACAGTGGGTCTGCGCGTGGCTGTAGTGGTTCAGGTCGACACCCAGCCGTTGGGCCAGGGATACGGCGTCGGGGTTGGGTGCCAGGCCCACGGAGAGAATCACCATGTCGAAGCGCTCTTCCATGTTATTGCCCGACTCGGTGGCGTAGACGATGCGCAGCCGGTCGTCCTCGTCCGGGAACACCGAGTGGATGCGCGAGCGGATATGGCGCACCCCGTGGTCTTCCCGGGCCCGGTTGGCGTACTTGTCAAAATCCTTGCCGAAGGTGCGCATGTCCATGAAAAAGATGGCCGTATCCAGCTCCATGTCACTGTGCTCTTTGGCGATGACGGCCTGTTTATTGGCATACATGCAGCAGACCGACGAGCAGTACCCGTTGTCGCAGGTATTGAGATCCCGGGATCCCACGCATTGCAGCCAGGCGATCTTTTTCGGCGGCGTATCGTCCGACGGCCGGACCAGGTGCCCCGCATAGGGACCGGAGGCGGAGAGGATGCGCTCGAACTCCAGGCTGGTGACCACGTTAGGGTGGTCGGCATAGCTGTAGGTCTGGTATAGGGACGGATCGAAGGGGGCGAACCCGGGGGCCAGGATGACCGCCCCCACGTTGATTTCATGGATCTGCTCGGTCATGTCATGGCACACCGCTTCGGCCAGACAAGCCGAGACGCACTGGTAGCACTCCGAGCAGACGCCGCAGGCCAGGCAGCGCTGGATTTCCCGTTGAACGGCCGCTTCGTCGAGGCCCAACTGGACCTCGTCGAAGGTGGTTTTGCGTTCATCGGGATCGGTCATGGGCATGGCCTGGCGTGCGATTGGCACTGCCGTGGAGAGGTCCACGTCTTCCACCGGGAACAGCGCCGGGTTCCGGCCGGCGCTGAGATTCTCGCCCACCAGGAAGCGCCGAATGGATTCGGCGGCGGTCTTGCCGGCGGCTATGGCGTCCACGACGGTTTTGGGGCCGGTGACCGCATCGCCCCCGGCAAAGATGTCCGGATCGCCGGATTGCAGGGTGACCGGATCAACGTTCATGGTTCCCCAGTCGTTCAGGGTGCAGGCACATTCGTCGGTGAGGCAGGCCCAGTCGGATTCCTGGCCGATGGCCGGGACCACCGCGTCCACCGCGATGGTAAATTCCGAGCCGGCGATGGGCTCCGGGCGCCGCCGGCCGGAATCGTCGGGATCGCCCAACTGCATGCGAATGCATTCGATGGCCGTGACCCGGCCGTCGGTTTCGACCACCCGCACCGGGTTGGTCAGGGTCATGATCTCGACACCCTCCTCCCGGCACTCGTCGATCTCCTCGGCGTTGGCCGGCATCTCCGCTTCGCTGCGGCGATAGATGATGAACGGTTTTTTGGATCCATGGCGCAGGGCGGTTCTCACCGAATCCATGGCCACATTGCCACCGCCGATGACGGCCACCCGGTCGCCCAGGTCGATCCGCTCACCGAGGTTGGTGCGCAGCAGGTAGTCCATTCCTGGCCACACCCCTTGGATCTCTTCGCCCTCGATGCCCAGCACCTTGCACTCCAGGGAGCCGATGGCCATGAAAAAGGCGCTGTATCCCTGCTCGCGCAGCTGGCCGATGGTCGTATCTGTTCCCAGGCTTACACCGGTTCGAAATTCGACGCCCAACTCCCGCAGCACGGCGATCTCGTCGTCGATGATCTCCCGGGGCAGGCGGTAAGGCGGAATGCCCAGGGACAGCATGCCGCCCAAGGTCTCGTGTTTTTCGAAGACCGTGACCGAAAATCCCTCGATGGCCAGAAAATAGGCGCAGGCCAGGCCGGCCGGCCCGCTGCCCACCACGGCCACTTTTTCCGGTTTGGCCGCCTTTTTCTCCGGGATGAAGGCGACGTCGTTCTGCCTGGCCCAGTCGGCCAGAAATCGGTGCAGCGCCATGATGGAGACGGGCGCATCCACCTTGGTGCGTGTGCAGGCCGTTTCGCAGGGGTGGTGGCAGACCCGGCCGCAGATGCCGGGAAAGGGGTGCTCGCTGCGGAACAGCTCGAAGGCTTCCTTGTATTTGCCCTGGGCCATCAGGGCGATGCATCCCTGGAAGCTGGGGTTGGCCGGGCAGGCGGCCTTACAGGGGGCCGTGCCTTTTTTTTCAATGGTATAGGCGGATGGCATGGCTTGGGGATAGCGCTTGAAAGCGGCCTTGCGGTTGCCCAGGCCCTGGTCGAAGTCATTGGACACCTCGACGGGGCACACCTTGCTGCACTCGCCGCAGGCCGTGCAGCGTTCCATATCGATGAAGCGGGGCCGTTGGCGAAGGGTGACCGTGAAGTTGCCCGCATCGCCGGCGATCGACTGCACGTCGGTCATGGTATATAGGTCGATGTTCAGGTGGCGGCCTGCCTCCACGAGCTTGGGGGAGATGATGCACATGGCGCAGTCGTTGGTGGGAAAGGTCTTGTCCAGCTGGGACATGACCCCGCCGATGGCCGAGCTCTGTTCCGCCAGGACGACCCGATAGCCGGAATCGGCCAGATCCAGTGAAGCCTGAATGCCGGCAATCCCGCCGCCGACGACCAGTACGGAGCCTGTGGTTCGTTTTTCCATATCCTTAGTCCTCCAATTCCAAAATTCTGAAGTCGGATGTCTGAAGTCAGCGGTCAGAAGTCTGAAGTCGGATGTCAGATGTCAGATGTCTGAAGTCGGATGTCCGAATTCTGTCTTCTGCTTTCTGTTCTCCGACCTCGGTCTTCAGTCTTCCGTCCTCCGAATTCCGACCTCCGGTCTCAAACTACAGCCCGTAATTCGCCAGATCCGGTCCCAGGTAACTGCGTTCGTTCTCGCCGAGGATACCCATGGCCAGCCCCATGATGGTCCACAGATGAAGCACGTGGTAGCGGCCGCCGTAGTGGCTGCCCATATCCTCGATCTGGCTGTGGCAATTGTGGCACGGGGCGATGACGTAGTTGGCCCCGGTGGCCATGACCTGGTCGAACTTGACTTTGCCGTAGGCCCGCCGCTCTTCCGTAAAACCGCCCTGCAGGGCGCCGCCGCCGCCGCCGCAGCAGTAGTTGTTGACACCGCAGGGGACCATGTCCACGAAGTTCTCTTCTCCAACCACGGTTTTGACGACGAAGCGCAGTTCGTCGGCCATCTCCTCGCGCAGGGTCTTGCGTACGATATTGCAGGGGTCTTGAACGGTGAACTTGATCTTGAGATCGCGGTTCCAGTCTGAATTGACCTTGAGCTTGCCCTCTCTGATCCACTGGGCATAGAGCTGGATGATGCTGGTGAATTCGAATTTGTGGGGGATGTTGAATTTGCGCAATCCTTCCAGGATCGCAAAGTAAGAGTGCCCTCACTCGGTGTTGACCACCATCTTGCACCCCAGGTTGTTGTCGATATGATCGACGAATTCCTCCATGATGTAGCGCCACCCCTCCTCATCGGCCAGGAACAGGCAGTAGTTTTCGCCGGCCCACATGACCGATGGGTAGGTCCAGTCCGCGCCCACCAGGTGCAGAATTTTCCACAGCGGCCCCAGTTCGTCCGGCTCGGTGACCGGCTCCCGGGAGTTCTGGTTGATGGCCATATAGGCCCCCACCCGATCCACGGAAACCTGCATCTCCTTGAAATCGGGCTGCGTCTCCCGGATTTCGTCGGCTACGTCCTCTACGGTCCAGATGAAATCTTCGGTGGGCACACCCATGGCGTTGCCGGCCCGAATGTGCTGGTCGCAGGAGCCGCGGATGCCCTTGGGGCGCTTGTCGCGTGGCCAGGATCCGCGCAGGTTGTAAACCAGTTTGGGGATGTTGATCTTCATGGGGCAGGCATTGACGCAACGGGCGCACATGGTGCACACCCATGCCCACTTGGATTTTTTGACCGCTTCGTCCATCCCGAAATTGACCATCCGCAGCAGTTTTCGCGGATCCATGTCCATCAGGCCCGATGCCGGGCAACCGCCTGTGCAGGTGCCGCAGGTCATGCACCGGTCCAGCAGGGCGTCTGGCACTTTGTCCAACACGGCTTCCTTGAATTCGCACTCGAGATCATCCAGTTCGATAGGTGATGTCATGATGATGGCCTCCTCGACCACTCCGGTGGTTAGGTTGAAGGTGGAAGGCTGAAGACGCTGATACAAACGGTTTTAACAAGCACCCGGCAGCCTTGAGTTTAAATCCTTAATTTGCCTTATCTTCAGCCGGCCTCGCAGGCGCGGCATCGCATGATGGGTTGCTGTTGGCACGAATCAGCGAGTGAAAATGGATCGCGTGGAGGTGTTGCCGGCCCGGGATATGTCTTATGTCTCGTTGCCATCTATGAACAGTCACTACCTGATTTTTGCCGCGTCGAGATACGGCTGAATCTTGTCGATGCCGCCCAGGGTGATGATATGAACACCGTCGCAGATGTCGCGCAGCCCTTTGATGGTATCGGCGAAGAGCTCGATGCTGGCTTTCTGCTTGTTGGGCGCCTTGTCCAGTTTCTGGATGACCCAGTCCGGAATCAGGCCGGCCTTGAAGTGCCGGTTGATAAAGCGGGCCATGGCGGCATTTCTGAGCAGCATGACCTCGGCGATAACCGGAACACCGAAGGTCTTGACCTGCCGCAGGAAACGTTGGAATTGATCCAGATCGAAGATGGGCGTGGTCAGAAAATAGCCGGTGCCCAGCCCGCGCATGGTCTCCATCTCCTGCATGCCCTGTTTGGGCACGTTTTTGCCCCAAACGGATTCGATGCCGGAGCCCATGATGAATTCGACTTTTTGCTCCAGCTGTTTGCCGTCCACCGTTCGTCCGTCCCTCAAGTGTTCCAGGACCGATGCCAGCTTTCCTGAATCCACGTGGAAGAACATGGTCTCCTGTAAGCTCTCACCGGAGATGCGATAATCCTCGGTGAACACGAGCAGGTTCTCCACTCCGGATTCGTGGGCCTGGGTCAGGTCTTTCTGGAGTTGAATGCGGTTTTTGTCCCGGGTGGTGGTCTGGTAGATGGCGTCAAAGCGGTTCTGATTGAGCAGTTCGCAGGTGCGGATGCTGTCTCCCACGACGCCTTCCAGTTCCACCTCGGCAATCGAGACACCGTCCATGCGGCCCCGGATCCGTTTCAGGTTATCGACCAGCGCTTCGGGATCGTCGTCGCCCATGGGGGCCTGGACTTCCGAGGTGACCACAAATTTCTTTTTTTTCAGCGCTTCCTTGAGTTTCATGCTACGCCTCCTTAATTGATGGCCGCAACGCGATTCGAATGCCTATTTTAGGTCCAGCAGCCGGGCAACCTCCTCCTTGAGTTGGGGGAGGGGAAGCGGCTTGGAAAAGCAGATGTCGGCACCGTGGCCCTTCATCTCCTTGAATTTCTCTTCATCCAGGTAGGCGGACAGGACGATGATCTTGGTGTCCTTGGTGGCCTCGTTGGATTTGATCTTGCGGCACACTTCATTGCCCTTGATGTCGGGCATCATGATGTCCAGGATCATCAGGTGCGGGTGGAAGTGGTTGACCTGGAGTCCGGCCTCGAACCCGTCCGACGCGCTGATCACCTCGTAGTCGAATTCGTCTTCCTCCAATGACTGCACGATGGTCTCCACGATGATGGGATCGTCATCCACCACGAGGATGCGCTTGCGTTCATCCTCGATCTCCGTATCGGGGATGGGGATACCCTGGCCTCGCATGAACGTCTCCATGTCGCTGCGTTTGATGCGGCGATGCCCGCCGACGGTTTTATAGGCCTTGATGTGCCCGGCCTCGATCCAGTTGATGATGGTTTTCGAGGAAACATTGCAGAATTTGCTGGCCTTGAAGACGGTGAGTGTATCCTCCATTTTCCAATCCCTCCTTCAATCGTGTGATTGTTTCTGATGCTAGGGTTATCTAAAACACGGTCGCCGCGCCCTGTCAATAAAAAAATATAAAAAGCATATTAAATATAATAACTGAACTTAAAATAGGGCAAATAAATATAGTTATTATAATTATTATAATTAAAATAGTTAAAATGGGCAACTTTTTTCCGATAAATGAAGAAACGGTTGGTCCCGATTGGCGGCGGTAGCGTATCGTCTATGTGGCAAGAGGCCTTGTCGAACGGTTAGGGTCGGTGGGTGATGGGCCGGCGGCAGGTTTGCGGCGGGCATTTCAGGGGATTGAGGATTGAAATGGGAGTCAGTCGGGTTTCAGGCAGCCGACGGTTTGCATTCGAACAATTGTTCGTTGACTTCGGTGCCCCATCCGGCGCCTTTTCGCTGGCAGGCCAGGCTGAACCCGACGCTTTCATACAGGTGCCTGGCAGCGTCGAGTCCTTCGAAGGTCCAGAGAAAAATTTTAGGGTAGGCTTTTTCCGCGCAAAATTCGACCGCACGGCTGATCAACTGCCGCCCCATCCCTTTTCCGCGCAGGGCATCGGAGAGGATGAACCATCTCAGATGGGCACCGCTATCCGCAGCATGCCTGCCGTCGATGGCGATACCGCCTTCTACCCGGCCATCGACGGTGGCCAGCCACAGGGCATCCCGATCCGCATCGTAGGCCTTGAGAAATGCCGACAGTTCGCTGGCCACCTTGGCTTCGAAAAATAGGCCGAATCCCCAATGGTCGGAATAGTAGGTGCCATGCAGTTCGGCAATCCGGCCGATGGCTCCGGGAAGGTATCCCCGGGTGATGGTGACGGTTGGGTCAGACGCCATGCCTGAAAAACTCCTTGTAGATTCGATAGTGCCGGGTTTTTTCGTAAGCGGTGGGGGCGATGGCCGTTTGATTGAAATCGTACACCGATGCACCCGGGCAGGACATGAGAATGGGCGAATGCGTGGAGATGATGAACTGGGCGTGGCCGGCGGCGCCCATTGCCGACAATACCGCCAGCAGGCGCAACTGCGTCTCCGGCGACAAGGCGGCTTCCGGTTCATCCAGAAAGTGCAGCCCCTTGACCCGGTAGATGGATTGGAAGTAGGCCATGCAGGCTTGCCCGTGGGATTGGGTGACCAACGATTGGCCGCCGAAGTAGTTCAGCAGGCCGGGATTGCCGGTCGCCCATTCATCCACCAGTTGTGAGAAATTCCGAAACAGGTCGGGAGAAAAAAAAGAGCCGGGCGTCGCTCCGTCGGCCCACTGGATGTCCAGGGACAGATGCAGCATGTTTTCATATCGGTTGGCCTTGTATCTTGCCCGGTGCATGCCTTCCCAGATGTGGATATTGCACCGCCGACACAATGCCTTGAGCAGGGTCGATTTGCCGGTTCCGTTCTCGCCCGTGAAAACGGTCACCGGCGAGGGAAAATCAATGGCCTGGGTATGCTGGATGATCGGCAGGTTAAAGGGGTAGGCATCGGTTGTCGGGAACCGGTCGTGGGCAATGCGTGCGCTTTTCAAGTGCATGGATGGGCTCCAGTGGTCTGTCGGTGGCTGACAGGGCAGCTTGTCGCTGTCGCGGTGGTATCTGAAAATATATCAGGATCGACCAGCCTTTTTGGAGCCCTGTTAAAGCCGAAGCCGCCATTCCTGTCAACACCGGATCAGCAGTTGATCGGCGGTTTGGTTACCCCTTGCGATTTGATTTTACGGTTCACATTCGTTTCCGGAGCGCGTATACTGTTACCCTGCAAGTCCTTCGCAAAGATCCGGATGGAGGCTGGGAAAGGTAAAGCGGGTCGGGGATCCCTATGGGAAAATCCATTGAACTGAAAATCGGCGGCAATCGGGTTGGCCTGACGCTGCCGGATGAGGCGGATATCCTGATGATCCGCGAGCCGCCGAAGCAGGTCACCCGGCAAGGCTTTGCGGCCGACGTTAAGGCGGCCCTATTTCCCAGGCCGCTGCATGGCCGGCGAATAGCCGTGGTGGTGGCGGACAAGACCCGGTTGTGCGGGTATAATCGGTATTTGCCCGTTCTCCTCGACGCCCTCGAAGAAAAGGGCGCGACGAAAGAAACAATCTGCGTGTACATCGCCTATGGCACCCATGCGGCCCAAAGTGACGCCGAGTGCCGGTCTGCCTACGGTGAAGTCTTTTCGCACCATCGGTTCGTCCACCACGACTGCACCGATGGCACGCGCTTTGTCGATATGGGCGCCACCCGGCGCGGCACGCCGGTCCGCATGCGCAAGGATATTATCGATGCCGATCTCGTGATCACCTTTGGTGCCATCTCCCACCACTACTTTGCCGGTTACGGTGGGGGTCGCAAGCTGATATTCCCGGGTCTGGGCGAACGGGCGGCCATCTACCGCAACCACAGCCTTTTTCTCGACACGCAGCGCCAGACCCTTTCCGCCGGGTGTCGCTCGGGGCGTCTGGCCGGCAACCCACTGGCGGAAGACCTGGCCGAGATCGAAGACTTCCGGCCGGCTGATGTGGCCATTCACGGTATCCTGGACAGCCATGGCACCGTTTGCCGGCTGATGGTGGGAAGCGGCGTCGATCACTTCCGGCAGGCCTGTGCAACCCATGGACAACACTGCGAGGTAGAGACCGTCAAACGTTACGATTTGGTGGTGGCGTCCTGTGGCGGCTATCCCAAGGATATCAATTTTATCCAGGCCCACAAGGCCGTTCACCATGCCGCCGCATTTGTGAGCGATGGGGGCGCCCTCATCGTTTTCGCCCGCTGCAGCAACGGCATCGGTTCGGCAACTTTTTTGCCCTGGTTCGACATGGGCGGGTGGAATGCCGCTTTTGCGCATCTTTCACAACATTATCAGGGCAACGGCGGTACAGCCCTCGCCATGATGGAAAAAACCCAGCGGATAAATATCTTTCTGGTTACCGACCTGTCGCCTGAGATGTGCCGAGCGATCGGTGTCACCCGAATGGATCCCGCGTCGGCGGCGATCAGGGTAAGGCGGCACAGCGGATCGATTGCCGTGATCCCCAATGCCAGCCTGCTGGTCAGGCGTTGGGCAACGCGTCAGTGGGAAGGCAATCCGGAACTTGCGCGAAATCCCAAAAAATAGTATTCAACAATTAAACACCATCCACATGTCTCCTGCCGGAAAAAGCAACTCGGCCCAAACCACGCGCTTTTTCTTGACAAGGCCCTGCTGAGCTTTTAAGAGGGGCACGATTTTGAGGCGGCCGTCGACATGCCGCGCACGCGTGTTGCTAACACGTTGGGGGAAGACTCATGGCGAAAGCAAAATTGAAGGAACACCGGATCAACCGGGACTGGTGCAAGGGGTGCGGGATCTGCGTGGCGTTTTGTCCGAAGACGGTGCTGGCGCTGGACGACCAGGACAAGGCGGTGGCGGTGCGGGTATCGGACTGCATCGCCTGCCGGCTGTGCGAACTGCGCTGCCCGGATCTGGCCGTTGAAGTAG
>CAVPJS010000003.1:0-339885 GCA_963705475.1 uncultured delta proteobacterium | reverse complement strand
AAATTTTTTTGGTTTTTTTGGCCGATAGGCCATCATTTACCCGCTTTTGTCTGTGTGCGTTCGTGTGGGTCTGTGGCTAATTTTCTTTGTATTTTCTGCCACGGACACACACGAACATACACGGACAGGCTATTAGGCAGCCTGCGGCTGAAAACATAATGATCAAATAAAATTTTTTTGGTTTTTTTTGGCCGACAGGCCATCATTTACCCGCTTTTGTCTGTGTGCGTCCGTGTGCGTCTGTGGCTAATTCTTGATTTCTGGCACGGCCTCGATCAACTGTGGGGATAAATGCAGATAGCGGGTCGTGGTGCGTTTGGTGTCGATGTCATCGTACACGCGCTGGACCTGCTCGGGGGTCAAGGCCAGCGTGTCGGCGATATCGGCCGGGGTGTACCCGTTGTTCTTGCCGTAAAGGCACAAGTCCATCTTATCGTGGGGCAGCGAGAAATAGAACTCGTCCTGCCCCTGGGGCATCGAATAGGTATCGGTGGTCGGCGGCCGGTTGCGGATGTTCTCGGGCACGCCGAGAAAGGCCGCCATCTGGTAGACTTGGGTTTTGTATAGATGGGCGATGGGTTTGATGTCGGCGGCACCGTCTCCCAATTTGACGAAAAAGCCCTGGTCGTACTCCAGGCGGTTGGGTGTCCCCACGACCGCATAATTGAAGCGATCCGCGTAATAGTATTCGAACATCTTGCGCGTGCGCTGCTTGAAGTTGGTGGCGGCCACGATTTCCAAGTAGGCGTCCAGCGGCAGGCGCTTCTGAACCTGGGTCCCGTCAGGGCGTTGGGCCACGATGGAGAACAGATTGAAGCCCTTTGATTCCATGACGTTGGGAATCACGATCTTTGATTTCCACCCGTCGCCGTATTCGGGGACGGCCTTGCGCACCGCATCGTCGTAGCGCTGATAAAACCCCACCGCCTGCAGAACGCCGGAGATGTCCTCGTGAAACCACCTGACGCCGAAGGCATCGGCAACCGACCGGCTCAGGTCAAGGGTGTCGTCGGAGGAATGGCGCTCGGGCATCAGCAGGGCGACGACCCGGTCGGGTCCCAGGGCCTTGGCGGCCAATCCAACGGAAACGCTGCTGTCGATCCCGCCGGACAGGGCCACGACGAGTCCCCGGCGCTTGAGCTGCTTGGTCATGAGGGATCGGATCTGGCTGCAGATCTTGTCTGCTTCGCGTTCTGGATCGAGGGTCAGGATATCCTTGGAAAAGGGTTGTTTCACTTTTATTTCCTTTTTTTTAAATTTTGCCACGGACACACACAGACTTACACGGACGAGTTTATTGCAGCCTTCGGCTGGAAAAGAATCTAATCACGCCCGCTGTGCTCGAGACGCGGAGAATGAGAAGGCAGTTTTATTTGTTCAATTTGTTGCATTGGTTAGATTGGTTAAAAAACTATCACTATCCAACCAATAGGACGAAACAACTAATCAAACGAACTAACCAAATTTATCTCTGCGCTCTCTGCGCCTCTGCGGTCTATAAAAAGGTTTCCGTGCCCAATTATTTTTGAGCAGAATGCCAGCATTGACATCCGATTATAATCGGATTATTATAATCAATATTATCATGATTTATGGAGGTTAATCATGATCCGTTCGACAGACTATCTTTCGGCAACGGCCCTGTCAAAAAAAACATCCGCAACATTAGATGCCCTGGATAGGGGGGATACTGAAAAACTTATAATTTTGAAAAACAATACCCCCAAAGCCGTTCTACTCTCCATGGAAAGCTATGAAGCGATGGAACAAGAACTGGAAGACCTCCGCCTCACGGCTCTGGCCTTGGCCCGGATGGATAGCTTTGAAGAAAAAAAATCCTTGTCCCATGACTTCATCATGGAAAAATTCGGCAAATGACATGGTCCATTCTCTATCATCATGACGTCGAAGAGGATCTTGAAAGCATTGGTCCATCGGCCTCGAGACGCGTCGTAAAGGCCATCGATACCAAACTGACCGTGCAGCCATTGCATTTCGGAGCCCCTTTGTCTGGAAATCTTTCCGATTTTCGCAAGCTTCGTGTCGGAGACTATCGCGTGGTCTATCACGTGCATGAAAAAAAAGTTCTGGTTTATGTGCTGGCAGTCGGTCCCCGAAGGGACAAGGAAATTTATCGGTTGGCTGTTAATCGGAAATATAAGGGCATATGATAGGATTGAACCCTCCCCGCGGCAAGCCGCGGGGAATGTTCTGCCTGTACCGGCAGTGCTGCGCAGCACCGTAAGGATGAACGTCTATTTTCAGTTCGCTCGCTAACCCCGCCGCAAGCGACGGGGAATGCGCTCGCTATCGCGGTTCATCCAACCCTAATAGCCTTCAGCCTGCTTTTATTCACCGCCCGCTGCGCTCGAGATGCGGTGGTTCGGCCGATAGGCCACCTGTTAATCGCTTTTGTCTGTGTGCGTCCGTGTGTGTCCGTGGCTAAATTTAATATCGTCGCTGTCAGCTTTCAGCAATGATCGGCTGCCTGCCCACACTGATGTAGGAAAAGCCCATCTCCTTCATGAAGGATCGGGAGAAGAGGTTTCTACCGTCAAAGACGACGGGTTCGTTCAGCATCTTTTTGATGCGGTTGAAGTCCGGGTTGCGGAACTGGTTCCAGTCGGTGACCACGGCCAGGGCATCGGCGCCGTCGACAGGATCGTACTGGTTGTCCATCACCGTCACCGACGCGTTGTCCTTGAGTATTTTGCGGGCATTCTCGCCGGCCACCGGGTCATAGGCCCTGACGGTCATGCCGGCATCGGTGAGCGACCGGATGATGTCCAGTGCCGCGGACTCGCGCATGTCGTCGGTATTGGCCTTGAAGGCCAGACCCCACAGGGCCAGCGTCTTTCCCCCCACACCGCCTTTATCCTTAAAGTAATTTTTGATCTTTTCGGCCAGCATGCCTTTCTGGCGGTTGTTCACCGCATCCACCGCTTCCACGAGGCTGGGTGTGCAGCCATATGCCTTGGCCGTGTTGATCAGCGCGCGCACATCTTTGGGGAAGCACGACCCGCCGTAGCCCACGCCCGGATAGATGAAATGATAGCCGATGCGCCGGTCGGAGCCGATGCCGGTCCTGACTTCACGCACATCGGCGCCCACGGTCTCGCAGATGTTGGCCACCTCGTTCATGAAGGAGATCTTGGTGGCCAGCATGCAGTTGGCCGCATATTTGGTCATCTCCGCACTGCGGACCCCCATGACGATCATCTTGTCCCGGCTGCGGGCAAAGGGGGCGTAGAGGGTTTCCAGCAGCTTGGCCGTGCGCACGTTGTCGGTTCCCACGATCACCCGGTCGGGTTTCAAAAAGTCGTTGACCGCGTCGCCCTCTTTGAGGAACTCGGGGTTCGAGACCACGTCGAATTCAACATTAACGCCTCTTTGCTTGACCTGGGACTGGATGATCTCCTTCACCCGGTCGGCCGTGCCCACGGGCACCGTCGACTTGTTGATCACAATCTTGTAGTCGGAGATGAATTGGCCGATCTGGGCGGCGACGTTGTCCACATAGGAAAGGTCGCACGACCCGTCCGGCAACGACGGCGTGCCCACACAATTGAAAACGAACAGGGCGTCCTGCATGCCTTCGGCCAGATCCGTGCTGAAGGTCAGCCGTCCCTCGGCCGTGTTGCGGGTGACCAGCGGTTCCAAGCCCGGCTCGAAGATGTGCACTTTTCCGGCCTTGAGCTGGTCGATGACCTCCGGGTTGACGTCGATGCAGACCACATCATTGCCCATTTCGGCAAAGCAGGCCGATGCCACGAGCCCGACGTAACCGGTTCCGATGGTGGTGATGTTCATGGATTTCCTCTATGAAATTGTATAGTTAATTGATCGCATTGAATATGTAACGATAATAGTTTGTTATCCGGATACAAGAAGTCAGGAGTCAGGAGTCAGGATTCAGAATTCAGAATTCAGAAACGAAGATAAGTAGGCTTCGAGCAGCTTACTGACTTCTTCGTGTTGTTTAATCAAAGACGAACTGTCACCATAGTTCAAATCACCTGCAAGGATTAGATAATATCGGCATTCTTCACTGGATCCTTGGGCAATGTTTAAGAGATTCAGAAGTCAGGAGTCAGGGGCCAGAATTCAGAAGCGAAGATAAGTAGGCTTCGAGCAGCTTACTGACTTCTTCGTGTTGTTTAATCAAAGACGAACTGTCACCATAGTTCAAATCACCTGCAAGGATTAGATAATATCGGCATTCTTCACTGGATCCTTGGGCAATGTTAAAAAATTTCGCCTTGTCCGGTTTGGTTTTCTTTTTAAATCCCTCTGCAATATTTGCAGGGATGGAAACCGCGGCCCTTCTGAATTGTGATGTGAGTCCGTATATTTCTGTATTAGGAAAGTCAGCCGTATAGCGATACACAGACAAAACAAATTGATGCGCCTTCTGCCATACGATTAAATCTTGAAAACGCTTTGCCAGTGGTCTTTTCATTCTGACTCCTGACTCCTGACTCCTGGCTTCATTGGGTCTACAGCCCCCAGTCTAAAAGACGATAGTCTGCAGTGCATCCGTTGCTACCGTCTCTACATACTCCCTACAACTGACAAACCGACAATCACTGAAATCATCGAGCATGTTGCGTATCTTTTTTGCCGTCGAGTTGAGATTGACGTAGTGGCGAAACTTTAACGATGCAGCTGCATTTTCGACTCTTGGCTGATCCGGGTCCACCTCCCACGGGTGAAGGTAGAAGCTGTAAGCGCCGTCTTTGTCCAGTATCCGCTGGATTCCCTTTTTGAAAATCACATAGGGTGCCAGCCTGAAATAGCCGCCGCCGCCGAAGGGAAGTACCAATAGGTTTTAGGTTTTGGTTGATTGGTTTAAGGGATAGGTTGCTGACGGGGAGTTCGTAAAATGTGTCCGACACCTGGTAAGCAATGCCTGTTTTTTGAAGACCATTGGTGGATAATCGGCCGTAACGGCCATGCTTGTCGAAGGAGTTATAGCTTGAATCGTACAGATAACCGGCATCTTCGATGATTTTCAGTATCTCGTCGTTGATCGAGAAGCTGGGGGCCCGATACCCGTAAACCGGCCCGCCGATGATGTCCTCGAGGAGTGCCTTGCTGTCAGTCAGGTCCTTTCGAAGCGACGCTATGGTCTCATGGGTGCACAGGTGATGGTTGATACCGTGCGAGGCGATCTCATGGCCTCTTGAATGAATCTCTCTGACCAGACCCGGAAGACGCCGGGCAATCCATCCCAACATAAAAAAGGTGGCCTGCACCGAAGGTGCGGTTGAACTCGTTGAATTCGTTTTATTGGTTTGATTGGTTGGCCGGTTCGTTAGGTCATTGGGGCTGTAGGGTTCGTTGAACTCGTTGGCCGGGTGAAATCCACTCCGCTCGTTCATGTTTGACCGATATCCCTTGAATCCTCGACCCCTCTGATCCGCTCCCATCTCATCGAACAGATCCAGCAGCTTATGGGTATTTCTTTCCACCCGCAGTTCTTGGTCATTCCAGGTATCGAACGGGATCGACGGCTTGAAGTTTTCCACCTGGAACCAGTCTTCGACATCGACGGTGAAGAGGAAGGTTTTTGGATCGTTACTGGAGATCAAGTCAAGTACCCAGAAGTCAGGAGTCGGAAGCCAGGAGATAGAACACTATTGTTACTTCGTTTGATTGGTTTGATTGGTTTGATTGTTTGATTAGATCGATTAGTTTGATTGGTGATGATCAATTCTCCTCCGACATAGGTGGACGTAAACTGACGAAATTAATAATGTATTTGATTTTAATGTTTTCAGCCACCGGCTAAAAAAATTGTTGTCTGTGTGTGTCTGTGTGTGTCCGTGGCTAATCAAAACCTCCGCGTACTCTGCGGCTCGAGCGGAGCGTGCGGTGAATGAATCAGAACCGATACGGCTGGGGAGGCGCGATGGTAAAGAGCAGCGATACGCGGTTTTCCTTGTAGTTGTTAACCTCGTCGGTGGAATCAACCATCCGGTAAACGTAACCGGCACGCATGGTCAGCCAACGCAGCAGTTCAAACGAGAGGCCACAGCCGGCCCTGAAAACATCGTCCTCACGCCCCAGGGTACATCCCTGTAGTCACGCCACTCGTAGAGTCCGTCTACGTCTCCGGTAATTCGCCGGGTAAATTGATAATCGGCTGTCAACCCGCCTCCATAGAATACATAGTAGCCAAGGTTTTCAGCACTCACCGTGGTATAGTTGTAGCCGCCGCCGGCATTCAAGGCAACGCTGCCACGCTGGAAGGTTTTGGTAAAATCGAGATTGATTGGCGTCCCGGAATCATCTGGATCCATCTTCGATATCACGAATGAAATAATTTACGGTCACGACAAGAAAGTCGTGTCGTTGATGTCGTAATCGAACCCGGCGAATGCATCGTGAATCGTGTAATCGTTCAACAGCAAATAATGATCGTCACTGTATTCGTAGTCAAGGTAGGTATGGGCATATCCCAAAAATCCAGTGACATGCCGGTTGAACCGGTGAAGCAGGCGCAAGCTTCCATACCGGCTATCGAAATCATCGGGCAGATCCGGCTCAGAACATCGTACTCCGCCCGGGTGTAGACAGCTGACAAATCCAGTCCCCACCGGACATTCATCCAATAGGTCAATTCGAATGAGGGAACATATCTCCGGCTGTCGTCGATCGTCGGATCCTCATTTTCCAGGATGCTGTGCTCAAATCCTAAAGTGGCGACATTTTCTGCACCGAATTGCTGTTCTAAACTGATATTGGCCGTGTTCCGGGTGTACGGGTTGCGTGTGGTTCTCACCGTCAGGTCATCGTCGGAAATTGGGTCTTCGGTTTTCAGGAAAGCATTGGTCAATTCAAATCGGGTGTGGCGTCCAGACTGCCACCACCCGTCCAGGTTGACCGCATGGGCCCAGTAATCTTCGTAGGTGCCGTCGGCATAGGTGACGTAGGATGGATCATAGTCCAGCGTCAGGCCGGCGGGTCTGCCGGAAACTTCAAGCGTGATGCCGGGAGTAACCGTTGTAATATAATCCGACTCCGTATTGTCAGGAACGAGCCGCACATTGTCCGTATATTCAACCCCGGCGCTCACCCGCGGGGTGATCAGCATGGCGGCGTGCCCGATGTGCGGGCACAAGATGAATAGAATCGCAACAGACAGCGTCAGCTTCTTGATCAGGGTGTCGTGGTTTTCCAGGACAGGCATGGTGTTTCCTTTGCGTTAGGCTGCAGGTTTGGTGGTATAGTTGAAGTGTTGAATTGCTGACTAACATCGAACAAATCGAACGAGCGAACATCGAACATCGAACAAAGTGCGGCACCAAATAGAATATCGGAGTCAGGAGTCAGGAGTCAGAATTGAACCCTCCCCACGGCAAGCCGCGGGGAATGTGCTGCCTGTACCGGCAGTGCTGCGCAGCACCGTAAGGATAAAGAGCCGATTTTCAGTTCGCTCGCTAACCCCGCCGCAAGCAGCGGGGAATGCGCTCGCTGTAGCGGTTCAGGAGAGAACAAAGATAAGACTCGAAGAGCTTACTGACTTCTTCGTGTTGTTTAAGTAGAGACAAAACGAACTGATGCACCTTCTGCCATACGATTAAATCCTGGAAGGCTTCGCCGGCGATCTTTTCATTCTGACTCCTGGCTCCTGTCTCCTGAATCCTGCTTTTCCTACGGTACCACAATCGTATCGTCCGCCTGGATCTGGACATTCTGGCTGAAGTCCTTGCCCTTGACGATTTCTTTGTAGTCGATTCTGATAACCGTTTCCTCGCCGCCTTGACGCCGAAACAGGATGATCTCCTTCTTGGACGCCCACTCCGTGAAGCCGCCGGCCAGGGCGAATGCTTGGAGTACGGTCAAGTCCTTGGTGAGCGGATATTCTCCGGTATTGACCACCTCGCCCAGGATGTAAAAGCGCTTGCTCGTCGCGCCGCGGACGGTAACGGTCACGTGCGGTTCAGCGACGTACTCCTTCAATCCGGCCTGAATGTCTTTGGTCAACTGGGTGGGGGTTTTACCGGCGGCCATTACGTCACCGAGCAAGGGGAACGAAATATTCCCGTCCAACCGAACGATGATCTCTTCCCGGGAGAAATCCGGTTCCTTCCAGGTCACGATCTCGAGCACGTCTCCATTGCCGATAATATAGGCGTTCGGGGGTGCTGACGACAGATCGCTTTGGGGAAAAGAAGGGGGGGGGTTAATTACGAGGATGGCGGCGGCAACGAACAACCATTTATAAAAGATTTTCATTTCTCACTCCAATTAGAAAAAAGGGTTCAAGGATTCGAGGGGTCAAGGGGTCGAGTGTTTGTTTTCCAGCGATCTGATCAGGGCTTTCAGCATTCGTTCTAATGATAAAACAAGGGTTCTATGATTCGAGGATTCAAGGGGTCGAGGTTTTTTCCTCAAGCGACCTTATCAGGGCTTTCAGCATTCGCTCTAATTCTGAAATGTCCATTAAGATTTCCTCTATATTCCCGTCCGTTACATATTTAAGATCACTCGCAAGCATGATTTGAGTTTCCAACTCACATAGCGAACCGTATGCGATGTAGAGGAATCTAATATAGTCTGCTGTCGTCCTTCTTCCATAACCTTCTGCAATATTTGAAGGAATTGATACAGCAGATCTTCTTATCTGAGATGTCAAACCGTATCTTTCTTCGACTGGAAATTTGGCTGTGGTCTGATATAATCTAATGCAAACCGCATAGGATCTTTGCCAAACTTTAAGCTCCTGGTAGTTTTTAAGCATTCCCCTTGAACCCTTGAATCCTTGCCCCCTCGAATCCTTTCAATCAGTAAAACACTTTGCCGGCGGTCTTTTCATTCTGACTCCTGGATATCCTTGTTCATTTTATCGGTTTCACTTGACCCCTCGACCCCTTGAACCCTTGAACCCAGCCATGTTTCCTATCTCCTATTTTCCATAATAGTCCTTGTACCACTCCACAAACCGACCAATACCGTCGGCGATGGAGGTATCGGGCTTAAAGCCCACATCCCGGATCAGGTCGTCCACGTCGGCATAGGTGGCCGGCACGTCGCCGGGCTGAAGATCCATGAAGTTCTTGGTGGCTGTTTTTCCCAGGGCGGATTCGATGGCGCTGATGAAATCGAGGAGTTCAACCGGCTGGTTGTTGCCGATGTTGTAGATTTTGTAGCGCACGTATGAGGTGCCCGGATCCGGCGAATCGCCGCGCCAGGCCGGGTTGGGGTCGGGACAATTTTTCATCACCCGCACCACCCCCTCGACGATATCGTCGATATAGGTGAAATCGCGCCGCATTTTACCGTGGTTGAACACGTCGATGGGTTTGCCGTCGAGGATGGCCTTGGTGAACAGGAACAGGGCCATGTCCGGCCGCCCCCACGGGCCGTAAACCGTAAAAAAGCGCAGCCCGGTGCAGGCCATCTTGAACAGGTGGCTATAGGTGTGGGCCATCAACTCGTTGGATTTTTTGGACGCGGCGTACAGCGAGACCGGGTGATCCACGTTGTGATGCACGGAAAAGGGCATGTTCGTGTTGGCCCCGTAAACCGAGCTGGAGGAGGCAAAAACCAGGTGCTTGACCCCGTGATGCCGGCAGCACTCCAGCACATTGACGAACCCCACCAGGTTGGAATCGACGTAGGCCTGGGGGTTGGTCAGGGAATACCTCACCCCGGCCTGGGCGGCCAGATTCACCACCACCTCGATGGCGTTCTCCTTGAAGATCGCCTCGAGCTCGCCGGCATGCGCCAGATCGGTCCGGTGAAAGGAAAACGCCGGATAGGCCTTCAAGATCGCCAGGCGGTCCTGTTTCAGCTGCGGATCGTAGTAATCGTTGAGGTTGTCCACCCCGAAGACCCGGCAGCCTTCATCGAGCAGCCGCTTGGACAGGTGAAAGCCGATGAAGCCGGCGGCGCCGGTGACTAAAGCGCACTGATAGTTGAGTTGCATTGGAATTCCTTACGTATGTTGGGGAGTGATCAGAAAAGTCGCCAAATTTATATGAACCCGTGCGCTGATGGTTGTGGGTGGTGGGTTGATTGTTGTTTGTTGAACGTCGTTTGTCGTTGTCCGTACGTCGTGGCGTTGTTGTTTCCACCCACCGACCTACAACCTACGACCCCACCAATTTCATTCCTTTTTTGCAAGGGAATTTATATAGGCACTAATTTTTGGAGTGAGGATCTCCAGGGTTTCCTGGAACTTGTCCACTTCAGAATCTGACAACAATTCTTGTTTATAAGCCCTCCGAAGCCAATGTTTGACTTCAAACAATGAACCTCGCGCAATTTTGGCAAATCGCATGTTATCCTTCTTACTGCCCCTCCCTGTTCCTTCAGCGATATTCGCGCCTATGCTATCTGATGATCTAACGAGTTGTTTGCCAATGGTATCTTTCTCAAGGTATTGCCATTTTTTGATAGCCGCCCACGCAAGGTCAGAAAGTTTCTCCGCCAATTGGTATACATGAAGATTTTCAAATGCAGTCTTTTGCGGCATTACTTGGCCTAAAGCCTCTTATCTGCTTTAATCTACCTACAACACTGCTACGATACACAACTCCTGGCTACTAGTTAATATCACAGCTAACCGCCTGGTTATAGTACACGATGAAATATCATTACCGGACCTGTGATATTCGCACCAGTCTGAATTCTAAGGTTGCATGAATCTTCGGATCTCAGATCCGCCAGTCAAGGTTTCATACTAAACAACAATCAACATACAATCGGCTTGCAGCCGATTCATAGCTCCGCATGGTGGCATACAAGATCGAAATCTCGTTAACCAACTGTTAATATGTAGTTTTATATAACCGTCTGACAAAGACCGGCGTCTTTGATCGTTTCATGAACCCAGGGTTCGAGGATTCAAGGGGTCAAGAGCCGATCCAACTAATCGAACGGTCTTTTCCCTGTAGCCCATCGCCTATAGCCTACAGCCTAAAGTCCATAGCCTTTTTTCCATTCTGACTCCTGGATTCTGACTTCTGGCATCCTCTCTGAACTAATTATCGTGTATAACCTTCCTTCCGAATCGAGCCTTCAGCCTAAAAGGCTACCGTCTAAAGTCTTCGACCTTATCTCCCCTCCCCAAACAAAACGGTCTTCACCGTTTTGATGATCACCATAAAGTCCATGAAAATGGACATGTTTTTAATGTAGAACAGGTCGTAATTCAACTTCTCTTTGGCATCTTCAACGGAGGCTCCATAGGAGTAAGACACCTGCGCCCATCCGGTGATGCCGGGCTTGACGGAAAAGCGTTCGCCGTAATAAGGGATCGCTGCTTCCAATTCCTTGACGAAAAACTCGCGCTCCGGCCGGGGGCCCACGAAGCTCATTTCCCCTTTGATCACATTGAACAATTGGGGGAACTCGTCAATTCGCAGTTTACGGATGATCTTGCCCACCCGGGTCACCCGCTGGTCATCGGCATCGGCCCACACCGGGCCGCTTTCTTTTTCGGCGTCCTGAACCATCGAGCGAAATTTATGGACCATATAGGGTTTGCGATTTTCACCCACCCGCTCCTGAGAAAAAAACACCGGCCCTTTGGAGTCCAGCTTGATCAGGATAGCCACCAGTATCAGGATCGGCGCCAACAGGATGAGCATGCACAGGGAAAGCAACAGGTCCCAGGCTCGCTTCAACACTCTTTTGAATCGTGATTTTCTGAATCCTTCGGAAAATATCAACCAACTGGGATTGATCTGTTCGACCATGAACTTTCCGGTGAGCATTTCGTAAAAGGTGCTGCCTTCAATCACCTCAATACCGTCAACGCGGCAATCCAGCAATTGCCGGATCGGAAATCCCAATCTTCTTTCCTGGATGGCCACGACAATTTTATCGATATTCAGGGCTTTCGCTTTTTTACAAAAATCACCGTAGGCAATTTTGTTTTTTGGGTCAGAACCATCAGCCCGTTGCCCGGCGCTGGTTTTCTCCCCCCCGATCATCACTGCCACCTGATAGCCACAATCCTTTTTTTCGTCGATCTCCTGGGCAATTTTTTTTGCCAGGTCACCGGACCCCAGCAGGATGATCTTTTGATCGAACAGTCCCCGGTTGAGGATCTGCATGTAGGCCATTCGCCAGACGACGATGAACATGATGACGAAAAAGATGCTGATATTGAATATCCACTTGCCGATGACGCAGACAGGAAACAGATAGTACACCGGGGCGAGCAAAATCGCCGATGCGCCCAGTGCCTGCAGCAGGCGGATGAAAAGCTCAGACCTGCTGTCGGTTATCTTCAAGTCGTAAAGGTCATTGTAGTAAAGGCACAGTTGGCAAATCGAAACGATTAAAAGCACTTTAAGCGCAAGCATCCGGTCCGTCAGGATAAACTCATTGCCGAGAATTATCCAGCTGGCAATCACGACGGAAACGAAGATGAACATGCCTTCGCCGACGACAAAGACTGCGTTGCGAACCGGATAATATTGCTTTAATATTCTAAGCATTAGTATACATTATACTTTTTATACTTGCCGTAACCGTATCGCTCCGTTGTGGGCACCCGGTAGCCGTTCATGACCACACCGATCACCTTTTCCCTGCCCAGTTTTTCCAACAGATCCTTAATCAAATCTTTGGGTGTCGAAGCATATCTGAGGACCAGGATGATACCGTCGACGTAATTGGCCAACGCCGTGGTCTCGGCGGTCAACTGAGGCGGCGGCGAATCGATGATGATGTAGCGGTCGCTGTAACGATTCCTGGCCTGCTCGAGCAGGAGTTTCATGGCCTGGCTGGACAACAGTTCCGATGGATTGTCAGGCGTTGAACCGCCCGGCAGGATCGTCAATTTGTCGACCACCGTTTTCCTCAACAGCGAGGGCAGCTGAACCCCTTTTGACAAGTGCTCGCTCAAGCCGGGCACATCGTCGCTGAAACCAAATTTTCGGTGAATGCTGGACCGCCGCATATCACAATCCATCAGCAGCACATGTTCTTCAATCCCCTGGGCAATGCTGATGGCAAGATTGGCGGCAACGAATGATTTGCCGTCTCCCGGGATCGCACTGGTCACCATGATCGACACGGGGGGCTGGCCTGTTTTAGGGAAAAGGATATTGTTGCGCAGTATTTTAAATATCTCGGCTTCGACACTGGTCGGGTCATGGTATGCCACCAGGTGAGGATCGACACGGGCTCGTGTTCAACCTTTTCGTCTCTGCCGCCCCCCTGTGGTTCAACACTTTAATTTTGTTTCTTACCTGGAGATCTTTTTCGGCGGTTGCTTTGGCGCCGGGACCAATCTTCTTGGATTTTCCCCATCCCGCTTTATTCATCGCTTCGTTGAACTTTCCCATGGGTTTCCTGTTTCCGACTGATATTAAATAGCGTATTGCTCAGTCCACATCGATCGTTCGACATATCGGCAATAATCGATCGAAACTAAACGTCAAATTTCAAATACCAATTTCCAAATAAATTTCAAATTTCAACGTTCAAATCTCAAACTGGATTAAATACCGCTTTTAAATATTTACGACTTTCCGAACCAGCTCGAGCGTCGTCTCAACACCTTTTTGTGAAAGGGCTGCAAAACCTGCAAAAAGAACAAACGAAATCAATCCGAAAATGACACAGGACACGTATTCAAAACGCCTGAACAAACGCGCCCGGCGGTCGATAATCTGCGGGACGGTGCAAAGCAGCGGGAGATCCAATTCCGCTTCAACGTCATCGGGACGTTTGAAAGAGTTGTCCAGATACTCCAGCAGAAAGATAATGCCGCCACCGACGGCCAAGCCCGGACCGACAGCCATGAGAAACAGCTTCTGCATGTCGGGCTTGACCGGTTTTTACGGTATGTCGGGCCGGATCCAAGATCCTGAACTGCTTCACCCTTTTGTTTGTGCTCCATATTTACGGCGATTTCCGATTCGAGTTTTCTCTCCAGCAATGAGTCGTAAGTGGTCTGAATATTCTGATAATCCCTTCTCAGCGACAACAGTTCCTGTTCCCGTTTTGGGGTGTTCTCAACCCTCGCCTGATAAATGCCAATTTGCCTTTTAGTATCTTCGATATCCGCTTGGAGCCGCCTCATCTCCTGCGTGATTTCTGTGTATTGGGTGCGGTATTGCGGAGAAAGCATGATCGGTTGATCCTGCCCGGCTGTGCCACGATCAGGGTCTTCGGACGCTGATTGCGCGTCGATGGCGGCCTGTTTTTCAATCTCCTGAATTCTTGCCTTCAGCCTGACCACATCCGGGTGGCGTTCGGTATACCGGGTGAGAAGACTTTCCAGTTGGGCCTTCATCTGATCGATATCATTGGTCTCTTCCCGATTGCTCTGACCAATGACCACCGTCGTGGGTTGATCCCTTACAGCAGCGGCATCATTTTGCAGCGCGACGAGTCTGATCTTCGCCTCACTGAGATTTTGTTGAACTTCACCAAAGTGTTCCTGCAGGCGGTCAAGAATCCTGAGGTTCGAATCCAATTGTTCGGGAAGCTCTCCCATATAGGATTCACGATAGCGCTTCAGCTGGGCTTCGACCTCTTCAAGCCGAGTTTTCATGTTCTGCAGCTCCGCCTCCAAGAAAGTCACTCGTACCCACTGCCTGGGCTTCTCTCAGCCTCAAATTCTCATCGATGAAATATGATGCTAGTGCATTGGTCACCTTCATTACATTTTCGAGGATCTTTGTCCTGGAACGAAATCGAAAACGCGTCACTTCCCCTTCGCCTGGTCTTTGAAATATTTACTGAAATTCTTTTTCGAAGGTTATTAACCTTATCCTCCATGTACATTTCGAGCATTTTCAGCGTCGGTAAACAAGCCCGAAGTCATTGATAACCGTTTCAAGGTTGGTCCGGCTCATCACCTGCTGGGACAACGTGTTGATCCTATCGCTGGGATCCGTCGTCACGAGGATTGAACGTAATTCTGCGGGACCCGCTGCGGCTGAATCAAGATCAGCGTGCTGGCTTCATAAATTTTTGGGAGCTTGAGAGATAGGAAAATGCCAGCAACCATTGCCAGACAGAAAGGGATCATCAGGATCCACCGCCTTTTGACAATCAGGTCCAGGATGTATTTCGGATCCATGGGAATGGGTTGTGAGGGCATCTATTTTTCCTTTAGACGGTAATGATGAATTCTTAATTTTGAATTTTTAATGAATGCATCCTATCGTTTTTATTTTCAGTAGAATACAATCATTCAAAATTCACAACTCAAAATTATTAATAATAAAGTTCTGGGTTCAAACTCAGAAAAATCACAAATTTCCAATCACAATTTCCAAACAAATTCTAAATTTCAATTTTTAAATCTCAAACAAGGTCAACAACCAACATAACCAATCCAACCAATAAAACAAATTAAACCAATCAAACCAGCTGATACGCCTTCGCCTTGCTCAGCATCGATTTATAACTGATGTTCAACAGTCCCGCCGCTTTTTTGCAGTTTCCGCGGGTCGAGGACAAGACCGCTTTCATGATCCGGCTTTCGACCTGCATGGCGTATCGCTGTTTGGCTATTTTCAGGGGCAGATCCGGGTTGTTTTGCAGAAACCGGCGCACATCGTATTTCACATCCCCGGTCGGTATGCCGGTTGGGTGCGTTTTCGTGCGCATCTGCGTGTTGCACCAGGTTAACAGGTTTTCCGGCCAATCGGTTACCCCCGGCGCCAACGACTGTTTGATGGATCCTTTGAGTTCAGAGACATTGCCCGGCCAATCATACCTTCTGAGCGTGGTCCGAACCTCGTCGGGCAGTCGAAAAATAGTCCCCCTGTTTTGGATGCTGTACCGGGAGACGAAGAAGTCAGCCAACACGGGCACGTCATCCTTGCGATCCCTGAGCGGCGGCAGCGTCATTTTCAACACACTGAGCCGATGGTATAGATCTTTCCTGAAACGGCCTTCATGACAAGCCCGCTCCAAATCGACCCCTGCGAGCGCGATCAGGCGGACGGTCTGACGCGAGCCATTTAGTCTCCGGCAGTCCGAGGGCTTTTCCATAAGAAGCAACAACCGCGCTTGCTGGTCCATCGTCAAGTTTTCGACGTTTTCGATAACGGTGAAAAGTGCTTTTTCGTCAGCGCCAGGCGACGCATGGAGATGTTGGTGTAAATGGCGAATCCAACCTCCGGAAATGTCCCTGGCATGGATAAAAACCAGATCCGAATCGTCGTCTGTCCAGCAGCTATGAATGGCCTTGGCCATCAGCCGCTTGCCCACGCCTGGTTCACCCTGAATGAGCACCGGCTCCGGGGAGCCGCCGAACAGCGGCAGGCGTTCGATGCGCATCTGGGATTCATGGGACCCGGCGATTAAAACGGGACGGTGGACATTCGGTTTCAAGCCCGCCAGCATCGCGATCGCCCGCCGAAATTCTTGATCGCCGGCAGGGTAATGCAAAAAAATGAGGTCGACCAGCCAGTTGCTGCGCACGAAGCTTTCGATTTCACGTTGATTCGAAAGGACGATCACCGGGAAGGTGCTCTGGATCGCCTTGGCGATATTGACGAATCGGATCGCCGTTTCCCGCGAATCAGGCCGCAAAACCGCAAAAGCGGGCCTGATATAGTGAATATTTTCCAGACAGATCCATTCGTCCTTAAAACAGATGGGCACAATACCGCAATGGGTCAAACGATTGCGGATATCGTCCCTTCGGGCTTGATCGCTGTCAAGAACGACCGCGGTGGTTGGTCCCATATTATAATTCAGCCCTTGCTCCAATGACCGGCCTCATCTCAATGACGATTTCCCTCTGTCCTTGTCCGGATACAATTAACATGCCATTTCAAATCGAAAGTTCCGGCGAACGCCGAGCTCGTATGATGGCGACTCTATCTATCTGTTATTTTTTTAGATATTGATATCGTCGCGCAACCTTCCACCCTCCGCAACGACTCTGATTGTCAAAGATCGGCCGAGAAAAGTGAACCCATATTACATATTATGAAAACTTTTTCCACTTATCAAATACCAATCAGAAATAAAAAAATTGAGCGCAGGGTGTTATGTTCTTATCGGCAGGAAGAAAAAAATGTTGAATGGGTCTATAACTGTTCACGTTCTGGGTTCATTGACTGCGGCCTCTCGCCCCTTCGGGGAGAGGCACAACGGGAGGGGTAACAGATGAGATCAGATTGAATTCACATAATGGGGGCCCATAAATATATAAGTTTATCCTCAAGGTATTAGGTTTTTTGTTGCTGATGGGTGCTTTCGAACCGTTTTAGGTGTTACACAATACGTAAAGCAGGGTCACAGTTTACGGTTAACCGTTCACAGTTGAGATAACGCAATTAAACCCGAGCTTCGCAATAAAAATGAATGAACTGGCAATATATTTTCGGCTCAATTACTCGTGAACCTATAGGGCTGATTAGTTTTTCATCATTTTTAAAATGTGCTTGCTTTCGTGGCGAGGAACAGGCTGGGATATTTTCGTGTTTGGGTTATGATACCAATCGTGTTTTCCACCATGCCGCAACAAAATACATCCAGTTTCTTCCAATTTCTTAATCAAATATTTCCGCTTCATGCAATTTCCAACTCATCAACCCTACGAACACAGGGAATATTGCCTGAACTCAATTCATGATAGATATCTTTCAAATTTTCCTTAAGCTCATCCATGGATTCACCCTGAGTCATATAGTCCGGGAATTCAGAAAGATACCCGATCCACATATCTTCATCTTGCCAGTAAGTATACTTTTTCATATTCATAGCGACCTCATTTGTTAATTGCGACGGTTAATTCGAAAACAATTTAACATCAAATAGTTATTCCTGCAAGCCACGAAACACACAAAACGAATAATGCGAATAATGGGGACGCTGATAAATATATAAGTTTATTCTCAAGGTATTGAGTTTTTTGTTGTTGATGGGTTCTTTCGAACCGTTTTAGGTGTTAAGTTTTAAGCAGTCGGTTTGATTGGTTTTATTAGTTCAATTAGTCGAATTTATCTCCCTTCTAATCCTCTGACCTTCTGAACTTTTCTGACTCTTTTCATTTCACGCCCTCTCGCCCCCGCTCACTGTTCACTGCTTACTGTTCACATTCTGGGTTCATTGACTGCGGCCTCTCGCCCCTTCGGGGAGAGGCACAACGGGAGGGGTAACAGATGAGATCAGATTGAAGGTCCTTTCCGATACCGACTCGGTCTCGGTCAGCACCTCATGGTTCCAAAACCGCATAACCGTGAAGCCCTTCGATTCCAGATCTATCCTATCACCCCTCACCCCGTCCTCTCCCCTCGAGGGGCGAGGGAGTGGTGCTGGTGCCTCCGCATTTAATGGTTTGAGGGGTCGAGGGAATATCAGCTGTGAGCGAAGATCAGAGAACATCATAGCTGATAAGCTCAAAGGCAACCCCAGAACCCTTAAGGTCCAGGGCCTCGTCGTCCCAATATGCGGACAGGCCGGCATCGATCCGGGTAATTTCAAGGCCTAAGGGCGAGTCGACGAAGACCGAGGGGCGCTGTCGGCCCTGCAGTCGTGGAAACATATCTTGACACCTGGGTCGGAAAAGAGTCGGTCCCTTTCATAGATCAGCTCCTTTGGCGCGTCCCAGGAAGAAAGCCGGGATAAACACCTTGCCGTCGTCAGCCAAGGCGCGGGAAAGGATGTCGCCCGGCTGCCTGACCTGTTGGTCCCTGGGCTCGAGCAGTCGGTCGCCGAAGGTGGATTCCATGACCACCAGGTCTGCAGTCGACGGCGGGGCGGGGTCGACCATGATGGTCAGGCCATCGGCCCGCATCAGGTGACAGGAACCGGTGACGCCGTATTCGGAACCCAGGTGGGACAGCTTCATTGGTTGTTCAGACCGGTTGAGATGGATGTCGTTTTGATCATTGGGCGCGATCCCCTCAATCCCTTTTTCAATAAACAATGCTTTCAGCCCATTAGAACAATGTTGAGCCTCACGGGGTCGGTTGATACGCGAATAAGATTCTTAAATGATAATTGTGTAAAAAACTTGCCATTTTTCGAACATTCATATATATGTCCAAATGAGTCAAGGATTCGTCCTTCCCTTTTCTTCCAAAAATATAAGAGGCTGAAATGAAAAAGCCTTTCAAACTTTTAATCATCGATGACGCCGAAGAGATCCTCAGCGCGTTGACAAATTTCTTTACCCAAAAAGACTATTGCGTCGTCTCGGCCGCCAATGGGCTCGACGGGTTGAAGCATATCGAGGCCAAGGATGCCGAATTTGACCTGATCATTACCGATCTCGTGCTGCCAAACATCAGCGGTGTGGCCATCATTTCAATCGTCAAGAAAAGATTCCCCGACACGCCGGTGATCGCGATCACGGGCTGGGGCGAACACCCGGAATCACTGGCCAAGGAAGCCCATGCCGATTATGTGCTGGAGAAACCATTTAAACTGCCTGAACTGGAGCAGCTGGTAAAGAAACTATTAAATCAGTAACAACGCCCTACGAGCCCATCATGAGTGAGAAATCAAAATCAGGACCACCCATTGTCGGAGTAAGCAAAAACATCGCGCGGGTCCGCGAGTTGATCGAGCATGTGGCGCACACCGGTTTGAATACGGTCGTTTTTGGTGAAAGCGGGGTGGGCAAAGAGGTCGTTGCCCAGAACCTGTATCAAAAATCACCCCGACTCGGCAAACCGTTCATCAAGATCAACTGCGCCGCCTTGCCAGAGGGCCTGTTGGAAAGCGAGCTCTTCGGGTACGAGCGCGGCGCATTCACCGGTGCGGAGCAGAAAAAGAAAGGCAAGTTTCAGCTGGCCCACAGCGGCGTGCTGCTTTTGGACGAAATCGGCGACATGTCGCTTCCCCTTCAGGCCAAACTGCTTCACGTGCTTCAAAGCGGCGGTGAGTTTTCACCGCTGGGCTCGGAAAAGGAGGTCAAGGCCGACACCTGGGTGATCGCGGCCACCAACCACGACCTGAAAAAGGATATCGAGGAGGGCCGGTTCCGCGAAGATCTCTATTACCGGCTCAACATCATCAAAATCTATCTTTCACCGCTGCGGGAGCGACCCGAAGACATTCCCCCACTGATCAATTACTACATCAAAGAGTATACCTCCATGCTCAACAACCGGCACATCGAAAAACCAAGCGCGGCGGTGGTCAACCGGATGTGCGCCTACAGTTGGCCGGGAAACGTGCGCGAGCTCCAGAACGTCCTGAAGCGGATGCTGGTGTTGGGTGAATGCGATCAGATCGTTGAAGAGCTTTTCAACAGCGAACGGACGGTGACCCATGCCCCAGGGGCGGAGGAATCGCTGAACCACAACACCTCGCTGACCCGCATACTCGATCTAGGTGGTAAGAACTCGCCGGACAACCAGTCCTTTTCACTGAAGTCCGCCAAGAAGAACGCAGTCGAAATGGTGGAGCGGGAAATCATTTCCCACGTTCTCTCAAAAACCGACTGGAATCGCAGCAAGGCCTCAAAAATATTGAAGATCAGCTACAAGACGCTGCTCTACAAGATCAGTGATTTGAATATTGTACCGCCGGAAAAGTGATTGAGAAAAGGGTTCAAGGATTCGAGGGGTCAAGGGGTCGAGTGTTTGTTTTCAAGTGAATTAATCAAGGCTTTGAGCATTCGCTCTACTTCTGAAATGCTCGCTTTCAGTGCTTCCAATTTCCCATCGTCTGAATAATTCAGGTCCCCCGCCAGCATAATCTGAGTTTCCAGCTCACATAGCGAACCGTATGCAATGTAAAGGAATCTGATATAGTCCGCTGTTGTTTTTCGTCCATAACCTTCTGCAATATTTGAAGGAACTGACACAGCGGACCTGCGCATTTGCGAAGTAAGACCATACATTTCTTCTTTTGGGAAAATCCCTGTAGTTCTATAAACGCCCAAACAAAGGTTATAGGATTTTTGCCAGACTTTAAGCTCTTTGTAGTTTTTTAGCATTTCTCTTGACCCCCCGACCCCTTGAATCCTTGAATCCTTAAACAATCGCCATCACCACCCTGAACCCCAGTGCCGGACCGTATAGCTCGGGGTCGAAGCGAAAGCGTCGGCTGCAGCGGGCGCTCCAGGCATCCAGATGCCAGCTGCCGCCGCGGATCACCCGGTCCGCATCACCGCTGGTAAAGACGGGGTCGTTTTGGCTGTGACGCCGGTAGGCGTCCGGATGATAGTGGTCCCGGCACCACTCCCACACGTTTCCGCTCATGTCGTAAAGATCCAGGCCGTTGGGCGCCTTGGCGGCCACCGGGGCGGTGCCCCCACTGCTGTTCTCATCGAACCAGGCCAGGGACGCGGGATCCTGTCCGCCGGCATACAATTCGTTCTTACCGCCGCTGCGGGCGGCATATTCCCACTGGGCTTCCGAGGGCAGATCGAAGCGCAGACCGCTTGTTGACGCCGCGTTGAGTTTGTCGATAAAGGCCTGGACGTCGATCAGGGACACCTGTTCCACCGGATGATCGTCACCGATGAAACTGGAGGGGTTGTCGGGCATCAGGCATTTCCACTGGGCCTGGGTCACCGGGCAGGCGGCCATGTAAAAATCGGAAAGGCTGACCTCATGGACCGGCTT
Source organism: uncultured delta proteobacterium (assembly GCA_963705475.1). GTDB lineage: Bacteria > Desulfobacterota > Desulfobacteria > Desulfobacterales > Desulfosarcinaceae > Desulfosarcina. Next base: position 318,373 of record CAVPJS010000003.1, on the reverse strand, counting down.
TTCGTCTTCGACGCCTTGATCGAAGGTGTCCCCCATGGAAAACCGGCCACCGGGAACCCACACCAACTTCATGCCGGTAATGGGATCCGTGTAGGGCTTGCCTGTATTCCGCACCGTCGCATCCGGTTGCTGGACGGTTGCTGAAAGAACGCGGCGATCCAAAAGGGTGGCTTCCTCGGGTTCGAGAATGCCGGCTTCCTCTGCAAAAAGACGCAGCCAGGCGTGGACGAATCCCACCGATGCCGCACGGCTGGCCGCTGTCTCCAGCGCCCCCGCATCGAGCCACCGGGCGATGGCCTGAAAATCCACCGACGCGGAAAGGGCCGACCCCGACGCCATGTGCCGTTGCATGTGGCCGGCCACCTCCCCGCGAATCGATCAGATCGATGATCTGCCCGTTGTCAAAATCCCTGAAATCGCCATTCTCCCCGCCGATCTCGATCTCCAGGTCTAGCAGGCGCCGCATGATCCCCGCCGACGCCTGACCGCGGACCTGGGCGTAAACGGTTTTCAGGAGGCTGTAAAACAGGGTCCGTGCCATCGAACACGCCCCGTCGAACGCCCGCGTCTGCAAAGCGCCGTCGATCTCGTTTAATTGGTTCCGGATATCTTTTGGTTTCATGGTGATGCTCGTTGGTCGGTTGAATTTGTTAGATTGGTTGAATTGGTTTGATTAGTTTAATTCGTTGATGGGTGGTTCGTTTCGCTCCTTCTCCTGACTCCTGGCTTCTGGCTCCCGACTCCTCTTTGAACCAGTTATATTGACCCTCTGCCAACTATTATCATTACTTCATGCGGTGATGCGAGCGCCACCGAAAAAAAATACACGCAACGAGGCCCTTTTGTGGGCAGCGAACACATTGCCTATTTTATCCCCCCCTCACCCCGGCCCTCTCCCCTCGAGGGGCGAGGGGGTGGTGCAGGCACCCCTGCAATCCCGTGTTCAACCCGGTTCGAGAAATTTCTTTTAAAATTTTTTAGTTATCGCAGTCCGCCGCAAGGATAGCATCTAAGTTGTGCACACCCGCATGCTAAGGCGACGTTTTTGGAACCTCGCATACGAATGCGTTCGGTCATTGCGGTCCCCCTGGCTTATTGACGGCGTCCCCTCGCCCCTTTGGGGAGAGGGACAGGGTGAGGGGTATCAGATAAAAGCCTGTCCATAATCCGTTCCAATACCGCCTCGGTCCTGGTCAGCACCTCATGGTTCCAGAACCGCACGACTGTAAAGCCCTTCGATTCCAGATATGCGGTTCGGGTTTCATCGTTTACAATCTGAGTCGCGTGTTGCCCGCCGTCGACTTCGATCACCAGCTGACGATCGATGCAGACGAAATCACAGATATAGGGACCGACCGGGTGCTGCCGCCGGAATTTGCAGCCGGCGACAGATCGATTGCGCAGCAGCTGCCACAGGCGGCGTTCGGCGTCGGTTTGGGTTTTGCGCAGTTGTCTGGCGTTGTCTGGCGTTGAATGCATCGTCTATCCTATCACCCCTCACCCCGGCCCTCTCCCCTCGAGGGGCGAGGGGGTGGTGAACAGATCAGCTGGTGAGAGGGTGAGTAGTGAATCATGAATGGTGAAAAGTGAGCAGAAAGCAGTGAACAGATCGGCTGATAGGCCGGGAGGGCGACTAACGACTTACGCCTCTCGCCTAACGCCTACCGCCTTGCGGTTAAAAACCGTCAACTAGTATCCGTCAACTGTGAACCGTTTTTCGCTCTCAACGATCCTAACGGTCTGATCCATAACCCAGCATATTCAACTAATTCAAACCAACTAACCCATCAACCAACCAACCAATTAAACGATTCCTTATTCATTGAACCCTCCCCGCGGCAAGCCGCGGGGAATGCGCTCGCTATCGCGGTTCAACCATCTGACGGCAACCGGTCTCCCGGGTAAAGAGGAGCAAAAGCAAAGACACGGTGATCCATGCCAGCATCAACGAAAAACCCCTGTGGTAAGCATCGACGCTGTAGACGCGAGCACCGGCCACGAGGTTGCCGGCCCACATCCGGTCCAGCACCAGCCCCACCGCGGGCTGCAGGACCATGGGGCCGGTCATGACCCCCATGTTGACCACGCCCGACACCGTCCCGGCCAGATGGGAGGGCACCGATTCCTTCACGAAGGCAAAACTGATGATCATGCAGCCGGACGAGAAGCCGGTGATCAGCATCACCGGCACCAGTATCGTCAGGGAGACGTCGGTCGCCAGCAGGATGACCGCCCACCCGGCAGCCGCGGTCCCGCATCCTGCCAGGTAGAGTTTTTTCCGGTTTCCCAGCCGATCGGAAAGCCAACCGAAAAAAGGGCCGCCGATTGCCCACGCCACCAGCAGTGCCGAGGTCAGGGTTGCGGCGGTGGCGGTCGACAGCCCGTGCAGGGCGGTCAGATAGGGAACCCCCCAGAGCCCGGAAAAGGTGAGCACGCTGCCCACGATACCGCCGGGAATGATGAACAGCAGCCAGGTGTTGCGGTAGGCAAAGACCTTGCCGATCCCCTGAAGAACACCCGTTTCAGTCCTCGATGCCGGCGCCGAACCGGCGGCTGCCAGATCGCGATACCCCTTTTCATGCGGATAATCCCGGACAAAGATCCAGGTACCGGCACCGATCACCAGGGACGCGGCCGCGGTGAGCAAAACGACGCTGCGCCAGCCGTAGAGATCCACCAGATAGCGCAGCGGCGTGCCGGCGAATACGGCCCCGACAATCCCGAAGAAAAGCGCCAATCCCGTTACCAGTGCGAAGCGGCGGGTCGGGAACCAGTTGGCCGCCACCTTGAGCAACCCCACGAAGGCAACGGCCACCGACCCGCCGATCAGCAGCCGGCCGACCGCCGCCCAGGCGATGCCCGGCGCCAGGGCAAACATCACGGCACCGACAGCGGCGACCAGGGGCCCTAAAGTGAGCAGGCGACGCGGTCCCCAGCGGTCGGCCAAAATGCCGGTGGGGATCTGCATGGCCACATAGCTGTAAAAGTAAAATGCCGAAAGATTTCCCAATGCTGCGGCGCTGATCTGAAAGTCGCGCATCAACTCAACGGTGATCACCGCCGGTGCCACCCGGTGGAAGAAACCCAGCAAGTAGAAAACCGCCCCGAAACTCCACACGAACAGGCCGGCGCGCAGGGGGGGAGGAGTGATTAGTTGGTTGGTTGGATTGGTTTTATTCGTTTTGTTGGTTGGGTTCATTGGGTTTGTTGAGCTGGTTGAGTTGGTTGAATTAGTTTGATTCATTTTATTGGTTGGATTGGTTGATTGAACCGGATGGTACGTTTATCAACTAATTAAACAAATTTAACCAATTAAACCAACAAACCGTTTGTTCTGCTTTACAAATGAACGATGCCCTCCAGAACCCCGTCGGATGAGAGGCGCTGGATCTCAACCGGCTGAAAGGTATTGATCAGGTCATCCGGCCCGTCGACGCACACGGGGAGGTAATTGTCCGAGAATCCTTTCAAGCGGCCGGTGATCCGGTCGCGGGTCTCTTCGACCAGCACGGTGACCACCTTGCCGATATGGCGTTCGTAGAAATCCCGGCGCTTGCTGGCCCCCAGTCGCCGCATTCTGGCGCAGCGCCGTTTAATCACCTGCGCTGGGACCTGATCCTTGAACGAGAACGCCGGGGTCCCCTCACGCGCCGAGAAGGGAAATACGTGCAGGTAGGCTACGGGCAGGGACCGGATCACGGCGTAGGTGTTCTCAAAGGCCGCGTCGGTCTCGCCGGGAAAGCCGATGAGCGTATCGACCCCGATGGCGGCGTCGGGCAGCCGGCCGATGATGCGGTGGACCCGTTCCTTGAAATCGTCACGGCCATAGGGCCGGTGCATCCGCTCGAGGATCCCGTCGTCCCCGCTTTGCAGGGGGATGTGAAAGTGCGGGCAGAGCCGGCCCATCGCATCTTCAGGCGAAGCGGCGAGGTCGATGATCGCGTCGGTCAATTCCGCCGGCTCGATGGAACTGAGGCGAACCCGATCGATGGTGCCGGCATGCTGGACGTGTCCGAGCAGATCGACCAATCCGATGGCCGGCGTCAGGTCGTGGCCGTAGCAGCCGATGTGGATCCCGGTGAGCACCGCTTCCCGGTAGCCCAGCCGACCCAGTTGTTCGACCTGGTGCAACACCTGGTCCATGGGCAGGCTGCGGCTTCTTCCGCGTGCATGGGGCACGATGCAGTAGGTGCAAAAGGCATTGCACCCGTCCTGGATTTTTAGAAACGGACGGGTTCGACCGCCGTGGGCGATGCCGGGCATGGATTGGAAGTCGCCCATATCGACGATGTCCGCAGACCCGACCGACGCATCGCCGCTCGTTTGGCCAGGCAGTTCAGAAAAGATCTGCCGGGGGATCAGGTGCTTGTCCCGATTGCCCACGATCAGATCCACGCCATCGATGGCCGCAAACTCCCCCGGCGCGGTCTGGGCATGGCAGCCGGTGACCACGATGCGGGCACCGGGATGGGCCCGGATGGCTTGACGAACGGCCTGACGGCTCTGCATGGCGGCTTTGCGGGTCACCGTGCAGGTATTGACGATCACGACGTCGGCCCTGCCGTCGTCAGCGGCGGCAACGCCCCGATCCGATTCGACCAGGGCATTGCGGATGGCCTCGGACTCGCACTGGTTGACCTTGCAGCCGAGGGTTTTGATGAGGATTTTTTTCATGAAAAATCGGTTATATGGGTTCTTTTTTGTGTTTGATTGGTTGTTCAAACCGTTTTAGGTGTTAAGTTCGAACATCGAACATCGAACTCGCCAAAGGCGAGCAAGCCAACTTGTCCGCCTCAGGCGGATCGAACATCGAACGAAAAAAACCACAAAAATATCGACAGTCAAGAGCTATTTCTTTTTCTTTTCTGCCGTTTTGATGCTGGCAACAAAAATCCGGATCAATTCCTCTGTTTCCTGCAAAAGATCATTCAATAATTCAGGTTTTTTTATTAATGGTACTCGCTGAATCAGCTTCAACCATTCTGGGTTTCCCGAAGCTCTTTTAGCGAAATACGGAGCTTATGGATAAAATCTTTTGGCGACTCCGCTGCCTGGGCCTAACCATGATTTGGCTAGGCTCGAGGTGCCCGCTCTTAGCATTTGTCCTGCAACATGGTTACGCCGTTCTGGTTCTGGATAAGCTGTTCAACAATCTTCATGATTCGCACCGAATAAATGAGCAACCTTTCTTCCAGATCATATGCCTTATTCTTCATCTTTTCCCATTCATCATTCGATGTTGGACGTTCGATGGTCGATGTTCATCTCTCAATTTCTCTCGACCCCCCGACCCCTTGAATCCTCGAATCCTTGACCCCTTGAACCCTATGACAACAACCTGCCATTTCTGGATGATCACTACCCGGCAATCCATCCGCCGCCCAATACCTCATCCCCCCGATAAAACACCGCCCCCTGCCCCGGGGTGACGGCGGCCTGGGGCTGATCGAACCGAACCACGGCGCAGTCAAGGCCCACCGGCGACACCGTCGCGGGCACGGCCCTGTGGCGGTAGCGGATGCGCGTGTCGGCCCGCACGGGGCCGTCAGGCAGGCCGGCGATCCAGTTGATGGCTTTCACCCGGCAGCTGTGGGCGACCAGTTCGTCCTTGAACCCGACCACCAGGCGGTTGCGCCGGGTGTCGATCTGCACCACGTAATAGGCCTGGCTTGCCGGGCAGTTGATGCCCCGCCGCTGGCCCACGGTATAGCGGTGCAGCCCGTTGTGGGTGCCCACCCGATGGCCGGCGGTGTCTAGGATCTCTCCCGGCTGCGGACGGACACCCGTGGTCCGGACGAGAAAATCGGCATAGCCGGTGCCCCGGATAAAGCAGACATCCTGACTCTCCTGCCGTGTCACCGGCTGCAGGCCTTCTGCCGCCGCTATGGCTTTCACCGTATCCTTGGTCAGCGTTCCCAGCGGGAAACAGGCGCGGGCCAGCTGATCCTGGGTGAGACGGGAGAGAAAATAGGATTGATCTTTGCTTTCGTCCACGCCCCTGCGCAGCCGATATCGTCTCCCCTGCCCCCCCGCCACCCGCGCGTAGTGGCCGGTGGCCAGGTGTGAGGCGCCCAGTCGACGGGCCTCGTCCAGCAGCGCTCCGAATTTGATCGCCGGGTTGCACACCAGGCAGGGATTGGGGGTTTCTCCGCTGCGGTAGGCGGCGGTAAAATAGTCCACGACCGTGCGCGTAAATGGCGCCTTCAGATCGACGACGACAACCGGAAGGTCCAGTTGACGACCCAGCGCCCGGATGCCCTCGCCGCCGGGTTCGGCTTGTTTTTCATAACCGGTGAGAAAATGGATGCCGAAAACATCGCCGTGTTGCTTTTTGAGCAGGTAGGCGCCAACCAGGGAGTCAACGCCGCCGGAAACGGCAATGGCGACGGCACCGCTCATTCAAAAAAAAGCTGGTTGGTGGGACGCACGTCCATGGCCCGCGGCGGGCATGCGGTGACGCACAGTTCACAGACGCTGCACTTTTGCTGATCGAATTCCACCACCATCTCCGGCCGTTTGATGGACAGGGCGCTGGTGGGGCACACGGCGGTACAGGATCCGCAGTGGGTGCATTTCTTCTCGTTACGCTTGATCTCCTGGGAGGCGTTCTGTACATCCACCCCCTGATTCTTCAGGTATTTGACGCCATCTTTGAAATTCTTGCGGCTGCCGGAGATCTCCAGCACCATGAAGCCCTCTTTGCGGGGAAGAATGCCGGCGTTCAGAATGTTGAACACCAGATCATATTCGCGGGCCAGATTGCAGACCAACGGCTTTTGGACTTCCGTGACGGGAAAGCGCAATTTGAGTATTTTCGAATACACCGGTCGTCTCCGTAGGATGCTTTACTTTTAATGCCAAGCCATGTAATCTAACGGTTAGATGAGGTTGTGTCAATCGTTAGATGGTTAGCACTTCAGGTCGCCTGGACTCTCTCTCATGCATCAACGCCCGAACTGATCGATGAATCGTTTCGCATACCGAACCACCGGCCTGGCCATTAAAACCATTGCCGGCCTCGCCCGTGCCCGCCTGAACATCCACGGTGCGGAAAATATCCCCCACGGCCCAACCATTTTCGTGGTCAACCACTTCACGCGGATCGAAACGTTTCTGCTGCCCTACCACCTGCACCGCCTGACCGGGCGGCCGGTGTGGGCGCTGGCCGCCCCGGAGCTGTTCGTGGGCAAGTTCGGACGTTATCTGGAACAGTTGGGCGCCGTCTCCACCCAATCGCCGGACCGGGACCGCTTGATGGTCAAAACCCTGCTCACCGCCGAAGCCAGCTGGATCGTCTTTCCCGAAGGCCGAATGGTTAAAAACAAGAAGATCATGGAAAAGGGACGGTACATGATCTCCTACGCCGGCGGCAAGCATCCGCCCCACACCGGTGCCGCGACCCTGGCCTTGAGAACCGAATTCTACCGCCAACGGATTGATGATACGGCCCGCTGCAACCCGGAAGAGGCCCAACGACTGATCGACCGGTTTGAGCTGGGGTCCGTGGAGAGTATCAGCCGGCAACCCACCCGCATCGTGCCGGTCAATCTAACCTACTACCCGCTGCGCGCACGGGAAAACGCCCTGAGCCGCCTGGCCGGCCGCATGGTGGAGGAGCTGCCGGAGCGCGTGGCCGAAGAGATCATGACCGAGGGGGCCATGCTGTTGTCCGGCGTGGATATCGACCTGCGCTTCGGTGAACCCATTGAAATCAAAAACAACCTCTCCTGCCGGAAGATTCAGTGCGACATCCGATCCACTGCACCCATCGGTTTCGATGACGCCATCCCCTCGCGCAAATTCATGCGCCATGAAGCGTTGAAGATCATGCAGCGCTACATGACCGCCATCTATCGGATGACCACGGTCAATCACGACCACCTGTTTGCCGCCTGCCTGAAAAAATCACCGCTCAAGCGCATCGACAAAGAAAATCTGAAACGCAGGGTTTTCCTGGCATCTCAACAGGAGGCGCATTCGGGCGATGTCTATTTTCACAACAGCTTCGACAAGAACCAGGTGCACCTGCTCACCGACGACCGATACCGCAAGTTCAGCGAGTTCGTGGACTTTGCCATGGAAAAAGGCGTGCTGGCCTTCGACGGTGCGGTGCTGGAAAAAAATACCACCCGGCTGTCCGCCATGTTCGACTTTCATCGATCCCGGATCGACAACCCCATTGCCGTCATGGCCAATGAAGTCGAGCCCCTGACCCGCCTGCAGCGTCGCATCTCCCGCCTGTGCTGGCAGCCCGGGTTCTGGCTGAAACGCAGGGTCGCCCGGCTGTTAATCCAACGCGCAGTGGATGATTTCAATCGCGACTACCAGGCATTTTCAACGCTGAAGGCGGCAAAACCCAAGGAAGTCGGCCGACCGTTTCTGATCAAGGGCGACCGCCGGCGGGTGGGCGTGGTGTTGGCCCACGGCTACATGGCAGCCCCGGCAGAGGTGCGCGGCCTGGCCGACTACCTGGGGAACATGGGGTTCTGGGTCTACGCCCCCCGTATGAAGGGACACGGCACCGCCCCGGAAGACCTGGCCGGGTGCACCTTTCAGGACTGGATCGATTCCATGGACAGCGGCTATGCCATCGTCAGCAACCTGTGTCGCCGGGTGTTCGCCGGGGGGTTTTCCACCGGCGCCGGCCTGGCCCTGGATCTGGCCCAGCGGGTACCCGAGGTGGAAGGCGTCTTTGCCGTGTCCACCCCGCTGCGGCTGAATGACCTGGCCGCCCGCTTCGTTCCCGCCGTGGATGTGTGGAACCGCTTCATGGAGCGGTTTAACCTGGATGAAGCCAAAAAGACCTTCGTGGACAACCATCCGGAGAATCCACACATCAACTATTTCAAAAACCCCATCGCCGGGGTTCGCGAACTGGAGCGGCTGATGTCGTCGCTGGAGCCGAGGCTGCCGCTGATCACCGCGCCGGCCCTGGTGGTCCAGTCGCGGGAAGACCCGGTGGTCAATCCCAAGGGAACCGAAAAAATATTCAAGCTGCTGGGCTCGACGGACAAGCAGATGGTATTGTTTAACTTCCAGCGCCACGGCATCCTGCTGGGCGAGGGTGCGCAGCGGGTGTACCGGGCCATCGGCGATTTCCTGGATCACCTACGCAAGCGTCCAGCAGCGGCAGCACCGGCGCTGGAAGCGCCATCGACGACCCCGGCCGAAGTGGCTCCATCCGCCCCTGCGCGCAGAGAATTGAAGACAGAGGAGAGCAATTGAGGGGAAAGTCAGGAGTCAGGAGAATGAAGTCGCTGCGCTCCGACTGTTTAAAAAGAGCGACCGAACCGAAGGTGAATCCTTTTTCTGGCTTCTGAATTCTGGATTCTGACTTCTCCGGCAAGATATGCAGCCAAAACCAGTAACCTCAGCCCCCCGTTAAGCTAAGCAAATAAGACCTGACGGAATCATAACCCATGAACTGGATCGCCTGGACCATTCTATTTTTTCTCATCGCCGATTTTTTGCTTAACCGGGTGGCCGATCGACTGAACCTCGGGGCGCTCACCGATAAAATACCAGAACCCTTCCAAGCGGTTTTTGACGCCCAGCGATACCGACAGGCGCAAGCCTACCTGCGCACCAACACCCGTTTCGGACAAATTGCCGCGACCGTGGATCTGCTGCTGCTCGTCGCCTTCTGGTTTGGCGGCGGCTTTGCCCGCGTGGACGCCTGGACCCGCTCGTTCGGTTGGGGTTCACTGGCCACGGGTTTGGCCTTCATCGGCGTCCTTGCCGGTTTGAAGACCCTGGTCGACCAACCGTTCAGCCTCTATGCCACCTTTGTGATCGAACAGCGTTTCGGATTTAACCAAACCAGCCCGGCCGTCTGGATCAAGGACCGCATGAAGGCCCTGCTCCTGGCCATGGCTTTGGGCATCCCCCTGCTGACCGGGGTTCTGGCTTTTTTCCAATACGCCGGATCGAGCGCATGGCTTTGGTGCTGGGCGCTGGTCACCCTGTTCATGATCGTGGTCCAGTTTATTGCCCCCACCTGGATCATGCCCCTGTTCAACCGGTTCGAACCGCTGGAAGCAGGTGAACTGAAAGATGCCATCATGGCCTATGCCCGCACCATCGACTTCTCACTGGACGACATCTATGTCATGGACGGCTCCAAGCGCTCATCCAAGTCCAACGCCTTTTTCACGGGATTCGGCCGCCATCGGCGCATCGTGCTCTTTGACACCCTCATCGCCGGCCACACCACCGACGAACTGGTGGCGGTGCTGGCCCACGAAATGGGGCATTACCAGATGCGGCACATTCTTAAGATGATGGCGCTGGGCATCCTGCAGACCGGCATGCTGCTGTTTCTCATGTCCCTGTTCATCCACACACCTGCATTGGTCGACGCATTTTACGTTGAGCAACCGTCGGTTCACGCCGGATTGATCTTCTTTGGCCTGCTCTTCGCGCCGGTGGACTTTTTTCTGGGGATCGTCGGTCACTGGGTGTCCCGCCGGCATGAGTTCGCCGCAGACCGCTTTGCCGCAGCCACCACCGGAAAAATCCGCCCCATGGTCGAGGCCTTGAAAAAACTCAGCCGCCACAACCTGTCGAACCTGTCCCCTCACCCGCTGTATGTCTTCTTGAATTACTCGCATCCACCTGTGCTCCAGCGGATAGCGGAGATGGAAGATAAAGATCGGAGGTCGGAGGATTGAGGGATTGAGGGATTCAGACATTGAGGGATGGTTTGTTGGTTGAGTTGGTTTGATTGGTTGAACTCGTTGGTTAACGTACCATCCCTAAAATAAACCAATCCAACCAAAAAAACAAATTCAACTCATTCAACTTCAACCAATCCTGTTATCGACTTATTTATATATTTATGGGCGTCCCCCTTGGGCGTCTTGGGCCCCCTTGGGCGAATCAAACCAATCAAACCAATTCAACCGACTATGATTCCTGAATCAGCATGGTCGATGGATCCAGCAACTGGTCGCAGGCGTCTGAATCCGCGGGGCCGCCCTTCAGGCAGCGGATGTGAATTTTTTTGCCTTCTGGCTGAAGCTCGATGACGGCGTCGAACAGATCGCCAACGGCGGAGAGCTGAACCGGCAAACCGTCGGCACCGGGCGTTTCGTGGCGATGCGTGGTGACGGTAAACCACAGGTGAAGACGATGGTTGACTGAAAAGGCTTTCAATCCTTCCAGCGGGGTTCTCAGGCTTTCATCGAAAGGCAGGCCGTCGATAATCACCATGTGGGGGTTGAATATCTGCTGCGCGGTGAGATCCTTGACCCGCTCTTCCAGCTTGGGCACGCTGAATCCCTCCACCTTGAAGGTCATGATAAACCGATGCATCTGGATGGATTCCCACAACTCCTTGATCTGCCGCACGTGGTACTGGTTGGCCAAGCTGTTGAGCACCTGCTGGTACCACAGGTTCACCTTGTCGACGGGGTCGTCCAGGCTCACGTGAAGCACATTTTTCTGCTGCAGCATGGTGTTGAGGGCCACCTGAACGATCAGGGCGGTTTTCCCCACGCCGGCACGCGCCAAGACGGCCCCGAAGCCCCCTGGCGGAACAATGGCTTCGTTTTCGTGGCCCATCAGCCTCAGCGGGTTTCTGAGGATCAGATCGTTTTTGAGCATCTCGAGGCTCCTTTCTTTCAAATTGATGACTTGCAAATCAGGCAACGTTCTTTTTCTCGTCCTGACGCTTTTTGGCGATCTCTTCCGAGATGGACTGGGGAACCTGCCGGTAGGTGGCGAATTCCATCGTAAACTGGGCCTTTCCCTGGGTCAGGGAACGCAGTACCGTCGAATACCCGAACATCTCCGCCAGGGGCACCTGGGATTCGATGACGCAGATGGGCCCCTCGTCCTGGGAGCCAATGATCATCCCACGGCGCTGGTTCAAGGAACCCATGACGCCGCCCTGGAATTCGTTGGGGGTCTCCACGGCCACCTTCATGATCGGCTCGTGAATCACCGGCGCCGCCTTCATGTAGCCCTCCAGAAAAGCACCCCGGGAGGCGGCCTGGAAAGCCATCTCCGACGAATCCACACTGTGTGAGGCGCCGTCGTTGATCACCACCTTGACGCCGGTGACCGGGAACTCCATTTTGGGCCCCTTGGGCAGACAACTTCTGAAGCCCTTCTCACAGGCCGCGATAAACTGCGTGGGAATGGACCCGCCGGTGACTTCGTTGACGAAGGTAAAATCTTCGCCTTCCACCGGCTCCATATAACCGGCCACCCGGCCATACTGGCCCGACCCGCCGGTCTGCTTCTTGTGGGTGTAGTTGAACTCGGCCCGGCGGGTAATGGTTTCCCGGTACGCCACGCGGGGAGCACCACTGGTCACTTCGGCCTTGTACTCCCGGCGCATGCGTTCGATATAGACTTCCAAATGGAGCTCTCCCATGCCGGAGATGATCGTGTCTCCGGTCTCTTCGCTCACGAAGGTACGAAAGGTGGGATCCTCTTTGGAAAACCGGTTCAAGGCCTTGGACATGTTGATCTCCGACTTGTTGTCCTTGGGCACGATGGCCAGTGAAATCACCGGCTCCGGCACGTACATGGACGTCATGGTCAAATTGACGCTGCGGTCGGTAAAGGTGTCACCCGACGCACAGTCGACACCGAACAGGGCGCCGATATACCCGGCGGAGATTTCGGAGATATCTTCCATCTGGTTGGCGTGCATGCGCACCAGACGGCCGATCTTGACCTTGCGGCCGGTGCGCACATTCACCACCGTGTCGCCCTTTTTCAGCGCGCCCTGGTAGACACGAATATAGGTCAACTGACCATATTGGCCGTCCTCCAGTTTAAAGGCCAGCGCCACGGTGGGCTTGGCGGCATCCGAGGCCAGGGTCACCTGCGCCTCGTCCTGATCCAGGTCCAGGGCCTGGTTGGTCACGTCCGCCGGACAGGGCAGCAGCTGGGTGACGGCATCCAGCAGCGGCTGAACCGCTTTGTTCTTGTATGCGGAGCCCATGAATACCGGGGTGATCCGTCGTTCCAGGGTCCCCTTGCGCAGCGCGTCGATGAGCATCTCCGGCGCGATGGGAGACTCCTCCAGGACCGCATCGGTCAGCGCATCGGAAAACAGGCTGGCGGCATCGATGAGCACCTCGCGCTTCTCCGTGGCCAGGTCCAACAGGGAATCCGGGATCTCCGCCACACGGATCGTCTCGCCGTTGTCGCCGTCAAAATAGAGGGCCTTCATGGTCACCAGATCCACGACGCCCTCATGATCCGCTTCGAGCCCCACGGGAATCTGCATGGCCACCGCGTTGTGGCCCAGCTTCTCCTTGAGCTGGGTCACCACCCGAAATGGGTTGGCACCGCTGCGGTCGCATTTGTTGATGAATGCAATGCATGGGACCTTGTAGCGCTTCATCTGCTGGTCGACGGTGATCGATTGGCTTTGCACCCCGCCCACGGAACAGAGGACCAGAATGGCGCCGTCCAGCACGCGCAGGCTGCGCTCCACCTCGATGGTAAAGTCAACATGGCCCGGCGTATCGATGATATTGATTTCATGCTTATTCCACTCGCAGTAGGTGGCGGCCGAGGCGATGGTAATCCCCCGCTCCTTTTCGAGTTCCATGGAATCCATGGTCGCCCCCACCCCGTCTTTGCCCTTCACGTCGTGGATGGCATGGATGCGCTTGGTGTAAAACAGGATCCGCTCGGTGAGCGTGGTTTTGCCTGAATCGATATGGGCGCTGATGCCGATGTTTCTGATCTTTTCGATGCGTGTTGCCATGATGTCCTCTGTGGGCGAGCGCACGGCCTGGCCGGCGGATGCGCTCGGTCTTTGCGTTAAAGGGATAACAAAAAAAAGATCCCGCATTTGGCAATGACCACACCAGATGTGGGACCTTCGACGACCGATCAGATTGCTGGTCGGCTAATATAGTGTTGTTGCAGCGGATGTCAACAAAAAAGTCTCGATTGAACCCTCCCCGCGGCAAGCCGCGGGGAGGGTTCTGCCTGTACCGGCAGTGCTGCGCAGCACCGTAAGGATGACCGTCTATTTTCAGTTCGCTCGCCAACCCCGCCGCAAGGGGCGGGGAATGCGCTCGCTATCGCGGTTCAACCGGATGCCGCCGCCCGATCGCAACCACATATTGACGAAGCGGTTGCATCCGGTTTATTGATGGCCTAAAGGAATGCAGCAGACCAACAACGACGGCGTCTCTCTGACCACCCTCACGGCATCGGACCGTGAGGCAAACCGGCCGTCATGCCCCGGAGCTTTAAAATGGACGAATCGACAGCCGAGATCACGGTTCTTCGGGAAAAGGTCCGGCTTTTGGAGAAGGAAAAGGAGTCATGGCGTAAAACCCAGTTCATCGCCAATGCCGCCGACCAACTGCTCACCATGATCGACCGCAACTACATCTACGAAAGCGTCAACCAGGCGTACTGCCGCGCCCGCGGGCAGCGTCGAGAAGATGTCGTCGGCAAAAGCGTCGCCAGCGTATGGGGGCAGTCACAGTTCGATTCGATCATCAAACCCAAGCTCGACAACTGTTTTGCCGGCAATGTAACCACCTCGGAAGACTGGTTCAAATTCGACGGCAGCGAACTGCGCTGTTATCAGGTCACCTACAACCCTTATCGGGACGAAAACGGCCAGGTAACCCATACCGTCGTGGTCACCCACGACATCACCGCCCGCAAACACGCGGAAGCCGGGATGAAAAAGGCCAACGACCGCCTCGAAAGGCGGGTGCAGGAGCGCACCGAGGCGCTGGAGCAGGCCAACAATCAACTTCGCAATGAAATCGAAGAACGCAAGCGGGCCGAAAAAGCCCTGCGGGAGAGCGAGGATCGATACCGCTCCGTTTCCAGGGACATGCCGGCCATGGTTTGCCGGTACCTGCCCAACGGCGATCTCACCTTTGCCAACATCCGGTTTAAGAATCACTTTCAGCTGGCCGACGACAGCCTCGTGGAGGCGAATGTGTTCGCTTTTTTTCCCGACCCCGAGCAGCAGCGCATGAAAAAAAGACTGCAGCACCTTCGTCCGGAAAAACCCATGGTCATTTCCGAACAGTGCACCCGGACCGCAACCGGGGCTTTCCTGTGGCGGCAGTGGACCGACCGCGCCCTGTTCGATGAACCGGGCAACCCATTGGAATACCAGAGCATCATCATCGATATTACCGAGAAGAAAAATGTCGAGAGCAAACTCCAACAGGCGCAGAAAATGGAGGCTATCGGCACGCTGGCCGGCGGCATTGCCCACGACTTCAACAACCTGCTCATGGGCATACAGGGAAACATCTCGCTGATGTATCTGGATGTCGACCACCACCACCCCCTCTACGAGAATATCCGCAGCATCGAGCAGCTGGTGGACAGCGGCGCCAACCTGACCCGACAGCTGCTGGGTTTCGCCCGCGGCGGCAAATATGTTGTCAAGCCCGTGAATCTGAACGATGTGGTGGCCGAAACGGCCGCCCTTTTCGGCCGGACCCGAAAATCGATCCGCATTCATGAGACCTATGAACCCACCGTTCGTCCGGTCTCCGCCGATCGGGGGCAGATCGAACAAGTCCTGATCAACCTTTACCTCAACGCCTGGCAGGCCATGTCGGAAAAGGGCGATCTTTACCTGGAGACCCAGAACGTCACCATTGACGAGAAGTTCGTCAAGCCCTTTGAAATCAGCTACGGCGACTATGTGCGCGTGTCGGTGACCGATACGGGCAAAGGCATCGACCCGTCCATCTCCCACCGGATTTTCGACCCCTTTTTCACCACCAAGGAGTTCGGCTGTGGATCCGGCCTCGGGCTCGCCTCGGTATTCGGCATCGTGAAGAACCACGACGGCATTGTGGATTTTGAAAGCCATGCCGGCCGCGGCACCACCTTCAGTGTCTACCTGCCCGTCTCCAAGCAAACCCGCAAAGAGCCGGCACCCGTGCCGGCGGGCATCTTGAAAGGTCCGGAAACCATTTTATTGGTGGACGATGAGCCCTTTATCCTCGACGTGGGCGTGAAGATGCTCGAGAAAATGGGATACACCGTGATCAAAGCCTGCTGCGGCGATGATGCGGTCCGTCTGTTCAAGGATATCCCCAGGCAGATTGACCTGGTGATCCTGGATTTGATCATGCCGGACATCGGCGGCGGTGAGGTGTTTGACCAGCTGCGCGCGATCAGACCGGACATCAAGGTCCTGCTGGCCAGCGGCTACAGCATGGGTGACGCCGCCGCCATCATCGCCCGCGGATGCAACGGATTCATCCAGAAGCCCTTTGGCATGGAAAAGCTTTCCCATGCCATTCGGGAAGTGATCGACAATGGCCACCACCAGCCCGCCGTCTGATGGGTCCGATGACACCTGTCGGGTTAACGCTGATATAGACGCCCTATGAATTCGCCGTCACGATTTTCGGGTTGGATCCAAAGGCGCGCGGAAAATACGGAGAACCACTTCACCTGCTGGCTGCCCAAACAGACCGGCATGTTCTCCATGTTCATTCTGCGCCGCCTCTTCTCAGGCATCGTCTTGAATCCCGACCTCAAGTCGGCCCTGAAGGAACTTCCCGACGACGCCGTCATCGTTTACGTCTCGAAAAACAAAAGCTATTTCGAATTTCTCTGCTACTATACCCGCTACATGCAGGCCAAACTGCCCTATCCCCAACTGGGGTTCGACTGCAGCATCAGGATCCTGCAGCCGGTGGGCCGGCTGATGCGCATCGCCGCCGCACAGATGAAGTTCTTCCTGCGCCATTTTTCCTTTAGGGACCCTTACCGGGCCGGGTTCATTCGCGACGAGATCGACAAGGGGACCACCGCCTTTCTGCCGCTGGTGGAAAAGCGCGATTTTTATCGCCGCTTCATCAAATCCAAGACCGACCCCATCCAGCACCTGATCGACATTCAACAGACCCAGGAGCGGCCCATCTGCATCATTCCGCAGCTGCTGTTTTTCAGCAAGCACCCGGCGTCCACCTGGCCGACCCTGATGGACATCTTTTTCGGATCCCCACAAAAACCGGGAAAATTGAGGCGCCTGGCCACCCTGTTCAGAAAACCCGGCAACATCTTTATCGAAGTGTCCGATCCGATCAACTTGAAACGGTTTCTGGAATCCACCGAAAACCGGGGGCGCAGCAGCGAGTATTTGGCGCTGAAACTGCGGCGGGATCTGCTGAGTCAGATCAATGCCCATCGCAAAAGCATCACCGGCCCCACCATCAAGACGCCTGAGGAGATCAAGCAGGAGATCCTGAACGGTGAAGGGCTGCGCCAGTTCATGGGCACCTTTGCCGAACGACGGGGGATGACCATTTTCCAGACCCACCGCGAAGCCCTGGGCTACCTGGACGAGATCGCCGCCAAATACAGCCCCTCCTTCATCAATGTCGTCCATCGGATCATGGGAGGATTCCTGGACACGCTCTTCGAATCGGTGACCTTCAGCCCGGACGCCTTGTCGACCATCAAGCGCTATTCCCGCAAAGGGCCGATCATCTTCATGCCCGCCCACAAAAGCCACATGGACTCCCTTTTGCTCTCCTTTACCTTGTACGACAACCACATGCCCTGCCCCCACATTTTTGCCGGCAAAAACCTGGCGTTCTGGCCCATGGGCCCCCTATTCCGTCGGGTGGGGGCCTTCTTTGTGCGCCGCAGCTTCAAAGGCGCCGTCTTCTATGCCAAGGTCTTTTCAGCCTACATTTTTCAGGTGCTCAAGGAAGGATACAACATCGCCGTTTATATCGAAGGCACCCGCAGCCGCAGCGGCAAACTGCTTCAGCCCCAACTGGGAATGCTCTCGATCATGCTGCACGCTTTTTTCGAAGGCGCCTGCAAGGACATGATATTCGTCCCCGTCTTCATCGCCTACGACCGGATTCCGGACGAAGGGTCCTATCTGCATGAAATCAGCGGGGGGAAAAAATCTGCCGAGAGCTTCCGTCAGATGCTCAAGGCCAAGCGCGTCCTCAAGGATCGGTATGGCAGCGTTCACCTGAATTTCGGCCGCCCCCTCGGCTTGACCGACATGCTGGACGACCACGGGTTGACCGGAGCGGTACTATCGGCCAAGCAGCAGAACGACTTGTGCCGGGAGATCGGGGCCCAGATGATGAACGCCATCGACCGGCAGACGGTGGTCACCCCCCAATCCCTGGTCGCCGGCGCCCTGCTGTCGGGGGGCAGGGAGATCGTCTCCCGCAATGAACTGACCTTTCGCATCGAGGCGTCCATGAACCTTTTCCAGTCCCAAGGAACCTGCCTGGCGGACACCCTTGCCGACGGACACCAGTCCGCCGTAGAGAACGCCCTGTATCATTATCGGGGGCGTAAATTCATCCAGTGGGTCGATGCCAAGGCCAAGGATCAGGTCCGCCACAACGAATGGCGCATCGTCGAAAACAGACGCAACGCCCTGGACTACTACAAGAATATCAGCATCTGCCATTTCGTCCCCCCGGCTTTCACGGCCCTGGCCATATTGGAAAAAGACGCCTTCCAATTTTCGGCGGCAGACCTGCATGTCACCTATCGGCGCCTTCAGGATCTGTTCGGCGAAGAGTTCATCCCGGACCCGAACCATCCCCCGGCCTACACGGTGCGCAAAACCGTCAAAGCATTTATCGACAATGCGATTCTGGTTCCCCATCCGGTCATGCCGGACACCTACAACCTCTCCTCGGAGGGTTTTCGCAAACTGGTTTTCTTTGCCGGGTATATTGAACCCTTTTTGGAATCGTATCGCACGGCACTGGTCTATTTTGCCAAAAATCGTCGCAACCACCACCACAAGGCCAAGATGCTGAAAAAGATGCTGGCCATCGGCAACCGCATGATCCGGCAGGGGGAAATCCGGCTCAAGGAGTCCATCTCCAAGGCAAACTACACCAATGCCATCGCCTTTTTCGCCAAAAACGGGGTAAGGGGATCCGAAGACGAGGAGATGGTGCGCCAGTGGAACGACACCCTGGTGCGCTACCAGAACCTTATTTCTCGTTAGTGTCCATCCAGAAAGGGCCGATTTCTGAATGGTCACCCGTGAACGATGCCGTGTCGTGACGGCGCCGGCCTACTTGCGGCGGCTGGACAATCGACGCCGGCCGCGCACCGCTTTTTTCCTGAGCACCTGCAGGGAATCGTAAAGCCTGGAGCGGGTCTTGCGCTTCAGATCCTTGATTGCCTTGGGGTCGGGGTCCTTTTCCATGGAGGCCAGGCAGGCTGGGCAAAGCGCCACCACGTTCTTGATTGAATGCTCGCCGCCCTTGACCAGCGGCAGGATGTGGTAAGGCGCCAAACGGTCAAGCCCGCTCTCTTCACCGGTTTTGGCTCCGCAGCACTCGCAGCACATCCTGGACCGCTTCAGCACGGAGTCGAACACGTTTTTTTTACGGTTGAACGGTTCGGTTCCGTCCGCGGCCGCTTTCCACGGCTTTCCGGGCGCAGGCTTGTCAATCGGATGCGATCGATGGGCCGGTTCGGTGTTGCGGTGGCCGGCGGGGGGGGTCGGCGTCGCCGATGTGGCCGGGTTGACGGAATCCCGCGGCGGATCGGTTACCGGGGCTTGCCAAGGGACCTCCTTTTTGCGTTTTTTGACCAGAACGGCGTCCGTTTCGCCGCCCGCGGAGCGGATGCCGGAAACGGATTTGAGCCACCGGCGGTGGTTTTCCTGCTGCAATCGCTGTTTGAGGGTGTCGTAGGTATCGTCGGCATCGAATTTGACGTTCATCTCCCGCAGCATTTGTTGAATTTCCAGTTTGCTGAGTGTCATGGGCATCCCTTGTTCATCATTAAAAATGCGACGCCGCTTGGCAATGATCGATCAACACCCGCATGTCGACGGACCGGCAACGCACAAAGAGGGACCGTTGATTACAACACTGTGTTCATCGATGCAAACGAAAATCGTGGTTGACCGTAACCAAACAGACTGTACAAAATAATACACACTTTCCCTCGCATTCCACATCCATATGCATGGCCAGCCAACTGGCCGGACCCGGCCCAACCGAGCCTGAAAAAAAATTATTCAATGGATTTACAGCCAGATAGCCGCTGATCAGGTGTCGCTTCAATGGTTCCCGAATCCGCTGAAACCAGCCGTGCCATTGCAATTCACATGTCGGCACATGAATTGCTGGATGAGTCGGACAATCTTTAATGAATGGAGGGTATCATGCCAGATGCAACCGTTTTGTTCAATATCACGCCGGTTCCGTTCCTCTCGGTGCTGGTATGGATTTTTCTGAGCATCGCGGCCATGTATTTTGCACGGCGGCCTTTTCACGATTCCATGGGGTCGCTGGGCCGGGTGATCTACAACGCCATGCGCGTGGCGTCGGCGTCGGTGAAGATGGCCCGCCAGCGACTGGAAGTACGCAACCGGGAAGTGCTGCTGGCTGCCGGCATCGAACATGCCGAGCGGCGAACGGAACGCGAATTCGAACGAATCAGCACGGCGGTGGAACGCAACCTGGAAGGCTACCCCCAGTTGCAGCGACAGCTCCGTGAAGACCTACTGAAGCTTGAAGACGATTACCGTAAAACCGCTGAAATCCCCCAGGGTCTGTCGGACTGGGTCAAGGTGATCGATGCCATCGCCGGCATCAAACCCACCGGCGATCCCATGGTGGCCAACCTGCTCGAAGATATCCACAACACCTTGAAGGAACAACACAAGGCCGCCCTCGACGGCTACCGCAAAGCCGTGTCGGACCGCCACGGGATCCTCTCGCGCATGGTCCCCCAGTGGCGCGCCACCGACAAAACCCTCAAGGGAATCGAAAATGCCATCTCCGAGTTGACCGGACGCTCCCAGGCGGTGGACCAATGCATCACCACCTACGAGGCCGTGAGGACCCACACCGACATCGCCGAACGCCAGCTGTCGTCGTCCTCGCTGACCCAGTTCTTCACGTCCGGACTGGTTCTGGGTGTGTTTGTCATCGGTGCCATCATCAACTTCAACCTGGTTGCCTTGCCCATGTCCGAGATGGTGGGCGGTGCCAGCTATATCGGCGCGTTCAAGACGTCCGATGTGGCCGGCATATTCATCGTCTGCCTGGAGGTCGTCGTGGGAATCTTTCTCATGGATGCCCTGCGTTTCACCCGGCTCTTCTCGGTCATCGGCTGCCTCGACGACAGAAAGCGCACCTGGTTCTTCTTTATCCTGCTGGCCATGCTCACCATCCTGGCCGGCGTCGAGTCTTCCCTGGCCTTCATGCGCGACCGCATCGCCGCTGACATGGAGGCCCTGAGACAGAGCCTGGCCGGCGTTGAACCCACTGCCGTTGCCGCCAGCAAGATTCCCATGATCGGTCAGATGATCCTGGGATTCATCCTGCCCTTCATCCTCACCACGGTGGCCATGCCTTTCGAGACCTTTATTTCGTCATCGCGGACCGTGCTCGGCATGGCCGGCGCCTGGGCACTGCGCGCCCTGGGCTTTCTTCTGCGCCTGGCGGGCAACCTGGGGTATTACCTGGGCCGATTGGTGGTCAATGTGTACGATCTGATCATCTTCCCGGCCCTCTGGCTGGAGGCGCTGATTCTTCGAAAAATGGCGGCCTCGCCCCCGGTGCCGAAAACCGAGAAGGATCGGTCCGTCACGACGGACCCAACCATGACCCTGTTGGAGGAGGCGGCGCCATGCAAAAAAAAAGCGGACTGACCCCATACGCGATGATTGCCGCCGCGCTGTTTGCGGTCGTCATGAGCACCGCCGGATGCGCCCAAAAGATGAACCACGCCAAGGGGGTGTACATGCTGGTGGACACCTCGGGCACCTACACCGAGGAAATCAACAAGGCCCAGGCCATCATCAACTATCTGCTGGGCACCCTTGCCCCCGGAGACACCATGGCCGTGGCCCGCATCGACACGGGCAGCTTCAGCGAGAAGGACATCGTCGCCAAAGTCACCTTCGACCAGCGCCCGTCGGTGGCCAACACGCAAAAACGCGCCTTTCAGAAGCAAGTGTCCGATTTTGTCTCATCGGTGGCGGGCAGCAGCCACACGGACATTTCCGGCGGACTGCTGCAGGCCGTGGAATACTTGAACGAAGTGGGATCCGGCGAGAAATTCATCCTGATTTTCTCGGACCTCAAGGAAGAACTGGCCCGCGGCCACGTGCGGAACGTTCCCTTTCAATTGGCGGGGTTCAACATCGTCGCCTTGAATGTCACCAAGCTTCGCGACGATATCCGCGATCCCAAGAACTATCTGCGGCGGGTGGATGAATGGCGGGACAAAACGGAGTCCGGCGGCGGGGCCTGGCGGGTGATCAATGACCTTGAGCGGCTGGACAATATGTTTTCTTTGTAGGCAGCATCCCGACCCGAAGATGACAGCACCCCGCCTGCTTACCATTCCGGGGTGCTTTTCTTTTTTTAAAAAATGAATTTTTTTTCCATCAGCCGCTTTTTCTGCCGGATCACATACGCCGATAGCGCCTGTTCGACCCCTTGGTCGATGGGAGGCTTTTCGTAGGCGGCCAGCCGGTCGGCCAGCATCTGCTCGGTTTTATCGGCCACGCAGCGGGCGCCCTTCGACTCCCATTTCTGATAGTCGTCGCGGGTGAACAGATGGGGTTGGTAGAGGCTCCGGCAATGCTTGAACGTCGTGGGATGGGTAAGGTAGTTTCCGTCACTGCCAAGGCTTTTGATGGTCGCCACGTCAATGGATTCCACGGTGATGTCCATGGCGGTGATCACCCGCCGCAGGGTTCGGCAGACCTCTTCGTCGAGGATCCACTTCTCAAAACTCATGGAGATGTAGGAGCCCAGCTGACCACAGGCGTGAAGAATGAAATTGGCGCCATTTCTCACCGCCGTGCTCATCATCAGGGTGCCCTCGGCCGCCGCCTGAGAATCCAGACAATGAGAGTTGGTCAGCATGCCGCCGGTGCGGCAGGGAATTTTGTAATGGCGGGCCATCTGGATCACCGCCGATGCCAGAACCACCGCTTCCGGTGCACCCACGGCAGAAGATACCGTGCGCATGTCCGATGGCGCCGACACCGATCCGTATACCACGGGTGTCCCCGGCCCGGCCAACTGGGAGAGGACAATGCCGCTGAGGATCTCGGCGTTGGCCATGGCCATCAGCCCCGGCAGGGATATCGGGCCGCTGGTGCCGGCCAGGATCATATCGGTAATCACCAGCGGCTGGCCCAGCCGGGCCAGGTCGATGATGATTTCAGCCATTTCGGGACTGTATCTGAGCGGCGAGGCGGCATGCACCACGGCGGGCATCACCGGCTGCTTTTTCAGCGCGTCCAATCCCCCCCAGACAATCGCGGCCATTTCCACCGAATCCAGCGCCGCCTGTCGAAAATTGCTGCCCGCCAGAAAGGCCTTGTCGCAGAGGGTCAGGTTGGCAAGCATCATGTCCAGGTGGGTGATCTGAGACGGTACATCAGTCGGCATCACGGTGAGGTAGCCGTTCATGTCCAACTGGTCGGACGTCTGCACCAGTTTACAGCACGTGAAATAGTCTTCCATGGTGGCCGGCCGACGAACGCCGTCGGCATTGGAGACATTGGGCGCCCCGGCGGTGGGCAGGAAAACGAAGTCGTCTTCACCGATGGCCACGTTGTGCTGCGGGTTGCGGGCGTGCACCACAAAGCGGGACGGCACCGTCTCTAAAGCGCGCAGCACATCTTTCTCTGTGATATACACCCGTGGGTTGGTGACCGTGAATCCGTTCTGCCGGAACAGCGCCAGCGCTTCGTCGGAGTTGAATTTGACCCCGGTTTCGGAAAGGATTTCCATGGAGGCATCATGGATCAGGTTGATTTCGTCCCTCGTGAATACCTGCATGCGGTCGGTCATCTGCAACACTCCCGTCGTCTCTCCCCATCGCAGGGGAGCTTGCCGTCGACGCCTGAGTCAAGCTGGTTTCGGATCTCGGTCAAGCATCAGATGAACGGTTCGGGCGGTGCCGCAGGCATTCCCCGAGCCCCCCTCCACCGGCGTCCAAAAGAAGCAACCGCAAAGTAGCCATCTGCCCCTTTCGCGCCTAAAAGTCAAACGTATTTTCTCAAGGTGCAGACCCCTTACGACCGGTATCGGCTGGTCAAGAAGATTCTGCAGGGGAAATCAACAATTAAATTGAAATATCAGGTCAATTCATTTAGCGTAGCGCTTCCGAACCGCATCGTCGCCGGTTGGCAAACCCGATCCAAAAAAGGACGCCTCGGCAGCCCCGAAAGGAAAGCAGAACGTGAAAGGGAAACCCGTAATTGCGCCGATCTACATGACGGCCACGTATAAGTTCGACACTTCCGACGACCTGATCGACGTGGTCCAGAACCACAGCGGATACATCTACTCCCGATGGGACAACCCGTCGGTGGTGGCGGTGGAACACGCCCTGGCCGACCTGGAGGGCTACGACCACGCCCTGGGTTTCAGTTCGGGCATGGCTGCCATCTCGACCGCCGTCCTGGCCCACGTCAACGCCGGCGACCGCATCGTGACCACCCGGGAAATCTACGGCGGCACCCATGAACTGATGAATGCGGTGCTGCCGGGATTCGGCGTGGATGTCACCTATGTCAACTGCTGGAAAACCAATGAAATCCTGGCTGAAATCGACAAGGGCCTGACACTGCTTTACTTGGAGTCACCCACCAATCCGCTGCTGCGCGTGGTCGATGTCCCGACCCTGGCCGGCGCCGCCCATGCCAAAGGGGCGCTTGTTCTGCTGGATGCCACCTTTGCATCGCCGATCAACCAGCACCCGGTGCAATGGGGGGTCGACGGGGTAATTCACAGCGGCACCAAGTATTTGGGCGGACACCACGACGTCACCGCGGGGTTCGTCTGCTGCACCACCCCCTGCTCGGAACGCATCTGGAACCGGAGAAAAATTTTCGGCGGCGTCATGGACCCCATGACTGCGTTCCTGACCCTTCGCGGCCTGCAGACCCTCGCGCTTCGCATGCACCGACACAACGAAAATGCCATGGCGGTGGCAACCTTCTTGGCCGCACACCCCAAGGTCGCCGCCGTCCACTACCCGGGCCTGCCCGCCCACCCGGACCACGAGATCGCCAAGGCCCGCATGACCGGTTTCGGCGGCATGCTCAGCTTCGAAGTGGCCGCTGACTTCGACGGCACCAAACAGGTGATGGACCGCTTGAAAACGATCAAGCTGGCCACCAGCCTGGGCGGGGTCACCAGCCTGGCCAACCAGCCCATTACCAACACCCATGCGGCGCTGAGCCGCGACGCCCGTGAGAAGGCCGGCGTCAGCGAGAACCTGGTGCGCCTCTCCGTGGGCATCGAGGCGGTGCAGACGCTGATCGACGATCTGAATCAGGCCCTGGACGCCGTATGACCATCTCCGGAGGCTCACCGGGATCCCGATGTGGCCGGTCGTGACGGCCAGGATCAAGCGGCCGCCCTGGACGCTGCCGGTAATCGTCTTTGCGCAATTCGCCGGCACCGCCATCTGGTTTTCGGGAAACGCGGTGCTCGCGGAATTGATGCAGCGCTGGTCCTCCCCGTCACCCATGGCCGGCTGGATAACCAGCGCGGTTCAATTGGGCTTCATCGCCGGCACGCTGGTTTTCGCCGTTTTCGCCGTTTCCGATCGCTTTTCGCCGCGGCGGGTCTTTTTGCTGTGCGCAGTGGCCGGCGCCCTGTCCAACCTGCTCACCGGCTTGGCAGGCAACAGTCTGGCATGGCTGCTGGCCCTTCGATTCATCACCGGGTTCTTTCTGGCGGGTATCTACCCGGTGGGCATGAAGATCGCCGCCGGGTGGTATCGGAAGGGCCTGGGCAACGCCCTGGGCTTTCTCATCGGGGCGCTGGTGCTGGGCACGGCCTTTCCCCATCTGGTGAAAGGCGGACTGTCATCGGTGCCCTGGCAGGCCGTCATCGTTCTCTCTTCGGTCGTATGCCTGCTCGGCGGCCTGTCGATGTTCCTGCTGATCGCGGACGGGCCTTACCTGGCGGTCGGGGCCCGATTCAACCCGCGGGCCGTCTTCAGGCTGTTCGGCCATCGGGAACTTCGTGCCGCCGCCCTGGGCTACTTTGGCCACATGTGGGAGCTTTACAGCCTGTGGGCCTTCGTACCGGTCTTCCTGGCCGCATACCTGTCCAGCGCTCCCGGCCCTTCGCGCAATGTCTCCTTCTGGACCTTTCTGATCATCGGCATCGGCAGTGCGGGGTGCAGCCTCGGCGGACTCGTCTCGGCCCGCGTGGGCAGCGCACCGATCGCCTTCACCCAGCTGGCGGTCTCCGGCATCTGCTGCCTATTGTCTCCCCTCTTTTTCGCGGCCCCCCCTGCCCTGTTCCTGGCCTTCATGCTGCTCTGGGGAACGGCCGTGGTGGGGGATTCTCCGCAATTTTCAACCATCGTGGCCCGCACGGCACCGCCGCAACTGGTGGGCAGCGCCCTGACCCTGGTCAACTGCATCGGCTTTTCCATCACCGTGGTCAGCCTGTCGCTGATGCAGTGGATCGCGGCCATGGCGCCCCCGCAGTACCTGCTCGTCCCGCTGGCCGCCGGACCGGCTGCTGGCCTGGTTTTCATGAAACCGCTGGTGGGAAAAAACCGGATCACGGCGGCGTGATGTGCCCAGACCTGTTAAGAAGACCGAAGATTTAGCGGGTCCACGCCCGGTAAATCGTCTGGGCCTTTTCCAGGGCGGCCACGTCATCGATTCCCATGGTTTCGAATTCGTCCTCGACGACGTGGAAACCGACCCGCTTGCCGTCTTTGACCATGAATTCGATCAGATCGGTGAAAAAGTACTCTTCGATGTCCGTCATCCTGCCGTTGACTTGCTTTTGCACGATCTGCGGTCGGGATGCCAATATGGGCAGATAGTCCGCCAACACCGCTCCGCGCACGGCATAAATGCCGGAGTTGCAGACGGTCAGGGAATCCTGCCGGTCCGCCGGATAGTCTTTCCAGTATTTCCACTCGGTAATCTTTTTCACCCGGCCCGCTTCGATTTCCAGCATCCCATACTGTTTCTTATTCTCGGGGGAAAAGCCCAATATCATCAGATCGTGGGTGCCCAAACCGTCAACCAGCCGGCCGTAGGTCCGCTTTTGCACAAAGGGCACGTCACCCATGGTGATGATCACATGGGCAGCCCGCTGAGCGTTGACAAACCCCCCGGCGGCAAGAATGGCGCCGCCGGTGCCGTTGAGCACCGGCTGTTCACAATAGACGGCACCGGTGCCGCGCGTGACCGCCATCACCTCTTCTTTGCGATGGTTGACGATCAGCGCCTTGGGGCCGGGCGGCAGATTTTCCATCAGGTGCATGAGAATGGGGTGGCTGCCGACAACCCCATCGCCGCCGGGCACCAGCGGCAGCAGGGTTTTGTTGCCCGCATAACCTTGCATTCGGCTGCCTCTTCCGGCAGCCATGATAATCGAAGCGACGCGTGGGTCGGTATCCGACAAGCTCATCCTGTCCCGCTTTCTGTAGAATAGGTGGTAAAAAAGATCGTCTCGCCGAGGTTCGATGCCCGCTTTATAAAATGAATTTCACGCGCTGTCCACAGCCTGGCGCAGCGGCGGCGTGTTCAGTCGCCGGCCGCCGTTTCGTCAAACTACCTCGTTTTTTTTTCATCTTCCTGTATTTATTGCTTTTAACATTCATTTGGAACGCCACTAAGGTGCCTTTAACGCCAAATTGAACGGTCAAAAGCACCCCGCCACGATCGGGCCAGGTGCAAAATCAATTTAACTTATTGGTATGTTGATATAATTTTTTTTTTCACGATGCTATTTTTTTTCTTGCATTTAAGCCGAAAAGACATATATTCGCGCCAATCGAATCCGAATGAAATGTCGGAACGAAGCCCCGGTTCCCAACGGCAACGGACCGGAACAAAGTCAACCTTTTTTAATAAAGGAAACCAGACGCCATGCAGGTCACCATTAAAAGGAACGAACAGCTGATCGAAGCACCGCCGCAGGCAGCTCAGGAGGGTGACGACGAACCTCCCGACCCTAGTCCATGTCTGGAAGCTGCCGCTTCCATTGCCACCGTCCAACCCGCCGGGCGAATCGTCCGGTTCCCCACCCAGCGCGCCGGAATTCTCAGCCCGGCCGTCAGATCGTTCCGCAAGCGACATTATCCCAGCGTCCCCACCAAGTTGTGGAATGACTGGCAGTGGCAGACCAGCCACCGTATCCGCAGTCTTTCCCAGCTGGAATCGATGATTTGCCTCTCCGCAGATGAGCGCGCGGCGTTCACCGGCACGGAAACGGTGCTGCCGTTGGGGATCACGCCCTACTACATGAGCTTGGTTTCCCGGGACGACCCCGACCAGCCCATTCGCCGCACGGTCATCCCCACGGTTCACGAAACCGCTCGTACAGCGGGTGAAGCCGACGATCCGCTGGGTGAAGACGGCATGAGCCCGGTGCCCGGACTGGTCCACCGCTATCCGGACCGGGTACTCCTGCTGCTTTCCGACTTTTGCTCGACCTACTGCCGCTACTGCACCCGTTCCCGCGTGGTGGGCCATGGCGGTATTCACCCCAGCCGCAACCGACTGGAGCGGGCCTTTGCCTACATCGCGCAGACGCCGTCCATCCGTGATGTACTCCTCTCCGGCGGCGACCCGTTGATGCTGGGAGAGGAGAAGCTCTCCTGGATTCTGTCCCGGCTGCGCCAGATCCCGCATGTCGAGATCGTTCGCATCGGCACCAAAGTTCCCGCGGTGCTGCCCCAGCGCATCACTCAGCGACTGGTTCGCATGCTGCGTCAGTATCACCCGTTGTGGATGAGCCTGCACTTTACCCACCCGGATGAATGTACGCCCGAAGCGCTGCGCGCCTGCACCATGCTGGCTGATGCGGGGATTCCTTTAGGGTCCCAGACGGTGCTGCTCAAGGGGGTCAACGACAACCTTGAGACCATGCGCAGTCTCGTTCACAACCTGCTCAAGATGCGTGTACGCCCGTACTACCTGTACCAGTGCGACCCGATTACCGGATCGGCACACTTTCGCACCCCCATTGCCAAGGGTCTGGAGATCATCCGCGGCCTGCGTGGATTCACCAGCGGTTATGCGGTGCCCACCTACGTGGTTGACGCCCCCGGCGGCGGCGGTAAAATCCCGCTCATGCCCGACTATGTGGTGGGTCGAGAAGACGACGCCCTGGTGCTGAAAAATTACGAGAACGGCATCTACCGGTATCCGGAACACGACCACACCGCAATCGATTAAATCCTGATTAGTTAACGGCCCATCGGGGAATGCGCCCTTGACAGGACGCATCCCCGATGCTTTTTTAGGCTTCACGGAATGGGTGCCGACGACCAAACCGACTTATGGAGATATCAATCGATGACCCTGACAATCGGACTGACTTACGACCTTCGCTCAGCGTATCTGGCGGAAGGTTTTTCGGAAGAAGAGACGGCCGAGTTCGACCGCGACGACACCATCAACGCTATCGAATCGACCATCCGGTCCTTGGGACACCGCACCGAACGCATCGGCCACAGTCGCCAGCTGGCAGCCGCGCTGGTTGCCGGCCGGCGTTGGGACCTGGTGTTCAACATTGCCGAAGGCATGCACGGCATCGGCCGCGAGGCACAGGTGCCTGCGCTTCTGGACATGTACCGGATCCCCTATACCTTTTCGGACCCGCTGGTCATGAGCCTGAGCCTTCACAAGGGGATGACCAAGCGGGTCATCCGTGACGCCGGCGTGCCCACTTCCGACTTCTGCGTCGTCGAGACCGCCGACGACGCCGGGTCAGTGGGCTTTGCACCGCCCTATTTCGTAAAGCCCGTCGCAGAAGGAACGGGAAAGGGCGTCACACCGCAGTCCATCGTCCGCCACAAAAAAGATCTCGAACCGGCCTGCAGGCGATTGATCGACGCCTTCCGGCAGCCGGTGATCATCGAGCCCTATCTGCCGGGTCGTGAGTTCACCACGGGCATCGTGGGCACCGGCGCCAAGGCGCGTGTGCTGGGTACCATCGAGGTGCATCTGCTGGACACGGCGGAGCCGGGGGTTTACTCTTATGTCAACAAGGAGGAGTGCGAGTCGCGGGTTCTGTACACCCTGATGCGCGCCGGTGACGATCCGGTGGTTGCCGAGGCCGAGGAAGTGGCCCTTGCCGCCTGGCGGGCCCTGGGCTGCCGGGATGCGGGCCGGTTGGACCTGCGCTGCGATGAAAACGACCATCCGCTGTTTATCGAGGTCAACCCGCTGGCCGGCATTCACCCCGAGCATTCGGACCTGCCCATCATCTGCAACCACCTGGGGATCCCCTATCAGGAGTTGATCGGCTGGATCATCGACTCGGCCGCCGCCCGGATTCCCCACGCGGGCCCCCGCTGCGGAGCCGCCTGATGCTGGTGGCCATTGTTCACGACACCGTCACCGACGCCGATCACCCCGATGCCCTGGACGTGGTTGCCCAGGCCGATGCCGTGGCCCAGGCACTGGAGATGCAGGGCCATTCCTCCTGCCGCATCTCCTGCAGCCTGAACCTGCTGGCACTGGCGCAGGAACTGCGCCGCCGGCGGGTGGACCTGGTGTTCAACCTGGTAGAATCCATCGGCGGCCAGGGTCGGCTCATCCATCTGTTCCCCTTCTGCCTCGACGCCATGGCCCTGCCTTACACCGGTGCCCGGGCAGAGGCCATGGTGCTCACCTCCGGCAAGGTGCTGGCCAAAGGGTGGATGACCGCGGGCGGCATCCCCACACCTGGGTGGATCGGCCCCTGGCCCGGCCATGACCATGCGGTTCATGGCGGCGATGCCGGCCAGGGCGCATGGATCATCAAATCGGTCTGGGAACACGCCTCCATCGGCCTGGACGGACAGAGCATCGTCAACCATGCCGATCCGGCGACCGTTTTCCCCCTGCTCCGGTCCCGGGCCCCGCTGCTGGGGGGCGCCTGCTTTGCCGAACGGTTCATCGCCGGCCGGGAATTCAACCTGTCGATATTGGCCGGTGCCCGGGGCCCGGAAGTGCTCCCACCGGCGGAGATCGTTTTTGAGGGCTACACCGAGGACATGCCCCGCATTGTGGATTATCAGGCCAAGTGGGACGAGGCGGCCTTCGCGTTTCACCACACCCCGCGCCGGTTCGATTTCGATCCGTCCGATCGAGGTTTGCTGGAACGCCTCAACGCGCTGGCCCGTCGCTGCTGGGACCAATTCGGCCTCAACGGCTATGCCCGGGTGGATTTCCGGGTGGACCCGGCAGGTCATCCGTGGGTATTGGAGATCAATGCCAACCCCTGTCTGTCGCCAGATGCCGGGTTTGCCGCCGCCCTGGATCGGGCAGGCATCACCTATGCCGACGCCGTCGGCCGTATCGTCGCCGATGGCCTATCGCCGGGCGCGTCGGGCGACCCCATTTAAGCCTCCCCCATTGACCCTGCGAAGGAACGAACCGCATGCTGCGCATTCGACGAATCTATGACAACATACTGCCGGTGAACAAGAGCACCCTGAGCCAGGTGCAGGAGATCCTGCGCACGCAATTCACCGCCGCGGACGAAAAAGAGGTCGACCACATTGCCGAAAAGCTCCGCAACCCCTTTAAACAGCGTTTTCGCACCATCCTCTTCGTTGCCGAGAGCATCAAGGCCAAGGTGCGCGGGTTCGCCATGCTGCTTCACGAACCGGAGCTGCACTTCGCCTACCTGGACTGGATCGCCACCGCTTCCGGCCGCGCCGGTGGCGGCATCGGCGGCGCCCTGTACGACCGCATCCGTCGCGAGGCCACGGCCCTTAAAGTGGCCGGCCTCTTTTTCGAGTGCCTTCCCGATGATGCCGCTGCCTGCCCGGATTCGGCAGAGCTCAAACAAAACCGGGCCCGCCTGCGCTTTTACGAACGGTACGGCGCTAGGCCCATCGTCAACACCGGCTACGAATCCCCTGTAAAACCCGGCGATACCTGCATGCCCCACCTGGTCTACGACGACCTGGGCAGCGGCAACCCGCTGAAAAAGGCCTTTGCCCGACAGGTGGTGCGGGCCGTGCTGGAGCGCAAATACGCCGACTATTGCCCGGCCGATTATGTCGACAAAGTGGTGGCGAGTTTCCGGGACGACCCGGTACGCCTGCGGGATTATCGCTATGTCAAGCCGGCGGCCATCGTGACCACGGTGGAAAGCCGTTCGGAGGAGCAGGTCGCCCTGATCGTCAACGACCGGCACGACATCCACCATGTCAACGAGCGCGGGTACGTAGAGTCGCCGGTGCGCGTGAAAAGCATCTTAAAAACCATCGAACCCAGCGGGCTGTTCACCACCATCAAACCGCGCCCCTTTCCGGACAAACACCTTCACGCGGTTCACGATGCGGATTTCGTGAACTACCTCAAACGGGCCTGCGCGGAAGTGCCCGCCGGAAAATCCCTGTATCCCTATATTTTCCCTATTCGCAACAAGACCCGGCCGCCCAAGGAACCGTCCGTGCTGTCCGGCTACTACTGCATCGACACCTTCACGCCGATCAACGCCAACGCCTATCTGGCCGCCCGTCGCAGCGTGGACTGCGCCCTGACCGCCGCCCGCGAGATCCTTGACGGCCGGCGGATCGCCTACGCCCTGATCCGCCCCCCCGGCCATCACGCCGAGCGCCGGTCCTTCGGCGGATTCTGCTATTTCAACAACAACGCCATCGCCGCCCAGTACCTGTGCACCCACGGCAAGGTGGCTATTTTGGATGTAGACTACCATCATGGCAACGGCGGCCAGGACATCTTCTACCGCCGAAGCGATGTGCTCACCGTCTCCATTCACGGGCACCCCAGGTTCGCCTACCCTTATTTCTGCGGGTTCGAAGAGGAGCGCGGCGACGGCGAAGGCGAAGGCTTCAACCTCAACCTTCCCCTGCCCGAGACGGTCGACGGCGAGCGTTACCGCAAGGCCCTGGCCCGGGCCCTTCGCCGGATCGAAGAATTCCAGCCGCACTTCCTGATTCTTGGACTGGGCCTGGACCCGGCCAAGGGCGACCCCACCGGAACGTGGTCCCTGACGGTAACGGATTTTGCCGAAAACGGCCGGATGATCGGTGGCCTGGGTCTGCCGACGATCGTCGTCCAGGAAGGCGGCTACCGCACGCAGACGCTGGGAAAAAATGCCCTGTCCTTCTTCAAGGGGCTCGTCGAAGGCGCCGCTCAGTGGGCGGACGGCCGCCACGCCCCCACCCATCGGGTCCACGGGGTGACCTTCCGGGATACGGTCGTTCCCGAGGACGGCCAGCGCGTGCGCCGCCTGGTGGACATCACCGGCTTTTTTCATCCGGAGGAAGTGGGTGTGGCCGAGGAACTGGTGGTGGAGCGCCTGGAGAAAGGGGAAGCCAGCGGGTACCATTTCATCATGGCCGACCACTACGGCCGCCTGGCCGGGTATGCCTGCTTCGGCCCCATCCCCTGCACGGCATCCAGCTACGACCTCTACTGGATCGCCGTTCATCCGGACTTCCAGGGCCGCGGGCTGGGCCGCCGGCTGCTGGCGGAGGCCGAACGCCGCATCAAGGCGGCCGGCGGCGGCCGGATTTACGTGGACACGTCGCAGCGGGTGCAGTACGCCAGCACGCGCGCCTTTTATGAGAGCTGCGGCTATCGCCTGGAGACGGTGCTCAAGGACTTCTACAGCGTGGGCGACGGCAAGGCCATTTATTGCAAGTCGCTGGTATAGATGAGGAAGGGTTCGAGGGGTCGAGGAGTCAAGGGGCCGAGGGAAAGGCGAACCGCAGAATGTTCAATGTCGAATTAAGTATGCAGAAGGGAACAACCATGATTACCCATGTCGTGATGATGAAATTCAAGCCCGACGTCACCCCTGAAGCGATCGATGAACTGGAGGCCCTGCTGGATCGGCTGCCCGACCGCGTCGATGAGATCCAGAGCTATGATTTCGGCCGGGACGTCGTCCGGTCCGACCGGTCATATGATTTTGCCCTGGTGGCGGTATTTGCCAACCTGGATACCCTCAAGCACTACCAGGTGCACCCCGAGCACCAGGTGGTCATCAATAAGCTGGGCAGCATGTGTGCACATGTCGCCGCCGTGGACTACGAAAACGCCCCCTACCATCAACCCTCGGATGGCGACCCCGATCCATGGAAGTCCAGAACTCTGTTTCAGCGCTCCTGAAGGCGGGACCGATGAAACACAGAGAAAACCCCCCTGTGGACGTGCAGCGGATCGTGGCGGAGATCCT
Organism: uncultured delta proteobacterium; assembly: GCA_963705475.1. Taxonomy (GTDB): domain Bacteria; phylum Desulfobacterota; class Desulfobacteria; order Desulfobacterales; family Desulfosarcinaceae; genus Desulfosarcina. The sequence continues at coordinate 284,243 of CAVPJS010000003.1, read as the reverse complement.
GTCCGGCATGTCCCTGAAGGAAAAAGCGCTCATCGCCCAGATGGACGAAGAGAGCCTGCCCTACCTGCAGTATGCCTTCGACGTGTATATCAGCAAAGGCGCCGGCGACGATACGGAAACCGGCCGGGAGATCATGAAACGGGTCTGGCAGACGCTTCAGGAGACCCATCGAATTCGAATCGTCAGGGAAGGCGAAAAGCCGTGAGCGGCTGGTTTTTTTGGCGGGCGTTAACCGCCACATCCCGGTTGGCACCGGGAATGGGTCAGCTATCCATTGGGCTGCGCATGTCAAGCATCCCTTCACCGCTGCAATGGCCGGAAACCAAATTTTCGGCGGCGGTCGACAAGAGAAAGTCAACCGGTTGGAACCAGACGCGCGTCCTTGATCCGATGAGGAATCTATATCGCGTCCGCTTTCCCTTCATGGAACTCGCTTGCCGCGAAAAAGCGCCGATGGTTAAATTGTTGGTACCAGGTCATGTATTCTTCTTCGGGACGCGTTCTTTCTTCCAATTCACGCCACACCTCTTGGGGAAGATCCCAGTCGGCAGGAGCCATGTTCGCTTCCAGTTGATCGGCAGTCCTGACGCCGATGATCACCGAGGTGACAAATTTTCGCCCCAGGGGCCATGCAATGGCCAGTTTTTCGCTGGCTATGCCGGATCGTTTGGAGACATCGGCGACGATATCGGCGGTTCGGCAACCGCGTGGGTGCCAGAACCGGGGACCGTCGACGTGGGTGCGAAAGGAGGCGCGGGTGCCCTTCTCCGGTTTTTCCTGACCCCGATATTTGCCGGTCAGCAGTCCGCCGCCAAGCGGACTGAAACAGGTGATGCCGATGCCGGCATCGATGGCCGCCGGGATGGTTTCCCTTTCCAGTTCCCTGTGAATAAGGCTGTAGATGTATTGACCGGCCACCATTTTTTCCAGGTGCTGTGCGCCGGCCATGCCCTGGGCCTTGGTCAGCTGCCACCCGAAGAACATGCTGGACCCCGTATACCGAACCTTGCCTTGCCGCACGAGATCGTCCATGGCCCGCATGGTTTCCTCGACAGGCGTCACCGGGTCGGGAACGTGGATGTGGTAAAGGTCGATATAATCGGTCTTCAGCCGCTTCAGGCTTTTCTCACACGAGGCGATGATCTGTTTGCGGTTGGCACCGACCTGCGTCACGGCAGGCCCGGAGGGAAGGGCGCATTTACTGGCGATGATGAGCCCATCGCGATTCAATTCAGGCATGAGTGTACCCACGATCTCCTCGGATCGTCCGCCGGCATAGATGTCGGCAATGTCCAGGCAGTTGCCGCCGGCGTCTAGGTATCTTCTGATAATGTGGTGAGACGCCTTTTCATCGCAGCCCCAATCCGGCGCACCGAAGGTCATGGTTCCCAGCGTAAGGCGCGACATCAGCAGGCCGGATGACCCCAGATAGCGGTATTTCATTGGAATCCTTTCTTCATGGTGTCCTACGGGTGATTGGTTGTTGGCTCATCACCATGGTGCGGCAACCCGGTCAGAATAAGCGCGGTCCACAAAGCGGTCCCGGGCCAGGGCAGGCAACGCCAAAAAGCCAAGCCGCACCAATACGCCAAAGGGCCAAACCCTTTGGTGAGACAATTTCTCTCTTGTGAAAATCGTCATTTCAATTTTTCCAACTTCTCCCTGGCGTGCTGCAAGTACATCCCGGCGTCGCTTTGCTCAAATAAGGCAATGCTTTTTTGGTAGGCCCCTTGCGCATCATCCGGGTTGTCGACGGTCAGGTAGAGGTCGCCCAGTTCGAGAAAGGCACGGCCCTGCATGGCCGTGGTCCCGAGCGCCTGCGCCGTGTCGATGCAGGTACGGTACCACCACAACGCTTTCTGATAAAGCGCTGCCGACCGGTCGGCGGCCTTTCGGTCAGGGGTTTGATCGGTCATGCCTATCAATTTCGCGTAGACTTGGGCCATGACAAATCCACAGTTCAGATAGCGCAGCCGACAACCGGCCGTGCCCCATTTTTCGAGCAGCTGTTCCATGCGGGCGATGCCCGCTTCGACATCGCCTTGTTGGATGGCAATCAGGCTGAAAAAAAATCGGGCCGGTTCACCGACGAATTCGGCACCATGGGCATCGCTGAATGCCATCAGCTGGTTGAGCAGCTTCAGGGCGGAGCCAAATTGCCCGTTGCTGATCCGGCCGTAGCACAGGGCCAGAATCGGGAACTGGGCATACCAGGGATCGGCGGAAACGCGCACGGCTTCCTCGAAACTGCCCGTGGCCCGGGCCATATCCCCTGCAATCAGGTGACTCCAGCCGTGGCAGCAATGCCCCATGACCATGCTGCGGATATTGGTCTGATGCCTGCCGAAGGCGAGCAGCCGGGTACCGATATCATGGGTCGCCTGCCGGTCGCCGCGGTGCCATGAGGCATAGCCTTCGCCGGCGAGGGCGTGGAAATAGACATAGGGGTCTTTTATCCGCCCTTCTTCGTAGAGCCGCTCGGCGGCCCGGCTGCACGCAATGGCCTTTTCGATGTCGCCCAACTCGCTGCACGGAAAGCTCATCCAGGTGTTGGCGTAGGCCAGCAAACGGTTGTCGCCGGCCTTTTCGCCCAGGGCCAACGCCCGGGACAGGCATTCATACGCCTCCATGAACCGGTGCCGGTGCCACAGCGCACATCCCCGCCAGGCCCAGTACATGCCCTCCCGTGAGGGGTCCGCCAACCCGTCGAGCAGCGGCTGATATTTTTGAAACAGCGCCAGCAATTCGCGATTGCGGCCTCGGAAATAGAAAACGAAGGCCCACTCGTTGATCACATCCAGCATCAGGGTGTTTTCTTCCTCGGACTGGGATTTCCAATCTTCCAGCAGGGCCTGGGCCTCCCTGAAATACTGATCCGACTCCTCCAGCGCACAGCGCCGCAATGCTTTGGTGCCGGACCGGATCAGATAATTGACCGCCTTGGCAGTGGACAGCCCCTGTTTGAAATGCAGGGCCAGCGTTTCGTAAAATTCATATAAGCGGTCTGAAAAAAGCTGTTCCATCACCTGGGCGATGCGTTCGTGCACCTGTTGCCGTTCGCTGCGCAGCAGGCTGCTGTAGCCGACTTCCTGAATCAGCGCGTGTTTGAACATGAATTCCATGTCGGGGTGCAGCGCGCGGGTGTGCACCAGGCCGCTGCGCTCCAGTTCGTAAAGGCCGTCTTCGATCCCATCGCTGTATACCGATATGCGCGTGAGGATATCGTACAAAAAGGCCCGGCCGGCGACCGATGCCTCCTGGAGCACACGCTTGGCTTTCAAGCTGAGCTGGTCCAGACGGGAAGCGATGACACCGTGGATCGTAGAGGGAACGTCGCTTTGCAGAAAGGCCCGCTTCAGCTGCCATTGATCGTGTTTGAAAATCAATGCGCCCGCGTCGATCAGGGCGTTGACCATCTCTTCCAGGTAAAACGGGTTGCCTTCGGCGCGGTCGCGAATCAGCCGCACCAGATCCAGCGGCAGCAGGCCGCTGTCCAGCAGCGATTCCATCATGTCCGTGGCTTCGGATGGGGAAAGCTCGCTCAACCGGATTTCCCGATAGACGGCGCCCATCGCTTCGGACTGGTCGCTGGTGAACAGGCTGAACTGGGGGCGGTAGGTGCACAGCAAAATGGACGGTGAACCGAATTCGGCCAGCATGGCCCGCAGCAGGTCGAGACCGGCGGTATCGGCCCAGTGAAGATCCTCGAGGCAAAAGACCGTCGGCTTCTCGGCGGCAATGGCGGACATGAGACGGGTGATCGCGGCGGTCAGCCGTTTTTGCCAGATTTCGGGACTCATGCCTTCGGTTTCAGTGACCTCGAGCCCGAGGAGCCCCTGGATAATGGGAATCTCCTCGGCATTCAAACCCAGCTTGGAACCGACGCGATCGGTGATCAGGGCTTTGAGGTCCTCGCTGGTGGCGATATCCTCGGGGTTGAGCCAGCGCCGAACCAGATCGAGCAGGGGATAATAAGGAATGGGTTGGGTATGGGCATAGGCGAAGCCGGTGATCCAATTCCGGTCCTCGTTGACGAACTCGGTTTCAAATTCATCGATCAGACGGCTCTTGCCGGTGCCGGCTTCGCCGATGATGGCGCAGATGGACCCGTACCCCTGCTTCAACCGGGTCGTGGCTTCGCGAAGCTGGGACATCTCCAACCGGCGGCCCACCAGCCGCGACTGAAGTCCCGTTCTTCTGCGAACCGTTACGGGGCGGTCCTTCACCCGAGCCACGGCATAGGCTTGAATCACATCCGATTTGCCTTTGACCTGCCGCGGCGGCCTGGCTTCAAAATCAAATACACCCGATGCTTGCCGATAGGTCTCGGTGCCGACCAAAATGGTGTTGGCTTCGGCCATATCCGATAGCCGCGACGCCAGATTGACGGCATCGCCGGAGAGCTTGTATTCGCCGCCCTCGGCGCGGGGGTCGGCGGTGACCACCAGGCCGGTGTTGATGCCGGTATGCATGCTGATCTGCTCGGCGTCGTCCATCGCCTTGAACGGCTGAAGCGCGGCGACCGTCTGATGGATTTCCCGGGCAGCCTTGATGGCGCGCACCGGATCGTCTTCATGGGACATGGGCAGACCGAAAACAGCCATGATGCCGTCGCCGATCACCCGCTCCACGTATCCAAGATACTTTAATATGATTGCCGAGACCTTGGATTGGATGGCCGCCGTCAGCGCCTGAACATCCTCCGGGTCATATTTTTCGGAAAGGGCCGTGTAGCCGGTCAGATCGGTGAAAAGGACTGTCACATGCCGCCGTTCGCCATGCCAAACCACGCGGGGCACCGAATCATCCGCCAACTGCCGGCTGACTCCCGGCGGCGCCCGCTTCATCACCGTGACGCGGCCGCCGCAATCGCCGCAATACTTGCTGTCGGGTGGATTGGGCGCCCCGCAGGTTGGGCACGCCATGCCTATGGGACGCCCACACTGCCGGCAAAACTTCGCGCCCTGATCCACTGCAGCCTTACACCTGGGGCAATTCATGGAAACCCTCCGGGATGGTTGGATCGTTCCGATAGACCGCCGTTTCCGGCCTGGAATCGATCATTGCTCAGGCTTCACCCTCGACTCTCCAGGAATCAATGTCTGGGTGGAGAGGATGCCGTCGATCTGGCGCACCTTGGCGTGGACGAACTGACCGATCACCTCGGCGTCGGAAGAGAGCAGGTCCCGGGTCAGGGTAATCTTCACCAGGATGTCGATGCTTCCATGAATGGAGTGAACCTCCCTGACTTCCGGCAAGGCGAAGAGCTTGTCCACGATCTTCAGTTCCCGCTTGGCTTCCACGTTCATGGTGATGAACGCCGTGATGCTGCGCAGCATTTCCGGGTACTCTTCTTTGTTCATCGTGGACATCTCCTTTCTGAATGCCTCCATGTCTCCGGGTATGAGCTTCTCGATGCCGATGCCGTAGCGGCGCGTGCGCCCCTTCTCCCACTGGTGAAATGAGATGTATGCGTAAAGGTCGTCCAGGGTGCGTCCGGGAAAGGACGCCAGCAGGTTCCCCTTCTGGATGATGCCTGTCATGGGTTGATAAATCGTAAGGTACCAGTCTTCGGCAGCCTCTTTGAGCGTGGCGCCCGGTTTTTCCCCACCGGCGAGAAAGGCCCGGTGGGCCTCCACCTGTTCAAGCAGGTAGGGGAATTGGCCCACCTCGGAGATGTCGATGGGGCGGGTCAATCCGGTCTGCTCCATAAACTCGCTCTTTTCCCGGTAAATGATGTTCTCCAGGGTGTTGCTGGAGGGAATGAATTCAACGATCTTGGCCATGATGTCGCTGCGGCCGAATTCCTTGGCTGCGGCGATGCGGTGGTTGCCGTCCAGGACGTAGTACTCATCCTTGATTTTGTAGAGCTTGACCGGCGGCAGGGATTTTCCTTCCCGCATGGCCTGCTTGACACTGATCAGCCGGTCCGGTGGCACGTGGTTCTTGAGTTTGAACTGGCTGTCGAAGTCATGGTAGCGCCCCACACTGCCAACGATCTGCTCAAGGGGCACGCTGCAGACACCCCGATCGATGTGATCGAAGGCGCCTTCGCACGCCTGGTTCTCCCGGAAGCACTTGGCTTCGCTGGGACGGTTGCCGTGCCACAGTTTTTTGATCAGACCGGTCAGGCTACTCATGGGCCACCTCAAAAACATGGAAGGCAAAGGTGTTGATCACACGCGTGTTGCCCACGCGGGTCACCCGCTGGGCCGGGTCGGTGAACTGGCCGTGAATGTGGCCGTGGATAAAATAACGGGGTTTAAATCGGCTGATGAGCTTGAGAAAGCTGTCGAAGCCCCGGTGGCAGCGGTCTTCCGCATCGTGGATGTGCCTGGGCGGCGCGTGGGCAATCACCATGTCCACACCACCTCCGAACCACAGCCCCGGCATCATGCGCCAGATCATCTGGCGCATCTGGTAATCCCGGTACTGAATCGGCCCGCCGTTGTACCAGCGTGATCCCTCCAGTCCCATCATACGAAGCCCCTTGAATGTAATCCGCCGTTGGTGCAGGTTCACGCAACCGACAGGCGGAGCGCTCTGGTAGCGAATGTCATGGTTGCCCCGCACGTAATAGAGCGGTGCATCCAGCTGTTCACGGATGGATGAAAGATACTCCGGCGGCAAATCACCGCAGCTCAGAACCAGTTCGACACCATCGAATGATCGCGCGTCAAACCGTTCGGACAATTCGGGAACCACGATGTCAGAAATACCCAGAACCCTCATGGACGATTACTTACCTCTTTCATTGCCAGTTGTAAACGCCCCTTGACGCAGCCGCATCCGATCGACCATATTTATTTTAAGTGCAACTAAGTTTTTCCCGTCACCGGCAAGGAGGACACCCATGCCCCGAAAAGGCCCGACTGATTACACCGCCCTTGACAGACCCGATGTACTGATGTTTCTCTTCCATCCGCGCCAAACATCCGGAACCGACCGTGGCGGAGGACGGTTCCAGGAGATCCTGATTCCGGTGGAAGGCGACGTTCACGTCGGCGCCCGGTTTCACATGGCCCACGCAGGCGGCCCCACGATTCTCTTTTTTCACGGCAATGGCGAAATCGTTTCCGACTACGACGATATCGGTCCGCTGTTCAACCGGCTGGGCATCAACTTCATGGCCGTGGATTACCGGGGCTACGGCCGTTCCGGCGGCACCCCGACAGTGTCCGCCATGATGGCCGACTGCCATCGGGTTCTGGATTTCTCCGAAAAATGGAAAACCGATAACGGCTATACCGGTCCGCTGATCGTCATGGGCAGATCCTTAGGAAGCGCGTCTGCACTGGAGTTGGCCGACGCGAGCGGGGACCGGATAGACGGACTGATTGTCGAAAGCGGATTTGCATGGGCGGGACCGCTGCTGCGGCTGTTGGGCGTGGACCCGGAGCGGATCGGATTCGATGAGGCCCGTGGATTTGCCAATGTGGACAAAATCAAAACCTTCACCAAACCGACCGTGATCATTCACGCGGAATTTGACCATATTATTCCCTTTAGCGATGGGGAGGCGCTGTTCGCGGCCAGCGGAGCCCAGGACAAGCTTCTGGTCAAAGTGCCCGGCGCCAACCACAACGACATCTTCATGCGCGGCCTGGATCGCTACCTGGAGGCAATCACCGGCCTGGCGGAAAAACTTTCCTGAAAATAACGTCAATTGGATGCATACCATCCATTTCAGGTCCGGGTGTCCCCTGTCGCACCCGGACCCGACCTTTTTGCGGATCTTTCCCTCACGCTACGGTTTCTCTTACCTGGAGACTCTCCAACCGGGTCATGGCCGCCCGGCTGACGCCGGGGTCGTCATCTTTTTCGGCGATCTGCGCCAGCAGTTTGGTGTCCCTGAGCCGTTCCACCGCCCGTTTGCGCACCTCCGGATTGGAATTCTGCCAGCGTGGAACGAAAATATCGGAAAATTTCATGGCATGCCTCCTTTTCGTTGAAGCGTTGCATCAGGATGCCACCGTCGCACCGTTTTGCCGGCATGCCGTGCGCTTATGCGCAGCACTCCAGCCCGCGGTCCGACGGGAACAGTGCCCTTGCCCATCGTGCGCTCCCGGAGATCTTGGCGGCCTTCCGGGAGCCGGATAGGCACATCTTTATGATTGTTTTCATTGGCGACATCCTCGACTGCGCCATCGTCGACGTCGGTCGACCAGCGGAACACGGGAAAAACAATTCAGCGGGGGCAGGTGCAGGCGCGTACGGTATGGCTGAACCAGCAGGCAGGCGTCTATATCAGCTAATTATAATAGAAGTTTAAGGCGATTTTTCACAGCTGTCAAGGCATGTTTTGATCGCCTTCCGGCGACCGGTCCACCCGGTCGTGACATGGCCGTTGGTTTTCCGCGGCCCTGGCCATTGCATGCCTCCGTCAGATCTTCTGATCCAGGTAGTTGCCGGCAAGCTTCAAGTACTGCTCAACCGACCGCTCAAATCGGTCCATCGGCAGGTCGAGCAGTTCCTTTTTGACGACGGCCGGTGTGCCGGCCACCAGTTGCCGGGGGCCCACCCGTGCGCCTTCCCGGACCACGGCACCGGCGGCAACCACGGTCTGCGCCATTACATGGGCGTCATTGAGCACGATGGCTCCGATACCCACCAGGCTGCCGGCGTCGATGGTGCACCCGTGGACCACCGCGTTGTGTCCCACGGTAACATGGTCTCCGATCGTGGCCGGTTTGCCGAAATCGGTGTGAACCGTGCAGTTGTCCTGGATGTTCGTGTGGCTGCCGATGGTTATCGGCGCCATGTCTCCTCGAAGCACCGTATTGAACCAGATGCTGGCATGGTCGCCAATGGTGACATCGCCGATCACGACGGCGGTAGGTGCGATAAACACGTTTTTTCCGATGGTGGGCAAGATTCGGTTGTATTCGATAATCATGGTCGGTTAAACGCTCCTGTCACGCTTGGGTACTGCGCCGAATTGGCATCGCTTCATTCTCGATCAAACGGACCGCCTCGGCGGTCGGCGGCGGCAAATGAATCGCACCTTACCGTTGATCCCGCCGGTTGCGCAAGCAGAAAGCTGCGTTCGGCGAGATCGGCTCCCGTCTTAAAGTTCTTGCGGAGGCGGTCGGAAACAGGTTAGGGTTCAACGAACACCAAAACTGCCGGACGCTGCCATCAAAGCCATCGTTGACCATGACATCGGATAAAACATCACCTCCCCGGGTACCGGACGCCGATTCAATTTCGCTGGCTGACGCCAACCGCATCGTCAAGAACCACAAGGGGTATATCGACGTTTTCAGTGAACCGGGCGGGGGGTCCCAATTCAACGTACTGCTGCCGGCGTCCGACGGCAACGAAGGGCCGGTTGGTGGCCGGAACGCCGCGGCTGAAAAAAGTCAGCCACCTGCTGGGAACCGCGCAAGATGAAAATCCATGACATCGGCGGCGAGTTCGCCCTGATCGACAGACTCGCCCGGCAATCCCCGATCTTCCATCCCGACCTGGTGGCCGGCATTGGCGACGACGCCGCCGTCATCGCTGGATCCTTCCCGAACGGTGATTTTCTGCTCGTCACCACGGACATGCTGGTGGAGGCGAGCCACTTCAGACGCGACTGGGCCACACCGCGGCAAGTGGGAATCAAGTCGGTCGCCTGCAATGTCAGCGACATCGCGGCCATGGGCGGCACACCCACGTTCATGTTCGTCTCCCTGGCCCTGGCAGCGGACACCGATGTGGCCTGGGTCGAAGCGCTCTACAGGGGAATGGCCGAGGCCTGCCGACGCTACGGCGCAGTGATCGCCGGGGGGGATACCACCCACGGTGAGGTGACCACCATCAGCATCACCCTGCTGGGTCGTGTGTCTCCAGGGAACCTGCGCCTGAGAAGCGATGCCAGCCCCGGAGAACTGCTTTGCGTCACCGGCCCCTTAGGGGGTTCGGCAGCCGGCCTGGCCATGCTGGCGGCCGGACTTGACCCTCCCAGCGAATTAAGGGAAAAGCACCTGGCCCCCGGTTGCCGGTTGGATGTCTCCCCATCCATCGCTCCCGTTGCCCGGGCCATGATCGACATCAGCGACGGCCTGGCAGCCGAGGTGAATCATATCTGCGATCAAAGCGGCACCGGTGCCGAGATCATTGCCGCGGAGATCCCTATCCACCCGGCCGTTCGCGACGCCGCCCGGCTGACCGGAAACGACCCGATCGCGCTAGCATTGACTGGCGGCGAGGATTTCGAACTGCTCTTTTCCATTTCACCGGAAAACAAGCGGCGGTTGGATGATAAGGGGATTTCGGTTACGGCGGTCGGATGGGTCACCGAGGCGGCATCCAATCGCATTCTCACCATGCCCGACGGTAGACGACGCACCTTGTCCGGCGGATACAACCACTTCGCATGAGCGCTAGGGCTGAACCCGCGATTCCAAATTTTCCCAGCGGGTGAAGGCGCTCTCCAGTTCCCGTTCCAATTTCTCCAGCTCCTGCTTCACGGCGCTAATGCGGTCACCGTCCTGACGGTAAAAATCGGCGTCGGACATGATTTGAAACAGTTCCCGCTGCCGGGCTTCCAGGATCTCGATACGGCCCGGCAGGGCTTCCAGTTCACGTTTTTCCATGTACCCGAGCTTCGTCCGGGCGGCTGCCGGTGATGGAGCGGTTTTCCTGGCCCTGTCCGGCAACTGTTTTTCAGGCTTGGGGGGGGCACTTTCCCGTCGCTGGTTCAGCCAGTCGTCGTACCCTCCGGCGTATCCTTCAATTTGGCCGGGCCCTTCGAAGACCAGCGTACTGGTGACGACATTGTTGACAAATGTCCGGTCGTGGCTCACCAGCAGCACCGTTCCACTGTATTCCAGGAGTAGTTCCTCCAATAGTTCCAGGGTTTCCACATCCAGATCGTTGGTGGGCTCGTCCAGCACCAGGACATTGGCGGGCCGGGCAAAGAGTTTGGCCAGCAGCAGGCGGTTCTTTTCGCCGCCTGAAAGCACCCACACGGGGGTGCGGGCCCGTTGCGGCGAGAAAAGAAAGTCCTTCAGGTAACCGATCACATGGCGGTTTTTTCCGCCGACATCCATCATGTCGCCCGCCGGAGAGACATTTTCCTGGACGGTCTTGTTCTCATCCAACTGTCCGCGCAGTTGATCGAAGTAGATGACGTCCAGATTCGTGCCGCGTTTAATTTGTCCCTGCTGGGGCGACAATTCGCCCAACAGCAGGCGGATCAGGGTCGATTTTCCGGCGCCGTTGGGTCCCAGGATGCCGATTCGGTCGCCGCGCATGATCGTGCACGACAACTGATTGACGATGGTCCGGTTTCCGTAGGCAAAGGTCAGGTCCGTTGTCTCGACGACCGTTTTTCCGCTTCGTTCGGCTTCATCCAGGGCCATGCGCACCCTGCCGGTGCGGTCCCGCCGGCTGCGGCGGATCTCGCGAAGCTTCTCCAGTGCGCGCACCCGTCCTTCGTTGCGCGTGCGACGGGCCTTGATGCCCTGCCGAATCCAGGTCTCCTCGGCCGACAGCTTTTTATCGAACCGCTGGTTCCCCTTGGCTTCGGCATCGAGCCGCTCCCGGCTGCGCTTTTCGTACGTGTCGTAGTCGCAGTCCCATGAATTGAGGCGCCCCCGGTCGATCTCCACGATGCGGGTGGCCAGGCGGCGGATCATCATTCGATCGTGGGTGATCAGAATCAGGGTGCCGCGCCACTTGAGAAGAAACGACTCGAGCCAGTCGATGGCCGCCATGTCCAGGTGGTTGGTGGGTTCATCGAGCAGCAGGATGTCCGGCCGCGCCGCCAGCGCAGCAGCCAACAGCACCTGTCGCTTCATGCCGGCGGAAAAGGTGCTCACCTCACCATCCGCCGCCAGGTTCATCTGGGAGATGATGTGCGCCACCTGCTGCCGGACCTGCCAGCCGTCTTCGCGGTCAATGGTCTGCTGCAGGGCCATCAGCCGCTTCGGTGCATCCGCGGCCGTGCCGCCGGATGAATCCTCCCGATCGCACAGGCGGCCATACGCCGCCAGGCGCTTCCCCCTCGGGCCCAATTGCCGGCAGATGACATCGAACACCGTCCCGTGGAGGTCTGCGGCGACGCCCTGAGCCAGGCTGCTCACCGAGACGCCCTGGGATCGCATCACCGCTCCACGATCCGGACACAGGCTGCCGCCGATAATGTTCATGAGGGTGGTTTTGCCAGACCCGTTTCGGCCCAGCAGGCCGATCCGCTCGCCGGCCCCCACCGTCAGGCTCACACCGTCCAGCAGCGGCTCCGCGCCGAAGCTCATGCAAATATCGCGAAGGGTAATCAGTGCCATCGTTGTTCCGTTTTCACAAACGCTTACTTTGCCCCAAGACGATGAACGTCGAACATCGAACGTCCAACGTCGAATTTTGAATAAGGCATTCTGCCATTTTTAAATGGCGGAGCGAAGCGACTTCATCATTCGATGTTCAGCGTTCGACGTTCGACGTTCAAAAAAATGTCTCAATCAATAAAGTTCGTATTTGACCAATCGCCCATCCAGGCCGCCGTTTCTCAACGGTTTTTTCCACGCGGGTTTCAACCCGATGCATTTGATCATTTCCCGGTTGCCGAAATAGATGTAGGCCTGCGAGCCTTTGCAGCGCTGCTTGAGAAAATCGCCCAGTTGGCGGAAAAAATCGTCCAAACCGTCCTGACGCTTCATGCGAAGGCCGTAAGGCGGATTGCACAGAATGATCCGATTTTCCATCCCTTCAATTTGCCTGAAATCCATTCTCAAGACCCTGACCGTGCGTGCATGAGGAACCATCTTGCAGTTTGCCCGGGTCGCCGACACCGCCTGGGGGTCGATGTCGCTGGCGTATACCAGGCGGTCCGCCAGTTTGCGTATCCGGCTGTCCGCCTCATCTTTGACGGTTTTCCATAGCCGGGGGTCGTAATCGGGAAGCTGTTGAAAACCAAAACGACGGCGAAGGTAGCCGGCAGGAATGCGGCAGTACGCCATCGCCGCTTCAATAATCAGCGTGCCGGCGCCGCACATGGGATCCGCTACAGGCACCCGGCCGTCCCATCCGGACAGGCGCACCATGGCGGCTGCCACCGTCTCCTGCATGGGCGCGTCGACACTGCGGGTGCGGTACCCGCGACGGTGCAGGCTGCCGCCCGAGGTATCGACGCTGATGATTCCCCGATCCTTCTGCACATAGAGGTTGATCCACAGATCGGGCGTTTGCGCATCGACGTTCGGCCGTCTCCCGAATGCGTCCCGAAACTGGTCGGCAACTGCATCCTTGAGTCTCAGCCCGGCGAACTGCGAATGCGGCACGGTGCTGCCGGTAGTGCTGGCGAAAACGGCAAAGGTCTGATCCAGGCGGATAAAGCGCGACCAGTCGATGTGCCGGGCCGCCCGGTAGATGGCTGCCGCGTCCGGACAGGCAAATGCGTGTATCGGTGCGAGGACACGACTGCTCAACCGGGCGCAGTAATTGATGCGGTAAAGCGACGATCGATCCGCCTTGAAATGGATGCCGCGGCGAACCGGGCGGACATCGAACGCACCCAGTTCGGCCAGTTCGGCAGCCCCGGTCGCTTCCAGCCCGTCGGCAATTTGGGCAAAAAAGGGGTAATGGGTCTGATCGTCTGTCATGAATGGGTCACCTGCGGGGCCGTCCGTCGAACCGGTGGTCATAATTGATCGTTCCGACCGGTAACCCCGGTCAGCAGTGTCCCAGATTGCGGGACGCAAGGCGGGTTTTCACCCTGCTGATCGTGCAGCTGCGCGGGGTCATGCCGATGATGTCCGTCGAGGCTTACCGGATGAAGTGCGCTTTGGGCGGCCGCTTCGCTTGCGGTATTGCCGTTTGGCCCCGTCGCCCTGTCGCGGTCGCCTTCTTTTCTGCCCGGGCTTGCCGGGCCCAGGAACGGGTTTGGCGCGGCGCCGGCGCGGCGCCGGCGGCAATTCCAGCCATCCCTCCTCCGGTTGGATGCAAGGCAGCGGGCGGCCGATGAACGCCTCGATCGCCGGCAGGTAAAAAGAATCTTCCTCGCAGGCAAAACTGATGGAGGTGCCGGCTGCCCCGGCGCGGCCGGTGCGGCCAATGCGGTGAACGTAGTCTTCGGCATCGTGAGGCAGGGTGAAGTTGATGACGTAATCCATTCCCTCGATGTGAATGCCCCGGCCGGCCACATCGGTGGCCACCAATACGCGGATTTTACCGGACTTGAACTGTTCCAGCGTCCGGATCCGCTTATTCTGCGGGACTTCGCCGGACAGCACGGCGCAGTTGATCCGGTAGCGGTCCAGCATGTCGGCCAGTCGCCGGGTTTCATCACGGCGGTTGCAGAAGACCAGCACCCGGTCAAGATTCTGCCGGGTGATGATGTTATAGGTCAAGGAGAACTTTTCGTCGGTGGTGATGATGTAGACCACCTGCTCCACCGTGTCCACGGCCACCTGTTCAGGTTCGATCTCGACGGAAAGGGGATCCCGGGTCCAGCTGGCGCTCAGCCGGGTGACATCCGGTGTGAGCGTGGCGCTGAAAAACAGGGTCTGCCGCTTGTCTTTATGCGGTGTGCTGTATACAATCTGGCGCACATCGGGAATAAACCCCATGTCCAGCATGCGGTCTGCTTCGTCGAGGATCAGCATCTCCACCCGACTCAGGTCCAGATCTCTGCGGCGCTTGAAATCCAGCAGGCGGCCCGGCGTGGCCACGATGATGTCCACGGGCTTGCCGTGCAGCTGGCGTCGCTGCTTTTCATAGTCCATGCCCCCGAACACGCTGACGATGGAAAAGGGACAATAGGCGGAAAGAAGATTGGCTTCGTCGGCAATCTGCAGCACCAGTTCGCGGGTCGGTGCGATGATGAGCACCCGGGGTGTTCCGGCGGGTCGTTTCCCTTTGATGGGATTGACCAGCATCCGGGTCAGCACGGAAATCAGAAAGGCAGCGGTCTTGCCGGTACCGGTCTGGGCGCGGCCGAAGGCATCCCGCCCCTTCAAGGCAGACGGCATGATCTCCGCCTGGATGGGGGTGCAGTATTTGAACCCGGTATCGGCAATGGCGTGCATGATCGGATCGGGAAGGCCCAGGTCGTGGAACCGGGTTTTGCCGGCTTTCTCGGGAACCTGAAACAACCCCGGGTGCCAGGCGGCGGCCGGTGGGTTCGGTTTCGTCCCGGAAGACGAATCGATGTCGGTCTGGCGCCCCAATTCCTTGCCTTGCGGTTTTGGGCGGAAAGAACGCTTATTTGTCGATCCGGAACTGGATTCCGATTGGGCTGCGGGTGTCGGTGAGCTATTCTTTTCAGGCGGTTCGTCAGTTTCGGGGCGATCGCTGTCGAATAGCCGGCCCCTTATGGCTTTAATCAGTTTTCCTATCAAAATTCGGCTAACCTACAAATCCTTTCATTTCTCAAACCGGGTGTTGAAAAGCGTCATGAGCGCAGGCAAGACAAGGCCAAAGGTGGCGAAAAAGCGGCGTTAATGGTTGATACATGCGTATGTTGAGCCAAATTTTAACGCCGAATTGCCACGCGCACCAGGTTTTCAACAGCCTGATAGACGGCAGGCTGGCCCATCGACGGGCGCCTTTGACCGTGACCCAAATAAATCGGGCCCGAGATCAAGGCCCGGATCAATATACGAATATCGGCCGCGAATTGCAAGGGCTATTGGCTAATCGACCGGCAGCAGTCGCCGACTGGTCAGGTAACACGTGCGCCAAAAGTCATCGTCCATTCGGGAAAGCATGACCCCATAGCTGGCAGATGCGTGGACGAACTCGCCCTGGCCCAGATAGATTCCCACGTGGTTGAATTTGGTGGCGGGATTAAAGAAGACAAGGTCTCCGGCGGTCAGGCGGTGCACGTCCACTGGCCGACCTGTGCGCATCAGGGCGGTGGTGGTTCTGGGCAGCCGCATGTCAAACAGGTCGTCGTACAAAACGACCACCAGTCCCGAACAATCGATGCCCCGACGGCTCAGGCCGCCCATCCGGTGGGGGGTTCCCAGCCAGGACTGGATCTCGGCCCGCAGCATCTGGGCCGGTCCGGGTCCGCCGGACAATGCTAACACCGGCTCAGGGTCGGGGATGGCGGAGGTGGCGCACCCGGTGGTCATCAGCGCCAGCAACATCAGCCACAGCCAGGCCACGGACATTCGGTTCGGGAACCGGTTTGCATCGCTGCAGCAGGTGCCGGCGTCAATCATCCGACCCCCTTTCAAACAGGTGGGCGATGGCAGTCAGGCTGAAATCCATCTCCACGGAGAGAAACTGGGAGATGGAATGCAAGGTGATGATGGCATTTTTATCCGCATCCCGGCTTCCTAAACTGCGGATGCGCGCCAACAGGCCCTCATTGACCAACTGCACCCGGGCGTAGCTTTTCTCGAGGGTATCGAAGTCAAAACGGTTCACGCGGCCCTTTTTGTATTCGAAATACTGACCCAGCAGGAACAGCGAGGTGCTGCGCGCCGTGGTCTCTTCAACGGATGCAAAGGGCAGATGAAAGCGGGCCATGGGCTTGAGGAAATTCATTACCGGGCAGTTGCTGGTGGCCATGACGATGCCGAACACGGCGGTCAACCCCTCCATGGCCGACGTTCTTTTGGAATAGGTGCGGTCGACGGTCTCACAGACGACCATGCAGTTTTTATGGGAATGAATATCCTTGAACCGGTCCACCAGTTGGGTGATATTTACGGCAATGGGGCAGTAGAGGTGTGTGTGGGAAGACAGCGGGCAACATTTACACTGTTGGTAGCAAAGCTGCGTCCAGGATGGATAGGGCTCGGGTGACGCCGGCATCATGGTCAGGGTCGACGGATTCAGGGCGATGTGAAATCGCGTGCGCTGGCCGTCCTCGAGGTCGATGTCATAGTTGAACCAGTATGCATGATCCTTCATGGGCGTCTCACTGTCCGGTTGGTGAACACCGTTTAGGGCTACCGCGGTTCATTTCATTGGATTATTAGCAAATTCCAGGCCAATGAATCACCTCTCAACCGTAGCGGATCCCGTCCACCGGATCGAGGCCCGACGCGCTGGCTGCCGGGTACAGGGTGGCCAAAAAGCAGATCACCACCGTGGACAGGCCGATGGTCATGACATCCACCCATTGCAGACTCACCGGCAGCGTGGTGAGAAAGTAGACATCGCCGGGCAATTTAATGAACGGGTACTGTTTCAGGATGCCGCACAGGATAAATCCCAACACCCCGCCGATGACGGTTCCCAGGCTGCCGATCACCAACCCTTTGAACACGAAAATCTGCCGAATATGCCGGTTGGTGGCTCCGATCGTCTTTAAGATTGCGATATCTTTTGTCTTTTCCATCACCATCATGATCAGGGCGCTGGCGATGTTGAAAGCGGCCACGACCACGATGAGCGTCAAAATAATGTACATCACCGTTTTCTGAAGCCGCAGCATGGAAAACAGGTTGCGGTTCATCTGCATCCAGTCCCGCGCCCAGAAGGGAAAGCCCAAACGGGCAACGATGTCGTCGGCAATCGATTTGGCCTGGTATATGTCGGCAACCCGCACCTCCACGCCGGTGGCCTGACCCGGCATCTGGAGCAGGCGCTGGGCGACATCCAGCCGGACGAAGGACATGGCGCCGTCATATTCGTTCATGCCCGTTTCGAAAATACCGGCGATGGAAAAACGCATCACCGTGGGCATCTGGTTGGCGGCAGCACCCTTACCCAGGGGAGATATGAGATAGACGGGGTCGCCAACGGCGACGTCCAGCCGCTCGGCGGTTACCCGACCGACCACCAATCCGGGTCCTTTTCCGTCAGATTCGCCAGGGGCGCTCCGGGCCAGCACATCGGCAAGGGAGATGTTTTTCCCGACGAATATGGGCGGGCCCGGCAGGGATGGATCAATGGCCTTCAACACCGCGCCGGTCACGCCATGCGGGCTTCGCAGCATCACCTGGGTATATATAAACGGCGCGGCGGAGAGGACCCCGTCGGTGGCGTTGATCGTTGCCGTGGTGCCTTCGATATCTGAAACCGATTCCCCGTATCGCATCACCAGCACATGCGATTCGATACCCAGAATGCGGTTTTGCAATTCAGATTCAAACCCGGTCATCACGGCGATGACAACGATCAGGGCCATCACGCCCACGGCGATGCCCGCGGTGGCCAGAAATGTAATCAGCGATATGAAAGCCTGTTTTTTCCGGGCCCTGAGGTACCGGGTGCCCACGAACCATGTAAAAACCATTGATGGTTTCCTGAGGAGAACAAGAGAACGGCGGACCTTGCCGCTTCCTTATTTTTTAATGGTTGGCCGGTAAATCCCCGGCGTCGATCCGGCGATGGGAACGGCCCCCACGCAATTTTCAAAAAAGGCAATCGGTCCGGCTCCCCCGATGATGGCATACGCATAGCCGGCAACAGCCATGGCGTACAGGCTGGCCAGCAGCAAGTGCCGGCCGACGCCCCGCCGGCGAAAATCAGGATCGATGCCGATGGGACCGAAAAAATTACGGCATGTGCTGTCGTGGCAGGCAAACCCTGCCAGCCGGTCGCCGGCAACCGCGATCATGCAGGCAATCGGCTGCCGTGCAAAGGCCACATCACACTCGGCGGCCCATCCATCGCCAAATCGATGTTGTGTCCAATGGACAACCCTTTGTTTCTCACTGGCCATGGCCCGCCGAACGACAATGCCCGTTTCGGCCAATGCCGCCAACTCCGGACCCGGGTCGGGCAAATCGTAAAGTTTGACAAGAAGATCGGTCATGGTGGTCGCTCAGCGGGTGGCTTCAGCCAATGGGCATGCGAGGGCCGCGGTTCTTGTCGAGCATCCGGTTCATGCCGCCTGATACGTAACCTTCCAGATCCAGGGAGACATGCAGAAAACCTATTTTGCGCAACGATTCGACGATGCGGCCTCTCAACGGATCAGCCACCAGTCTCGGCAGTTGATCCAAGGCCACTTCGATCCGTGCGACATCCCCGTGGTGGCGCACGCGGCAGCCCCCAAGCCCTGCAGCAGCAAGCACCTGCTCGGCGTACCGGACTTGATCGATTTTGGCCGTGTCAATGGAAGTGCCGTAGGGAAACCGGGTGGCCAGACATGCCATTGCCGGCTTGTCCCAGACAAAGAGCCGCCGGTCCCTGGCCATTCGGCGGATATCGTCCTTGGTCAGCCCCGCGTCCATCAGCGGTGCCGCCACACCCAGTTCACGGGCGGCGCGCATCCCGGGACGATAGTCCCCACGGTCATCGACGTTGGCTCCATGGGCCAAGTGGTGGACCCCTTTTTCCCGGATCATTGCCAGCAATCGCCCGAAAACCAACTTTTTGCAGATGTAGCACCGCTCCGCGGTATTGGCAAGAAAATCAGCTTGTCCCATTTCCCCGGAGTCGATGATAAAATGGGGTACACCCAGGCAGTCGGCAATCTTTGCCGCATCGGCGATATCTGCCTCAGGATGGATGGGAGACCGCGCCGTGACGGCGATGACGCGTTGGCCGAGCACGGCGTGGGCTTCGGCCAGCAACAGGGCGCTGTCCACCCCACCCGAAAGCGCCACCGCAAGGCGGTCGAAGGTTTTCAAGACCATGACCAACCGTTTTTTTTTATCCTGAAGCGATGCCGGCATCATCAGTTTTTTCCGGGCCTTGACGAACAGTTTCCACGTCGTCCGGCTTCCAAAAAATTATTTACAATCACTGTGTAATCCATTATAAGCCTTGGTTGTCACTCCGTTTTACTATAGGCCAATCCAAATACAAATTCAAAGGGGTTTTTCATGGGGAAAAAGAGTCTTATCAAATCCACTTCCAAGAAGAAGCGTGCGCCGAAAAAAGCCGCATCTGCGGCGAAACCGAAGAAAAAAGCGCCGGCCAAGAAAGCAGCGCCAGCCAAGCCGAAACCAGCCGCCAAGGCGAAGCCGGCACCCATGCCGGCAAAAAAGGCAGCGCCAAAAACCAAGCCGGTTTCGGTGCAAGATCTTCTGAAGAAAAAATTTGATATCGTCTCCCCCAAGGTCCTTTACAGCGTGCCCAAAAAGATGGCCGCCACACCCACATTCACTGCACCCGAATTTCTATCCGGTTTTGAAGCTGAAGATGCCAAGCGGGTTAAAGGACTCCTGGCCAATGCCTACAGTGAAAAAGATTTAATAGAGGCCACGAAAAAGGCCGCCGCCGAGAAAGCCGCCGCCGAGAAAGCCGCCGCCGAGAAGGCCGCCGCCGAGAAAGCCGCCGCCGAGAAGGCCGCCGCCGAGAAGGCCGCCGCCGAGAAGGCCGCCGCCGAGAAGGCCGCTGCCGAGAAGGCCGCCGCCGAGAAGGCCGCTGCCGAGAAGGCCGCCGCCGAGAAGGCCGCCGCCGAGAAGGCCGCCGCCGAGAAGGCCGCCGCCGAGAAGGCCGCCGCCGAGAAAGCCGCCGCCGAGAAGGCCGCTGCCGAGAAGGCGGATGCCATCAAAAAAGCCGCCGCCCAGAAATCTGACGTGTCGGTGTCCTACGAATCGCCGCCTGCGCAAACGGCCGTCAAGAAACCATCGGACCCCGTCGACAACACCATGAAGATTTTCGCCGCCGGACTGGCGTTTCTCATTTTGCTGGTGATCGGCGGCAGCGCCTCCAACTCCTTCAACTATTATTTGACGGAAAATCAGGGCGCACTGGAAGTCTGGAAGGGTAAATTTTCCCCCATCGGAAAAAAACTACTCATCACCCTACCCGGCGTATCGGCTCCCGCAGAAAAAAAGGAAACCTATCGTTCCGCTGACGTCTACCCGATCATTTTCCAATATTACATCGACAAGGCCGATGTGCTGCTGGACGTTCCCGGGATACCGGATTTCGAGGGAATCAAGGCCACCTTGAAAACCGCCCTCGAATACGGGTCCAACAACGCCCTTCGTACCCTGGCGTATCAGCGCCTCGACAACATCGACCGGTTGATTCTCACCTATAAAGCCGATGTGGCCGCCAGCCGAGGAACCATCGATGATCTGAAAGCGGCCATCGGATTTCTCAACGCCGCCAATCAATTGACCACGGACAAGGCCCAGGCGGAGCTAATCGCCCGAACGATTGCCGCCCATCAAGCCACCATTGACGTACTGGAAGAACAGGCCGCCGCCGAACAGACCGCAGCCGAAGCCAAAGCGGAAACGGCGGCCGCCCAGCAGGCGGAAAACAAGCCCGAGGACGAGGGGTCCGGCGACAACCCGCCACCCGCTGGCGAGCAGCATTAATCGATTTACCGGCGCATACACCTGTTGAATCAACAATGGGGGGATCGCCTGCCCCGTATCGGCGACCCCCCCCAATTAAATGTAACCAATCGAAAAGGCGCGGATCTTTACGCGTATCGTGGAAATGCCATTAACCTCCATTCCACATCGTTGAAAGCCCCTGCCGCATACCACTGCAGGGGCTTTCATGTATTACCACCATTTCCCACCTGATGTGAAAAAGGTTGCCCATATTCCTGTATGCTTATGCTGCATCATTAGACATCCCATTGATTTTATTTGCTTTAATAAATAATTTGAGCGATGGCACGCCATGTGCTTATACCATAAACAGCGAAGGTAATCTGATTTATTCACCAACCTAATGGGTCCCTGGTATTTCTCGCGGAATACCAGGGACCAAGCCTGTTCCACTCTCTTTTCGGGCAAGACCTTCCTCCGGGTCTTGTCCGATTTTATTTGGCGCCATGCGGTGGAATGGAAACCATCGAGACTTACGAGGCCAGGGGATACCCTTTTTCACGCAGATGGTCCACGATTCGAAACAACTGCGCGACGGTCTTCGGGTCGGCATCAGGGCCGGGGTGCCTTACCTTGGCGGTCGAGAAAACCCCCAACTGCTTCAGCACCTGTTTGCGAAGCGACACGCCGATACCGGGTTGGAATTCCCAGCGGTTCAACGGCACGAAATCGTAGAAGTGCTCGGCGGCCCGCTTCCATTCATTATTCTTGACCAATTCGAACAATTTGACCAGCAATTCGGCATAGACGAATCCGGTCATTATCCCTACGGCCCCCAACTCCAACTCCTCGAGGGCATACATGCCGCCCAGCGCTCCGAAAACATTCAACCCGGGGCCGGCTGTTTCGGCCAGTGCCTGCATTTTCATGCCCGTGGGCGGATCTTCGAGCTTGATGTAATGGATGTTTGCACAGATCTCGAATATACGGCTGATGAGTGCCACGGTCATCGTAATGCCGGTCGCGGCAGGATAGTCGTGAATCATGCAGGGAATCTGAGCGGCATCGGAAACCTGGTGGTAGTATTCCAGCAGCGGGGCATCCTTTTGGACGGTGTGGGGACCGAGCAGAATCGCATCCGCTCCCAGTTCCCGTGCGCGGTGAACCATGGTCATCGCCGGATCCGTGGCGGGCGCACGCACCCCGACCACCAGTCCCATGCCCTTTGGAAGCAGTTCACGGTAGCGGGCAATCACTTCTGTGCGTTCCTGGTCCGTCAGCTTGTGCCCTTCACCCAAGGCACCCAAAATGGCCAGGCCATGCACCCCTTTTTGGGCCATGAATTCGACCAGGCGCGCGATGCTGGGATAGTCGATCTCGCCTTGATCCAGAAACGGTGTCGGAACGATCGGATAGATGCCCTCTAATTGCATTGCCTTCCCCTTTGCGCAATACCATTGAACCGCGCCCGCGTTGGGCAGTGATTGGCGCTGTTGCCCGGCCGTCAGGTCTGTTTTGCATCGACGACCGAATTCGCCAAGCTTTCAAAACCCGAAATCCGGCAGGCCACCTGGTCGCCATGGCGAATGTGGACGGCTCCCGGGGTTCCGGTTGAGATGATATCGCCCGGCAAAAGCGTCATCACCGTGGAGTGAAAGGCAATCAGCACATCGGGCGTAAAGGTCATGTGATCAACCGTATTCTCGGCATGCACGCACCCATTGCGCACCGTCGAGACCTTCAGGCGCAGCACGTCGTCTATCTCGTCAGGCGTGACCAGCTGCGGACCGAATGAGAAAAATGTGTCGAAACTTTTGCTCATGGTCAGATAGCGTGGATTTTGGCGCAGAATGTCCTCGGCCGTCATGTCCAGAATGGTCGTAAAACCGGCCACCACATCTAGCCATTTCTCGCGGGGCACGTCTTTGCAGCGCCTGCCGATGACGATGCCCAGCTCGGCTTCCGCGGTTGTCTTTTCAGAAAGCGTCGGTATCCGTATCGTCTCGCCGGGCCCGATAATGGCGGTCGCCGGCTTCATGAAGCTGGCCGGCGCCGATGTCGGCGCGCGTTCGGCAAGATCGTTGGCATGCTCGCTGTAGTTGAGACCGATGCCCCATATTTTCGGTGGATGCCGATACAGGGGGGCAACCATGCCCGGCTGGGCGCTGATATACAGGTTCCCCCGCTGATCCAACGCGCGGCTTCCCGCGTCCCGATACCAGGCGTTCAGTCGGGATAGCGCGCCAGTCGCCAACAGCTGCGCCATCGTCTCAGGCCATTGGCTCCCGAAGGTGTGGTTAAGATCCGCCATGCGAACCCATCCGTTTTTTCGACAGATCGCCAACTGCTCTTGTTGTTCAACCCAAATGGTAGCCAATCGCATGCGGCCTCTCTTTGCAGTTGCCCTGCAGGGCCAAGAACGGCCCACTCGCTGCCGGGATAGTCTGGGCAATTGATGACATATAATTAACCTATAATGTCAACTAATACTATTTCTAATTTTACACAACCGGTCACTCTCGAAGCGATCGAAAAAAAACTAACCGTCCGATAATGTTTATTTTTTAAACTCTTTTACGTTTCTGGCCCGTGACTTGCTCGATCAGTTAACGACAGCTGGCCCCACGTGTTCATCCGCGTGGCAGCGGTCATGCCCATTTTTCTGCATCGATGGGGTTCATTTAGCAACTGGCGCAGACAGAAGAGAGATCTGGAGAAAGCATGCAGGTAAATTTCAACAAAGTCAATGTAGCGCCACGCCAGCAGTCCGCCACAGCCAACGAACGCTTGCAGAAGGCACTTGCGGAGCGAGAGCGGTTTCTGGATGACCACCCGCACCTGCGTGCCTATCAGGCGGAAATCGACAGGGTTCTGGACAACTCCGGCGACGCTGAAGGACGCATCGCCGTTCTGGGAATGCTGCTGCAGGGCAAACTCGTGGACATGCAAAGCGAACTCTACAAACTGTCTAAAATTTTGCAGCAATAATGCATTGCGCAACATCGCCTCACCCCGGGGGAAACGCAGATGCGGCTGCGATGCAGGTGCCTCATTGACCGCCTTTGTTAAAGCAGCCCTCGATAGTTCCCACCATCCACCAGAATATTCTGGCCGGTAATGTAACGCGCCTGGACGCTGGCCAGGAAGGCGGCGGCGGCACCAAAATCAGAGGGGTCACCGATGGTGTGGCTGGGATTGGCCGACATCATTTCAGCGATGATCGCCTCGGGTGTCTTCTTCTCTTGATCCGCACGGAACGTCGCCAGTTGATCGATTCGCGAAGTTTTGTGGGTGCCCGGGAGCAGTGCGTTGACGGTGATGCCTTCGGGTGCCAGTTCCGTTGCAATCGTTTTCAAAAAACCGGTCAGCCCGGCCCGGGCCATATTGGACAACAAGAGCGTGCCGATGGGTTGTTTGACCGAAATCGAGGTAATGGCGATGATCCGGCCCCAGCCGTTGGCTTTCATGGCCGGTGTGACGCCGCGAATCAGGTGCACGGCACTCATCAATGTCAGGTTGAAGGCCTTTTCGTATTCCTCTAAGGGGGTGCTGGCGTACGTTCCCGGTGGCGGACCGCCGGCATTGGTCACCAGGATTTCCGGTTCTCCCAGAGACACTCGAACGTCCTCAAGCAGGCGGCCGATATCTTCAGCCTCGCTCATGTCGGCCGCCACCCCCAGCACGTCTGTTCCGGTGTTATTTGAAATCTCGTCGGCGGCATGCCTGGCTGCAGCGCGGTCGCGGGAGCAGATCGCCACCCGACACCCTTCGGCGGCCAGCTGCTCCGCGCAGCCCCTTCCCAAACCACGGCTTGAAGCCGTCACCAGGGCAACTTTGCCATGTATCCCCAGATCCATGTTACACCTCCTTGAAATTCGAAGGTAAACACGATTTCAACGGTGTCCAACCCTGCCCGGTCCACGGGGCGTGATCCGATCCGAATACCCGTATCGGGCTTGCCTCGCCCAGCAGGCTTTCAGCCGCTGACGATCGGCCAACCCGCCGGGGAGGTGTGGATTCCTGTTGACCGAATCGATACTTTGGTTCAGTAAATACATCGATCACCCGTACCACACGTTTTGGTTCTATCGCGTTTACGGGCCTGATGACAGGCATGCAACGACCTGAAAACCAGCACCTCGCCGCCCCCTGTGAGGACGCCATGAACACGACGACCACAAACCAATACGTGCTGTCCATCGATCTGGGAAGCAGCGACCTGAAAGCTGCCTTGGTCGGCGATGACGGACGCATCGTGGCCAGTGCGGACGAACCCACCAGGACCACCCTTTTCCCGGGAGGCGGTGCCGAGCAGGATCCGGTGCAGTGGTGGCAGAACGCCAAAAAAGCGGCGACGGCCGTCATTGTTAAGGCCGGGATTCCAGCGAAAAAAATCGTGGCCGTAGCCTGTGACTCCCAGTGGTCTGTCGTCGTTCCGGTAGATGAAAACGCCGACCCGCTGATGGGCGCGGTTCACTGGCTGGATACCCGGGGCGGCAAGTACAACCGCCGGCTCACCGCCGGGTTTCCCGCCATACAAGGGTACCAGGTGTGGAAGCTGATGCAATGGATCCGCCTGACTGGTCTGGCCCCCACGCACACCGGTGTGGACTCCATGGGGCACGTGCTCTTTATCAAAAACGAACGGCCGGACATCTACCGGCAAACCTTCAAATTTCTCGAACCCATGGATTACCTGACGGCCCGGCTTTCCGGAAAAATCGTCGCCACCCAGAAAACCATGGCGCCTTTCGTCATCACGGACAATCGTGCCGGAGAAGGACGCTACAGCGACGCGCTGCTGCGCATGGCGGGACTGGATCGTGAAAAGTTTCCGGACCTGATCGCCAACGACGGCATCGTGGGGCCAATCGATCCGGCAGTCGCCGACGAACTGGGCCTGACGCCCGCCACCCAGGTCGTCGCCGGGGTCGGCGACACCAACGCCTCCATCATCGGATCCGGTGCGGTGGGGGATTTCGAAGCCATCATCTACATCGGAACCACCTTGTACATGAGCTGCCACATGCCGTTTAAAAAAACCGACCTGGCCCACATGATGACCGCCCTGCCCAGCGCATTTCCGGACCGCTACATTCTGCTCGGTGAACAGGGGCTCGGCGGGAAATGCGTGGATTTTTTTCTGAAGAACATCCTGTATGACAGGGACGATTTTCAAATGCCCGCAAAACCGGAAGATGCCTATGCGCGTTACAACGCCGTGGCCGCCAGCGCACCGCCGGGCAGTGGCGGCGCCATTTTCCTCCCCTGGCTGAACGGTTCGGTGGTCCCTTGTGAAAACCCTTACGTCCGCGGCGGTTTCGTCAACCTTTCCATCGATACCCGCCGTCGGCATCTGGCCCGCGCCGTTATGGAGGGCCTGGCCTTAAACAGCCGCTGGACCCGCGAGCCGGCGGAGAAAATGATGGGCCGCCCGTTCACCCGATTTATTTTTTCCGGCGGCGGCGCCCTCTCCGACCTCTGGTCCCAGATCCACGCCGACATCCTTGGCGTCCCCATTCACCAGGTGGCCGACCCGCTCACATCCACCGCTCGCGGGACCGCCCTGCTGGCATTGACGGCCCTGGGTCAACTGACCGTAGACCAGCTGCCGGCCATGGTTCCCATCCGTCAGGTATTCGAGCCGAACCCATCCAACAAAGCGATATACGACCGACTCTATACCCAATACCGCAGGCTTTTTTCCAGAAACAAGGACATCTTCGCCGCATTGAATGCGCATACGGGAGAATAGTCCGCCGAAGCCCCGAAGGAGGATATCATGTCAGACCAGGCCGCCGATCCGTTAAAACCGTATAAAGGACGTTTCGCATCCTACGCCGCCATACCGGCCAAAGGCCGGGCCAAGGACGAGATATTCGAAGAACTGGCAACCGTTGCCGAAGCGGAAAACGCCCGCTGGAAAACTGGCCGGGTGTCGGGGACCTTCTATCACGCCGGCGACGCCCACCGTGAATTCCTCAACCGGGTGTGCGCCCTTTTCACCCACGTAAACACCATCCAGTTCGACCTTTGCCCGAGCATGTTCAAGATGGAAAGCGACATCATCGCCATGACCGCCAAGATGCTGCACGGCGACAGCGCCCGGGAACACAACCCGGAGAACGCGGTTTGCGGCACCATGACTTCCGGCGGCACCGAAAGCATCCTCATGGCCATGAAAGTATACCGGGATTGGGCCCGCGCAGAAAAAGGCATCGCCGCCCCGGAGGTCATCATGCCCCACACCGCCCATCCGGCCTTCGACAAGGCAGGGGAATATTTCGGCATCCGCATGGTGCATGTGCCTGTTTCAGAGCCTGATTTCCGGGTGGATCCCCAGGCGGTTGAGGAACGCATCACCCCCCATACGGCCGCCATCGTCGGCAGCGCCGGCAACTACCCATACGGCCTCATCGATCCCCTGGAAGACCTGTCCGAGATCGCCCTGCGGCACAAGATCGGCTTTCACGTGGACGGCTGCCTGGGCGGGTTTATCCTCCCCTGGATCGAAAAACTCGGCTACGACCTGCCGCCCTTCGATTTCCGCCTGCCGGGACTCACCTCCATGTCCGCCGACACCCACAAATACGGGTACGGGTTGAAGGGCACCTCCGTGGTGCTCTACTGCAACAGCAATCTGCGTCGCTACCAGTACTTCAACGTCCCGGACTGGTCCGGCGGACTCTACGCCTCCCCCACGGCGGCCGGCAGCCGCTCGGGCGGCTTGACGGCCGCGACATGGGCGTCCATGATCTACCTGGGAGAAGAAGGCTACCTGCAGGCCGCCCGCCGGATCATGGACGTCGCCGATGCCCTCAAGGCCGGCATCGACAACATCCCCGAACTGACCCTGATCGGCGACCCCACCTTCGTCATCAGCTTCCGCTCCGATGACGTGGACATCTACCACGTCAACGATTTCATGAAGACCAGAGGCTGGCGCTACAACTGCCTGCAGCTTCCACCGGCCCTGCACTTTTGCGTAACCATGCCCCAGACGGCCGTTCCCGGTCTCGCCGACCGCATGGTGGCCGACCTGAAGGAAGCCGTCGTCTACGCCCGCGCCAAGGCTGGCACCGTGGCCGAAACGACGGCCCTGTATGGCCTGGCCGGCACCCTGGAAGGCAACCAGCAGGTCACCGAAATGATATACGGCGCCCTGGATTACCTTTACGCGGTATAGCACCAACGGCTCAATCGACGAAGAGAGGCTTTTCAGGATCCCAATTTGCCAGGCGAATGGTTCCGCTGCGCGTCAATCCGCGGGGAATAGGCTCACTCTCGCGGTTCAACAGCCGGGGCAACCAATCGACGGCCTGATTGCTCAGCGAGCTGAACGGCAAGGCTGCGAAGGCGATTGATTGCGCCGGCCAGTTCAAGCCGGCGGGTTGCGGCAAAAAAGACCGGCGGAGACTGAGGGGGCTGCAATACGTCCAGGCCCTTCTCGTGGAGGACGTCAATCAACGCTCGGGCCAGCGCGGAGGGGGAGAGACCCCTTGCCGCCAATTCCGATCGCCTGGCCAGAAGCAGGCAATGGCCGATGGTGAGCATCTGGTCGACATCGACGATCCCATTCAGCGATCGTACATCAATCAAATCCATGCCATATTCGATGATTTCAAACTCCTGCCCCCGCAGCGCTTTGATGCGGACCGGTACCCGCTTGTTCATGCGCGCATTGACATAACATGGATCAAAATTGGCCGGCAACAGCCGCCGCCGATCTGAAAGGTGCAACGGGCCTGCCGGCGGATGCGCTCGGGGAAGGTCGAGGGCCCTGGCCTCATCCGTCATGTCGACCGGCAGGTAATCGCGCATGGCAATGACATGGTCGGCCACCCCCAGGTAATCCGAATTCCCGCCAGCGATGATAACGGTGCTGACCGAGTGGTCATCGTAAAGCTGGCGCACCCTGTCCAAGAGTGGCGTGATCGGGTCTTCCGGGATGAGTTTGCGCATGTGCCGGTCCCGCATGAGCAAATTGGTCGCGGAGGTATCTTCATCGATCAGCAGAAGGTCGGCACCGGCCAGCATGCTCTCGATGATCGCAGCCGCCTCGGAGGTGCTGCCGCTGGCATTTTGGGTAACCAATGTCCGGGGGTTCGCCTTTTTCGGCAGGGTGCTGATGAATGGTGAGATATCAAGCCCCTGGATGGACCGCCCCGCTTCCGCACAAACCATCATCGCCCGTTTACTGGACACCACCCGCTCTCTGCCATCACCGGCGATATGGGGGTAAATCCCCCTGCCCACGGCATTGAGAAGGGTTGACTTGCCATGAAACCCGCCTCCGATCACCACGGTAACGCCCTGATGGATGCCGAGGCCGCTTATTTTACCTGCATTGGGAAAATCGAGAACGACGGCAGCCGCCTCTGGCGCCCTGAACGGAATGACACCCCGCCGCGCCGGCTTGTCCGACACGCCGGACGCCCTCGGCAGGTTCGACCCGTCGGCAATGAAGGCGACCAGGCCGTTTTCGCCCAACCGCGCCTGCACATGCAGCATGTCCTCGACGAGTTCGCATTGCGACCTGAGCCGCCGGCCATCGCCGACATCATCTTTTACCCGCCTTACGATATCAACCAGTTCCTGGAAAAACATCGCCTCGGCTTCCCTGCCGAGCACCTTCATTGATCGGCTTCCGGGAAGGCTGACCCGGAACAGAATCGACGTTGCCGCGGCGGAAAAGGTGACTGTATTCCTCGCGAGGATCTGCTGGGGCATCCTTGAACACTGGAAGGACCCACTGCCGTCGACCCCTCTGTTCTGATGGGCAACGGCCTTTACACCGCCGGCGAAAGACCGCAATACAAAGTCGGCGGTGGCCATGGACCTTGCGTCGTTGGACCGGGCCCACCCGGGAATGGAAAAATTCGATGCCGGCAAATTGATCTCGCACACCGTTGCCGGCATGGCGCCGGGACTGCCCTGAATGTGCCGGAAACAACAATGGAAGCCGTCGAACACGATACAGGTATGTTCAAGGCGGCGGTATGCACCATAGGCGTGATTCTCCAGCCCCCGCAAGAGATCCTGAAAATCAACTGCTCGCATCGTTTGGCGGCCGCTCATTCCGTCACCTCGGGGATCGTCCCGGCCATCGGCAAACCAGACAATTCTGGCCAGTCAAGGGCATGTGTGCGCGGTGACCCCTTATCCAACCTGGGTTGATCGATGCTGTGCGATCGAAGTGGACATTCAGTTATATATAACGTAATGTTACGGGCTGTCGAGGGCTGCACAGACAAGCCGGCAAGTCGCGCGATTCTGCCGCGGGGCCTCCAGCCCGCAGCGGACGCCCCCTGACGCTCCCGCTGGTCTATTTTCAACGGGTGCCGTCGTTCGTAAACGCCGCAAACGCCCGGCAAGAGAATCTCAAGATATGGCCTGGCCATGATCCAAAGCGCCGCCGAGACCATCGGACGTAAACGCGAACCCCAGGAACAGGCGCGCCTCCAATGGGGACGCGAGGTACTGATAAACAATTAATTTATTGACATATTTTTTCAGCGTAAGTATTATTTCACAGTATTGTCTCTCTATATATGTCCTATCAGACTGCGTATAAGGAGCGTTGAACGTATGAATAAGCTCGAATTGGTCCAGGCATTGAAAGACTCCAACGGTCTTTCAAAACCGGAGGCTGAGAAGGTCGTCAGCATTTTTTTCAACGAAATGGCCAACGCACTGGCCAGGGGGGACAGGGTCGAAATCCGGGGATTGTGCTCTTTTTTTGTCAAAGAGTACAAATCCTACACGGGCCGCAACCCCAAGACCGGTGAAAAGGTTAAGATCGCGCCGAAAAAACTGCCATTTTTTAAAGCAGGCAAGGAATTGAAGGAACGCGTGGATCGTTGACGCCCGATAAGAATTGGGTCGTATATCTGATCCGCTGCGCCGACCGATCCTTGTATTGCGGAATCACCACCGATTTAGACAAACGCCTGGAGGCCCATAATCTCGGCAAAGGGGCGAAATACACGAGATCCCGGACACCCGTCGCGCTGTTGGGAACCCGCTTTGAGATGACCAGAAGCGAGGCCCTCAAACTCGAACATCGCATAAAAAAGACACCTGCCCGCAGGAAACTCACTGAACTTGATTTAGGGAAGGCCTATCCGAAGATGAAAAACACACAGATTCTGCAGGAGATTCAAATCGAACTCCAATCGGCTGTCAAAAGTATTCAGCAGCTGGCCGACAGCCTGGGAAACATAGCAACCGCCGTCGGGAAACTGATCCAACCGGATTCACCGCAAGTCACACAGGCCAAAAGAGCCCCGACCCGGAAAAAAGTGGTCGTGAAGGATGGCGTGGTTGAAAAGATCAAACGGATTCCCGCCAGCAAGATTGTCTACGACATCATCCAGAAATCACCGCAAGGCATCGACACCGCCGGTTTGATGAAAGCGACGAAATTCGATCAACGCAAAATTCACAACATCACCTTCCGACTGAAAAAACTGGGTCGAATCACCACCGGGGAACGGGGTGTATACAAGAAGTTGTGATGGAAGACCCCCAAGCGGCGTGGCTGTGAACGTCTGAACGATCAATCCGCGCCGACGACGATCAGCCTCAGCGTCAAGGCTGTTGACACCGCTTCAGCGATGGCTGTCGGCCGCGGATAGGCAGGCGAACCGTTCCGACCATTTTTCGATGGCCGAAGGGCTGATCTCGATGCCCAGTCCGGAACGATTGAGCATGGGCACCCTTCCTCTTGACCCAAACGATATGTCTTCTTCCACCAGGTCTTCCTCGATCACATACCGTGAGAACGAACCCTCCAGGTATTTGGCATCTTCGCAAATCATGGCCAGATGTCGGCCGGCAAGAGACAAGATGGCCGTCTCTCCCACATGGGCACCCACAACCACTATCATTTGCTTCGACCTGGCCCGTCGATAGAGTTGATACGCCTTGCGAACCCCCCCACAGCTGGACAAACGAATGTTGAGGCCGTGGCAAATGCCGTTGTCGATCAGATAATAGGGCCCTTTGGACGTGTACATGGATTCGTCGGCGATGATCGGCGTGTCGCTTTGTTCCGACACGTTCTTCAGCCCCTCGAGATCATTTTTCGGAACCGGCTGTTCGATCGCAGAGAGGCGCATGGGCTTGGCGCTGTTGATAAATTGGATGGCCGTATCGGCAGTAAAGGCAGCATTGGCGTCGACCCGGACGTCGATGTCGCTGCCCAGCTGCTCCCGTATGATGGCTAACTGTGCCAGTCCGCTTTCCGGATCGACAACCTTGATTTTTAACGATGGCAATTTTAACTTTCGAACCATCTCGACATATCTTAAAAACACCTGCTCCTTTTCGATGAATGGGATGACACCGGAATAGGATAAAACCCGGTTGTTGGCATATTGATCGAAGAGCTGATAAATGGGTCTGTTTTCAACTTTCGCCCACAGGTCGAGCAACGCCGTTTCAATTGCACAGCAGGCAGCCGGGTGCCCATCGGCCATTGCTGAATCACCCATGTCTTGCATCAATGCATAGAGCTCGCCGATGGTTTCGAATGGCTGGTCGAGAATCGCTTTGGAGAGCAGCCGGGCAGCCGTCAAGCTATTTTCCAATGTCTCTCCGGTGACATAGTCTCTGGGCGTTCCCTCACCCACCCCTTGATGGTCATGGCTGTCTTGAATGACGACGACGATGCTCTCGGTCACGTTCCGGGTATATAAACGATGCGTGATGGTTCGGGAAAATGGGATGTTAAGATTGTAGATGCGGACACGTTCAACAATCATAACATTCCTGGTTTGACATATACCTGGTGAATTCCGGGAAAAAACTCGGCCATTGATACCACTGATCAGGATTCCGGTAGACGTAATGCTCCAAGAGGCTCCATGACGCCTCACAGACCGAACCGGTTTCTTCTCCATCTGCCACGGGATGAACAGATAAATCGTATCCGGTTTTTTTCCGCTGAACGATGCCGAAACACATGGGTGCTTTGGACCGTTTGTAGAGTATATCCAACGTCCGGTCTTTAGGAATGCGACGTCCAAACAGCTGCATTTTCTCCTTGCCGCAGGGCCGCCAACTTTGGATTTCATCGCACATCGTAATCAATATCCGTCCTTCTTTGAGTGCACGCAAGGCTTTAAAAATAACATGGTCACGATCTGCGTCAATCAGTTCCAAATCCATTGCATTTGACTTCTCAACCAGGGCCGCTTTCAGTTGCTTGGTTTTAAACCGCAATATCATCGACGGCCGGTAACCACTGGCGGCCAGATAGAGGGGAATATACTCTACCGCTCCAAAATGACCCGTGACAAAGATACAGCCCTTGTGCTTAGAAGTAATTCGATCCATCAGATCCCGTCCTGAGAAAGAAATGCTGCTTTTTAAATAGTTCGTCATTTCAGGAAGGGATTTGTGCGCATTGATCATCTTCTCGAAATAGTGCTCAAGGATTCCAAAATAAGTTCGAAATAAAATCGATTGAAATTGGATTTTGCCGTTATTTTCTCCTAGTACATACTTTAAGGATTTAATTACATTTCTTCTTTGATCGCCGTTGATGCCATAATAGTAAAATCCAATCATCGATAGGTATTGCCGATACAATGAGAAAGGCAAGATTTTAGCTAAGAAGATGCTGGGCTGTTTTTGAAGAAATCGGCTTAAATCTTTTTTGGCTGGAATAGAAGTAGATGGCATGACGATCCCTCAACACCCGATTCAACGATCGCTCGATTCGAATAAAGGCATTCAAGTCAGATGCAGCTATCTATGAACCGAAGTTAAAGTATTTTTTCATCCACGTCTACAAAATAATTGCTACACACCGGGGTCCTCTATCACGGTTCAACAGGCTTACCCCGTATTTTTTTTAGCCGATCAAGTTTTTCAGAAATCTCCCGACAATATAACCGCGAAGTCGCTAAAATTTATTGTCAATTATGCAACACAGGGCGCAGCGTGACGGCGTTAATGTGAATTTATAGAAATATCAGGCATATATTATGGATTTAACCATCGGCGCTGCATTGGTATTGGTACTTATTATTGTTGTGGTATATGATTATATTGAAATCACCGCGATGAAGTATTGTGTATTGAAAGCGATGGCAGACCAATCCAAGGCGGTTGAAGGGGCGCTGCGCAACCTGTTAAAAACCAGACCCAACTATAAACTGCTGAATAAAGACTTTAAAAGGATTGAAAAGATTTATTTAGAAAGCTTAAACAAATACCTTATTCAGCGAAGTGCGTCTGATGGCCGCAGCTTGCGACGAGAAATTTTAAGAAATGAAAATTTTGAACTGTAGAAATAAAACAATGGTGTTACCGATGTTGACGGCACTGGGGTGATCGATAATGCACCAGCCGATGGAAAAAGAAATAAACTGTTTAAATTTCAAGGGATTATTTTCTTTTCTTGAGAAACAGTATGGCAATTGGGGCGTCAATGCCGTCGTGGATGGTCTTGTCGACAATCCACACTACCTCATTCAAGACCTGACAGATCCCTCCAGGATTACACCGATTCGACGGACACAGATTATAGACATAAACTACTGGGTTTCCAATGAATTTTCAATAGCATTATTACACAATGTCAACAAGGTGGTCAAGGCGAAGAATCCATTGTTTGAGGCCGGAAGGGGTGCGGTAAGGGAGCGGTTGTCAAGAAATGCATTATTTATTGGGAAGTTGTTTGGTCCTGTTTTTCTGGCCAAGCAAGCCACGAAAATAAATTCACGCTTCAATCGCACCAAACAGGTCTTTTACAACAAATTGAATAGCAAGGGGCTTTCCTTTCAACTCCGCTACTATCCCAACTTCAAAGTGACCAAAGATGTCTGTAATTGGAACCTTGGGATCTATACCGAGTTGCTGCACGCTTCTGGT
Source organism: uncultured delta proteobacterium (assembly GCA_963705475.1). Taxonomy (GTDB): domain Bacteria; phylum Desulfobacterota; class Desulfobacteria; order Desulfobacterales; family Desulfosarcinaceae; genus Desulfosarcina. Next base: position 249,231 of record CAVPJS010000003.1, on the reverse strand, counting down.
GTAAAGGACATTCAGTCGAAAGAGGTTAAATGCACCCTAAATGGCGATGAATGCTGTGAATTTAAATTAACCTGGAAAAAATCCGGAATCGTAAGTCGGCTGCTCAAAGGAATCAGTATCTGGCAGGTCAAAAAAGAGGTGCGTGACGTCATTGAAGAGTACGAAGGTTCGCTGAGAGAAAGAGACCGCTTGATCGACGAGCTTGCCGGCTCTGAGGAAAAATATAGGTCCTTGTTCGAGAACACAGCTACCGCCAATGCCATTTTGGAATCCAATCTTACCATTTGCCAGGTTAACAACGAATTTGAAGAACTGGTGGGGTGTAAAAAATCAGACATCGAAAACAAGCGGAATTTCAGGACAATCATCAAACCGGCCGACGATGACAAGGTCAGCGCCTATTTGTCCGAGGCGGCATCGACCAACCCACACCTGTCAAAGCACCTTGAGTTTCGTCTGATTGAAAAAAATGGTTTTGAAAAAGACGTCATCTGTAAAGTCGGCCGCATACCCAATTCATCGAAAACCATAGCTTCGATGATTGATGTAACCGAGATGAAACGGGCGCAAAAGGAAAAGATTGAATTAAAATCAAAGTTGGTTCGATCGGAAAAGATGGAAGCCCTTGGGCTTTTGGCAGGCGGGGTGGCTCACGATCTCAACAATGTATTATCGGGCATTGTGAGCTACCCGGAGTTGCTTTTACTCGATCTTCCAGACGATAGTCATTTGAGAAAACCCATTCAAACCATCAAGGAATCGGGCATGAAAGCGGCCGCGATCGTCCAGGATCTGCTGACGCTGGCCAGAAGAGATGTAGCCGTTAAGGAAATCACCAATCTAAACGATCTGATCAATGACTATTTGCGGTCACCCGAGTATGCCAAGATGATCTCTTTTCATCCAGGGGTCGACATGAAGGTTGAATTGGCGCCCGGTCTTTTCAACGTTTCAGGTGTCCCGTCCAATCTGAACAAAGCGATCATGAACCTGGTGACCAATGCTGCCGAAGCGATAAAAGGGCGCGGCGTCATTCACATCACCACAAAAAATGGCTATCTTGAGCATCCGATAGCCGGTTACGATAAATTTCGTGAAGGTGAATACGTCTCGGTTAAGGTATCCGATTCCGGTATCGGTATTCCCAGAAAGGATATTGATCGAATATTCGAGCCGTTTTACTCGAAAAAAGTCATGGGCAGAAGCGGCACCGGTTTGGGCATGACGGTTGTGTGGGGTACGGTGAAGGATCATGACGGGCACATCGACATATTCAGTGAAGAAGGCAAAGGAACGACGTTCGAGCTATTGTTTCCCACAACCCGGGAAGGACGTAAAACGAAGGACGCCGCCCCGTCTCTAATCGAAATAACGGGAAACGGGGAATCCGTTCTGGTTGTCGATGATGTGCGGGAACAAAGAGACCTGGCAAGCAGCATACTCAACCGATTGGGTTACCATGTGACGGTGGCATCTGGCGGTGAGGAAGCATTAAACATGCTGACGTCGGGAGCAACCTACGATTTAATTATTCTGGATATGATTATGCACGATGGCATCGATGGTCTTGAAACCTATAAACGGATTCGCGAGAATAAACCCAATCAGAAAGCGATTATTGTCAGTGGGTTTTCTGAAACGGACCGGGTAAAGGACGCCCAACACTTAGGCGCCGGCGCGTATGTAAAAAAGCCGTATTCGTTGGAGAGGATTGGGTCGGCTGTCAAAAACGAACTGCGGAAATAAAATGGGGGATACGTGCTGGCATCAAGGGTTGTATGGGGTCGAGTGGTGTTGTCGACACGATGATGTTGATGTGACCCGCATGATACCACGCTATTGACGGAAATACGTTTAAGCAGGAGTGAATCATGGCTGGTGGCTGGTCCCGTGACGGGGCGGTGCAGGATCAAATTGACGCCAGTGTGCAAGACGCGGTCAAGCTGGCCCGGAGTCGGTTGCCTGATGGCGAAGGCTCGGCTGATTGTGAAACCTGCGGCTCCGCTATCCCGGACCTTCGCCGCAAGGCAATTCCAGGGGTCCGCCTGTGCGTCAGGTGCCAATCAGCGCTCGAAAAACACCAAACGATCCCCACCGGATTCAATCGACGTGGAAGCAAAGACAGTCAGTTGAAGTAATCGAAGGTCACCCCACAAACCATATAAAGATTTGCATGACTTGAAACCCACGAAATATGGTATCTGCAACGATGCGAAGCTGAACAGCTACTCTATGTGAATCACAAACAAGGCTCTGAAATCCTATGGTTCCAAAGTCGTTCTTCGCATACATCACCGATCTGTTGGCTGACTCCTGCCTATGGCTGTTGACAACCGCCATGTTGGTTGGGTTTTGCCTATTGCTTCAGGTCCACGCCTCGGAGGATGCAGGGAGTTCTCCCCCAAAAAAGATTATCCGAGTGGGGGGCAACAACGATTTTGCCCCATACGAGTTCGTCGGTATCGATGGCCGTCCTAAAGGGTATGCCGTGGAGTTGATGCAGGCCATAGCGCACCAGGTAGGCCTGGAAGCCGATATCAAGCTTGGGCCCTGGCAGGAGATGTTGAGACAGCTGGAAAACAAAGAGATCGATGCACTGACGGGGTTGCTCTATTCTAAAGAGCGGGATGAAAAATTTGATTTTTCCGTTCCTTACATCATGATTTCCTATGCCGTCTTTGTGCGAAAGGGCGAACCGTACCAAGCCGTGGATGACCTTAGAAATAAACACGTCATCGTGGTTCAGGATGTTTATGCTCATGCGTGGTTGAGAACCAACCGTTTCACACCCCACATCATTCCCGTGAAAGGACCGCAAGAGGCGCTGCGTGTGCTGAGCTCCGGCAGATATGATTTTGCCGTTCTGCCGCGGTTGCAGGGTTTGGAGTTGATCCGCCGGGCAGACTTGAAGAATATCGAAACTATCGGACCCCCGGTGCTTACCCAGAAATTATGTTTTGCCGTGGCGGCAGGCAACGCCGATCTCTTGGCCGAGTTGAATGAAGGCTTGGTGCGATTTCAGAAAACCGGCGAGTACGATCGGCTGTTCCTGAAATGGTTTTCGCTCTACGAACAAAAATTGCACTATTGGCGCTACGGCATGTGGATTGGGCTAATCGTGTTCGGCGCCATGTCGATCATCGTCCTGTGGAACAGAACCCTCCAAAAGAGCGTCGCCCGCAAAACCAGCGCATTGCAAGCCAACCGGGTCCTCTTGAATCAGATTGTGCAGGGGCTGCCCATACCTACGTTTGTGGTGGACCGCGGCAACCATGTTACCCACTGGAACAAGGCCTGCGAATCGTTGACAGGTGCGGATGCAGACCAGGTTCTGGGTACATCGGAGCACCGACGTGTTTTTTACGGAGAGGAACGCCTGCCGCTGAGCCAACCGATTCTCGAAAAAACGTCGGGCGACACGTTATCTGCCTGGCAGGCGTCCACCTTGGTGGAAGGCGCCAGCGAAATGGAGTTTCACTTTCAACGCGAAGGCCTGCCGGACAGGTGGCTCTATGGAACGGCGACCGCATTGCACGCGCCGAATGGTGAGCTGATTGGGGCCATCGAATCGTGGCAGGACATTTCCGAATACAAGCGGCTGGAGGCCCAATTGATTCAAACCCAGAAAATGGAGGCCATCGGCACCCTGGCCGGTGGCATCGCCCACGATTTCAACAATATGTTGACCGTCATTATGGCTAACACGGAACTGGCCCGGAGCGCTTCGCCGCCCGGTACCCCGGTCGTGGAGACATTGCAGAAGGTGATGGATGTTTGCGAGCACGCCAGACGTCTGATAAAAAGAATCCTGCTCTTCAGCCGGCAGACTGAATTGGAAATCAAGCCTGGCTATATCGACAGACTGGTCAGTCAGGCCATCGATCTGATCCGCTCCACGTTGCCTTCGACCATACAGCTCGAACATCGCCTTCAAAGTCGTTCACGGGTTTGTGTGGACGCCACCCAATTACAGCAAGTGCTGATGAACCTTTGCGTCAATGCGACTCATGCCATGGGAGGCCGCGACGGGACCCTGACCGTCCGGTTGACGACGGTGGATCGGAGCCACAAATGCCTGCCCGATGATCTCACGTCAGGGCGGGAGACCTATGTCAAGCTGTCGGTGAGCGATACCGGCCATGGGATACCCGAAGCGATCGTCGATCGCATCTTTGATCCTTTTTTTACGACAAAGCAACGCGGCGAGGGAACGGGCATGGGGCTGTCGGTTTCGCATGGCATTGTCAAAGGTTTTGGTGGTGCCATCACCGTTGACAGCCATGTGGGGCATGGGACCACCTTCAACATTTTTTTGCCGGTCATTCAGGATGAAGCGACGACAGATCCGGCGAGTATCGAAAACATGCCCAGAGGTGGGGAACGTCTGCTGGTGGTCGATTCCCATCACCAACCGATTTCCGGCGCATCACCCACACTTGAACGGCTGGGATACAGCTTGACGACCTGCGAAAATGCCCAACAGGCCATGGCGCTCCTGGAATCCGCTGCCGATGGTGTTGATCTGGCGATTGTGTCCAGTTGGCCCTCAGAGGCTATTTCTATCGACATATTGCGGGACATCCGAAAACTCCGGCCAGGTTTGCCGGTTGTCCTGACTGCCGGCTATGCCGTGGACAACGAACGGACCATGGCCGCCCAACTCGGCGTTGACGCCGTGATCCGGGAACCGATCATTTTCGGCGAACTGGCTGTGCTCTTGCGAAAGCTGTTAGATCATCAGGAAGAGGAGGGAAGCAGATACAAAAGCGCCAAGCAAACTGAAGTCCCTTTTTGAGATGTGGTCAACATTCCACAACCGCTGAACCACTGAACGTGTCCTTTTAAAATTGATACTTCCAGAGCGTAAAATTCCATGCTGCTTCAACGGCTCCCTTCTCGAAACCCGACTCAATATTGTTGCGCAGCAAGGGACTAAAGGTGTTGTCGTGCCATTCATATGATGTGCGCAATCCACACGACCTATACAATCGGTTAGAAAAAGTCGTAAATCTCAACAATCCCACGCATAGACAATAGCCACAACAATCCTTTACCCAATCACGTGTTCATGTACCTGCTATTAAAAAAAAACGTCCAGCTATAAAAATGGCTGACCACTATTTATTGTGGTCGGCCATTTCGAAAAATATGTTGGCTTTGAAATTGATATCACAGGCGAAAAGCAGGCACAAATTCCTTCGATACCAACTGATCTGCTAAATTTGCCGGATCGGAAAAGCGATGATATCTTAAAGTTGGTCAGACCGATGATGATCTTAATCTATCTGCCTATCTGCAATCAGGCCAAGTTTTTTATATAAACTGGCGCTTCTTCTGGCGGCCAGCACAATCAATGCCGGCTTGGCTCATCCATTTTCCTGAAAAGAGATAGGCCATGAATGACGAAAGTTCTTAACGAGTACGCATTTGAAATGCTATCTATGAAACATCCACCACCGCTGAAGCCCGAGCTGGTATTATTGCCCACGCCTGCCTGATGGATTTGCGGCGTGGGAACGGTATTTTCATCGACCTCCAAGACACCGGGGCCGCCAGGGTCAGAAATAACGCCGTTTGCCGAGAGGTCGTCATCTCCGAGTTGCCCGTCTTTTAGATAAAGCGTTATGGAATCACTTCCCAGGACTGCGCCGGTTTCCGACGCTTGGTCGTACATAAATTCATACCAGTGCGCAGCGGGGTAATCGAAAGTGGCTCCGTATTTGTAGAACGTGTCGAAACCAGACCCGGGCGGCAGATTAATGATTAGGGTAGTATTGGCACCAGGGGTGAGGTTTTCGATTCTAAAAGAGATCAACCCGAGGGGCAGGCTGAACTCCGAAGGTACGCTTGCAATGGAATCCGTATCGTTCATTTTGCATGACGTAATTATGCCGGGAGCCGGAGTACTCAAGGTCAAAAAGTGCAGGTAGTCTTTTGTGTGAATGGAAGCGACATTGCTCTGCAAATAATCAGCAATTCCGTCGCCATTTCCGTCAAAGGTATTATTTTGTCCGTCTGGTCCCCACTCCTCTTGATCGGGCACGCTGTCCAGGTCCGTATCTTCCAGGAAAGTTACCGACAAGCTGATATCGGTATCCATGACCACCGAGGTGATGTTGGTATCAGGGTCGAATACGGATCCTGCCCAGCCATCAAATGCCCACGCATGATCTGGTTCTGCCGTGAGGGTGACGACTGTGCCATCATCATATATGCCGCCTGGGGGATCGAGCAGGACAGCGCCGGAGCCAAGGATATCAATGGTCAGCGTATGGGTAATGTTTGAATTGTTGACTGTCAAACCATAATCGGCATGTTTGTCATCAACAGATGCTGTGATTGTTAATTGCTCTTCATTTTGGACTGGGTGAGTAACAAGATAACCGGCAGCGTCTATACTCGCATAGCTGGAATTTACGCTCCAGTTGGCGCTGTTGGTTACGATCGATGTTGTATTGTCGCTGTAATGGGCCGTGCATGCGTACTGGGCGCTGCTGTTCTCATTGAGCTGGGTCGGTCCGCTGATGGTGATGGACGATAGGGTCGGCGCAACGTATTTGACCGTCACGCCGTGGGTGTCGCTTCTGCCGCCGTAGCTGGCCGTGATGGTGACGGCGGTGTCGGCCGTCACGTTGGCGGCGGTCAGCAATCCGCTGGCGTTGATGCTGGTGGCCGTGTTGTTTTCACTCCATGCGACGCCGCTGGACAGGGCTGCGGTGGAGCCGTCGCTGTAATGGGCCGTGCATGCGTACTGGGCGCTGCTGTTCTCATTGAGCTGGGTCGGTCCGCTGATGGTGATGGACGATAGGGTCGGCGCAACGTATTTGACCGTCACGCCGTGGGTGTCGCTTCTGCCGCCGTAGCTGGCCGTGATGGTGACGGCGGTGTCGGCCGTCACGTTGGCGGCGGTCAGCAATCCGCTGGCGTTGATGCTGGTGGCCGTGTTGTTTTCACTCCATGCGACGCCGCTGGACAGGGCTGCGGTGGAGCCGTCGCTGTAATGGGCCGTGCATGCGTACTGGGCGCTGCTGTTCTCATTGAGCTGGGTCGGTCCGCTGATGGTGATGCTGCTGTTCTCATTGAGCTGGGTCGGTCCGCTGATGGTGATGGACGATAGGGTCGGCGCAACGTATTTGACCGTCACGCCGTGGGTGTCGCTTCTGCCGCCGTAGCTGGCCGTGATGGTGACGGCGGTGTCGGCCGTCACGTTGGCGGCGGTCAGCAATCCGCTGGCGTTGATGCTGGTGGCCGTGTTGTTTTCACTCCATGCGACGCCGCTGGACAGGGCTGCGGTGGAGCCGTCGCTGTAATGGGCCGTGCATGCGTACTGGGCGCTGCTGTTCTCATTGAGCTGGGTCGGTCCGCTGATGGTGATGGACGATAGGGTCGGCGCAACGTATTTGACCGTCACGCCGTGGGTGTCGCTTCTGCCGCCGTAGCTGGCCGTGATGGTGACGGCGGTGTCGGCCGTCACGTTGGCGGCGGTCAGCAATCCGCTGGCGTTGATGCTGGTGGCCGTGTTGTTTTCACTCCATGCGACGCCGCTGGACAGGGCTGCGGTGGAGCCGTCGCTGTAATGGGCCGTGCATGCGTACTGGGCGCTGCTGTTCTCATTGAGCTGGGTCGGTCCGCTGATGGTGATGGACGATAGGGTCGGCGCAACGTATTTGACCGTCACGCCGTGGGTGTCGCTTCTGCCGCCGTAGCTGGCCGTGATGGTGACGGCGGTGTCGGCCGTCACGTTGGCGGCGGTCAGCAATCCGCTGGCGTTGATGCTGGTGGCCGTGTTGTTTTCACTCCATGCGACGCCGCTGGACAGGGCTGCGGTGGAGCCGTCGCTGTAATGGGCCGTGCATGCGTACTGGGCGCTGCTGTTCTCATTGAGCTGGGTCGGTCCGCTGATGGTGATGGACGATAGGGTCGGCGCAACGTATTTGACCGTCACGCCGTGGGTGTCGCTTCTGCCGCCGTAGCTGGCCGTGATGGTGACGGCGGTGTCGGCCGTCACGTTGGCGGCGGTCAGCAATCCGCTGGCGTTGATGCTGGTGGCCGTGTTGTTTTCACTCCATGCGACGCCGCTGGACAGGGCTGCGGTGGAGCCGTCGCTGTAATGGGCCGTGCATGCGTACTGGGCGCTGCTGTTCTCATTGAGCTGGGTCGGTCCGCTGATGGTGATGGACGATAGGGTCGGCGCAACGTATTTGACCGTCACGCCGTGGGTGTCGCTTCTGCCGCCGTAGCTGGCCGTGATGGTGACGGCGGTGTCGGCCGTCACGTTGGCGGCGGTCAGCAATCCGCTGGCGTTGATGCTGGTGGCCGTGTTGTTTTCACTCCATGCGACGCCGCTGGACAGGGCTGCGGTGGAGCCGTCGCTGTAATGGGCCGTGCATGCGTACTGGGCGCTGCTGTTCTCATTGAGCTGGGTCGGTCCGCTGATGGTGATGGACGATAGGGTGACCGCGGCCGGCACCGTATATGTGATTTCATTGGAGTCGCCGCTTAAATCGTTGCCGAGGTAGGCGCGGACAACAAAGTAGTAAGTGACTCCGGCTGTTAAATTGGTGATCGTGCAGGTGGTTTGCAAATGGTCGCTGCCATCGGTGGGCCAAGCCGGATGGTCGTAATCGTAACTTGTTCCCTCGATGCGTTGAAAAACTTTATAGCCCTGAGGGGTCGGGTTGTTGGCATCCCATGCCAACGTCACTTGGGCGGCGAGGGCGCTGGAAACGGATGCGAGCAGCATGATGGTGATGGCGAAAAGAAAAATCAGGAAATGATTGCTATTAAATTTGGATGGCCAATGCTGGGCAAAGTATGAAGTTTTCATGACGCTTGTGCACATCAAATATGATGCCAAGTCGTAAAATAATTTTATCAATAGTAATATTATATGGTTATATCATTGACTGTCCGTAAATTTTAATTATTTTTGTAAAAGTGTTAATTAAAGTGCACATGATAGTCTGCTGAAAGCCACTTTAGCGTTTAGATGTTACGGTTATTGATCCACCATGCACGCCGTATAGCAAGATTTCTTGACACAATAGTGGGCGTTTGCGATAATATTTCACGAGTAAAACATCTCCAACACTTTCCATCATTTTAAAGCACCCTTACATTAAAAGGTTGAATCCGGTTATGAGAGCAATCTAAGATATGCTTTAACAGGAAACCCATGTATCTAGAACACTTCTGTCTAAGTCTTAAACCCTTCCAAATCAACACGGATCAAAGGTTTTTGTTCTTAAGTGAAAAACATCAAGAAGCGTTGGCTATGCTTCGTTACGGGATCCTGAACAACCGGGGTGTTCTGGTTCTTACGGGTGATGTTGGCACCGGTAAAACCATCCTTATTCGCACATTCGTTGAAAATTTAGGACCCGAGATTCGCACCGCCGTAATATCGGATCCCGGTTTGAAAGGGCTCGATTTTTTCAAATTTATGGCTTATGCGATTGGCATGGAAACCGATTTCAACACCAAAGGCGAATTCCTTATCTGTTTTAGCAACTTTCTGGATAGCCTCTTTGCATCCAACCAAGAAGCCCTTCTTATTTTAGATGAAGCACAGTATATAGACCCCATTCAGCTTGAAGAAATCCGAATTTTTTCCGATTTGGAGCGCGAGAATAACAAACGGCTGAATATTTTTTTTGTCGGTCAGAATGAATTCAATTTAATGCTGATGGACACACGTCTTCGTGCTCTAAAGCAGCGGATCTCGAGCCATTATCATCTTGAGCCATTGTCCTTAAAAGAAACTAGTGATTACGTGCAGCATCGGTTGAAAGTGGCCGGATGTGATCGGTCGCTGTTCATCCCGTCGGCGCTTGAGGAGATATTCGAGATAACCAATGGCTATCCGAGGTTGATCAACATTCTTTGTGACCTCTGTTTGCTATCAGCATTTGTAAAGGATTTGTACGAAATCGATCCGGCTATTGTAAAAGAAAGCGCCGCAGAGTTGATGCATCCGAACCAATTGAACGAGCAATACGTTGGTCCTTCAAAGAACAAACCATCATCGGCTCATACATCAGATGCAGAAACACAACGGCCCTTAGCGCCCGAAAATATACGAGTGGAACCAACCACAAAGTCAGTAATTAAAGCGACTGCGTAAAGGGGTTTTAAAAATGCATAAACGTTGGATGGCCGGGTGGCAGGTCAAATGCGAAGTTCCTGCCCTCTGCCGTACCGGTCCCGTCCTTTTTGAATATCCACGTTTCATAGGCCATCTCGGCCATTCTTACGATAGTGCAACCAACGAGTCCTTTGGAACTTTCCGACATGACAGATTGGAGCGCTGATCCTTTGCCGCCGGTTGCCGGCATACAGTTTACGGCGCGGGATTGAAGCTGACCAGTTCGGTCACTTCATCTCGACTTTTTTTACTCCCCTCATCCTTGATTTCACTGCGGACTATTTGTCGAACCTCAGGGGAATACCAGCGTATCCCGGTTGTTGCCTTGCCACGCCCGGAATGCTGATCATTGAGTTTTGACTCGAAGACGATCTTCAATGCCTTGAACTCACCTGCCGGCGTGGGTACGGTTTCCCATCCCTCGACACGGCTCTTCATGGTGGCATCGAAATTTATAATAATTAAAAGGAAAAACGGTCATCCACGGTTCTGTAAACGTGCCTTACCTGGCAATCAGCTCGTCATAGGCCTGTTGAATTTCTTTAAAGCGCGCTTCGGCCAGTTCTTGAAGATCAATGCCCAGATGCTGAACCTTGTCCGGATGATATTTAGCGGCGAGACGGCGGTGGGCGGCTTTGATTTCTTCTTTGGAGGCGCCCGGGGCGACTCCCAGGATTGTGTAGGGGTCCTGGCGGTCTGGGCCGTTGGAACCGGTGGTACGGTATTGCCGGTCATTGGCCGTGTCCCCGGCTTGGCCTGTACGGTTTCCGGGCCTGCGCGGTTGTGTCAAACGGCGGTAATAACGCCAGAGCATATACAGCACGATCAGATCATCTAGCCAGCCCCACCCGACCAGAAAATCGGGAATCAGATCGCGTGGAAAAAAAACATAAAGCAGCGCTCCGATCAGGAGCCAGTAAAACTTAGCCATATTCACCCGCTTTTGCGCTTGTTCGACAACCGTCCGATCCATGACGGCAAAATGGCCAGAACCGATACGCTTGATGGCGTATCCCCATCATTTGCAACCACTCTAGAACTGCCCTGATTTTGTTCCCGGTCGAACTGCTATCACCCGACCACTGGGCCGCATCTTAACGCTCGTGTATATAAAGCATTTTTTAGCGTACACTACCAATTTAAGGACAAACTTTTTGAAAAAAAGTGAAAAAAGATCAAATTTCTTCTATACTCCTCATGGAAACCTAACTTTCTAACCATGTTGAAAGGACCTGCCATGCAAACAGTGACCAAAGAATTTCAGGATCACGTCGCCATCTTGAGATTGAACCGTGGTCCGACCAACCCGATCAGTTCGAAAATGGTCGATGAACTGTCCCAGGCCCTGGCGACACTGAAAGGGGCTGCACGCGGAATGGTGCTTTGCGGTGGGGATCAGTTCTTCAGCGTCGGTTTTGATCTGCCGGAAGTGCTTAAATTTGACCGACCGACAATGGGCAATTTTCTGGAGAGATTCAACCAATTGTGTCTGGACCTCTTTACCGCCCCTTTTCCAACGGTATGTGCACTTTCCGGCCACGCCGTAGCTGGAGGCAATATCCTCGCGCTGGCTTGCGATTACCGGTATGCGGTATCCGAGGAAAAGAAAATCGGTCTGAACGAATTGCAACTTGGGCTTCCGGTCCCTTATCTGGCGGATATGATGCTCAGGCATACCATTGGAAACCGGTACGCGTCACAGATGATTTTCAGCGGCGAGTTCATGACCTTCTCCGATGCGAAAATTATCGGGTTGATCGATGTAATCGGCCCGCCGGACGAGCTTGAGGATTTTACGCTGGAACGGCTTTCCCAAATCGCAAGTTTCCCAAGCCAGGCCTTCTCGGCTGTCAAAGCCAACAAGGTCGATGAAATAAAAAGAAGCTATGCGAAAAATTACCGGGCAAAAAATGAGGTGTTTCTAGATTGTTGGTTCAGCGATCCGGTTCAAAAGATCCTTCTGGAAGCGTCAGTGAAATTTTGACATCAGGTTGCAAGCACCATGCGATCGGCCCATGCATGAATCCCAAGGAAGGTACATGAATCAGCAATACCACCCCCTATCCTCGGCGATTGAAGCCATCGGAAACACCCCCCTGGTTCGATTGTCTCGACTTACCAAAGCGCTGGATGGTCAACTTTTAGCTAAACTCGACTATCTCAACCCGGGTCTGTCGAAAAAGGATCGCATTGCCAGACAAATCATCGAGGATGCCGAATCGCAAGGCAGGCTGAAGCCGGGGCAGACCGTTGTGGAACTGACCAGTGGCAACACGGGTACCGGTTTGGCAATTGTCTGCGGCATCAAAGGGTATCCCTTCGTCGCCGTGATGTCTAAAGGGAACTCCATGGAACGAGCGCGTATGATGTCCGCTCTCGGCGCTGAAGTTGTCCTCGTCGATCAATTGCCGGGTGCCAAACCGGGCCAGGTTTCGGGTGGGGACCTGAAACGGGTTGAAATTGAGGCGCAACGAATCGTCGACGATCGCCATGCCTTTCGGGCGGATCAGTTTCGTCTGACGGGCAATTTTCGCGCACACTATTTGCACACCGGTCCTGAGTTTGTAAGGCAATCCGGCGGCAACATCGATGCATTTTGTGATTTCGTCGGTACGGGTGGCTCGTTCGCTGGCTGTGCAGCGGCGTTCAAAGCACATAACGCCTCGATACAGTGTTTTGTGGTGGAGCCGTCGGGTGCGGCTGTGCTGGCGAATGAGCCGGTCACCTATCCAAACCACCGGATTCAGGGAGGCGGTTATGCCATGCCCGATTTACCCTTGCTTCGGCCTGATCACATCGATGGTTATCTGCAAGTGACCGACAGCCAGGCCGTTGACATGGCACGCCGGCTGGCACGAGAAGAAGGTATCTTTGCCGGATTTTCATCCGGCGCCAATGTGGCCGCAGGGCTGCACCTGTTGCGAACATCCTTCAAAGGTAAAACGGTGGCCGTCATCCTGTGCGATTCAGGATTGAAGTATCTGAGTACGGACCTGTGGGTCTGAGCGGCCCTGTTTCAATGGATTGCCGGCATGTCATCACGGCATGGATCGCAATCTGGCTGACCTCGAGGTGGGGACATCCGGGAGAACGAATATGATATCTGCCACTGAATGTGGTTACTGGGACAAGATGAAAACCTGCCAGGTTGCCATGGCAGATCTCACCAAACTGCCCTGCTATCATCGGCAGATGATCCCCGAAGCGTACATGGACAAAATGGGCCACATGAATGTCCGCTATTACATGGCCGTGTTTGACAGGGCGACGTGGCGCATGTTGGCCGAATATGGACTGGATGATGCCTATTTCAGCACGACGGAAAACGGGGTGTTCATGCTCAAACAGTTCATCCAGTACCTCGCCGAGGTCAGGCCGGGAGAGACCATCGCTGTATATACCCGCATTCTCGGCCTGACTGATAAACGCATTCATTTAATGCATTTCATGGCCAATCAGGACAGCAGCGGATTGGCGGCGGTTATTGAATCTTTGATCACCCACGCCAATCTGAAGGTTCGCAAAGCTGCCCCCCTGCCCACCGAAATCGCCGCCAGATTGGCTTCCCGCCTGGAAAAGGACTTAGGCCTGGACTGGGAGGCCCCGGTTTCCGGAATGATGTAGCGTGCGTTCGAAATGTTGATTAGGTTCCCGTTCACCAACAAAGGAGGTGAATCATGAGGCTTCCCATGTATCAGGTCGACGCCTTCACAGATCGTTTATTCGCAGGCAACCCTGCGGCCGTGGTGTTGTGTGATGCCGAGCTTCCCATGGAGGCAATGCGATCCATCGCAGCGGAGAACAACCTCTCCGAGACCGCCTTTGTCGTGGGCCGTGAAGGCGACCATCAAATTCGCTGGTTCACACCGACCGTCGAAGTGGATTTGTGCGGACATGCCACACTGGCCGCCGCCCACGTGATCTTCAATCATCTGAACCATGCGGGGAACACGGTTTCATTTTCCTCGAAGAGCGGCCCCTTGCGTGTTCGACAAGAAGGCGAAATCCTCTTTCTGGATTTTCCTGCCGATTCCATTACGGCCGTTGAGCCAATGGAGCCATTGATCAGCGGACTGGGTGTCATGCCCGCTGAACTTTACCGGGGCCGTGATGATTTTCTCGCTATATTTGAAAATGAAGACCATGTCGCCGGGCTTGACCCGGACATGGCTTTAATTTCCAAGGTTCCCGCAAGGGGGGTCATTGTTTCAAGTGCAGGGGACGACGTTGACTTTGTGTCCCGATTTTTCGGTCCTCAGTCAGGCGTGCCCGAAGATCCGGTAACCGGCTCGGCCCATACCACCCTTATTCCCTATTGGTCGAAAAAACTGGGGAAGACGCATCTTCGCGCAAGACAGATCTCCATACGGGGTGGAGAATTGGCATGCAAGGATCTGGGTCAACGCGTCGAGATCGGCGGACAGGCGGTCACCTATCTCGTAGGAGAAATATTTCTGGGTTTAGCAGACGGACCATCATAGCACATCGTATCATCAGGCGACCGCATTATGGCGACAAAACAGCGAGGCGACTACGGCGAAGACAAAATGCCAGTAGAGCATCGCCCATCGCAAATAACTGGTCACGCCAGGCTTCAGGATCCGACGGCGGTATTCATCCACGGGTAAACCCGTGGTGTTCTTTCTTTGACCGCATCCTGTAGGGTGGGTGAAAAATTTTATACCCCTGTCTACTAGCTAATTGCCAATGAACCGGATAGGAAGCATTCCCCGCGGCCGTTGCTGGGAACGGATGGGTCAATGGTGGCCTGAACCAAGGATTCATAATTAGTGGCCTCGACCAAGGCGCTGTAAGCGTTGACCCTTCCACCGGAAGAAAGGACTCGCTCAAAATCCTGAACTGGGTCCACACTATATCGTATGATGTTGATTACCTCCGGTGCCTTTAAGTTCGGTCTCAGGCTTTGGATAAGGGATCCTATCCCCGAAACAAAGGCAGCTGCAATTGATGTCCCGCTCGTGTAGTGGTAGATATTATCGTCACCCGATGATGTGAGCTTCAGATTATCTATTAGATAGGTGCCTGTCGAAATATCACCATCACTTCGAAAATGCAGGCGCACAAATACCTGGGGTATCCCATCCCAGGCACCCAAGTCGATATCACCGTGACGCCAGTAGGGTATTGATCCGGATATTCCGTTGGAATAAATGTTTCCACCAATTTTGACCGGCAAATTTTGCCAGCGATGGCCATCTGAGGAAATTTCCACATACAAAAAGTCTGTTTCAATTTCGGATGCCCCCTTAATTTCAAACTCCAACATACAGGCACGATGATGAGTCAGGTCTATGGGTGGTGACTGTATCCAATTATCTGCATTGGCAACATAGTTTTCGGATTCGGCTAAAAATAATACGAAATTATTCGAATAACTTGGTGACCGATTGACATACCATTGGTCATATATGCCGCCTGTCGTCCAATCAATCAAGTAACCTGTATCGAAATCATCCGCCCAAATGGATTGGCGATCTTGCCCGAGGGTGTAAATACTGACACCAGGAGCAGCAACATCCACAGAATCAGAACCAAAACTGGAAAAAGTGGCCAACTGATTGTTCTGATCAACCGCCGCTACAGACAAAACGTTGTCCAGGTCATAACCGGCGGGGAAATAACCAACCTGATCATTATTTGTAGCGTTGTTGCCGGCTGCACATACAAATAGTACATCGGCGGCGGCAGCTATGGTGTTGTAAAGCGCTGCGCTATAATCGATTCCGCCCCAGCTACAATTGATTATCTGTGCTCCTTGGTCCAGGGCATATTCGATTGCGGTTATGGCATCGGCCACCGTACCATTTTCAAACGGGTCTATGAAACGCATGGGTAAGATTCGAGCCAGGTCGTTCACTCCGCTGATGCCAAGGCCGTTATTGCTTTGGGCGGCGATGATGCCTGCCACGCGGGTACCGTGCCCGAGGGCATCCAACGGTGCGTTGTCATTGTCGACCACATCCCATCCGTGGATATCGTCCACATAACCATTCTGATCATCATCGATATCGTTATCGGGAATTTCGTTTACGTTGGTCCAGATACGATCAACCAAATCCGGATGATCCAATACACATCCGGAATCAATAACTGCAACAATGGTTTCCTGGCCGTTATTGGCCAATTCCCAGGCTTGGAGAGCATCAATGTCGATTCCTGGTATGCCTGGGTAACCGTTAACCGTCTGGCCAGTATTCTCCAATCCCCATTGGAGGTCAAAAAATGGATCATTGGGCATGGTTTGTGCGCTGAGCAGGTAATTGGGTTCCGCGAAGACGATATCTGGATCGCGGACCAATTGAGCCACTGCTTCGTCAACGGTCATTTGCGCTGGCAGGCTGAGTTGAACGAGACGATCGTTGTTCAAACGCCGGCGTTGACGCAATCCCAAGAGTGTCTGGTGCTCGAGCAGGACCGTACTGCGGGCATCCGCCCTGAGTTGGACCAATACCTCACCCGGCTTGTAGTTTTCGGCTCTGGCTGCAGGCGAACCGATAAACCCGAGAAGGATAAACAAAAAGCTGAAAAGTAGGCCAATACGTCTAAAATAAAGAGTTTCAGTCACTGCGACCATAAATGCCCCGAAGGATAATAAATTGAACCCTCTCTGCGACCCCGATGAGCGCGATTTTTGCTTCGCGCCGACCAGCGGCGCGGCATGCGTTCGCTATCGCGGTTCAATTGGCACGTACTTTAGCAATTTACATGCCATAAATTGAAGTACTCAAATCATGTCATTTTTCAGCATGTTGGATCGAAGCTAATCTCGGGGTGCCGCAGGAAAGCGGGAATAGGTGTCAAATCCGTTCTCAGGTGGCAGGCATTTGCCAAAAGTTTGACGACGGCTTCTATCCAAACAACAATCGGAAAAGAGCTGCAGCTCTTTTCCGATTGCTGTTTCGCCTGGTGTTTTAGTTACAGGGACTGTTTCCTTTAACGATCGGGCGTTGCGGCCTCGGTTGGTTTGCAAGCCCGTTACCGGTATTTGAAAACACTTATGGTTCCTTGATTACCTCCATGGCTTTGAGATTTAGGCTTCCCCCCTCATCCAGCATGATTTTACCGGTGACGGTTAGACGCTCATTTTTAGGGTTGAACGCAGAAGCCCCCGTTGGCAATTTCCCGCTCACATAGATGCAGGCCACACCGTCAGCAAGGATCCAATCACTGCGTGTTACGGGATACGATGACTGGCATTTTCCTTTCCATCCCTTAAAAACACCCGAGATTATCACCACCTTGTTTTCATAGTCTATCGGCGTTGAACGAACCTCGGCCAATGTGACCTTCTGCTTGGATTGTCTGCTTGCGGGAGGCATCGCCGATCCACTCTCCGCTCTTGACCCTGGGCAACCATAAAAAGTAACCATTATGATTAGTGCAAGAATCAGGAATATAAATTCCTCAACCAACCAGTTATAATGATTGCTGTTCATCTTTATTTATCGCACCTATTCCATTGGTTTAATTTTTCTGAATTTAAGCTTTGTTTTAAGCGCTTCGGTGGCGGCAGTATCAGCGGCCAACGGATTCCATTTGCGTTGGGTCAAAGCAGCCGCCATACCTCTCGCGTCAATATCAATAGAACCCAGGTAGGCAAAGTCCGTGTAATTGTCAGATAAGCATCTCATATAATTATATAGACCTGATGATGAATCACAGCCGTAGGCATCGTTTGTATTAAAATATCCGGTTGAAAGATCCAGATATGCCCAATTTAGTGACTGGCCATTGAAAAACAACTCTACTCGCGCCTGGTTGCAACTCGATCCATCCTCGTAGTGCTGGACAAAAAAATCGTACCATCCCGCTTGAACCAACGCGTTTGCCTGATAGTATTCTTGTGATTCTCCCGAGATCAATGAATCGGGTGAAAAGGTTCCGTTCGGTGTGATTTGTCCCATCCATGGTGCGTAGGCTGCTTCATCAAGTTCAACGACCCACAGATCAAGGTCGGCATCACAGGGAGCACCCGAAGGTGTTGTCCATTCTACCTTTAACGAGTAACCCCCATCACCCCATTCACCTGTTGTGCCACCACTCTGCTGGATTTCCCATTCGACAAATTCGCCCCAAGACCCGCTTTGCGATTCTCTGCACTGTCAGTATTACAGGAAAGAAGCGAATACTCTTCCAAATCCTCTGGGTTTGTTTCGGATTCAGATGGAAAATAGATTGCAAGGCCGGCATTCTGGGAAACCGCATTGTCCGGGTTGGTCAAGCTCTGAACCACCATGTCATCCAGAGCGGTCATGATGGCGTCCTGCAGCGTCACGTGAGTCACCATCGGGTGCATTTTGGGCAATATATGAAGCCAAATCGTAGAGATCGTGATTGGCAGTATATGCGTAATCCTGCGTATTTGATCTTGCCGCCATTGCAAATGGCGCACTGGTCGGGTCGGCGATGAGCGCCTGGCCCAAATCGCAGACGGCTGCATCAAGGTTGGTGAGCATAGAGAGGTCAATGGCGGATTTTGTTGTCAATTGTTCCGGATATTGCGCGACATAGCTGGTATAGAACTCATCGTAACGATATACAATAGTCAGACGAAAGCTCCCTGGCCGACATGTCCGGAGAATTCACCAAATCAGTTAGAATCGTGTCATAGGGATCACCGTCACTCGGCTCGGTCTCTTCCGAAAATACCAAAAAATCAGCCAGGTCCTTAAGCTCGTAGGCGACTTCGTACATGGCCATGAGGCAAGCATCAAAGTTGATAAGATCCATGTGCACGCCGGCATTTCGCACCGCCGCCGCCAAATTCGGCAAGCTCATGAATGAACCGGATGTTTCGTCCTGGATGGCCCCACGAAAGAGGTTGCTTTTGGTGACAGAGGCACGGGACTTCCACCCCGCACCATGATCCCACAGGATTAGCGCATAGTGATCCGCAGGATATGCATACGCAGCCCATTCGATAAAATCGGTGAGCGCGGCAGCTGAGCCCATGTCGACATTACCGATATTTGTCAGCTGCATTCAGGTTGTCGGCTGCGGTTCCTTTCTGGACGAGAAATCGTTTTGTTGTGGTATCAAGTACGCCGCTCGTGTAAGTCGGACTGAACTCCGCCTGCACAACAATTGCGACATTTTGGTCGGAGCCCACCATTCGCCATCTCTTCGATGTCATTGATGCCTGCACTTGAAAGATTATTATCTGCCCCCAGGTAGACCATGTATGTCCATTTGGAGTTCTGTTGATTGTGGGTCAGCGGTTGAACTGTTTGTGGGTTAACGTTTGAATCTTCTACGACGGCAGGTGTACCTCCTCCCACCACCTCCGCAACCCAAAAAATAGAATGGTTGTTGAAATAAATAGCGTAGCAATCCAATACAGAAAATTTTTATTCATGATGACCTCCCAAGAAAGAGAGTAAGTTAATGGTTAACTGACGACTGGGGGTTCTTTGATCGCATTTTCTTGTGATTGAAAACGATTAAAGCGACACGCTTCAACAACTTTGTGATCCTGGATTGTCGACCACTTAAGCTAAATCTGAAGCTGACCTGAATCCTCGATGGTTGAACATGGTTGACGAAAAACCGCAGATGCTTTCGAATCGGAATCGAGGCCGGAATATCCTGGCTCAAGCGCAGTTTCGAATTGACCCGCTCCAACTGGAAAGGAGTTCGATCTTTCAAATCGTAATGCGCTGTCATGTGCGGTTGCTGCCAATTCGCTGACGATGGCCAGAAAGAAACTGGCGCCCGTTTAGAAGCGACTTGCAATCTGTCGACGAATCGATTGAACCCTCCCCGCAGCCCCGATGAGCGGGATTTCTTCGCTTACGCGCCAACCAGCGGCGGAGGATGCGCTCACTGTCGCGGTTCAATGGGAGGTACACCAGAAAAATGGTGTTTGCGTGCATATGTCCATTTCAGCGTTGATCGAATGTTGAATTCGCTTTTCACTGAATGTGCTATTTTTTTTACTTCGTTAGAAACCGCTCAAATCGGATGTTTCTGGATGGACACGAGCTAATTCCACACCCAAAAAGATATATTTGACTCTCTTTGAAATGTGAACCTGAAAACAGAGCATAGTTATCAGACAAACTAGTTACGATCAGCAGTGCAGTAACAATCAACTGAACCTTGCCATATAGGTTGCAAATTTGCGTACGAAAGGTTGGCTTGTTCCGAGAGCGTCAGCTTGCGTCCCCACACTTCAGACACTACTATGGAAATGTGAGTATGTCAAAAGTTAATTATCTCAACGTTCGGGAACTGAGTGAGGCTAAAAATAAAACCTATATTTTTGATTTCATTATTTAAAATATAATTGTCCAGACGACGATTTCCCCCGGAAAATGGGACACTGGGCAAAGCTGCGAGTCAGGCCAACACAGGAGGATTTGACGATGGGAAAAAAAATCATTGATCTTCCTGATCTGAAAACTATCGGTTAGCAATCATTTGTCACCCGCCATACCTCCGCCAGCCTGCTGTTGCGCAATGGAGCGAGCCCGGTCTATGCGAAGGATCAGGTTGGGCATTCCAGCCTGAGAATTACCGTCGCCATCTATGGCCACCTCATCCCTCAGAAGCAAAAGAGGGGGCATGAGTGACCTCCTCACCGAGCCTGCGTACCACTAACGGGTACCAATCGACTTGATGACGCCGATTTTGAGGAGACAAAAAAAACCCGTTGAATAATCAACGGGTTGTACTTTCTTTTGGTGCCGAAGGGGAGACTTGAACTCCCACTGGGGAACCCCAACTAGACCCTGAACCTAGCGCGTCTACCAATTCCGCCACTTCGGCACGTCCCAGTCTGATTTCAAAAAGGTTGATTTCAAACTGAAGATGCACTAACTATATTTTTTTGTTTTTCGTGTCAAGCCTAATTCTACGGTTCGGCAAAAGATCATGAAAATCATACAAGACATCGAAACCATAAAGGAACCTTTTAAATCCGCCGTGATTACCATCGGCAATTTCGACGGCGTTCACATCGGCCACCAGGCCCTTTTTCACGAAGTGATCGAAAGGGCCGAGGCCATGGACGGCACGGCCGTCGCCATGACCTTCGATCCCCACCCCATCCGGGTGATCACCAGAAACGGCCACCCGCCATTGATCACCCTGTATGAACAGAAAGCGGAACTGATCGAAAAGGCCGGCATCGACGTGTTGATCTGCATCCCTTTCACCATGGATTTTGCCGCACTGTCGGCGCGAACCTTCGTCGAGGAGATCTTGGTGAAACGCATCGGGATGAAGGCCATCGTCGTGGGCCAGGATTACACGTTCGGCAACAATCGTGAAGGCAATGTGGCACTGCTGCGGCGGTACGCCGAAGAATTGGGCTTTGCGGTGATCGTGGCCGACTGGATCCAGTCGTCCACCGCCGACAACGACCGTATCAGCAGCACGGCCATCCGGGAACTGGTCATGGACGGCAAGATCGAAAAAGCGGCCAAGATGCTGGGCCGCAGCTACCAGATCCGCGGAACCGTGTCCCACGGCCGGGACCGGGGCGGCAAACTGCTGGGCATTCCCACCGCCAACATCAACCTGCAGGACGAACTGTGCCCCAAGGTCGGCGTTTATGCGGTGATCGTCCACCATGACGGGCAGCGATATCCGGGAGTTGCCAACATCGGCTACAGCCCCACCTTCGACGATCACATATTTACTGTGGAGGCCCACATTCTCGACTTTAAAAAGGATATTTACGGCCAGAGAATCATGGTCAACTTTGTCCAGCGTTTAAGGGACGAGAAGAAGTTTTCCGGCATCCCCGAACTGGTGGAGCAGATCGACCGGGATATCGCCGAAGCCAGGTTGATTCTGGCGCCCCATTTTGAAAGCTAAGGCATCACGGGGCCTGGACGATCTAAGAAATCCCCTCGCGCCGGCAATTTCAGGGGATGATACCATCAGCCGGCTCTCCGGCGCCTTGGGATTCCGTCAAAGCCGGACACAGAATCCCTACCCCCTAGATCGAAATTCGTTTCATTTTGGGTCCAGTCCCGCTCTTTTTCGTTTGAAAATCCCGAAAAATGCATTAACTTAAACGGTTGGCAACCAACAACGACAATCGAGGTTGAACACCGTGACCGTGTTAGACATACTCACATATCCGGATAAATTCCTTAAACAGCGCACGGCACCGGTCGAGAATATCGATGGGGCCATGCAGACCGTTTTCGACAGCATGGCCGCGACCATGTACGTGGCCCCCGGTGTGGGCCTGGCCGCTCCCCAGGTGGGTATCGGACAGAGTTTTATCATCTACGACATCGCTTCGAGAGAAGAAGGGCATGACCTGCATGTGCTGGTCAATCCAAAAATCATCACCAGCGAAGGCGAAATCCTTTCGGAAAACGAAGGCTGTCTGAGCGTGCCCGACTTCAGGGCGGACGTCAAACGGGCCGAGCGCATCCTGGTGGAAGGGGTCGACCGGGACGGCAACCCCCTGCGCTTCGAGGCGGACGGCCTTCTGGCCATCGTTATCCAGCACGAACTGGATCATCTCAACGGCACCCTGTTTATCGATCACATCAGCGCCTTGAAGCGGCAAATGTACAAGCGCCGGGTCAAAAAGGAGATGAAACAGCAGTGAACCGCCCATTGAAAATAGTCTTTATGGGCACGCCGGATTATGCTGTTCCGTCGCTTCGGGCCCTGCACGACAGCGGCCATGAGGTGCTGGCCGTTGTCACCCAGCCCGACCGGCCCAAAGGCCGGGGCCGCAAGCTGACCCCGCCTCCGGTCAAAACCGCCGCCGTGCAATATGGTTACCCAGTTCTCCAACCCGAGAAGGTGCGCACCCACGCCTTTCACGAAACGATGATCCGGCTGGCGCCGGACCTGTTTGTCGTGGTGGCTTTCGGCCAGATTCTGCCCCAGCGTCTGCTGGACGTTCCCGGTACAGGCGCCATCAACGTCCACGCGTCGCTGCTGCCCCGATACCGCGGCGCCGCTCCCATCCAGTGGGCCATCATCAACGGGGACCGCGAAACCGGCGTCACGACCATGATGATGGACAAGGGCATGGACACCGGCGACATCCTGTTGATGGAAAAGACCACCATCGATGCCCATGAAACCGCCGCCGATCTTAACAACCGCCTCAGCCAAATGGGTGCCCGCACGCTGATCCGGACCCTTGAAAAGCTGCAGAACGGAAGCCTCGAGCGCGTGCCCCAGAACCACACGCAGGCGACCTATGCCCCCATGCTCAAAAAAAAGGATGGTAAAATCGACTGGTCCATGCCGGCCGAGCGGATCGAATGCCTGATCCGCGGGGTGACCCCGTGGCCGGGGGCCTATACCTTCAGCGACGACATGCGCCTGAAGATCTTCAAAGCCAGCGTTCTGGAGCGTGAGATCAGTGTCCCGCCGGGAACCATCCTCGAGTGCTTTTCCGGCGAGCTTCGCGTGGCCACCGGCAAATGGGCCATCGCCATCCAGGAGATACAAGGCGACTCGGGCAAACGCCTGCCCATCGACGATTTTCTCTGCGGCTGCCGCCTGCCCGATGGCACCCGTCTGGGATAACCGACTGTGGCCGTATCCTCCCCTCCCTCCCAAACCGGTCCAAACAGGCCAATCACCGACCCCAGGGCCGCCGCCCTGGCCGTGCTGGATCGCGTGGGCCCTGGCAAGGCAACCCTGGACGCGATCCTCGACGATTTTGCGCCCATGTTGACTGGCCTCTCCCGCCGGGACCGGGCCCTTTTCAACCAGCTGGTGTTCGGCGTGCTTCGCCGGCGACTGCGCTTGGATGCCGTGGTCGCGGCCTACGCCGATCGGCCCGTCCAAAAGATATCGCCGCCCATCCTGAACATCCTTAGAATCGGCCTGTTCCAAATCCTGTTCATGGACCGGATCCCGGCATCGGCAGCTGTCAACACGGCAGTCAACCTGGTGCGGGCCCGCAAGGCCTCAAAAGCGGCCGGTTTTGTCAATGCCCTGCTGAGAAACGCCCTGCGGGACCCCGACCGATTTTGTGTTCCCGATGCCCTGGATTCGCCGGTGGATCACATTGCCGTTGGCCATGCCTTTCCCCATTGGCTGGCCTCGCGCTGGATCGGCCGCATGGGCCTTGCCCAAACCGATCGGCTGTGTGCGGCGATGAACGCCATCCCGCCTATCACCTTGCGCTGCAACCGGCTGAAAAACAACCTGGCGGGACTGGTGAAGGCGCTGTCGGACCAGGCGGAAGCCGTCGCGATGCTGGACACCGTCCCGGGCGGGGTCAACCTGATCAGCCCCCGACTCCCCATCCCGGAGATGAAGGCCTTTGTCGACGGCCGCTTTTCCGTCCAGGACGGGGCAGCCCAGTTGGTCTCCCTGCTGCTGTCACCCCAACCGGGAGAAACCGTTCTGGACGCCTGCACCGGTCTGGGAGGAAAGGCGACCCACCTGGCCCAGATCATGGAAAACCGGGGGTCCATCATGGCCGTGGACAACGTGGATGCCAAACTGACCCGACTGGAAAACGAGGCGCACCGCCTGGGCGTGTCCATTATTCGTACCCGACAAGTGGACCTGAACCAGCCGCTCGCCCTTGAAACACTGCCCCGGTTCGACCGGATCCTTCTGGATGCACCCTGCTCAGGTCTGGGCGTGCTGCGACGCAATCCCGACGCCAAATGGTCGTGCCGACCGGCCGATATCGTCCGATTGGCCAACCTGCAGGCACGCTTTCTCGACCATCTCGCCCCGCTGGTCAAAAAAAACGGGCACATGGTTTTCGCCGTTTGCAGCATGGAACCGGAAGAAAATGAGGGGGTAATCAAGACTTTTTTGAAAAACCATGCAAACTTTGCTATAACCGCTGCGCATTCCATGGAAGATAAAACCGTGCTTCCGTTTTTGGGGGAAGACGGCTTTTTAAGAACCGCCCCCCACATGGATCACTTGGACGGTTTTTTCGCAGCACGGCTGCAACGGACGCGCTGACAGGACAGGACACCATGCCCGTTTACGATTACGAGGCCCTTGACACCAAAGGAAAAACCGTCACCGGAATCATCGATGCCGACGGCGCCCAGGCGGCACGGCAGAAAATCCGTGCCATGGGCAGCTTTCCCATCACCGTCAAAGAGGTCACGGGTGGCGAAACCAGCAAAGAAACCCGGGGCGTCAGCTTCCAGGGCCTGTTCAGCCGTGTCAAGCCGGCCCATGTCAGCCTGTGGACCCGCCAGTTGGCGACTTTGACCGGTGCCGGATTTCCGCTGGTAACCGCACTGACCACCCTGGTCTCCCAGACCAAGATCCATGGGTTCACCAAGATCGTCGCCCGGATCAAAGACTCGATTGTGGAGGGCAACAGTTTTGCCTCTGCCCTGACGCTCTACCCGTCGGTTTTCTCTCAGATTTACATCAACATGGTGCGCGCCGGAGAGACCTCGGGGACGCTCGAAATTGTCCTCCAGCGCCTGGCGGACATTATGGAAAAACAGCAGGAACTGAAGTCCCGCATCCAAACCGCCATGGCCTATCCCATTCTCATGACCGTCATCGGCACCCTGGTGCTTTTTTTTCTGATGACCTTCGTCATCCCCAACATCACCACGATCTTCGTAGACATGAATCAGGCGTTGCCCACCCCGACCCGGTTTCTCATCGCGGCCAGCGATCTGTTCAAACGCTTCTGGTGGCTGCTCGTGGTCGTGATCGTCGCCGGCCTGGTGGCCCTAAAAACCTTCAGAAAGACGGAACGCGGACTGGTTGCCACGGATCGGATAATGCTCTCCATGCCCGTCATGGGCCTGATGCTGAAAAAGATCGCCGTGGCCCGCTTTGCCCGGACCCTCGCATCGCTGCTTGAAAACGGCGTAACCATGCTGCCGGCCCTGGAGATCGTCAGAAATATCACCGGCAATGTCGTTATCTCCGGCCTCATCGAAAAAGCATCCAGTGAAGTCGAAAAGGGCCAGGGACTGGGCTTGTCACTGGCGGCTGACGACGTCTTTCCCGATTTGGCCGTACAGATGGTTCAGGTGGGTGAGCAAAGCGGTGAACTGGAGTCCATGCTCTACAAAATCGCCGAGGTATATGAAAATGAAGTCCAGTCATCGATCATGAGCATGATGGCCATGCTGGAACCGGTGATGATCCTGGTCATGGCCGTGGTCGTGCTGTTTATCGTTCTTTCCATCTGTCTGCCCATTTTCGAAATGAACCAACTGGTGGGGTGAAAAACGGCGGTTTCTGGTTCGTGATTGGTGGTTTGTGGGTGGTGGGATGGGTTGATGGCTTTGCCCTCTGCGCCATGAGAGGCATCCTTCTGGCCTTGATTGTTGGCTCGCATTGGGTTAGTGTTCGTCTTATAGAAACATTATGGGTTCAACGGCACCGGTCGAGCGCCGGGCAAGGAACCATGGAGGAATTATGAAGCTGTCTCACCCACATCAAGTGGGCAACTGCCGCGGTTTCACCCTCATCGAGCTGATGGTGGTCATCGTCATCCTCGGCATTCTGGCCGGCCTGATCGTACCGCGCATCATGGGCCGCCCGGAGCAGGCCAAACAGCTCAAGGCCAGGATGCAGATCGAAAGCATTAGCACGGCCCTCAAGCTCTACAAACTGGACAATGGCATGTATCCATCTACCGAGCAGGGGATACAGGCCCTGGTCGAGCCGCCCGCCTCCGGCAACATTCCCAAAAACTGGCGCAAGGGCGGCTATCTGGAAAAGGGCAAGGTGCCCAAAGACCCATGGGGCAATGATTTCATCTACCTGAGCCCGGGCATCCATGATGATTTTGACATCATCGCCTACGGCGCCGACGGGGCGGCCGGCGGCGAGGACAAAGATGCGGATATCAACAGCTGGGAGTCCGACTAACGCGGCACCGGCGATCACCCGACGGGCTCACGCCCGTCTCTCATGCCATGACACCGATCGAGAGTCCCCGTCTACGCACCTCGTACGCGCAGGCATCCCCGGAAAACAAATGCGGAATCCTTCTTTTGGGCGACCGTGGATTCACCCTGATTGAAATGATCGTCGTGACGGCGCTGATCAGCATCATGCTGATGGTGGCCATACCCCGCCTGGAAGGTGGACTCTTCTCCGATGGCAGCGACGAAACCGTGCGCTGGGTCATCGTCACCGTCCGCGGCCTCAAGGAAAAAGCGGTTGTCGAAAACAAAACCTACCTGCTCAACGTGTCGCCCGACGTCCAGCGGCTCTGGATCACCGAAGCCGGCATGGGGGATGCCGATGCAGACGCCGCCCGCGAGGCCGGCTATTCCCTGCCGCGCGGGGTGAACATCGACCATGTCGCCTTCTCCCAGGCTGAGCGTGTCTCCAGCGGGACCATCCCCATCGCTTTTTACCCCAAGGGCTATTCCGACAAGGCCGTCATCCGCATGCGAACCGATGACGGTGATCGCCTGGCCTTTTTTATCGAGCCCTTCCTGGCCGGGGTTAACCTGGTCCGGGGGCCGGAGGGATGGTAGGCATGGCGTCCGACAACCCTCACCGCCGCCGAACCGAACACACCCGAAAAGGCCGCCCGGAATCCGGCTTCACCCTCATGGAGGTGATGGTGGCCCTGTCCGTGGTGGCCATCGCGCTGATGGCCATTTATCGTATGCATACCCAGACCCTGTTCATGGATGCCAGGGGACGGTTCGACACGGTAGCGACCCTGCTGATGGGCCAGAAGCTGACCGACATCGACACGATCGAGCTGAAGGATCTTTCCGCCGACAGCGGTGATTTCGGCGACGCCAACCCGGGATACACGTGGCAGATCCAAACGGAGGATGTCTCGTCCGACCTGCTCAAGGAAGATGGGCCGACGCTCAAACGGATCACGGTCACCATCCGCCGCGATGGAGAAGCATCCGTAATTAAACTAGATACTTACAGGCACTTGTATGAATAGCGCACACCGGCGGCCATCTGCGGAAGCGGTCTCCGGCAGTGGGTTCACCCTGTTGGAGATCATGGTGGCGATCTTTATCTTCGCCGTGGTGATCACCACCGTTTTCGGCTCGTTCCGGGCGGTTTTTTCCAGCGCCGACGCCGTCGGCGGCGATGTGGCCATCTTCGAGTCGGCCCGCACCAGCCTGGGGCGTATGGCCACCGACCTGGGAGGCATGGTCGTCTCCGACTATCCGCGATATACCAAACCGACGTTCAATGATCCGCAGGATCCCTATCGTCTGGTGGGAGACACCACCGACGTGGCCGGCAGCAGCTTCGGCCGTCTGCGATTCACCTCACTGGCCCACCTGGCTCTGAACCAGGACCATCGGCAGGGGGTGTGCCGCATCGTCTACTATGTTGATCAGCGGCCCGACGAGTCGCTGGTCCTGCGCCGTGCCGACCACCTTTATCCCTTTCCCGAGTTCGAGGAGAGCGAAGACGATCCCATCTTATGCGACAACCTACTGGCCCTCGAATTCGCCTACCTGGGGGCGCAAGACGAGATGGTCGACCGTTGGGATTCTGAATCGGCCGATACCGATTACGCCACACCGCGTTC
The DNA here is from genome assembly GCA_963705475.1 of uncultured delta proteobacterium. GTDB lineage: Bacteria > Desulfobacterota > Desulfobacteria > Desulfobacterales > Desulfosarcinaceae > Desulfosarcina. The sequence continues at coordinate 220,609 of CAVPJS010000003.1, read as the reverse complement.
GGTTGAGATCCGGTTGACGGTGGGACCACCGTCCAGACCCAGACCATTTACCACACGGGTATCCCTGCATGTGTACCGTGAAGCCGCTAAATAACCCCTTGGGCACGACGCCTCTGGGAAACCACCGGGGGGTGGCGATCCTGATCGCCATCGGCGTGGTGGCCGTGCTGCTGACCGCCGGATTGGCCTTGAATCGCCGGATCCGCAGTTCGGTCACCGGTGCCTTCCTCGCCAAGGAGCGGGTGGTGCTTTCCGAGATGGCCGTCTCCGGGGTCCATGCCGCCATGGTGATGCTGATCAATGACCGCAAGGAGAACGACACCGATACATTGCAGGAAGATTGGGCCAATCCGGAAAAAGTGGGCGAAATGCTTGGATTGATCCCCTATGACGAAGGCCGTGTCGATGTCCGCATCACCGATGAAAGAGGCAAAATCCAGGTGAATGCCCTGGTCAACTTCCCCGAAGGCCAGCAGTTTTCCGCCAGCCAGCGATTTCTCTGGGAACGCCTGCTGGATAACGTGTTCTCCATGTTTGAAGCGGTGCCGGAAAGCGATCCCAATATGATCATCAATTCGCTGAAGGACTGGCTGGACAAGGGCGATGATGATGCCATTACCGGTTTGAGCGGCGCCGAGTCCGATTACTACGAAAGCCTGGATCCGCCTTACAGCTGCAAAAACGGACCTATCGATGACCTTGGAGAAGTCGCCCTGATTCAAGGGGTCACCCCGGAACTGTTTGCCGGCGCGGGCGGTGTAGCCGGCCTCTCCTCCCTGCTGACGGTTCAGGGCGTATCGGCGGTCGGTGACGGCCGCTTCACCTTTGACGGAAAGATCAACATCTCCACGGCTGATGTCGCCGTGCTCGCCGCCCTGCTGCCCGCTGAACAGGCGGACCTTGCGGAAGCCTTGGCCGACTATCGGGTGGCAAAAGCGGACGAAACGTTTACCAACCCCATCACCAATGCGGGTTGGTACAAAAATGTGCCGGGTGCAGGGGGCATTACCATCAACCCCGATCTGATCACCGTGTCCAGCGACCTGTTCCGGATTGTTTCAACCGCTACACGCAATGAAAGAACCGCCACCGTCAACGTGGTGGTCCAGCGGGTAAAAGAACCAGACACCGGCCGATGGATCTGTAAAATCTTGATGTGGCAGGCGGAATAGGATATACAGGGTGCTGATTGACAATTTTTGTCACGGATCGCATGGCGTGGTATTCCGTTTTGGACTAAATACGCCAGGCCCAATGGGTATGGTATTAAATTTGCATATATACTGCCGGTAAGTGCGTGATGTGTACTGAATGATGATAGAATTACTAATATTATTGATCATTAAAGGTTTTTTTGAAAGCAATCCAGATAGTTGTTTAGGGTTACAAAGCGCCAAAAATTTATCCGAATTGGAACAATTTTGGTCAACATTACAAATATGACGCCGCTTATTTGCCTAGATTGGAAAAAACGAGCCGCATGTTGCCCGGTTTCCGGAATTCTGAATTTCAATGCACATCACAACGACACTCATCGCCAAACAGCTGAACGCAGCGATGTCGGTCGATAGCCACGAAACCCCAAACAGATAAGCAACCATGAGCCGCAAGATCCTCAGCCTGGAAATTCGAGAGGAATCGATCGCAGCCGTTCTGCTGGACAGCGGGTTCAAAGGCAGCCTGGTGGCGTCACAGGGATATGTTCCCATTCCGGCGGACAAAAGAGCGGGCGACGAAGGCCTAAAAGAAGCCCTTCAGGCCATCGTGGACACCGTCAAGCCAACCGGCGCCACCTGTGTGCTGGGCATTCCGGCAACCGTCGTCTCCTTCAGAAATCTCTCTCTTCCCTTTCATGACGTCAAGAAAATCCGACAAATCCTTCCCTTTGAATTAGAACCCACCCTGCCGATTCCGGTGGAGGAACTGATTTTCGATTTCGAGGCCGTGAAACGTGACAAGCAACAGGACCTGCTGGCCTTCTCCGTTAAAAAAAGCGAGATCCAGCGGTATATGGAACTCCTCGGAACAGTGAATGTTCGCCCGACTGTGATTATGCCCGGCGGCTATGCCGCGGCGCGGTTCATTTCCGCGATGACCGCCGTCAATGGTGATTTCCTCTTCATCGATACCGGAGAGGGCAATCACACGATCTACGCCGTCTGTTCAGGACACGTTCGCATGGTCCGCGTCCTCCCGGTTGCCAGGGACGGCAATCCGGTCATCCGCAACCTGGAAAACACGCTGAAACGGACATTCACCGCCCTTCAGGAAAGCCTGGGAATTGAGGTGAACCCATCAGCGGTATTTTCCGCAGGCCCTCAAGCCCCGCTGCTGACAAACGGAAACGGATCGTCCACCGTGTTGGGTGTGCCGGTTAAATCCATTGACGACTTGCGGACGTATCCCCGGTTGAAGGGTTCGCTGGACTCACCGGATTGGCAATCCGGACGCCTGGATATCGCCCTGGCCCTGGCCCTGATGGAAACCGAGACCGTCACCGGTGTCAATTTTTCCACAGAACGGTCAACAATCCAGCACTACTGGAGTGAATATCGCAAACATATCATCGGTACCACGGCAATGATCGTCCTTGCCCTGGTGACCACACTGGGGGGCCAGGTCCTCGCGGTGAATGCCAAACAGCGACGCCTGGCCGAACTGGACCGTCAGATTGAAAGTGTTTTCAAAAGCACCTTTCCCGAGGTCACCCGCGTCGTGAACCCCTTGCAGCAGATGCAGATCAAGATCAAAGCGGCCGGTGACGACAGTGTCGGCTTTGACCTGACGGGCGCCCGTGTCCGGATCATCGACATCCTCAACGTCCTGAGCCAGCAGATTCCATCATCTGCAGACGTAAAGGTCAACCGCATGGTTGCGGGAACCGACAACGTCGTGCTGTCCGGCGATACAGACACCTTCAACACGGTAGACGACATCAAGGGGCGATTGGAAGAAGCGGATCTGTTTAAGAGCGTGACCATCAGCTCGGCCGATCTCGAGAAATCAGGAAACCGGGTGAGATTCAAACTAAAACTGGATTATTAGCCACGCATGGCCATCAAACTCAACAAACGCGAAAAAATCGGCGTGGCTGCGGCAACGGCAGCCATTGCCATATTTCTGGTATTGCAGCTTCTGGTTTTCCCCCTGTTCGAGAAAAACGCCCAATTATCGCGAACGCTGACCACCCGGCAAGAGGAACGGGAACAGATTCAGCTGCTTCGGGCCGAATACCTCAAAACAGCCGAAAAGGCCCAAGATGCGCAACGGCACCTGACAAAACGCAAGCCGGGCTTTACCCTTTTTTCATTTCTGGAAAACTTGGCTGGACAGACGGGCGTCAAAAGCCATATCGCCTATATGCGGCCGACCACCACGAGCCAGAAGGACAGTCCGTACCGGCTTTCCATGGTGGAAATGAAGCTGCAGGAAATTACCATGGCGCAGCTTCTGGCCTATCTTCACGGCATTGAAACATCCACGGACATGATTTCAATTAAACGGCTCTCCATTTCCAAAGGGGAGCAAAAGGCCGACCTGATCAATACGGTATTTCAAGTCGAAACACTGGAGATGTAGCGCTTGCCATGATTTCCGTTAAGGCCCTCTTTGCATATCTGCTGTACGCCCTGCTGGCGACAACGCTATTTTTGGTTCTGCTGTTTCCCGACCAGGCGATCAATGCTTACGTGGACGGGCGGCTGGCTGCCATCGATCCGTCGCTGAGCATGGTGGCGAAGACGATTCGACCGGCCCTGCCGCCGGGACTTAAAATGATCGATGTCGACCTGAACCGCGACGGCGTTCGACTGGCTCACTTTGAAGATGCCCGCGTCTCCCCCGATCTGGCGACCCTGCTCCAGCAAAAAAAACAGGTTCGATTTCAGGCACATATTGCCGATGGGATGATCAATGGCCGGGCAACCATGGATACCGCCGGCCCATCCGGCCCCTTGCAGGTGGATGCAGACCTCTCCGAGATCCGCCTGGAAAAACTCGATGCCGTCGACACCAATGGGCCTTTCACCCTTACCGGTTCCCTGAAAGGACGGATGACCCACGACGGGGGTCGCGCACCGATGGGCATGACCAGCGGCTTGTTGACGGTGCCGGATCTGCACATCACCTTGAAAGCACCCTTTTTCGGCATCACCGAACTGGTGATGGATCAGACCGACGCGGACTTTTCGCTCAGTGGCGGGAACCTGAGGCTCAAATCCCTTACTTTCGAAGGTCCCATGGCCGAAGGTAAGATTACCGGGACCATCGAACTGAGACATCCCTTTGGGCAGAGCCGCTTAAACCTCACCGGAAACGCCAAACCCCGGCCGGAGTTGGTCGCCCGGCTCCAGGAGTCCATCCCCCAGGGGATCGTCAACACGCGGACACTGGGAAACCGGGGACTGACATTCAGGGTGCGCGGCTCCATTGACAAACCTGATGTCTCCATGAGATAGGCGATGATACCAAAAGCCATTTTCACATTCATCAATCTGCTCTGCATCACCGTTTGCGCCTATGTGGCCGTGAACGGTTTTTACGGAGCCCTCTCAGCGGGGCTGGCCCAGTCCCCTGTATCAACCCAGCAGAATGTTTACCGGGTGGGTGATTCCGGCACAACCAGCCTCCCCCTGACCGCATACAAGGCGATCTTGGAGCGGAACCTGTTCAATACCCGCTCTACCAGTGAACCCCAGACGGGCAACGTGGATGTCGAATCCCTGGAAGAAACCAAGCTGAATCTGAAGCTGTGGGGAACGGTTTCCGGCAGCGACGACGGTGACTATGCGGTCATCGAAGATGTCAAGGCGCGCGAGCAGAATCTCTACCGCAACGGCGATGCCATCCAGACGGCCACGGTCAAGGAAATACACAGGGAAAAGGTCGTCCTCACGGTAGACGGAAAGGATGAAATCCTGCAGATGCAGGAACTGGAGTCGGGCAAAGCCGCCTTCCAGCCCGGCGGGCTTCCTGCCCGCGCGGCGGCGACATCCTCCGGTGCCGTGCGCGCCCAGCGAATTTCACTGAGGCGATCCTATATCGAGCAGTCCATGACGGACGTGGCGTCCCTGATGACCCAGGTGCAGATACAGCCGCACATGGAAAACGGTGTACCGGCAGGTCTGGCGCTGTCCAGCATCAAACCCAATTCCATTTTCCGGAGAATGGGCCTGAGAAACGGAGACATCATCGCCGGTGTAGACGGCAATGAAATCACATCGGTGGATGATGCGTTGAAGCTGGTGGACAGCCTTAAATCCGCATCAACCCTCTCGGTGCAGTTAAAACGCAGGGGGCAGGAAAAAAACATCGAATACAGCATCAGATAGCCGGCCAGGCGCCCCGGGCCCGTTGCCGGTGGAAACAGGAAAAAGAAGATATGGCTATTGAACACACCGTGGATGCCGCCAGAAAATGGATGGTCGGCGCGCTGATCGCCCTGCTGACGGTTTTTCTATTTGCCGCCGGCACCGCCGCTCAAAATCAGGACCAGGGTCAGAATTCGGGTCTGGCCACCGGCGGCGGCACCGCGGCAAATGGGTCGCAGCGCTTTGTCTCCATTGATTTCAACAATGTGGATATCAGCGTGTTCATCAAATTCATCAGTGAACTCACCGGCAAGAACTTCGTGATCGACCAGCGCGTTAAAGGCAAGGTGACCATCATCTCCCCGTCCAAGATCTCTGTCGATGAAGCCTTCAAGGTATTCGAATCGGTGCTCGATGTGCACGGCTTTGCCACCGTGGAGACCGGCAAGCTGATCAAGATCATTCCGTCTCCGGACGCACGCACCAAAAGCATCGAAACACGAACCCGGACCAAAGGCGATTCGGACAACGACCAGGTGGTGACCCAACTGATGCCCCTGCGCTATGCCGACCCGGACGAAGTCAAGCGACTGTTCACACCCATGGTCTCCAAAAGCAGCGTCATTCTCTCCTACGCGCCCACCAACACCCTGATCATCACGGACAACTACTCCAATATCGCCCGCCTGATGAAGATATTGAAAACCATCGACATCCCCGGTGTGGGTCGTGAAATTACCATTTTTCCGATCCACAACGCCGATGCGTCCAAACTGGTGTCTCTGCTGGAAACGGTATTCAAAACCTCCCAGGGCCCGGTTAAAAAGGGGGCGGCCCCATCCGATCGCGGCGCCGCCTTCGTCGCCGACGAACGCACCAACAGCATCATCATGGTGGCCAGCGAGGTCGACACCAATCGGATCCGCAGCCTGATCGACACCCTGGATCTGGAGACGCCCAAGGGCAAGGAGAAGATCCATGTCTACTACCTTGAATACGCGGTGGCGGAGGAGATCGTCGCCGTGCTCAAGGACCTCCCCACAGAGGACAAGACCAAGGCCGCCGGTGCCAAGGAAGCGCCCGTGGTTTCCGACAAGGTGACGATCACGGCCGATAAGGCCACCAACAGCCTGATCATCACCGCCGACCGGGATGACTATGCCACCCTGGTGGAAATTATCCGTCAGATCGATATTCCCCGCGCCATGGTCTACATCGAAGCCCTGATCATGGAGGTCAATGCGACGAAAAGCTTCGACCTGGGAACCGAATGGGTCGTGGGCGATGATGTGTCGCTAACTCAGGACCGCCAGGGGATCGTCGGCGGCGGTTTCACCACGGATGATTCGAATCTGCAGTTCAGCCCCACGGGGGGGCTGATTCCCGCACTGGCCTCCGGATTCTCCCTGGGCCTTTTCGGCGAAGCGGTTGAAATTGCCGGTGTCTCGTTTCCCAGCATTGCCGCGATCGTACAGGCGTACAAAAAGGACCAGGATGTCAATATTCTATCCACGCCTCAGCTGCTGACCACCGACAACCAGGAGGCCAGCATCACGGTGGGCAAGAATATTCCCTTCCAGACCACTACATCGACCACCAACAACGACACCTTCAACTCTTTTGAATACCGGGATGTGGGCAAAACCCTCAAAATCACGCCTCAGATCAACAAGGACCGCATGGTCCGGCTGAACCTGTCGCTGGAGGTCTCCGCCCTGGAGAGCACCACGGACTTTCGGCCGACGACGCTGAAGCGCACCGTGGAGACCACGGTGATGGTCAAGGACAGTGGCACCGTCGTCATCGGCGGGCTGATCGACGACAACTTTTCCCAGACTGAATACAAGGTCCCCTGCCTGGGGGATATTCCGGGACTGGGCTGGCTATTCAAAACCAGGTCCAAGGGCAACGAGAAGTCTAACCTGTTCATTTTCATCACCCCCAAGGTGATCCAGAACCCCGGGGAAGCGTCAACCATATATGAGTCGAAAAAAAACCAAATCGACGACATGCGCGAGATGCAGATCAAGCTGTATCATGGCGATGAAGCATCGTCTGGCGTGTCACCAACGGAAACGGACGGCCCCAGCGACGCCTTTCCGAAAACAAGTGCAAACGACAAGGCAGAAATCGGCAACGGCGGCAGCGACCCCACCATGCAGACCACGCCGGCCACGGCTGAATCACCCGGCAATGGAGAGGCAGGCGGCTACCACCTTCAGGTGCAATCGTTCAGCGACGAGATGTCGGCCTTGGGGTCGGTCGAACGCCTCAAACAGATGGGTCATCAGGCCCATGTTACCGAAACGGATGTGGACGGCAAGATCTGGTATCGGGTGCAAATCGGCGGCTTCCCGGACCGCGTTGCGGCGCAGCAGGCCCGGGATACCCTGTCCGGGCAGGGCATGACGGACACGCTGATCATTAAAAACAGCCCATGAACAAATCCCTTGAAGATATCATAAAGAGCAAGTTCGGCGTCTCCGATGAAAACCTTGCGGACGCAGTCAGGCTCCAGGGTGAAAAAGGCGGCCGCCTGTCTGAGGTGCTGATGCACCGTAAGATCCTCACCGAAACGCAATTGCTGGATGCCTTGAGCGACCAGTATGACATCCCTTTCTGGCCCGAACTGCCCCTGGAAAGCTTCGGGGAGGATCGCACCCGCAGTGCTCCCATCGGTTTCCTCAAGCGCCATGCCATGGTGCCGCTGGTGTTGAAAAACATCCCGGCTGCAGGGGTCAGCGTTCTGCCCGAGGAACTGGTCAATATCATCGCCGTCAACGATCCCGCGGCATTTGAACCCCTGGACGACCTGGCTCGAATGATCGGCTTTTCGTCCTACAACCTGGTGCTCTCCACCAAAAGCGCTATTTATGCCGCCATCAACCTGATTTTTGACATGAGCCGGGGCACCGCCGAACAGCTGGTTCAGCACATGGAAGAGGATGGCAGCACCATCATCAGCGAGATCGAAGACACCGCGGATCTGCTCGAGGACACCAGCGATGCCCCGATCATCAAGTTGGTCAACCACATCATCTCCCAGTCCATCAAGGCCCGCGCCAGCGACATTCACATCGAGCCATATCAGGACAGCTTCAAGGTGCGCTATCGGGTGGACGGAATCCTCTACGACCTGCTCACGCCGCCGAAGTGGATTCAGGCGTCGCTGATCTCACGGATCAAGGTCATGGCCAAACTCAACATCGCCGAAAAGCGGCTGCCCCAGGACGGGCGCCTGGAAGTCAAAATCGGCAGCCAGAATGTGGATGTACGTGTTTCCACCCTGCCCACGACCTTTGGCGAGCGGGTGGTCATGCGGCTGTTGAATAAATCGGAGGAGGTCCTTAACCTGAAGGAGCTGGGGCTGTCGGCCGAGGATCACGAACTGTTCAATCAACTGGTGACTCAACCCAACGGCATCATCCTGGTAACCGGCCCCACCGGAAGCGGCAAGACCACCACCCTCTACTCCGTGCTGGCCTCCATCATCAAGCCGGACATCAACATCATCACCATCGAAGACCCGGTGGAGTACCAGCTCAAAGGCATCAGCCAGATCCAGGTGAACCCGAAAATCGATCTCACCTTTGCCCGCGGCCTGCGCGCCATCGTCCGCCAGGACCCGGATGTGATCCTCATCGGCGAGATCCGCGACAAGGAAACCGCCACCATCGCCGTCCAGTCCGCCCTGACCGGCCACCTGGTGTTTTCCACGCTGCACACCAACGATTCGGCCGGTGCGATCACGCGCCTGGTGGACATCGGTGTCGAACCGTTCCTGATCTCCTCCGCCGTCGTTGCGGTTATCGCCCAGCGGCTGGTGAGGGTGCTGTGTGACCACTGTAAAGAGGCCTACACACCGGGGGTGATCCTGGAGAGCATCGGCATTTCCCGAGCGCAATTGAGAAGCCACACCCTTTACCAGGCCAATGGCTGCGAGAAGTGTTTTAACACCGGCTACCGCGGCCGCATCGCCATATTCGAGATCATGCACATGCGCGAGGGGTTGAAAAACCTGATTTTAAAAACCTTCGATGCCACCCAGATCAGGCAATTCGCCCTGCAGTACAAAATGAAAACCCTTCGTCAAAGCGGCATCGAAAAAGTGCTGGCCGGAACGACAACCATCGAAGAGGTCCTGCGGGTGACCCAACAAGGACCGGATGAACGGGTCCCGTCGGCTTTTGAGTGAAGCTCTCGACCCGATGGATAAACGAACGCCGCCAAGCGATCCCGCCGTTCAGCGGTCGATGGCTGACAGAAAAAGCAAACGGTCGGCGTGGCTTGTGACAATCCCGACGGTTGCCCAAAGGTATATCATGAAAACCCTTTTCCTGGCGGCCCTGTTTTTCCTGTTTGTCGGCAGTGCTTGGGCCGGTTCTCAGGCATCTGATCCGCCCCCCCCGGGAGAATCCATACCGGTGATGGCGGCACCCATCCGCTTTTTCCAGCGATACCTGTCCGGGGCGGACGGACACCGCTGCCCCATGACCCCCTCCTGCTCCAGTTATGCCCTGCAGGCCGTACAGCGCCATGGAAGCATCAAAGGTTGGATCATGGCCAGCGACCGGTTAATGCGCTGCGGCCGCGACGAACTGAAACTGAGCCCGTCAGTGATGACCCGCGATGGAATCCGCTGCCAGGACCCGGTTGGCAACAACGACGTCTGGCCGCACTGACGAATGGGATGCCTTGAGGTGCTTCAACCCATGCTTCGATTTCTGATTGCTGCCATAATCGCGCCCTTTTTGATTGTTGCAGCACCTGTCATGGGCTTCGCCCGGTTGACCATCGATGCGGACAGCCAATACGGATATGCCCAGTCCCGCCTCGATTCAGGAGCCGTCGACGAGGCGATTGCCGAGTTCAACCGCTTTATCCATTTTTTTCCTGCAGACCCCAGAATTCCTCAAGCCCGCTTCCAGACCGGCATGGCAAACTTCAGCGCCGGCCGCTATCAGGCGGCGGCGGCCATTTTCAACCAGCAAACGGCTGATTTCGCCGGTTCGCCTCTCGACAACCAGGCCTTTTTCATGCTCAGCCGCAGCCATGCGCGCCAAGGCATGATCGAACAGGCCATACTGGATCTGCACAACCTCATGGCATTGTCTTCAGCGACGGATGTCATCGACCGGGCCCGCTACGAAGTGGGATGGCTCCATGTGGATCAGGGCCGCTGGAGAGAAGCCGACCAGGCCTTCGGTCGTATTTCGCCCGACAACCTGGACCGTTTCCGGGTGGCCGACCTGAGGCAGGCCCTGGCCGACAGCGAGGCGATCCCGGTCAAGCATCCAACCGCCGCCGGTTGGCTTTCGATCGTACCCGGCGGCGGTCAACTTTACACCCATCGGTACGAGGATGCAGCCACCGCCTTTTTGATCAACGCCGGTCTGATATGGGCGTCATGGGAGGCCTTTGACAACGAGCAATACGCCCTTGGCAGCGTGATCGGTGTCGTGGGGTTTGGGTTTTATGCCGGCAATATCTATGGCGCCGTCTCCAGTGCCCACAAGTACAACCGTGACCGGATTAACGCCTACCGGGAACGCCTCAACCAGTTCAGGCAGATCTCCTTATCCCTGGCCCCGGCACCCAAGGGAGCCGCCCTGTTCCTGACCGTTCGATTCTAAGACCATGCCATCTTCCCCCGCTTCATCCGTAAGGCGTCTGGCGAAAAAAGCGCTGCGGATCGTTCTGCTGGTTGCCCTTTTCATGGCCATGGCCGGCATTGGGGCTTATGTGTCCCTGACCCTGATCATCAAGGGGGAAGATACCGTCATCGTTCCGGACCTGGTGGGGAAGGACGTCCTGTACGGACTCGAGATCCTTTCGGACCTTGGACTCAATACCCGCGTGAAGGGCACGGTGTACCATGACCAAGTGCCCAAAAACCACGTCATCGATCAGGATCCGGATGCCGGTGCAGCCATCAAGCGGGGCCGGGAGGTAAAAATTCGCGTCTCCCGCGGACCGGAAACCCTCTTAATGCCCAATCTGGCGGGTCTTTCCCTCCAGCAGAGCCGAATCCTGCTGACGGAAAACGGGTTATGCCAAGGCGTGTTGTCGAGGATGATCAGCCCCCGGTTCGACCCCGGCCAGATCATGGCCCAATATCCGCCGACCGGGAGAATCGTTTCCCGAAACACCTGTGCCGATCTGCTGCTCAGCCGGGGCCCCTCATCCCCGGCATTTCCCATGGTCGATCTGACCGGGCTCACCCCGGAGTCGGCCATTCGCCGGTTGGAGCAGATGCAGCTGACCGTTGGAAGCATCCGGGTCGTTCGTCGGCCCGTCGCCCCGCTGGATACCATCGTTGATCAGATGCCGCCGGCCGGGCATCGGGCCGCGCCGGGAAATATTGTAAACCTTGCGGTAAACCGATCCGATCAGGGACGCTATACGGGTGGGACCGAAAACGCCAATCCGGTTGAACTGTTCAGGTTTGCTCTGGAAAACGGCTTTTTAAAGAAACGGGTGCAGGTCAAAATGAACCGGGCGCTGATTTCGCTCAGCCTGTTCGACGATTTCCTGGCACCGGGCCAAGAGATCTGGCTTTTGGTGCCAAAAAGTGGTAACCCCACGATACTGGTGTATGTGGATGGTCAACTGGTGGAAACCCGGATTATTTACGGGTACTGATCGGACAGGCGAATCGTTGAGCGGGCGAGGAGACGTGAGGATGAAACGTGTTGCACCGTCGATATTATCGGCTGATTTTTCCAGACTGGGGGAGGAGGTTCGTGCGGTTGAAGCGGCCGGTGCAGACTGGATCCATGTGGATGTCATGGACGGTTGTTTCGTCCCCAACATCACCATGGGCCCGCTGGTGGTGGAAGCGGTCCGCCGGTCCACCACGCTGACCATCGATGTCCACCTGATGATCGAACGACCGGAGCGCTATATAAAAGATTTTTGCGATGCCGGTGCCGACTATGTCGCTGTTCACCAGGAGGCCTGCACCCATCTGCATCGAACCGTCCAGTTGATCCGCGAACGTGGGGCCAAGGCCGGTGTGGCCCTGAATCCGGCCACACCGGTGGAATCCCTTCAGTGGATCCTGGATGACCTGGACTTGGTCCTGATCATGAGCGTCAACCCCGGATTCGGCGGTCAGCAGTTCATCCCGTCGGCGCTGGACAAGGTGACTCAACTCAAGACAATCATCCGCGAGCGTGGCTTGCCCACCCTGATCCAGATCGACGGCGGCGTGAACGCGGGCACCATCGGCCGTATCTCGGAAGCCGGCGTGAATGTATTCGTCGCCGGCAGCGCCATCTTCGGCAGCGACGATTATGGACGGACCATCTCCCAACTCAAAGCAACGTGGTAAAAGGGGGCACCGATGCCTGACAGTCGGCAGAACCCATTGATCCTCGTGGTCCACGGACCCAATCTCAACATGCTGGGAACGCGCGAGCCCGAGCATTACGGCAGCCGGACCCTGGCGGCGATCGACGCCTCCCTGCATGCCAAGGCCGCAGGGCTGGGCCTTCAGGTTTCCACGTTCCAGTCCAACCACGAGGGAGAAATCGTCGAGCGCATCCAACAGTCCGTCGGACGGGTGCGGGGCCTGATCATCAACCCGGCCGCTTTCACCCACACCAGTGTGGCCATTCGAGACGCGGTCCTGATCTTGGATGTACCAACGATCGAGGTCCACCTGTCAAACATCTACAAACGGGAATCGTTCCGGCAGCGATCCTATATCGCCGACATTGCCACCGCGCAAATCTCCGGATTAGGGGCTTCGGGGTATCTTTACGCCTTGGAGGCCCTGGCGCAGTTGATCGCCTGACGCCTTGCCATGACCGCCAACTTCAGACAACCGCCGATATCCGACGACCGGTCCGCCGCCGACCGGGTCTCCTCCATCCAGTCATCCTTCGATCGCCAGATCCTGCGCGGTCTTCTGGCCGAATGGGAAAATGCCTTGTGGCTATTGCCCGAAACCCTTCGCCGATCCATCCAAAGACCCATTTTTGCCATTCGTGACATGCCGACCAGGCTGGGTTGCTGGAGCCGGGAAAAGCGTGAAATCACGCTGAGCCGGGATATGGTCTATGATCACCCATGGGATGATGTCAAGGAGGTGCTGCTTCACGAAATGGCGCACCAGGTGGCGCACGAAGGGTTACAGGCCACATTGGAACCCGACCACGGCGGCGGTTTCCGACGGGCCTGTCGCCTCCTGCGCGCCAATCCGGCAGCCTCCGGCAGCTACCGTCCCCTGCACGTGCGCCTGCACCAGGCAGAGGAATTGGACGACCGGGACCGCATCGTGGTCAGGATTCACAAGCTCATGGCCCTGGCGGAAAGCAGCAACCCCAACGAGGCCAAGGCCGCCATGCGCAAAGCCCACGAGCTGATTTCGCGCCATAACGTGAACCAGATCGCACGAGGCGCTGATCAGGATTATCACAGCATATTTTTGGGAACGCCCCGCCTCAGACATTTTCGGGAGGCCTATCATCTGGCCCATCTGCTTCAGGATTATTACTTCGTCCAGGGCATATGGATCCAGGCCTGGGTGGTCGAAAAAGGAAGGATGGGACGCGTGCTGGAGATCAGCGGCACCCGAAAAAACGTCCGGATCGCCGATTATGTCCACGCGGCCATATGCCACTACATCGACGATGCCTGGGCCGATTATCGACGGGAAAAAGATCTGAATCGACACCGCAAAACCGATTTTGCCGTCGGCATCATCGAAGGATTCAAGGCCACCTTGAAGCAGTCATCCGCAGCGGCTTCACGGGGTGTTGACACGCATCTGCCCGCTCGAATGGAGGACCCCGCCCTGACCCGATACCTGACGCATCGCTATCCCCATGTCCGTTCATTTTCACGAAGGGGCCCCGGACACGACGCCGGGGTTCTGGCGGACGGAAGGAAAAGCGGCCGTCGGTTGGTCATCGCCAGAGGCATCCCACGCCGCAATGGACTTAAGAATAACTTATTGGATTACAAAGATAAAAAAAGTCCGCAACATCAGGATGCGGATACAGGGAGAACCCGTGACGGACAAACGATCTAAATCGGCTGCAAAATCGGTTCATGTGGTCACCATCGGCGGCGGCAGCGGTCAGTATGCCTTGCTGTCAGGCCTGAGAAATCTTCAAGGCATCCGCATCAGCGCCGTCGTTTCGATGATGGACAGTGGGGGCAGCACCGGCAGGCTCCGTGATGAATTGGGCACCCTGCCTCCCGGCGATATCCTCAAATGCATTCTGGCCCTGTCTCCCCACCAGGATACCGCCCGGGTCATCTTTCAAAAGCGGTTCAACAGGGACAGGCGCCTCAAGGGGCACAATGCCGGCAATATGCTCTTGACCATGCTCTCCCGCTACACCGGCAGCTTTCCTGCCGGTGTTCAGGCCCTGGCCGAAATACTGGATGCCAGGGGCGAAATCCTGCCGGTCACCATCGACCGGGCCACCCTGGTGGCGGAACTGACCGACGGCAGCCGGATATATGGTGAAAGCGCCATCGACACCCCTCGCGGCCATCAGCGCGAAACCATCCGGGATGTTTACCTGGTCCCCCACCACAGTGACGCGATCACCGTTTATCCGCCGGTTCTGAAAGCGATTGCCGACGCCGACATCATCATCCTGGGGCCGGGCGACCTGTTCACCAGCATCATTCCCAACCTCATCGTCCCGGGCCTGCGGGAAAAGCTTAGCGCCGTGTCTGCGCCCATTTATCACGTGGTCAACATCATGACCAAATTTGGCGAAACGAACCACTTTCAGGCAAGCGATTTCATTTCCACCATAGAAGGTTTCACCGGCCGGACAATCAGTGGCGCCATCGTCAACACGCGACGACCCGATGACCGTTTGCTGAGCCTGTATCGTAAACAGAAGGCTGAATTTGTAGATGTCGGCTACCCGGATACCGGTTGTCAGCTGTTTCTGGAGGACCTGCTTGAAACATCCGGCGACGTCATCCGCCACGACCCCGAAAAGCTAGCCGGGTTGATTGAACGAATCATAGCCGGCATTCCATTTCCAGCCTGATGACGGCGGTCCACGGGGCCCGCGTTAATCGGTCTGTCCGGCGGATGTTGGGTGCCATCTGGCGAATATGCCCCTGGCGATCCACAGATCCGCCGGCGTGGTGATCTTGATGTTGTCGGGGTCACCGGGCACGACGGCCACCCGATCTCCGGAAAATTCGGCGATGGACGCGTCGTCGGTGGCAGTGAACCCGCGCCTGGCAGCCAACCGGTGGGCACGTCGGATCAAGTCGAGTGAAAAGGTCTGTGGCGTCTGGGCAAGACGGACCTCCTTTCGGTTCAGCGTGCCGACGATCATCCCGTGGTCATCCACCAGCTTTAAGGTATCGGTCGCCGGTATGGCCGGGATGCATCCGCCGACTTCCCTGGCACCGGCAAGACAGGCGTTCATGAGAGACACACGCACGAACGGACGGACGCCGTCGTGAATCATCACGGTACCGTCGGGAACGCCGATGGCGCTCAGCCCGTTGAATACCGAGTCCTGCCGCCGCAGCCCTCCGGCCACCAACTGAACGTCATGCGCCAGCGAAAGCGGCACCAAGACCTCAGCCCGGCACCGTTCCAGGTCATCTTTCGGAACCACGAGAACGATGCGGTCCAGATCTGGGCACCGGTCAAAGGCCATCAGCGTGCGGGCGACAATGGGAAGGCCGCCCAGGTTGAGATATTGTTTTCTCACCGCTGCCTTCATGCGGGAACCGCTTCCACCGGCAACGATGACGGCCCCAATCATTTCAGGTAGCTCAATTCGCTGGGCAGCGGCACACCTTTTCCCATGGTATCTTCCCCGTAATTGACGCCGGCCAGGATCTGAATGGCAGCCAAGGCACGGGCATCTCCCTCGAAAGTCACCTCGGTGAGCTTCTCCTTTTGAATTTTTCCGCCGGCCCATTGAATGTCCAGCACGCTGCTCGCATCGAACCGGTCTTGCCCCACCACCAGTTCGACCTGTCCTCCGAAATGCTGAACAATCTTGGCCACCAGGAGACTGGGCCGGCTGTGAAATCCCAACTTGACCGGAATCCCCACGGTAATGACGGAACGCTCGATGTTCTCGTTAAGAATTTCACGCGCCAGCTTCTTGCCGGAGTTGAGGTATTGGCAGGCGTAGTATAAACCGTAATTGATGGTCCGGTCCAGCAGGATTACCGGGTCCACCAAGGACGCCAGTTTGTCCTGAACCCGTTTATAGGTGTTTTTGTAGCCGGCTTCGTAAAGGTGTCGTTCGTAAAAATGAAGCAGCCGCCCCATCATTTGCAGCAAATGAAAGACAATCGAGAAATAACTTCTCAGTGACTTGAGCTTGCGGTCACCGAATCGAAACCCCCCGTGAATCACATAGGTGTCGAAGGAGGACTGGAGGTTGTGCACCAGCATTTCGAATCGGCGGATCTGCACCTCGTTCACCGTTTCGGGCACCAGGGCAGCGATCTCTTCATTTCCGTAAGGTTCGTAAAAGCCCATCGGGTCAAAACTGGCCGCGATGGAAAGAAACTCGCTGGCGATTTTTACGATGTTGCGCTTTTGAAGATCCTTGGAATCATCGTCAATGTCGTATTTGAGCATCTCACCCGTGGTGATGCCGGGAAATTCCTCTGACCCGAAAGCGTCCACCGGCATGGCGATGTTCAGCCGCGAGGCCTCGTCAATAATCACGGGAGCGAGGTTCCGCAGGGCATCATTTAAGAACGTAAGGGTTTTTTCACCCTGTTCACGGAACACCTCGGTATCCGGAATATCGTAGAAGATGAGTCGGTTCAGAATATGCTTCTGGCAGTATGCCCCAAGACTCAGGTGCCTGACCGTGGCACACAACTCCCGGTACAGGTACCAGTCCTCACTGTTCTTGGCCCCATGAAAATCGAGAAAGTCTTCCAGCACCTGGGAGGTGCTGATCAGCTTGGAATACAGTTTTTTGGTGAATACGTGATCGGGGGTCTGGCGGTTGGAGATATAGATGCAGCATTTCAGGTAATCCAAGGAGAAGATTCTGACCTTTTCGGAAAAAGAAATTGCACAAAAGGGATCGTTCACATGGCGCTCCGTGATCAGGGTTCAAAGGTTCAAATAACGAAATAGCGGTCGGAGCAGCCCGTAAGCCGAATTCTGTTCCCCCGGCCGGTTACCCGGATCAAGGGCGGCGATCATTCATCTGGGATGCCGATTGCCCGGCACCTCGTGCGACCGACCCGGGAGCTTGGACGGGCAGCCCTCTGACGCTCCCCTATTTGGTCTTGCACCGGGTGGGGTTTACCCAGCTTCCCCGGTCACCCGGAGAACTGGTGCGCTCTTACCGCACCGTTTCACCCTTACCCTGCCGACAACGGCAGGGCGGTCTGCTCTCTGTTGCACTTGCCTTCACGTCACCGTGACTCCATGTTATGGAGCACCCTGCCCTGTGGTGTTCGGACTTTCCTCCAGCTCCAGAAAAGGAGCCAGCGACCGCCTGGTCTACTCCGACCGCTATTCGCTATGCTTGTTCTTTCCAATAAATAATTCTGTGGCAGTGGGGGCAAAACCGAAGCTCATCAAACCGCTGGAGCTCATTGAACAACTGTGCGGGAATGTTCATGTGGCATCCCATACAGATGGCCTGCTGAACAGGAACCACAGCCAGCCCACGAACCTTTTTTTTCACATCATCCAGAACATTGATGATCACCGGATCGGCATTGGCACTGATCCGGGCCTTCTTTTCGTTCAGCGCTTCGACGGCCTGCCGTTCACGCTTCTCCTTGGCGGCAAACGCTTCTTTTTTTACCTGGTATGATTCAACGAAACCGGCCAGTTCCACCTCTTTTTCCTTTAACGCCGACGCTGCGGATTCTATGGCCTCCAGCTGCTCCAGCATTCGGTCTTCGACGCCCGAATTTTTTTTGCGCATCTCATCGATCTCTTTCAAAATCGACTGGTACTCTTTGTTGGTTTTAACCGCACGGAGCTTTTCGTTGCTTTTGACGATCATCTCTGCGTTGACTTTCGATTCGGATTCAAGTTCACGATACGCTTTTTTCAGGTCGCCAAGCGCCGCTTTTTCGGAGGAGACCAAGGACTCGCGCTCGGCCACTGCCCGGTCCAGGGCGGCCGCCTCGTCGATCAGTGCATTGACCAGCCTGCCGGCTTGATGGATCTCCAACTCGACGCCCTGGACCTCAACGAGGATGTTAATCTGCTCTTGAATAGTGCGCATGCCTGCCTTTCTCCTATCCCGCTGATCACAGGTATTGAAATGGGTCTTTTTCCGTGTCCACAGCTTCCACGATGGCCGATAGGCCCGCGGCCTTGACCGACTCCCGGATGAGCCCGGCCAGAACGTCGACGACCAGGTGCTCTGAGCCAAAGTGACCGATATCGATGAGTCCGATACCTGCCTGCTGGGCATCTCTGGCCGTGTGATAACCCAGATCCCCGCTTACATAGGCCTGTGCACCGGTGGTGATCGCTGCGGTCATCAAACTGGCGCCGCTTCCGGAGCATACCGCCACCGTCTCCACCATCCTGTCCGCCTGACCGACAATCTTCACCGCTGAGAGATTCAGTGCGGTTTTCAGCGTCTCTGCCAAGACGCCCAGTGTCAATGGCAATTCAAGTTCCCCCACCCGTCCCAAACCGGCCTGGTGGTCGCGGACAGTCAGGGGATAGACGTCATAGGCCATGGACTCGTAAGGGTGCACCTTTTCCAGTTCACGCACCACCTTGCTCACGTCCGCGTTGGCCACGAGGATTTCAATACGGTTTTCCTGGACTTCCGTGAGGTCGCCGGTATTGCCGATTGCAGGAGATGAACCCGCACCCGGCAAAAAGGTCCCAACACCCTCGCACCGGAAACTGCAGCACTGATAATTGCCCATCCGTCCGGCATCCATTGCAAACAGGGTATCGAGAATGACCTTGACGCGATTCGAAGGAACAAATACCACCAGTTTGCACACGTCGGCGTCGGCAGGGCCGGCAAGCACCCGAACCTTGTGAAGCCCCATTCGGTCTGCCAGGGCATCATTCACGCCGCCAGGCACGCTATCCAGATTGGTGTGGGCGCTGAAAATGGCCAACCGGCGTGATAAGGCCATTTCGGTAATCCTGCCCACGGGTGAACTGCAGTCGATACGATTGACCGGCTTGAAAAACAGCGGGTGGTGGGTGACCAATAAATTCACATCGTTTTCGCAGGCCCTGGCTACCACCTGGGGCAGCGGGTCCAGGGCAGTCCATACTTTTTTAACCGGCCAGTCCTTGTCTCCGATCTGAAGACCGACATTATCCCACGGCTCCGCCAGGCGGGGAGGCGCCAGATGGTCAAGAATCCGGATAAATTGCGCCAGGGTGGCTGTCATGCGGTTTCCCTCAAGCGATCGGCTGCCGGCATCGGGCATAAAAAAAGCGCGGTAGCCGGAGTCTATCCACGCCGAATCGCCTTTTATCCCCGACACAGCCAGGTGCCGAGACCTCCGGGCGTTTTGGGTTGACGAACGGCGCCGGAGTTTCTGTTAAGTGGGCCCACCTGGGATCGAACCAGGGACCGACCGGTTATGAGCCGGTGGCTCTGCCAGCTGAGCTATGGGCCCGTATTAGATCAATAGCGATTGTTTGTCTACCTCCGCCATGGCAGATTGTCAAGCACATGCAAGCCCGTCCCGCGCCCTGTCAATTGTCGATGAAGCTCTTCAGCTTCCGACTGCGGGTGGGGTGGCGCAGCTTTCTCAGCGCTTTTGCTTCGATCTGCCGGATTCGTTCGCGGGTAACGGTAAAGTCCTGCCCAACCTCTTCCAGGGTATGATCCGCCTTCTCGCCGATACCGAAGCGCATGCGAAGCACTTTTTCCTCGCGCGGAGTCAGTGTCGCCAGTACTTTGCGGGTCTGCTCGGCCAGGTTCATACTGACCGCCGCTTCTGACGGCAGCATGAATTTCTTGTCTTCGATAAAGTCGCCCAGATGGCTGTCTTCCTCCTCCCCGATCGGGGTTTCCAGAGAGATCGGTTCTCTGGCGATTTTAAGCACTTTACGGACCTTGTCGATGGGTATTTCCATCTTCTCGGCGATCTCCTCCGGACGGGGTTCCCTGCCGAACTCCTGAACCAGGTAGCGAGAGGTGCGGATCAGCTTGTTGATGGTTTCGATCATATGCACCGGAATGCGTATCGTTCGCGCCTGGTCGGCAATGGCCCGGGTGATGGCCTGCCGGATCCACCAGGTGGCGTAGGTGCTGAACTTGTATCCCCGGCGGTATTCGAACTTGTCCACCGCCTTCATCAGCCCGATGTTGCCCTCCTGGATCAGATCAAGGAACTGGAGGCCCCGGTTGGTGTATTTTTTAGCGATGCTGACCACCAGTCTCAGGTTGGCTCGAATCAGCTCGCTTTTGGCGAATTTTGCCCGCATGCGGCCTTCATCCACACTGGCCATCACCCGCTTGAGATTGCGGTTGTTGGCTTTGAAGTCATTTTCCTTTTCCACCAGCTGCTCGGCCATCGAATTCAAGTGGTTATAAATTCGCCCCAGCGCCTCTTGATCCAAACGGGTGCGTTTTTTGGCCCATTTCATGAATTTGGCCTTGGTGGTCAAGTTTTCACGGAGCTCCCCAATTGTCGCCCCGAATGCCTCTGCGGTGATGGCCACCAATTTGTTCTGCGCATCGAACCAGTCGATGAGCCGGCGGATGTGCGCTTCGATGCGGTCGATCACACCGCCTTCCAATCGCCATCCCTTGAGCAGTTCAAAAATTTTATTGTTGCGCCGCATGATGCACCGCCTGACCCGGCGGGCTTCATCCGGCTCCATCTGCTCGGAAAACATGCGATCCCGGTATTGTTGGATTTCATCGTTCACCGCCCGGATGCCGGCAATGGTTTCAAGAAAGTTTTCAATCTGAACCATTTCGTCCACATAGGCGTCCCCTTCATCAACATCCCGCAAGACATGCTTCGGCCGAAGGGCGCCCATTTCGATCAAGTCCCCGAATTCAAGGATGTATTTGACCCCCAGTGAGGTTTCCAACAGCGCCTTGAGAACGTCTTGTTCCCCCTCTTCGATCTTCTTGGCAATCACCACCTCTCCCTCACGGCTGAGAAGGGTGACCATGCCCATCTCCCGAAGGTACATCTTCACCGGGTCGGTAACCGATCCAATGTCCGACACCGCAACGGCCTTGTTCAGCGCGGCTTTCTTTTCGGGCGAGCTTTCCTTGTCTGAAAGGTCATTATCGCTTTCGATGATCTCGATGTCCATGTCGTCGAACATCATCAGGGTGTCGTCGATCATTTCCGAAGACATCATCTCGTTGGGGAGAACCTCATTGATCTCGTCATAGGTCAATGAGCCCTGCTCCTTGCCCTTTTCGATGAGGGCCTTGAGCAGTTTCTGGTCGTTCTTCTTGTTCGCTTGCTTTGTTTTTTCCGATTTTCCACCCACTGCAGCAGATTCGCCGGCCGTCTTGCCAACCGCCTCGGCTTTCTTCTTGGCCGATTTTTTCTCTGTCTGCGTGGGCGTCCCCTTGCGCTTGCTATCGGATTTTTTGGTCATGCCGTTTGCCTCCCGAACCACAGCCGGACATATTGCAGTCCATCATTGGGTCGCGCTGTTCTAAAACCTCGTTATTTATTCCCATGCGCGTCAGCGGCTGTCGTAAGCCGGCGACGGCCATGGCCGGCGGTCATTGGCTCCCGCCGCTGTGTTTGTCCATTGTCTTTCGGGCCTGCTGCTGTTTTTCCCGCAACAGTGCGACCAGAAGGTCGTCATCACCACTTTTTTCCGCCGCCTCGATACGCCTTAACAAGGTTTTGTCCCGACGACGAATGCAGCTCTCGAATTGGGACATCAGGTTGATGCAACCGTCTCGGTCCCAGTGTTCATCGGTTAATGAAAGCCGGGCGACCACGGCCTTTTTCTCCGGGTCATCCCAGCGGGAGACCAAGCCGGCGATGTCGCTGTCGAGATTGGTGAAATGGTCGATGATGCCGCGCCCAATCTCTGCCAGCACAGGATCCGTGAAATGATCCATGAGTCGTCGCCGCCTGATATCGGTGATCATCTCCGGGAACTGAAGCATCATGGCCACCACCTGTTGTTCCAGCCGGTAGGTTTTCCCGCGAGCCGGCGACGGCTCCGGTGCGTCACCCTTGACCGGTAGACCATTCCGCCAGGCAGCCTTGGCAGGCGGTTGCGCCGTTCGCTTGATCTTTTGCAAGAGGGCCGTTTCATCGACACCAATCCGTTCTGCCAACTGCTTGACCCGGAGCGATCGGGCAACCGGATCGCCGATAGCCAGGATGGCCGGCTTCAAGTCGTTGACAATGCGGACCTTGCCGTCGATACCCAAGCCATGCTTGTCGACAGCCGATTCGACCATGAATGCAATCATGCCCATGGATTGTTCCGCCAGCTTCAAAAAATCACCGGGACCGCGAGCCATGAGAAATGAATCCGGATCATGACCCTTGGGCAGCACCATGATTCGTGCCTCTAACAGCCCTTTCTGGAAAACCGCCACGCTGCGCTGAGCCGCTTTGATTCCCGCCTGATCCGAATCGTAAACCAGGGCAGCCTTGCCCCCCTCCCCCACGAAGCCTTTAAGGATTTGGACATGGTCGGCCGTCAGGGAGGTCCCCAGGGTGGCCACCGTGTTCTCGATGCCGAACTGATGCATGGAAAGCAGGTCAAAATAGCCTTCAACGACGTAGACGGTCTGCGTTTCCCGGCATTTTTGACGGGCCCGGTCCAGCCCGTAAAGGGATCGGCTTTTGCTGTATACCAGGGTTTCCGGGCTATTCAGGTATTTGGGCAGCGAATCATCCATCACCCGACCACCAAACCCCACCGGCTGGTTCTGCCCGTTGAAAATGGGAAAAATGATCCGGTTCCTGAAGCGGTCGTAGTGTCCATCCCCTTTTTTGCGGGAAACGATCAGACCGGCCTGCAGCACCATCTCGACTGGCTTTCTTCTTGATCGGAAGTGGCGAAGCAAATGATCCCAGCCGTCCGGGGCGAATCCCAGTTTGAATTCATCGATCGTTTTGCGCGTCATCCCCCTTTTCAGCAGATAATCCTTGGCCTGCTTACCCCGCTCCTCGGAGAGCAGACATTCCCGGTAAAAGGATACGGCCTCGCCGTTAAGCGTTAGTATCGTTTCCCGTTCCGTCAACTTTTTTTTCTCGTGGGGGGACAGATTCCGTGAGGGAAGGTCGATGCCGTATCGTCCGGCCAGCGATCGGGCAACCTCCGGAAAGCTGAGTCCGCTGTGTTTCATGAGGAAACTGAATACGTTGCCGCCGGCCCCACAACCAAAACAGTAAAAAATCTGTTTGTCCGGGCTGACGGTGAAGGATGGGGTTTTTTCGGAGTGAAAAGGACACAGCCCCAAAAAGTTGCGCCCGGCCCGACGCAGGGATACCGTTTCCGATACGATGTCAACGATATCGGAAGCATTCTTGATCGCCGTAATTTTTTCGTCAGGAATGTATGCCGCCAAGAAAAGCCGCCTCCATTTCAAATGGATTCGGGTTCAATCGTGCTCCGGTAGGACTTTGGCCATCTTCAGTGAAAAGAGCCTCACGGGCCAGATTGGCGGTGTAAAAAGCGCCTGTACGCCTGGACTGCGCCGATAGCTACCATGTGCATGGGACGACCTTTACCAAATTGGAAACAATAAATCCCCAGCGGTATTTTGTCAATACATAGTAGCGGCTTTCTTTAGGGCAACGGGTTACAGGACCCCTTTTGATGAGCGCACGCCGCTGCGGCCGGTGTCGATGGATACCGCCTGCTTGAGCGCCCTGCCGGCGGACTTGTAAACCGATTCCAGCACATGGTGTTCGTTTTCCCCATACCGCACGTTGATGTGCAGATTCATGCCCCCCTTAACCGCAAAGGCCCTGAAGAACTCTTTGGCCAGCCCCCGGTCAAAGCGCCCCACGGACTCCAGCACCGAAGGCAGGTGATAAACCAGAAAAGGACGGTTGGAAAGGTCGATGGCCACTTCGGCCAGCGCATCGTCCATGGGGGTTACGGCAAAACCGTAGCGACGAATACCGAAGCGATTATCAAGGGCCGTGGAGACGGCCTCGCCAAGAACCAGCGCGACGTCCTCAACGGTATGATGGAAATCCACCGCAAGGTCGCCCTTGGCCTGTATGTCCAGATCAAATCGGCCGTGAACGCAAAAAAGGGTCAACATGTGATCGAGAAATGCGATTCCGGTTTTGATGTCGGCCTGACCCTGTCCATCCAGGTTCAGTTCAACCTTAACTTGGGTTTCCGTTGTTTTTCGTTCGAGTCGGCACGTCCGGGTCATGGCAGTTCTCCTTACCACATGCGCAGCGTAAGTTGTCGGCGGTCCACGCCCGAGGCAGTGATTCTGGATCTTCGAGGATTGGGCATCAGAGTACCGCAGCGCCCTTGTACACCACCTGCGCCATCGTTGCAACCGATCAATCGGGCCCTGGGCCAGTCCGGCACCCTGCAGCCCGAGGCTGCTGTTTGGGCGTTGCCGCAGGCGGTGTCCGGGCGCGGTGATGCCATCGGTTTCGAAAACGCGGCGGCTGTGATATGACACGCCGGCCGCCACTTTCTGCATGGACACGATGCACAGGCAGTGTTTATATTGGCTTTAAATGCATGTGAAGGTATTGAGCGGCATCGATCGGTGGCGTTCTGGATCAAAAACAGTCAGAGGGTGATCGTGACAACATGACGACAACGATCGTCACCCGGATGAGGAGAGTCAATGAAGCGTACCGGCCCAGTTAAAATGAAAGATGCCATCAAGCGGGCAACCGACGATCAGGATAAAATTTTTCTGCCGCAAGAAACGGTGGTCATGGTCAAGCAACGCATGAACGCCATGGCGTTGAAAATCCTTGACCAGACCATGCGAATCGACAATGGCCGCTTGGACATCCCCGTATTTTTCAGCACCTGCGGCCACGATGCCCAGGCCGTCATCGGCACCAAAAAGCAGATGGGCAAAGGCGCGACACCGGCCCAGGCCGAGGCCAGCGCGGTGATGGAACTGGCCGAACGGTTCAGTTTCTTTTCCTTCTACGCCAACCGCGACCACACCCGATTGGGCACCTTCGACCAGTTTGCCGGCGAGGCCATTGCATTTGATCAAATCGCCAAGTCGGTTCACGACGAATCCGGGGATCTCGATGTAGCCAGACGCATTTTTGAATCCCTGCCCCTGAGATGGACCGGCGCCTGGAATCTGACGCGGGAGAAGGACGTGCTGATCCCGCTGGATTGGTTTTTCGCCATCAATGCTTTCAACGGCCCGTCGGCCGGCAATTGTGTGGAAGAAGCCCTGTGCCAGGGCATCTGCGAAATCGTCGAACGGCACGTGTCGTCGATGATCAGCCGCCGGCAGATTTCCACCCCGCTGATCGACCCGGCTTCGGCAACCGACCGGTTGGTCCGGGAGATGCTGGGCAAATACGACAAAGCGGGCATCAAGGTATTCATCACCGACTTTACCCAGGGCATGGGCATTCCCTCCGTGGGCGTGTTGGCCTACGATCCGGTCACTTTCCCCGGCAGGAGCGAAATCGTCTGGACCGCCGGTACCACCCCGAATCCGGAAAAGGCCCTGAGCCGTGCCCTGACAGAAGTGGCCCAACTGGCCGGTGACTTCAACTCCGGGTCAACCTACGTGGCCTCGGGCCTGCCCAAATTTACGCGTTTGGAAGACGCCGATTACGTGATCAACGCCCCGGGTCCCATCTCCCTGGCCAACCTGCCCGACCTTTCCCAGCCAAACATCCGCAGGGAGGTGGAAGCTTGCATCCAGGCCCTGGCACAACGGGATTTCGAGGTGCTCGTGGTGGACACCACCCATCCCCAACTCGCCGTGCCGGCCTTTTACACCATCGTCCCCGGCGCCCATTTCAGGGAGCGTGCCGCCGGCACCAGCGTGGCCATGTTTACCGCCAAAATCACCATGGAGCGCTTCGGTGCGGACGAGGCCATCAAGCGACTGACGGACATGGAACGCCTGCTGCCCGGCAAGTATTTCATCCAGTTTTACCTGGGCAACTGCCACCTGGAGCGAAATGACCCGCAAACGGCGCTGCGCCATCTTGCCCGGGCCCTCGAGCTGTCGCCGGCGATCCAGGACATCCCCAGTATCTACGCCTACATGGGGGTCTGCCACAAGGAACTGGGCGATTATGAAACCGCCCTTGCCGTGCTGGCTAAAGGCGAAGCCCTGGATCCGGAACGCACCGATATACACAATCTCAAAGGCTTTTGCCATTTCATGCGCAAGGAGCATGAAGCCGCCATCCAGAGCTTTGAAACGGTCATCGCCTTGGATCCCAGTTCGGCCATCGACTATGCCAACATCGCGTCCAACTACCGGGACATGGGCAAAAAGACCGATGCGGTGCACTACTACCGGCTGGCGTTAGCACTGGACCCGTCCATCGATTTTGCCCGGGACAACCTTGAGCGGCTCACCGGTAAAACTGAGGACGGAGGACCGAATTCCGAAATCTGACCGCTGTCCTCCGTCATCTGAACGATGGTTTCTCGTCGCCAGCCTTCATTCAGCGGCTGTGGTCTTTTACCATGAACGCCTTGCAAGCGCCCCTGGGGCCGCTTAACTTATGCTTGTAAAAGACCACGCTGAAGTCCTTAAGGAGGGATTTATGCCAAAAGAGACACTGACCATTCCAAGCATCTCCTGTGGCCACTGCGTGTCGGCCATCGAGAGCGAATTGGCCGATATGGAGGGCGTCACCGCGGTGAAGGCCGACGCCGGTACCAAAACCGTAACCGTCCAATGGGACGCCCCGGCATCCATTGAACGTATCCGGGCAACCTTGACCGAAATCAACTACCCGGCCCAGTGATGACCACCCGCGTCCTCATCCTGCCCATCACCGGCATGACCTGCGCCAACTGCGCCATGAACATTGCCCGCGGGCTGAAAAAGCTCTCCGGAGTCAGCGACGCCAACGTTAATTTTGCGGCCGAGCAGGCCTCGGTGACCTTTGACCCGCGCGTCGCCTCACCGTTGGATCTGATCCGTCGGGTCGAAAAACTCGGGTTCAGCGTCCCCACTGCCCGCATCGACTTTCCGGTCACGGGCATGACCTGCGCCAACTGCGCCATGAACGTGGAGCGGGCGCTTGGCAGGAAGGTTCCGGGGGTGATCAATGCGGTCGTTAACATCGCCGCCGAACGGGCAACGGTCGATTATCTGCCCTCCATGGTCACCCCCGACGACCTGGCATCAGCGGTGGAAAAAGCCGGATTCGGCGCCCTGATCCAACAGCCGGGGGAACCGGAAGATGTGGAAGCCAAAGCACGGCAGGCGGAGATTACCGACCAGACCCGCAAGTTTATGGTCGGCGTCATCTTTGCCCTGCCGCTGTTTGTGATCAGCATGGCCAGAGATGTCGGCGTCACCGGACCCTGGAGCCACCAGGCGTGGGTCAACTGGCTGTTTCTGGCGCTGGCGACACCGGTGCAGTTTTACACCGGCTGGGACTATTATGTCAGCGGGCTGAAAAGCCTGCGCAACAAGAGCGCCAACATGGATGTCCTGGTGGCCATGGGATCGTCCACGGCCTACGCCTATTCCCTGGCCGTGCTGCTGCTGTCAACAACGGGTGGGCATGTCTACTTCGAGACGTCGGCAGTCATCATCACCCTGATTAAAATGGGCAAGCTGCTCGAAGCCCGAACCAAAGGCAAAACAGGCAACGCGATTCGCAAGCTCATGGGGCTGCGCCCCAAAACGGCCACCGTGATGCGTGACGGGATCGAGCATGAAACGCCCATTGAAGCGGTGCGCGTGGGTGATGTGGTTCTGGTCCGTCCGGGCGAACGCATCCCCGTCGACGGCCAGGTCATCGACGGCGCCTCGGCCGTGGACGAATCCATGCTCACCGGAGAGCCCATTCCGGTGGATAAAAAAGCCGGCGACACGATGGCCGCCGGCACCATCAACGGCCAGGGAAACATCGTCTTTACCGCCACCCGGGTGGGCCGGGAAACCGCCCTGGCCCAGATCATCCGCCTGGTGCAGGAGGCCCAGGGCAGCAAGGCTCCCATCCAGGCCATGGCCGATCGCGTCGCCGCCGTGTTCGTACCGGCGATCATCATCATTGCATTGCTGGTTTTCATCATCTGGTGGGTCGTCGCCGGCAATTTCGTGACCGCCATGATCCGCATGGTGGCCGTGCTGGTCATCGCCTGCCCCTGTGCCCTGGGTCTGGCCACACCCACCGCGATCATGGCAGGCACCGGCAAGGGGGCCGAACGGGGAATGCTTTTCAAGAACAGCCGGGCGCTGGAGGGTGCCACCCGTTTGTCCACGGTGGTTCTGGACAAAACAGGCACCATCACCGAAGGCAAACCGGTGGTTACCGACCTGGTTCCCGATACCGGCAACGGGGTAACGGAAAACGAACTGTTGATGCTGGCCGCTTCGGTGGAAAAAGGGTCTGAGCACCCCCTGGGCCGGGCGGTGGTCAAGAAAGCCGACGCATTGGGCCTGACGCTGGCAACGCCCCAGGCCTTCAACGCCCATGGCGGCGACGGGGTGGAAGCCCGGGTGAACGGCCGCCTGGTGAGGGTTGGCAAACCGCACTGGTTTGATGGGCAGTCGGGAGTGATTACCGCTGAAACAGCCAAACGAATATCGGATTTCCAAGCCCAGGGAAAGACCGTCATGGCAGCTGCGGAAGCGGACCGGCTGCTGGGGCTGATCTGCGTATCGGACCGCATCAAGAGGGACTCGCCGTCGGCCATTGACCGGTTGAAACGGCTGGGTCTGGAGACGGTGATGCTCACCGGGGACAACCGCCAGGCCGCCGAAACAATCGGTCGGCAGGCCGGTGTGGACCATGTGGCGGCCGAGGTGCGGCCGGAAGACAAAGCCCTGCGCATCAAAACGCTGCAGACGGCAGGAAAGACCGTGGCCATGGTGGGCGACGGCATCAACGATGCCCCGGCCCTGGCCCAGGCCGACGTGGGCTTCGCCATCGGTACGGGCACCGACGTGGCCATCGAAACGGCCGACGTGATCCTGGCGGCCGGATCGCTCAGTGGTGTTCCCAGGGCCATCACGTTAAGCCGGGCCACCATGAGGACCATCCGCCAGAACCTCTTCTGGGCTTTTTTCTACAATGCCATATTGATCCCGGTGGCCGCCGGCGCCCTGTTTCCCTTCGACGGCCTGCCCATGATGCTGCGGCAGCTGCACCCTATTTTAGCCGCCCTGGCCATGGCCTTTTCCAGCATCACGGTGGTTTCCAACAGCCTGAGGCTCTATCGGGCGAAATTGGTTGATTGACGGTTCAGGGTGAAATGTTACGGGATTGATTTCGTGTCAACTGGAGTATGCGCGAAATCATGCTTTCACTCCGCCTGATCTTACACCTTAAACCTTCAACCTTACGCCTTTAGCCCAAAGCCTATCGCCTGCAAATTACGCATGCTTCCTGGCCAGCAGTTCATCCGCCAGACGATTGTAATCGATGGCCCCGTAGCTGCTTCGACGGCAGAACACCACCGGCTTGCCCAGATCGGCGCTCTCGGCGATGGTGGTGTTGCTGCGAATGGCAGTATCGAATACCAGGTGTCGATAACGCGCATCGGATTTGAGCTGCGCCATGACGACATTGGCCACGCGGGTGCGCAGGTCCACCAGGGTGGGGACGATGCCGGTTATCGAAAGCCCGGGGTTGATCTCTTCGCGCACGGCATCGATGGTGTCGAACAGTTCGGCAAGGGCCCCGAACGCATAGGGGTGGGTCTGGCAGGGCACCAGCACTTCCGAGGCAAACGAGAAAACATTGACGGTGAGCAGCGAGAGGCTGGGCGGCGTATCCATCAGAATGAAATCGTAATTCCCGACAACCGGGGCCAGTGCGTCCTTGAGCCGGTTCTCGCGTGCTTCGGCCTCCACCAGTTCCACTTCGGCGCCGGATAGATCCACATGGGAGGGTATCAGGTGAAGCCCTTCCCATTGCGTGGGAAGAACCGTTTCTTCAACCGTTTGACGGCCACTGTTCATGACCAGGTCGTAGACCGAGGGCCGCTCACCATCCGGTACGATGCCCAACCCTCGGGTGGCATTGGCCTGTGGATCCATGTCCACCACCAGCACGGACCGGTTGACCAACGTCAAGGCCGCCGCCAGGTTGATTACCGTTACTGTCTTGCCCACACCACCCTTCTCGTTTGCCACCGCAATTGCTCTGGTTTTCTTTTTGGCCATCTTGCCTTCCCTTCCATTAGCGTTGTCACATCCGAATTACATTAAACAACCGGCAAGGCGCTGGTATCGCTGCAAGAAGAAGACGTCAGCCGTTCAACTGCCCCAGATCCGCCTTGAGGTCGCCGATCCTCTGCTGCAGTGAGCGGGACGCGTCTTTCATCCGGATCAGTGAAGCCGACACGTTCTCCTTGTCCAGCCGCTGTTCGCTGATGAGTGCCACCAACCTGGAAAGATCGGCCCCATGGTGCTGGAATCGCTCCAGCATCTGGCCATAAAGGGCCGTGGCGGCAGCATCGGCCAGTTTCAGCATATACTGAAACTTGATGTTTTCCTTGTAGTCTTTCAGGTGAAACATGACGGACCGCTCGGTTTCGCGCTTCATGCGTTTGACCCCCGAGGCGAGGGCCAGAAACTGTTCCTCATGGACCTTGTCCGCCGATTTTCGCATGGCTTTTTTGACCAGATTGACGATCTTGTAGAATCCGAAGCGCATGACCGCTTCGGTCTTGATCTGGGCGGAATAATGCATGGTTGCGGCAGCCGGCGGCAGTGACAGTCCGGCCACCTTGCGGATCGTTTCCAGGTCCGATCCGAAGCCAATCGGCAGAGATTCTATCGGCTTGGACACCTTCTCCCCTTCCATGGCGTGGGTGTATTGCGCCAGGGCTTCATCGATCATGGCACCATATGGACCGGCAATCTCATCCAGATAATCCATGAGTTTTCTTTCCTGCGCCTTGACGAACCGGATCACCTGGGGATTCACCGTTTCGGCCATGTGCGCATCCACCGCCTGTTTGAATTCCTGGAAAACCACATACAGCGTTTGGGCAAACCCCGCACTCATCAGGCTTTCATCATAGCGGTGCATCTCCACCGGATAGCTGCGGACAAAACGGACGACCCCGGAAACGACGCCGTCGCCATGTTCGTCAAAAAACCGGTCGATGGCGGTTTTCAAATCGCGTTTGACCTGGTTGACGGCACCATCCAGCGTATTTTTCACCGTCTGCTTCATGCGCTCCAATCGGCCCCGCTGGCCGTGGGCACGGTCGGCCAGTTCCCGCGCACCTCCGGCGTCCCGGGCCAGCAGATCAAGGTTGAAATCTATCCAGCTGCCGATGCCGCCGGCGACGATTTCCAGCCTTTCCAAATGGTTTTTCAGCAGCAGGGACGTTCGCTCCCGGTGGATCTTCTGTTCCAGGAACTGCTCGAAGCGGCGTTGCTCTGCCGACACGAATTCAACCATCGCCGTCTCCCGGCGCCAATGGGCAAGCCGGTCGCGGTCTCTTTGGGACAGATCGGATGCCATCTGTGACATGAGCAGAAACAAGGCGGAAAAGGCAAACATCTTGGGACCGGGGCAGATCAGACTCAGTTCTGCTTCAATTTTTCGAAGCCCTTCGGACAGATCGTCGAGGGATTCGTGCTCGCTGAGATCGCAGTTCACGACGAAAACAACCGTTTCCAGTATTCCCATATTCCGAATCATGGATAAAAACCGGATGTCTGCCTGGCGAAGCCCCGTGCGGCTGCTGACCACATATACCGTGAGGTGGGCCAGCATCAGGTAATCCTGGATCATGGCCAGATGCAATGGGTTGGGCGAGTCGCTGCCCTGGCAGTCGGCGATCTCGACCCCTTGTCCGAGGCCGGGTGCGTCAATTTCCAGCAACACATCCTTCAGGTAGGCGGCCATGGCATCGTCGCCAACGAAATCCCGGTGTTGAGGGAACCGGTCGTTCCCGAACACGAGGGTGGCGTAATCTGCCTGAATGATCTGCTGAACACGGTCAAAACCGTTGAGATAGGAGGCCAGCAGCACGCTGCCGGGGCTGCGCGTGTCGTTGGCAATCAACTGGTCAGCCGCCAGGTCGGCCAGCGCGCGGTCAAGCCTCTGCCGATCCTTTTCCCGGCGGATGTCAGCATGAGGAGACCCAGCGGAACTGTTGCGGGCAGGCAGCAGCACCGATGCCTGATCGATGTCCTGGTTCACCTCATCCCAGTTCTTGAGATAAAGGGTGGCCCGCAAGCGACTACCGGCTCTCACCCGGGTAACGATCGAAGTGACCACACCAGCCCCCCGTTTGAGGTAATCACCCCCAAAAAGGGTATTCACGAAGGTGCTCTTCCCCGATTTGATGGCCCCCACGACGGCCACGCGCATGATCTCTTCAGACATCTGTTCGGATATGATCTGGCAGGTGGTCCTCCACCGGGAAAACCCCCCGTTGGCCAGTTCGGTGATCTTCTCAGCTTCGTCAATCAGGCTCGCGGTGTCATCGCTGATGCGGGTTAGCTGGGGCTTGAGTGTCTCGTATGCAGGCATGTCCATCTTATCTTCGTTCGGGTTTCGGATCTGGTCTAAGGCCTGGTCTCAGGTGTGGTGGTGATTCCGAAACCAAGGGATGCAGGTGCAAAAAGCCGGAATCTGCCCGCGGGAATGATTCGGGCGCCAGCACTAGGTTTTTACATTTAAAAGGATCGATTGTCAAAGGTTTCCCAGCAGGTGACAAGGCGGTACAGCCATCTCGCGAACGAACACAATGGCTTGTAAATCTTATGATTTAATGGTATACAGCTGACCGGAAAGTGATGAGATGGGCGGCTCAACGACGCCAAATCCAGCATAAGGAACACGACAACCATGTCAGAAAAACATCCGGAATGCCCACTATACAATCCGCTGAACTGCAAGGAGTACTACAACCCAAAACTCTGTGCATTCGTCAGGAAGGACAAGAATTGCCTGAAAAAGAAAAAACCAAAGCAAAAACCCAAAAAGGACGACACCGAATAAAAAAGGGGCATATCGGCGCCCCTTGCCACCCCATCATCCAACCATTCATAGAGATCCCCTGAAAACACAGCCTGTCACGCTTTTCAAACTCACTCTTTTACGAACGCCAAAAAAGCCGCATTCCCGACAGCTTGGTAACCCGTCGCGCTGCTTGCCAAACCGTCAGGCATGACCGGCCGTATCCGACAGCAAGGCCGGGTCGATGCCGATCCCTTTCAGGGCCGCTTCCCAGCGTCTTTCCACTTCCATTTGAAAGGCGATACCTTCCGAATAGGGCCCGTTGATCCAGACGTTGCTGCGGATCTCGCTCTCCAACTGCCCAGGCCCCCAGCCGGCACATCCAAGGGCGATGATGAACGATCGGGGGCCGTTTGCCCCGGCGATGGCCTGAAGGATATCGCGCGAATTGCTCAACGCCAGTTCTCCGGTTATCATCATGCTGCCTTCCCATGTGAAGGGTGCCGCGTGGAGAACAAATATTTCATTCATATGGACCGGACCGCCGATGTGAACCGGAATTTTTTCCGCACCGGCAACACTTGGAATCTGCAATTCATCAAAGATCATCTTGCCGTTGACCGTCGGGTGGACCCGTGTGATCACGATTCCCATGGCCCCTTTTGGATTATGCTCGGACAGGCAGGTGACCGATTGGTAGAAGTTGGGGTCGGCCAGTCCGGGCATGGCCATCAGAAACTGTCCTTTCAAGGATTGCCATGTCTGGTCCATGGTGTATACCTCATTTAAATGGGTGCATGTTTCACTCACCTTAACGGGGAGCCGAACCAAAGGCAAGAAAAAGCTTGACTTGACGGGAACTGGCTGTTAGGGGAAAAGCAATATCAACTGGTATCTTAAAATGAATCGACCCTTCGCCCTTATCACCATGATTAGTCTTATTCTTATCCTCGTCGTGGGTGTCCTCATCCGCAACGAGGAAACAGGGGCGATAATGGTATAGACCAGCCAACACCGGAAATCATGCAATCCGTTATCACCCCCCAGAGGTGATAACGGATTTTTTTTTACGTTTGCAGAGAGGACCGCACGGAGATGAAGAGCGACGACGCCAAAAAGGGTATCGAACGGGCACCTCACCGAGCCCTTTTCAAAGCCATCGGATACACGGATGAGGAAATTCGGCGGCCGCTGATCGGCATCGCCAATGCGGTCAATACCGCCATCCCCGGCCATGTTCACCTGGACACCCTCGCCCAGGCGGTAAAAGCCGGAATCTACATGGCCGGCGGCACGCCGGTGGAATTCGGTACCATCGGCGTCTGCGACGGCATCGCCATGAATCACACCGGCATGAAATACTCACTGGCCAGCCGTGAGCTCATCGCCGACTCCATCGAGGTCATGGCCACCGGCCATGCCCTGGACGCCATGGTCATGATTCCCAACTGCGACAAGATCGTACCGGGCATGCTCATGGCCGCCGCAAGGCTGGATCTGCCCACCATTTTCATCAGCGGCGGTCCCATGCTGGCGGGTGAGCACCCGGACATTCCCGGTCGGAAAATCGACCTGATCACCGTCTTTGAGGCCGTCGGCGCCGTAACAGCCGGCAAGATGAAAGCCGACCGACTGGCTGCCATCGAAGACGCCGCCTGCCCGACCTGCGGCTCTTGCGCCGGCATGTTCACCGCCAACTCAATGAACTGCCTGACCGAAGTGATCGGCATGGGCCTTCCGGGAAACGGCACCATTCCCGCCGTCTTCTCCGCCCGGGTGCGCCTGGCCAAACAGGCCGGCATTCAAATCATGGACCTGTGGGAAAAAAAGCTCACCGCCAGAAAGATCATGACCCCCAAAGCGTTTCACAACGCCCTGACCGTCGACATGGCGTTGGGATGTTCCACCAACACCGTGCTGCACCTGCCGGCGATTGCCGCAGAAGCCGGCGTTGTCCTGGATTTAAACATGATCAACGCAATCAGCGAACGGACGCCTCACATCTGTTCCCTGAGCCCCGGCGGTGCGCACCACATCCAGGACCTGAACCGTGCCGGCGGCATCGGCGCCGTGCTCAATGCACTATCCGCCGCCGGATTGATCCATACTGACTGTCTGACGGTCACCGGCCGAACCATCGCCGAGAATATCGACGGGGTCTTCACGCGTGACCCCGAGGTGATACGGCCGCTGGACCATCCCTACCACCCGCAGGGAGGCCTGGCCGTGCTCTACGGCAACCTGGCACCGGAAGGATGCGTGGTCAAGCAGTCGGCCGTTCTCGATGAGATGCTGCACCATGAAGGGCCGGCCAGGGTCTTTGATTCTGAGGAGACGGCAACGGAAGCCATCATGGCGGGCCGGATCAACAAGGGCGATGTCATCGTCGTGCGCTACGAAGGTCCCATGGGCGGACCGGGCATGCGCGAAATGCTCACCCCCACATCGGCCATCGCCGGCATGGGGTTGGATGCCCACGTGGCCTTGATTACCGACGGCCGTTTTTCCGGCGGATCGCGGGGGGCGGCCATCGGCCACATCTCACCGGAAGCGGCCCAGGGCGGCCCCATCGCCATCGTCAACGAAGGTGATCGCATCGCCATCGATATTCCCGCAAAAACCGTCTCTTTGAGGGTGTCCGATGGTGAGATCAACCAGCGTCTGGCCAGTTGGCGGGCGCCGGAACCGAAAATCCGACACGGCTACATGGCCCGCTACGCCCGGCAGGTGTCGTCGGCCAGTCAGGGGGCGGTGGTGAAATAGAAGACGAGGTCGGAAGACGGAAATCGGAAGTCAGACATCGGACCTCAGACATCCGACCTCAGACCTCAGACATCGGTCTGTTTGTCTCAGACATCGGACTTTTGGCCTCTGGCCCACAACCAAAGGAGTTTAAGGCAATGAAACTCACCGGAGCGCAGATCTTGATGGAAGTCCTCAAAGAAGAGGGCGTCGATTCCATTTTCGGGTTTCCCGGCGGCGCCACCATCGATATTCATGATCGTCTGGAAACAACCGACATCCGCCACTACCTGGTGCGTCACGAGCAGGCTGCGGTGCATGCGGCCGACGGCTACGCCCGCGTGACCGGCAACGTCGGCGTCTGTCTGGTCACCTCGGGGCCGGGCGCCACCAATGCCGTCACTGGCGTGGCCACCGCCTACATGGACTCCATTCCCGTGGTGATCATCAGCGGCCAGGTGCCGACCCACCTCATCGGCAATGATGCATTCCAGGAGGTGGATATCGTCGGCATCACCCGGCCCTGCACCAAGCACAACTACCTCGTACCCTCGGTGGAGGCGCTTCCCCGGATTCTCAAGGAAGCCTTTCATATTGCCCGGTCCGGCCGGCCCGGGCCGGTGTTGGTGGACATTCCCAAGAATGTGCAGCAGGCAACGACCAATTTCAAACCCAAACAAAAAGTCAAGCTCAAATCCTACAACCCCACCTACCAACCCAATACGAAACAGCTGCGCAAGGTGGTGGACCTGATCATGGCGGCCAAGCGCCCGGTGATTTTTGCCGGTGGCGGCGTCATCCTTTCCAGAGGGGCCGAGGCGCTGACCCGGCTGGCCCGCAGTGCCCGGATCCCGGTGACCACGTCCCTCATGGGACTAGGCGCTTTTCCCGGCTCCGATCCCCTCTCGCTGGGAATGATCGGCATGCACGGCACTTACCGAGCCAACATGAGCACCGGAGAATGCGATCTGCTCATCGGCATCGGTGTGCGTTTCGACGACCGGGTGACCGGCAAGACCGATTGCTTTGCCGCCCAGGCCGAAATCGTTCACATCGACATCGACCCCACCTCCATCCGCAAGAATGTGCCGGTGAGCATCCCGGTGGTGGGAGACTGCAAAACCACTCTGGAAGTGATCAACCGCTATCTGGCGGAAGAAAACCTGGACAAGCTGAGGGCCAGCCGAGGTCCGTGGCTGGATCAGATCGATGCGTGGAAGCAGCATTTCAAGCTGTCCTATGTCCAGGAAGCGGAAATCAAACCCCAATACGTGGTGGAAAAACTCTATGAACTGACCCGGGGCGAGGCCATCATCACCACGGAGGTGGGTCAGAACCAGATGTGGGCGGCCCAGTATTATCATTTCGACCGCCCGGGTCATTTTGTCACCTCGGGTGGATTGGGCACCATGGGATTCGGTCTGCCGGCGGCCATCGGCGCCCAGGTGGCTTTTCCCGATGCCCTGGTGGTGGATGTGGCCGGAGACGGCAGCATTCAGATGAACATCCAGGAAATGGCCACCGCCGTTCAATACAATCTGCCGGTCAAGGTGGTCATCCTGAACAATTGCTTCCTGGGCATGGTCCGCCAGTGGCAGGAATTGTTTTACGACAAGCGCTACGCCTGCACGTGCATGGATCATGCACCGGATTTCGTCAAACTGGCCGAGGCCTTTGGTGCCGTGGGATTGCGGGCCACCCGGCCGGAGGAGGTGGAAAGCGTCCTGCGCCGGGGTCTGGAAACGCCCGGCCCGGTGATCATGGATTTCAGGGTCGCCAAGGAAGAGTGCGTCTATCCGATGGTACCGGCCGGGGCGCCCATCACGGAGATGCTGCTGGTATAAGGAATATCATGACAGAAGAAAAACACATACTGACCATGCTGGTGGACAATGAACCCGGCGTGCTGTCCCGCATCGTCGGTTTGTTCAGCGGCCGCGGGTTTAACATTGAAAGCCTCTGCGTGGCTGAAACCATCGATCCGCACGTTTCCCGGATCACCATCGTCACCAAAGCCAATGAACCGCTGGTTGAACAGATCGAAAAGCAGCTTCGCAAACTCATCAACGTGATCAAGCTCAGAGACCTTACCGGGTCCGGATCGGTTCAGCGGGAAATGGCGCTGGTGTGTGTGCGGGCCAAACCGGAAAACCGCGACGAGATTCTGCGGATTGTCGACATTTTCAGATGCAAGGTGGTGGATGTGGGTCCCGAGTACTACATTATAGAGGCCACCGGGACCGAAGGCAAGATGAAGGCCCTGGTCAACCTGCTCAAACCCATCGGCATCAAGAAGATTGCCCGTACAGGTACCATCGCCTTGTTCAGGGAGCCGCATTGATCCGTCGCCCGCATGCCGTTGCGGCTGGCGGCGATCAATTAAACCGATTTAGCAGATAATTAAACTTAACATGCTGGAATACTAACGTTAATAAAGGAGTAACAGATGGCTCATATCGATTTTGGCGGAACGACCGAAGAAGTGATCACCTCCGAGGAATTCACCCTCCAGCAGGCGCGCGAACTGCTTGACAAAGAAATCGTGGCCGTACTCGGTTACGGGGTCCAGGGACCGGGACAGGCGCTGAATATGCGCGACAACGGCATCGCTGTCATCGTAGGCCAGCGGGAAGGGTCGGCCTCCTGGGACAAGGCCGTGGCCGATGGATTCGTCCCCGGAAAAACCCTGTTCCCCATCGCGGAAGCAGCCCGAAAGGCCACCGTGGTCCAGTACCTGCTCTCCGATGCCGGCCAGGTGGCCATGTGGCCCACCATCGAAGCCTGCCTCAACGAAGGCGATGCGCTTTATTTTTCCCATGGCTTCGGCATCGTCTACCGGGATCAGACCGGGATCGTTCCACCGAAAAACGTGGATGTGATCCTGGCGGCGCCAAAAGGTTCGGGAACCACGGTGCGCTCGAACTTTTTAGACGGCAGCGGCATCAACTCCAGCTTCGCCGTTCACCAGGACTATACCGGACGGGCCAGGGAGCGCACCATCGCCCTGGGCATCGCCATCGGCTCCGGCTATCTGTTTCCCACCACCTTTGAAAAAGAGGTCCACAGTGACCTCACCGGCGAGCGCGGTGTGCTCATGGGATGTCTGGCCGGTGTCATGGAGGCCCAGTACAAGGTACTTCGCCGGAACGGCCACAGCCCCAGCGAGGCCTTCAACGAGACCGTGGAAGAGTTGACCCAGAGCCTGATTCGCCTGGTGGCCCAAAACGGCATGGACTGGATGTATGCCAACTGCAGCACCACCGCCCAGCGGGGCGCGCTGGACTGGGCCCCCCGCTTCAGGGATGCCGTCGCGCCGGTATTCGATCAGCTGTACAAAAGCGTGATCAGCGGTGAAGAGACCCGCCGGACGCTCGAATGCAACAGTGCCCCGGATTACCGAAAACGGTTGGACGCGGAACTCAAGGTCATCCACGATTCGGAAATGTGGCGGGCCGGTGCCGCGGTTCGCGCCCTGAGACCGGAAAACCGTCGCAAATAGTCGGCATGGGGTCCGTCCGACACCATCGGCCCGACCCCGGCACCCTTGCAGTTCCAGGAGAACAACAATGGAACCGATCCGAATCTACGACACCACCCTGAGAGACGGTACCCAGGGAGAAAACATCACCTTTACGGCCGACGAGAAGCTCAAGATCGCCATGCGGCTGGATGACATGGGGATCCACTACATCGAGGGCGGGTGGCCCGGATCCAATCCCCGGGATATCCGTTTCTTCGATCTGGCCAAGCGGGAGCACTTCAAGACCGCGCGCATCACGGCGTTTGGATCCACCCGCCGGCCCGGCATCCGTGCCGCCGACGATGCCAACCTGAAAGCGATCCTGAACAGCGGTGCACCGTCGGCAGCCATCTTCGGCAAAAGCTGGGCCCTTCACGTGCAGTCCATCATGGACAACACCCTGGAGGAGAACCTGGCCATGATCGCCGAGAGCGTCGCCTTTCTCAAAGCCAGCGACCGGGAAGTGATCTACGACGCCGAGCACTTTTTCGACGGATTCAAGGACGACCCGGACTACGCGCTGGAGACCCTGTCTGCCGCTTGGAAGGCCGGCGCCGATTTCCTGGTCCTGTGCGATACCAACGGGGGCACCCTGCCCCAGGAAATCGAAACGATCATCCGATCCGTCTCGGCCGACCTTAAACGGCTTCAGGGCGATGCGGGGAATCTGAAACTGGGCATCCATACCCACAACGACTGTGGCATGGCCGCCGCCAACGCCATCGCCGCCATCAACTGCGGCGCCGTCATGGTTCACGGCACCATCAACGGCTACGGGGAGCGCTGCGGCAACGCCGACCTGACCACCATCATTCCGGTCCTCAGCGCCAAAATGAACCGGCCCTGCATCCCGCAGGAAAAATTGACCGGACTGAAAAGTCTTTCCCGCTACGTCAGCGAGACGGCCAACATCGTCCCGCTGAACTCGCGCCCCTTCGTGGGGCGCAGCGCGTTCGCCCACAAAGGCGGCATTCACGTCAGCGCCATCATGAAAGACTCGCGGGCCTACGAGCACATGGATCCTGAAATCGTGGGCAACCAGCGCCGGGTGCTCATGTCCGACCTGGCCGGCAAGAGCAATGTGGAGTACAAAGCCAAGGAGATGGGCGTAGACCTCGGAGCCAACGGAAGTGACAGCAAGGCCATCGTCGCCGCCATCAAACAGATGGAGGAAGAAGGCTACCAGTTCGACGTTGCCGACGGGTCCTTTCAGATCATGCTGGAGAAATTCACCGAGCAGTTCAAACCCCTGTTCGACCTGGAGTCCTTCCGGGTAACCATCGAAAAGGACAAGAATCTACCCTGCTCGGCCCACGCCACGATCAAGATTTCGGTGGGTGACAGCCACGAGATCACCGCCGCCGAGGGCCTGGGTCCGGTGAGCGCGCTGGACAATGCCCTGAGAAAGGCATTGGGCAACTTCTACCCGGACCTGGACACCATGAAACTGGTGGACTTCAAGGTGCGCGTGGTGGACGGCAGTGAGGGCACGGAAGCAAGGGTCCGGGTGTTGGTGGAATCCCGCGACCAGGACCAGATATGGAGCACCATCGGCGTCTCCGAGGACATCATCGAGGCCAGTTGGCAGGCCCTGGCGGACAGCTTTCAGTTCAAGCTGGCCAAGGGATCCAAAAATATGAAAAAGCGATTTTGAGGAGAACAGCAATGACCGAGCGCATTAAAATATTCGACACCACCTTGCGGGACGGCGAACAGAGTCCCGGCGCCAGCATGAACACCAACGAAAAATTGCGGCTGGCCGTCCAGCTGGAAAAGCTGGGTGTGGACATTCTCGAAGCGGGCTTTCCCGCCGCCTCCGAAGGAGATTTCCAGGCGGTTTCGGAAATCGCCAAACGGCTGAAGACCACTGAGGTTGCCGGTCTGGCAAGGGCCAACAAAGCCGATATCGACCAGGCCTGGGGTGCCATCCAGCATGCGGCCAACCCTCGAATTCACACCTTCATCGCCACCTCTGACATTCACCTGGACTACAAGCTGAAGATGTCCCGGGAGGAGGTGCTCAACGCGGCGGTGGAGGCGGTCAAGTACGCCAAGACCTTTACCGACAACGTGGAGTTTTCCGCCGAGGACGGCTCCCGCAGCGACCGGGACTACCTGTGCAAGGTGTTTGGCGCAGCCATCGAAGCCGGCGCCACCACGATCAACCTGCCCGACACGGTGGGCTACGCCATCCCCCAGGAGTTCGAGGAGATGGTCAAGTATGTGATGGCCAACACCGCCAACATGCACAAGGCCACGTTGAGCGTCCACTGCCACAACGACCTGGGCCTGGCCACGGCCAATACCATCGCCGCCATCAATGCCGGCGCCCGGCAGGCCGAAGTGACGATCAACGGCATCGGCGAGCGGGCGGGCAACACCTCCCTGGAAGAGGTGATCATGGCGCTGCACACCCGTCGGAACCTCATGCCCTTCGACACCGGCCTCCAGACCCAGCATATCTATTCCACCAGCCGGCTGGTGAGCATGATCACCGGCATCATGGTCCAGCCCAACAAAGCGGTCGTGGGTGCCAACGCGTTTGCCCACGAAGCGGGCATTCACCAGGACGGTATGCTGAAAAACCCCATGACCTATGAGATCATGAAGCCGGAGACCATCGGCTTGAGCCGCAACCAGCTGGTCCTGGGCAAACATTCCGGCCGCCACGCCCTGTACACGCACCTGAAGAACCTGGGCTACGACCTGTCCGACGAGGAACTCAAGACGGTCTTCAAACAGTTCAAGACCCTGGCCGACAAAAAAAAGCACGTCATGGACGAAGATCTGGAGGCCTTGGTCACCGAAGGCGTGCTCAGGTCTGCCGAAGTCTTCTCACTGGAATACCTGCACGTCACCTGTGGTACCACGGTCCTGCCCATGGCCAGTGTGCGGCTTTCCATCAACGGCCGCTCCGTTCAGGGTGCCAACTACGGCAACGGCCCCATCGACTCGGCCTACAACACCATCGCCCAGTTGACCAATGCCAGGGCCGAACTGCTGCGCTTTACCGTCAGCGCCCTGACCGGGGGCACGGACGCCCAGGGCGAGGTGACCGTGCGCCTGCGTGAAAATGGCTTGATGGCGTTGGGCCGCGGTTCCGACCCGGACATCATCACCGCCAGCGCCAAGGCCTACATCAACGGGTTGAACCGGCTGGAGTATTTAAAGGCGCACCCGGTAAAGGCATCGCAGACGCTGTAGATCGGGAAACGGAGGACGGATGTCGGATGACCGATGTCAGCAGCTTAGCGCCCCTATACGTAAATACGGTGATGCACCGAGATTGTCGAGGCGCCCGGATCGCAGGGCGTAAGAAGTGGCCCATCGCCTGCGCTATTGGCCCGCCGAGCAACGCAGCGGGTCTGGATGAATCGGCAAACCAATGCCATCATATTTACGAATAGGGGCGCTTGGATCGGCGAACTGAAAATCATCACGGCGGTCAATGCCAGAAGGCGCGGGCCAGTTGCGCGGTCTCTTCCGGAGCGGTAAAGGTGGCCATGTCCCCCAGCATGACCTCGAAGCCGGTGTGGTCGCTTCGGGTCCAGCGGGCGTAGTTGGCGCGAACCAGCATAACGGCCCGCAACTCCAAGGCGCTTTGGGGTGTCTCCACCGAAATCAGGCCGAAATTGTACCCGTTGCGGTTCAGACTGCGGTAGAGCTGTTGAACCCGGATCATGCCTGCGGCCAGGTGGCGCCAGGCGTTTTCGTCCAGTGCCAACAGGGAGGTTTTTCCCGGACAGACGGCCCAGATCTCGAAAAACCCTTCCGGCGCAAACGCCGCCATCCATACCCACGGACCGGTGCTGCCGATGTATCGTTCCCGAGCACGGACCTCTCGGGCGGCATAATCACCCAACAGCCATCCCTGCCGGGTACGCCGGTGAGTCAGGGCGCGGTCGTTTAGGAATCGCTGGTGATTGGCCCCGATCCGGTCGGCATGAACCTGCAAGTGGGGGTGGACCATGGAACCACCTGCCGAGGGCAGGTGGTTCTGGGTAATCGCCATATGTATCGCCGATGGATCGTGCCGGTGCACCCGTTTTAAATAGTCGGCACAATTGATCAGGCAGTCCGTGTAACTGCTTTCAGTGGCCGTACCGATCTCCACGAAGTGGGTGCTGTCGAACAGACTCACCGCGGAGTAGGCGCCGTAGGGGAACAGGTTGGGAAACAGCAGCGATTCTCCTCGCGCCATCCGCCCCTCCGGATGAATCTGCGGGATCAACTGCGGTGTCCGGGTCAGCACCTGGGGGCGGCAAAAAGGGCAGCGTGCCGTCTGCCGCGCATCCGGTGGCGGTGAAGGCAGGTGTGTTGCACCCGCCTCTTTTTCATTCACCCGGCTGAAGGCAATTCGGCTGGT
The DNA here is from genome assembly GCA_963705475.1 of uncultured delta proteobacterium. Lineage (GTDB taxonomy): Bacteria > Desulfobacterota > Desulfobacteria > Desulfobacterales > Desulfosarcinaceae > Desulfosarcina. The sequence continues at coordinate 176,673 of CAVPJS010000003.1, read as the reverse complement.
GCGTCCGGAAATGGGGTTGACGCGCAGCTGAATGGGTCGGTCGGCCAAATCGCCGGAAGGTTCCCTCAACCGCGCCTGAACCGTTTCCGTCGAAAACCAACTGTCGTTGCAAACCGGCGTATTGTTCACCGCATCCTCCTTGGTGGCGGAATTTGTGCAACCAGCCTACCACATGGCGCAATCCACTTCAAACGGACCTTCCCGACCCTGTATCGCGGCTATTGATTTTTTTTTCCACCCGTATTACACGCAAGTGTCATCCGACCCTCACGTTCATCAAAAGGAGGTGGAAATGGCAAAACCGCCATTGAAATACCAGCTGATCAACCCGGTTAAAATCAGAACCGACGAGCCCGATCTGGATTTCCCATCCGCCCAGTCCATGGCCGATGAAAAGGTGAAATCACTGTGTCCGGACCCCATGCTGATTTCTTGGTATGACGCCACCACCGGCGAATCGCACCCCAAGGTCGATTGCGGCGGTGCCGGAAAGCCGGGTTGGCTCAATTATGCCCAGTCCCGCAATTGTGACATGACCGTCGACATCAATGACGAACAGTTTGTTTTCATCTACCTGACGCAACCATAGCCCCGCCGCCCCTGAATTCTCCGGCACCGAACGATCGAACACCAGGCCATTCGACCTTGATCATCCCGTTGCGGACGGGCCCGAAACCGCTGTGTCCAAGCAAGAGAGGAGCACCATGAGCGAAATCGCATTCCAGGACAACTATCCCGATGAACTGAGCCACTGCTATGGATGCGGACGACTCAATCCGGATGGCCTGCAGTTGAAGAGCTATTGGGACGGTGATGAAACGGTCGCCCGATTTCGACCGCGGTCGGTCCATACGGCTATACCGGGTTATGTATACGGTGGTCTCCTGGCCTCTTTGATCGACTGTCACGGCACCGGTTCGGCATCGGCCGCCGCCGGCCGGGCCCGGCCGGACGAGGCCCCGTTCCGATTTGTCACCGCATCGCTGCAGGTGAACTACCTGCGTCCGACCCCGATCGATGCCGAACTGGAAATCCGCGGCGTGATCAAGGAATTGAAAGAGAAAAAGGTCGTCGTATCGGCAACGGTTTCAGCCGAAGGGAAGCTGTGCGCCACGGGTGAGGTGGTGGCGGTGCGGATGCCGGAAAACATGCTCCGTTGACGCCCCGCGGCTGTCAAAGCAACAATCAAAGGGAGCCTGATTGCGCATGTTCTCGCTCGAGGCGTTTCACCGAACCTACGACACGACCATCATTCCGGTGACGATCGGCGGACAGACGCTCAGGCTGTTTACCCCAGCATCCATCGACCGGTTCATCAATCCGGACGACGTGATGGATAATTTCCCCCTGTGGGCCAAGATCTGGGAAGCCTCCGGCGTCCTGGCCGGCCACCTGGCCGGCATGCCGCCGGACCCGACGAAAACCATGCTGGAAATCGGATGCGGCCTGGGGATGGTGGGCATTGTGGCTGCCAGGGCAGGCCATCGCATCACCATGACCGAACGCGACCCCGACGCCCTCAATTTTGCCCGCGCCAACGCCCTGGCCAACGACTGCCCGGAGATTGCCATCGAGCGGCTGGACTGGAACGCCCCGCGGATGGATGGCCGGTTCGACATGATTGTGGGATCCGAAACCATCTACAAAACCGAAGACATCCATGGCCTCGAAGCCATGTTCGACCGGTACCTGAATCCCGACGGAAGCATCATCCTGGCCGAGGGCGTGCGCCGCACCGGCGTTGACTTCTGGGATCGCATGCGCCACCGCTACGATGTCCAGGCCCGGCGCCAAACCCTTCGATCCGACCGGGGAACGACACACATGGTCCTGTTCCGGCTGCAGCGCAAGGCCGACCGGCCATCGGAAACCTGACCGCCAATGGCCAGAGGCGACCAGCTGAGCCGGCAGTGGAAGATCATCCAGACCCTCATTGCCGCCACACAAGGCAAAACCGTTTCCGCCCTTGCCGATGGGCTGGGCTGCACCCCGCGAACCGTTTACCGGGATCTGGAGGCGCTTCAGGCCGGCGGATTTCCCATCACCACCGAAACCCGGGACAATCGCAGTTATTGGCACATCCTGAATGCCAGCCGTCAGCAGGTTCCCCTGGCCTTCAGCATCCCTGAGCTGATGGCCCTTTACTTCGGCAAGGACATGCTCAAGACCTATCGGGGAACCGTCTTTTACGAGGCCATTGATTCCCTGTTGTCCAAGATCAAGGCCACGCTGCCGAGCGCATACGTCGACTACCTGGACCGGATCCGGGATCGGGTGGATGCCGGTCCGGCCGCCAGGAAAGACTATACGCGCTTCGGCCCCATCATCGCCCAACTGAACCGGGCGATCATTGACGAAAAAAAAATCCGCATGATCTACTTTTCCATGGGTCGGCAGAAGCAAAGCCGACGAACGGTTCATCCCTATCGGCTGCGCCATGTGGACGACACGCTCTATCTGATCGGCTATTGCGCCCTGAGAAAAGGCGTCCGGACGTTTGCCGTGGATCGGATCAAAACGGTGACCCTGAGCGATGACGGTTTTCAAATTCCCGACGCATTCGACATGCAGGCCTTTTTACAGGACAGCTTCGGCATATACCAGGGACCGCCGGTGAAGGTGAAGATCCGCTTCCTCGAATCAGTTGCCGGCTACGTTCGCGAGCGCATCTGGCACCCGAGCCAACACCTGTCGGATCAGGCCGACGGCACGCTGATTTTCACCGCCACCGTGGCCGGCATCGAGGAGATCAGCCATTGGGTCCTGCGCTGGGGCGCCGGGGCACAGGTGCTGGCTCCGGCGGCACTTCGCCGGACCGTCGGTCGCCATGCGGCGGCCATGGCATCCCACTATCGGGATGTGCCGACAGTTTAGCCACACCCATCTCAAGGGAGACCGATCCAATGACGATCATGTCGAAACTGCCGGATGTGGGCACCAACATATTTACGGTCATGTCCGCAATGGCCGCCGAACATGGCGCCGTCAACCTGTCCCAGGGTTTTCCCGATTTCGATACGCCCCCGGCACTGATCGATCGCGTCCTTGCGCACATGCGGGCCGGCCGCAATCAGTATGCGCCCATGCAGGGGGTGGCATTGCTCCGGGAGCGCATCGCCGCGAAGGTTGCCGATCTTTACGGTAACCCGGTCGATTCGGATAGGGAAATCACGGTCACATCGGGGGCCACCGAGGCGCTGTTTGCAGCCATCACCGCAGTGGTCCGTCCGGGTGACGAGGTCGTTGTTTTCGAACCGGCCTTCGATGCGTATGTTCCGGCCATCCGCCTAAACGGCGGGACCCCGGTCTATCTTTCCATGAAAACGCCCGACTATCGCATCGACTGGGATGAGGTCAGCGATGCCATCGGGGACGACACCCGGCTGGTCATCCTCAACTCCCCGCACAACCCCACGGGCACCGTGCTTTCGCCGGCGGACATCACGGCGTTGAGGCGGATCGTGGCGCAGCGGGACATCTTCATCGTCTCGGATGAAGTCTACGAGCACATCATCTTTGACGGCCTGGCCCACGAAAGCGTGTTGAAAGACCCGCAGCTGTATGCAAAAAGCTTCGTGGTCAGCTCCTTCGGCAAGACCTACCACACCACCGGCTGGAAAATCGGTTACTGCGTGGCACCGCCACCCCTCACGCGAGAGTTTCAGCGCGTCCACCAGTTTCTCACCTTTGCATCCAACACGCCCATCCAATATGCCTACGCCGATATCCTGGCGGATGCGTCCCTGTACCTCGAGCTGTCGGCGTTCTATCAGCAAAAACGGGACCGGTTTCTCTCCCTGCTCGCAGACTCCCGCTTCAAGCCCCTGCCCTGCCACGGCACCTATTTTCAGATGTTGGATTATTCAGCCGTTTCCGACCTGGACGACGTAGCCTTCGCACGCCAGATGACGACGGTGCATAAAGTAGCCGCCATCCCGCCATCGACATTTTACCATGATGGACAGGACAACCGGGTGCTGCGGTTCTGCTTTGCCAAAAGGGACCAAACCCTGGAACAGGCCGCGCAGATCTTATGCAGGATCTGATTCGTAACCGACATCCGGCGGCAGATCCGGCAGGCTGGCCGCCTGTGTGGCAAGCTGGTCGCACCGCTCGTTTCCGGGGTTTCCCGCATGGCCTTTGACCCAGACCCAACGCACGTCATGCCGGGCACAGAGTAACAGCAGGCGTTCCCATAAATCGATGTTCAGGGCTTTTGCGCCATTGCTCTTGCGCCAGGCGTTGCGCTGCCATTTTTTTGCCCAGCCTTTAGTGATGCCATCCACCACGTAGCGAGAGTCACTGTACAGGACAACGGCCGAGGGGGTTTCGAGTTGTTCGAGGCCGGCAATGCAGGCCAGCAGTTCCATGCGGTTGTTGGTGGTTTGACGGAAACCGCCGGAAAGTTCCCGCTGTTCCCCGGATGAGGACATGACCACCCCGTAACCGCCGGGGCCGGGGTTGCCCAGACTGGAACCGTCCGTGTAGATCATGACCCGGTCGATAAGATCGTCATCCGGTTTCTCGATTGGCATCGCCATTGACCGGATATTTTTTTTGGGTGACGGCGTGACGTTCATCGATTCGCCTGATCGCTGATCCCGGATAAATCCCAGTGCTTCCTCACGCGTCGAAAAGCCCTTGTACCGGGCGCCTTGAAAACCGATCACCTGGCTCTGGGCACCGTCGTCCCCGAACCACTGGGTGTAGATGCCCGGCTGCCTGCCGACGGCGACGGCGTAGTATTTTTTCTTGGCCATCGTGAGTTACCCTTTCCTCCCGCCGAAGAGCCAGATTACCATCAACCCATAAATGCATAGGATGCCCACGCTGATCAGAAAGGCGTAAAGAATAGAGCCTGACCAATTGGCAATGATCGGAAAGAAGAACGCGTTGACCATGGCGATGATCAGAATATGCACCAGCAGTGGGGGGCCTGAGAACAAAACCGTCACTGACCTCTCTTGATAAAGGCGTGAGCCGGATCCAATCAGGGGGAAATCCCGAACCGGAGCCACTTGAAATCCTGGCGAAGCTTATCCGAAACCTCCTTGCCGATGCGGCCCATGAAGAGGTTCTCGGGTTTCAGGCAGATGTTCGGTTCGTTGGTCTGCAGTTCGATAAACCCGTGGGGGTTGAACAGCCGGATGAGCATGTTGCGATATTGCTGGGCATTCATGCCCGAACCGTCCAGATCCCAGGTCCATGAATATCCGACCATGTATGCAATCATCCGTTCAATCTTCGGGTGGCTCAACATGAGACGGACCAGGTCTCCGGCGATCTTGCAGGATCGAAGCATTCTGCTCACTTCCACCGCCTTTACCTCCATCATCATGCCCGGCCCCAGCTCCGTCCACCGCTCGTCGGCTTCCGGGTGGCTGAAAACCCCGAATCCCACAATATGCTTGTCTTCCGTAAGGGCCAGCACCACATTGGCGTCCGTTTTGGCGGCATGCTTTTCAAGGGTTTCTCTTTTGGTGTAGATCGATTTGTACTGGGCGTGAGTGCCGAACTGATCGTCGAAACGGTAGGTTTGAATTTCATCTGGCGTGCAGAACGACCGAATCTGTACAGGGCCGGCGGGGGTGAACCGGACAACCTCCTTTTGCATGGAATCGTTCAAAAGCGCCAGTCTTTTTTAAGTTGGTTGGATGCCGCAAAATTTATTGGTATCAAGGCTTGCAGCCAGACATGGACACCCATGCGGCTAAAAATCACTCCACCCCTTGTGCAGTCGTTTGACCATGATCACCAGGTCTTGGCGGTTGCCCTGGATATCCTTCACATATTCCTTCAGTTCGGCAAACTTGAAAAAATCGAACTTTTTTACGGCTTCGATGGCGCCGTCTTCGACGCCGGCCACCAGGTCTGCCCGCAGCATCTCCAGGCCCTGATCCATGGCCAACTGGATCAGGTCCAGCAGCAACCAGGTCCCCAGCCGCATCTGCCGATATTCAGGCAGCACCACGATGCGAAACCGACCCACATGGCTGGTGGCACCAAAACCGCGCAGATGAAGGCTGCCTTGACCCACGACGGTATCATTGCACAAGGCCAGGATGGAGCAGATGCTGCCCTTTTCCATGGCTTCGAACCACGAATCCATGACAGCCGTGTCCATGACATCGTAATTCAAGAACCAGCGGTCCGATTCGGGAATCCGGCTGTAGAAGGCATCCAAAATCGGCCGGTCTCCGGGTTCCACCGGGCGGATCACTGCCTCCACGCACTCCTTCAGGACACACTCTTTCGGGTATCTCACGGTCTCGACCTCCTTCGGCTTTTTTTTCTTGACTAACCCTATTCGTAGCTAATATATAGCTAATATGTAACCTTTTATCAAATGAATTTTATCCATAATTTGATATTTGTTTCAGAGCAGATGTCGTTCAGCCTGTCCCCCGAACAATCCGTCCCGGGCCACCCGGGAAAAAAGCGATTCCTTAACCTGCGGCGTTCGAACGAGCCGCCCAAAGGGAGGTAACGATGAGTGACCTGAGTTGGCTGCCGAGAGAATCCGGTATCAAGAACCATCACCTGTGGAGCGAGGAACACTTTTCCAGTGACGCGCCAGGGGTCATGTTCGAAAAGCGCCCCATCCTGGACCCATCGGGAAATCCGGTCGACGGCCTGTTCTCGGCCTGGATCATCCTGAACAACCCGATGCAGTACAATTCCTATACCACCGAAATGGTCAAGGGCGTGATTGCCGGGTTTCATCGTGCGTCGGCAGACAGTTCAGTGGTGGCCGCGGTGTTCACCGCCATGGGAGACAAGTCATTTTGTACGGGCGGCAACACAAAGGAGTATGCCGAGTATTATGCAAAACGGCCCAACGAATACGGGCTTTACATGGATCTTTTCAACGCCATGGTCGATGGCATCCTCGGCTGCAAGAAACCCACGATCTGCCGGGTCAACGGCATGCGGGTGGCAGGCGGCCAGGAGATCGGCATGGCCTGCGACCTGACCCTGTCCAGTGACCTGGCCATCTTCGGCCAGGCCGGACCCCGGCACGGCAGCGCACCGGACGGTGGCAGCAGTGATTTCCTGCCCTGGATGCTGCCCATGGAACTGGCCATGTGGAACTGCGTCTCCTGCGAGATGTGGAGTGCCTACAAGATGAAACGGCTGGGTTTGATCTCCAAATGTGTCCCCGTCATCAAGGATGCCGATGGATGGGTGCGCAATCCCGCCATCCAGACCGATCGCTACGTGGCCGACGGCGAGATCGTCTACGGTGAGTACAAGACCGGCGATGCAGCCAAACAGGCCCGGGCCTATATCAAAACGGCCAACACCGATTTCGAGCTGTTGGACAACGAAGTCCACCGGATTCTCTGGACCTATACCAACCTCTTTCCGGGGTGTCTGATCAAAAGTGTGGAAGGCATTCGCCTTAAAAAGAAGTTCTTCTGGGATCAGGCCAAGGTCATCAACCGCCACTGGCTGGCCGCCAACATGAACGGCGAAGCCTTCCTGGGATTCACCGCCTTCAACACGAAAAAAATTACCGGCAAGGATACCATCGACTTCATCGAGTACCGGCGCCGCCAGGCCGCCGGCGATGCCTTCGACGTAGAATTCATGGCCGCCGTACTGGGCCGCCCAACGACATAAAGGAGAAACGCACATGCTGCTGGAAGGGAAAAATGCCGTCGTCACCGGTGGGTCCCAGGGCATCGGCACAGCCGCCAGCCTGGAACTGGCCAAAGAGGGCGCCAACGTCTGCCTGACCTATCGGCGCCATGCGGAGGAGGCCAGGGCCGTTGCGGACCAGATTGAAAAAATGGGACGCAAGGCCGTCTGCGTCGCCTGCGACATCGCCGTCTTCACCGAGGCCGAGGCCGCGGTCAAGAAAGCCCGGGAAGCATTCGGCCGCATCGATATCCTGGTGAACAACGCCGGCATGAACTGGGACGGCGTCTGCTGGAAGATGTCCGAAGAGCAGTGGGATCGGGTGATCGCCGTCAACCTGAAGGGGTACTTCAACTTCACCCGTCAAGTGGCCCCGCTGCTGAAGGAGCAGAAGTACGGCAAAATCATCAACGTCACCTCCATCAACGGCATGCGGGGCAAGTTCGGACAGACCAACTACTCGGCCTCCAAAGCGGGCATCATCGGCTACACCAAGGCCGTGGCTAAGGAATTGGGCGCCTTCGGTGTCAATGTCAACGCCGTGGCGCCGGGCCTGATCGAAACCGCCATGCTGAAAGATTCCGAGGCCCGGGACAAGATCATCGACCTGGCCATGGGCGAAATGGCCTTGAAGCGCATCGGTCAGCCCGAGGACCTGGCATCGGTCATCGCCTTCCTGGCTTCAGACAAGGCCCGCCACATCACCGGTGAAGTAATCAAGGTCGACGGCGGGCAGTACATATAGGTCAGAAGACGGAGGTCGGAAGACCGATGACGGAGACCCCATATCGGGCCACGGATATGGTGAACAATATCGTACTAAAACTATCCACCTTCAGTCGACAGCCTAAACACCTAAATAGGGGACCACGATGAATGACGTTGCCATTATCGGTGCAGGACAGAGCACCTTCGTACGCTTCTATCCGGGATCGGTCCGGGAACTGGCCTTCGAAGGCTTTTCCGACGCCCTCGAACACGCCGGCATCACCGCCGCGGACATCGACGCGTCGGTGGTCTGCTCGGCACCGGAGTACGACCTGCAGCGCTCGCCGGCAGGGGTGTTCGCCGAATATTTAGGACTCAACCCGGGTCCCACCTTTTATGTAGAGACCTTGTGCTCATCGGGCAGCACAGGCCTGAAGCTGGCCTACAGCCTCGTCAAATCGGGGCTGCACGACATCGTGGCCGTGGTCGGGTTTCAGAAAATGTCGGAGATCTCCTCCGCCGAAACGCAGGAACGCATGGGCCGGGGTGCCGACATCCAATGGGAAAGCCCCTTCGGCACCATGATGCCCGCCTACTACGCCATGTATGCCCGGGCCCACATGGAGGCCTACGGCACCACTCCCGAAGACCTGGCCGCCATTCGCGTCAAGGCCGCCACCTACGGCCAGCTCAACAACCGGGCCGTCTACCGCAAGGCCGTGACGGCCGAGATGTTCACCGACACGGAAAACATGATGAGCGCATCCGTGGCGTCGCCCTTACGGGTGGGAGACTGCTGCGCCAATGCCGACGGCAGTTCCTGCATCATCGTGGCCAGCGCCGAAAAAGCCAACGCCCTGTGCGACAAGCCCGTGTGGATCCGGGGTATCGGTTCGGCCTCCGCACCGGTCAACCTGGCCGGCCGGGACCTGTTCAACGGGCTGAGCGTGGCACGCCAGGCAGGCGCCCAGGCCTACAAGATGGCCGGCATGGGTCCCAAAGCGATCGACGTGGCCGAAGTCCACGACTGTTTTACGATCGCCGAGATGATGGCCTACGAAGATTTAGGGTTCGCCGGCCCCGGCGAAGGCCGTGACCTGATCCAGGGCAAAGAGACCTATTTGTCAGGAAGTATACCGGTGAACGTGGACGGCGGGCTGCTCTCCAAGGGCCACCCCATCGGCGCCACCGGCGGCAGCCAGATCCGCACCATCGTGCTGCAGCTGCGCGGCGAAGCCGGCGCGATCCAGGTGCCCGATGCCGCCGTGGGCCTGGTGCACAATATCGGCGGCGTGGGGCTTTATGGGAATGTAACCATTTTGGCCAGATAATTCGAACCCGGCCGCATCGATGGGCGGGCATGCGAGATAAGGAAAGGCAGTCATGGGTAAAAAGGAAAAGGACGAACGCTTCAGAAAATTCGGCACCGTCAGTTTTACCGGCACCACCCGCGTCAATGACTTCATCGACCACCTGGAGCAGGGCAAGGTCAGCGGCACCCGCTGTGAATCCTGCGGAAAAATGTTCTTCCCCCCCCGGGCGGACTGCTGCGCCTGCCGGTCATCGAAAATGGAATGGTTCGATGTCCAGGGGAAGGGAAAGCTGATCACTTACAGCACCCTGGCCTTCGGCCCAAAAGGGTTCGAAGGTGACCTGCCCTATACCATCGCCCTGGTGGACTACGGCGACTATAAGGTGTTCGGGCGGATTGCCGGCGGTATCAACGAATCCGAGCTGTCCATCGGCATGGACCTGACAGCCAGAGCCAATCCGCTTGCCGACGGACGGGTCAACTACGTCTTTCACAAGTGAGGAATCAGAGATGTCGCAACTAACATTCATCAACCATGAAATCGTCGACGGCGTCGCCACCCTGACCTTCAATCGGCCCAAGCACAACGTGCTGGACATCGAAATGATGAACCAACTCAACGGCCGGCTGGAGACCTTGGCCAACGACGGGTCGCTCAAGTGTGTGGTCCTGGCCGCCGAGGGCCCCAGCTGGTGCGCCGGTGTTGAAGTGGCCGACCACCGGCCGGAGATGGTGGACGAGATGATCGCCACCTTCAACCGGATCTTCGAACTGGTTCACCGCATACCGGTGCCCACCATTGCAGCGGTCCACGGTGCCTGTTTGGGAGGCGGCATGGAAGTGGCCATGGCCTGCGACATCATCGTTGCATCACCCAAGGCCGTCTTCGGCCAACCGGAGATCAAGCTGGGTTTCTTTCCGCCCTACGCGGCCATCCGGCTGCCCCAGCTGGTGGGGCCGGCGCGGGCCGTTGAGATCTGCACCACGGGTCGGCGTTACAAGGCTGAAGCGGCGCATCGCATGGGCCTGGTGGCCCACCTATCCGAAGCGGACAACTTAAAGGACACGGTAGACGGCATCGTCGGTGAAATCCAGGCATGCAGCCCGCTGATCATCCGGCTCAACAAGCGGGCCGTCAACGCCCACCTGGGATTGGATTTCAAACAGGCCCTGTCCGGCGTCAGCGACATGTTTCTCAACACCTTGATGAAAACCGAAGACACCCTGGAAGGCATCAAGAGCTTCGAGGAAAAGCGCAGGCCAGTGTGGAAGAACCGGTAGAGGCCTTCATAGGTTCAGCGTTCACCGTTCAGGGTTTACTGTGCAACGTTTAGCGTCAGTTTTCAGCCGATCGCTAACCACGAATTCTGAAACGCTGAACCTTTGAACCCTGAACCGCTGAACCCAATATTTGAGAAAAGGAGAACCAGCGATGGCATCCATGATATCCTGGCAGATGACAGAACCCGGACAACCACTGGCGAAGATTGAGGCACCCTTACCCCAACCCGGTCCCGGCGAAGTGCTGGTCAAGGTGGCCGGATGCGGGGTGTGCCACACGGACCTGGGCTTTTACTACGATGGCGTGCGAACCAAATCCCCCTTGCCCCTGACCCTGGGCCATGAAATCAGCGGCATTGTCACCGCCGCCGCTCCCGACGCCCGACAGTTGGAGGGCAAGGCGGTGATCATTCCTGCGGTCATGCCTTGCGGGGACTGCGATGTCTGCAACCGGGACCTGGGCAACATCTGCGCCACCCAAAAGATGCCCGGCAACGATATCCAGGGTGGATTTGCCAGCCACATCGTCGTCCCGGCCAAGCAACTGTGCCAGGTTCCGGTGGACGACCAATACCGGCCCATTGGCGATGCAGATGTCTCCCTGGCCCAACTGTCCGTGGTGGCCGACGCCTTGACCACCCCTTACCAGGCCATCATCGATGCCGGGTTGTCCGCCGACGACACGGCCATATTCATCGGCGTCGGCGGCGTGGGCGGCTTCGGCGCCCAAATCGCCAAGGCCTTCGGCGCCCTGGTGATCGCCATCGATGTGGATCCGGTCAAGCTGGAAACACTGGCACCCTATGTGGACAAAACCTTCAACGTCGCTGAGACGGCGTTCAAGGACCTGCGCAAGGCGATCTCCGCCTTCGTCAAAGAACAGGGAAAACGCCGGACAGAGTGGAAGATATTCGAGACCTCCGGCACGGCCGCCGGCCAGAAAACCGCCTTCGGCCTGATGACCTTCGGGGCCAATCTATCCGTGGTGGGCTTTACCATGGACACGGTAGACATACGCCTGTCCAACCTCATGGCCTTCAACGCAACGGCCCGGGGCAACTGGGGCAGCCTGCCCCAATACTATGCGCCGGTTCGTGACCTGGTCCTGTCGGGCAAGGTGAAGATGGCACCGTTTGTTAAAACCTATCCGCTGTCCGAAATCAACGCGGTCTTCGACATGGTGCACCATAAAAAGATCGTCGAACGGGCGATCATGGTGCCCTGACGCGATCATCAACGACAACCGTCGCTGCAGCGGCCCGGAACGCATTTTTCCAATCAAACCCGCCGACCCCGTGCGGCGAAACCCAACAGGAAACCACGATGCACAAATTACTGACAGACAGTCCAGGAGAGAAGATGTTGCTCCTGGGGAACGAAGCCATCGCCCGCGGCGCCATCGAGGCCGGCGTAGCCTTTGCAACCACCTACCCGGGTACGCCATCCTCGGAAATTTCCTTGAACCTGTTCCAGGTCTCTCACGAAAGCGATCTCTACTTCGAATACAGCACCAATGAGAAAGTGGCCCTGGAAGTAGCCGCTGCCGCCGCCAACAGCGGTGTGCGCACCTTCTGCATGATGAAGCACGTGGGCCTGAACGTGGCGGCCGATCCGCTGATGACACTGGCCTACGTCGGGGTAAAAGGCGGGATGGTCATTCTCTCCGCCGACGATCCGTCCATGTTCTCCAGCCAGAACGAACAGGACAACCGCTACTACGGCAAGCTCTCCGGCCTGCCCATACTCGAACCCTCGTCGGTGGAGGAAGCCCGTCAAATGACGGCCGAGGCGTTTGACCTGTCGGAACGGCTGGGCGAACCGGTGATCCTGCGCACCACCACCCGCATCAACCACTCCAGCGCCTTCGTGGAGTTGGGCAAGTTGGCACCGCGCAAAACCAAGGGAGACTTTAAAAAAGACCCCTTCAACCTGGTCACCGTACCGGCCGTCTCCCGCCGCCTGCACGTGCGCCTGCTGGAAAATTGGGACAAGGCCCAGGCCCTGGCCGAGACCTCCGGATACAACTTTACCGACGGCGCCGGTTCCTGGGGCATCGTCTGCAACGGGGTCAGCTACGGATATGTGTCCGACGCGGTGAAAGAGTTGGGCATCGCAGACAAGATTCGAGTCCTTCGCCTGGGTTTTTCTTACCCGACACCCCCGAAACTGATTAAAAATTTTCTGAAGTCGTGCGAACGCGTGCTGGTGGCCGAAGAGGGCGAACCGTTCATGGAAGAGGCCGTCAAGGCCTTTGCCCAGGAGGCAGGATTGACCCTGCCCATTGCCGGCAAGGGAGAAGGTCTCTTCTCCCGGCTCTACGAATTCGATCCGGCCATGGTGCGCCGGGTGATGGCCGGCTACTTCGGCGTGCCGCTCACGGAAAGCCAACCGCCCGACCTGTCGGACGTACCCGAAATCCCCCAGCGGCCGCCCAATCTGTGCGCCGGCTGCTCCCATCGGGCCACCTTCTACGCGGTAAAAAAAGCCGCCGAGGGCAAGGAGACCATCTACCCCACAGACATCGGCTGCTACACCCTGGGTTTCCTGCCCCCGCTGGCCATGGGCGATTTTCTCATCTGCATGGGTTCGTCGGTGAGCACGGCCTGCGGCTTTTCCAAGGCCACGGACAAAAAAGTGATCTCCTTTATCGGCGACTCGACGTTTTTTCATTCGGGTCTGACCGGCCTGGTCAACGCCGTTTACAACAACCACGACTTCACCCTGGTCATCCTGGACAACGGCACCACGGCAATGACCGGCCACCAACCCAATCCCGGGGTGGACATGAGCAACCTCAACCTTTCGGGTTACGGCCGCATCTCCATCGAAGCGGTGGTCCGCGCCATCGGCGTCGAACACGTCACCGTCATCAAACCCTACAAGGTGAAAAAGAGCATCGAAGCGGTGAAAGCGGCCCTGGACCACAAAGGCGTGTCGGTGATCATCTCCCAGGAGATGTGCACCCTTTACGCCCGCGGCCTGAAACAACTCAAGGTGCGGGCCTTCACGGTCACGGACAAATGCAAGAACCACCGGGACTGCATCAACCAGATCGCCTGCCCGGCGTTTTACCTGGATGGCGAGCGGGTCCAGATCAATCCCAACACCTGCGTGGGCTGCGCGGTCTGTGCCCAGATCTGCCCGGAGAATGCCATCACACCGGTCAAGGCAAAACAGGCCGGTTGATCGCCTGAACGGCAAGACATAAACCTCCGGCTGCGGTGGATGATATTCCGGGAGATTCAATCAACCGGGTCATGGTACCGGCAGCCCACATCATACAGGAAACGACCATGCAGACAACAAGACTGATTATCGTGGCGGTAGGCGGTCAGGGCAACTTGCTGGCATCCAAAGTGCTGGGAGAAGCGGCCCTGCTTTCAGGTGTGCCCGTGCGCATGAGCGAAATTCACGGCATGGCCCAACGGGGCGGTGTGGTTGAATCGGCCATCGTTTTCGGCGATGCCAAAAGCACGATCATCTCCGACGGAGAGGCCAACGTGCTGGTGGGCTTCGAGCCCTCCGAGACCCTGCGGGCCCTGAACAAATGCAGCGCAGACACCACGGTAATAACCAATCTGGCGCCCCTGCCGCCCTTTACCGTGGTCATCGGCCGTGGTACCTATCCGGACCTGGGCCAGGCCCAGGAACTGATCAAAGCCAAAACCAAACGGCTGATTGCCTTCGATGCCGTTGACCTGGCCACGACTGCCGGCAGCGTCATGTCGGTGAATATCGTGCTGCTCGGCGCACTGATCCAGACCGGCATTCTACCGGTCTCCAAGACAAATGTGGAGGAAACCATTCGCACCAAGACCAAAAAGGCGTTTGTGGACGCCAACCTGAAAGCATTTGAACTGGGCTATGGTGCCGCCGCAAATGCATGATGCGCTGTCAATCGCGCGCAACGACCGGCTGTGTGTAAACTGAATGTGCCCCCGGCGGACCAACGGGTCTGCCCCGAGGAAACCGACCACTGAGAAGGAGGAAACGATGCCCTGGAACGAAAAAAACGAATGCATGCCGGTAGCCCAAATTCAAGCGCTTCAGGTTGAAAAGCTCAGGGAGACCTTGGAGTGGGTGACCAAACGCGTTCCGTTTTACAAGAAAAAATTCAAGGAAGCCGGCGTCAAGGCCGCCGATATCAAAGGCATCGAGGACGTGGCCAAACTTCCTTTCACGGTAAAAAATGATTTGCGGGACAACTATCCGTTCGGCCTGTGCGCCGTTCCCTTGAAGGAAGTCGTGCGCATTCACGCCTCCTCCGGTACCACGGGCAAACCCATTACCGGCCCCTATACGGCCGACGACCTGTCCCAGTGGGGCGAGTGCATGGCGCGCAACTTCCATGCTGCGGGAGTGAGGCCCGGGCACGTGGTTCAAAACGCCTACGGTTACGGCCTGTTCACCGGTGGCCTGGGTTTTCACCAGGGTGCCACGACCATGGGCTGTACCGTCGTGCCCACCAGTTCCGGGCTCACCGAACGCCAGATCACGCTCTTGAAGGATTTCGAAACCAACGTCCTGTGCTGCACCCCATCCTATGCCCTGACCATTGCCGAGCGGGCCGAGGAACTGAAGGTGGACTTGAAAAAACTGCCCTTATCCATCGGTATCTTCGGTGCTGAACCCTGGACCGCCGGTATGCGTGCCGAGATCGAGGCGCGCATGGGCATCAAGGCCATGGAGGCATATGGCCTCACCGAACTGGGCGGCCCCGGTGTGGGCTTCGACTGCGAGGCCCAGAGCGGCATCCACATCAACGAAGATTACTACCTGGCCGAAGTGGTCGACCCCATCACCCTGGAGCCCGTTCCGTTGGGTGAAAAGGGCGAGCTTATTTTCACATCGCTGCAGCGTCGGGCCATGCCCATGATCCGCTACCGCACCAAGGACATCACCCGTCTATACCGTGAAAAATGTGTCTGCGGCCGGACATTCGTCAAAATGGACAAGATTTTCGGTCGGACGGACGACATGCTGATCATCAGCGGCGTCAATGTGTTCCCGTCACAGATCGAATCGCTCCTGCTGGACATCGAGGAGGTCGAGCCCCAGTACCGCATGCTGGTCCGCAAAAAAGGCTACCTGGATCAACTGGTGGTGCAGGTGGAGGCCAAGCAGGACGTGTATGCGGCGGGTGACCGCAAGAAGTTCGAAGTCGAAGCCAAAATCATGGCTCACATCAGAGGCAACATGGGGATCAGCGTGGAGGTGAACCTCGTGGAACCCAAGTTCATCGCCCGAAGCGAAGGCAAGGCCCTCCGCGTGGTCGATGAACGTCCCAAGCAGTTCCGCTGATCTGATCAGCGGTAGACCGGTGACAAAGCGCCAATAACCACCAGAATCATGGGAGGACCATCCATGCCTGAGAAACCATTCTTTGTTCCCAAAACCTTTGCGGTTATTGGTGCGGGTCCAGTGGGCTGTATCGTGTCTGCATTTTTGGCCAAAGGGGGTAACGACGTCATCCTGTGTGACGTCATCCCCGAGCTTCTGAAACCGGCCCTGAAGCGGGGAATCATCATCGAAGGCGCCGAAAACCTGACCCAGACGGTCAGCCACACCTGCACCAGCATCGATGACCTGCCTGACTACAAGCCCGACGTCATCTTTGTTACCGTCAAGGCCAATGTCCTGCCGCTGATTGCATCGGCCATCGAGGGATTCCATAGAAAGGGGCTTTATGTGGTGAGCTGGCAGAACGGCATCGACACCGAACTGGTGCTGGCCGACAGTTTGGGCAAGGAACCGGTGATGCGGGCGGTGGTCAACTACGGCTGCGGCCTCCTGGGGCCGGCCCATGTGACGATCCCCTTTCACCACCCGCCCCACTTTATTCAGGAACTGGACCCGGAGTCCAAATTCGCCGCCGATGCCATTGCCGAATCGCTGACCACCTGCGGTCTGCCCACCCGCCATACGGAGAACATTGTTGCCATGGTGTGGCGAAAAGGGGTGCTCAACGCCTGCATGAACCCGGTGTGCGCCGTCACCGGCCTGACCATGTCCCAGGCCATGAACGACCCGATCATTTTTAACCTCGTGGACTCCCTGGTCAAAGAGTGCGTCAAGGTCGCCCGGGCCAATGAGATCATGCTGGGCTGGGAGTACTACCCCAACGCCATCGAATACATGCGCAATGCCGGGAACCACAAGCCTTCCATGCTCATGGACATCGAGAACGGCCGACGGACGGAAATCGACTACATCAATGGAAAGTTCGTGGAATATGGCCGCCAGGCAGGCATCGAGACCCCCTACAACATCACCCTGCAGAGCCTGGTCAAAGGATTGGAGTCCAAACTGTAAATGAACTACTTCGCCGGTGCCGATGTGGGGGCGTCCAGAACCAAAGTCGCGGTGATCGATACCGATGGCCGTATGGTCGGTTATTGTGTGAATCGATCGGGAACGGATTTTACGGCCACCGCCGACCGATGCCTGGCCGAGGCCTTGGCCATGGCCGAACTATCGCAAGACCGGATCGGGCGCACGATCTCTACCGGGTACGGCCGTAAAAATGTCTCCTACGCCCAGGACCACCGCACTGAAATCAGCTGCCACGGCAAAGGGTGCTACCACTATTTTCCTTTTGCGATCACCATTATCGATATCGGCGGACAGGACAACAAAATCATCAAAATCGATGAGAAGGGGCGACGGACGGCCTTTAAAATGAATCGCAAATGCGCCGCCGGCACCGGTGCCTTTTTAGAGGAAATGTCCCCCCGGCTGGACATTCCGCTGTCGGAAATGAACGGCCTCGCCGAGGCATCCACAGATATGGTCAAACTGGGCAGCTTCTGCACGGTCTTTTCCGCCACCGAGGTGCTGGAGAACATCCGCCGAGGCAAACGGGTGGAAGACATCGTCAAAGGCTTGTTTTTTTCGGTCATCTCCAGGATCACCGAGATGGACGCCTTCACCGAAAAGGTGGTCATGACCGGCGGGGTGGTGGCCCACAACCCCTACCTGGTGGAGATGACCCAGGAACTGATCAACCGTCCCATCCTGGTACCGGAACTGCCCCAGTTCACCGGCGCCCTGGGTGCAGCGCTTTATGCGAAAGAAACGTATGAAGATTGAGAATTAAGGGATTGGGGAATTGAGGAATTCGTTTATACATCGTTTGTTTGATCCGCCAATTCCTGAATCCCTCAATCCCCGATTCCTCAATCAAATTTTCGGAGGTAAGGCATGTCTGAAGAGAAAAAGATAAAACTGAAACGGCTGGAATCGGCCAAGGTGCTGGGCAAGTTCATGGCCGATTATTACTACGAGTTGGACAACGCCGCCAAAACCGGGGATCGCAAGATCGCCTGGTGCACCAGTGTGGGACCGGCGGAAATCCTGCGGGCCATGGGATTCCTGGTCTACTTTCC
Source organism: uncultured delta proteobacterium (assembly GCA_963705475.1). Classification (GTDB taxonomy): domain Bacteria; phylum Desulfobacterota; class Desulfobacteria; order Desulfobacterales; family Desulfosarcinaceae; genus Desulfosarcina. The sequence goes on along the minus strand of CAVPJS010000003.1, from coordinate 158,346 downwards.
GGAAACCCACTCGGCCATGCTGGGTTCGTCGCGCATGGCCACGGAGCTGATTCCCAAGGCCAACGCCGTGGGCTATTCACCGGACATCTGCTCCTATCTCACTGCAGACATCGGGGCCTACCTGGAGAAAGTCTCGCCCCTGTCCAAAATCTTCGAAGGCATCCAGGGCCCGCCCAAGCCGGATGTACTGGTGTTCAACACCAACCAGTGCCGTGACGTGCAGGACTGGTTCAACTTCTACGGCGAGGAATATGACGTTCCGGTGGTGGGCGTCCACTCCTATGTTGGCGTCCAGGCGGTGGAAGCGGCCCATGTGAAATCCATTGCCCGGCAGATGGAGGACCTGATCCCGCCGCTGGCGCGCATCATCGGGAACACACTCGACATGGATCGGCTCAAGGAGGTCGTGGCACTGTCCAGGGAGTGTTCGGACCTTTGGAAGCAGGTGCTCGATACGGCCGCCGCCGTTCCCTCGCCCCTCACCTTCTTCGACGGTACCACCCTCATGGGTGCGGCCGTGGTGGGCCGGGGCACCCAGCGGGCCAACGACTGCTACCGCACCCTGCTGGCGGAGCTGAATCAGCGTATCGCCGACAAGGAAGGCGCCATCGAAGACGAACAATTCCGTATCTACTGGGACGGCATGCCCGTGTGGGGCCGGCTCTCCGCCCATGCCAAGCTGTTCGCCTCCCTGAAAACCAATGTGCTGGCCTCGACCTACTGCAACTCCTGGATATTCTCCGCCCTGGACCCGGACGATCCGTTCGACTCCATGGCCCGGGCCTACACGGAGCTGTTCATCGTGCGGGCCGACGCGCCCAAGGAGGCGTATATCCGCAACATGCTGGAGTTCTTCAAGGTGGACGGCATCATCTACCATGACGCCAAAACCTGCCCCAACAACTCCAACTGCCGTTATGGCATGCCCCAGCGCATCGAACGGCAGTCCGGCATCCCCAGTCTGACCATCAACGGTGACCTGAACGACCTGCGCCTGATTTCCGACGAGCAGACCAAGACCAATGTGGAGGCCTTTATCGAGCAGTTGGCGGAAAACAAATAAGTGCATGCGTTCAGAGTTCAAGGTTCTGAGTTCCGAGGTTCGGAATTCAATGCAACGCTGAACCATTGAACCCTGAACCGGTGAACGATTAAAAACAAGGAGTAGGAACCATGCTCGAATCCCTATTCAACCCCAAAGGCGTGGCAGTCATCGGCGCGTCCGGGAAAGAACTCCACATCGGCAACCGGGTGATCAAGAACCTGCTGGATTTCGGCTACCAGGGGGGGATCTACCCCATCAACCCCAAGGCCGACGAGATCCGCGGGATCAAGGCCTATAAATCCATTCTCGACGTTCCCGGTCAGGTGGATGTGGCCCACATGGTAATCCCGGCCAAGTTCGTGCCCATGGCCGTGGAAGACTGCGGCAAAAAGGGTGTCAAACACATCATCATCAACTCCGGCGGGTTTTCCGAGACCGGCCCCGCAGGCGCCGACATCGAAAAGGCCTTCCTGGAAAAGGCCAAGACTTACGGCATACGCATCTTCGGCCCCAACTGCCAGGGAATCATCAATTCAGACCCGGCTGTGCGGGCCTACTGCAATTTCACCTTCACCTTTCCCGAGCCGGGGCATATCTCCATCGTGGCCCTGTCCGGAGGGGTGGCCGAAGTGATCCACCAGGGATTCTCGGCCATGGAGGTGGGCACACGCATCTATGCATCCAACGGCAACGCCTGCGATATTTCAATCCCGGAAATCATCCGCTATCTGGCTGACGACGCGGGCACCCGGGTCATTGTTACCTACGTGGAAGGCCTCAGGGACCCGATGGATTTCTTCGGGGCCGTCAAAGATGCCGCGGCCAAAAAACCCGTGCTGGCGATGAAGGCCGGCCGCACCATGGAAGGCGCCAAGGCGGCCGCTTCCCACACCGGCGGTCTGGCCAGGGAGGACATGGCCACGGACCTGATCTTCAAGAAAGCCGGGATCGTGGATTTCAGGGATGAAGGTCAGCTGATCAACGCGGCGATCGCTTTTGGCTCACAACCCATCCCGAAGGGCAACCGGGTGGGCATCATCACCAACACCGGCGGTCCCGCGGTCATCGCCACCGACATTCTGGTGGATGCCGGGCTGACCCTCCCCCCCCTGTCGGACAAAACCAAGGCGCTGCTCAAGGAAACACTCTACCCGGAGGCCACGGTGAGCAATCCAGTGGATGTGCTCGCCACCGGCACCGCCGACCACTTTGGCAGGTGTCTGGAGGCCATGATGGCCGACGACAGCTTCGACTGCGTGCTGGTCAACTTCGTCACGCCCTTTTTCATGGACACGGAAAGTATCGCCACGGCCATCGCCCGGGTCAACCAGAAGCAGATCAAACCCATGGTCTGCAACCTGATGACCGACCGGCGCCAATGGGCCGAGACCGAAGCCATCCTCAAAGCCAGCGGTGTTCCCTGCTTTGCCCTGCCCAGCGATGCCGCCCGCGCACTGGTCGCCCTGGTGCGCTATCGCAACATCCTTGAACGGGAGCCCGGCCGTGTCCGGCCATTCGCTGACGTGGACACCGATGGCGTCCGGGCGATTATCGACCAAGCCCATGGCCAGCCGATGCTGGCTGCCGACCAGGTTTATGAAATCCTCGAAGCCTATGGCGTCGATGTCCCTGAATGGCGCATGGCCGGTGATGTGGAAGGCGCCGTTGCCGCAGCCGATGCCATCGGCTATCCGGTTGTCCTCAAAGCCGATGCCCCATCCGTGGTTCACAAGAGCGACGTGGGCGGTGTGGCCGTCAACCTGGCCGACGCCGATGCGGTAAAGCAAGCCGCCAAAACGATGACCGACCGAATCGAGGCGCGGGACCTGCGCTTCTTCGTGCAGCAGTTCGTGCCCGGTGGCCGGGAAGTGATCCTGGGCGCCAAGGCCGAACCCGGTGTGGGTCATCTGATCATGTTCGGCCTCGGCGGCATCTTCGTCGACGTGCTCAAGGACGTGGTATTCAACCTCACCCCGCTCACCGACGCAGAAGCCCGGGAAATGGTGGACGGCATCCAGGCATCCGCTCTGCTCGACGGGGTGCGCGGCCAACACCCGGTGGACAAAGCCGCCCTGGTCGAGCTGATGCAACGGCTGTCCAAACTGGTGACGGACTTCCCCCAAATCAAAGAACTGGACCTGAATCCGGTTATGGCCTTCGAAAAAGGGGCCGTGGCCGTGGATGCGCGGATTGCGTTATAGCAGATTGGTTTAATTGGTTGGATTGGTTGGATTGGTTGATATCATAGCGTGTTGTATCTTCTCCTCGAACCCCGAACCCTGAACCTCTGAACCCTTCAACCTAAGGAACACCCCATGGCCCACTGGATGAACCTGGGACAACAGCTCAAGATGAACGCCAAGAAATATCCTCAGACCGTCGCCCTGTGTGACGCCCGGCGGCGGTTCACCTATCCCGAAGTCAACCTACGGGTCAACCGCCTGGCCCACGGCCTGATGGAAATGGGATTGAAAAAAGGCGACAAACTGGCCGTGCTCATGGAAAACAGCATCGAAATCATCGAGTTTTACCTGGCCACGGCCAAGACCGGGATCGTCATCGTACCGGTGAATTTTCGTCTGGTGGGCCGTGAGGTCGCCTACATCGTCGACAATGCCGACGCCAAGGCCATGGCCGTGCACCATGAATTCACGCCGTGTGTGGACGCCATCAAACCTCAACTGAAACAAATACCACCGGACAATTACATCGTCGTTGACCAGGCCAAAGCCGGCTACCGGGAATACGAATCGCTGCTGGGCGATGCCCCCGCCAGCGAACCGGACGCCGCCGTCGCCCCTTCGGACACCTGGATTCTCATCTACACCTCCGGTACCACCGGAAAACCCAAAGGCGTCCTGCGCTCCCACGAATCCCACATCGCCTTCTACCTGATCAATGCCGTGGACTTCGGGTTCCACCAGCGGGACGTTTGCATGAATGTCATGCCCCTTTGCCACATCAACTCCACCTTCTTCACCTTCACCTTCACTTATATCGGCGCCACGGTATACATCCACCCGGCCCGCTCATTCCGGCCCGAGGAGATTCTGGAGATCGTGGAGCGGGAGAAAATCACCTTTATTTCCCTGATTCCCACCCACTACAACCTGATCCTGAATGTTTCCGACGATGCCAGGCAGCGGGACATCCGTTCCATCAGAAAACTGCTCTGCAGCAGTGCCCCGGTGAGAAAGACCATGAAGACCGCGATCATGGAATTCTTCCCCGGAGTCGAGCTTTACGAGGGGTATGGGTCTACCGAGGCCGGCATCGTCACTGTTCTGCAACCCGAGGATCAGATGCGCAAGCTCGGATCCATCGGATTGGAAAGCCTCGGCACCGACCGGATCAAGATCCTGGATGTGCAGGGCAAGGAAGTCGCCCCGTGCGAGGTGGGAGAACTCTATTCCAAGGGTCCCATGCTGTTCGACGCCTATTACAAGCTGCCCGAAAAAACCGCCGCCGCCTTCAAGGACGGCTGGTTTTCGGCAGGCGACATGGCCCAGATGGACGAGGACGGCTTCTACCAAATCGTGGACCGCAAGGACAACATGATCATCACCGGCGGCGAACATGTCTATCCCAGCGAGGTGGAAGAGACCATCGGCAGCCACCCGGATGTGTTCGATGTGGCGGCCATCAGCCTGCCGGACGACAAATGGGGTGAGAAGGTCGCGGCGGTCGTGATCCCCATGCAAGGGTCGGATCTCACCGAAGAGACCATTTTCGACTGGTGCCGCGACCGCATGGCCGGCTACAAGCGTCCCAAGCAGGTAATTTTCATCCAGCCGGAGCAGATGCCGCGCACCGCCACGGGAAAGATCCTTCACCGGATTCTGCGGGAGGAATACGCCGAAGGCGAACCGGTATTTCCGCAAACCGACAGCTGCCCGGCACCGGAAAAATGATTACGGAATTGCAAAATTAATGAGAGGAGGAGGTTTACATGTTGAGCAAAGCGTTCATTCCCTACAAAGGGTACTACTCCACGCCTTTTTGCCGCTGGCAGGGGGCCATGGCCAACGAGAATTCAATCGTGCTGGGCGCGAAGACTGCCGCCCGCTGGATTGCTGACAAGAACTGGGAGCCGGGCATCTTCGACTACCTGGTATTCGGCAACACCATCAGCCAGCTGCACCAGTTCTACAGCGCACCTTACGCCGCCGCCCTGATGGGCTGCGGCGGCATTCCGGGCATCGCCGTCAGCCAGGCCTGCACCACCGGCACCACCTGCATCTTTCAGGCGGCCACAGGCGTCGAGACGGGCATGTATGAAAACGCCTTTGTCCTCACCACCGACCGCACATCCAACGGCCCCCACACGATCTGGCCCAACCCCAATGGTCCCGGCGGTGAGGTGATCAGCGAAAACTGGCTCATGGACAACTTCAACGCCGATCCCAATGTGGGCCTGCGCATGGTGGAAACGGCGGAAAATGTTGCCAAAGAGGAGGGCATTACCAAAGAAGAATGCGACCGCCTGGCCGTGCGTCGCTACGAGCAATACCAGATGGCCCTGGCCGACGACCGGGCCTTTCAAAAGCGGTATATGTTCGCCGCTGAAATCCAGCTCTCGCGCAAGAAAAGCATCCTCGTGGAAGAAGATGAAGGCATCATGCCCACCACCGCCGAGGGCCTGGCCAAACTCAAACCCCTGGTGCCCGGCGGTGTGCTGAGCTTCGGCGCCCAGACCCACCCGGCCGACGGCAACGCCTCCATGGTGGTCACCACGAAAGAGAAAGCCGCTGATCTGAGTGCCGACGCGTCGGTTCCTATCCAGGTAATTGCCTACGGGTATGCCCGGGAAAAGAAAGGTTACATGGCCGCCGCACCGGTGCCGGCCGCCCGCATGGCCCTGGACAAAGTGGGCCTGTCCATCGGCGACATCAAGGTCATCAAGACCCACAACCCGTTTGTGGTCAACGACATCAATTTTGCCAAAAAGATGGAGATCGACGTCGACGGTTTCAACAACTATGGCTCGTCCGTGGTTTACGGCCATCCCCAGGGATCCACAGCAACCCGGCTGATCATGGAAGGTATCGAAGAGGCGGTCATGCAAGGCGGCGGGTACATGCTGTGGACGGGCTGTGCCGCCGGAGACTGCGGCGCCGCCCTGATTCTGAAAATCGGTTAACCCAAACCGACTGCCATTGATAAAGCGGGCTGGGATGTGGCATTCCCGGTCCGCTTTTTTCTTGTCGGCCACCTCATTGGTTACCGACGGATGGCCGATTGACCCCTCCCCGCGGCAAGCCGCGGGGAATCTTCATTCTCTGGTTAAATTCCTGAAGTAGGCGGCTCCGCAGATCCGGGGCGAGTCTTCCGGTGCCGATTTTTGCAAGAGTGATTGACTTGTCATCGTTTTCGACCGATGATTGAAAGCGTGGAACAAACGCCAGTTTGTTTTGACCTGTCAACCTGAAGCTGAGTGGGAGCAGCGCGAACGTCAATCATCATATCCAGGGAGAGGCACCATGAAGAAGCTGGTCGAGGAGATTGCAAAGGCACTTGTTGACGCACCGGAACAGGTAACGGTCAACGAGATTGAAAGCCAGCAGAGCATCGTCGTCGAGCTGGCCGTGGCCAAACCGGATCTGGGGAAAATCATCGGGAAAAAGGGCCAGAATGTTCAAGCCATCCGAACCATTCTGAACGCCGCTTCGGGAAAAAGCAAAAAACGCATCATCCTGGAACTGCTGGAATAGGTGTCCGGACCTCTGGCTTCCGCGAATCATCGGGCAGCCCACCCGGCGCTCCCCCTGGTTTGCGCATTGATCTTGATAAAATAAAAGCCTGAAGAATAAAAGTCGTGGATTGGCGCTATGGGCTGGAGATCAATTCAACCGGAGACCTAAGAAACGACAACGCCGGGCCGTGATTTAGTGACCGCCTTCTCAACCTGCTCCAGAAATGATTTTCTCGGAATTTCACGGGCACCGAACCGGATGAGATGATCCGTTCTCACCTGGCAGTCGATGAGCTTGAAATCGAGGTGTTCGAGATTCTCGACAAGCGCAACGAAGGCCACCTTGGAAGCATTGCTGACCCGGCTGAACATGGATTCGCCGAAAAAAACGCGGCCGATGGAAATGCCGTAAAGCCCGCCGACAAGCCTTTCGCCCTGCCAGGCTTCCACTGAATGGGCATATCCCTGTCGATGAAGCGCGCAATAGGCCGATTTCATCTCATCGGTAATCCAGGTCCCCTCCCCGTATGCTCTTTTCGCCTCGGCGCATGCCTGAATGACGGCATCAAAAGCCTTGTCAAAGGTGATCAGGAAACTTTTTTTCCTGATGATCTTGCGAAGTGATTTTGAGATTCTCAGTTCATCCGGATACAAGACCAAGCGCGGATCGGGCGACCACCAGAGGATGGGTTCGCCAGGGCTGTACCATGGAAAGATGCCGTTGCGGTAGGCCAGTATCAGCCGTTCGGGACTCAGATCGCCGCCGACGGCCAGCAGGCCTTCTTTGATGGCAAGATGCGCTGGGGGAAAGGAGAGTTTATCGGAGAGGGTGAAGACGGGCATGGATCAGCTATACTCGAACACCAGTTCCTCCCCCTTCATATCCAACTTGACCGTACCCCCCCTCTCCAGCTTGCCAAAAAGGATTTCATCCGCCAGAACATCCTTGATCTCGGTCTGAATGACGCGGGCCAGGGGTCGGGCACCATATTGGGGGTCATGGCCTTTCTTGGCCAGCCATTTCCTCACCGTGCCCGAATACGCAAGGGATACTTTCTTGACCGTCAGCTGATCGGCAAACTCTTTCATGAATTTATCGACGATCATGGCCATGATCTCGCGGTCAAGGGCGTTGAAGGTGATAATGCCGTCCAGGCGGTTTCGAAATTCCGGGCTGAAAATCTTCTCGATGGCCTTTTTGCCTTTACCGGTGGAATCGCCTTTGGTGTCACCGAAACCAATCGTGGCACTGCTCATCTCACGTGAACCGGCATTGGATGTCATCATCACGATGACATTGCGAAAATCCGCCTTCTTGCCGTTATTATCGGTCAGGGTCGCGTGGTCGAGCACCTGCAACAGGATATTGAACAGGTCTTCGTGGGCCTTTTCGATTTCGTCCAGCAGCAGAACACAGTAGGGATGTTTGCGGACGCCGTCGGTGAGCAGACCGCCCTGGTCGAAGCCGATGTAACCGGGTGGGGCGCCGATAAGCCGGGCCACGGCATGCTTTTCCATGTACTCGCTCATGTCATAACGCATGAATTCCACATCCAGCTGCCTGGCCACTTGCCGGGCCACTTCGGTCTTGCCGACGCCCGTGGGGCCGGTGAACAGGAATGAACCGACGGGCTTCTCCGGCTGTCCCAAGCCGGCCCGGGAGCGCTTGATGGCGGTCACCAGGGCATCGATGGCATCGTCCTGGCCAAACACGACGCGCCGCAGCTGGCCGCCCAAATTTTCAAGTTTGGCCTTGTCCGGGGTGGATACGTTGACCGCTGGAATCCGCGCAATTTTGGACACGATCTTTTCGATGTCCGACGGATGAATCCACTTGCGATTGGATGCGCCGGAGAGCCGGATGGCGGCCCCGGCTTCGTCGATCACGTCGATGGCCTTGTCCGGCAGGAATCGATCGTTGATATATTTGGCCGACAGCTCACAAGCCGCTTTGAGCGCCGCATCCGTGTATTCAATCTCGTGGTGCGCCTCGTAGCGAGAGCGCAGGCCCTTGAGAATCTTGATGGATTCTTTGACCGGCGGCTCCATGATGTCGATCTTTTCGAATCGGCGGGACAGGGCGCGGTCTTTCTCGAAATGGTTCTTGTATTCCTCATAGGTCGTTGAACCGATGCATCTCAGTTCACCGGTTGACAGGAAGGGTTTCAAGATATTGCTGGCATCCATGGATCCGCTGCTGGTGGCGCCGGCGCCGACGATGGTGTGGATCTCGTCGATGAAGAGGATGGCGTGTTTACGCTTTTTCAGTTCGGCCACCACGCCCTTGAGGCGCTGCTCGAAATCGCCCCGAAACTTCGATCCGGCCAGCATGCCGCCCAAATCCAGCGAATAGATGCGTACCTCTTTGAGCAGGTTCGGCACTTCACCGCCCCATATTTTCTGGGCCAACCCTTCGGCCATGGCCGTCTTTCCCACACCCGGGTCGCCAACGAAAATGGGGTTGTTTTTCCTGCGCCGACAAAGCACCTGCATGGTCCGCTCCATCTCCAGTTCGCGGCCAATCAACGGATCCAGCCTGCCTTTGGCCGCCTGGTCGATCAGGTTGACCGTGTAAGCTTCCAGCGGACTTGATTTTTTCTTGACGGTCTTCTGTTCGACCGGCGCCTCGGTTTCAGACCCGTCGTCGGCGCTGTTCGTCGGAAGTTCGTGGGAGATGTTGCGCAGCACGTCCAGACGTGAAATTCCCTCTTCGTTCAGGAAATAGACCGCGTGGGAGTCCTTTTCCATGAAAATGGATGCCAAAATATCGCTGACGGCCACCTCTTTCTTCTCGGCCGAGCGAACATGGTTGACCGCCCGCTGAATCACCCGCTGAAAGCCGATGGTTTGCTGGAGCACGTACTCGCTCTCTTCAGGAAGCACCTCCATGTTGTCATTGAAGAACATTTCAAGATTGGCTTTGATGTTTTCTACATTTCCGCCGCACCTTTCAACGATTTCAAGACCTGAGCTGTCATGCAAGATGGCAAAAAGCACGTGTTCGACACTGACGTATTCATGCCGCCGTTTTTTAGCCTCTCGAACGGCAAAGCCCAATGTGGCGCTGAGTTCTTTACTGATCATAGTCTATTTTTCCTGTGTCTATTCCTGTTCCATGCTGCAACGCAGCGGATAGCCGCTTTCACGGGCGAGATTGTGAACCGTATCGACCTTGGTTTCGGCGATTTCATGGGCGTAACTCCCACACACCCCGATACCCTTTCGATGTACATTCAGCATGATCGTTGCCGCCGATTCAGGTGACTTGTTAAACACATACATCAGTATCTCGACGACAAACTCCATGGTGGTGTAATCATCGTTGTGCAGCAATACCCGATATCTGGGCGGTTCCCTGGTTTCATCCCGGGATTCTGAACGGAGCTGCTCGTCAGTCTGGTAGCGGTCAATGGCCATAGGGTTGCGTTTACTTGGCTTGATCGTATCTGACCGTGAAAAGTTTACCGGCAATTTTACGAACAATTTTGCAGGTGATTGCACCTGCGGCGGCCGTCTACCTCGTCTGCCGGACCATAACTCATTAAAATCAATCGGTTCCCTATAAATGGGTGCTGAACGATCGCACCGTGCTCACATGATTATAATCATCGCCGATGCGGATTGTAAAGTGCATTTCTTGGTCGAAAAAGTAGCGGGAGAAATTGGGTTGCGATCTTTGGGTGTTCCATCGCATCCCGTCGAACGGTGGTGTTGCACGGGGATTAACGGCCGGTATGAACGCTCCCCGCGGCAGGCCGCGGGGAATGCGCCCGCTATCGCAGTTCAACCAGGCGAGGGATGGCGGCACCCCTTTCAATACGGACCCTGGCGATGGATACCGGATAATTGAATCGACGCTGGCCGGCACTTCCCGGATTGAGGTAGATGACACCATTTTTTTGAATGATCTTAGGCTGGTGCGTGTGTCCACTGACAACCACATGGATACCGGCGGCAGACGGGTCAAGGTCGAGCTGGTGCAGGTCATGGAGAATGTAAAAAAAAATCCCTTCTATCTCTACCATCTCCCTGATCGGCAATGGACTGGACCAGGAACCATGGTCCATGTTCCCACGGACAGCCATGACCGGGGCGATTCGTCCCAGCCGGGACAGCACCTGTGCATCGCCCACGTCACCGGCGTGCAGAATGTGTTGGCATCCCGACAGCGCCTGTTCAACCTCCGGGCGGAGCAGGCCGTGGGTATCGGAGAGAATGCCCACTGTAAAGCTCATGGCTTATCGCTCATAGCGGATAGGTTAAGGAAAATAGAAATCCATTCATGGTTCACGATGATGGGTCCCGAAGGCCATTAGATAGGTTCATCCACACCTTACAGGCTATCAGGTCTGGGCTTTGGGCTCTCACCTTTCAGCTTTCAGCTATCCCCTATCTTCCACAGCACTTCTTATACTTCTTGCCGCTGCCGCACGGACAGGGGTCGTTGCGACCGATTTTCTCCGATTCTCGTTTGATCGGTTTTTGGGTGGCTGGGGAATCGCCGCCACCGGAAAAGATCAGCTTCTGCTCTTTGGGCTTTTGCAGCCCATCGATGTGGTCTGGTTGGGCCAGTTGTATCCGGAAAAGGATGCCCAGGGTTTCCGACTTGATGCGGTCAATGGTCTCCTGGAACATGTCGAAGCCTTCTTTTTTGTAAACCAGCAGCGGGTTTTGCTGGGCGTACCCGCGCAGCCCGATGCCCTCCTTGAGGTGATCCATGGACAGCAGATGATCCTTCCACAGATTGTCCACGGTCTGAAGCATCACCATCCGCTCCAACTGACGGAAGTTATCCCCACTGCCCAACATGGCGGCTTTTTGTTCATAAATCGCGTGGGCCTGATCGTATATTTCCTGGATCAGCCCCTCTTCGGTGAGTCCGTCCAAGGTATTTTCATCCATCTTGGCCAACCGGAAATTGAACTGCTGGAATACGGCGTCTGAAATGGCCTCCCAGTCCCACTCCGCGGGCAGGTCCCGCTCATTTGCAAATTTGGCACCAATCGTCTCGGCCGACTCCATCATGATATCCTCCATGGTGGACTTCAGGTCGACGCCGGTCAGCAGGTCGCGGCGTTGTTTGTAAATGACTTCACGTTGCTGGTTCATGACATCGTCGTACTCGATCAGGTGCTTGCGGATGTCAAAGTTGTGCGCCTCCACCTTGGACTGGGCATTCTCGATGGCACGACTGATCAGGTTGTGCTCGATGGGTTCACCCTCTTCCATACCCAGGCGCTCCATGATGCCGGTAATACGCTCGCCGCCGAAAATGCGCAGCAGGTCATCCTCCAGCGCCAGATAGAAACGGGAAGAGCCCGGATCCCCCTGGCGCCCGGCGCGTCCACGCAGCTGGTTGTCAATACGCCGGCTCTCGTGGCGCTCCGTGCCCAGGATATGCAGACCGCCCAGTTCGGTCACGCCCTTACCCAGAACGATGTCGGTACCGCGTCCGGCCATGTTGGTGGAGATCGTCACCGCGCCCCTCTGCCCGGCCATGGAGATGATCTCTGCTTCCTTCTCGTGGTTTTTGGCGTTGAGCACCTCGTGGGGGATGCCCTGCTGTTTCAGTTTTTTGGCCAGCTGCTCCGAGATGTCGATGGACACCGTGCCCACCAACACCGGCTGACCTTTCTGGTAAAGCGCCTTGATCTCTTCGATAGCGGCATTGAACTTTTCCCGGCGCGTCTTGTAGATCACATCGGGAAAGTCAATTCGAATCATGGGCATGTTGGTGGGAATGACCGAGACGTCCAGATTGTATATCTTCTTGAATTCAGCGGCCTCGGTGTCCGCCGTACCGGTCATGCCCGACAGTTTGTCGTACATCCGGAAATAATTCTGAAAGGTGATGGTGGCCAGGGTCTGGTTCTCGTTTTCTATTTTGACGTTCTCCTTGGCCTCGAGCGCCTGGTGCAGCCCTTCGCTGTAACGGCGGCCGGGCATGAGCCGCCCGGTGAATTCGTCAACGATGATCACCTCGCCCGCTTTGACGATATAGTCCACATCGCGTTTAAACAGGGTGTGGGCCTTGAGGGCTTGGTTGGTGTGGTGAAGCAACTCGATATTGGAGGGGTCGTAGAGGTTTTCAACGCCCAGCAGCTGCTCGGCGTGGGCCACGCCCTCCTCGGTAAGTGCGGCACTTCGGGCCTTCTCGTCGATCTTGAAATCCACGTCCGCTTTGAATTTGGGGATAATCCCATTGACCTGGTAATAAAGCTGGGTCGATTTCTCGGCAGGACCGGAGATGATTAACGGCGTCCGGGCTTCATCGATGAGGATACTGTCCACCTCGTCCACGATGGCAAAATGAAGATCCCGCTGGACCAGCGACTGCCCATCGAATTTCATGTTATCGCGAAGATAATCGAATCCGAACTCATTGTTCGTCCCGTAAGTGATGTCCGCACCGTAGGCTTCCTTCCGCTGCCGGTCGTCAAGTCCGTGCATGACCGTTCCCACGGACATTCCCAGATAGGTGTATATCTGGCCCATCCACGCCGTGTCACGCCGTGCCAGGTAATCGTTGACCGTGACCACATGTACCCCGCGTCCGGTGAGTGCATTGAGGTAGGCGGGCAGCGTGGCCACGAGGGTCTTTCCTTCACCGGTTTTCATCTCGGCAATTTTTCCGCCATGAAGCACCATGCCGCCGATCAGCTGAACGTCGTAGGGGCGCATTCCCAGGGTGCGCGAGGAGGCTTCCCGAACGGTGGCAAACGCTTCGGGCAGCAGGTCATCCAACGGTTCCCCGTTGTCCAGGCGGGTCTTGAGCCGCGTCGTCTGGTCTTTGAGCTGCGCCTCGCGCATGACCTTAATTTCCGGCTCCAAGGCATTGATGGCTTCGACGCAGGGTTGAAGTTTTTTCAGTTCACGTTCATTTTTGCTGCCGAACAACTGGGTCAACAGTTTACCGATCATCTATTCGATCTCCAATATCTCAACCTGGACGGTTTCTCTGGGAGTTGACAACTGCGCGTCAATTCAGGATGTAGGTGGAGGGATTGACAGGAACACCGTTGAGGTGGACTTCATAATGCAGATGAGGGCCGGTGCTGCGGCCACTGTTGCCCATCTGGGCAATGATGTCACCGCGTTTGACCTTTTCTCCCTGCTTCTTCAAGGCTTCGCTGAGATGGGCGTACCGGGTGATCATGCCATGGCCATGATCAATGACAAGCACATTGCCCATGGGTCCTTTTTTACCCACATAGGAAACGATGCCGTTTGCGGTAGCCAATATGACGGTACCCTTTCGGTTGGCGATGTCAACCCCTTTATGAAACTCTTTTCTGCCGGTAAACGGAGATACGCGGTTGCCGAAGCGGGAGGTCATCCAGCCGTCAGCAGGACGAATGGCCGGTGTTGAAGCCAACAGGCTGCGCTGGCCTTCCAGTTGGTCCAGCAGGGTGCCGAAGCTGGTCTCCTGTCTCTGGGATGCCGTATGGAGTTCATCCACCTGTTGGTGCATTTCACGCATCAGCCCCTCGTGCCGCTGGGTCAGCTCGAGTCGGGGATCCAGATCTTCGGGAGCGGCCCCGCCCACACCGAAAAGGTTATCGTCGGATTGGCTGGGCGCCAGATTGGCAATCACACGAATCTTTTCCTCGAACTGGTCCAAACCGACCAGCTTTTCCTTGAGTGCATTGATTTCATTGGCAAAGGATTGAATCTGGAGCCGCTGCTGTCCGATCTCTTCCCGTTGTTCGTCAATGGTTTGGGCCACATATCGGTTGGCTGCAAGGGATTTTCGAAGCGTCTGGTAATCATGGAAGGAAATGCCGATAAACGCAACACCAATGGTGGCAACCAGTGCCAGGGCCACCAGCAGGGCAATGGGGATGGACAACTGTTTGACCGTCGTTCCCGAGTGGCTCAGAACAATAAGCGATATTTTTTTAGCCATTACCTTGCGGAACCCGAAGGAGATGTAACTATCTTTGACAAGATATCAATTAGTTACTGACGACTTTGGCATAAACGGAAAAAAAGGCTACCATGATAAAGACCTCATGTCAATACCACGGCAGCCGTCATTTGCTTTTAACCCCCCTTTTTAATTACCAATTAGATCCAGTTCGATCACGGGGAAGTGCTTCTCTGCTCGTTTAGGCGATGCCTAATTTAAATTTTAGCGACTTCAGGGTGTTGAGCATAAGCATGGTAATGGTCATGGGACCCACGCCGCCGGGAACCGGGGTGATGGAGCCGGCAATCTCCTTGGCGGCATCGAAGTCAACGTCGCCCTTGAGGATCGCTATCTTCTTGCCGGTCTTTTCGCTGATTTTCTCACCCACGCGGTTGACACCGACATCGATGACACAGGCACCGGGTTTGATCCATTCCGGCTTCACCAGATCCGGCACGCCCGCGGCGACGATCAGAATATCGGCGCGCTTGCAGTGGGCGGCCAGGTCTTTGGTGCGGGTGTGGACGATGGTGACCGTGGCGTTGGCCCCGGGGCCTTTCTGAACCATCATGTTGGCAATGGGTTTGCCCACGATGTTGGAGCGGCCCACCACAACGACTTCGGCACCGCTTGTCTCGACACCGGCACGTACGATCATCTCCTGGATTCCTGCAGGGGTGCACGGGGGAAACTTGACTTCCGCACCACCGATCATCAGCCGGCCCACGTTGACCGGGTGGAAGCCGTCGACATCCTTGTCCGGATCGATGGCATTGAGAACTTTTTTCTCATCAATGTGTTTAGGCAGTGGAAGCTGAACCAGGATGCCGTTGATGCTTTCATCCTGGTTGTATTTTTCAATCAGCGCCAACAGATCCGCTTCGGAGATCTCCACCGACTGATTGTCCTGGATTTCTTTGAACCCAACGCGGTGAGCCGTTTTGATTTTCAGGGTCACGTAGGAAATGGATGCCGGGCTCTCCCCCACGAGGATCGTGACCAGACCGGGAACCACTCCGTGCTTTTCCTTGATCTGTTTTACCTCGGCGGTAATTTCTTCAAGGATCTGCTCCCGGATCTCAGTTCCCTTGATAAGCGTTGCTGTCATCTCCAGTCTCCTTTCACATTGATGGTTTCGGTGCGAAATCGTTCAAATGAAGTGCCGTTGGCGTTTTTAAAACCGATTGCGGGTAAAGGTAAAAACGGCAAGGATTACGGGTTATGCCCATAATCAAAACGCCACTTGTTTAGTCCAAAACGGCGTGGATGTCAACAAGTCGATCTTGTTGGAAATGCTCGCTGCGGCTACAACGGATAGGGAACGCCGTCCAAGCCGGCGGTTTCATCGAGACCGAACATCAGGTTCATGTTCTGGACGGCCTGCCCGGCCGCCCCCTTGACCAGGTTGTCGATGGCTGACATCAAGATCAACCGGCCGCTGCCAGGGTCCACCACCCATCCCATGTCACAGTAGTTGGTTCCCCTGACATGCAGGGTGTCCGGGAAGCAACCACCGGGCAGCAGGCGGATGAAAGGTTTGCCGCGGTAGCAGGATTCCAGGCATTGCCGGATTTGTGATTCATCGGCACCGGGGGACATCCTGACATAGACCGTACTTTCCATCCCCCGGGTCATGGGCACCAGGTGGGGCACGAAAGTGATGCTCACCGGTGTGCCCGCACACCGGGCAATATTCTCCTCAATTTCCGGCGTGTGACGGTGACCGCCCACCTTGTAGGGTTTGAATGACTCGTTGACATGGCAGAAGTGGGTGGTGGCGGTGGCTTCGCGGCCGGCCCCGCTGACACCGGATTTGCAGTCAGCGACGACAGTCGCCGGATCCACCAGTCGTTGTTTGACCAGCGGCAGCAATGGCAGCAGCACACTGGTGGGATAACAGCCCGGGTTGCCGATCAGATCCGCGGTCGTCACCTGATCACCGTAAATCTCGCACAACCCGTAGACTGACTTCTCCATCAGGTGGGCACAGGTGTGGGCCTGGTAGTGGGCCTCGTAGGCATCCCGGTTGCTGAACCTGAAGTCCGCAGAGAGGTCCACCACCCGTCGTCCCGCGTCCAGAAGAGCGGGGACCATGGCCATGGAGGCCTTGTGCGGCAGCGCGAGAAAGACGACATCGCATTTTTTTGCAGCGCCTACCGCATCGCTCGTCGCACAATCCAGATTCACGACGCCCCTCATCGCGGGATAGATGGCATCGTAGGGAATTCCGGCATGCTGCCGCGAGGTGACGACGGACAGGGTCACATCCGGATGGCCGGACAGAATTCTGACCAGTTCGGCGCCGGCATAACCAGTGGCGCCAATCACAGCTGCACGAACCATGACGACTCCTTTGACTTTCCTTTTCTGCTTTCAGCCTTGAGCGTTGAGCGTGTTCACCCGCCCAGATAGGCTTTCTTAACCTCAGGATCATTGATCAGGGTACTGGAATCGCCTTCCAGCACCAGACGGCCGTTTTCCAGAACGTAGCCCTTCTGGGAAAATTTCAGGGCCAACCGGGCATTCTGCTCCACGAGCAAAATGGCCGTGCCCTCCTGCCGGTTGATCTCCTTGAGGGCCTGAAAGACATTCATCATCAGCAGCGGCGACAACCCCATGGAGGGTTCGTCCAGCAGCATCAGGCGGCGACCGCTCATGAATGCCCGGCCGATGGCCAGCATCTGCTGCTCTCCACCGCTCATGGTTCCCGATGCCTGTGACCGGCGTTCTTCCAGCCGGGGAAAAATCTCGAACACCCGTTGAATGTCTTTTTTTACATTGTCCCGGTCCTTGCGGGCAAAGGTGGCCAGTTGGAGGTTCTCCATCACGGTCAGGTTGCCGAACAGACGACGACCTTCGGGTACGTGGGTAATGCCCAGTTGACTGACCACCTTGTCGGCCGGAAATTTAAGCAAGTCTTTTCCCAGGCAGGTCATGACCGACCCGGTCTCAGCCGGCACCATCCTGGAAACCGCCCGCAGGGTCGTGCTTTTACCGGCGCCATTGGCACCGATGATGGTGACGATTTCACCGGCGTCGATATTGAAACTGATGCCTTGCAGGGCTTTGATATTGCCGTATGACACCCGGAGGTTCTCCACGTTGAGCAGCATCAGAAGTCCACCTCCTGTTCGCCGATGTAGGCCTCGATGACCTTGGGATTGTTCTGGACCTCGTTGGGCGTTCCCTCCACGATGACCTTGCCGAACACCAGGACCTGTACGCGCTGGCAAAGCTCGTGGACCACCCGCAGTCGGTGTTCGATCAGGAAAATGGCCAGGTTGAAACGCGCATGGGCGCTGCGCACCACTTCGATCATGGCCATCATTTCGTCCGGTGTCATGCCCACCGTGGGTTCGTCCAGCAACAGCACCTTGGGCTCGATAACCATGGCCCGGGCCATCTCCACCCGGCGCTGGGCACCGTAAGGCAGGTTCACGACAAGTTGGTCGGCGAACTGGTCCACGGCGAACATCTTCAGGTATTCCATGGCCAGATCCGTGGTATGGCGCTCTTCCCGCCGGCGTTTGGGGGTGTCCAGAAAAGCCCCCCAAAGGCCATAGGAGAGCTTCGAGTAGCGGGCCATTTTTATGTGATCCAGCACGGTCATGTGACGCCAGAGCTTCATCTCCTGGAACGTGCGGGCCAAGCCCATGGCCGACGTCTCGTTGGGTTTTTTTCCCACCAGCTCCTGACCATCGAAAATCACGGACCCCTGGGCCGGACGGTATATACCGGTCATCAGGTTGAAAATGGTGGTCTTGCCGGCACCGTTGGGTCCGATGAGACCGGTGATCTGCCCCGGGTCCAGGCTGAGATTGTATCCGGAAACGGCCTGCAGGCCGCCGAAATTGTGGCTCATGTCGGTAACGTGAAGCAGCGGCATATCAATCCACCTCCTTGGGTCCGAACACCTGCCGGACATTGAACTCCTTGAAGGCGATCAGCCCGGTGGGCCGATAGATCATCACCAGAATCAGCAACAGGGGGATGACGATCCATTTGAGAATTTCCAGCGGCCGCAGCGCCTCACCCAGCAGGCTGATGGACACCGCGCCGACAATGGATCCGTAGACGGAGTTCAAACCGCCGAAATAGACCATGGCCAGCACTTCGGCCAGTTTCTGGACGCTGAACATGGCCGGGTTCACATAGCGCAGCACGTGGGCCAGCAGGCCGCCGGCCACACCGGCCCAGAAAGCGCCGAACAGAAAGGCCGTCATCTTGGTTTTTCGGGTGTCCACGGTCATGGCCTCGGCCGCCGATTCATCGTCGCGCACCGCGTTGAGGGCTTTGCCCATGGTGGACGTGACGAAATTGTTGATGCTCCAGATGCCCAGGGCCATGGTGATGAAAATCACCGGCAGGGTCGCCCAGTCCGGTTGTCCGGAAATGCCCCGCGAACCGCCCAGTGCCTGCATGTTTTCGAAAAAGCTTTTCACGATGAAAAGAAAGGCCAGACTGATGATCGCCAGGTAGTCCCCCCGGGTTTTAAACGATGGAATGGCGACGATCAACGCGCCCAGCGCGGCCGCCACACCGCCGACGATAAGCGCCAGGGGAAACGTGAGGTAGGCAGCGGAAACGTTGAAAACCGCCTCACCCAGAACCTTGTCGCTGGCGAACAGACCCACCGTAAAAAGACTGGACATGTAGGCGCCGATGGCCATGAAGCCGGGATGTGAGCAAGAAAATTCGCCCATGTATCCGTTGATGATGTTCAGGCTCAGGGTGAACAGGACGGCGATCAGGGTCAATTTGAGGAAAATCAAGCGGTAGTCGCTCATCTCGGCCCAGATGTGCAGGACCGCATACATCAGTCCCAGCTGAACCAGCGCGGTGACGATGAGGGGAAATCCCTGAAGGAATCGGGCCATTGCATTGGCCGGCTTGACCACGGCCCGGGCGACGATGGCCAGCGGGAGCAGGTAAATGACGGTCAGGTAAATCAGGGCGCTGGGGATGTGCACCCAGGTGGCCCAGTTGAACGCATCCCCCTTGATCAGGAAATTGATAATCCCGGCCAGCACTTTGAAAATGGTGAGCAGCCCGAAAAGTACCGGCATCTTGGGCAGTCCCAAGAACGTGGTCAGCCCTTCGCCGGCCAGCTGCTCCCAGAGTGCACAGGCCAGAAACCCGAGCAGGTATCCCAACAGGGGCACCGGTTTAAAAAACAGGCCCACCCGGTGAAAAATGCCGCCGGTCTGTTTCGGTGCGAGTGTTTCTTCCATGGTTACGTTTCCTTGTCCGCCAATACGTTCAGGATGAGGATTAGAGCCGCAATTTCGCGCTGTATGCCTGCCCGAAAAGTCCGTGTGGCCTGAAAATAAGGATCAGCAGGACGATGGAATAGGCGATGAGATCACGCAGGTTGGAGCCGATATTGAGTGAAAACAGCCGGTTCACGATCTGAATCGCCGGTACGGTCATGATTTCGATAAAGCCCAGCATGAAACCGGCGATGCAGGCGCCCATGATGGATCCGCGACCGCCGAGGATGGCCGCCACAAAGGCTTTCCACCCGAAGCTGACCCCCATGTAAGGGTCCAGCACCGGATAGGCCAGACCGAAAAGGATGCCGGCGGCGGCGGCCAGCGCCGAACCGATGGCAAAGGTCATGGCGGCGATGGTGTTCATGGGCACCCCCACCAGGGGAACCACCACATAATCGTAGGCCATGGCGCGCATGGCCATGCCCCATCGGGTCCGGCTGATAAACTGGTGCAGGGCCAGCATCAGCCCGATGGAAACCAGAACGATCATGATCTTCTTGTTGGTCACGAACACGCCACCGATGTTGTAGGTGGTCGATTCGATCAGCTGGGGAAATTTAAGCCGCGAGCCGCCCAAAAAGAGGATGTTGGAGGTTTCCAGGATGATGCCGATCATCAAACCGGTGATGGCGGCGGATGCCCGGGGGGCCTCCCGCAGGGGCCGGTATCCCACCCGTTCGACGATGATACCCACGAAGGCGGTGAGAAACATGGAGATCAACAGGGTCATCACCAGCAGCACCCAGCCCGGCAAAACGGCTGCCGCCCCGGTGCCGAAAAGGGACAACAGCCCGATAGACACGCCAAGCCCGATGTAAGCGCCCACCATGAAGATATCTCCATGGGCGAAGTTGAACAGCATGAGGATGCTGTAGACCATGGAGTACCCGAGAGCGATCAGGGCGTAAAAGCTGCCCCACTGCAGGGCATTGATCAGGTTCTGCAAAAAGAAGTTAACGGTCATGGGCGGCGGCTCCCGTCAAAAGGAAAGGGAAACAGGCATGCCCGCTCCCTTTTTGTTGGGCCGGCCGCTCCCGTTCAAGGTGAGCGGCCGGTAAATCAGAAAAACGATTGGTTTGTTTAGGGTTTAGCTCAGTAGCTATTTGGGGCAGACCGATTTGAAAAATTCGAACTTGCCCTCGTCGTTGATCTTGACGACCACGGCGCATTTTTTCGGATCCCCGTCGGGGGTGAAGGTCATGTTGCCGGTGATACCGGGGTAGTTTTTGATGGATGCCAGGGCGTCCTTCACCTTGGTGCGGTCGGCTTTGATATCACCGGAAAGCTTGCCGGCATCTTTGATGGCCTGGATCATCAGCCCCAGGGAGTCCCAAGTCAGGGCAGCCACATCGTCGGGGGTTTTTCCGTATTTGGCGGTGTATTCATCGATGAAGGCCTTGGTGGCTCCCTTGGCGCCGGCTGCCGCATAGTGGGTGGAAAAGTAGAAGCCCTTGCAGTCGTCACCGCACAGGCCCATCAGGTCGCCGCCGCCCCAGGAGTCGGAGCCCAGGATCGGCTTGGTCCAGCCCATCTCTTTGGCGGCGCGCACGATCAGGGGCACCTCGCTGTAGTACTGGGGTGTAAAGAGCACATCGGCGCCGGACATCATGATATTGGTCATCTGGGCCGAAAAGTCCTTGTCGCCGGTGGTAAAGCTTTCGAAGGCCACCACGGAACCGGGGCCGTGAATCTTTTCGAACGCCTCCTTGAAGAACTCGGCCAGCCCCTTGGGGTAGTCGGCGGCGATATCGTAGAG
This sequence comes from uncultured delta proteobacterium, assembly GCA_963705475.1. GTDB lineage: Bacteria > Desulfobacterota > Desulfobacteria > Desulfobacterales > Desulfosarcinaceae > Desulfosarcina. The sequence continues at coordinate 136,671 of CAVPJS010000003.1, read as the reverse complement.
CACGGCGGCCTTTTTGGCGCCCAGCTCATCGGTGGCGAAATCGGCGATGACCGGTCCCTGGAAGGGATCCAGGAAGCAACCGCGGAAAACATAGGGCCGGTCCAAGGTGGTGTTGGGGTTGGTGGACCAGGGGCTGATCATGGGCGTGGCGTAGTTGTTGGCCACCTCACCCGCCGGCACGGCCTGGCTGGAGGACTGGGGCCCGATGATGCCCAGGACGCCCTCTTCGGTGATCAGCTTCGTGCTGACCTTGACGGCCGATTCGGCCTTGTACTCGTTATCGTCGAAAATAAACTTCAGCGCATAGGATTTACCGCCGACATCGACCGTGGGGTGTTTCTTAAGATACATTTCTGCGGCGTTTTTGGACGAGGCCCCCACGTCAGGGTTGTCGCCGGTGAGGGGGATGTTGAATCCGATCTTGATGGTATCCGCTGCGCCGGCATCCACCGCCGCAAACGTCAAGGCCACAACCGTAACCAGAGAAAATACGAGACCAACTGTAAATTTACGCATGTCACTCCTCCTTTTGCTGTCGATTGGGTGGGTTTGGATGGGAAACGAGATAAATTGAACGAAAGTTGCCACCTGTCTGGGTTCGTCTTCAAGGCAAAACAAGGGTTGCACCGCTGCGGCCGGCGGCCGCTGAAGCAACACGGAAAACGGACGGAAAGACAAGCAATCTTGTTCAGTCTACAACGTTCACGATCCGTGGTTGGGGGATAAACACCCCGAAGTGGATAGCCTGCCTAATTAGCATGGGCACACGTGTTTTTCAATCTCAATTTACCGGAGGGGGTTCCGGGTTCGGCTTTGCGCTTTGAGTTTACCAGCTATCATGTTCCGACCGCTGACCGCCGACCGCCGACTTCCGACCTCCGACCGCCGACCGGTTACTTCCGGCGCGCCTGTGCGACCATCTGTTTTAAGATCGCAAAAACGTTTCCTCCCCGCTCCCGAGCGATGCGGTGAGCATCATCCACAAGTTGCCGGGCATGCCTGTCCAGCACGTCCCTTTCCGGCAACGGCTGACCGTCCCTTTCATACTTCCAGGCCAGCAGACGAAGGGCCAGGTTGACCTGCTGGTTTATCAAAAAACCCATGCACGGACCTCGGTATTAAAGCGATTTATTTGTCATTTGGTTTTTGGTGATTGTGATTGAATAGCCACCTATCAACCTCTTATGAAACTACGTCAAATTGGCATAGTTTCATTCTCTATCAAACGGACCGCCTTGGCGGTCGGCGGCGCCGCTGACTTCCGGCATAGACCGATCAGGAAGGTTTCCAACAGCATCCGGGGATCCTGGCCGGTGGATTTCATGCGAACATCGGTCTGGCTCAAGTCAACCATGGCCGACGTCAGCGCCTCCATAGAAAAATTGTCCGCCTTTTTGAGTGTCTGGAAAACGGGAAAGGGGCTTTTCGGATTCTTGGCCAGAACCAGATCACTCGTCGCCGCCCGTTTCCTTTCTCGGCGCTCAGCGGAGGGATTCAGGACCGAATCCCACCCTTCCGTGCGCGACACAGACGCCGCATCGTCTGCCTGAACCGCTTTAAACGGACCGGCTTTAAACTGGGGAAAGGTCATGCGGGATGACCAGGAGCGGCCCCGGTCCCGCACGATGAAGTCTTTGGCCAGCAGCAGGCGGCGAATCTGGTTGGCAACGGCCGCCAGCAACTGCAACGGATGGATCCCGTCGTCCAGCAGGCTCTGCATGAAAAACAAGATGGCAGACAGGTCACGATCGGCAATCGCATTGGTAAACGCGAAGATGGGGTCCTTGCGGGTGCGCCGCAACACAGCCGTCACATCCGCGTCGGTGATCGTTTTTCGATCGCCGACAAAGCTGATCAGTTTCTCCAGGTTGCCGCAAAGGGTGCGAAGATCGAATCCGGTCCACTGCATCAGCCGCTGACGGGCATCCACAGCCATCCGCTTTGACACCTGTGCCAGAACATCGTCCATGGTCGCCTGCGTGGCCGCATCCTGGGCCAGGCGGTCCGCCCGCGCCTCCCCCTTGGGGACGGTGCAATCCACCACCAGTCCGGTTTCATCGATGGCTTTGAAGAGGGCTTTGCGACGATCGACAAAATCAGTCGTCATCACCAGACGGTGCCCATCCGGAAATCCCTTTCCCATGGCTGTTTTGAGCACATCCGCATCATCGTGTTTTTCCGGGATTCGGATGCCGTTCTCGCGACAATAATCCTTCAACGAAGAAAACCACGACGGTGGTTCGCCGTCAACATCGTCGACCACCTTCACTCTCAGTGACGGTGTGGCCAGATCTTCAAAGGCCAGCCCGGCAAGCGCCATCAGGTTAATGAACGGCCGCGACGCCTTTTTCATGTCGCCGCTCTGGGCTGCCTGCACCATCTTTTCGCGAAGCCCCTGCTGGGCCTTGGCCGAGTAAAATAGCCGTGCGTCCTGAAGCACCACGACCTTGGAACCGGACAGCAGGGCATAGGTGTTCATGCTGGACAGCACCCCGCCAATGGGTGCTTCACCGCCGTCAAAATGCTCGACCCCGATGGCTCTTTCCACTTGGGGCACCAACGCATCCAGGATCCCCTCGCACGCCTTATTGCACAGCATTTCTTCTCCGCAGACCAACGTCACTGCAGGCCAGTCGGCGGCGGGGACGCGCCTCAGATAGTCGGCAAAGAGATTGTATGCGATGGTTGGCATAGTTGCGCTAATCCGGCATTTTTCCCAGCACCAGATGGGCGATGAAAATCGTGATGCCCACGGTGATGGCGCTGTCGGCCACATTGAAGGCCGGCCAGTGGTAGGCCCCCACGTAGACATCCAAAAAATCCACCACCTCGCCGAAGCGGAGACGGTCGATCAGGTTGCCTACGGCGCCCCCGAAAATCATGGCCAAGGCCGACGCCAAATAAGGAACCGTTTTGGGTGTGCTGCGGTAAAAATAGACGATCAGACCCATGGCGACGATCGCAACGCCGACAAACAGGAGGTTGCGGACGCCCTGGCTGCCGGCCGCCATGAAACCGAAGGCGCCTCCGGGATTGCGAATATGCGTCAGGTTAAAAAAACCCTCGATCACCGGGATGGAATCATACAGCGGCATCTTTGCCTGGACCAGGAGTTTGGTCGCCTGGTCCAGGAGCACGACCAATCCGGCAATCATGGTGAAGGGTTTGAAGCCCATGGAGGGACCCGGGGCCTCGCGGGCGTCCTTTTTTTGAGTCATTGGCGAACGATGGTTCGATTCGGCGGCATCCGGCCGGGTGGCATTCATATTCCGCTGCTCACGATGCCGCACCCATCGCGTCGATCTCCGCCAGTGACGTGCCGCAACGGCTGCAGATCGTGGGATGCTCGGCAATTTTTCCTACGCTGTCGTCATAGACCCAGCACCGCTGGCACTTTTCGCCGGCGGCCGGTTCCACCTTGACCCATATGCCCTCGGTCTCCTGGCCGATATAGGCACCGGAAATCTCCCCGGCGACCATAACCGCCCGGGAAACGATGAGAATGGATCGAAGATCGTCCTTAAAATCGCTCATGATGGCAAAAAGATCATCGCTGAGCCCGAGCGTGACCGATGCATCCAGCGAGTGGCCGATCACCTTTTCCGCACGGGCCTGCTCCAGGGCCTTGGTCACCTCGGCCCTTACGTTGATCAGGGTTTCCCATTTTTTGACCAGGATATCATCCTTCAGCCTGGGGTCCGGTTTAGGGAATGCGACCAGGTGAATGCTTTCCGCCTTTTCACGCAACGCCGGCATATGCTGCCAAATCTCTTCGGCCGTGAAAGGCATGATGGGCGCCATGATCCGGGCCATGGCGTCTAAAATGGCATACATGGCCGTCTGGGCGCTGCGCCGCGCCGTGGATGCCGATGGGCTGGTGTAAAGCCTGTCCTTTAGAATGTCCAGGTAAAATGATGAGAGATCAACGGTGCAGTAGTTGTACAGACGGTGGTAGATCACGTGAAACTCGTAGGTGTCATACGCCTTGAGCGCCCGCGCCACCAGCCCCTGGAGCGTGTGCAGGGCAAAACGGTCGATATCCAGCATCTGGTCGACCGGCACACTGTCGGTCTCCGGGGAAAAATCATTCAGGTTTCCCAACAGGAAACGGCTGGTGTTGCGGATGCGACGGTAGGCATCGCTGAGTTGTTTGAGGATGTTGTCGGAAATCCGCACATCGTCACGGTAGTCGGACGCCGACACCCACATGCGCAGAATCTCCGCGCCGTATTTGTCGATGACCGTCTTGGGGGCCACCACATTACCGAGGGATTTGGACTGCTTTTTGCCCTCGGCATCCACCACGAAGCCGTGAGTCAACACGCTGCGGTACGGCGCCTGCCCCCGGGTGCCCACGGCGGTGAGCAATGCACTGTGGAACCAGCCCCGGTGCTGATCGCTGCCTTCCAAATAAAGATCCGCCGGCCAGTGCAAGTCATCACGGTCTTCCAGCACGGCGGCGTGACTGACGCCCGAATCGAACCAGACATCCAGGATATCGGTCTCTTTGGTGAAGGACGCATGGCCGCAGCTTGCGCATACGGCACCCTTCGGCAGCAGCTCTGCCGCCTCCTTTTCGAACCACACGTCGGCCCCGTGGGCGGCAAACTGGTCGAACACATGGCTCATGGTTGCCTCGTCCATGTGGACGGCCTCACAGTGCTCGCAGATAAACACCGTGATGGGAACACCCCAGGCCCGCTGACGGGATACACACCAGTCCGGCCGGTTTTCGATCATACCGAAAATGCGCTCCCGGCCCCAGTGGGGAATCCACTTGACCCGGTCGATGGCCTGGAGGGATTTGGTGCGCAGCCCCGTCTTCTCCATGGAAATGAACCACTGGGGGGTTGCCCGGAAAATTACCGGCTGTTTGCATCGCCAGCAGTGCGGGTAACTGTGTTTGATATCTGCCTTGGCCAGCAGTGCCCCGTTGTCCGCGAGGGTTTGGTTGATGTTGTCGTTGGCCTTGAAAACGAATTGTCCGGCGAACCGGTCCACCTCGTCGGTGAATACACCGTTGTCGTTGACCGGCGAATAGGCATCCAGGCCGTATTGAAGGCCCACGTCATAGTCCTCCCGGCCATGGCCGGGGGCGGTGTGAACGCAGCCGGTTCCCGCTTCCAGGGTGACATGATCGCCAAGGATGATCAGCGAATCCCGATCGTAGAACGGGTGCCGGCAACGCTTGTTTTCCAGGTCCCCGGCCCTGAGGTCGGCCAGAATCCGGTAGTCGGCGATGCCGAAGGTCGTCATGCATACATCCACCAGGTCCCGGGCCAGAATCAGAACCTGCCCGTCACCGGTGTCGACGGCCGCGTAGTCGAAATCGGGGTGAAGGGCCACAGCCAGGTTGGCCGGCAGGGTCCAGGGCGTGGTGGTCCAGATCACCACGGAAACCGGCTTTCCGGCCAACGCCGCGTCAATTTCTGCGGGATTGTCCTTCAGTGCAAATTTGACGTAGACCGAAGGCGACGACTCGTCGTGGTACTCGATCTCGGCTTCGGCAAGGGCGGTCTTGCAGCTGCAGCACCAGTGAATCGGCTTCTTGCTGCGAAACAGGCTGCCGTCCAGGGCGAACTTGCAGCATTCTCTGGCGATGGTCGCCTCGTAGCGGTAGTTCATGGTCAGGTAGGGATTGTCCCACTCTCCCATGACACCGAGTCGCTTGAACTCGTCTCGCTGGATGTGGATGAACGTCTCGGCGTAAGCCCGACACCGGCGGCGAACCTGGGCCTGGGTCATCTGCATTTTTTGGGATCCGAGCTCCTTGTCCACATTGTGTTCGATGGGCAGACCGTGGCAGTCCCAACCCGGAACGTAGGGGGCATCGAAACCGGCCATCTGCCGGGAGCGGATGATGATGTCCTTCAGTATTTTGTTCAGCGCGGTCCCGATATGGATATGGCCGTTGGCATAAGGTGGGCCGTCGTGGAGCACAAAGATGGGACGCCCCTTAGACGCTTCGCGGATTTTGCCGTACAACCCTATGGTTTCCCACGTTTCCAGCTGATGGGGTTCGCGAGCGGCGAGGTTTGCCTTCATGGGAAAGCCGGTGTTTGGAAGGTTCAGGGTCTTCTTGTAATCCATCGATGCCTCCGTATTGGTGATTAGATGGCAAACAGGGATTTTTACTTTGAAAGCCGGTTCGTGTCAAGCCAATAGAAAGGCCGATGGTCCGATATTGTTCCTTGAAAACTGGCCGGATTTGGGTCAATATGTTGACTTTATCACGGACCTGAAACCCATTTAAGGAGAGACCATGTCGCCCTACCCCTCCCTGGAAAAAGTCCTCATCATCGGCTCGGGCCCCGTCAAAATCGGGCAGACCGGCGCATTCGACGACGCGGCCTGTCGGGCTTGCGAGGTTTTCAGATCGGCGGGACTGCAAACCGTGATGATCCATTGCGACCCGTCCGCCCTGGCGGCGGACATGGAAACGGCGGACCGCACCTACATGGTTCCCCTGACCCTGCAGTCACTAACGGAAATCATCCTGAGGGAAAAGCCCGATGCGCTGCTACCCACCGTCGGCGGGCCGACAGCCATGCGTCTGGCCAAGGCATGCGACCGCAGCGGCCTGTTGATAGACAACGGTATCCGGTTGTTGGGAGCGACCGGCACGTCCCTGACCCTGATCGACAACCCGTCGGCGTTATTCGAGGTCGTCAATGACCTCGGCCTAACTGCACCGGACGGGCAGACCACCGATGGTGTGTCGGATGCGGCGGCCATTGCCGAGGCCATCGGATATCCGGTATTTGTGCGCGCCACCGATCCAACCGGTGCCCTGCGGCAGGGCGTCGCCTACAACGTCGAAGAGTTGCGCCAGCTGGCCGCCGACGGACGCCTGCCCTCCGAAAAGGTAGGCGGATTGCGCATCGAGCGTGCCTTGTCGGCGTATCGCGAAGTGGAGGTGGAACTGCTCAGGGATGCAGACAATCGGATGCAGGTCGTCGGTATGGCGGAGAATATGGATCCCGTGGGTATTCACAGCGGGGATTCCGCGGCCGTGATCCCCCCGGTCACCATCGGTGAGGAAACCTGCCGGCTGATGGGGGCAGCGGCAGGTAAGCTGGCCGGCCAGATCGGGGTGATCGGTTCGCTCAACGTCAAATTTGCCGTCGGCGCGACTGCGGATCAGGTGCTGGTCTTGGCCGTGAACCCGCGGTTTTCGAGAATGAGTGCCTTTTGCGCCAAAGCCTTCGACATTGACCTGGCCACCATCCACGCCCGCCTCAGCCTGGGGACCGGATTGGCGGACGCCCTGGCCGCAGAGGGGTTGCCGACTGCGCGTGTAGGCGCAGCTTCCACGGTTGCCATACGTCTGCCGCGCTGGGAATTCGAACGCTTTTCAGGAGAAGCCCCCAGGCTGGATGCCTGCATGAAATCCACCGGAGAGGTCATGGGGCTCGGCCGCAGCCTGCTGGAGGCCCTTCAGAAGGCAGTGCGCTGCCGCTCCCCCCGGCACCCCCTGGTGGGCCTGAGGCCCGAGCTGAGCCCGCTCAGCGTCGACGAGCTGATGCGCCGGCTGGTCTTACCTTCACCGGAGCGCCTGAGCATGATGCACCAAGCGCTGAAAAAGGGGGCCGATCCGGAAGCGGTGGCCACGGTCACCGGTGTCCACATTCACTGGGTTCACCAGTTGGCTGATCTGGCGGTTCTGGAAGCGAAGTTGGTTGATACGGCGGGCAATCCGCCTGCGGCGGAACTGATTGACCAAGCGGTAGCCGCCGGATTTTCCGCATCCGGTCTGGCCCGACTGCTGAATATTCCACCAGCCGCGGCAGACCGCCTGCTGTCCGACGCCGGGATCAACATCCGGCCCCGTGCGTCGGCCGATCGGAGACCGACCCGAATCTGGTTCAACACCCGTGCCGACGACCATACCCGGCATGCCCCGCTGGGCAAAAGCGTTCTTATTGTCGGACCTGGCTCCGGTCGCATCGGTCACGGCATCGAACTGGACCACTGCTGCGTCCACGCTGCCAAGGCCCTGCGAGCCACGGGGCGCCAGGCCGTCATGGTCAACGCCAATCCAGCGGCAGCAGGCGGGTTGAACGATCTTGACCGCACGTATGTCGAACCACTGACCGCTGACGATCTCAAGGCCGTCTATCACTCGGAAACTCCCGAAGGTGTGATTCTCCAATTTGGGGGATATGCAGCCATGGATCTGGCAGGCGAATTAAGTGGCGCCGGTTTGCCGGTATGGGGAACGGACCATGAACAGGTGGCCCTTTCTCAGGACCGCCTGCGGTTCAGCAGCCTGCTGAAGGACATGGGCATTCCCCACCCCCACATCGGCATGGCCCTCAGCCCGGAGCAGGCCATGGATCTGGCCGAGGCCATCGGCTATCCGCTGGTGATCAGTGTGCCGGCAGCCAGGCAGCGGAATCGCTACGGCATCGTCATGGACGCCCACATGCTGGAACAGGATTTGATGAATACAGCCGTTTCGGCGGAATCCCCCGTTCTGCTGGAACAGTTCCTGGAATACGCCATCGAAGTGGAAGCCGATGCCCTTTGCGACGGCAGGACCATTTACGTACCGGCCATCATGGAACATATCGAACTGGCCGGCGTGCATTCGGGAGACTCGGCCATGGTGATGCCACCCTACAGCACGCCGCCGCGCCATGTGGAGACCATCAGCGCCTACATCCACAAAGTCGCCCGCGAACTCGATGTCAAAGGGCTGCTCAATGCCCGCTTTGCCGTGTACAACGATTCGGTCTATCTGCTGGCCGCCCGTCCATGGGCTTGCCGCTCACTGCCCATGGTCTCCAAGATATGCAACATTCCCATGGCCCAGCGGGCAGTCGAAATCATGCTGGGCATGAGCCTGGACGAAATGGACCTGCCCCGCCGGTTGCTGCCTCACTATGGCATCCGGTCGTCGGTGTTTCCCTTCGATACGTTCAAAGCGGCCGATCCCCTGGTGGGGCCGCAGATGCGCTCCACCGGCCAGGTCATGGCACTGGCAGAGATTTTCGGCATGGCTTACTATGCGTCCCAGGAAGCCGCCGGCCCCACCCTGCCCCGGCAGGGAAAAGTGCTCATCACGGTAACCGACGCCGACAAGCCGAGCATATTGGAGCCGGCACGGTTGTTCAAGGAGATGGGGTTCGGTATCCAGGCCACGCGCGGCACCCATTCATTCCTAAAGAAAAACGGCATCCAGGCCGAATTGGTGAAGAAACTCGGCTTCGGTCGGCCCGACCTAGTGGACGCCATTAAAACGGGTGATGTGGCCCTGGTGGTCAATACCCCCAGCGGCAGACAGAGCCAGCAGGATGATGCCCATATCCGCAAAACCGCCATTCGATATCATATCCCGGAGGTCACCACACCGGCCGCCGCGCTGGCGGCAGCCAAGGGAATCGCCGCCCGCAAACGGGGCCAGGAAGCTCTATGCACGCTGCAGTCCTATGCGCGGGCGTTGAAATGAACGGAGGTCGGCAGGTCCGTAAAAAAATGACCTGCCGACTGCTCTCCTCCGACCGCGGTCATCATCCCTCCGCCAAGGGCGTCAGCATCACCAGGCTTCGCCGGGCATCCAGAAACGGCAGGCGATACCGGTGGGTGCGCATCCAATAGGGCCTGCCGCCGAGGATGATCGCACCGCCATCCTTCTGGGTTGTGGTTTCGCAAGCGTGGTTGGCCTGCGGTCCTTTCATCGCCAGCAGGCAGCCACCGGCAGAAAGAAAAGGCAGGGTCAGGTTGGCGAAGTCTTCCAGCGAAGAGAAGGCCCTGCAGACCACCCGGTCAAATTTCCCGCGGTATTCCGGCAGCGGGCCCAGGTCTTCCAGTCGACCATGAACGGCATCGATGCCGCTCAACCCAAGGGTCCGAATGGCGTGTTTGAGAAAAGAGACCTTTTTACGGACACTGTCCACCAGGGTGACCGACAGGTCAGGCCTGAGGATGGCAAGCGGAATGCCGGGAAACCCGCCGCCGGAGCCCGCATCCAGGACCCGGGCCTTGTCGCCGATCCAGGGCGCCGCCGCCAGGGCGTCCACATAGTGCTTAACCGCCACCTCCATGGGATCGATAATGGTCGTAAGATTGGTCACCCGGCTCCACTGGAGCAGCTCCAGCGCATGTCGTCCCATGGTCCGGGCCTGGTCAGCGCTGACATCCAGCCCTAATCCCGAGGCGCCCTCGATCACTGTCTGTCGCCATGTGTCGGAATCGATTCTCAAAACAGGGTCTCTCGGCTTCAGTTGGATCCGCCGGGTTTGCCACCCCGGATTAAACCGGAGTCATTGGGCCCTGTGAAAGCCAACCGATGCACATCCACGTATCCCGCCGTTTCCAGCATGCCGGAAAGCTGAGCCTCGCTGTATGCCCGTCCCCGGTCGGTTCCCAACAACATGTTCAGGGAAAAAAGGGCGGGAAACAGAGGGCTGGCCAGGGTGTCGTCGAGGATGAATTCATGGATGACCACCACGCCACCGGGATTCAGGCACCGGAAGGCCTTTTCGATCATGCGCCGGCAGTCCTCCGGCGCTTCACCATGCAGGATGTGGGACATCCAGACGGCATCGTAGCTGCCGGAGATGTCGTCTTGCAAATAATCGCCGGAAATAAAGGCGACACGATCATGCATGCCCATTTTTTCTATGGTTTTTTCCGCAAACGGCCGCGTGGTGGGCAGGTCCATCACGGTCGCGGTAAGATCGCGATTGTGCCGGCAAAAGTGAATGGCATAGGTACCGGGACCGCCCCCCAGATCCAGCAGGGTTTTACAGCCGGTTAGGTCCACGGCCGGCACCAGCTGCGGCGCCAGCTGGGTGGCCAGGTTGAACATCCCCATGAGAAATGCCTCCCGCGCCTGCGGCCCTTTCTCCCGAACTGGCAGGCGGACCGGCTTTCCGGTAACAACCGCTTCCGCCAGCCTGGCCCAGGATCCCACCAGGTGGTGGTGGTGCTGGATAATGTACCCGATGTATCGGTCCGAATCCATGGACAGGTAGGTCCGGCTGGCATCGGTATTGGCATACCCCCCGGCCGTTTTGGTCAGCAGCCCCATGGCGACAAGGGCATCCAGCAGCCGACTGACGGCGTCAACCGGCGCATCCAGCTGATCTGCCATATCCTGCCCACCCACCCGGTTGTCCCCGATGCGCGTGAACACGTCCAACACCACCGCGCCGTGCAGCGCGCAGGCGGCCCAATAGGCGCCCGATGTTTTCAGGATACGATCCGGTGTCCAGGTGTGCTGCTCCATCTGACCCCCTTGGAAGGTTAATTGAAATTATCCGATATGACGTATACCCTATCCAAATAGGTAGGAGATTGTCCTCACCTTGTCAACGATCTTGCACGAACACACGGGTTCAGTGGTCTTTATCCACTTGTCAAGCCCGCTGTTTTTTTGTTAGAGTCGGGAAAAGGATAAAGGGTCAGGATCGCAACGGATTTGGGTCCATCCACAAGGCGCATTCAGCGAGGCTTGTCAGATCGCCGGTTGAGGTTGGAGGGTTGACATGCCAACCGACAAGCAGGGCAGTTCGGCTGCCATGGAAATATCGAATGACCGGACAAAAGCGCAGTGAAGTAAAAAACGCCCCCCAAAATGCCAGGGTTGCGCGAGACCGCTATCGCATCCTTTTCGAACGCTCCCCCGATGCCGTCATCGTCACCGCCTTGGATGGCCGTATCATCGATTTCAATCCAGCCGCATTGGACTTTTTCTGTATTTCCCGCCCTCAGCTGCAAGGAGCCAACATCACCACCTTTTATGCCAACGTGGCGGACCGGGCACCCTTGATCAGCCAGGTGAATGAAACGGGGCTGGTCCACAACGCGCCTGTCATTTTCGTGGGCAACGGTGGGCAGTTGAAACACAGTCTGGTGACCACCATGCGGCTGGATGAGCCGGACGGAAGCATTTATGGGTACCAGAGTGTCATCAGAGACGTCACCCAGCACCGACGGGCGGAAAAAAAACTCTACAGCCAGAAAAGCTATGCCGAACAATTGATTGACATCGCCCCGGAGGCCATTGCCATCCTCGACCTGGACGATCGGGTGATCCGCATCAACGAAGAGTTCTGCCGGCTTTTTCAGTACACGGAAGCGTCGTGCATCGGCCGTCGGATGGATGACCTGATCGTCCCCGAGCATCTGAAGGCCGAAGGTCTCTCTCTTTCTGCGCGAGCAATGGGCGGGGCCTGCTTTGAGGTGGAAACCCGGCGAATGAAAAAAGACGGGACCCTGGTGGACGTCTCCGTCCTGGCCAAACCGATCTCGACGGAAAAAGACGAACCGGCCATTTATGTCATCTACCGGGATATCTCTGCACGCAAACAGGCGCAGGAGGCCTTGGAAAAAAGCGAGGAGCGCCACCGCACCGTTTTGGAAGCCGCTCCAGATCCGGTTATCGTGAGAGACATGGCCGGGCGGGTCATCTACCTGAACCCCGCCTTTACCCGCGTTTTCGGGTGGCGCCTGGACGAATGCCAGAACCGGACCATCGACTTCGTCCCCCAGGAGAATCAGCCCGAGACCCAACAATTTCTGGCACAGATACATCAGGGGGCCTCCTTTTCGGGGGTGGAAACCCGACGTTTTACCAGAAGCGGACAGGTGGTTGACGTCTCCATCAGCGGCGCCGTCTTTTTCGACGCCGCGGGTAACCCCGAAGGGTATGTCAATACCCTTCAGGATATCAGCGAGCGCCGTAAAAAAGACGAAGAGCTTCGGTATATCGCCTATCACGACATGCTCACCGGACTTCCCAACCGCAAATCGTTTTATCTTTGCATCGACGATCTGCTGCAACACTCGAGCCGCCGAAATTCAGACCGGGCATGGGCACTGATGTTCCTGGATCTGGACAAGTTCAAACAAGTCAATGATGCCCTGGGCCATGATACCGGTGACCGACTGCTCAAAGGCGTGGCTGAACGTCTCAAGGAATGCCTTCGTGAGACGGACCATCTGTTCCGACTCGGCGGAGATGAATTCACGATCATTCTCACCAATTTGAACCTTGATATCGACGTTGCGCGTGTGGCACGAAAAATCCAACGAACCCTTACCCGCTCCTTCCGATTCAACGGCCACGAGATTTTTACCTCCACCAGCATCGGCATCAGCGTTTTTCCCAACGACGGGTGGGAAGTGGAAGGCCTGGTAAAAAGCGCCGACATGGCCATGTACGCCGCCAAGGAAAACGGCGGCAACGATTACCGTTTCTTCACCGAGGAGATGAACCGCAAGGCCCTGCACCGCATGAAGATGGAGAGCAGCCTGCGAAAGGCGATGAACCAGAACGAGCTGGTGCTTTACTACCAGCCGCTGGTCAATGAAACCAACCGAATTTTGGGCATGGAAGCCCTGATCCGATGGAACCACCCGGAACTGGGACTCGTTCTCCCCGCTGATTTCATCCGTATCATGGAAGAGACAGGCATGATCGTGCCAGTGGGGCGGTGGGTGCTGCAAACGGCCTGTACCCAAACCAAGCGATGGCATGACATGGGCTTTTCGGATCTTTTCGTTGCGGTGAACCTCTCCTCCAGGCAGCTTCATGAACCTGATTTTGTAGAGATGGTGATCGATATCATTCGTGAAAGCGGTCTTCCTCCGGCGTGCCTCAAGCTTGAAGTCACCGAGAGCAGCGTGATCCAGAACCCGGAAGTATGCATCTCCAAGATGAGAATGTTGCGCGCCCAGGGAATTACCTTCTCCATTGACGATTTCGGCACCGGATACTCCTCACTGAGCTACCTGAAGCGGTTTCCCATCGACACCTTGAAGATTGATCGATCCTTTATATCCGATGCGATGAGCAGCAAAGGGGACCAGGAAATCATCAAAACCATCATCGCCATGGCCCGCAACCTGAACATCGATGCCGTCGCCGAAGGGGTAGAGACCCAGGAGCAGAAGGATTTTCTGGCCAGCTACGGGTGCAACAGCATGCAGGGTTTCTTTTTTGCCCATCCCGTTCCCGTCGAGCAGTTCAAGGATCTGCTCCAGCGTCAACGGCGGACCGATCCGCCCGGGAAGGAGAACATCGCTGTGCAAGGGCAAGCTAAGCCTGATGACTTCGAAAAAAGTCGCATTCCCGACGGAGTCGCAAAAAGTCCGAGATCAAGGCTTGCGAATCCTGAGGAATGAGGCGTACTTACGGTAGGCCGCAGTGACGAAGGATGAAGCATAACGCAGATATTTATCCGCCTTGGGCGGATCGGGCTTTTTACGACTCCGTCAAGCCGGCGGTGCGACCTGAAAAACATCGCGGAGAACGCCCCGGTGACACCTCGATCCCTCGAACCTGCGATCCCTTTTCTTTCCCTAACGTAAGCCAGGATTCCGGAGCATTCCATGCGATTTCGCCCCTGTATCGATCTTCACGCCGGCGTGGTCAAGCAGATCGTCGGCGCCACCTTGTCTGACACCGATCGCCAGGGGTTGCAAACCAACTTTCAGGCGGAAAAACCCGCCGGATGGTTCGCCGATCGCTATCGCCGGGACAATCTCACCGGCGGCCATGTGATCCAGTTGGGCAAAGGCAACACGACGGCCGCCCGGTCGGCCCTCTCGCATTGGCCCGGCGGCATGCAGGTGGGCGGGGGCATCACCGCAGACAATGCCACCAGCTGGCTGGATGCCGGCGCCAGCCATGTCATCGTCACCTCATGGGTGTTTCACGACGGCCGCATCCACATGCAGCGCCTGAAGCAGTTGACCCAAAAAATAGGAAAAAGACGCCTGGTGCTGGACTTGAGCTGTCGCAAACACGGCGACACCTATCTGGTGGCCACCAATCGATGGCAGACATTCACCACCGAGGCAGTCACCTACCCGCTCTTGGACCGCCTGGCCAACTACTGCGACGAATTTCTCATCCATGCCGTGGATGTAGAGGGACGCTGCGGGGGTATCGAAACCGAACTGGTAGCCTATTTGGGCCGATGGGAGGGCCTGCCGGTCACCTATGCAGGTGGCATATCAAGCCAGCAGGACATCGATAGGATCGATTCGCTGGGAAACGGGCGCATCGATTTTACCGTGGGCAGCGCCCTGGACATCTTCGGCGGCAGCGGGCTTCGTTATGCCGATCTGGCCGGACGCTATGGGTCAACTCAATCCATCGGCAACAGCGCATAGCCCCTTGCCTGGTAGGCCACGATCGAAATGAATGGGTGCTAATAAATGGTAAATAGGTTCGGGAACACACCCCATTCTTGAAGTGCATCAATCAATTCGAGAATGGCGATCAACCAGACAAACCACACGGCACTGAATATATGCTTTCGGAAAACAATCGGCTTCACCATATAGTCTTCAGGTTCGTTAAGATATGAAATCTTCGGGAAAAATGTTGGTACCGCCTTGACGTATGCCTCAAATGGTTTTCCATGCATGGCCCGCAACTCCGATTCCTCATGCCGGATGACCGAAGGGTAAAACCATGCAAACGCAATCAGAATAATCAATGGAATCAGGAGGGTTTCCGTTGTGAGCCCAACGCCGAGCGCACCGATCAGGCTGAAAAAATACAGCGGATTTCGGGTCATTGAATACGGACCAACGGTAACCAGTTCAGTAACTTTCCGCCCTGCAATGTATAAGGAACACCACATTCTTCCCAGGGAAGCGATTGCCGCAAGCAGCAACCCCATAGAAAATAGAATCGACCCGAACAAAGGGCTTTGATATTTCCATTGGCTTTTTGAAAATATAATAAAAATTATCAGCAATATCCCAAAAACCCGAGAGAATTGGGTCCGATATTTCTCTATGATAATATTTCCCATGACGCATCCTCTATCAACAGATGTGGTTTGCTATTTGGGGTCCGAAGAAATCCGACGCCAACATGGATGAACTGAATGGCTGGCAACCGGCCGCAGCCTGTCCGCAACCATAAAAAAAAGGGCCGAAAGAAATTCAGCCCTATCTTGCCGGTATGATTGGAGGCGGCATCCGGATTTGAACCGGAGAATGGAGGTTTTGCAGACCTCTGCCTTACCACTTGGCTATGCCGCCCGTATAAAAAAAAATGGAGCGGGAAACGGGATTTGAACCCGCGACTTCGACCTTGGCAAGGTCGCACTCTACCACTGAGTTATTCCCGCTCAGTTGAAATGGCACTTTTATAAATTAATGCTTTCAATGTCAACAGAAAATTTCAGCCGCGGAGTAATTTTCTGAACCGCAGGAAGTAATCCGTCCCCGACCAGAGCGTAAATATCAGGGCTCCCCAGAGGAAAAACATACCAACGGCGTGAAAGTCCAATCCAAAGGCCGGAAAATGAAACATCAAGGGAATAATAGCCGCAATCTGGAAACCGGTCTTGTATTTGCCCAAGCTGGATGCGGAGACGTCGATTTTATTCTGGGCAATGATATTCCTTAGCCCCGTGACGGCCAGTTCCCGGCCGACAATGATGCAGGCGATCCAGGCCGGCATCCATCCCAGGGCGGTGAGCATGATCAGCGAGCAGGAGACCAGCAGTTTGTCCGCCACCGGGTCCATGACCTTGCCCAGGTTGGAGACCAGCCCGTATCGGCGCGCCAGGTATCCGTCAAAATAGTCGGTGATTGCGGCGGCGCTGAAAATCAGGCCGGCCAGCAGCGCCGTGAAGCGATTGGGCATCATCAGCAGCAGCACGATGATTGGGACCGAGATGATCCTGAACAGCGTCAGCGTGTTGGGATGGGTGAGAAGTGAGTTGATCTGCTCGTTTTTCATTTTCGTCAGATAGAAGGTCCAATCGTTTCGATTGACCGATAACCGCTATTTTTTTGCCTTATCCCAATCGGCCAGAAAAGCGCTGATGCCCTTGTCCGTCAACGGATGGGCCGCCAGTTTGCTCAGCACATCGAATGGGATGGTCGAGATATCCGCCCCAGCCAGGGCCGCGTCCAGCACATGCAGGGGATTGCGGATGCTGGCCACAATGATCTCGGTATCATAGGCGTAGTTTGAAAAAATCTCAACGATTTGCTCGACGAGCTGCATGCCGTCCTGGGAAAGGTCGTCCAGCCGCCCGACGAAGGGACTTACATAGGTCGCACCGGCCTTTGCCGCCATCAAGGCCTGAAGTGGTGAGAAGATAAGGGTGACGTTGGTCTTGATGTTCTCTTCGGTGAGCTGACGGGTGGCCTTGAGGCCATCCACCGTCATGGGCACCTTGATGACGATATTCTTGTGAATCTTGGCCAACTCCCGCGCCTCCTTGACCATGCCACCGGCTTCCAGGCTGATCACCTCGGCACTGATGGGACCGTCTACCAGTTCACTGATCTCCTTGATCACCGTTTCAAAGACCCGTCCCTCCTTGGCGATCAGCGACGGGTTGGTTGTCACCCCGTCTACCATGCCCATACTCAGGGCCTCTTTGATTTCATCCACATTGGCGGTATCAATAAAAAATTTCATATTCGCATTCCTTTCTGTTCTTCCAAAAACCGGTCGCGGCAGGCAGCAGAGCAAAACAGGAATGTTTCCCCACCGCGTGTTAGCGCCACCCCTTCCCGCTGGGGAAAGTAAATCCCGCAAACCGGGTCCTTGACCATCACATCATCGATGCTGGGATGGCGGGGCCCTTGCCGGTCAGGGGCCTGAAGATTTCGCATCACCCAGGATTTGGCGGCCCGATAGGCCAGGTAGACGATGATGATCAGCAGAATCAGTTTCACGGCAGCCTGCCTAGTACACGGGTCAAGACCATCCAGTGGGGCTGCGTAATCCATGGCCGCAGTACCCCCATACCGATTCCTTTCATTGGTCTGGCCCATTCATGTGTTTAACCCTTACAACCGTTCGGGCTGGTTTTCCAGTGGAATGACCTGCTGGCCTTCATCGTCGAGGTGGCTGAGCAGATCGGCAACGGTTTGTCCCAGCACCGGATGAACAATCGACGGGTTTATATCACAGATGGGCTGCAAGACAAAGGCCCTTTTGTGCATGCGCGGATGGGGAATCGTCAACCTCGGCGACCGGATCACCCGCTCGTCGTACAACAGGATGTCCAGGTCCAGTACCCGCGGACCGAACCGCACCGCATCGGCTTTTCGCCCCATCTGCCGCTGGATGGAAACCAGTTTGTCCAACAGCGCCAACGGCGCCATGGTTGTCCTGATGCTCACCACCGCGTTGACGAACCAGTCCTGATCCGCATAGTCCACCGGGGATGTCCGGAAAAACCGGGAGGCCCCCAAAAGCGACGCTTCAGCAGGGGCGGTCAGGGCGGCGATGCCGGTCAGACAATTGTCCAGCTTGTCGCCTATATTGGACCCGACGGAAATGAACACGGCGTGGTCCGTGTTTACGGCCGCCATGCTTCCTCCCACAAGTCACCGCGATAGATCACCCGGGCATCGCCTTCCAGGAACACATCCCGGTAGCGGCCGCCTTGCGTGCTGAAATGAACCGTTAGGTTTCCCCCGCTGCGGGTCGTCAGCGTAACCGGCGATGTCACCCCCCGCTCGTGGGCCAGGACCAGCGCCGCAGCCACATTCCCCGTTCCACAGGCCAGGGTCTCATCCTCGACGCCGCGTTCATAGGTGCGGATAAAAATCGTCCCGTTATCCCTTACCGCGACAAAATTCACATTGGTGCCGCCGGGGGCATAATCCGGGTGATAACGGATAAGCCGCCCCGTCTTTACCACCGCCACCGCCTCGATGTCGTCCACGACCATCACCACGTGGGGCACGCCGGTGTTGACGCTGGAAACGGCGGTCGGTGTCCCCGCCAAATCCAACATGGTCCCGGTCTTGAGATCCCTTGGCGCGGTCATGCGGATCTTGACGGTGTCGTCACCCACGGTGGCTTCGATCGTTCCCGCCCGGGTTTCGAAGGCCATTTGCCGATCGGCGATTCCGTGCAGGAACGCAAAACGGGCCGCACAACGGGCGCCGTTGCCGCACATATCCGGCAGGCTGCCGTCGGCGTTGAAAAAGCGCCACTTGAAATCAAGGCTGGCAGACGATTCGATGAAGATCATGCCGTCGGCGCCGACCGACATCTTGCGACGGCAGGCCCCGATGACCAGTTGCACCAACTGGGCTTCAGGCACCACTGCCCCCCGGTTGTCGATGATGATAAAGTCATTGCCGCTGCCGCTCATTTTGAAAAAGGGAATGGTTTTCATGGGGTCTCCGACACTTCGGAAGGCGTGTCAGACAAGTGGTCGATCTGCACCGGATTAGAATCGGGTCCGGCACCTCCGTCCGTTTCCAACCGCACGTTGAACACATAACGATAACCGGGTTCCAGAGGCGCGTCGATGGTATACCGGTTATATGCCGTATGAACGTATGGCACCGTGGCCACTCTTTCAAATACCAGAGGACAGCCATCGCAGCCTGATTCTGCCAGGGCAGTCCGCGACCGGTAAAGCCCGAATGCCGCTTGGCTTGCCTGTTTAGCCGAAAGGGGCCCCGACAGACGCCAGGCCAGTGCGATGCGTTGACCCTCTGCCGTGTATGCCAAGTCCACCACCGCCGGCACCGGCGGCTGACTGCGCGGCACCGGAGGCCCCTTGACGCCGCAACCGAGATAACTGGCGCTGAGCAGAAAAACAATTCCCCATCGAACGATCATTTTTAAACGGATGGGAGTTCTTCTTATATCGTGCATAAAAGCCAACGTTTCCGTATCGATTTGCCGGCCGATTCTCAAGCCGGTGGTTGGGCCAGCGCCTTCCTGGCCTCGGCAATCGCCCGGGCCACGTTTTCCGTTGCCGTTCCCCCCAGGCTCTGGCGGCGGTCGATCATGACCTCCAGGGTCAGGTGATCGAAGATATCCGCCTTGATCAGGGGCGAGAATGATTTGAGCTCATCCAGGGTCAGCTGGTCCAGCTCCGTCCCCTTGTCCAAGGCATAAGCCACGGCGCCACCGACACAGGCGTGGGCTTTTCGAAAGGGCATGCCCTGGTTCACCAGATAATCGGCCATGTCCGTGGCGTTGAGGAATCCGACGGACGCGGCCTGGCGCATGATTTCCCGGTTCACGGCAATCCGGGGAATCATCTGGATATTGATGGAAAGGCATGCATGGATCGTATCCGCGGCATCGAAGAGCGGTTCCTTGTCCTCCTGCATATCCCGGTTGTAGGACATGGGCAGGCTTTTCATGAGGGTCAGCAGGGCGATCAGCGATCCGAACACCCGACCGGTTTTCCCGCGGACAATCTCCGGGACGTCCGGGTTTTTTTTCTGGGGCATGATGCTGCTGCCCGTGGCAAACGCATCCGAGAGGGTGATAAAGCCAAACTCCGATGTGGACCACAGCACCAACTCCTCGGACAGCCGGCTCAGATGAACCATGCAGATGCTGGCGACCGCAAGAAATTCCATGGCGAAATCACGGTCCGACACCGCATCCATGCTGTTGGGGCTGACCCGCGGAAAATCCAGCAGCTCGGCCACGTAGCCCCGGTCGATGGGATACGTGGTGCCGGCCAAGGCCGCGGCGCCCAGCGGCATCACGTTGATGCGGTCCAGGCAGTCGGAAAAGCGTGCCTGATCCCGGGTGAACATCTCGTAATAGGCCATCATGTGATGGGCAAACAGCACCGGCTGGGCCCGCTGGGTGTGGGTATATCCAGGCATGACCACATCCTGGTGGTCACTGGCCAGATCCACCAGCACCGTGCGCAGCGTTTGCAGCAGATCGATGGTCCGATGCGTCTCGTCGCGCAGGTACATGCGCACGTCCAGGGCGACCTGATCGTTGCGGCTGCGCGCGGTGTGCAGCTTCTGCGCCACTTTCCCCGCCACCTGAAGCAGCCGGGCCTCGATGTGCATGTGAATGTCTTCCAGACTGTCGTCGAAGATGAATTCGCCCCGATCCAACTCCCGCTTGATGGTGCCCAACCCTTCCACCAGCCCGACAGCCTCTTCATCGGTGATGATACCGACCTTGGCCAGCATTCTGCAGTGGGCAATGCTGCCGGCGATGTCGTAAGGGTATAGCCGACGATCATAGGCGATGGAGGCGGTAAACGCCTCCACGCTTTTGTCTGTTTTCTCCGAAAACCGTCCGTCCCAGGGTTTTTCAGCCATGGATCCACGCCTACCCTTTCCGTTGCATGAGTTTACGGATTCTCAGCCGCAGGGCGTTGAGACGGATAAATCCTTCCGCATCCGCCTGGCGATACACATCATCATCCTCGAACGTGGCGTGGGCTTCACTGTAGAGCGAGTGGTCTGACTTTCTGCCGCGGACAACGCAGTTCCCTTTGTACAGCTCTAAGCGCACCACACCGGACACGTTTTTCTGGGTGCTGTCGATCATGCCCTGCAGCACCTCCATCTCCGGAGAGAACCAGAATCCGTTGTAAATAAGCTGGGCATATCGCGGAATCTGGGAGTCCCGCAGGTTCATCACTTCACGGTCCATGGTGATGGACTCCATGGCCATGTGGGCCTGCCGTAAAATGGTGCCGCCCGGTGTTTCATAAACCCCGCGGGATTTCATGCCCACGAAGCGATTTTCCACGATGTCGATGCGGCCGATGCCGTGTTTGCCTCCCAGGCGGTTCAATTCGGTCAACAGGTTGGCCGGTGAAAGAACGGCGCCATTGACCGCCACCGGGTCGCCGTCGGCGAAGGTGATCTCGATGGTCTCGGGTGCGTCCGGGGCATCCTTGGGCGAGACCGTCAAGGTGAAGATGTCGTCGGGTGGCCCGGCCCAGGGGTCCTCCAAAATACCGCCCTCGTAACTGACATGCAGCAGATTGCCATCGGTGCTGTAAGGTTTGGCATGGGTGGTGGGCACTCGAATGCCGTGATTGTCGGCGAAAGCCATCAGCGCGGTCCGCGAATTCAGGTCCCATTCGCGCCAGGGAGCGATGATCTTGATATCCGGGTTGATGGCGTAATAACCCAGTTCAAAGCGAACCTGGTCGTTGCCTTTGCCGGTGGCGCCGTGGCTGACCGCATCGGCGCCTTCCAGGGCGGCGATCTCCATCTGCCGTTTGGCGATGAGCGGCCGGGCAATGGAGGTTCCCATCAGATACTGCCCTTCGTAGATGACGTTGGCCCGGAAAGCCGGGAACACGTAATCGTGGACAAAGGTCTCCTTGAGGTCATCCACGTAAGCCTTGACCGCGCCGGTCTTCATGGCATTGGCCTCCACATTTTCCAGCGAATCGATCTGGCCGATGTCTGCGGAAAAGGTGACCACTTCGCAATCGTAGGTTTCAATGAGCCATCTCAGGATCACCGATGTGTCCAGGCCACCCGAGTAAGCCAGCACCACTTTATTTATCCGTTCCGTCACTTTTGTTCTCCTTGTTAGACGCGAGTTCGTCACCGTCATCGTTCGCTGTTCACTGCATCAACGCCTCATCCAGACACTGGATCAACGCGTCAATTTCATCCCGCTGGATAATCAGGGGAGGAACGAACCGCAGGGTGTCTCCCTGGACACAGTTGACCAAAAAACCCTTTCCCATCAATACCGGCACCAGTTCATCGGCCGGTCCGTTCAGTTGAATGCCCAGCAGCAGCCCCCTGCCCCGCACCTCGGTAATCCGGCGGTGTCGGCGCTTAAGCTGTTTCAGCGCATCCTTGAAGTAGGTCCCGGTGTCCCGGGCACGATCAACGATCTTTTCTTCATCCATGATCTTCAGGGTCTCGAGGGCGGCGGATGCCACCAGGGGCGTCCCGCCGAAGGTGGAGGCGTGGGCGCCGATTCCGAAGGCAGCCGCCACCCGTTCAGTGGCCAGCATGGCGCCGATGGGGAGTCCGTTGGCCAGGGCTTTGGCCAGGGTCATGATATCCGGCGTCACACCGTATTGCTGGTGGGCGAAAAGTGTTCCGGTTCGCCCCATGCCCGTCTGGATCTCGTCCAAGATCATCAACAGGCCGCGCTGGTCACAGAGCTGACGAACCTGTTGAAGAAAATCGGGGTCCGGGCAGCGGATGCCTCCCTCGCCCTGGATCGGCTCCAGCATCACGGCGCAGGTGTGGTCGTCGATGGCCGATTTCAAGGCGTCGATGTCGTTGAAAGGCACGAAAGAAAACCCTTCCAATACCGGGTCGAAGCCCTTCCTGATCTTATCTTGGCCCGTGGCGGACAAGGTGGCCATGGTTCGCCCGTGAAAGGACTTTTCCATACAAACAATGCGAAACCGTTCCGGCTGACCGGCGTCCTTGAAGTATTTCCGGGCCAGCTTGATGGCAGCTTCGTTTGCCTCGGCGCCGGAGTTGCCGAAAAAGACGCGGTCCGCGAAACTGTGTACAACCAGCATCCGGGCCAGTTCGGTCTGGGGAATGGTGTAGTAGAGGTTGGACACATGCACCAGCCGCCCGGCCTGGCGGGCCAGCGCGTCGGTAATGCGCGGGTGGGCATGACCTAAATTGCACACGGCAATACCGGCGACAAAGTCCGTATAGCGGCGGCCCTGAGTATCCCAGAGCGTACACCCCTGGCCGCGCTCCATAACCACGGAAAATCGTTTGTAGGTAGCTGCGATCACCCGGTCCGCCGTGCGCATGATGGTGTCGGTCATTTATTCTATCACCTCCGTGCCTATCCCCCTATCGGTGAACAACTCCAGCAATATCGCGTGACGGCGCTTTCCGTTGATGATGGGCACCTTTTTCACGCCGTTTTTCAGCGCGAAAAGGGCATTTTCGATCTTCGGGATCATGCCGCCGCTGATGCTGCCTTCAGCGATCATGCGGCGGATGGTCGCCGCATCAATGGATGAGATCAGCCGACCGTCGGCATCCACCACCCCGTCCACATCGGTGAGCAGAATCAGCCGGCCGGCAGCCAGGGCCGTGGCGATGCGGCTGGCCACCAGATCCGCATTGATGTTGTAAGTCTCCCCTTGCGTACCCGCGCCCACCGGGGCAATGATGGGAATGAACCCCTTGTCCGACAGGGTGTGGATGATCTGGGGGTCGATCCGGGTCACCTCGCCCACCATTCCCGGATCGATGATCTCCGGCGGGCTGCCCGCGTCGGCCTGATGAAGGATGCGCATCTTTTTGGCTTCAATAAGACCACCGTCCTTGCCGCTCAGCCCCACAGCCTTGCCTCCCTGCTGGTTGATCTGAGCGACGATGCTTTTGTTCACCTTGCCGCCCAGCACCATTTCGACCACGTCCATGGTCGGCCCGTCGGTGAGCCGCATGCCCCGCACAAACTGGGGACGAATGCCCATCTGATCCAAAACCCGGTTGATTTGGGGGCCGCCGCCGTGAACCACCACCGGATTGAGACCGATGAACTTGAGCAGGGTGATATCCCGGGCAAAGTCGGTTTTCAGCTGCTCGTCAACCATGGCGTGGCCGCCGTACTTCACCACCACGGTCATACCGGAAAACTTGCGGATATAAGGCAGGGCCTCGATGAGGATGTCCGCCACGGTTGAGTGGGGGGGTGAGATTTCGGGGGTCATGGTGGATCCTTAATTGGTCAGGGTTCGTGGGTTCCGGGATTCAAGGGGTCGTTAGAGGATATAGCGACTCAGGTCCTCATCATCCTTGATCGCCTTGAGTTTTTCCCCAACGTATGCATCATCCACCGTCAGGTGAGCATCCGGCACATCGGGGGCGTCGAAGAGGATGTCTTCGAGCAGCCGCTCCATGACGGTATGCAGGCGCCGGGCACCGATATTTTCCGTACGGACATTCACCTCCTCGGCAATCTCGGCGATCCGTTCGACCGCATCGTCGGAGAAGACCAGTTCCACCCCCTCCGTTTTGAGCAAGGCGACATACTGGAGCAGAAGCGCGTTCTTCGGTTCTGTCAGGATGCGGACAAAATCCCTTCGGTTCAGGGCATCCAGGGTCACTCGAATGGGAAAGCGTCCCTGAAGTTCCGGAATCAGATCGGACGGTTTGATGGTATGAAAGGCACCGGAGGCGATAAACAGGATGTGGTCGGTCTTCACCGGTCCGTACTTGGTATTGACTGTGGAGCCCTCCACGATGGGCAGCAGATCCCGCTGAACCCCCTCCCGGGAGACATCCGGGCCCTGCCCTTTGCCGTTGCCGGCAATCTTGTCGATCTCGTCCAGGAAAATGATGCCGGACTGTTCCACTTTGGCGATCGCATCCTGGATCACCTTGTCCATGTCCACCAGGTTCTGGGCCTCCTCCGCGGCCATGGTTTTCATGGCTTCAGGCACTTTGATCTTTCGGCGGCGGGTGTTCTTGGGCAGCAGGGACCCCAGCATATCCTTGAAGTTGAATCCCATCTCCTCCATGCCCATGTTGGAAAATATCTCGACCATGGGCATGTTGCGCTCAACCACGTCCAGATCGACATAACGATTGTCCATTTTTCCGGCCTGCAGCATCTTGCGCAGCTTCTCCCGCGTGGACGAAGCGGTATCAGCGGATAGATTGACCACTTCCAGGCCGCCTTCTCCAGCAGCATCCGCCCGACCCCGATCAGCCTTGGGCAGCAGCAGGTCAAGCATCCGTTCCTCGGCGATGCGCCATGCCTGGTCCGTGACAGCCTCCTGCGCGGCCGTGCGAACGGCGTTGACCGTCAGCTCCAAAAGGTCGCGGACCATGGACTCCACATCCCGACCCACATATCCCACCTCGGTAAATTTGGACGCTTCCACTTTGAAAAACGGCGAGTCGCTGAGCCGCGACAGGCGCCTGGCAATTTCCGTCTTGCCCACCCCGGTGGGGCCGATCAGGATAATGTTCTTGGGGGCGATCTCATCCCTGAGCGATTCCGGCACCTGTTGGCGCCGCCAACGGTTTCTCAGGGCGATGGCGACGGAGCGCTTGGCATCATTCTGGCCGATGATGTATTTGTCCAGTTCAGCCACGATATCGATGGGTTTCAGGTCATTCATGGATCAACGCTCTTCGATGGTGATACGGTCGTTGGTGAATACGCAAAGGGAGGCGGCGATTTTCATGGACACCTCGACAATCCGGCGCACGTCCAGTTCGGTCTGATGGTAAAGGGCGGTCGCCGACGCCTGGGCGGCCACAGCGCCCGAACCAATGGCCGCAATGCCCTCGTCCGGTTCCATGACATCCCCGTTTCCCGATATGATCAGCATGGACGTGCCGTCCGCGGCAATCATCAAGGCCTCCAGGCGGCGCAGGTACTTGTCCGCCCGCCAATCTCTGGCCAGTTCAACGGCCGACCGGGTCAGATTCCCGTTGTAGCGCTCCAGTTTCTGCTCCAGTTTCTCGGTCAGGGTCAGGGCGTCGGCCGTGGCACCGGCAAACCCCACCAGGATGGTGTCCTTGTATATGCGCCGAACCTTGCGGGCATTGTGCTTGATGACCGTATTGTTCAGGGTCACCTGACCGTCACCGGCCATGACCACCCGGTCCCCTGACCGGACAGCCAGAATGGTGGTGCCGTGGAACCGCAGAGAATGTGGCGTGGATTGATGGGACATGAATGAAACCCGGATCCTTTCTATCGCCTTGGGTGGGCGCTGTCGTAGGCCGCCATGAGCCGGTCGATGCTCACATGGGTGTATTTCTGGGTGGTCGACAGGCTCTTGTGGCCCAGCAGTTCCTGAACGGTGCGCAGGTCTGCACCCGCGTCCAGCATGTGGGTGGCGAAACTGTGCCGGATGCCGTGGGGGGAAATCGGCACCGCCAGGCTGCACTTACGAATCCATGCTTCCAGAATCCGGGCCACGGAACGTGAACTCAGCCGGCCCTTGTTCTTGTTTAGATAGAGCGGGCCATCGACCGCCATGCCGATGCCGGTCCGGGCAAAGAGCCGGTCCCGGTAGGCCTGAATGCGATCCAGCGCCTTTTGACCCACCGGCACGATTCGTTCACGGCCTCCTTTTCCCGAGACCCGCAGCGATCCTGAGGAAAAATCGACATCGAACACATTCAAGCCGGTCAATTCTGACACCCGGATCCCCGATCCGTATAGGGTTTCGAACAGGGCCCGGTTGCGCAGCCCCAGCACGGTGTCGTCGGCCGTCTGATCCAGCAGGCGGAACATGTCGTCAACGGACAGGTAGGACGGCATCCGCCGACTGTGCTTGGGCGTCAGGATGGCGGCCGTGGGATCTTGATCAGTCAACCGGTGTCTCACCAGGTGACGGAAAAAGGATCGCAATACCGACAGCTTGCGGGCAATGGTAACCTTCTCGTTCCGGCGGTGCAGAAGCCCCAGGTACCCACGGACCGTCAGGTTGTCGATATCGTCGATGGTCAGCGACCGTTTCTCTCCTTCTGCGGACAGGCCTGTCGCGCGGGCGGCATAGGCGGCAAACTCCACCAGATCATGACCATAGGCGCGAATGGTGTGGACGGAGTAGCCTTTTTCCGAAGCCAAGACCTCCAGGAAAAAATCGATCTGTTCTGTCAGCCCAGTCCGCGTCATGGGAAAGCGATCCGTTGTTCGAGTTCCCGCCAGGAGGCCACCTCAAGGTAATCATGGGGTTCCCGGTTCCATGGCTGGCGGAACACGACAGGTGTGATGCCGGCGGCGTTGAGCAGGTGGCAGGTTTCCAGGCGGTCCTCCACGAACCATTTGATGCCGTTTTCCAGCAGCACGTCGGTTTTGGCCTCGAATGAACCGGTCGCGACGATTCTGGCCCGGCGATGCTGACCGTCGAGCAGCCGGTTCATCCAACCGTCGATGGGGCCCGGCGCGGGCCGGGCCGTCACCATCAGGATTCGGCCCGTCGCCTCCCCGATGCGCCTTAACACCGGCCCGGCGCCGGGAATCGGTTTCAGCACAGCCCGGTACCCCCCATCGATGATCCGGGCCGTCGCCCCGTCCAGAACGTCCCCGTCCAGATCCAGGCAGTCGTCAAGCCGGTAGCAGGTGATGTCGTCGTATCGCACTGTGTGGACATCGTAGTGATCCCTGAGGATATCCAGAAACAGGTGCATGGTGTCGGCGATTACACCATCGATGTCAAAAGCGAGTGCTGCCGGATCAATCATTGGCACTTCCTGGTTTCACAACCGTCGACCCTTTGGCAGGCTGCTGAAAAACGATTGTGGTTGGCCGTCAGGCGTTAGGCCACGTTGCGTGTCTTTTTTTTCAACCGCGAGATCCGGCGGCGCAGGATTCCGGATTTTTTGCGGTCTTTTTCTGGGGCGATTTCGCTTTTAAGGGCTTTGAGTTCCCGGATATGCTGTTTAATCTGGCGAATCGATCGACTGGACTTTTTGGGTTTCTCATCCTTGATGCCCCGATGCGCCTTGACCGCATCGAGCAGGTCCTGCTTGTTCATGCCGTGAATGCCCTTGAGGTCCGGTATGGCATGGGCGATTTCACGAAGATCCTTGACGGTCATTTTATCCAACGGTTTTTCTGCGCCTTCCTTACCTTTGGTCATTTGATCCAGTCTCCTTTCATGAAGTAGCGGTCAATACCCCGAACACGGGTGCCTCGGGCACCGCGCCAAACCGTATTCCATCCATACAAAAACAGTCTTAGTAGTCCCATCCCACCGGGCGTGTCAATAGGGATCACGCCTTGTTCGCCTTCTCCGCCAACTTCATGAATGGGCGGAACAGATCCAGGGGCAGCGGGAAAATGGTGGTCGTGTTGTGCTCGGCGGACATCTCCCGCATGGTCTGCAGGAAGCGCAGCTGGATGGCGGTGGGATACTGGTCGATGATCCTGGCCGCCGCGGCCAAGCGGTCCGCAGCCTGGAATTCGCCCTCCGCGTTGATCACCTTGGCCCGCCGTTCCCGCTCGGCCTCGGCCTGTTTGGCCATGGCCCGCTGCATCTCCTGGGGCAGGTCGATGTGCTTGAGCTCGACGTTTGCCACCTTGATGCCCCAAGGGTCCGTGTGGGTATCCAGGATCTCCTGAAGCTTGGCATTGATTTTTTCCCGGGCCGAGAGGAGTTCGTCCAGTTCGGCCTGGCCGCAAACACTGCGAAGGGTGGTCTGTGCCAGTTGGGCGATGGCATAGGAATAGTTTTCGACCTCCACAATGGCCTTGATGGGGCCGATCACCCGAAAATAGATGACCGCATTGACCTTCACCGATACATTGTCCAGGGTAATCACGTCCTGGGGGTCCACATCCATGGCCACCAGTCGCATACTCACCTTGACCATCTTGTCAACGATGGGAATAAGGATGATCAGCCCCGGTCCCTTGGCCTGGATGACCCGGCCGAGGCGGAAAATGACACCCCGCTCATATTCGTTCAGAATCCTGAGTGCGGCGGAAAGAAATAAAACGACAAGTACAACTGCACCGATGGTTGGTAGCATGGATTCCTCCTCTCACCCGGTTGGGCGGTTGATTGCGCCGATGATGCGTAAACGGTGTGGACCGATCGGCGCCTATCCGCCTGGTATCGCCGGCTATGGCGTGATCCCCGTGGGTCCTGTGACCGATGACGCCGGTTCCACCTCCAGGGTCAGGCCGTCCACCGCCGTCACACGGACCCGCTTACCGGCGGCCAGCGGCGTCCGGCATCGGGCGAACCACAGTTCACCGTGAACCTGAATCCGACCGGTGGGTGTCAGGGGCGTTTTCACCACACCGGTTTCGCCGATCAACCCCGACTCCCCCGTCATGGGCCGACGGGTCCGGGAGCGAAATACCAGTCCGGCGATCACCACGAAAAAGCCCCCGACAAGGCTGATGGTTGGCACCAAGACGGTCCACGAAATACCGATTTGCCCGCCCGCCCGGTCAAAAAGCATCACCGATCCCAACAGCAGGCAAATGATCCCCGCCACACTGAGCAGGCCGTAGCTGGCGATTTTCATTTCCATGATAAAAAAGATCAGCGCCAGCAGGATCAGCAGGACGCCGGCGATATTCACCGGCAGGGTCTGAAGCGAGTAAAAGGCCAGGATAAGGGCGATGCTGCCGATGACCCCCGGCAGGACAACACCCGGATGGGACAGCTCGAAATAGAGGCCGGCCAGCCCGATCATCATCAAGATGTAAGCGATATTGGGATCGCTGAGCGCCTTGAGTATCCGGGTTCTCAGCGATTCGGCAATCCAGACGCGTGTGTCCGGGTCAATATCGACCGGTCCTTTTCCCTTGATGGCAAGACCGTTGATCTGGACGACCAGGTCGTCCAGGTCCCGGGCCACCAGGTCGATGATCTTTTTCTCAAGGGCTTCGCTTTCCGTCACCGACACGCTTTCACGCACCGCCTTTTCGGCCCACTCAATGTTGCGCTCACGCTTTTCGGCGATGCTTTTCACAAAGGCCACCATATCGTTGGTGATCTTCTCGGCCATGGTCTTATCCAGATCTTTGCCGCCGGCGTTGACCGGGTGGGCGGCACCGATGTGGGTTCCCGGGGCCATGGCGGCCACATCGGCGGCCATGGTGATCATCACGCCGGCGGATGCCGCCCGGGCACCCGACGGTGCCACGTAGACGACCACCGGAATTCTGCTCGCATAGATGGCCATGACCATCTTGCGCATGGATTCGGCAAGGCCACCAGGGGTGTCCAGCATCACGATGAGACAGCCGGCGCCTTCCGCGTTGGCCCGGTGGATGGCCGAATCCAGGAAATCGGCATTGCCGGGAGAGATGGCGCCGCTGATCCGGACCAGATAGACCGGTGCAGACCCGGCATCGGCCTGAGGGATTGAAAGCAGCAATAACCAGACGGCGAATAGGCTAAAGATGATGGATCGATTTCTCATAAAACCCCCCTTGAAGGCGGGAAAGGGGCATGGGTGGCAGCTATTCCAGCATTTTCATGATTTGCTGGACATCTTCCCACACGTCTCTTTTCTTCTCCGGATTGCGCAGCAAGAATGCCGGGTGAAAAGTCGGCATCACCGGAATCCCCGAAAACGCATAAAACTTTCCCCTGAGGCGGGAGATGGGCGTCTCGGTGTCCAGCAGGGCCCGGGCAGCCACACTTCCAAGGGCGCAGATGACGCGCGGATTGATGGCGGCCAACTGCCGCTTGAGAAACGGCAGGCATTGGCGAATCTCTTCAGGTGCCGGGTTCCGGTTGTTCGGGGGCCGGCATTTGACAATATTACCGATATAAACCGTCTCCCGGGTCAGCCCCATGGCGGCAATAATTTTGGTCAACAGCCGTCCTGCGGCTCCCACAAAGGGTTGACCGCATTTATCCTCTTCGAATCCCGGACCTTCACCGACGAATACCACTTGCGCGTCGGGGCTTCCCTCGCCAAACACGATATGGGTTCTCGATTCACACAGCCCGCATCGGGTGCAGTCGCCGAGGTCGGTGCAGACGTCTGCCAGGGTTTCCCGAGCCGCCCCTGCGCCATGGTGCGGCCGCCCCAGATGATTCAAGAGGGCCAGGCTGGCCTCGCTGCAGTCAAAACCGGTGCATCCGCCTTGTTTAAGATAACACAGCGTGTTTCGAATGTCCCGGATGATTTTATGTGGAATCAGTGGTCTCACGGAACGGCGCTCTGTTTGACCAATTCGGCCACCCGGTCAAGGATCAGGTGGGCCAACCCATCCTTGTCCATTACATCGAGGATCTCTTTTCGGCCGTCTGCAAAAAACAGGGTCATGCGGTTGGTGTCGGATCCAAAACCGGAATCGGGTGGACCGATGAGGTTAGCTGCAATCATATCCAGATGTTTCTCTTCAAGTTTTTTGCGCGCATGGGCTTCCAGGTTCCGGGTCTCTGCGGCAAATCCGACAACGATCTGATGCGTTTTGCGTTGCCCGACGGTTTTCAGGATGTCCGTGGTGCGCTCCAGGGTCAGTTGCATGTGTTCCTGACGCTTTTTGATCTTGTGCGCTTCGGTGTAGACTGGCCGGTAGTCTGAAACCGCAGCCACCTTCACGACCACATCGGCCTGGTCGAGACGGGCAAAAACGGCGGCAGCCATATCGTCCACGGTGACGACGGGCACCACCTCCACGTGTTGCGGTGGATCTAAACACACGGGACCGGTGATCAGGGTCACGCAGGCGCCGCGGTATTCAGCGGCACGGGCGATGGCATAGCCCATTTTCCCGGAAGACGGGTTGCTGATATACCGAACCGGATCGATGGCCTCCCGGGTGGGTCCGGCGGTGACCAATACATTTTTACCGGCAAGGTCGTCGGGCGTGAGAAAGCTGGCCAGCCGGTCGACGATCGCTGCGGGTTCCGGCAGCCGGCCCGGTCCGATGGTGCCGCAGGCCAACGATCCTTCACCGGGGTACAGAATGTGGCAGCCGTCCGCTTCGAGCTGCTTCAGGTTGCGACGATGCGCAGGGTGTTCGAACATGTTGGAATTCATAGAGGGACAGATCATTACCGGGCAGGTCACCGCCAGCATGAACGTGCTCAGGGCATCGTCGGCGATGCCATGGGCCAGCTTGGCCACCATGTTGGCCGTCGCCGGTGCGATGATCACGCCATGGGCCGCTTCCGCCCAGGCGATGTGCCGAATGGCCGCGTCATCTTTCGCATCGAAAAGATCGACACACACCTGGTTTTCCGAAAGCACCGCAAAGGTCATGGGGCTCACGAATCGGGCGGCGCTGTGGGTCATCATGACCCGTACGCTGGCTCCCAGCTTTACCAGCCGCCTGAGAAGCTCGACACTCTTGTAGGCGGCAATTCCGCCGCACACACCCAGAACAATATTTTTTGCATGCAGGACATTTTTTTTCATGTCACGCTGATCGCTGTTTTGGAACACGGCATTGTTGAAGCCGCCGGAGTGCATTCCACCTGACCATCAAACGAACCCACCGCTCGATCAGACCGGAAATGTCATGCCAGTGACCGGGGGTATCCGGCAACATGGATGTCACCCCCTCCAGGGCCTCTCTGAGATCCGAGCGATCGGGGGTCTGGCCCAACAGATAACGGTATATCCGAGCGGCCTCCTCGTACCTGCCTTGATCGGCATACACGCGGGCCATCGTCACCGTGTAAAAGGTCTTGTCCCCTGTATGTTCCATATCATTTCCTTTGCCCCGTGGAACCTGGAAAAATGATGACGACATCATCTTTGCCGATCATGCCCAGTTCATTGCGGGCCACGCTCTCGATGAAGGCCGGATCGTTTTTCAACCGTCCGATGGTCCGGTACAGGCTGACATTCTCCCTGGCCAGGGTCTCGTTTTGCTGCACCATCACCTGCTCTTTTTGACGGACCCGGTG
Organism: uncultured delta proteobacterium; assembly: GCA_963705475.1. GTDB lineage: Bacteria > Desulfobacterota > Desulfobacteria > Desulfobacterales > Desulfosarcinaceae > Desulfosarcina. The sequence continues at coordinate 103,645 of CAVPJS010000003.1, read as the reverse complement.
CATTTCCACCAAACCATTGTCGCCGAAGACGATCAGCAGCATCAGATTGAAAAGCGCCACGACGGCTCCAGCAACGATGATTTTCCGGCGAAGGCTCATGACCGGTTTAAACTCCTTTTCATCAATACCATCACTTTTTGCCATTCCGGAATCTTCATCATCCAGGCCGCCGCGGAAAAAATAGCGATGCCGCCGAGGATGCCGGCACCGATTCCCGCCAACAGCCGCAGACTGCCCGTTGCGGTTTCAGGAGGGATGAGAAGCCGGCAGGTCATCACCACACCCAGAGCCATGAGCCCCGAAGCGGCAAGCGTCTTCAGGCAGCTGGAAAAAATCAACCGCCACCGGATCACCCCCAACTTGTGTCTGAGCACGCCCACCAGAAGCACCAGGTTCACCATGGAGGCCAGCGAGGTCGCCAGAGCCAGCCCGCCGTGCTTCATCGGGCCCATGAGAACCAATCCCAAAAGGATATTGGCGGCGATGGAAATCGTGGCGGTTTTGACTGGCGTTCGGGTATCCTGCATGGCGTAAAACGTTGAAACGACAATACGCACGGCAGCAAAGGCCCACAGTCCCAAAGCATAATACAAAAGGGCATCGGAGGTCAATCGCGTGGCATGGGCATCGAAGGCCCCGCGTTTGAACAAGAGCGCGACGATCGGTTCTCGAAGCACGATGAGTCCCACCATGGCCGGAACGGTGATGAACAGAACCAGACTCATGGCATGACCGAACGTATCGCCCATGCCGGCCTGATCGCCATTGGCCGCCTGCCGCGAGAGGCTGGGCAGAGCAGCCGTGGCGGTCGCCTGGGCGAATATACCCAAGGGGAATTGAACCAGCCGGTCGGCATAGTAGAGATAAGAGACGCTGCCCTCGGAAAGCAGGGAGGCCAGCAGGGTTCCGACCAGAATGTTGATCTGATAGACTGCCGCACCAAAAATGGTGGGCAGCATGAGGAGGCCGACCTTTTTCATCGCCGGATGCCACAGACCGGATCGTACCCAGAACCGGACGCCGTGCCTTGCCAGATAAGGCAGTTGCAGCGCCAGTTGAAGGACCCCGCCCAACAGCACCCCACCGGCAAGGGCCACGGATTGAACCGTTTCAGAATCTGAAAATCGGGAAGCGAAAAAAACAGCACCGATCATGGACAGGTTCAACAGGACCGGCGCGATGGCCGGGGCGGCAAAATGTCCCAGCACATTCAGAATGCCCATGCACAGGGCGACCAGACCGATAAGGGCGACATAAGGAAACATGACGCGTGTCAGTGTTACCGTCAGGTTGATCTTTTCCGGCAGGTCGGAAAACCCGGGGGCAACCGCCTGAATGATGGTGGGTGCAGCGACCATGCCGATGATCGAAACCACCGACAGGCAGACCAGCAAGAGTTTCAGGGCACTCACGGCCAGACGAAAACCATCCTCGCGCCCCCCCTTGAGCAGGGTCTCCGTAAAAACGGGCACAAAGGCGATGCTCAACGACCCTTCACCAAAGAGGCGGCGCAGCAGGTTGGGAATCCGAAAGGCAGCAATAAAGGCATCCGCCGTCATCCCGGCACCAAAAAAAGAAGCCAATACCATATCCCTCAGGTAGCCGAAGACGCGGCTCAGCAAAGTTGCCGCCCCCACCACGCCGGCGGCGCGGGTGACATTGCGGTGCTCACTTTTTACCTGGTGTCTAGCGTCGGAATGCATAGGGTCCCGATCGTAAGTGGAAGGCACAATAACCCTTGACTTGCCCTATTTTTTTGGATATCAGGAAGTTTTGTGTTTTTCCCAATACATTTCCGAAAGGAGTAACAGAAGGTGGCCAACCATAAATCAGCATTGAAACGTGCCGGACAGAATGCCCGGCGGCGCCTGCGGAACAAGGCAGTTCAAACTCGGGTAAAAAGCGTGGTCAAGGATGTGCGCATCGCCGTGGCTCAAGGAGCGGAAAATGCCGTTGAGCAGCTTAACGCAGCCAAATCGGCCATCGACAAAGCGGCAAAAAAAGGGGTGCTCCACAAAAAGACCGCCTCCCGCAAAGTTTCCCGTCTCAACCGACAGGTCAACGCTCAGCGATCCTGACCCGTCCCCGCACCCGCAGACAGGCGCAAACGGCGGTGGCTTGACATTGCCTGACGCATTCCGCCTGCGGCGGCCGGGGTTCTCAGTCATCAGAAATCATCCGTCAGCCGGTTGAAGGCGGACTCTGCCAGTTTCTTGGACACGACGGCAATGGCATCGGACTTGTTCCGATCGGTTGCCGTTTTATTTCCATCCACAACCGAATAGGCCTGTCGCTCGACGATATTCCCCGAGGACCAGAGTATCCGCCCCTCGGGAGATTCCAGTTGCAGGTTCAGTATACCGGTCACACGTCGCTCCACCGCGTTCGAAACCGTAGCGCGGGCAATATTTTCCACCGAGATTGAAACGATGGTCCCGGTCAGCGCACCATCAGCCGAAGACCGGTCCTGGACCAGGCTTTCTTTGCGGTTTCTGGTGAATTCATAGATCAGGTCGTTGGTGAAGATGCTCTCCACGCCGGTTTCGGCTGACCGATTCTCCAGAATGGGTATAAACACCCGGGACACGCCGGCCGGATACCCCCCACTGCCGGCAAAGTGGTAGCCGCATGCGCTCAGCGTCACGGCCAAAAAAGCGACCAGCCCGATTGCACCCCACCTGAATTCCATCAACGTCCTTTTCAGTGTAGCGCTCAGTGTTAAGTGTTACTTTAAATAACGATATTCACCAGTTTGTTTTTGATGACGATAACCTTTTTTATCGGTTTCCCGTCGACCAATCGGATGATTCGTTCGTCAGCCAACGCCCGTTGCGTCAGCTTTTTTTCTTCCGTATCCAGGTCGGCCGAGAACCGGCTGCGCAGCTTACCGTTAACCTGGACCACCACTTCGACCTCTTTTTTTACGGTGGCCGCTTCGTCGTAACGGGGCCAGCGGCTCAGCAAGATACTGTCCGTGTGGCCAAGGGACGCCCACAGCTCTTCGCAGAAATGAGGAACGATGGGAGACAGCAGCAGGACCGTTGTCTCCAAGGCAAAACGCATCGTCCGATTCCCCCGACCATCCGCGTCGGATTCATCCATGGCCTGCATGGCGTTGACCAGTTCCATGACCGCACTGATGACCGTGTTGAAATGAAACCGGTCTTCGATATCCTGCGTGACCCGTTTGATGGTTTCATGGGTTTTTCGATCGAGTTCCCGGAATATTTCGTTTAACGCCTGGACCTCGCTCGGATTGGATTCACCGCCATCCAACAGCGGCAGCCAGCGTTCGGCCAGCCGCCAGACCCGCTGGAGGAACCGGAAGCTTCCCTCTACACCCTGCTCGCTCCACTCCAAATCCCGTTCGGGTGGCGCGGCAAACAGGCAGAAAAGCCGGGTGGTGTCGGCGCCATATTCGTCGAGCAGAAGGTTGGGGTCGATGACGTTTTTTTTGGATTTGGACATCTTTTCGACCCGCCCGATCGTCACCGGCTTTCCGCATTGTTTGCAGGTCCGCCGGCTGTCACCGCCTTCCGCAACCTGCTCAGGGAAAAGAAAGCCATGCTCCGCACAGGCAGTGGTCTCCTTGCAGACCATGCCCTGGGTGAGCAGCCGGGTGAACGGCTCCTTGAACTGAACCAGTCCCAACGATTCTAGCACCCGGGTAAAATAGCGAGAATAAAGCAGATGCAAAATGGCGTGCTCGACACCGCCGATATACTGATCGACCGGCATCCAGTAGTCGACCGCCCGGGTGTCGAACATGGCCGATTGGCACCGGGGACTGCAGTACCGCTCGAAATACCACGATGACTCCACAAAGGTATCCATGGTGTCGGTCTCCCGCCGGGCGTCGTCTCGCCCGCACTGGGGGCAACGGGTCCTGTTAAACGCCTTCAGCACCGGAAGCGGCGAACGACCCCCTTCCAGCAGGTCGGCGTCTTCCGGCAGCACGATGGGCAGGTCCGCCTCGGGTACGGGAACGATGCCACAACTGTCACAGTGAATCATGGGAATGGGCGCGCCCCAATAACGCTGTCTGGAGATGCCCCAATCCCGCAGCCGGAAGCTGACGGTCTTTTTACCGATGCCGTTTTGATCCATGAATGCAGCGATGGCGTCCATGGCATCCCGGTTGCCCAATCCGTTGAAATCCCCGGAATTGACCATGATGCCGTCGCCGGTAAAAGCGGCGCTCATGGTGCCGCCGTCCAAGTCCTCGTCCTGGGGACGGACCACCACGATAACGGGCAGGCCGTATTTACGGGCAAAATCGAAATCCCGCTGGTCGTGGGCCGGAACGGACATGACGGCGCCGGTGCCGTATTCCATCAGGGCGAAGTTGGCCGTATAGATGGGCATCCGGCGACCGTTCATGGGGTTGATGCAATAGGCGCCGGTAAACACGCCTTCTTTTTCATAGTTTTCGATGGCTTTGGTGGAGCGGTCCTGCAGGGAGATGCGCTCGACAAACGCCGTCACGGACGCTTCCTGCTCCGTTCCGGCCGCCAGCCGGGGGACCAGCGGATGTTCAGGCGCCAGACACATGAAGGTCGCCCCGAAGACCGTGTCCTGTCGGGTGGTGAATACGCTGATGACCGCCTCGCTTTCCGCCACGGGAAAGCGGATCTCCGCGCCGACGCTTTTACCGATCCAATTGCGCTGCATGGTGGTCACCTTGTCCGGCCAACCGGGAAGCATGTCGCAGTGGACCAACAGGTCTTCGGCAAAATCCGTGATCTTGAAAAACCACTGCCACAACTTCTTCTGACGAACGGGTTTGCCGCAGCGCCAGCACAAACCCGCCTCCACCTGCTCGTTGGCCAGCACCGTCTGGCAGGGTTCACACCAATTCACGTAGGACTCTTTGCGGTAAGCCATGCCCCGCTCGACCATTTTGAGGAAAAGCCACTGCTCCCAGCGGTAGTATTCGGGACGACAGGTGGCCAGTTCCCGGCCCCAGTCATAGGAGAACCCCAGTCGTTTAAGTTGGGCCCGCATGGCCGCGATGTTTTCGTAGGTCCACTTGGCGGGATGGGTGTCGTTGGCAATGGCAGCGTTTTCAGCCGGCATGCCGAAGGCATCCCAGCCCATGGGATGAAGGACATTGAATCCACGCATTCGCTTGTAGCGGGCCACCACGTCACCAATGGTGTAATTTCTCACATGGCCCATATGGATTTTACCCGATGGATAGGGAAACATTTCCAGCAGGTAGTATTTTTTCCGGTCTGGCGCCTCGACGACATTGAACAGCCGGTCTTCCTGCCAGCGTTTCTGCCATTTGGCTTCGATGGCCTGGGGATCATAGCGTGAATCCATGAATCTTCCTATCTTCTTGCGAACATTATTAATTTGGCCAGACTTGCGTGCATCCTCATGCCACAAAGCCCGCCAAAGATCAAGAGCCGTTCTGGTCATCCAACCAAGCGGAAACGCCCTTATTGCAGGTTCTGCCAGAGTGCCTGGACGAACCGCCCAGCTGTCGGTCGATCGCTTATCGATTTCGCCGGCGCGCCTTTTTATCCATTTGGCCAAAAATCCGTTGACTTGGTTGTAACAATTCCTTATTTATACAAATTTAACATTGTCAACCCAAAGCGGAAGGAACAGCGTCGTCTCCTAATGACCAGTAAAATCCTCATCAATGCCGTAGACCCCGAAGAGGTTCGCCTCGCCATCGTCAAGGACAGCCGCCTGGAAGAATTCCACATCGAAGGCACAGCCAGGGAAATTCTGCACAGCAGCATATACAAAGGGTTGATCACCCGCATCGAACCCAGCCTTCAGGCCGTGTTCGTGGACTTCGGCGCCGAACGTCACGGCTTTTTGCAGAAACAGGAGATCCACAGCGACTATTTTCAGGGTCCACCGGCTAACGGCAACACCATTCAAAACCTGGTGAAGCGCGGCCAGGAGTTGATGGTGCAGGTGACCAAGGATCCCATTATGAAAAAAGGGGCCATGCTCACCACCTTCATTTCACTGCCCGGTCGTTACGCCGTGCTGATGCCGGGAAGCGACAGCCGGGGCATCTCGCGCAAGATAGAAGACGAAACCGAACGCAAACGGCTCAAGGAAATCGTCGATAAGCTGGACCTGCCCGATGGCTTCGGCATTATCGTCCGCACCGCCGGCCAGGGCTGCACCAAAACCATGCTGGCCAAGGATATCCAGTATCTGTTGCGCCTGTGGAAAAGCATCACCGCCCGGGCCGTAAAGGCCCGGGCGCCCTCGGCCCTGTATAAGGATCGAAACCTGGCCGTCCGCTCCATCCGCGACCACTTTACGCCGGACATCAAGGAAATTCTGATCGACGATGAGGCCGTCCACCAGGAGGTGAAAAGCTTCGTCCAAATCATCGCACCGAAACAGACCGGTATCGTCAAGTTCCATAAGTCGGACAAACCCCTTTTCACCCGGTTTCAGTTGGAAGACCAGATAGCGACCATTTTCGACAACCGCGTGACGCTCAAGTCCGGTGGATCGGTGGTCCTCGAACGTACCGAGGCATTGGTGGCCATCGACGTCAACTCCGGCAAAGGCACCCAGAAAAAAAATGTCGAAGAGACGGCATTGATGACCAACCTCGAAGCCGCGGCCGAAATCGCCCGCCAGCTCAGGATCCGTGATTTAGGGGGCCTCATCGTCGTGGATTTTATCGATATGCGTGAACAAAAGCACCGCAACCAGGTGGAAAGGGCCCTTCGCGCCGGTATGAAGCAGGACCGGGCCCGGGTAAAAATCGGTAAAATTTCAAAATTCGGTCTGCTGGAGCTCTCCCGCCAGCGCCTGCGGCCATCCATCGATTTCGGCAGCATGGAGACCTGTTCGCGGTGCGGCGGAAAAGGCCAGGTGCCGTCCACGGAATCCCTGGGCTTGAGTGTGTTGAGGAAGCTGAAACTGGAGACCCTGAAAGCGGACATCTTCCAGGTCACGGCACAATTGCCCGCCGCGGTGGCGACCTACCTGCTCAACCGCAAACGCAAGGAACTGAGCGACCTGGAGGGCAAGCGGTCCATCGGAATCACCCTTGTCGGCCGGGATGACCTGATCCCCGGCCAGATGGAGATTGTCTACGATAAAAAAACCAAAGCCGCGGAGACGCCACCCATATAGGCCTTTCCCGCCATTTCATGATCATGATGATTTCCCATTCAAAGGAACCATTTGACGGCGCGGGTGATTTGCAGTATATCAGCGCCACTTTTAACGGTTGCCAAACAGGTGTGACGCCGGTGAAGGCGTTTTCTCTATTTCACCGGCGACCGCTTGAACCGCGATAGCGATCGCATTCCTCGCCGCTTGCGGCGGGGTTAGCGAGCGAACCATAAATCGATTTTATCCTTGCGGTGAACCCTCCCTGCGGCTTGCCGCGGGGAGGATTCAAATATCTGACAGGAGGTGTTGATACCAATGAATATCGCTTACGCTTTGGGACAGGGCGGGGCAGGCGCCCCAGGTGCTTCAGGAGGATTCGCGTCGTTTATTCCGCTGATTCTCATGTTTGTCATCTTTTATTTTCTGCTGATCCGGCCCCAACAGAAAAAAACCAAAGAGCACCGGCAGATGATTGACAACCTGAAAACCGGTGATCGGATTATCACCAGTGGCGGCCTTCACGGACGGATCACCGGCGTATCGGAAAGCGCGCTGACAGTGGAAATCGCTGAAAAAGTTCGCGTAAAAGTCAACCGGAGCAGCGTGTCCGCGATGATGCAGACCTCCCCGCCCCCGGCTGCGCCCAAAAAAGAAAAGAAAGACAAAACCGACAACGGCAAGTCTTAGATTCAAACCGGTTTCTCCTAAAAAGCCCCATTTCCACCGGACCACGAACCTGATTCGACGGCAGCCTCGCCTGCTGTCGGTGCAGGGGCGAGACGGCGGCTGGGGCTTTGGCATGTATATCGTGAAAGGAACGAAGCGTTGAAGAATCTTTCGTGGAGACTCATCGTGATCGCGGCGGTCATCATTACCGCTGTGGTGTATGTGATTCCGACCATTCAACCCGGTGTTTGGCCCCATAAGAAAATCAATCTGGGCCTCGATCTTCAGGGCGGCATGCACCTGGTACTGGAAGTTGATACGGACAAGGCCGTTGAAAACACCATCGAGCGGGTGGGCCAGGAGATGCGGGACCTGTTGAGAAAAGAACGGATTCGGACCTTGGGCGTCGAACGGGTGGAAACGTTCAACTTGGCCGTTAAGATTGCCGAAGGGGAAAACGTCCAGCGTTTCGAAGACCTGCTGGACAAAGAATTCCGTGACCTACGGATTGTCGACCGGGCCCCCAAGGACGGTGTGCTGAGGATCGTGCTTGACCTTCCCGACAAGGAAACCGACCATATCCGCAAGCTGGCGGTGAGCCAGGCCCTGGAGACCATCCGCAACCGCATTGACCAGTTCGGGGTCAGCGAGCCGGACATCCGCATTCAGGGTGAACGACGCATTCTGGTTCAGCTGCCGGGCATCAAAGACACCCAGCGGGCCAAAGAGCTGATCGGCAAGACCGCCCTGCTCGAGTTCAAACTGCTGGACGAGGATCACGACGTGAACGCCGCGCTGAGCGGAAACGTTCCCGCCGGCAGTGAGATCCTTTACGAAACCAAAGAAGACCGGGCAACCCGCCGCGTCCAGAAGACGCCCTATCTGATCAAAAAGCGCACGTCCCTGACCGGGGCCTATCTGACCGATGCACGGGTGCAGATCGACAGTCAGTACAACGAGCCGTACGTCTCGATCACGTTCGACAAAAAAGGGGCGAGGATCTTCGAGCGCATTACCGGTGAAAACGTCAAAAAACGCCTGGCCATCGTACTGGACGGCAACGTCTATTCCGCACCGGTCATCCAGGACAAAATTGCCGGTGGAGAGGCCCGAATTACGGGGAGCTTCACCACTGAAGAAGCCCGGGACCTGGCCATCGTGCTGCGTGCCGGTGCGCTACCGGCGCCCGTCCAGATTCTGGAAGAGCGGACCGTCGGCCCCTCCTTGGGGACCGACTCCATCCAGATGGGACTGCTCTCCATGTGTGTGGGCGGCATCCTGGTGATTCTGTTCATGGTCGTCTACTACAAAGGGTCGGGGGTCGTGGCCGATTTCGCCCTGATTCTCAACATCCTGCTCATCGCCGGCGGATTGGCTGGATTCGGTGCCACGCTCACTCTGCCCGGCATCGCCGGCATCATCCTGACGATCGGCATGGCCGTGGATGCCAACGTGTTGATCTTCGAACGGATCCGGGAAGAGATGACCCTTGGCAAAACACCCCGAGCCGCCGTGGATGCCGGCTACGAACGGGCGACCCTGACCATCTTGGACGCCAACGTCACCACCCTGATCGCCGCCCTGGTGCTGTTTCAATTCGGCACGGGGCCGGTAAAGGGTTTTGCCGTCACCTTGAGTCTCGGGGTGGTGGCCAGCCTGTTCACCGCGTTGGTGCTGACGCGCGCCATATTCGATTACTTCCTGATCAATCGTAAAGTTCGTGCCATCAGCATCTGAGCCAGATGCCCCGGTCCGAGCAGGCAATAGCATCTTGGCCGGCAACGAAAAAACCACAATCAAGGACTTGATTCATGCAGTTTATCAAACCGGGTATCAATGTCGATTTCATTGGAAAACGCAAAATCGCCTTCATCCTCTCGCTGGTGATGATTGCGGTCAGCATCGGTTCACTGGTCATAAAAAGGGGCCCCGACTACGGAATCGACTTTGCCGGCGGCACCCTGATCCAGGTCAAATTCGAGGCGCCCGTCACCATCGACCAAATCAAGTCTGGACTGGCAACAATGGACCTGGCCGCTTCTGCGGTGCAGCAATTTGGCCACGCCAACGATCATGAATACCTCATCCGCACCGACGCCACCAACCCGGCGATGGAAGGATTGTCGGAAACCATCGAAAAAAACCTCAAGGCGGCCACCAATGTGCCGGTGGAGACCCGTCGCGTCGAAATGGTCGGCCCTCAAGTGGGGCAGGACCTGCGCGAAAAGGCCCTCTTCGCCATGTTTTACGCCCTGCTCTTGATTACCGTTTACATCTCCGGCCGCTTTGAATTGAAATGGGCGATGAGCGGCATCGTGGCGGCCGCCATCATGGGGGCGGTCTACCTGCTCTCCCTGTTCCACGTCTCGGTTCCCTTTCTCATGCTGGCCGCCCTGGTCGTCTCTTTGGTCATCTTCTGGTTTTTTGAATTCAAATATGCCATGGGGGCCATCGTGGCCTTGATCCACGACGTGACCATCACCGTGGGCATGTTCTCCATATTCGACAAAGAGTTCACCCTGCCCATCGTCGCCGCGCTGCTCACCATCATCGGTTATTCCCTCAACGACACCATCATCGTTTTTGACCGCATCCGGGAAAACCTGCGCAAATATCACAAAGAACCCCTGGGCACCATTTTAAACAAGAGCATCAATGAAACCCTGAGCCGAACCATCCTTACGTCGGGAACGACGTTGATCGTCGTGGTCGCCCTGTTTATTCTCGGCGGAGGCATCATCCACGATTTTTCCTTTGCCCTCCTGGTCGGCATCCTGGTCGGCACCTATTCATCGATCTTCGTGGCCAGCCCCATCCTGTTGGCATGGCAGACCCGGAGAAAATAAATGGTTTCACTACGACCCTGGTTCGCCCTGAAAAGCGTGCCAGGGGTCGGCAATTTGTTGTTTCGACGGCTGGTGGAGCAGTTCGGATCGCCCGAAGCCGTGCTATGCGCAGACGGCCTTGCGTTGCAAGCGGTCCAAGGGGTCACCGCCCGGTTGGCCGCATCCATACAGCGTCATCGGGTCCCGGATGCAGTTGAGCGGGAACTGGACGCGGTCCGCCAAAAGGGATACACCATCGTCACCCAGAAGGATTCCGGCTTTCCCCCGCTGTTGCACCAGATTCCGGACCCGCCGCCATTTTTATACGTTTACGGGTCCCTGCCGGCTACCGGACTGAACATCGCCGTTGTGGGCTCCCGCAATGCCACCGATTATGGCATTTCCACCACGCGGCAGCTTTGTATGGATCTGGCCAGGCAGCAGGTCAATATCGTCAGCGGCATGGCCAGGGGGGTGGATACCGCGGCCCATTCAGGCGCCATCGCCGCAGGCGGGTGTACGGTTTCTGTTTTGGGTACCGGTCTGAATCAGATTTATCCCAGGGAAAATAGACGTCTGTTCCACCAGATCGCCGAAAATGGTGCCGTGATCACCGAATTTTCACTCGATACCGGCCCCGATGCCCACCATTTTCCGGCCCGCAACCGGATCATCAGCGGCATGTGCCACGGCACGGTGGTGGTAGAGGCCACCGGCCGAAGCGGCTCGCTGATCACGGCCCGCCTGGCCGCCGAGCAGAATCGGGAGGTGTTTGCCGTCCCGGGAAACATTCACTCGTTTAAAAGCGTCGGGACCCACGCCTTGATCAAAGCGGGCGCCAAACTGGTGGCCCACGCCGGTGATGTTCTGGATGAATTTGAGCACATTCAACCCCATGCACCACGCGAATCAGCGCCGCCGAAACCGGCAACGCCAGCATTGACGGATGACGAGGCCATGGTTATCGATAAGCTTGAAGCCGACGCCGTTCACATCGATGACCTGGCCAGGCGCCTGACGCTGTCGTCAGGCCAACTGTCCGGGTTGCTGCTTCAGTTGGAACTCAAAGGACTGGTGGTCCAATCACCGGGCAAACGGTTTAGCCTTGCGCCCGGCATCGATCGACAACACAAACGCAACCGAGAGGTATCCAGTGAGTAAACCCCTGGTGGTCGTAGAATCACCCACAAAGGTCAGAACCATTAAAAAATATCTCGGCAACGACTACAACGTGGCCGCAACCGTGGGACACATCAAGGACCTGCCCAGCAAAGACCTGGGCATCGACATCGAAAACGACTTCACGCCGCAATACAAGACAATTCCCGGAAAAACGAAGGTGCTGAGCCAGTTGAAGTCGGCCGCCGGCGATGCAACAGACATCTATCTCGCCCCTGACCCGGACCGCGAGGGGGAGGCCATTGCCTGGCACACCTCCGAAGTGCTCAAAAAAAAGGGCCGCCATTTTCACCGGGTGCTGTTTCACGAATTGACCAAAAAGGCGATTCTCGAGGCCATGACAAAAGCTCAGGATATGGACCGGGACAAATATGAAGCCCAACAGACCCGCCGCATCCTGGACCGATTGGTGGGTTACCAGATTTCGCCGCTGCTGTGGCGAAAGGTGAAAGGCGGCCTCAGTGCCGGTCGGGTACAGTCCGTGGCCGTGCGCATTATCTGCGACCGGGAACGGGATATTCAGGCATTCACCCCCGTGGAGTATTGGTCCATCACCGCCACGCTGAAGGGCACGGCACCACCGGCATTTGCGGCCAGGTTGGTGCGCAAAAAAGGGGAAAAAATAGAAATTCCCGATGAAGCGTCGGCCACGGCCATCCTGAGGGATCTGGAGACAGCTCGATTTGTCGTTGACAAAGTCATCAAGCGGACCACCCGACGCAATCCCCTGCCACCCTTTATCACCAGCAAGCTTCAGCAGGAGTCGATTCAAAAACTCCGCTTTTCGGCCAAAAAGACCATGATGGTGGCTCAGCAGCTCTATGAAGGCATCGATTTAGGACCGGGTGAGCCCGTGGGGTTGATCACCTACATGCGGACCGACTCCACCCGCATCGCCGAGGAGGCGGCACAGGAGGCCTTGGCGTTGATCAACCAGCGGTTCGGCAAGGCCTACGCCATCGAGCGGCCGCGCTTTTTTAAGAATAAGAACAAGGCTCAGGATGCCCATGAAGCCATTCGCCCGACCTCGGTCCATCACACACCGGATCAGGTCAAGCGCTATCTGTCGAAAGATCAGCTGGCCTTGTACACGATGATCTGGCAGCGTTTCGTAGCATCCCAGATGGCCCAGGCGCTCATCGATCAGAAGACCCTCTCCATCGCCGCCGGTGACTACACATTCACCGCCAGCGGCGCCTCGGTAAAATTCCCCGGATTTCTCGCCGTGTATCAAAGCGCCGATGACGAAGCGGAAAGCAACAAGAAAAGCCAGCCGCTGCCGGAACTGGCGGAAAAATCCCTGCTGGAACTCCTGGGCATCGAGCCCAAGCAGCATTTTACCCAACCCCCGCCACGATTTTCCGAAGCATCTCTGGTCAAAGAGCTGGAAGAAAACGGCATCGGCCGGCCGAGCACCTATGCGACCATTCTCTCGACCATTCGGGGCAAGGGCTATGTAGAGCTGATCAACAGATATTTCAGGCCCACGGAATTGGGATTCATCGTCAACGATCTGCTGATCGCCAGCTTCCCGGAGATCCTCGATGTTGAGTTCACCGCCCGATTGGAGACCGATCTAGACCGGGTGGAACAATCTGAGGTGGAGGCACTGACCATCCTCAACCAGTTTTACGGTCCCTTCAGCCGCAAGCTGGCAGAAGCCGGGGAGAGCATGCTCAGCGTCAAGGGCGTGGGCATGCCCACGGATCTGACCTGCCCGCTGTGCAAAAAAAACGCCCTGCGCATCAAGATGGGAAAAAACGGTCATTTTCTAGCCTGTTCCGGCTATCCGGAATGCACCTACTCCAGCGATTACGCGCGGGATGAAAAAGGGATCATCGCCCCGGTGGCACCGGTTCAACAAACTGAAGCGACCGACAAATTCTGCGAGCTGTGCAACAAACCCATGGTGGTCAAACGGGGCAAATATGGCGATTTTCTCGCATGCACCGGCTACCCGGAATGCAAACATACCCAATCCCTGAACGGTGGACCCAATGCCAGGCCCACCGGGGTCGCCTGCCCCGAAAAGGGCTGTGATGGCGAGATTGTGGAAAAATCATCCAAACGGGGTAAAATCTTCTACGGGTGCAACCAGTATCCAACATGCAATTTTGCCACATGGGATAAGCCGGTGGCAATCCCCTGCCCCGCGTGCGGCAATGCCTACATGGTGGAAAAAACGACCAAGCGGGACGGCACCTTGCACGTCTGCCCCAACCGAGACTGCAGGCATCGCCAGCCGCCTGTCAAACATCCGGAAAACTGAAGTCAGCGGACGAAGATCGGATACGTCTTTCTTCCATCAGCGATCGGCTTTGAGCCAGGTGCCAATCTTAACCCGATGAACACAACACACCCAAAGAATCCAATGAACGCAACCCACCCAACCCACCACGCCCATATTGGCCTGATCAGCGCGGAAATGCGCCTGGATGCAGGGCAGGTCAAATCCGTTGCGCAGCTGCTGGAAGACGGTGCCACGGTGCCCTTTATCGCCCGCTACCGTAAAGAGGCCACCGGCAGTCTGGACGAAGTGGCCGTGTCCGCCATCCGGGACCGATTGACCCAGTTGCAGGAGTTGGACAGCCGGCGGGAAGCCATCCTGAATTCTCTGGCGCAGCACGGCCATCTGACGGCGGAACTCAACGCCCAGGTGCTGGCCGCTGAATCGATGACCCGTTTAGAGGACATCTACCTGCCCTACCGGCCCAAGCGACGGACCAAGGCCACGATTGCCCGCGAAAAGGGATTGGAACCGCTGGCCCAGGCCATTCTGGCCCAAACCGGGGCGGACCCGACCGCGTTGGCCGGCGGCTATGTGGACCCTGAAAAAACCGTAGATTCCGTCGACGCAGCGCTGTCCGGCGCACGGGACATCATGGCCGAAACGATGAACGAAGACCAGCGGGCCCGGTCCCGTGTTCGCGACCTGTTTTTCGAAAAAGCGGTCATCCGCAGTCAGGTGGTGGCCGGTAAGGAGAGCGAAGGCGCCAAGTATAAAGACTATTTCCAGTGGGAAGAAGCCGTGGCAATGGCACCATCCCACCGGATCCTGGCCATGCGCCGCGGAGAAAAGGAGGAGATACTGGGCCTGTCCATTGCCCCGCCACCGGAACTGGCCATGGCCATATTGGAAGATCTTTTCGTCACCGGCGACGGCCCGGATGCCGCGCAGGTGAAGACGGCGGCCCATGATGCCTATAAACGCCTGCTGTCCCGCTCCATGGAAACCGAGGTCCGGGTGGCCCTCAAGGAACGGGCCGATGCAGAGGCCATCCGCGTCTTTGCCGACAACCTTCGCCAACTGCTGCTGGCATCCCCCTTGGGGGCCAAACGGGTCATGGGCATCGACCCGGGGTTTCGAACGGGCTGCAAGGTCGTCTGCCTGGACCGTCAGGGAAAGCTGCTGCACAACGACACCATTTACCCCCACACCTCGGAGCGACAGGCAGCCGTCGCCGCCCAGACCCTCTGCGCCTTATGCCGTCAATTTCATATCGAAGCGGTGGCCGTAGGCAACGGCACCGCCGGTCGGGAGACCCAGGCCTTCGTGGAGGCAAGCGTCGACGCGCGTTCGCTGCCGGTGATCATGGTCAACGAAAGCGGGGCATCGGTGTACTCGGCATCGGAAATCGCCCGCCAGGAATTTCCCGACCATGACCTTACCGTGCGCGGCGCCGTTTCCATCGGACGCCGGCTGATCGATCCACTGTCGGAATTGGTCAAGATCGATCCCAAGTCCATCGGTGTGGGTCAGTACCAGCACGACGTAGACCAGTTCGCCCTGAAAGGGTCCCTGGACGACGTGGTGGCCAGCTGTGTCAATGGCGTGGGGGTGGAAGTGAACCAGGCCAGCGTCCAGTTGCTGACCTATGTGTCCGGATTGGGGCCACAACTGGCCAAAAACATTGTCAGTCACCGGGACGAACACGGCGCCTTTATCGGGCGCGAAGACCTGAAAAAGGTCAAACGGCTGGGGCCCAAAGCCTTCGAACAATGCGCCGGTTTTTTACGGATCAAAAGCGGCAAGAACCCACTGGACGCCAGTGCGGTCCACCCGGAGAGCTACCCGGTGGTCAAGGCCATGGCCCGGGATCTGGGCTGCGGCGTGGCCGATCTGATGAGCGATGCCGGCCTGCGCAAAAAAATCGATCTGCACCGCTATGTCACCGACACCATCGGACTGCCGACCCTTACCGACATCCTGGACGAGTTGGCCAAGCCCGGCAGAGATCCCCGGGAGCCCTTCGAACATTTCTCTTTCGATGCCAACGTCTCGGCCATCACGGATCTTGAACCCGGTATGAAGCTTCCCGGGATCGTCACCAACGTCACCAATTTCGGCGCATTCGTGGACATCGGTGTTCACCAGGACGGGTTGGTCCATATCAGCGAGTTGAGTGACCGATTCGTAAAAACCCCCTCAGATGTCGTCCGTGTTCAGCAGCGCGTCACCGTCACCGTGATGGCGGTGGACCTGCCCCGCAAGCGCATCTCGTTGTCCATGAAACGTGAACCGGGAAAACGACCGGAGCCGAAACCCCGTAACGATCAAGCCAGGAACACGCGGCCGGTCGGCAACCGGCCCAACCCCAACACCGCGCCCCAACCGGCATCACCGCCGCCCTTCAACAACCCTTTTGCCGACGCCTTTCGAAAAAGGTCCGGTCGATAGAAAGGATTCCCCGTGATCGCCGTGGCCCAGCGTGTCATCAGCAGCAGCGTCACCATTGACGGATCGGTGGCGGCCGCCATCGGCCCCGGCCTCAATGTGCTCCTGGGCGTGGCCGATGGTGATGGGGAAGCCGATGCCGAGTTCCTGGCCGCCAAAGTGGCCAACCTGCGCATTTTCGACGACCGACAAGGCAAAATGAATCGATCATTGATCGATATGGGGGGACAGATGCTCGTGGTCTCCCAGTTTACCCTGCTGGGAGATTGCCGCAAAGGCAGGCGGCCCTCCTTCCTCGATGCCGCCGAACCGGTTCTGGCCCAACGGCTCTACCACCATTTCGTGGGCTGTGTGGAAAAGCTGGGCGTGGAGACCCACACCGGCCGATTCGGTGCGCTGATGCAGGTCGGCATCGTCAATGACGGACCGGTCACCCTGCTGGTTCACAGTCGATAACCTGCAATCCGAACCCCATCGCCAATTCTTATCCGCCGCCGAAAACGTTTCCGACCATTTAGTGCTTGAGAATATTGTCTACCGTTTTCCAAAAATGCACCTTTGTTGAAAAAGGTGCAAAAAAGTAGACATCCCCATAGAATTGGTATACAGCGAGCCACCACGCCTAACTCGAGCCACAATTTTTCTAATTGATTCGGCCACCGATCATTAAATCTCCTTTTTTCTCATCTTATTGATATTTCATGTACATATATCATTGCTTCATCGATGGTAAATGAGAAAAATATTGTCTTGGTATGAAAAATGCTGGCTCCACTTTTAATTCTTCTTCTCGCGTGGTTTAGATTTCGTTGAATTGAGAGGGCAGCTTGAAATTTTGATCAATAAATGTCCGGCGTTAAACGTTGCACAAGTGCTGGCCAACAGGATGAGAAGTTACAAAGTCTCACCTATCGGCAAGTACAAGCATCCACAAGGAGGTTTACGTTGATGATTTCATTAACGAACGGTGGCCCATTCATGTATGTGATTTTAGGAGTTTCTATCATCGCTATGGCAGTCTTTTTGGAACGTGCGGCGTTTCTTTACTTTCGAATGAACATGAATATGGACAACGCGTTGAAAAGAATACTTATTCCACTGGAACAACAAAACTTTCGGCAGGCGCTGGATGAGTGTTCAAAAATCGGCAAGCATCCGTTGGGCAGCATTTTGAAAGCCGGCTTGTTGAAAGCAGATCGAAAAGACCAGGAAATCGAGCGTGCCATGGAAGAGAAGATCATCAGCGAGATTCCCCGAGTCAAAATGCGGATCAACCTGATGACCCTGTTTGCAAACATTGCCACGCTGCTGGGGTTGCTAGGCACCATTTTGGGGTTGATCACGGCCTTTCAAAGTGTCAGCGACGCCAATGAAGCCATGAAGCAGGTGGTCCTTGCCAAGGGCATCTCCATGGCGATGTTGACCACAGCCGGTGGGCTGGTGGTGGCCATCCCCTGTCTGGGAGGCTATTATCTTCTCAACAACCGTGGTGATTACCTGGTGGACAAGATCGAAGAAAAAGCGCTTGGCCTGGCCAATGCCCTTTCAGCGATGAAACAGAAGAGGACAGCCGATGGCACGGTTCAATAGAACAAGAGGAGCGCAGGAGGAAGACCCGGATATCGATATCATTCCAATCATGAACATGTTTATGGTGTTGATTCCTTTTTTGCTAATGTCAGCCTCCTTTTTTCAAATCAACGCTATCAATACGTCGGTGCCGGTCCATGCCGATACGCCAGCCAAAATGGAAGCACCCACCGAGCAGCGCAAGATAACAGTGGTTTTTGAGATCAAGGAAAACCAATTGCGCTTGTCGGCCCTTGCGGACACCCCCAACGATCTGTCCGTGTCGGAAAAGGCAACGGTGTTTGCCAGACCGACCGGAACCGAGATCGCCAACGCGGAACTGGGGGATTATTTGAAAATGCTGAAAGACCGCTATCCTGACAGCGATACCATGATTTTGATACCGGATGACGGGGTATCCTACCGGGAAATCATCCAGGCCATGGATTGCGCCCGGACGCATGAATCTGAATCGTTGTTTACCAATGTCGTGCTCTCGGGATCGTTAGGTTAGGAGGCAGCCGTCATGGCACTGAAGCGACGCCATCGAAGCGCTAAAAAGTTCATACCGCCGAAGCTGATGCTCACGTCGATGATGGACATGTTTACGATTATTTTGATCTTCCTGCTTTTCTCCTTCTCCGAGTCCCCGGAAACATTAAAGCTGGACAACAATCTGGAGTTGCCGCGCTCTTCGACTGAAGCAGGCTATCAGAAAGCCGTCACGATCGTGCTCTCCAAAAACGAACTGCGACTTGACGGCGAAATGATCTACGAAGTCCGCGACCACCAGATTGCCGAACTGACGGCAGCCAATATCCAATCATCGACCCTGTTTCAGCGACTCAATCGCCGGCACAATGAAGAGACGGCTGCACCCGGTGAAGGTGCGGTTCAGCAAGCCCCGCACATTCTTTTTTTGTGCGATCAAT
This sequence comes from uncultured delta proteobacterium, assembly GCA_963705475.1. Lineage (GTDB taxonomy): Bacteria > Desulfobacterota > Desulfobacteria > Desulfobacterales > Desulfosarcinaceae > Desulfosarcina. Next base: position 84,695 of record CAVPJS010000003.1, on the reverse strand, counting down.
CGTATGCTTTCAAGACCATCAACAGCGTTATCAAAACTGCCGGGATGGCCGGTTATCCCAACTTTCAATTCGCCGTTCTTCAAGACAAATAGGTTCAGCGATGCAGATAAACGCAATCCAAAAAGTTGTACGTCGGTGGCCCCTTCTTCTGATTATGCTGATCATTTTGCTGCCCCGCATGATTGCCGCGACTGAAGACGGACCGTCACCGACGCAGTCCCAGGGTCTTCAACAGCGTATTGATTTCGGCAGTTCTCAGATCCTTGGACAAAGCATCAAGTCGGGGGCCGTTTATCTCATGCATCGCAAAAAAAGCGACATTAAAAGTATGATCGAGGTTCGGGAGCACTACCGCAACGAGATTATCGATGATTTTGGACTGGGAAAAACCGCGCTGACCGGGGCGACGGTAAATGCGGCCAGCGCAGTATCACCGCAGCCTAACGGAAGTGGCGGCGACGGTAATGGGTCGAAACGATAAGGCCCCTTTAAACCTATCACGGGCAATAAAGTTGGATGCGATGAGGACACCTTTTTGTGAGCAGGACCATACCGCTCAACCGAGCCGAACGTGCCAGGCACATTTACGCATTTATGAAAATCTGGCCTATGTCGGGGATCGGCCGCTGGATAAAGCGCTGATATCCATCGGTCGCAACCCCCAGGCCGATGTGGTCCTCAACCATGATTCCGTGGCCGATATTCATGCGCTGGTGAAGGTTGAGGCGGGTCAGGCCTATTTGACCAATCGGTATCCCGAAAACGGACTGCGTCTCAATGGGCGTCCGGTCGATCTGCAGTGGCTGAAGCATGAAGACGTGATTGATATCGGACCCTTTTCGCTGAAGGTCCGCATGGATGAAGTCGAAACACGCCAAACGACCGAAAAACCGGTTACCTACGCGGTCCGGTTGATCAACCGCTACCCCTCTGCAGCTGCGATGCAAGAGGCTTGCGGACGCCTGGCCAAAATGCTGCGCACGGATCCGGCCAAGGTGTTGCCGCTGATTCGACAAGCGCATTGCATTATAAAAAAAAATCTCGATGGGCTGGCGGCCAATCGTTGGCAAAGCGCGCTACTCAATTCCCAAATCATCTGCGATGTGCAGATCGAAAAGCCCTTATCACCCCCGCCGCCTGTCGGGCGCTTGATCCGCCCGGTACTTGCAGTCAAGTCAGCACCTGTCGTCTCAATGGAAGCGCCACAAGCGGTTTGGTCCGAACCGCACCATGACCCGCTTTCGATCATGCTCGAAGATGCGCCGGATGAAGACGAGGAGATCTGGGAAGCCCCGTTTTCACTTCGCGACAAACTGTCGAATGACCTCACACCGGCCCCTGATGCAGCGCCATTGCCCCGTCGTCTGCAAGTGATCAAGACCATGGGCGACAGCGTTGTCGATGTGGGCATCCTGGGAAAAGGCAAAAAATACCAGTACGATACGCACAACGGACGCCATTGCCTGGTTCATCATCACCGGCGCCACGGCGCGAGGGTATACCTAACGGACCGGCAGAGCGGGTATGTGGAGAATTCACGCGGTGAAACCATTGCCGATTTGAATAGTTACAAGACCGACGCCTATCAGCATAAGAAAAACAAGTCGCTCTTTTGTATTCCCCTGCCTGCCGATGGCACGATCGTAGTCATGGCAAATGGATGCCGGTATCAAATATTCGAAGCACCGAGCCGTCCCAGTCCCAAGGTGATGGTGGCCCCTGCAGCAGGGAGCTTTACCTGGCGGCACTGGGCCGGTTCGGCTGGCGTTCATCTTTTTTTTATCCTGTGTATCTCCGTAAGCATGCTTCTTCAAGCCGGGGCGCCCAACACCCAGGCACCGCATTTTGTAAAAATCAATCCTGAGATGCTGAAACCGCTTAAAGCGGTCAAAACGCCCCAACCGCCCAAAAAAACCACGCCACCGGTGAAGCCCGAACCCCGCAAAGCCACGGAGAAGGCTAAACTGTCGAAAAGTAAACCCAAACCGGTTGCGCAATCCTCTAAACGCAAGCGCACCAACCAGCCGGTTGCCAAAGCATCACCTGCCCGCAAAGCATCCACAGGCCGGCGGTGGCTATGGCGAGGGCAATATCAAAAACCGCGATATCAATCAGACCGGCATCTTGAGTGCCCTGGGGGGCGCCCCTTCAGGCAGCACCACGGCGTTCATTGCAGCGGCAACCAATCTGGATGCAGTGACTGTTCCGGGTGCCAGTGAGAAGAACTTCACGGTGGGTGGACTGAAAGGGTCGCTGGGGAACGGCAAGATTGCCGTGGCGACCGGCGACATGGTTCAGACCAAAGGATCGGCCCAGGTGCTTCGCAGTGCTGGTGCCCACGGCAAAGGCGATGTGGCGGCACTGGAAAAAGGCACCACCGGCAAAAAGCAGGTGCAGGCCATGGTTACAGCCAGAATGAACCGTGCGGTCAAGATCGAAGGAGGCATGAGCCGCGAGGTGGTCAAGCGCGTAATCGACCAACATTTGGACGAGATTACCTACTGCTATGAGACCTCTTTGATGGTCAACCCCAGTATATCGGGCCGCATTGTTTTCGAATGGAAAATATTGATGGACGGGCGTGTGGGAGCGATCCGCATCGTGGCTTCCAATGTGAATTCTCACGATATCCATGATTGCATCCAGTCCGCCATCAAAACCTGGCGGTTTCCCAGACCAAAGGGGGCCGAGGTGATTGTCAGTTATCCGTTTGTATTTGATTTGGTAGCATTTTAGCCAGTCTTTTCATGCGTTGGTGAAAGGGAAAACCGTATGTACAAATTCATGGTCATGGCAATGGTTGTGGGATCGATTCTGCTGAATGGTCCGTCGGTAAGGGGCGAGACGCAAGTGGATCAAGAGCGGGTGGTTGCGGTTCAGAATCGTATTTTCGATCGCACCCACGAGATTGATTTCTCCTTTGGCTACATCGCCGATGATGATTTTTTCCACGTGTACCCCCTGGGCATCGGCTATACGTTTCATTTCAATGAAAATTTTGCCTGGGAGGTCGCCCGCGCCCAGTATATGATTAATTCCGACAAGGACTTGAAGGAGACGCTGCAGAAGGATTTCAATGTCCAACCGGAACGATTTTCCGAGCAGAGGTATATGGCGCACTCCCACTTCGTCTTCAAACCGCTTTATGGCAAACACGCCTTGATGAACCGCAAGATCATCAACAATGAAATTTATTTTTTTGCCGGCCCGGGTGTCGTCAACTACGAATGGGACTACAGCAACGGTGAATCGCAAACCGAAAACGCCTTGTCACTGAGTTTCGGAGCAGGGCTCAAATATTTTTTATCCGAAAAGATCAGCTTGAGCGTTGAAATCCGCGACCTGCTCAATTTTCGTGAAGATGATACCGAAAACAATGTCTATTTCGGTTTGTGCATCGGATATCAGTTCAATATGGCCCCCCGCCGCGTTAAAGAAGACCCCACCATGCAGCGACTGAAGAGAATATTAAATGAAGAATAAGCATCTCATCATTGGCCGGATCATACTCGGTTTGTGCCTTTGCACATGCAGTACCTTGCTTGACAACGGCTGGGCTGTACCATCGTCGGACGTGTTGTATCCCGATGTGTCAAACCGCGCTTCTGAAAAAATGGCAGATGGTCTTACCGACACGCAACACCTGAAAACCGATCAGGAAGCTTACAATCAGCTGTTCCGACGGGGATATGAACGGTATACCCAAAAAAAATACCAGCCAGCGGCTGAGTGCTTTTATCAGTTTTTAAGCGCTCGTACCCCGGATGAGACGGGTTATGAATGGGTCGAGTTTTTCTTCGGTATCAGCTTGCATAAACTGGGATATTCTCATGCTGCCGTGGATTCGCTGACCAACCTGGTGACCCGCAAGCCAAATCCACAAATCGTCAGTTACATTCTTGAACTGCTGGAACAAATCAGCCGCACGACCCCCCATGATCGAGACATGCTGGTTCATCGCGCCTTGTGCGATCAAAGCTATGATTTCATCGAAGGGCCGGTAGCCGATTTTATCCACTACTACCAGGGTGAGTACGATTGGGAGCACGGCTTGTTTTCATGGGGTGACGAGCACTTTGCCAAGATAAAGCCGAATACATTCTACTATCACAAATATATTTTCAAACGGGCACTGCGGGCCATTTATGCCAATCGATTGGACGAGGCCACGACGAGCCTGAAAGTGATCATCGCCGATTTGCCGGATGGTGATCCGTTGAAAGATGATGCACGCAAGACCTTGGCCCGACTCTACTACGAGACAGGAAAATTCAGCCAAGCGGACTTTTTGTATCAGCAGATCGAAATGAACATTGTCGAACAGGCCCAAAACCTGTTGGAACGGGCATGGGTGCACTATCGCATGGGCAATGCCGAACGGGCCATGGGCCTGCTCTATTCATTCGAAGCCCCCAGCTTCGTTCATTCGTTCACGCCTGAATTTTATATTCTCAAATCATTCATCTATAAGGATGTCTGCCATTATAAAACGGCCATCCAAGTGCTGGAGAAATTCAAGGACCGCTACGGCGAATCACTGGACAATATCTATCAGCGTCGTCCGCTTCAAGACAACCAGGCCATGCTGTTGGTCATCTTGAACAAACCCAAAGTCAAACGCCAATGGCAGTTTTTGAATCTATTGGAGAACGAACAGGCCAGTTGCGAAAGCAATCCCGATGCCGGTCTTAAATCCTATTTGGCGAGTCTGTATGCACTCAAACGCAATGAAGCCGAACATAAATTCAGGCTGTTGATCAACGACGAATATGAGAAGATGGCCAACGCCATGCTGCAGTTCGAAGAGGAAGCACACTTGATGGAGTACGAAATCGGCATCGATATGTACCAACGTGTTCAGGATTACCATTATGCGGATGATCAAACGGATCAATCTGAGACCAATGACCCAAAGGGGCGGGCCGTTTACGCATTTCAAGGTGAGTTCTGGAACGACGAATTGGATGATTACACGGTTACGCTTCCCAACAAGTGCCAAAACGCAGAAGAATGGGATATCTTTTTCAAATGAAATTCACTCCTGCATTTTGTTTACCAATGGCCCTGGGCTTATTTTTGTTGCTGGCGATTCCGGCAGATGCGCCAGCCCTGCTGTCGCGGAAAACGGACAGTCAATCGGGTGTCAAAAAGCCAATATCGGTATGAAGAAAAAGATGTTGAAGCAGAGAAAAAGCGGTATGTGATCAAGCTCGAACAGGACAAGCGCAAATGCGAGCTGGCCATCGTCAACACCAAAACCCTGATCGGCAGGTCCAAGAACCGATCCTATCTGCCTGAGCTGTACCTTCGCCTGGCAGAGCTTTATATCGAAAAATCCCGCTTGACATTCTTTCTGCGCAAGAGTCAGCAGACCGATGGCAGCGAGCGGGCACTGGATCAATATGAAGCCAACATGCTCAAAAAACCGGCCATCGAGATCTATCAGCGCATTTTGGATAATTTTCCCGATTTCGCTTATATGGACAAGGTCAGGTTCTTCATCGCCCATGAGTATTTTGAGCTGGGACAGGCCGAAGAGATGCTCAAGCATTATCAATTGCTGATCCAGCAGCATCCTGACAGCCAATACACGCCGGAAGCGCATCTGCTCTTGGGAGACTACTACTTCAACCAGAAACAGGATGTAAAACAAAGCACTCGCCACTACGAGGCGGTGCTCACCTACGAGAAAAGTCCGGCCGTGTCCGCCGCCCGCTACAAACTGGCCTGGTGCAGGATCAACGCGTCTGATTACAAGGGCGCCCTGACCCTGTTCGAGGCTTCGGTAACCAGCCCGCTGGCGACCAAATCGCTTGATATTGACACCTATCGCCGTGTGGATGTGCGGTTGGAGTCATTGATCGACATGGCTTTTTGCTACCCGGAGGTGTATAAAAAATCCACAGCTGAAGCAGCGCTGGCCTACTTCAAACGCTATGCATGGTCGCGACCAGTGTACGCCAGGGTGTTGGAAAAGCTGGCCTATCGATATTATATAAAAAAGAAATGGGACCAGGCCGCGCCCATCTATCGCGAACTGGCCCTCATCCGCACAGACCCGAAAAAACTGCTGGAATACGCCAAGTCGATCTTCGATTGCGTTCAGGCTTCAGGGACCTATCAGCACGCCGAAAAAGATGTGGGCATTATTGTTCGGGCCCTGGAGCAGCAGATCTACTCGCCCCATACTACCCAGGCAGACAAAGACAAGCTGGTCAATGACTACGAAATTTATGCCCGAGACATCATCACCCATCTGCATGCCACAGCCAACATAAGCCATTCGGACCGGGATTACACCATTGCCGCGAAGGCATATAAACAATATCTGGATTTTTTCGTCGACAGCCCGGCTACCCAAGAGATGGCCGCCAACTATGCCGAAGCACTGTTTTCGGCAGGGCGATACCTGGAAGCCGGCAAACAGTATGAAAAGGTGGTACCTGCGGCCACAGTGGATATCAAACGCCGCCAGGAAACCCTCTACAGTGCAGTCATTTCCTACTATCGGGCATTGAAAGAGAAGGATGCGCTTAATTTTTTCCAGGCCGCCTATGCCCGTCAGGGATTGCGCAGTGCCGGCAACACTTATGCTGCTGAATATCCCCATGCGCCCAACACACCGGATGTGCTGTTCAATGCAGCCTGGGTCGCTTACGATACCGGCGATTTTAAGCAGGCCATCCAGGACTTGTCCGCCTTTGCGAGCCAATATCCCCAGCACCAGGCAGCCACGGCCGCCATTCATTTAATCATGGATGCCTTCCATTTGACGGAGGACTACGAAGGCATGATCAGCTATGGCCGATCCATGCTGGACGGCGGTGCCATCGGCGACGAAAAACTTAAATCAGAGCTTGCACAGATCGTCCAGGGCGCCGAATCCAAAGTGGTGTCCAACATAACCATGGCAGCCATGGATGATTGGGAGAATACCCGCCAGGAACTGATTCAGGTGGCGGACAACAGTGGCACCTCCGCCATGGGCGAACAGGCGCTGAATGCGTTGATCCTCTCCAGCAAAGACCGGCAGGACCTGGCTACGCTGTTTGATGCGGGCGACCGATTGATCAAGCACTACCCTGCGTCGATCAATGGGGAAACCACCTTGGGGGTCCTGATTGACACCTCGGTATCCATCGGGCAGTTGCGGCTGCTGGTGGACTATCTGGAGTTGTTCAACAAACGATACCCGCAACACAAAAACGTTGACGAGTTTACGCTCCAGGCGGCCCGAATACGTGAAGGGCTGGGTCAATATGCCCGGGCCAATCAAAACTACCGCAGCTATCTGAGTCGACATCCACAAATCAGTGGCCAGGGGCTGGATGACCTGGTCTTCGCGATGGTGGATAATTCCATCGCTGCAGGCAATGCGATCGGGGCGCTGAGTCTGTTAGAAACGTACAAGGGGCGGCTGTCGAATCGTGGGCAGGTCAGGGCACATGCGCAGATCTCGGTGCTCAGTCGCAAGGCGGACCGGCGTTCCCAAGCCGATAAATTCGGTCGCCTGGCCCTAAAGGCCTATCAGCCGCAAATGGGATCCCAGGTCCCGCTGATCCGCGATTTGGTGGCCGAGGTCGCCTATAACCAGGTGGCTGCCACCAGTGGCCGATATTTTCAACTGCAGTTGAAGAACACCATCGACAACAAGATCGTGGAAGAAAAAGCCAAACAGCTGCAGCGCCTGGAAACGGGGTATCAGCAGGTAATGACCTATAAGTCGCCTGCCTGGGCGCTAAAGGCTTGTTTCCAGGCCGGCGAAATCAACAACGCGTTCGCCGACTTTCTGCTTAGCGCGCCGGTTCCACAGGACCTGAGCGCCGCCCAACAGGAGCAGTATCGGGACCTGATTCGGCAAAAGGCCAAGGCGTATACCGACAAGTCCGCCCAGTACAAAAAAAGCTGGATGGATCTGGCCCGCAAGTGGGAGATCTGCGACCCCCAACTCAGTGGCTATCTCTATCCGCCTGACAATCCAAAAGGGGAAGCCAGCACGCTGGCCTGCATTTCTGGAAACCCGCCTGATGGGGAAAATGGTAAGGAAATTGGTCGGCAGGGACTCGACGACCAAGCCATCGTCCACCTCTATCGAGCGCTGCTCAAGTCCCCGGAAAACAATCAGTTGCAGTATGAATTGGCCCAAGCCTACCTGAAGCGGGGCGACTTTCGCCAGTCGGCCCTGGTCATTAAAAACACCTTGCCAAAGCTCGACGGCGGCCAACGGGCACTCAAGGCCAATCTGCTCAACCTGCTGGGCATGACCCATCTTTACGGGGGCAACGACCCTCTGGCCAAAGAGACCTTCAAACGCGCGCTGGAAGCCGATGGTAACCTGACCGCCGCCCGGGTCAACCTGGCCGGGATATTCCATCACTATGGCCAGGACGACAAAGCGGCCACCCTGATGAATGCGGCCCCCGCCATGGAACCGGTCCTTGATGGTGTTCATCCCCAATTAGGAGCTGTCTACAATGCATATCGGCCACAGACCCAATAGGCTGAAAAACCACCTATATGCGATACTGCTGACGACGGTTCTGCTGATTGCCTGCGGCGGGGGCCCTGGCGATGAGACGACTTTCGATGACGGCAATCGCCACCCCAACAATTGGCAGCGCACCCGTGTTGCTCAAGTTGACGAAAACGGATTGACGCTGCCGTTCGTCACTGCTCGGCAAGCATCCACGGGCAGCATCCACATCGCCTATTACAATGCCTACAGCGGCGATGACGCTGCCACCTATCATCGTCTCCATCACCTGGTCTGGGATCCGGGGTCACAACATCTGACCCGCAACATCGTCGACAACCGTCCGGCACCTTCCGGGGTAAACGGTTTCGATCGCTGCGATCAATTCGATTTTGCACTGGACGCCGACAATACGCCCATTTTCATTTATCCCACCTATGAGGTGAATCCCGTTTTGCAGCAGGTCGAAGCCGATATCATGGTCAATCTTTATGAAAGCGGCCACTGGTATGAGACCACGGGCGCGGTGGGGTATGTGGATAGAAATCCGGTCTATCAGGACGGCCATGCAGCTGAAAATATGTCCATGGCCGTTGACAGCCGAGGAAATATTCATTTTTGCTATCAGTATTACACCGAAGGCATGGATTCGGCCAATTTCCGATATCCCGATTTGTACTATGCCATGCGCCAGCGAAGCACCATCAACGAACCCATCATCGCCATCCAGGCCTATGCATCCATCGAAGAGTTGGTGGACGGCAATTCCTTCAGCACCTACGGCGACCACAACAGTGTCGGCTACTTCTGCAAACTGATCCTGGACGAAAATGACCAGCCCCACATTTTTTATGCGGAGCATGGCGAGGATTTCATGGGCACCTTTGCCTTAAAGGTGGCCTACAAAAACGCCTCCGGACAGTGGCGGCGGCAAGTGATTGAAACGCTGGAGGACGGGTGGGAGATTGATGGACTCAGTGCGGCAATGTATCCACCGGAGAAGAACCCGCAAGGTGGCGGACGAACAGACGACCGTTCGCCCGATGGCCGTGGCCTATGGCATCAGGGTGCCCTCGCCCGAACCGGACAATGGCCACCATTTAAGATTCGCCACCAACCGCGATGGGGAGTGGGTATCCGAGGTTGTGGATGAGTCTACGTGGTGCGGCAGCCGATGCAGCCTGGCCATCGACGCCAACGGGATCCCGGCCATTGCTTACTTCGATGAACAATCCCACTCGGGGCGGCTGCACCAGTTTCTCAAATATGCCGAATTTTCGGGTTTGCGATGGATCACGGAGAGCGTTGATGAATACGGCGATGTGGGCCGCTACAATTCATTGTGGTTCGATGGGGGTGAGATACCCACCATTTGCACGTTTTCGGATGAAGACAACGAAATCCTGATCATCCGGCAGACCAATCGAATATTGGCTGAAGAGTAATTTAAATCGATGGCAACGAACCGTTCGAAACCCAAATGGAAGATAGAAGAGGTGAGTCGATGAAAGCAAGCGTCGGTATCATTGCGGCAATGGCGGCATCCATATGGATAGGCGCAGTCGCGGATCTCAATGCGGAGCCGCCTGACTTTAATTCGCTTTTTGACGAGTGCCCCGAAAATCAATGCGGTGCACCGCCCTCAGGCGGCGCCGGCGGCGGCGGTGGTGGTCCGCTGATCGTATCCTACACGTGGGGGCCCACATTTTCGGTGCAAGAAGATATCGATGCCGATGGGTACAACGATGAAATCGACAATTGTGTTTTTACGCCCAACGATCCCAGCGAAAACGATGACGGCGATGCTTTCGGCAACGCCTGCGATTTTTGCCCGCAAATGGCCACGGAGAACAACATCGACTCCGATCATGACGGGTTGGGTGACGCGTGCGATCCAGATATAGATAACGACGGCGTTCCCAACGGCAGCGACACCTGTCCCACGATTGCCAACGCCGATCAGATAACCTTCCCCGAGCAAGATGATCCCGACAATGACGGGCTGGGCAATGCATGCGATGCGGACGATGACAATGATGGGATTCCCGATATATTGGACAACTGCATGACCGATGAAAATCCGAATCAGGAAAACAGCGATTACTACATCGACGGCGATATCTCAGGGGACATGTGCGACAACGACTATGACAATGACGGTCTGGATGAAGCCCATGACGGTTATGCTGGAGAAGACCGTTGCCCGAATCTGCAAAGCCCTGAAAACGGAGATTTTGACGGTGACGGCATCGGTGACCCCTGTGATAATTGCCCCGAGATAAGTAATGCGGATCAAGTGGACAGCGATGGAGACGGTAGAGGAGATCGTTGTGATGGCTAATCGTGTCAAGATATATATGGCTTGTTTATCATGCCTCATCGGCATCATCGCCTGCGATAACGGCCCCCCGTTAGAACGGACCACGGCACGCATGCCGGCCACGCTGAGAGGCGAATTTCATACGGAAAATCCCGAAGAAATCCAGTTCCCCGTCAAGGTGCTTTTTGCACTGGATTGCTCCTTGAGCATGCTCAGTTCCGATCCGGTGAACCCGCCGGACGAACCCTATGGGCGCCGCATCGCAGCCGTGCGCCGTTTTCTGGAGCGATATAATACGGATGAATACCCCAGCGTCTCTTTTTCCATTCTGCTTTGGGCCGGCAGTGTCATCGACCAGACCCGCAATGGGTATGGGGATCCGGGCTTCACACGATCACGGGAAGAGCTGGAACGTGTCCTGGATAATGTTCGCAATGAATCTTATACCGATTATATTGGCGCGATGACGGACATCCGTGAAGTGGTGGAGAACGATATCTTGAATGTGTCCTACCAGGAAAATGGGGAAAACGATCTGGCCCGGTCCAAATATATTGTCTGCTTTTTCAGCGACGGGATGCCCAATACGGATGCCGGTTCACAGGCGCCCCAGGATATCTGGAATCAGGTGGAAGCGTTGACCCAGATGACCGATGACCGGGGCGTGGGGCAATTCGGCTTTCACAGCTTTTTCCTTTCTTCTCTCTTTCGGGATGCTTCCGGTGAGTACATTCCAGGCTATGAAGATGAGCGCCAGTATGCTGAAAACACCCTGTTCGGTATGGCCCAGCGCGGCAATGGCACCTTTCGGGATTTCGCTTCGGCAGCCGCCATCGATTTCATCAATTTTACCGATATGCGCTTGACCACGGAGTATGTAATCAAATTCATCGTCGCTTACAATTACAACGTTCGTCCGGGCATCGATACCTTGCTTCTGGACAGCGACGGTGACGGCCTGACCGATGATGAAGAGGTGACCCGGTACCGCACCAACCCCCGGGACCGGGACAGCGATGACGACGGATTGAGCGATTACTTTGAAATCTCGATTCAGTCGCTGATGGATGACGGCAATATTTGGCCCGATCCATTGGTCAGCGACAGCAGCTGTCCACCGCCGCCCAGTGGGTTCTGGCCCGATCAGGATTATGACGGCCTGACGGACTGCGAAGAGTCAATCAAGGGCACATGGCGCTTTGTTGCGGATTACGACGCCGACGGCATACCCGACGGCATTGAGTTGGCCGCAGGCACCAACCCTTTTGAGGATATTTATGTCAATGATGCTGATTTTGACAATTCGCTGGACTGGTTTGAAGTTCAGAGACACACCAATGTGCTGGCCAATGACCGTATCGTGCGCGAGCGCTACGCCTATTCCTACTATCTGGCGGATAACGGGCACCCCGACCCCATCCTGGAACCGGATTTGCCACAGGGCATCCGTAAATATCACTTTGAAATTTCCAATATCAGCCTGATGGAAACCATCGGCGCCGGCCCCAACGACATCTTCAATGATGTGGAACTTACCCCCGGCGATAATGTGATTCGATTGTATATTGCCCAAGTACCGGAGGATCGGCCCAATACGCCGCCGGTATTCAGAATGGCCGAAGTGACCGTCAATGCCCTGGAGGGGATGACTTACACCATCGAACTGGGCGCCAACAATTTCGAACTCATCGATTAAGGGAAATAGGTAAACATATGAAGACAATTAAGCTTTGCATAGGAGTGTTGATGGTTTTTGGACTGGCGGCTTGCGGGACCGGCGTGAGCAGCGACAGCAATACGTCAGAGACAACCGTCAGGGAGCTGCAGCTGGGAGAAACCCAGAGTCACGCCATCGCCTCTGCCGGTGATGTGAACACGTACCATCTGCGCGCGGCAGAGACCAACCGGTTTCTGAAGATCTCTTGCGAAGAGCGAATCTCCGGCTCCGGCGTCGATCTGCTGGTCACCGTGTTCGAGGAGGTCAACGGCCAGCGTGTGCGTCTTTTCGGCAAGCATAAACCCGACGGCGCCACATTGGGGGCCGATCTTGATCTCTGGATCTACATCGACCGGCCCAAAGACCTGTACATTACGGTCCGCGATCTGATGGATAACGACGCGGCCCCTAACGTCCCTTATTATTTAAGGGCCATTTTTCAGGATTCTGCGGAAGGAAACCACAATTTTTCCAATGCCCGCACGCTTACCGTCGGCGCCGGCAATACCGTCAACGATGCCATCGACGAGATCGGGGAGGTGGATTGCTTTACTTTCTCACCTGACGCGGACGGCGTCTATGCAGTCGACGTGACCCACTATAAACCGGTGGGCGGAACGCCAGTTCAACTAGCCCTTTCATTGTATGATGTAAATGGAAACCGGATTCAACACCTGGTCGATCCGTATCATACCATGTTGGCTTATCTGACCCGGGCCAGCGGCCCCTATTTTGTCATTGTCGAAGACAGCGACAGCATGAACGGGGATGCCGGCGCACCATACGAGATCTCCGTCGCGCCGGTCGCAGCGGACGAGGCCCAGGCCAACGATGTGGCCGAGGAAGCCACCTTGCTTGCGATGGACAGTCAGGACCTCGCCAGCGCCAGCGGAGCCATTGCTTACGGGTGCTCCAGCGTCTCACCAGACCATGCCGCCGATGCGGACTGGTATCAGTTGGCCATCGGCACGGCCGGGGGCCCGACCACCTATCATCAGGTCCAACTGACCATTGACAATGGCGAGACCGTGATCGGCACGGCGCCGCTCAGGGTGGCGGTATACAATTCGGCCATGGAGATGGTCACCTCCCACGACTTCAACTGCGGGGGAGACGCTTATCAAAATCAGTTCAGGGTCCAAAATGGAGATTATTTTGTATCCGTCGTACCGGCCAATTCAAAGCGGTTGACCCAAAGTACCACCTACCAGCTGCAATTTCAGTTGGCTGACCTGAATGACGATGCAGAACTCGCCGATGACAATACGGTCAATAGCGCCATCATGCTTGACGACGCTACACCCCATTCCTCTGGACTAATCAGCTATCATTCGGATGTGGACTGGTATGGGCGGTCTGTGAACACCGCGGCACCGCGTATCTTGGCGGTTGAATTGACCAGCGAGGCGTCCATCGTCGACTATCAGCTCACCATCTGGCGCGGCGACCAACTGGTTAAAACGGTGACTGATCTGGATGGCAGCGACGGCGCCACCCATTTGAAAACATCCATCCTGGTGACCCCGGACGGCCAGGGAACAGCCACCTACCATTTTAAGGTCTGCGATGCCCAGAACAATGAGGGCAGCAGCCTGCCGTACACCATCACCACAGATGTCACCGACGTGGCCGCTGCGCCGGGATCGATCACCGCGACATGGGGCCAGACCCTGCGGTACTATAGTGAAACCGAAGTTGAACCCGACGCTACGGGGGAAGTCGAAGTGGAAATCTTTTCCACCCTGCAACCCCATTTCCCGGTCAATACCACCTGGCTGGATTTCAGAGATGATGCTGCCGCCGGCATTGCCAAGGAAACAGCGCCCGACGGCACCACCCGCATCACCTTTCCCTGGATCTGCGGTTACATAGATTATCAAGGCGATCGGGATTTTTTCGAGATCGACCTCGGAAAACTGGACGGAGGAGCCGAAACCAGTTGGTACTATGATGTGACGGTGCGCTTGGTGGTTCCTTCTCCAGGAAGTGATGTGGAGTATGTCTGGAAATTGTATCGCGACAGCAATCGTAATGGCATTGTCATGGACGACCCCACCTCACCGGACGGTTACAAGGCCTGCGCCGGGGATACGACCCCTCAATTCATCGACGCCATCGATATGATCACCCCCGAGGAAGACGAGACGTTCTGGATTGGCAGTGCTTGGGGTGAGGATGCCACGTTTTATCTCGGTATTTCTGATTTCAATTATTTAAGGCTTCCCGACACGGGAGAAAACAATTTGTTGGCCGACAATGACTGGGGATACGATGTCCCCTATTATTTTACAATCACCTTGACCTATCACCCGGATCGTGGATTTCCGGATTGATATCCGAATGGTGCGGCATCCGTCATACCCTTGTTGATCACTCGCTCGAGGTCTTTGAGGATGCCGCATCAATGTCGATAATTTTTTTGCCGTCCACATAGTCTTTGGTGGCATATTGGGTAATATTTTGAAATTTATGGATGATGCTTCTCATTTTCTCGATATTATTGGTTAGCAGCCCGTACAATCGGGAACTGCGTTCGTTGTCATCGGTGGCGGGAGCCAATTTTTCAGCGCAGGTGAGTACGACCTGCAGCGGATTGTTGAGTTCATGCCCCACGGCACCGGCCAACTCCAGGACGGTCAATAATTTTTCTTTGGCAAGGCGCTCTTTTTCAACCTGCTTGCCCTTGGAGATATCCATAAAATAGCCCAGGGCAGCACGTCTGCCTTCATACTGGATGGATGTTGCCGTTTCCAAAATCCATTTGGTGATGACCAAATTTGTCGCGGATACAGAACTCGTAGGGGGAAGTGCGCTCGGCCTTCAACATCTTGATGAAATTCTGATTGACCTGGCGCCTGTACGTGGGTTGCACGATATGGAGCGGATCAGTTCCGATCAGTTCATCTTCACGGTATCCCGTGATGCGCATAAATTCCGGGTTGACGTATTTGAATGTGCCATCTTGAACAATGTAGCAGCCGATCAGCGAATTGCGTATGCTCCGTTCAAATTCTTTTTCGGATTGTTTGCGCCAGGTATTGTCCCGGATAAACCCTTCAATGGCAATGGCTTGGCCGCCATGATCACGTACGACGGTCCAGCGGTCGTGCATCACCCGCAGGGTGCCGTCGGCATGCAGGAATCGGTATTCTATTTCTCCGCTATTGTTCTGGGGCTGCAGGGACAACGCGCTGGCAGCCTTGACTTTATCACGATCATGGGGATGGATGTGCAGCAGCACACTCTTGGGAGACAGAATGTTGACCCCATTTTCTTCCATTGCATACAGGGATAGAAATTGCTGGTTGAAAAAGGAAAAGGTCTGCGATTCGATATCGAATTGATAGATGGCATCCTGGGATCGGTCGGCAAGCTGCTTTAAATCCTCGGACAGCAGGCGGATGATCGTCTTGTCTTGTTTTTCGGACACCGCTGATTGAACCCCCTCCACGTCTACTCCGCCTGGCGGTGCCGGCCGTAAATATCCTCAAGCCGGATGATGTCATCCTCTCCGATGTACCCGCCGGTCTGCACCTCGATCAGTTCCAGCGGGATTTTCCCCGGATTTTCGAGTCGATGGGCAATACCGGCGGAGATGTAAGTCGAACTGTCCTCTTTGAGCAACAGCTGTTCGTCGGCCTTGGTCACCTGGGCCGACCCGCGCACAACGATCCAGTGCTCGGACCGGTTGAAATGTCTTTGGAGAGACAACACACCGCCGGGCTTGACCGTAATCCGGTTCACCTGGAAACGGTTGCCCACCACCAATTGATCCACCGTGCCCCACGGCCGGTAGACCCGCTTATGCGTCCGGGTCTCTTCCCGATTCTGGGCCTTGAGTTGATCCACCAGTCCTTTGACATCCTGAACCCGGTCCCGGGGGGAAATCATCACCGCATCCGAGGTTTCCACAACGATGTGATCCTTCAATCCCACCGCTGCGATCAGGCGGTGTTCGGCGTGCAGGTAGGAATCCCCGACATCGTGCAGGACCACATCTCCCTTGACCACATTGTCCAGACCGTCTTTCTCGCCAACCTGCCAAAGGGCCTCCCACGATCCCAGGTCATTCCAGCCTGCCGCCAGGGGCAGCATGGCCCCGCGCTCTGTTTTTTCCATTACGGCATAGTCGATGGAATCGCTGGGGCAGGCAGCAAAAGCCGCTTTTTCGAGCCGGAAAAAATCCAGGTCGGACCGCCCCTTATGGATGGCCTGCCGACAGGCAGCGACAATATCGGGAACCAACCGATCCAGCTCGTTGACAACCTGGGAGGCCTTGAACATGAACATGCCGCTGTTCCAGCAATAGGCCTTTGAGGCCACATACCGCCGGGCGGTCGCCAGGTCGGGTTTTTCCACGAAAGCCGCAATGCTTACGGCCGTTAAATCCCCGCCTGCCGGGGGCAACGGCTCACCCATTTTAATGTAACCATATCCGGTTTCCGGCTTTTCCGGAACAATGCCGAAGGTAATCATCCGACCCGCCTGGGCGTAGGCATGGCCCGACGCGATCACGCGCTGAAATTCAGCGGTCAACTGAATGTGGTGATCGGCCGGCAGGATCAACAGCACGGGATCGTCACCCCTCTCCATGGCCCGGATGGCCGCCACGGCCAGGGCGGGAGCGGTGTTTCTGCCCACCGGTTCCAGAATGATTGAATCGGCCTTGATCGCGATCTGGCGAAGCTGCTCGGCCACCATGAACCGGTATTCATCGTTGCAGATCACGACCGGTTTTTCTACAGCGTCCAAGCCGTCCAGCCGGAGGATCGTATTTTGAAGCATGGTGTGCCGGTCAACCAGGCTGATGAGTTGCTTGGGATAAAGGGCTCGGGAAAGCGGCCAGAGTCGGGTGCCGCTGCCGCCTGCAAGAATTACCGGTAGAATCATCGACAAACCTCTTGGGGGTTCAAGTTTACGGGTTCAGGGTTCCCGGTTCCGGGTTCCGGGTTCCGGGTTGAGCTTCTAGCTTTGAGCCTTGAGCTTTGAGCTTACCAGCTTACCAGCTATCATGTTTCCAACAATGCCTTGCGCAGGACATCCAGCGCCGCCATGGAAAAAATCTGCTTGTTCATCAGTCGCTTTCCAAACGGGAAGTAAAACCGACGGCCAAAAGAACGATCCGGCCCGGCGTAACCCACGCAAACGGTTCCGACCGGTTTGTCTTTGGTTCCACCGTCAGGGCCGGCAATGCCGCTGGTGGAAAGTCCATAGGTGCTGCCGGCCGCCCGCCGGGCCCCTTCGGCCATCTCCCGGGCCGTTTCTTCGTGAACCGCGCCATGTCTTTCCAGGGTTTCGGGCGAGACACCCAACACATCGATCTTGGCCTGGTTTGAATAGGTGACGCCGGAAAACCGGAAATAGGCCGAACTGCCGGCCACGTTTGTCAGCCAGTGGGCCAGCAGCCCGCCGGTGCAGCTTTCCGCCAGGCCAATGGAGGCCGATCGTTCCAAGAGCATTCTTCCCACCACGGCTTCCATCCGCTCGCCGTTTTCAGATATCACGTTGGATCCCAACCGTTCCAGCGTCCATTGGCCCGCTTCGGCCATCCGCTGGTCCAGCAGGGCCAGATCCGTGTCCCGCCCGTATAGCTTGACCTGGATCTGCGGAAAGTTGGCACGCAGGCCCAGCTTGATACCCGGGAAGGCGGCTTCCACGCCGGCCACCTTTTCACCGGCCAGCGATTCAGGCAGTCCGAAGGTGGTAATGGTCTTCACCCGGATATGCAGGGCCGCATCGCCCTGCAGGCAAAGCATCTCAGGAATCACATGCTCAGCCAGCATGCGCCTCATCTCATAGGGCACCCCCGGAAGAAAGAAAAACAGACATCTTTCGATTTTCAGGGAGAACCCGGGAGCGGTGCCCACCGGATTGACCAATAGTTTACTGCCTTCGGGAAGCAGTGCCTGCTTGCGGTTCGACTCGGTCATGGGGCGGTTGAAGGCTTTGAAAAAGCTCTCGACGTTTTCAAAGGCGGTTGGACTGAATGTCAATCCAACACCGGCGGCTCTGGCAGCCGCCTCGGCAGTCAGATCATCGCTGGTGGGTCCCAGCCCGCCGGTGACCACTGCCATGTCGGCACGGTTGCCGATCTCACGGAGGGCGGCAACCATCAGGGGCAGATCGTCCCCCACGCAGGTGTGACGAACCACCTCGATACCGCTCTCCTCCAGCCTTTCCGAAATAAACGCCGAGTTGCTGTCCACCAGTGCGCCGGATCGGATCTCGTCTCCCGTTGCCAGAATTTCCGCTTTCATTTGACCGCTTTCCTGTGGGTTCAAATTTCTCGAATAGCGTCATCGCATATGACCATAGCGATACCAGGACGATGGTGTCAACGAAACATTCACCGCAAAGGGACAGACCTTTTGCATTTTCTGGGCGCGTGAGATATGAACTGCCGTTGGACGACTATTTTCATCGACCCTTATTTTCAATCGAACATAGTCCATGCACCTGTTTTCCATTCTTCACGTTTTCGGCACCCTGTTCATGGTCACGGGCATCTCCATGCTGTTTCCCCTGGTTTGCTCACTGATATATCGTGAAGGGGATTTTGTGGCCCTGCTTGTTTCTGCCGTTTTGATCCTCTTATTGGGTATGCCGCTATGGTGGCTCTTCAGGAAGCAACTTGATTTGAGTATCAAAGACGGCATATTCATCGCCGCTTTCGGCTGGGTGGTCGTTTCGGCACTGAGTGCCATTCCCTTTATGATCCACGGGTCCATTCCGTCCTTCACCGATGCCTTTTTCGAAATGATGTCCGGATATACCACGACCGGCGCCACCATCCTGACGGACATCGAGGCAGTACCCCACGGCCTGTTGTTCTGGCGCAGCGAGACGCATCTGTTGGGGGGAATGGGTTTTTTGACCCTGACGGTCATTTTCCTGCCCCACGGCATGGGCGGACTGCGCATTTTCCGGGCGGAGTCATCCCCGGGCCAGGTCCTTACCAAAGAGAAATTCCATGCCCGCAACCGGGACACCATGGTCCGCCTGTGGATCATCTACATGGCGTTGAACCTGGCCGAAACCCTGTTGCTCTGTTTCGGGGGCATGTCCCTGTTTGATTCACTGTGCCACGCTTTCGGCACGGTCTCCACGTCCGGCTACTCCCCGTGGAATGCCAGCATCGGTCATTACGACAGCGCCTATTTCGACTGGGTGATCATTCTCTTTATGTTTCTCGGCGGTATGACGTTTGTGCTTTTCTACCAGATCGTCCGGGGGGATTGGCGGGCAGTGGGAATCAACACGGAGTTTCGCTGGTACGTGGGGCTCATGCTCTTTTTCTGCGGTATGGTCTCCTGGATACTGTGGAGGGAGAACACTTACGGCCTGATGGATGCCATCCGCTACGGGACCTTTCAGGTGACCAGTTTGTTGACCACCACCGGTTTTACCACCGCCGACTACGAAGGCTGGCCCCAGGCCTCCCAGATGTTCCTGTATGCCGTGTGCTTTATCGGCGCCTGTGCCGGGTCGACCACCAGCGGTATCAAGATTGTCCACTATGTGGTCCTGTGCAAATTCATGTCGGCCGCCATCAAAAAAATTTTTTTCCAGCCCATGTCCGTCATCTCCGTACGCCTGAACCAACGTCCGGTGGATGACGCCATCATTCACCTGTCCATCTGTTATTTCATCGTGAATATTTTCATGGTGTTGGCAGGCGGGTGTGTAATGGTGCTCACCGACGATATGGATTACACGACCGCCATGAGTTCGGTCATCGCCGCCCTCATGAACATCGGACCGGGTTTCGGTGCCGTTGGGCCATCTGAAAACTATGCCTTTATTTCCGATGCGGGCAAGTGGTTTCTCTCCTACAACATGCTCGTTGGCCGCCTGGAGATGTTCTCTGCGCTGGTGATCTTCTACCCTTCGTTCTGGAAAAGATAACGCCTATCCCAAGAAAAGCTTATGCACATCCTTCAGATGCAGTGATTTGCAGATCACGATCACGCGTTCGTTGGGAAGGATGCGGGTATCCCCCACGGCGATTTTCCATTGGCCGTCCCGGTAAACACCGCCGATCAGTATTTTTCCGTGAAAATCGGGATCTATTTTGGAAAGCGGGATTCGCGTGATGGGGGAACCCGGTGCCGCCAGAATTTCCACCACCTCGGCGTCAAATCCATGAAGGTGGGCGACCGAGAGCAATTCCCCGCGTCGGATGAACTTCAAAATCTCGTTGGCTGCCAGCACCTTCTTGTTCAGGGCGATGTCCGATCCACTGGTGGCGGCCAGCACGAGGTATTCCTCTTTATTCACCAGTGAGATGGTTTTGCGATCCTTGTTGCGGGCACCGCCATTGCTCGTGTTCATGAGGTGTTTGGCCAGCATGCAACTCATAATGTTGGTTTCATTCTCACCGGTGGCCGTGATGAAGGTGTCCATGTCGGTCAGACCGGCCTGCTCGAGGGCGTCGGCATCGGAGCCGTCCCCGTGAAGCACCTCGACATCGGTCAGGTGATGGCACAACTCGGCAGCCACGGCTTCGTCCTTCTCAACGATTTTCACCCGAACGTCTTTGCCCATCAGTTCGGCCACACGGCATCCCACCAGACCGCCACCCAAAATCATCACCCGGTGCCGCCGCTGCTGCTCGACCCCGGTCAATGCCATCAATTTGGGAAGATCCTTCTTTGAGGCCATGATCAGCACCTGATCCTGGGGAAGAATCTCATGATCGCCGCCGGGCAGGATGGTAGTAATCCCTCTGGCAATGGCCACGACCCTAAACGGAAAGGCGTTATGGGTCATGGAAAGGGTTTTCAGTTTCTGGTGGGCCAGCGGCGAGGAATCGTGGACACGGGTGGCCATGACCTGGGTCTCTCCATCGGCGATATCGATGATCTCATTGCCGGCAGTCCGTTTGACCAGCCGAACAATTTCCTGTGCAGCCAACTCTTCCGGATGGATGATCAAATCAATTTTCAAGTCATCGGCGCTAAGCACGGAATCGATGTTGTCGAAATCCATCGAACGGACCCGAGCAATCTTAAGTGGAATGCCGAATCGGTCGGCAATCATCGCCGACAGCATGTTGACCGCGTCATTGTCGGTGACGGCAATCAGCACGTCGATGTTTTGCGCATTGGCTTCACGCCAGCAGGCGATGCTCATGGCCGACCCCTGAATCAGCCGGGCGTCCAGCTGCCCATCGATATGGCGGATCAACCGGCCGTCAGGTTCGATGGCGGTAACCGCATAGCCTTCATGGACCAACCGTTTGGCCAGGTAGGTGCCCACGCCGCCGAGACCCAATATCAGAATGTTTTCCGCTAACGACTTTTTCTTGCCCAGCATCAATGCAATCCCTTTTGTTCGGCCTGATAAAAAAGTGCAGACTGGTTTTATATAAAGCCCTGACCATTGTCAACGCGGCCGGGCCACCCTGCCCCATCGGCATCTGTCGGGATGGCGCGTGTGATACGGACGCAGGCGCCGCCCTGCCAAAAAAAACAAAAGCCGCTCACGCGGTGGAAAACCGCGCAAACGGCAATACATAGGGAATTACATATATTTTAAGTGGCGTCCCCAAGGGGATTCGAACCCCTGTCGCCGGCGTGAAAGGCCGGTGTCCTGGGCCAGGCTAGACGATGGGGACGCAAGCATTTTCATTTCTGGTGGGCCGTGTTGGACTCGAACCAACGACTCTCTGCTTAAAAGGCAGATACTCTACCGACTGAGTTAACGGCCCAAGAGAAAAAATGTAAGTACATGCCCGCCCCCCGTTTGTCAATATGAAAATTGGTAATCCAATCGTTTTTTGGGATCCAGGGGAAATAAATCGAGCATGTACCCCTTTTCTTTATTTGCGCCAAAATTCGGGTACGACGATGATAATGAGGGTGTAAATTTCCAGGCGTCCTAACAGCATGCACCAGGAGAGCAGCCACTTTCCCCAGTAGGGAATCTGGGCAAAATTTTCCACAGGCCCCACCATACCGAAGCCCGGCCCGATGTTGCCGATCGTGGCGGCCACCGCCCCGAGGGCGGTGACAAAATCAACCCCGGTCCCTGCCAGCAGCACGGTGGAAATGGCAAACAGGGCCATGTAGAGCGCCAGGAAGCCGAGCACACTTCTCACGACATCCTCGGGCACCGTTTTCCCACCGATTTTAATGTGGGAGACGGCCCGCGGGTGGATCATGGAGAAAAGCTCTTTGTAGCAGTACTTGAAGCCAAGCATGATGCGAAGGCACTTCATGCCCCCGCCGGTAGAACCCGCCGACGCACCCACAAACATGCACAGGAAGATGATGATCTGCGACATGCCCGGCCACAATTCATAATCGGCCGTTGCGTAGCCGGTGGTGGTCACGATGGATACCACCTGAAAGGCCGCGTATCGCAGGGCCTGGCCGGGATCCGCATACACCGTTCGGTAAATGTTGGCCGTGACCACGAGAATGAGGATCAGGGACATGACCAGATAGAACCGGCACTCCGAATCTTTCCAGAAGGCCAGCGGTCGGCCTTTTAATACCTGGTAGTGGAGTGAGAAATTGATACCGGCCAGCAGCATAAACACAGTAATGACGACATCGATATACACACTGTCAAATCCGGCCACCGACGCGTTTTTCGTTGAAAAGCCACCTGTGGGCATGGTGGTGAAAGCATGGTTCAAGGCATCGAAAAAAGTCATGCCGCCGATCATCAGCAACAGCGTTTCGGCCACGGTGAACAGGGCGTATACTTTCCACAGAATCAATGCCGTATCGCGAATGCGCGGCTTGAGCTTGTCCGGCACCGGGCTGGGCACCTCGGCCTTGTAAAGCTGCATGCCGCCGACACCCAAAAAGGGAAGAATGGCGATGGACAGGACGATGATGCCCATTCCCCCCAGCCACTGGATAAAACTTCGCCAGACCAACAGTCCCGCACTCAAGCCTTCGATATCGGTCAGAATCGATGACCCGGTGGTGGTAAATCCGGAAACGGACTCGAAGAACGCATCCACGAAGTAAAAGGAGGCGTCGGAAAAATAAAAGGGCAGCGCCCCGAACAGACCGATTGCCGTCCACCCCAGGGAGACAATGGCCATGCCTTCACGCTGGCTCATGATTTCCGTCTTTTCGTGCCTGAACAGGCCCATCAGGGCCAGGCCACCAACCAGCGTAATGCCCATGGCTTTAACCATCGGCATCAGGCTGCGATCCATGGCAAACAGGTCAAAGGCCAGAGGAACGACCATGGTCCCGCCGAAAAACAGGGTCAACACCCCGACAGTGTTCAGGATGTAACGCCAACGCATCTAAATGTACTCCAGTTTTACGGCCAGAATCTTCTCGACGCCGGGGATGGCCGCACGGGTGGCAAAAATGATGATCCGGTCGTCCGGTTCGATGACGCTGTCACCGCCGGGAATGATAATGGCCTCCTGGCGGATAATGCCGGCCACCATTGATCCTTTCGGGAATGCAATCTTTTTCAAGGGCTTGGACACGATGTCGGACGTGGGCAAAGCCAACGCCTCCATGACCTCTCCCTCTTCTCCTTTAATGGAGATCGCCGAAAGCACCTTGCCCCTGCGGATATGCTGCAGGATGGAGTTGATGGCCGATAGTCGTGGACTGACCACCTGTTCGATACCGATCGTGGACATGAGTGAGAAGTAACTGAATTTATTGATCTGGGTTATGGTTTTCTTGGCACCCAGCCGTTTGGCCAGCAGTGAGGAGAGGATATTGGTCTCTTCGTCCCCGGTCAGGGTCACCACCAGATCGGTGTCGTGAATATTTTCTTCCACCAGCAGACTCTGATCCGACCCGTCACCGTGGAGAACCACGGTCCGCCCCAGCCGCTCGGCCAGGAAATCGCACTGAGAGGCGCGTTTTTCGATGATTTTGCAGGCGATGGAATTGCCTTCGAGGGTTTTGGCCAGCCGATAGCCGATGCGTCCGCCGCCGACAATCAGCACTCGTTTTACCGGCGTGGCGTGTTTGTCGAAGATGGAGAGGTGTTTGAACAGGTTTTTTTCTTCGCTGATAAAGTAGACCAGATCGCCGTCGCGCAGGTGGTTGTCCCCCCTGGGGATGATCAACTGGTCATCGCGAACGACCGCGGCGATCAGGGGCCGATCCTCCTTTAGAATGCTCGGCAGATCGGACAGGCGGACTCCGGCCAAACGCGAACCGGGCTCCAGATAGACGCCGACAAACTTGATCCGGCCGTCGGCAAACTCGCCCACGTCCACGGCACCCGGCACGCTCATGAGTCGTTGGATGGTCCGGACCACCTCGATGTCCGGGTTGATGACCGTATCGATATGGGGGGCGTTTGCCTTGAACGTGTCATGGTAACGGTCAAAATCGGCACCCCGCAGCCGGGCCAGCTTCTTGGTCGTTGGAGACAGCGTATCGGCCATCAGGCAGGCCACCAGATTGACCTCGTCGGAGTCGGTGACGGCCAGTATGATCTCCGCTTCACGGATGCCGGCGTCTTCCAGGATAGCGGGACTGCTCCCCGAACCGGCGATCGTCTGGACGTCGATGCTCTCGGAAAGCCGTTTCAGTGCCTCCGGATCAAAATCGATGACCACCACATCTTTGTTCTCCATCGCCAGACGGCTGGCAATGTGAAACCCCACCTCGCCGGCACCCACAATGATGACTTTCACCGTATCACCCCTAAAAGCAGGCTTTGCCGCCAACCCGCGACCCTGTAAACGTTTGGGTTGCATTGATGGCGTAAAGCGTAATTTTCAATCAATTGAACATTCGATATTGAACCACGATAGCGCGCGCTAACCCCGCCGCAAGCGGCGGGGTTAGCGCGCGAACCGAAAAATCGTTTTTCTATCCCTACGGTGCTGCACGGCATCGCCGTCACCGGCAGAACCTTCCCTGCGGCTTGCCGCCGGGAGGGTTCAATGTCGGTTGGTCGGCGTTCATTCGTCCATTGCGCTTTTTTTGCCGTTATGCCTTACACCCACCGCCCACACCCTGTCAAACGCAGAGAATGTGGATGCAAGGACACGCCTCCATGAGGTGCGGCATTCGATGATCACCCCGCCGCTGGGACGTTTCGTTGATCGGCCTTGACTCAAGGGAGCAGCGCGGTGGCGGACAGGAGAATCCCGACGCCAACGGCCAGGCCATCCCGCCAGGTAAACGAGAGTTCAGGAAGGGTACGCTGCTCGCTGTAGCAGCGGGCCTGCATGGCCGCGACCAGTTCGTCGGCAGAGATAAAGACACGACGGAACAAGGGGATCGTGAACCGCATGAGCCGGATCAGTGGATTTTTACATCTTTCGATTCCCCGGGCACGCTGGGCATCCGCTATTTCAGCCCCTTGAAAGAGAATCACCGGCAAAAACCGCACCACCAGCCCCACCATGGTGGCCGCCATTTTTTCATCGACAGCCGGCACCGGCTTCAAGTACCAGACCAGGGCGGCCCGGATATCGGCGGTCCGCGTGGTGGCCATCAAGAGCACCCCCATGAGGACGACCAACAACAGGCGCCAGCACACGGTCAACGCCTCTCCGGCTGCATCTGAAGGGAGGGTGGGCGTCCATCGGGCGGTGAATGTGATCGCCCGAACAACGAAGACGATGCAGAGGAAGCAAAGAAAATACCGGATCTCAACAATCAGCCGGCGAATACGCATACCGGCGGCGTTGGCGCAAACCATCATCACAACCGTGCAAAGCGCCAAAAAAGCCAGCTCTCCCCACAGGCTCGCCACACTGAGTCCCATGAGCAGGGCCTGTTTGGTTCTGGGGTCCAGCCGGTGGAGCAGCGTTTGACCGGGCCTGAAGCCGATGGTGGTCAGTTCACCCATGGCCGGATTCCCTGGCCGAATTGCACGGAGCACGGCGGCCGGATGCCGTATCGTTCAATGTCGATGATTGCGTCTGCGGGCCTTCCGTCATTTACGACGCGTCCTTTTTCCATGACCACCAGCCGCTGGGCGTGAGCGATGACCTTCTCCAGGTCGTGGGTGGTAATGATGATGGTGCGGCCGTTTTTGTGAAGGTCGAGAATATGACCCAGTACCCGGCAAATGGCCGGATAGTCGAGGTTGGAAAAAGGCTCGTCCATCATCAGCACGCGCGGCGCCATGGCCAGCACCCCGGCAATGGCCAGGCGACGCTTTTCACCACCGGAAAGATGATGGGGCACTTTATTCTCAAAACCGGAAAGATCAACGGCCGCCAGCGCCTGATTTACCCGCTGGTTGATCTGTTGCCGATCAAGTGAAAGGTTTTCCGGTCCAAATGCCACGTCATCGTACACGGTCTCACCGACGATCTGGCTGTCGGCATCCTGAAATACCAACCCCACTTGTTGCCGAGCGGCAAAGGGATCCGCTTTCACCGACTGCCCGCATACGGTGACCGTCCCGGATTCGGAAAAAAGAAGACCGTTGATGTGGCGCAACAGCGTGGTCTTGCCGGAACCATTCGCACCGGCGACCACAGTAAATTCTCCCTCCTTAAAGGTAAGGGTGACGTCGTCAAGCCCCTGGGTGCCGTCGGCAAAGCGATGAAAGAGGTGAGAAATCTGAATGATGGACACGGTTTTACTCGGCAGCCCTGACGGCGGTAAAAGTGCCGTCCATCATGGGTCGCAGGGCCCTGGCGATGGGTATGGCGGCGGCGATTTTAAGGGCATCACCGATGAGAAAGGGCAGCATGCCCACGGTGAATGCCTTGGAAAAACTGATTCCCGTAACCACGTTGAGCCATGAAACGCCGAACGCATAGATGACCAAGGTGCCGGCCACCATGGCCATTGCATCGATGGCCACACGCCCCCGACCCATTTCCGAAATGATGCCGATCAGATAGGCGGCGGCGGCAAACCCCAGCAGATACCCGCCGGTAGGCCCGACGAACTTTCCAATGCCGCCGGTACCGCCGGCGAATACCGGCAGCCCCACGGCGCCGGCCAGCAAATAAACCGCAACGCTGATCAATCCCCACCGGCCGCCCAGAAGCAGGCCCGCCAGCATGATGAACAGGTTTTGCAGGACGATGGGCACCGGACCGACAGGGATGGCAATGTAGGCGCCTACAGCTGTCAGGGCAGCCATGAGGGCCGCATAGACCATGCGTTTCAATTGTTTTGCAGATGCATCCATATCAGTCGCTATCCGTTGGCGGTTTGTTGGCTTCATTGGTTTCATTGGGCTTGTCGGGCATGTTGGGAGATTGAAATCACGCAACCGATTTCAACCGCTGATTAACGGTGAAAACAGTCGCCATGCATCACGGTTCGGCGGGTCCCATCGGCCAGCTGCAAAATCAGGCCGCCACGGGAATCCACATCCACGGCAGTCCCATCAACCATCTCCTTGACGGTGTTGACGCAGACCTGCCGGCCAAGGGTCACATTGTTTAATCTCCACGCCTCGATGACGGCATGGGGGTCAAAGGTCAGCATCCGCTTTTCAAAAACAGTCAGGAAAGCGACGAGGATTTCCCGTCGCGGCACCGGTCGACCCAGCAGCGTCTTGAGGGAGATGGCCAAGGGCGCTTCGGTTTCCGGGGCGTTGTTGACATTGAGGCCGATGCCGACATTCAAGTGGGCGATCTGATCCCCTTCGGCTTCCATTTGGGACAAAAGGCCGCAGAGCTTTTGGTTGTCGACCAGGATATCGTTGGGCCACTTCAGCCTCGCATCCACCTGATACAGCGACCGCAGGAGAATGGCCATGTCGACGGCTGCCGCCAGATTCACCAGACCGGCCAGCATCATGGGGATATCCGGGCGGACGACCACGGTGAAATAAAGGCCGCCATCGGCCGACAACCAGGTCCGTTGCATCCGCCCCCGGCCGCGGGTCTGACGCTGGGCCACCACCACGGTAAAATCGGTACACCCCTCTCGCGCCATCGCCATGGCCTCGTCCATGGTCGAACCGGTCTCCTGGAAAAAATGGATGCGGTCTTGCCACGTGTCGAATGCCCACGGCACCAGGCAGTCCGAATCACGGGTCAGGCGGTACCCTTTGGGGGAGGAGACAATTGAAACGCCGGACTTGACGAGGCCCTGGATATGTTTCCAGATGGACACTCTGCTGACACCCAATTCGGCGCTGAGGGTTTCACCGGAAACCACGCCGTCGGCCTGATTCAAGATGGTGTAGATGGTCTGTTTGGGATCCATTTGGTTAACCTGTAAAGAAATGAATGGTTAACCAAATTGCACAGAGGTTGTCAACACCATACTGAATCGGTCAGGGAAAGCGATTGAAGCGGATCAGGCGGTAAAAATGGTGGAAAGCCGCTGCATCTCGGCCTCGGCGTCGTGAACCAGTTCATCGAAGATGCCCTGAAGGGGCAGGATTTTATCCGCCAGCCCCACGCTCTGGCCGGCCATGAGGGACCCTTTTTTCATATCCCCGTCAACGACGGCATTTTTTAAGGCGCCCATCCAGAAGCGTTCCACCTCGTACTGGGCCTCCATGCGATCGATGGTGTTATTTTCAAGCTTCTGAATCAGGTGCAGCTGCAGCTTGCCGAATTCATTCGTACCTACATTTTTCAGCGCTCGCACCGGAATAACGGGAAGGCGGCTGTCAAACTGCGGGGTGGCCACCGCATCCCTGGCCTTGGCCCTCCTGAAGGTCTCTTTGAAATTGGGATGAACCGCACACTCTTCGGACATGACAAAGCGCGTCCCCATCTGGATACCGGCTGCCCCCATCATCAGCAGGTGGGCCATCATCCTGCCGGTGGCAATTCCGCCGGCAACAAAAATGGGCACCGAGTCTACATTGAACAAGATCTGCTGAATCAACACGGTCAGGGATACGGGTCCGATGTGCCCACCGGCTTCCGAGCCTTCCAGGATCAACGCATCGGTACCCATTTTGATCAGCTTCAAGGCCAATTGATCGGTTGGCGCAAAACAGATGACCCGCGCCCCGCTCGCTTTGGCGCGCTGGATCTCATTTTCCTTGGGAATCGAACCGGCAAAGACAATCACGCGGCATCGCATCTCGCACACCATTGCCAGCTGTTCCTGATAGGCCGGGGCAATGGTTATCAGATTGATGCCGAACGGTTTGTCGGAGATGGAACGGGTCTCCTCGATCTCCGCCCGCAGCACATCCACCGGCGCATTGCCCCCGGCCAACAGGCCAAAACCGCCGCAGCGGCCCATGTGGCTGACCAACTTGGGATCGCTCACCCAGGTCATGGCACCGCACATGATGGGAACCTCGCAACCTAAAAACTGCCGACCATTTTCAAAGAAACGGTCAAGAAGCATCGTCTTTCCTCCACCAATTACCAGCGCATCAAAATGGCACCGTAAGTCAGGCCGGCACCGAAGGAATCGAGCAGAATCAACTGCCCCTTTTGGATCCTACCATCGCGCACCGCCTCATCCAGCGCTGTGGGGATCGTGGCCGCGGATGTATTGCCGTATCGGTCTACGTTTACCACCACTTTCTCCATGGGGCAGTGAAGGCGTTTGGCCACGGCCTCGATGATCCGGTAATTGGCCTGGTGAGGGATAAACCAGTCGACGTCGTCAATGCTAAATCCGTGACTTTCGAGTGCCCGCGTGGCAAACTCGGCAAGGGTGCGAACGGCCACCTTGAAGATCTCCTTGCCGTACATGCGTATTTTATGCAGGTTCTTGGAAAAACGGCCCGGGGTGACCTCCTTGCGTGATCCACCGGCGGGAATGTAAAGCAATTCCCAAAGGTTGCCGTCGGACAACAGATGGCTGGACAGAATTCGTGCCGGTGCGTCGGCGTCGGTACGTTCCACGACGACGGCACCGGCACCGTCGCCGAAGATAATGCATGAGCCCCGGTCACGCCAGTTGATGAACGGGTTGAGCACCTCGGCCCCCACCACCAGCGCCGTGCGGGTCTGGCCGGATTGGATGAATTTATCCGCCGTGGCCAGACCATAAATAAACCCTGAACAAGCCGCATTGATATCCATGGCCCAGGCCTGGGGGGCATCGATTTTATGTTGGAGCCAGCAAGCCGTGGATGGAATCAGGGTGTCCGGCGTACAGGTGGCATAGATGATCTGATCAATGTCACCGGGCTTCCGGCCGGCCATGGCCAGCGCCTTTTTGGCCGCCGCCACACCCAGCGAGGAATTATGTTCGTCCGGATTATCGATATCGGAAAACCGACGTTCACGAATACCGGTACGGTCTCTTATCCATTGGTCGTTGGTCGAAATATGGTCCTTTTCCAACCGATCGACGATGTCATCGTTTGTCACCCGGCTTTCGGGAAATGCGCAGCCGGTTCCAAGTATTGTGGCAGCATACCTCATGGATCGTTAGAACCCCCATTTAGAACGATAAAGGCGAATCGACATAAACCGCGATGGCGAGCGAACAATCAATGAGACTTTCATCCAAAGGGTAAAAAAATCGATTTTCAGTTCGCGCGCCATCGCGGTTCAACGAAAAAGGGCCGGACCATGCCGACCCGCCCACGCAACCCGTTCGGATCCGGTTACATTTTCATAATCGTGCCAGCAACCTTTCGTGGATATTATCGAATCCCCCGTTGGACATGATCAGGATCACATCGCCACCCACCGATGCGCGGGCCAGATCCTCAATGATCGATTCCGTGTCCTCAAAATGGGTCGCGTCCTTACCTCTTTGTTTCAAGTCGGCGACCAGCCGTTCACTGGAAAATCGTTCGCCTTCGGGAACTTTTTGAAGCATCGACGGTTTTCTGACGTAAATGCGGTCCGCCGGATCGAACACGGTTGCATAATCCTGCTGAAACACCCTTCGCATGCTCGAGTTTGTCCGTGGCTCGAAAACGGCGATGATCCGGTTTTCTGAAAAATGGGATCTGATCCCCCTGAGGGTCTCCCGAACGGCAGTGGGGTGATGCGCAAAATCGTCCATGACAATAACGCCCCGCTTTTCACCGCGGATCTCCTGGCGCCGCCTCACGCCGGAAAAACTGTCCAGCGCGTCGGCGATTTTTTCTGGCGTCACCCCCAGATAGTCGGCCACCGCAATGGCTGCCAGGGTATTTTTCAGGTTGTGCGCACCGATCATCCGGGTCCTAAACGTTGCGAAGTCTTGTCCATGCTTGATGACTTGAAAATGGGTGACGGGGGGTTGAATGAAGGTTTTTCCAAGTTGCCAGGACGAATCCGTTTTCGTGCCGTAGGAGAGCTGTTTACACGCCGCCGATCCTGTCAGGCCGGTGACATTGGGATCATCATCAACGCTGACCAGAAGTGAATCGGGGCTGATTTTGGCGACAAACCGCCCAAATGCGTCTCGCACATGATCCAGATCGCGATAGATGTCGGCATGGTCAAATTCTATACTGGTCAAGATGGCGGCATCCGGGGTATAATGCAGGAATTTTGGGCCTTTATCGAAAAAAGCGGTATCGTATTCATCCGCTTCGAGGACAATACAGTCTCCGGTTCCTGTTCGGTAGTTGCTCGAAAAATTGGGCAGGATGCCGCCGATAATAAATGAAGGCTCCCGACCGGCGGAAAAAAGGATCCAAGCCAGAATGGCCGACGTGGTTGTTTTTCCGTGCGTTCCCGCCACCAGCACCTGGCGCTTGCCGGCGGCGGCAAAATGATTCACCGCCTGGGGCATGGAGCAGTAAGACAGCGCCATGTCACCGGTTGCAACCACTTCTGCATTGTACCGCGACACCGCGTTGCCGACCACAACCAGATCCGGCCGGTAGGACAGGTGGGCGCCGTCAAACCCGGCCATGATTGAAACGCCCTTTTCATTGAGAAAGCGGCTCATCGGCGGGTAGATATTGTTGTCCGAGCCGGTGACCTGGTACCCCATATCCTTGAGCATGCAGGCCAGAGCACCCATGGCCGTTCCGCAAACGGCAATCAGGTGAACGCTTTTCACCTTTTTCGGGATTCGGTTGTTTTGCGGTTGAATCATGGCGCCCGATTCCTTTGATTTAAAGCAACCCTTCAAGGTTTCAGAATGTGGCGGCGCAACGACAATCTCAGCCAAGGAAACCCTGAACCATTGAACCTGTGAAGGCTTATGTAAACGATTTCTCGTCGAATCACAAGCGGTTCATCAGCTCGCCGGCATCGGTGAGGGGTGACGCCTTCCCGCGGCGTGAATACCAGTGAACACAAAATCGACCAATCAATGGTTGACTGAAGTCATCCAGCGCAATGGGCCACGACGTTGCCCCATCAAATTGTGAAACGGGTGCTCGGTAACGGCGGCCTAATGTTTGACATCAACGTGGCCGATAATCCTTTTGCCGGTCTGGCCATGCAACCAGACCAGGGAATCTTTATCCGACGCGATAGTGGTGAAGCCCTGGTCGCGCTGTTGGGTACAATTGCTTCGGTGAAGTCTAATCTTTAATGATATCCATTATTTGATTTGACACCCGATGGCCGCATGAGCTAATATATGGTCCGGTCTGCAACGTTTAAGATGGTGCAGCAACGATTGATTCCCAATCATTGGCCAATTCGCCGCAAAGATCATAGGATATGAAAACAGACACCTACGATGCCAGCTCCCCCATTGATCAGTTGAAGGCCATTTCATCCTGGGTTTCCTCCGTGCAGGATTTGGACAAACTCCTCCAATTGATCATCGAATCGGCTACCGGCGTCGTTCGTGCAGAAGCCGCTTCACTGCTTCTCCTCGACCCGACCACCAACACGCTCTATTTCAAGGTAGCCACCGGCGCCAAAGGCGAGGAGGTCAAGGAATTCAGGGTAAAGATAGGCCAGGGAATCGCCGGCCACGTGGCCGAAACCGGCCAGTCCCTGCTCATTGCCGATGCCCGGCAAGACAACCGGTGGATGCGGGAAATCAGCGACAGCATTGAGTATGAGACCCGTTCCATGGCATGCGTTCCTTTAAAAATCAACGGTGCCACCATTGGGGTCATCCAGGTCATCAACCAAAAGGACAACACCCAGTTTACCCATGCAGACATGGCTGTCCTGGAAGAATTTTCCAGCCTTGCCGCCCTGGCCATCGGCAGTGCACGAAGCCTTGAAAAGGTTCGCCGGGAGAATCATGACCTGAAGAAGGAGTTGGGCGAAAGGCACCAGATCATCGGCAAAAGCGTTATCCTGAAAAAAGTCCTGGAAGACGCCCAAAAACTGTCCCGCACCAAAACGACGGCCCTGATTCAAGGCGAAAGCGGAACGGGCAAAGAACTGCTGGCGCGTCTGATCCACCGCGAGAGCCCCCGCAAAGAGAAACCGCTGGTGGTTCTGAACTGTGCCGCCTTACCCGAACCCCTCTTGGAATCGGAACTTTTCGGTCATGAAAAAGGCTCTTTTACCGGAGCGGCGGGCCGCAAACTCGGAAAATTCGAAACCGCCCACGAAGGAACCTTATTTCTTGATGAGATCGGGGAGATGGCCCCAGGAATACAGGCCAAACTGCTCAGGGTGCTTCAGGAAGGCGTGTTTTACCGAGTCGGCGGAAACACCCCCATCACCGTGGATGTGCGGGTGTTGTCGGCTACCAACAAAAATCTTAAGAAAGAAGTCGAGGAGGGAAAGTTCCGGGAGGATCTGTTTTACCGGCTGAATGTGGTTCAACTCAACATCCCCCCCTTAAGAGAGCGCCTCGAAGACGTTGCCTCTCTGGTCGACCATTTCCTAAATGTGTTCAAGAAGGAAACCGGCCTGTCGAGCCTGACCATATCTGAAGCGGCCCTGGACAAGATGTCCCACTACAACTGGCCCGGCAACGTTCGCGAATTAAGGAATGCCATTGAACGCGCCGTGGTTATGGGGAACGGGAAAACAATCATGCCGGAGGATCTGCCCATCACCGCCTCTCTACCGAAATTTGCCGGTCTGAAGGTCGGACTCACGCTCGACGAAGCCCTCAACGAGTTCAAAAAAGAATTTATTCTGCTCAACCTCAGACATACCGGCGGCAACCGAAGCAACGCCGCCAAGGCCATGGATATCCAGCGAACCTACCTGTCAAGACTGATCACCCGATATGACATCAGGGATCTTGCCTGAGCCAGCCTTTTCTCCATTCCGATTCAAGATTATCGCCAAATTGCCGATACCCAGTTGAGGTCTGATGCATTGACCGCAATTCAATGCAATGAATGGCATCAAACTTGCTGTATCATTGCTTAAATTCATTCAACAAACGGTTCTATGCAGCCTATTGTATCCTGGAGGTATTGTCATGACTGCCATCGAAGTGAGCACAAGCACCGTCAGCAAGTTTAATCACCCATCGAAACTCATCGGGTTTTACAGCGTGGAGTTTGCTTTGGACGAACCTCATCCGCTCTATCAGTTCAAGATATGGCGCAGCGAGTCCAGCCCCATGTTCGTTGTGGTCAAGGAAAATTCCGCCGTTCTTCCCAAACTCAAGGCCGGCAGCGTTCTGAACATGACCTACTACAGCAGTGACGCCCAGTGCCCCAAAAAACAGATCGAAACTCGGATCGGGCATATTTCCAGCGAACGGAAAGGGCGTTTCCAGGGACATTGCACGATCGACCTAGTTCCGATTCATCAAGCAACCTTAAGCAATTAATGTCTCAAATAGTCTAATCGATGATGGTGATGATGAAAAAAAAACTGACCCTGTTGATTTTTGACGCTACAGGCACCCCTGTCAAGCAGGCAAGCATTCCCAGAGTGCTGCTTCCGCTGATCGTCATGATCGTCATGGCCGCATCAACCGTGCTGTATTTGGGCATTTCCGATTATCTGCGGTTGAAAAAAGAGGTCAAGGACGTCCATCACCTTCGTTCATCCCTGCAAATGCAGGAAGAACGGGTCGTTCACCACCAACGTCAAATAGTCTCTTTTTCAAACAAAATAGATGCCTTAAATGCAAAATTGGCCGAACTTGGAAATTTTGAACAAAAAATACGAATCATTGCCAATCTTGAACCCAACAATGAGGGGTCGAGTATCTTTGGTGTGGGTGGTTCTGATCCGGAAGACCTGGACCCAACAACGATGATGGAGCAGGACTACCAGGAACTTGTCAGAGACATGCATGTTGAAATCTATGAAATCGACCAGGCCTCCCAGAATCAGCGAGATTCTTTTTCGTCTATCTTCAGCCAGCTTGTAGGAAAGAGAAATCTATTGGCCGCCACCCCCTCCATCCGTCCATTAAAAGGATGGATATCATCGAGTTTTGGATACCGGGAATCACCCTTCACCGGCCGCCGTGAATTCCATCGCGGGCTTGACATCGCCACCCGTGCAGGATCGCCGATCATCGCACCGGCGGACGGCCTGGTTACCTTTTCGGGAGACAAAGGGTTGATGGGCAGTATGGTGACCATTGAACACGGGTTCGGCATGGTGACCCGTTATGGTCATGTGCAAAAAATAATCAAGAAAAAGGGTGACCGCGTCAAACGGGGAGAAATCATTGCCCTGGTTGGCAATACCGGTCGCAGCACCGGTCCGCACCTTCACTACGAAGTCCGCTTAAATGGGGTGGCGGTCAATCCAACGAATTATTTCTTCAATTGACGCTCATGGGAGGTTACACAAAAGCGGACAAAACATTCGTTCGGGTGATACAAAAGGACACAGAAGAATTTGACAAAACGGCACCGTCGGTAAAAAAAGAAGGCTAAAGAAATGAAAAAGACAGTTTTCTTGATGTTATCAGCGATGGCGGTAGTATTGTGTGGATGCAGCACGGGATCCGGTTATGGATTGCTGAAAACCGCAGGCCCCGGCAATGCGATGATCGATGCCCAAACAGACCCCACTTTAGCAGGAGCCCATGAACGCGGGGTCTGCATGCCCATTTCAGCCCATTCATCCTTGAACGTCGATGTCGAATGCATTCTCGAATATGTCCAAGGAGACGCCCCATTCGATGCGGCAGACGCGCAAAACGACGCTTTAAATCCATGGGTCCGCTTGAATTATTCCTTTTGACCCGACGCCCCCCGCCGTAAAATGACAAAAACCCTAGCCGGCCTGACCGTCGGCAAGGGTTTTTTTGTTTTTAGGCCTTTTTTCTAGAGATCGCCAAAAACCTTCTCAGCAGCGGCGAGGGTTTGTTCGATGGCCTCGTCATCGTGGGCAGCCGATAGAAAAAACGCTTCAAACTGAGAGGGCGCCAGATAGATGCCGTTGTCCAGCATCCCTTTGTAGTAGGATGAAAATCGCTCTAAATTGGATTTTTTAGCGTCGGCAAAGCATTTCACGGGTTGATCGATAAAAAACAGGCCCAGCATCGCACCTGACCGGGCGCAGGAAACGGGAATGTGGGCCTTTCTGGCCAGAGATGCCAACCCGGAGATCAACTTTTCGGCGTGGGTGTCCAAGCTTTCGAAAAATCCGGGTGTTTTCAATTGCTTCAGCGTCGCTATGCCCGCGGCCATAGCCAGCGGGTTCCCGGACAGGGTGCCCGCCTGGTAAACGGTTCCAATGGGTGCGATGTGGGCCATAATTTCACCACGACCGCCGTATGCAGCCACCGGCAGGCCGCCGCCGATAATTTTTCCGAAGCAGGACAGGTCCGGGGTTATGCCGTAACGTTCCTGGGCCCCGCCAAAAGCGACCCTGAAACCGGTCATCACCTCATCGAAAATGAGAAGGGCGCCGTATTTTTCAGACGTTTCACGAAGGGTTTCAAGAAACTGGTCTTCCGGCAGCACCAAACCCATGTTTCCAGCCACCGGCTCGACAATGATGCAGGCAACCTGGTCCCCTTTTTCCGTCATCACCTTTTTCACCACATCAATATCGTTATAGGGAAGCGACAGGGTATGCTCGACAAACGTGGCGGGGACGCCTGAACTTCCAGGTATTTGCAGGGTCGCGACGCCGGAACCGGCTTCCACCAGCAGCGAATCGGCATGCCCGTGGTAACAGCCGTCAAATTTGATGATCTTATCACGACCGGTGTAACCCCGCGCCAACCGGATGGCGCTCATGGTGGCTTCCGTTCCTGAATTGACCATTCGAACCATCTCCATCGAGGGTATGGCATGGACAAGCATTTCTGCCAGTTCGATTTCCAGTTCGGTAGGCGCCCCGAAACTGGTTCCCTTCTCCAGGGCAGACGAAATGGCAGCGATCACGGATGGGTGCCGGTGCCCCAGAATCATCGGGCCCCACGATCCGATATAATCGATGTAGGCGTTGCCGTCGGCGTCAAACAACCGGCACCCGTCGGCCCGGTCGATAAACAATGGATCCATTCCCACGGAACGACAGGCCCTGACCGGGCTGTTCACACCGCCAGGGATCAATTCCTGTGCCCTTTTGTATAATGCAGTCGATCGCTTCTTGTTCATTGCTGACTATCCTTTCTGACCGGACAGAATAAAACGGGTTGACTTTTAGCGTGTTGCAAGCGGAAACTACCAAACACGGGCAGTCAGGTCAAGTTGGAGCGAGAACGGGCGCCGCTGACCGATGACACAAAACGGAAGGCTGGCCGGCCAGTTCCCATAAACGTCAACCCCTTTTCAATACCGACAGGCGCTTACGTCGACCGATGAAACACAGCCAGACCGTAGATAAACTCTCTAAATTGCTAGTTTATATGCTTGGGCGGCAGCCTGATGAATTCGGTTTGCTTCCCAACGAAAATGGCTATGTGAAGATCAAAGACCTGATGAAATCCCTTGGTGAAGAACCCGGCTGGCGTCATGTGCGGTTAAATCATATTCGTGAAGTGATCTATTCAAGCGGTTCGCCGGCAGTTGAGATTGAGGAAAACCTGATCCGGGCCAAGGATCGAACCCGGCTCTTTTTGCCGGAGATCCCGGACACCTTCCCCAAACTGATCTATTGTGCGGTTCGCCAGCGCGCTTACCCCGTATTGCT
This sequence comes from uncultured delta proteobacterium, assembly GCA_963705475.1. Classification (GTDB taxonomy): domain Bacteria; phylum Desulfobacterota; class Desulfobacteria; order Desulfobacterales; family Desulfosarcinaceae; genus Desulfosarcina. The sequence goes on along the minus strand of CAVPJS010000003.1, from coordinate 46,408 downwards.
GGAAAAAGGCCTGCCTGCAGCCGCCTCCGGCAATCGCATCCTGCTCACCGGCGATATCGCCATGGCTCAACGGCTTGGTCGGCGGCTCGATTCGTCCCCCGTCATTCTGACAGTAAACTCGCAAAATGCCCTCAAAAACGGGGCCACGATATGGCGTTTCGGCAAACACTTGTTCCTATCGGATCGCTTACCGTCGGGCAGTTTCAGCGGTCCCCCCCCTCCCCGCAACCGACCGGAAGCGAAACAGGTGGAGATGCCCAAATCACCAACGACGCCGAAGACACCGGGAAGCTACTGGGTAGACCTGACGATTGATGCAACCCGCAACCATCTGTCCCCAAAAAGATCGCGTCATCGCAAGAATGAATGGAAGCGGGATCGAACACGAATCAATCGCAATAAGGTCAACGGATGGCCGGATGCTGAGTCGTCCGTTGATCAGGCCTGAACGGCAAAAAACGCATTGACATCCACCATGGTGGCTGTTAATAGACGCGTTTGTTTCGAGAGATCAAAAGGGCCGTTAGCTCAACTAGGCAGAGCACCTGACTCTTAATCAGTAGGTTGAAGGTTCGATTCCTTCACGGCCCACCAAGTGATATCAAGGGGTTACGCAAGTAACCCCTTTTTTATGTGCGGGACCCTTGTGCGGGAAACTGCAATTTATTGAGCGAGTCCAGGACACTGGAAACACCCAAGCTACGCAGATAAATGTCAGTCGTTGTGACTCGTTGATGCCCCAATAGTGTCTGGATGTGGATGAGGGGAACGCCTGCTTGTGCCAGAGTTGAAGCTCCTTAATGCCGCAGGGCGTGGAAGCTAAAATGCTTGACTTTTGCCTTCTTACAAAGACCTTTCATCATTTATTCTTTAGAGAATATCATTATTGTCTTTTCCTTCGAACGTATCTTTGAATGCTTCATCATTATCCACTTATTGTTCTAATGCACAAAACTCCTTTAATGCCATTAGAGCTTTGTCTGCAATTTCTGACTGCACAAATATATGATCGTGATAATATGCAGCCACTACATTTGCGCTTATGCCGTGTGAAGCTAATTTTATGGCAATAGCAGCCGTTAATCCTACTGCATCAAGGCTTGAGTGGACTGTTAAGGTTATCTCTTTGAATTTGCTTTCATACGCTATATTGGCTTTCTCTGCATCTTCAACAGGAAGGATTAGAGTCAAACCTTCCGATTCCACGAATGAAGCGAGCGGATTTAAGTGATAATAATCTGAGTAGTTACCATCAACAGAACAAAATACATACTCACCGCTCTGCAATTCTGGAGATATGGATTTCAGCAATTCATCTAATGCGGTAATTCCAGCCATAAAAATGTTCCAACATACTGTGATAATATTTAAAAGTCATGGAAAAAGCGGAAATACGATGTTTTGCTTACTTCTATTCCATATAAATCCTCAACAGCTAATCCAGCTTCTTCAATGATATGCCAGACTTCGTCTTCCTGACAGAAAATTTATCGCCCTCTTTAAAACCCATTTCCGCAACAAGAATTTTATTTATGATTACGCTGCCACGCTTGCTCACGAAGGTGTTTTTAGGCGGTTCGTCTTTCTTTGGTGATTTACCCATTTTGATTTCAGGAGCTTCACCAGCCTGTATCAAAGCATCCAAATAGTGGCTTTTGAATTGTGCAGCAGTATTAAATTTGAATGCTTTTATAATCTCGGATTGATTTTTCCCACTTTTTACTGATTCGATCAACTTTTTGTAATTTACATTCTTCTTTGCTGGCATAATAATTCCTTTCCTTGTAAAATTTGAATTTAATTTAGCTTGGATATAATAAATAATAAAATAAAAAATTGTCAATATAGATTAGATATTTTCCGAACCTTTCTTACTTAATTTCGTTGAATGCTTTTGTAAATCCATCTGCATTGATTTCAAAATAATAGGAATATGAATCTCTATAAACTGTTACCTTTACTATCCCTAATGATCTCTTTAAAAATGGAATTATACCATTCTCTTTTATGGATAGACCAACTTCCCTTTTATTAGCATAAGAATTGGATTCCCACATTTCACCCTTAGAATTTTCCATTTTTATTTTTACATCACCACTAACCGGTTGACGATCTCTATCAGATTCATGTAGCATCAAACAGATTTGTGGTTCTGCTGTAATATACATCTCGACATAAAGTGAACCCTTTGATTCGTCTGCGCTTGAAAAACTACCAGTCACCTCTGTAACGACAAATTCTTTCCTTGTATCGATAAAACATCCCTGATCCCATTTTTCTGTAAAACATCCTTGATTCCAATTTTTTGAAGGATCGTATGTGTAATCTCCGCATTTCTTTGAACCATAAGCGTTAACGAATAAAAGTAATAACGCAATGACCATTAGACATAGTCTTTTCATAATATGCCCCTTTCAAATTAAATCTAGCAGATGAACGATTTGAATAGTTAATTATTGTTTAGCCTTCAAATTAAAAGAAAGTCATTTCCAATTTGATACATTATCAATTACACTTTTAAGTATATTGCCAAATATGGATCCTAAACTCACTCTCATAACAAGTTCTTTCTTATACTCTGATATTTTTGATTCATCAAATTCTGGTGATAAATGAATCGCTTTGTCAGAAATAGAAACAAAAGATGCTATTGTATTAGAGGTGATATTATAATAGTGTTCGTAAAAGCTGTAAGAATTGGATAATATATCCAATGAATTATTATCGAGCTTAAGTTTCGATTTGTGTCTTATGACATCCTTAATAGCTTCGTGCGCTGAATATTTCTGTTTCAGGAAAAGTTCTAATGTATCAAGTGATCTGTCAGAAAACAGAAATGCAAGTGCAATTGATTCTAAAACCTGTCTATGGATATTTCCTGATGCTATTGGATTTCCTGAAATAAATAATTTCAAGGATGAAATGTTTAAAGTGATAGCCAGATACAATATCCCCGAAATAGCAGCTTTTTCCCTGTTACCTTTTACTGTATCATCAAATATATTCCATTTCTCAAATGCTTTTGCCATATCATAGGAAAACTTTCCAATATCAAATGAAAAGTGCGATTGAAACATTTTACGGATAGATGAGCTATCTTGTGTAATCGCACTATGGACTGTTCTGTGAATTTCTTCAAATCTATCCATAAATCATTTTCCCAATAGGTGCTTACCAAAGAAATCCTTTGTTTTTTCTTTAGCCTTCTCTGCTGCATCAGGATTGTATTTAAGTTTGTGACCCAAATATTCTATGTCAATCTGCATATCAAAAGAATGAGTTGCATCCTTATATACAGTCAAATCAAGTATCTCAGGATTTGGTAATTGATTTTTTAGATCAACACAAAAACTTGAAGGTGTCCAGTCATCCTTATCTCCGATGAGAATCAAAGTCGGAATGGCAATATTATCATCTAATGCAGCATCACAGCAAGGATAGAACAGAACTGCTGCTTTTATTGGTATTGATTCCATTTTTGCCGATTTCAGGGTATTTTTCTGTATAGCCCTCAATCCAGTCCATCCCCCATGAGAAAATCCTATAATTCCAAGGCTATTTTCATCCACATAAGGCAGTTGCTGTACATACTTTGCTGCTCCATAAGCATCAAAAGCTCTTTCTGATGGTGATACCTTGAACCCATTATCACATACATTGTTGATGCTCCTTGGATTGAAGCTATCGACTATGAAGACAACATAGCCCCATTCTTTGATGAGTTCTGCCCAATTATGGTGATGCGTAGTCACACCAGCACATCCATGTAAAAGAATAATTGCTGGAAATTTTTCTTGTCCTTCAGGTTTATAGATGTAGGCATTGAGTGTCTGGGTTTTTCCACCTATTGTTGTGGATTGGAAGATTACTGGTTCATTGGATGCGTAGGCAACGGGTCGAATGAATATAATAATGGCAAAGAACGCTATGAGGTCAAACGCTTTGGCAAATTTCATATCTACCCTTTACCTTATGCCTTTATTTGCCATTATTGCTAATTCCTTGACTGCTTCCCACCACACAATTGGAACCAGTATCAAAAGGATAAATCCAAGAAATGCTAAAAATATGTAATAAATATTAAGTATTTTCCTAAATTTATCTTTATCTTTGTTTGATTTTGATGATTTTTTTTCAAAATATCTGAATGTGAAATCCATAAATAAGTATGTAAACGATATTGATCCTGCAAACAAATATACATTCACATTGAAATCGAAAATATGTAATGCGTTTAGGATTTCACCATAAAGTATGATTCAAGTATGTCCTATTGGGTCTAAGTCTGTCGAAATCATGATAGGCACCATCATATTTAACTAATTCCAGCAATTCAGGATTTGATACCACTCTGTCGAATTTAACACACCGATCAGCAGGCGTCCAATCATCCTTAGAACCAATCAATATCAAGGTGGGGATAGCAATGTATTCGTCTTGTGCATAATAGCAGGATGGATAGAACAATACCGCTGCTTTGAATGCGATCGTTTCCACATTGACAGCATGAGGAAAATTCTTCTGAACCGCTCTCAATCCAGTCCATCCACCGTGGCTAAAGCCCAATAGCCCGACTTGGTCACCATCTACATATGGAAACTGCTTTAAATAGATTGCTGATCCGTATGCGTCTCCTGCTCGTTCTAAATCAGGTACTATATATGATTGACCACATACCCTATCAACACCTCTAGGACCAAAAGAATCGACTATGAGAGCGACATAGCCCCACTCCACAAATTGTTCAGCCCACGCTCTATGATGGTAATCAATGCCAGAAAAGCCGTGAAGAACGACAATGGCTGGAAATGTTTCACTTCCTTCTGGCCTGTATGGATTGCCTTCAATAGCAATCGAATCTTCAGCTACTGGTGCCGATTTGAAACTGACCGATTGGTAGGATGCACAGGATAAGCATAGGAGTGCCAAAATGAAATGAAGGATCACTAATCCATAGGTTTTTCGATGATATTTCATTTTATGCTCAACATAGGCAGTTAGGAATAAACTAAGATAACCTGATTCATTTTGATATTGCAAGCCATATTGGAGCTGCGAACTAATTGCAGAAAAATTTAATTATAACGATATGCCAAGGTATGCATTTTGATGAACCCATAAAAATTGTGTACATTCCTACTTTTAGTTTTTGTTAGTAAATTATTCTATTAAGTACCATAAATTCTCTACCTTAAGATTTAACTACATTGCAAACAAATTTCTCAAAATTACTTTCTTCAGATACTAAGAATTGAAAAAAGCTAACATTAAAAAAAAGTTTGGTAAATACTCATTATGCATAGATACTTAGATATATTTTCTTTAGTCCAAAACTATCAATAGTACAAACAATCTCTTGCACAAGATTGGTTAACGTATTTTTAAATAAATACAATTCTGAATGAAAAGGATATGTTAGCAGATCATCATTCATATCTCTAATCAAGTGAATTAAGCATTTTTTCTGTATACAATTTATTGAATCATATGCAGAATAAAAGCCGGTGACTAATATCCCCTTAAAATCACATAGCAAATTTTGTATTATGGAACCTTCTCTTGTTTTCTTGTATATCGAAACTAATTCGTTATTGTTAGTCAACTCCCAAGCATAACCACTATCATATCGCATTTAAATTGGTGTTTCATCAACATAAATAACCTTGGCACCATTCAGACCGCTGCCCCATGTTATCGAAAAATTGATCATGCTGAAAAATCGCACACTTTCCAAGCCAATTGATATTTTCGATCTGTTCTATCATTTGGTGCCAACAATAATATTGGTATTGAAGGTTTACAGGGATTACACGAAATAGGGAAGGCAGGGAGGATACATCAATCAAGGCATATAGATGTTTTTAATAGGGCAATTAATAAAAGATCATAAAATAAGGTTAGGGAAATGACAGAAACTCAAGTTCCAAATAATGCTAAAGTAATAAATGGAATAAAATGTCCAATAAAAGGAATTTTTGTCACAAGTAAATGTGATTGTTGTGGACATCATGAAATTGGCATTACAGATGAGTCAGGGGAATATATTCCATTAAAGGAAGGAATGAGGATCACCATACATGAAAATACCATTTTGGAAATAGCATAAAAAGAAATAATGCTAATTTTACTGCACTGTAATAATTATTCATAAGGTTCAAAGTAGACATAGACACACAATTCAAACGCTTTCACTTAACCATATGAAAATTTTTTTAGGAAATTTTTTTGCATTTGTGTTGGAATATTAAATATGAAAATAATGAGAAAGTACTTTTGACATATTTAAATAAAACTTTTTTTGCTGTCCATGAGATGGAAATGGAATTACAACGCCTTTATTTAGAATGTTGAACCCCCTTTCGGTCAACCTTTCATCAAACATTTTACATATATTTGCCTTTACTAAGATTATTGGCACATTTTTATCAGGGCAAATAGCTTCAAGTTCATCAATTAATCTGTTATAATCAGATAATATCGTGTAATCTCTAATTTTTCCTCTTAGTTTGTTAACCTGTTTGTAGGTGGCATTTACTAATAAGAATCCCTCATTTTTGAAGTGTTTTAAGCCATCGTTTTTATCAACAGGTTTGTAATTCAGCAATTTCATAAAGGCACTAAACAATGGTTCATTTACTTTTCCTGTTCCATCATAAAAATATTTCCCTGAAACTGGCGGTGATTCAAGTATAAACAAAAGATTTATTTTGGAAGGAAGATATCTGTTCCTAAGTATTAGATAATAATCTCTATTATTCATATTATATAACCAATCTTAATTGAGGAACATCTCTACAATGCCACTAAAATCCTTTAAATGCAAACAATGCGGTCAGTGCTGCCTGAACCTGCTGGATGCCTTCACCACCTGTGCGACTGATGCAGATTTCCAAATGTGGGAACGGGAGGGCAGATATGACATTTTAGAGTGGGTAGACACCATTCAGCTTGGGGATCATTGCATACATGACATCTGGATTAGCCCTGTCACCCATGATGATGTAAAAAGATGCCCTTGGCTCAGGAAACTACCGAATCAGGACAAGTACGTCTGCCGTATCCACGATATGAAACCTGAACATTGCCGAAATTATCCTAAATCAAGGGAACATGCATTGGAGACTGGCTGTCCGGGATTTGATTGATTGAATGGAAGGATAAAAAGAAGGGCAGGTTGGACAGGACCTGCCCTTGGAGGAGGTCAGATGAAATACTGTATATTTCCTGACCCATTTGCAACAGATGCACTTATTTTACTGAATGAAAGTAACATTTCATTGGCTATTTCAACCTGATAGTGCCTTAAGCATTTCATTCACATCGCCCACAGTAGCTATAGGATGCACCTCAAACATTACAAATGGAACATACTGCTGTAAGGTTTTCATCAATTCAATCCTGCTGGTGTCATATATAGAATAGCCTTTTGATTCACCCGAAAAAGCTCCCCAATCCTTTAGGATTCCCTTTTCCATGTCCTGACCAACCATTGCCATCAATAGGCCCCATCCTTCAGCCCGTTCCTTGGGATCAATTGGAATCTTTGAATGATCGACTTCCCACATTACAAGATATTTTCCCATAAGGTTTTGTCCTTTCATTGTTTATTGGTAGGATGATTCAAGTCACCAAATGTCAGTTTTGAATGCATTAATCAGCCCCCTAAACGGCAATTGACACCGCTTAAGGGGATTAAGTGGGTAATTTTAATGGTCCAAATTTAAAATACAAAATCATGGTTGATTCTAATAGCCGCCAAAAAAAGGAATATCAATAAATACAAAAAGATAAGGATGTTACTACAATTTCAGTTTCAACTAATCAACTGCGGACCTTCAGAAGGTGGGGTTCGCAAGAATTACTATGCTGAAACATACATCCACGGATTTCTATCTGTCAACCATCCAAATCATCTTGAACCCCACGATCAGAGCTTGAATACAGCATTTCAGGGATATGTCAGTCCTGCCAAGATTACTACCTGCCGAACTGATACAAAGAAAAAACTATAATCGCTTGGGTCTGTTTTATCGGGATTTAATAGGATAGCTGTCGGGTAGGGCAGGTGGTAGATTGAATCTGACAATCAAGCAGGAAAACCGATTCGACCATCAGCTGTCACGTCAAGTCCAGATTTAGTGATTGTTCATACTAAATTTTATACGATGGGGTAGACCACGCTCTATCCTACCTAATTCGACATTAAGAATGTGACGAAATTCATCCACATTGATATCTAAGTGGCTACAGATATTAACAAAGCTATTGATGCTCTCAAAATCGTCTACCGCTATCCAATATAGGGCTTGGTTTCTGTAAATTTCATGGTCACTTTGGGCAGGCTCAAAAATATCTTTAAGCGCACGATTTAATATTGCAACGTAGAGCGACCGGATAGATTCAGACAATCTTCCAATGTCTTGATCGGGAAAAAAAAGATCGGAAGTGGGAGACGCATTGCTCATCGGCATCTTCTTTTGGATGTGTTGCACTACTTATCCTTATAAGTTAGCAGAAAGTAACAATATACCATAATTCCTGTCTGTAAGCGAATGGAAAAATTGGTAGCCGATGATCCGGTGCCGTGATTTAATCAAACCTACGAGCCTTGGAGACACGTCTTGGAGAGACAGTTTCAGGGGATTGGATTGATGGGGGTGGGATGGGCATGGCATCTCAGCGTATATAGATATTTTGCTGAAACGTATTCACCCTCCCCTAACCGTTGTAGGATCAATTATTATGGATGCCATCAATAAACGGCCATTAGGCCAGCAACAATCGTTTTTTACCCTCAAGGGTAGTAAGGTTGTAGGCTTGACCTCATTTTTCCCTGCAAGCAGTTCTGAGACAGCCATGGAAAAAAGCTGTCAACTGTATCCATGGAAAATCTGTAAATCGGCTTTCCACCAGACGGAAGATTTAAAAAACTTGAATTTGGATTAGTTTTCCCCTATATGTGCCTGTCCGAAATAATGGCAGACTTGTCGGAATGGTGAGCTTAATCGGATTATTTCAGCCTAAGATTTTTTGCCGAAATTTTGCCGAAATTGCCGAAAAAGACAGGCAAACAAGGGTAAACATGGTGAAAACAATGGAAGGGGTAATTATTAATAACTAATTGAAATGTAAAAATTTTATCTACTTTTTGTTACCCGTTCTTACCTGCTCGTTTTGGCCTTATGCTCACTCTTAATCAGTAGGTTGAAGGTTCGATTCCTTCACGGCCCACCATCGATTTTTGCAAGGGACGGTAATGCCGCCCCTTTTTTTATGCGGCCAGGCGAAAACGCACCACCGCCGATGCAAGACCGATGATTTTGACTAAGCCCTTGACAGTTTTTTTCTGTTAATGATATTTGTATTAATTTTTGTTGATTCCGATGGAATCACTCATCCTTGCTCCGGCCTTTGGCCGGGGCTGTTAAGCCACAAGGAGGTTTTATGAAGCGGTACGAAACGATCGTCATTATCGACCCAGACCTCTCAAAGGAGGCGGAAGCGCCGATCTTCGAGCGTCTACACGATCTGATTCCCCAGTACGATGGGTTTCTGATCGAAACGGATGACTGGGGTACCAAGAAACTGGCCTACGACATCAAGAAAAAAAATCGGGGACACTACGTAAGATTGGATTTTTGCGGTGACGGGGCATTGATTCAGGAGATGGAACGGTTTTTCAGAATCGACGACAAGGTCATGAAGTTCATGACGATCCTGCTGGATGGAAACGCTGACCTCGACGTGATCAAAGCGGATCTGGCCGAGAAAGCGGCAGCGGCCGAACAGGCGGCGTCGGCTGCCCAGACAGCAGCTGAACAGGCCGACGAAGCCGTTGAAACTGAAGCACCAACCGAAAACAATGAACCCATCGCAGCAAAAAAAGAGGAGTAACCCATGGCCGTTTCAAAACCCCGCCCCCGAAGAAAGAAAAAAAGAATTTTTCACCGGCGCAAAGTCTGCCGATTCTGCGCAGACCAGAGCCTGGTCATCGACTACAAGGATCCCCGAGCGCTGAAGTATTTCACCACCGAGCGAGGAAAGATCATCCCCCGAAGAATTTCGGGTGCCTGCGCCAAACACCAGCGAGCCCTGACCCATGCCATCAAGCGCGCACGGACCATAGCCCTGCTGCCATACGTCGGTAACGTTGACCTTTAGCCGGTAAGGAGCTGCCGGCGGGAATAGAATGCCTATTACCAGGAGAAGCGGATGGCGCCGTTGCCATTTCAAAGTGAAGTATCGAAAGATATCGCTACCGGCGTATTGGCCACCCTCGTTATCTTTTCCGCGTCGGTCTTTATGCCGGTGGTGGGATTTCTCTTCTCTATGTTCATTCCCCTGCCGATTCTGTTTTACCGGGCCAAGCTGGGTAGACGCCGCGGCATGATTGTCCCCTTGGTGGCCGTCGCGGTAATGGGCCTTGTTTTTGGCGGCTTAACGATGGACATCCTCTTTTTTTCAGGGCTCATGTTTCTGGGTTTCGCCATCAGCGAGATGTTCGAAAAAGAGCTTTCTGTGGAAATGACCGTCGTGGCCGCCTGCGGCATCGTCTTAGGCACCGGTCTGGCCGGTATCCTGCTCTACAGCATGGTTGCCAACACGGGAATATACGCCCTGGTTTCGGCTTACGTGGCAGCAAATCTGGCCCTGTCACTTGAACTGTACAAAGGTATCGGCATCCCGCAGGAAACCATCGACACCATTTCGGGTTCCCTCGACCAGATTCAATTCGTGCTGGTGCGGATTCTGCCATCGCTGGCCGCCGCGTCCACGCTGTTTGTGGCTTGGACGAACTTAATTGCCGCACGGCCGATCATGGCGCGCCGGGGCCTTTCTTTTCCAGACTTCGGTCGCCTCAACCGCTGGCGGGCCCCCGAACCGCTGATATGGGGTGTCATCGGCTGCGGCCTGATCATGTTTCTGCCCGTGACGCATATCCGGCTGATCGGCGTCAACGGTCTGCTGGTGCTGCTGACGATCTATTTCATCCAGGGTATCGCCATCGTTTCGTTTTTCTTTGAAAAAAAGAAATTGCCACGGATCATTCGAGTGGTTCTTTACATGATGATCGCTCTGCAGCAACTATTCCTGCTGGTGATCATCTGCATCGGGCTGTTTGACATGTGGATCAATTTTAGAAAAATTGACACCAATAAGGGTGAACCGGACCTACCCTCGTAAAATTCAGGCGGTCCTTTTCTTGGAGGTTTAGCATGAAAGTAATTTTGAAGGAAACCATCAGTTCGTTGGGCATCATCGGAAGCGAAGTCAATGTGGCGGACGGATACGCACGAAACTACCTGCTCCCCCAAAACAAGGCGGTTCCGGCCACCCCCCAGCAACGCAAGATTCTTGAGCAAGAAAAGGCAAAATTCGAGCTGCAAATCGCAAAAGAGAAAGAGTTCGCGCAAGAGATGGCCAACCGTCTTGAGGCGGTCACGGTGACCATAGCATCAAAGGTCCACGAAGCGGATAAGCTTTATGGTTCCGTAACCGTGCGGGACATCATCGTCGCCCTGAATAAACAGGATGTCGAGGTGGAGAAACGCATGGTGCTGCTCAATGAACCGATCAAAAACATCGGCACATTCAAGGTTCCCATCCGCGTATACCAGGGCATCAAGCCGGAAATCACCGTGGAAGTCGTCCCCGAGGAAGCGTGATTGGTAACCGATTGCCGGGAGTTCTTCAGCCGAAGCGGCGGCAGGCTCCCGGTGTTTATCCATAAAGTTGATCGTTTATGCCCGACACCCTGCACCCAGTACCCAAAGATCCAGCATTCCATAAACTTCCGCCCCAGAGTATCGAGGCCGAAGAATCGATTCTCAGCGCCATTCTGATCGACAACAGCACGCTGATTGACATCATCGAGATCCTGTCTGCCGATGATTTCTACAAAACTGCCCACAAGATCACCTTTGCCGCCATAGAGACGCTCTATGCCAAAAGTGAACCGGTCGATCTGGTCACGTTGAGCAACCTGCTTCGGGAAAAGGGTGAGTTGGAAAAAGTCGGCGGGGCCGCCTACCTGGCCCGGCTGGTGGATGCCGTGCCCATGGCGGTCAATGCGCACCACTATGCGCGGATCATACACGACAAAGCCATCCTCAGGCGCCTCATCGAACGTTCCAACACCATCTCCAATCGGTGTTTTGAAGACCGTGGAGAAGTCGAACGCGTTGTCGAATTTGCCCAGAGCGCTATCTTTGAGCTCTCCGAGGGCAAGACCAGGCAGGCTTTTTTTCCCATCAGCAAAATTATCGAATCCAACATCGACGCGTTAGAGGAGCGGCAGGGCAACCGGGCGCTGGTCACCGGTGTCACCACCGGCTTCTCGAAACTGGACGCGCTCACCTCTGGATTCCAAAACTCCGATTTGATCATCATCGCCGGCCGCCCGGCCATGGGGAAAACAGCTTTTGCCCTGAACATGGCACGCAATGCAGCCATCGAAGGCGGTGTACCGGTGGCCATCTTCTCGCTTGAAATGTCAAAAGAGCAACTATCCTTGCGCATGCTCTGCGCCGAGGCCCGGGTGGACTCCTCACGCATCCGCAGCGGTTTTTTGAACAAGGAGGACTGGAACCGAATCACCGACGCAGCCGGTCGGCTCACCGAAGCGCCACTCTTTATCGATGACTCGCCGGATATTTCCACCACCTCCATTCGGACCAAATCCATGCGCATGAAAATGGACAAGGGCCTGGGCATGATCATTATCGACTATCTTCAACTCATGCGCGGTGGCGCCAATATCGAACGGCGCGACCTTGAAATATCGGACATCTCCCGTTCCCTGAAGATTCTGGCCAAGGAGCTGAACATACCTGTCATTGCCTTGTCTCAGCTCAATCGGAAACTGGAGGAGAGAAGCGACAAACGTCCCCAATTGTCGGACCTGAGAGAATCCGGTGCTTTGGAGCAGGACGCTGACCTGGTGGCCTTCATCTATAGGGACGAAGTCTACAACCGGGACGAGAACAGCCCCCATCGGGGCACGGCGGAAATCATTCTGGCGAAACAGAGAAACGGTCCCACCGGCATGGCCCCCCTGGCCTTCTTAAAATCCTACACGCGATTCGAAAACCTGGCCACTGAATGAAAGCGATCTTTGGCAACCTGTTGGGACTCAAAGCCAGCCAGATCAAACGGTTGGAAAATCTAAACCGGCGACGTGTTCCTCCCGAGGCCATCGTCTCCCATGAATTGTGCCGGGATCTTTGCGCCCTGTCGGCTGAAACCAGCCGGCAGATAGGCCTTCTCATCGACCGCAGCGGTAAGATTGTTCAAACCCTGATGGGGGAAGTGGACCGCATTGTTATCCCTGATCTGAAGGATTACCGACTGGCGCCGGACCGCCTGCGGGGACTCCGGTGCGTCCACACCCATCTGACCGAAATGCCCCTCACCCAGGACGACCTGACCGACCTGGCTCTCCTTCGGCTGGACCTCATGGCAGTTGTCACCATGAATGAAGCCGGCGCACCGGCATTGATCCACTGGGCGCATATCCTTCCAGGTGCAAGCGAATCGAGCCCCTACCAGATCATGGATCCAATCCCGCCCTTCCGGCCGGGAATCGACTGCTTGAACCTGATCCAGGCGCTCGAAGCCGAATTGGCCCGAAAAAAGATCGACAGCGGCGGCCAGATGGGGGTTGAACGCGCGTTGCTGGTAAGCGTCTTCACCGGCCCCCGAAAGGATGCGGTCGATTCACTGGACGAATTGGAGGAACTGACCCGTACTGCCAATATCAGCATTATCGACACGGTCCTGCAGCAACGGAAAAAAGCCAATCCCCGTTTTCTCATGGGAAGCGGCAAACTGGACGATCTGTCCATCATGGCGCTTCACCGGGGGGCGACGTTGATCATCTTCGACCAGGAACTCAATCCATCCCAGATTCGCTCCATCGCCGACCGCACCGAGATCAAAGTGATCGACCGGACACAATTGATCCTGGATATCTTCGCCCAGCGGGCCCAGACCAGAGAAGGCAAATTGCAGGTGGAGCTGGCCCAGTTGAAATATATCCTTCCCCGGCTGGTGACGAAGGACACCGCCATGTCCCGGCTGACGGGCGGCATCGGCGGGCGCGGCCCGGGGGAAACCCGGCTTGAAATCAGCCGGAGACGAGCCAGAGACCGCATTCGGCGCCTTGAGCAGGCAGTGGCCACCGTTCAGAAAAACCGCAGTCAGCAGCGAAGTCGGCGAAGCAAAAAAGGCCTGCCCATCATCTCCATCATCGGCTACACCAATGCGGGAAAATCAACCCTGCTCAACCAATTGACCCACAGCCGGGTACTGGCCGAGAACAAGCTGTTCGCCACCCTGGACCCATCCAGCCGGCGCCTGCGGTTTCCCAGGGACATCGAGGTGATCATTACCGATACGGTTGGGTTTATTCGGGATCTGCCCAAGGAACTGATGGCTGCTTTCCGGGCCACATTGGAAGAGCTGGAAAACGCCGATCTGCTGCTGCACATTATTGACATCAGCAATCCCCGCCACCCGGATCAGATCCGTTCTGTTGAAACGATCCTTGCCGAACTCAACCTGGGCGGCATTCCCACGATCCGGGTGCTCAATAAAATGGACCGGGTGGATCCGGAAATCTGTGATGGCCTGATCCGGCGTTTAGGTGGCATCGCGGTCAGCGCATTAGACCGATCGACGCTTAAGCAGCTGTCGGAAAAGATGGAAGCCGCCGTGGAACACCTGTATGGGAACACCCCTTAAACAGGCAGAAAGAGAATCTTTTTGCTAAATCGAATCGGGTTAAATCTACCCTGACAATTCGGTTGACAGATTGCACCAAATATTTGTAGACATTCTCCCTTATGGACATGGAATTGATCAAACGGGTGGGGATCGCTGCTGCCTGCAACGGCGGCAAGGTTCTCCGGGAGCATTTCGGCGGAATTCGATCGGTCCGCAAAAAAGGGGCTATCGATCTGGTGACCGAAGCGGACATCCGATCCGAAGCGGCCATCATCGACACCATCGCCAAGGCCTTCCCCGACCACGCCATTCTGGCAGAAGAGAGCGGGACACATGCAGGCAGCGGCGGCCGATGGATCATCGATCCGCTGGACGGCACGACCAATTTTGCCCACAACCTGCCCTTGTTCTGTGTCTCCATCGCCTTTACGGTCGATGCCCGTATCTTGGCCGGATTCGTCCTGGCGCCTCTTTTGGGCGAGCTGTTCGTGGGTGTCAAGGACCAGGGGGCCCAACTCAATGGAACACCCATTTTCGTATCCAACACCCCCAAACTTGCCGACAGCCTGCTGGTCACCGGTTTCCCCTACGACCACCAGACTATTTTCGGGCGGTTGATGAAGCGTTTCGGCAGCTGCCTGACGGCCACCCAGGGCGTCCGGCGACTCGGATCGGCGGCCCTGGATCTATGTTACGTGGCCAGCGGCCGCTTTGACGGATTCTGGGAGCAGCATCTCAAACCATGGGATACGGCAGCCGGTTTTTTGGTGGCCACAGAAGCCGGTGCCCGAACCACCGTTTTTTCGGGTGCCCCCTATGCGATCGACGATGATGAAATCGTCAGCACCAACGGCCGCATCCATGATGAACTTCTCAACTTGATGGAGTAACGGGATTTGCAAACACCAGCGGAGCAGGAAATGGAACTCACGTTTGATCAGTATTTGGGCTGTTTCGGCAGATATCGGAAAACCGATCCGATATGCCGCCAGCGGTGTGCATTGAGCCTGCGCTGCGCCATTGAGAACGATCGGAATGAACGGTTTGAGATGTTGGAAGAACTGGTTTCCGCCAGCAGCATGGTTATCAAAGCCAATTGACCATTTTGCGCCCCGAGCCGCGGCGAATGCGCTCGCCATCGCGGTTCAGCACCCCACCCGGTTGACGCGCCGAAGCGATCGCCACGGTTTTCCCCGCGAATCAGATCTTTCCTTTTTCCAGACGCTCGGACAAAAACTCGACGTGTTTCTGAAAAGGACCGTTTTCCTTGACGCCCTTTTCCACGGCCTTCAGGGCATGCAGGGTCGTTGCATGATATCGGTTGAAACTCTTGCCGATGGTTTGAAGTGAATGGTCGGTGTACTGCCGGGAGAGGTACATGGCCACTTGCCGTGGCCGGACGATGGATTGCCGCCGGGAGGGAGACGTGAGATCCGCTATGCTGACATTGTAATACTTACAAACCAGCCGTTTGATTGAATCCAGGGTGATGCCCTCGCGTGAGGTAACGATGTTTTTTACGACGCTTCGGGCAAGTGCCAAATCGACATCCGATCCAAGCAGCGATGCCTTGGCGGCGACACCGATAAATCCGCTCTTCAGTTGCCTCACATCATCGGTCAGTTCGGATGCCAGATATTGCAGGACCGCTTCGGGAATGTCGTACCCGCTGGATGACGCGGTTTTCTTCAAAATTCGAAGACGGGTCTTGTAGTCAGGGGCGTCGATTTTTGAAATCAGGCCACAGCAGAGCCGGGATTTTAGCTTGTCATTCAGTTTGGGGATGTCCGATGGCAGATAGTTGCTGGAGTAAATGATTTTTTTATTGGCATTCATCAATGACTCCAGCGTGTTGGACAGCTCCTCCTGCGTTCCGCTTTTTCCGCTCAAAAAGTGAACATCCTCCAGCAGCAGGACATCGCAGTTCTGGCGGTACTTTTCCTTGAAGCGATGGATACTGCTGCTGCGATAGGAATCGGTCATCTCATTCATGAAGTCTTCGGCCGTGATATAATAGACCCGCTCATTGGGGAATGTCTGAAAAATGTGGTGCCCCACCGCTTGGGAGAGGTGGCTTTTTCCGAGGCCGGTTTTCGAAAGCAGATAAAGGGCGTTCTGGTTTCCCAGATTGCTGGCTGCCAGCGACAAAGCGGCAGAGTATGCAAAATCACTGTTTTTACCGACGACGAACTGATCGAATGTGTAGTCTTTTCTGAGTAGTCGGCCGCCATAGGTCGGCGAATCGATGTCCGGCAGTTTCATCTGCCGGCCCTGTTCGATCTCTTGGCTCGCTGGGGCTTGGCTTGGCCCGACAATCAGGCGGACCTTGAAGGCCCTGCCCGCCGCTCTGGAGACGGCATCTTCGATCATCGGGCCATAATGGTCGGATATTCGCTTTTTAGAAAAAAGGTTGGGGCAGGCCAGCACCATGGCGTCGTTTTCATTTTCGCTGAATTCGATGGGGTCAATCCACATTCGGTAGCTGTGGCCGGGAAGTTTTTCCTTAAGCAGAGATTTCACTGACGTCCATATCTGTTCCATTTAAAAAATAAATTCCCTTCAGCAGCATCTACAATTAATTGCGAGCTCTAATGAAACAGCCAACTACTGGTCTAAAATATGAAGCTGTTGGTTGATTATCTGAGGTTTTCCGAAAGGTAGTCGCAAAATTCGACGACTGGCGAGTTGTTTACAAAATAGGGTGTTCGAAGTCAATGTTAAAGACGGTCGGTTAATCAACATGCTAACACGATGCTCACAAAGATTTTTTATTATAATTTTTTCTATTAGTTATCATGTTTTTACCGAGCAACTGCTTCGAAATACAAGGTTTTTCTAACCCGTTATTTTTCCATAAGCATTTTAAGCAGATCGGGAGTTATCAACAATGTGTAAACAATCTGCCAACCTCTGTTTTTCTTCGTTTTATTTATTTTTTCTCTCTTTTTCTTTTTTATACCATTAAAATAAATTTACAAACCCGGATCGGCAACGTATGATAGCCAAATTCTTCAACGCGTCAATCATGAACCTCGATCCATCGGCCCAACCGAATCCGTGACGACCATAAACGCAATTAGCATTGAAGGAGCCAGGCAGCACAATCTGAAAAATATCAGCCTGCGTCTGCCCCGCAACCAACTGGTGGTGATCACCGGCCTGTCCGGCTCCGGCAAATCCACCTTGGCCTTCGACACCTTGTATGCCGAGGGCCAGCGGCGCTATGTGGAATCGCTGTCCACCTACGCACGGCAATTTCTGGAACGGCTTGAAAAACCCGATGTGGACCTGATCGAAGGCCTCTCCCCGGCCATTGCCATCGAACAGAAAACCGCCATCCACAACCCCCGTTCGACGGTTGGCACGGTAACCGAAATTTATGATTTTATCCGGTTGCTCTATGCGAGGGCCGGAATCGCCCACTGTTACCAGTGCGGTCAGCCCATCCTTGCCCAAACCATCGACGAGATGGTGCAAGCAGTCATGGAACACCCCGAAGGCTCCCGGCTCATGGTTCTCGCACCCCTCGGGAAAGTGACGGCGGGCAGCTGCACGGCATTGCTAAAACGGTTGAGAAAAGATGGGTTTGCCCGGGTGCGAATCGATGGGAAGATCCGCGCGTTGGACACTGCCCTCGATCTTTCAGGCGCTCTTTCCCCGCGCATCGATGTGGTGGTCGACCGGCTGATTCTCAACCCGGGCATCCGCAACCGCCTGGCGGACTCGATGGAGCTGGCAATTGCGCGATCCGAAGGACAGGTTGAGGTGGCATTTGTCGGCAATCACATGGAGGAGATCAAAGCGGTTCTGCATTTTAGTGAGAATGCCGCCTGCAAACGCTGTGGCGTCAGCTATCCGGAGCTGTCTCCGGCCAGTTTTTCTTTCAACTCTCCCCACGGCGCCTGCCCGCACTGCGATGGGTTGGGAACGATAAAGCGATTTTCGCCCCTGCAGGTGGTCCCCAACCCCGAACTCTCCTTGAGAGGAGGCGCACTCTCCGTCTGGGCCCATCGCCGCTCAGTCGCCTTTGCGGAGTTCCTGGAAGATCTCACCGCTTATTACGGCGTGGATATCTACGCACCTTACCGGGACCTTCCTGAGGCGTTCACAACGGTGCTCATGTATGGTTCGGGCGACCAGCAGATCCCCTTTACCGTCCACGAAAACGGTCGCAGAAAAAAAGTATTGAAACCATTTATGGGGATTATCCCGCATTTGCGGCAGCAGTTCGCCCAGGCGGAATCGTCGGCTGAGAAAAACACCCTGAGCGGCTACATGACTGAATCACCCTGCACCCATTGCAATGGCTCGCGACTGCGCAGGGAGAGCCGGCATATAAAGATCAACGGCGAGTCAATCGGCGACTTGACCGCCCGATCCATCACCGACCTGCAGGCGTTTTTCAAGGCTTTTCGCCCCGATGGCCAACGCGGCATGATCTCCGAAAAAATCATCATGGAGATTGCCGCTCGCCTGTCCTTTCTAAACGATGTGGGCCTGTCCTATCTGACCCTCGACCGGCCGGCCCACACCCTGTCCGGTGGAGAGGGCCAGCGAATCCGCCTGGCCACCCAGATCGGGGCCAAATTGACCGGCGTGCTCTATGTATTGGACGAACCCAGCATCGGCCTTCACCAGCGCGACAATGAGCGTCTGCTGGGTACGCTGATCAACATGCGGGACATGGGCAATTCGGTGCTGGTGGTTGAACATGACGAAGAAACGATCCTGGCCGCAGACCACGTCGTCGACATGGGGCCCGGTGCCGGCATCGACGGCGGTCATGTGGTCTTTCAAGGCACACCGGCCCAGATGCTGAAAGACGGCCGGTCCCTGACGGGCAAATATCTTTCCGGCAGGCTGCAAATCGATGTGCCGGTCAAACGACGGCCCGCCGGACAGGGCGAAATCCGCATTGTCGGGGCCCGTCAGAACAACCTGAAAAACATCGACGTGTCCTTTCCCACCGGTGTGTTCACCTGCATCACCGGTGTCTCCGGTTCGGGCAAATCCACCCTGGTGCTGGAGACCCTTTACCGGGCAGCCATCCGCAGCCTTCAGCAGCTCAACCTGCCGGCCGGCCACCATGAGCGGATCACCGGCCTTGAGAAGATCAACAAGGTCATCGACATCGACCAATCCCCCATCGGCAAGACGCCCCGGTCCAACCCCGGCACCTATACCGGCCTGTTTACGCCGATCAGGGATCTTTTCAGTCGCACACCGGAAGCCAGAATGCGGGGCTACAAACCCGGCCGGTTCAGCTTCAACATTCGCGGCGGCCGTTGCGAAGCCTGCGAAGGGGACGGCATCATTCGCATCGAGATGCATTTTCTGCCCGACATTTATGTCCCCTGCGATGTTTGCAAAGGCCGGCGATACAACCGAGAGACCCTCGAAATCCGCTATAAAGGCAAGAATGTCGCCGAGGTGCTGGACATGACCGTCGACCAGTGTCTGGCCATGTTTCAAAACATCGATGTCATCCGCTCCAAACTGCAGACACTGGTGGATGTCGGACTCGGCTATGTCCCCATCGGCCAGTCGGCCACGACCCTCTCCGGAGGCGAAGCCCAGCGGATCAAACTGGCGCGGGAACTGAGCAAACGGGGCACGGGAAACACCTTGTACATACTCGACGAACCGACCACGGGACTGCATCCCGACGACATCCGCAAGCTGCTGGGGGTCTTGAATCGTCTGGTGGATGCGGGCAATACGGTGGTGGTCATCGAACACAATTTAGATGTGATCAAAACCGCCGATTATGTCATCGATTTAGGACCCGAAGGCGGCGAGGCCGGTGGCGAAGTGGTGGCTGCCGGCACGCCGGAAGCCATCTGCCGGGTGGCCGCATCCCACACCGGCCGGTATCTTAAACAGGTTCTGCGTTCTAGTGCCCCCCCGAACCGCTGAACGCTCTTGAATGGAAAAGGGCCGCGGCAATCAAGCAGCGGCCCTTTTCATGTTCTGCACTGGCAGGTTCGGACTTATTTGGCGAACAGCGCGGCGATGGCGCCTGCCTGGGGATGCGCGTAGATCAGGATCAGCGCCACGACGAGTGCGTAAATACACAGCGACTCGATCATGGCCAGACCGATCAGCATGGTCACGGTGACTTTACCGGAAGACTCGGGGTTCCGGGCGATCCCTTCAACGGCGGACTTGAGGCCCATGCCCTGTCCAATGCCGCAGCCGAAGGCGGCCACTGCGATACCAAAACCAGCTGCTGTCACACACGCGATGAAGAACTGCAATGCTTGAGCTTCCATATCCTACACTACCTCCTTTAAAAGATTGATGATTAGGGCTTCTTCCAGTTACCCCAAACCGATTGAACGCAAGCCGATTCGCCGATATGGGTTGGATCCAAACCGGCGAACCGACGGGCTCCCCTTTAACGCTTTCCCATCAGTGGGCGTGCTCCATGGCCCCGGAGAAATAAATGATGGACAGGAGAAAGAAAACGAATCCCTGTACAAAGGACACGAAGATACCCAGGGCCATGATCGGCAGCGGTGCAAAGAAGGCGCCGGCCAGACCGAAAAGAATGGCCAGAACAATTTCATGACCCATCATGTTGCCGAACAGACGGAAAGAGAGGGACAGAATCCGCGCCAGGTGCCCGATGATCTCGATGATGAAGATCAGCGGCGCCATCCACCAGACCGGTCCCATAAAGTGTTTGATGTAACCGGCGCCGTGGTATTTGACGCCGATGATGTGGGTGAACACCACCACCACGATGGCGCAGGAGGCGGTGGTGTTGAGATTGGCGGTAGGCGGAAAGAAGCCGGGGATGATACCGATCAGGTTGCCGATGAAGATGTAGAGAAAAACCGTGGCGGCCAGGGGAAAGAGCCAACGCGCCTCTTCACCGGCGGTTTCCACCATGAATTCCTCAATGCCCGAGACGATCACTTCAAACAGGTTCTGGGCTTTTCCCGGTATCATGGAGATGGTCTTGGTGGCCAGGGCGCCGGCAATGATCAGAATCGCCATGAGAACCCAGGAGTAGACCACATGCGTGTATGTGTGGGCGAAATGCCCCAGCCCGATCGCTTCGAAAATCTTCACGAAAAATAGATAGGGATGCTCCATCCTTAGACCGCCTCCTTGAAAAATAGTTTTTTGAGTTCAACCATGGTGGCTAACGTGATGCTGGCCACCACCACGGAAAGACCGATAAACAGACCGATGGGGTTCACCACTCGCTGACTGATGAGAATAAAAATGATCACCCCGCTGATGATGAAGCGGATGTAGTACTTGATAAGAATGACGTTGGGGGACGCCAGCCGCTGCGGACGAAGGGCCTTGTTCAGGGTCCTGGCCAGCAGGTGAAAATTGACCGTGACAATGAGTCCGCCGAAAATGACCCCCCGGGCGAATGCCGGCGTCGTCGCCAGCAGGCCCAGCAGGCTGACCGCGGCCAGAAGCACCCAATTGGATCGTGTAACGAATGTGAGTAAGCGCTGCTGAATATTCACGGTGGAAGATGTTTCGCTTCTACAGATCACAATTTCCGGCTTTTTTTTATTGCCAGGCCGATGTTGCGGAACCCGGCGGCAATGCCGAACCCCAAAAAGACAAGCGTCAACCATGGCGTCGTTTCCAAGCGCCTGTCCAGATACACCCCGATCCCCAGCCCGATAAAAATCGAAAGTGACACCGAGAAACCCAGGCTCGAATAATAAGCCAGTTCTCGGATCCACGTTCGCGTTTCTTTGTTCATGGGATTCGACCCTTCTCCGACCGCAAAGTGGCGTCAGATCAGGCCTTGATCGGAATGTTTGCGTCTACCACAGCTCGGGATTCAAGTCAATCTCAAAGTGGGTCCGAAGCACCGAACACCATCACCACGCGAGCCGGTGCGCATCGAAAACCGGGCCGTCCACACAGACGTGCCGGTAGCGTTGGTTGTCGTCTTGCACTTTCACGGCACATCCTAAACAGGCGCCCATCCCACAGGCCATCATGGCCTCGATGGAAACCTGGCAGGGGATACCGCGTTTTAATGCAATGGCGGAAACCGCCTTGAGCATCCCCGGCGGGCCGCAGGCGCAGATGAGATCCGCCGGTCCGGCATCCAGCGCTTTTTCCAGGCTTCGGGTCACCATCCCCTGATTGCCCTGGCTGCCGTCATCGGTGGACACATCCAGCAAAAAACCGGGTAGGTCGAATTCGGTGATGCAGACCAGGTCATCCTTGGTCCGGCCGCCGACGAATACCACGCAGCGATTGAGACCGCCCTCCCGCGCCAGCATCGATTGGGCCAGAAAGCGGATGGGCGGTACACCGACCCCGCCCGCAACGAGGAGCAGTTGCCGGCAGTGGTCGGGCACTAAAAAGGCGGTTCCCAGCGGCCCGATGATGGACAATCGATCACCCTCCCGGCACCTGGACATCCGTTCGGTTCCTTTTCCGACCACTTTGTAGAGGATTTCGACCCCGGTCACACAATCCCCTTCCCGGATCAGCCCCAATAGGGAAAAGGGACGGCGCAACAGCGGGGTGGCTCCGGAGGCGGTGCGGACCATGATGAACTGGCCGGGCTTAGCGGTGTCGAAACCGGTGGCGCAGGACAGCCCCATACGATAGTAGCCCGGTGCTGCCGGCGGGTTCCACAATACGGTGGTATCTTGTTCGATCATGCCGTCTCCATTTCCAACCCGATCAGGGCGGCAAAACGACCGGTTTCATGTGCCGCCCGATAGGAAAAAAAAAGATGGGGATTGCAGCGGGTGCATATACCGGGGCCGTGCACGTTGTCGTCCATCAAGCCGGCTGCGGTCAGCTGATGTCGGCTGATACGCCAGAAATCAAAATGGTGCGCGTCCACACGAAAGGGCCAGAATTGTCGAGGGATTTCATTTTTGAAGTTGACGAACTCGGCACAGCAGGGTCCTAAAGAAGGTCCGATGGCAGCGGTCATCCGGCCCGGATCACAACCGAATTGGGCAACCATCCGCAGGACCGTGCGGCCGATGATATCGGCCACACTGCCCCGCCAGCCGCAGTGAATGTTGGCCACCACCCGTTTTTGCGGATCGACGAGCATCACCGCCTGGCAGTCCGCCGTTTGGATCAGCAGCCGAATCCCCGGCACGTCTGAGATCAGCGCATCGGCCGGCGCCGGCATGGTTTGAATCGCCTCCCCGCGGCCGACTGCTTCCCGGGTGACGGTCCGGATGGATGTGCCGTGATTCTGTCGGGTGTAAATGTGGATTCCGCCGTCGATCATTTGCCGCAACCGGTTCCGGTTGGCCCTGACTGCCGACGGGTTGTCACCGACCCCATGGCTCAGGTTCAAAGCGTCAAAGGGCGCCCGGCTTTCCCCCCCCGTTCGGCTGACCACGGCATGGACCAGTCCCGGAATACGCAGGAGCGGCAGGAATTGAAACAGATAGTTTTGTTTGTTTTTTACCAGAAACAACTGGTTGCCTTATACCCGCCGATCATGACGGTCGATGTTTCATCATGGCCTGAAAAATCCGGAAATGACAAAATAAGATCACCAAATCTCGAATAAACCCATAATGTTAATATAAAATTAATATGGTATTGGTTTAATACTATAAAAATTCAGGTGCCCATACGATCCGATCTGACACTAAAGCGCCCGGGCCAGGGTCAACACGTCCACCCGTTTGGCGCCATCCTGGATCAGGGCGGCCGTGCAGGCATCGGCCGTGGCACCCGTGGTCAACACGTCATCCACCAGCAGCACCCGCTTGCCCGCGCATTGACCGGGCCGCTTCACGGAAAAGGCCCGCCGGATGTTGATCCGCCGCTGCCGACGATTCAAGCCGGTCTGAGGGGCCGTGGCACGGATGCGCACCAGCAGGTCACGAACCACGACGGTCTCCGCCGGCAACACCCACCGTCTCACCAGCAGGTAGGCTTGGTTGAATCCCCGCTGGCGAAATCGTTGCCGGTGAAGCGGAACCGGTGCCACCACATCGATGTCGTCGGCCGACCAATAATATCGGAAGGTATCGAAAAGCAATCCCCCCAGTGGACGGGCCAGGCTCACCTGCCCCTTGAACTTAAGCGCATGGATGGCGGTTTTCAGGGTGTCATCGTAAAGACCAACGGCGCGGGCCCGGGTGAAGGCAACGGGCCGGTCCAGGCATCGGCCGCAAAGGTGATCATCCCCCTCACGACTCTTGAACACCAGCCCGCAACGGGAACACAACGGGGATGTCACCGCTGTCCACCGGTCTCGGCAAGACAAACAACAGTAAGGGGCCATTGCAGCGGAAAAACTGTCAGAACCGGCCATTGGCGGGGCTGCGGTGTCATGCTGAAAAAGCCGACCGCAGCCCAGGCAGGTGGCCGGGAAAAGGGCGTCACCCATGCCGTGCAACAGCCGCTTGAGCACCCCCGCCAGCCTCGTTCGGCTCAGCATGCCAACGTCCTATTTCATCTGTGCGACGATAGCGGCGGCAAACTCGGAACATTTCACTTCCTGGGCGCCGTCGATCTGCCGCGCCAGATCGTAGGTCACCCGGCGGTTCTTGATGGCCGCCTGCACCGCATCGCGGACGGCGGTCCCCGCCTCTTTCCACCCCATGTAATCGAGCATCATGGCGCCGGACAGGATCAAGGAGCCGGGATTCACCTTGTCCATCCCGGTGTATTTCGGGGCGGTGCCGTGGGTGGCTTCGAACACCGCGCAGACGTCGCCGATATTGGCCCCCGGCGCCATACCCAGCCCGCCCACCTGGGCGGCCAGGGCATCGGATATATAGTCGCCGTTAAGGTTGGGCGTGGCAATGACGCCGTATTCTTCGGGTCGCAGAAGCACCTGCTGAAACAGCATGTCCGCAATGCGGTCCTTGATCACCACCTTTCCATCGGGCGCCCGTCCGCCGTACTTCTCATAGCATTCCGCCTCGGTGATCGTCCGGTCGGCAAATCGCTCCCGGGCCACCTGGTAGCCCCACTGGGCAAAGGCGCCTTCGGTGAACTTCATGATATTGCCCTTGTGCATGAGCGTGACACTGGGAAAACCGTTCTCCAGCGCGTGAACGATGGCGCTGGCCACCAGACGCTTGGTATTGGCAGGGCTGATGGGTTTGATGCCGATGCCGGCGGCGGGCGGCAGGTCGACCCCCATTTTGGTTTTGAAAAAATCAGCCACCATGTTGGCTTCATCGGTTCCGGAGGCCCACTCGATGCCCGCGTACAAGTCCTCGGTGTTTTCCCGGAACACCACCATGTTGATCTTTTCAGGGTGTTTCATGGGACTGGGAACCGTTTCGATATAACGCACCGGGCGGACGCACGCATACAGGTCCAACTTCTGCCGGATGGCCACGTTGAGGCTCCGTATTCCCTTGCCGATGGGCGTGGTCAACGGCCCTTTGATGGCCACCACGTTGGCTTCAATGGCCTCCAGCGCCTCCTGGGGCAGATAGTTGCCGGTTTTCTCGTACCCCTTCTCCCCGACGGGCAGTTCCACCCAGGATATCTGTCGATTTCCGGCGTAGGTGGTTTCAACGGCTGCATCGATGACCAGGCGGGTCGCCCGCCAGATATCGGGCCCGATGCCGTCGCCTTCAATGAAGGGGATGATCGGATGATCCGGAACGTTCAGACTGCCGTCCCTGTTCCTTTTAATCTTTTCTGCATCTGCCATGAGGCGCTCCTCCCGGGTTAAGACCCAATGATCAATTTTAAATTTTTTAATTTTGAATTAAGGGTTTTGTACCGTTTTAAAATGGCTCAAACCACCATTCAAAATTAATAATTCATCATTCAAAATTATATTGTCACCCCGCCAGTTGCCGCTGCCGGAAGGCTTCATAGAGCACGACGGCGGCGGCAGCCGATGCATTGAGCGAATCCACGCGGCCGCGCATGGGAATGGAGACCAGAAAATCGCAATGCTGCCTGACCAGTGGACGCAGGCCTTTTTCCTCTCCTCCCACCACCAGGGCCAGGGGGCCTTTCAGGTTCGCCTGAAAAAGCGTCTGATTCGCCCGCATGGAGAGGCCGGCCACCCAGACGCCTTCTTTTTTCAGCCGTTGAATGGTCCCGACCAGATTGGTGACCCGGCACAGCCGAGTGTGTTCCAGGGCGCCGGCGGAGGCCTTGGATACCGCCGGCGTCGCTCCGACGGCGCGATCTTTGGGAACCACGAGCGCATCGGCGCCCACACAGTTCGCCGTGCGGACAATGGCGCCCAGGTTGTTCGGGTCCACGATACTGTCCAGCAGCACCAGCAGGCAGGGTCCATCGTTCCGGCCGGTGCCGCAAGCAATCGATTCTATGGAATCGACGGGCAGGGGGGACACGGCGGCGGCGACGCCCTGGTGCTGGTCGCTGCCGCAGGCGGCGCGAATCTGGTCGGGCGTCAGCGTCTGGCAGGAGATTCCCCGCTCTTCCGCCATGCCAATAACCCGGGTCTGACGGCCGGATAGGGCCGTCCGGTCCACCATCAGTGTATACATGGTTCGCCGTCCGGCGGTCAATGCCTCCGTGACCGGGTGAAATCCGTAAAGCACCTCCCGGCTGTCCGGCGCCGGCTTTCGTTTTTTGGAGATCCCGGCCATGTCATGCTGCTCCGCCCTTTAATATGGACACGAATCGGGCGATGGCCGCCTCCAGGTCATCATTGACGACCACGTGCCGGTACATCCCCCGGCAGGCAATTTCGGCTTCGGCGTTCTTCATGCGCTTGTCTATCACCGCACCGCTGTCCAGACCTCTGGCAGTGATCCGCTGGCGAAGGATTTCCATGGACGGTGCCATGATGAAGATGGTGACCGCGTTGGGGTAGCGTCGCACAATCTGCGCGGCGCCCTGGACGTCAATATCCATCAGCACATCCCGGCCGGTATTCAGATGATCCTCGATGAACCGGGCGGAGGTGCCGTAATAGTTGTCATGAACCCTGGCCCATTCCGCCCATTGCCCGGTGTCGATACCCTGACGGAACTGCGCTTCGGTAACAAAAAAATAGTCCCTGCCCTCCTGCTCCCCGTCTCGAGGCGCCCGCGTGGTCGAACTCACCGAATAGACCAGATCAGGCAGGTGCCGACGGGCCGCATCACACAGCGTGGTTTTACCGGCACCCGATGGCGCGGAAACCACAAAGAGCCGAGCGCCATGCCTTGGTCCATCATGCGCGTCTGTCGACATCCGATTGGCCATCTCGATTCACTTTTCCGTTGTCAGGTCTTCGAAGCGCTGGGAGATGGTTTCGAACTGGATCGCGGAGAGTACGATGTGGTTGCTGTCCATGATGATGATGGCCCGGGTGCGGCGCCCCTGGGTGGCGTCAACCAGATGCCTTTCATTGCGGGCTTCATCTTTCAGGCGCTTCATGGGCGACGAACTGGGCGAAACAATGGATACCACCCGTTCAGCCACGACCGTGTTGCCGAAGCCGATGTTCAGCAGTTTTTTTTCCATCCCCGTCCCTTCCTAATTTGGTGCGGCCGCCGAAAGGGTCCCCGCCATCGGTGACCAGGCAAGCCATTCGGCCGGCAAGGTGCTATTCCACGTTCTGGATTTGCTCACGCAGTTTCTCCAACTCCGATTTCACGGCCACGATGATGTGTGACATGGCGGCCTTACCCGATTTCGCGCCCATGGTGTTAAACTCCCGATTGAACTCCTGGAGCAGAAAATTCAATGGTCTGCCCGCCGGCGTGCCGTCTTCCATCAGCGTCCTGAACTGCTGAACGTGGCTGTTGGCCCGCACGATCTCCTCCGAAATGTCGCTTCGGTCGGCCAACAGGGCCGCCTCCTGGGCGATGCGCGTCTGATCGATCTCAACGACACCCTGGGTCAGTGCCTCGATGCGCTCCTGCAGTCGCTGCCGAACCATTTCCGGCAGTTGTGCGGCCTGGTTGCCGATCTCCGCCAACATGGTCTCGATGGCCTCCAGGCGCTGCCGGAAGTCAAGGGCCATGTTGTCCCCTTCCACCCGCCGCATGGCATCCAGATCGGTCATGGCCGTCCTCAGACACGGTTCCAATTGCGGCCACACGGCGTCCATGTCTTTTTCCACCTCCATCGCCTGGATCATGCCGCCCGCGGAAAGGACCGCTTCGATACTGGTCTGGCCGGTCAGGTCCAAGGCGTGGGTCAGTTGGGTCAAGGCCTGGCAATACGCCCGGGCTCTCGGCAGGTTGACCTCAAAGGCGATGCCCGCCTCGGCCGCATCGTGAATCTGCACCCGAATATCTACCCGTCCGCGGGCCACGGTTTCGGCGATGATGCCTTTTATGCGCTCTTCCAGTGGTTCGAAACCGTGGGTGAGCTTCAAGGCCACATCCAGATGCCGGCTGTTGAATGACCGCACCTCCACACGAACGGTGTAGGCAGCGGTCTGATTTTCCGACCGGGCATAAGCGGTCATGCTTTTGATCATGGTTGCTTCCCTTGCTTCAGGTCCAGCATGTATTTTCTCCGGACCAGGGTTAAAAAGTCGATCAGGTGCTTGTCGGCATAGTCGGGGTAGGTCCACGGCAGCGTGCGAAAGGCCCCTTGCTGATAGATCAGCGTCAGATCCGCATAGATGCCTTGGCCAATGTAAATCCGATGGGTAAAATTTTTTCCGGTGGCCAGAACGAACCGCTCGGGCAGCAGATATCCCGGATCGATATTGACCCGTCGCTGCCCTAGCCGCTGGTAGGTTTGTTCCACCGCATTGGTCATCCGCTTGATCGCGGCCAGGGAAGTCTGCTCGACAAGCGTTTTAAAAACGATCAGCCGGCGACTCAGCGGTGCACCCATCTCCTTTTCATAATACGTCGTGAAATCAAATGTGAGCCAGGCGCTGATCATGTCGACGGGGCCCAACCGGTCCTGCAACGCTTGTGCGATACCCGCGGCAAGGGCCTTTTCCTTGACAAAAAAACCCACAATCAGTTTGGCTGGCGTAGGAGACCGGGGCAGGCTCATGGGTTCAGGGGTTTGGCCTCTTCGATCAGCATGATGGGGATGTCATCCCGGATTTCGTAAACCAGCCGGCACGCCTCGCAGATCAACCCGTCTTCGGTGTCGTTGAGGCGGATTTCCCCTTTGCACTGGGGGCAGGCAAGGATGTCAAGCAGTTCCTGGTTGATGGCCATTGTTTACTCCTTCTTCTTTTCTGTTACCATTTGCGGACAGTTTGCGCGCAATGGCGGTGGTGCTGTGCCCCTCGAGGATATCCACCAGACGGACCTGGCCGCCATAGGACTCGACGATCGATTTGCCGACCACGTCATCAACCCGGTAATCCGCACCTTTGACCAGGATATCCGGCTTGAGTTGGCCGATAAGATGCAATGGGGTGTCTTCATCAAAAAAAACCACCATGTCGACGTCCTCGAGCGCACTGAGAATGGCAGCCCGGTCTTGCCCGGGAAGGATGGGCCGCTGTTCCCCTTTGAGCCGTCTGATGGACGCGTCCGTATTCAATCCCACAATCAACCGGTCCCCCAGGTGCCGGGCCTGGTGAAGCAGGCTGACATGGCCGGGATGCAGCAGGTCGAAACAGCCGTTGGTAAAGACAATCCGCTGCTCCGCCTGCCGCCACCGGGAGAGCCGTGCCGATGCCTCCTCCACGTCGGCGACTTTCCACAGCGTCGACGCCGGTTTCTTTTCCGTTTCAACCCTCAGCGCATCGGCCAGTTCGGACCAGCGGACCGCCCACGTGCCCAGTTTGCCAACGACAATCCCGGCAGCCGTGTTGGCCACGCCAGCCGCTTCGGGAAATCGCAAACCGGTGGCCACGCAGGCCGCCAGGGTGGCGATAACCGTGTCGCCGGCACCGGATACGTCAAACACCTCCCTGGCCCGGGCGGCAATCATCACCGGTGATTCATCCTCCCCGAACAAAGCCATGCCCTTGGGCCCCCGGGTGACCAGCAGCCAATCCAGGCCCAAGCGCCGTCGAAGATCCCGGGCGGCGGGGATTAAATCGCTTTCCCCCTTGACCTCGGTGCCGGCGGCCAGCTCCAGTTCAGCTGTGTTGGGAGTGACGCAGGTAGCACCGGCATAGCGATTCCAATCCCTGCCCTTGGGATCGATGAAGACGGGGACACCCATCTTCCGGCAGGACTGGATGACCGCCTGAATGAATTCAATGGCATCTAACATGCCCTTGCCGTAGTCGGACAAAATGAGGGCGTCCACGCCAGGCAGCATCGCTTCGACGGCCTTGAGGACGCGGTCGGCCGTCTGGGCGCCAATACCGCTGCCGTCCTCTTCATCGAGCCGCACCACCTGCTGTTTACTGGCCATGATCCGTGTCTTGGTGGTGGTGGGACGTCCGGCATCAACCAGGCAATGGTCCTGTATGTGGGCGGCGGCCAGGAGGTCCTGAAGCTGGGTCGATGCCGCATCCTGCCCGATCAGTCCGATCACGGCGGCCGTGCATCCCAAACCGGAGAGATTGGCGGCGACGTTGCCTGCGCCTCCCAGTCGAAAGGTTTTCTGATTGGCGTTCACCCTGACCACCGGCACCGGCGCTTCCGGAGAAATCCGGCGCACATCGCCCCAATAGTAGCAGTCCAGCATCAGATCGCCGACCACGAGGACCGTGGTGCGGGCCAGCTGACCGGCCAGATGGGCATAGGAGGGATCGGCGCTCACGCATGATCTCCGGGAAATGGGGGCAAACCGCACTCGATCTGCCAGGCCCAGTAGTGCAGGATAAAGATGTGAATCTCCTGGATGCGGGCCGTGGTGGCGCTCTTCACCACGATCGCCTGATCCACCATGCCTTTAAGGTCGCCGCCGTCCTTTCCCAACAGCCCCACGGTCTGCAGCCCCATGGCTTTGCCACGTTTCACGGCACGGATGACGTTTTCCGAGCCACCGGAGGTGGAAATACCCAGCAGCACATCACCCGGCCGGCCGAGGCCGTCGACCTGGCGGGCGAAGACTTCTTCGTAGCCGTAGTCATTTCCCACGGCAGTGAGAATAGAGGTGTCCGTAGACAACGCCACGGCAGCGTAGGCGCGCCGTTCTTTCTCGAAGCGGCCCACGATTTCGGCGGCAAAGTGCTGGGCGTCGCCGGCGCTCCCGCCGTTGCCGCAGGTCATTATCTTTCGTCCGTCGAGCAGGCACTGCAACAGCATGTCGCCCACCCGCTTCAAGGCCGGTTCCATGGTTTTCAGGTTCTGCAGGCATTGGACATGTGCATCGATCATGGTGTTCAACATGGTTTACTCACACTCCTCAATAGCGGCGGCCGATGGGGGCCAGCTATCTCAACGATGTCGGAAGGTGTCATGTAATACCATACACACGCCGGATTTGCAGCTAATTTATGCAGACGCAGGGTCAAGCGCCCTATTCCGCATACTCATAAACCGCTGCGGCAAGCAGGGGAATCATGATTTCGTGGTGACCGGTAATCGCGTAACCGCGGCCGCCGGCCAGCACCGGTCGCTGGACCACATTGACGCCGGGACGATAGTGCTGAATCATGTCAAAATTGGCCGTGGTGAAATCCTTGACCGGATGTCCCAGGTTACGGGCCACGGCCAGGGCCTTTAAAAAAACCTCCGGCATGACCACCGCGCTGCCGAGGTTGAGGACGACGCCGCCGCCCCCCAGCTGGGAAACGGTCGAGGCAAAAATGCGGAAATCCCTCAGCGAGGCTTCACCGATGGCGGCACCGCTGGCCGTTGGGTGCTGGTGGACGATGTCGGTGCCGATTGCCACGTGAAGGGTATAGGGGATCTTCAGGCGATGGGCGCAGGCAATCAGGGCGCGCCTTGCATAGGGTGCATTCTCTTCTATCAACAAGGCCCCCACCGCCTCCCCGAACCCCTCCTGGCCGTCGGCCGCCCGTTTGGCCGCATGGTTGACCAGAAAGGCCGTGTCCGAGGCCATGCCGAAGGAGCCGTCTTCCAACTGGGCGGCCACGTCCTCGGAGGTGTGGCCCAGGCGCGCCAGTTCCGTATCGTGAATGGCCGCCGCACCATTAGACGCCAGATGGGTGATGAAGCCGTCGGCAGCCAGGCCGCCAAGCACCGGTGCACAGCCGGTTTTGATGACATGCCCGCCGAACATGACCAGCACCGGTTTTCCCACGCGCCGGGCACCCACGACGGCTCGGGCGACGGCCTTGAGGTCATCGGCTTTCAGGACGGCGGGCAGATGCTCCAAAAAAGCCGACATGCGCATACCGCGTTGCAGGGGGCGGCCTTCAAGCGCCGTCGTCACCGTTGAGGCCCGCGCCGAAGCCGAGTAGGTCTTGATTGCAGAAAGGTCAATCTCTTGAAAGGGCATGATTGGGTTTCCAAGGCTCAAAGGTGAAAGCGCAAAGATAAAAGCGTCAAACTTTTATATAATGCCGGATTTGTATTGGCAATGGCAATTCTAAACGCCCATTCTGGTTTTCTCTTCCACACGGACCATCCATCCGGTCACTTTTAACCGCATTATTTACAAAACGGTTCCCATGCGTTAAATACGGGCCTGGCAATGTTCACGGACGCAGCGCGTTAACCCATTAACAGGGGAAGCCGGGTGAAGCATTTTTTCAAAATGGAATTCAAGGAACGGCACCGGCGGATCCTGTCCTTGATCAAGAAAAACAGCGGCCGCCTGATTTTCGCCGCCGGCTGCAGCTTGATGATTTCAGGCGCCACCACGGCGATGGGGTACCTGATCAAACCGGTGATCGACGATATCTTCGTCAACAAGGATACCACCGGGTTGGTATGGCTGCCCATTGTGGTGGTTGTCGTTTTTTTAATAAAGGGGCTGGGCAGTTACGGCCAGGAGTATTTCATGAACTACGTCGGTGAAGATATCATTCGCCGGCTGCGCAACCAGCTCTACGACCGCATTCAAGACCTGCCCCTGGCCTTCTTCCAAAAAGAACGCACCGGTACGCTCATGTCGCGCATCACCAATGACGTCAATATCCTTAAATCGATGGTATCCACGGCCGTCACCGGGTCCCTGCGCGACGTCTTCACCATTATCGGCCTGACGGCAGTGATCTTTTATCAGAACTGGCGCATGGCAATCCTTGCCTTTGTCGTCCTGCCGCTGGCCTTTTGGCCGGTCATTATCCTGGGCCGCAAAGTCCGGCGGGTGAGCACCGGGTTGTCAGCAAGCCATGGCCGACCTCAGTTCGTTTCTGCATGAGACCTTCGCCGGCAACAAGATCGTCAAGGCCTTCGGCATGGAAGGGCACGAAAAAAAGCGCTTCTTCGATAAAACCCAGCGACTCTTCAAGTTGGAGCTCAAGGGCGTCGTCATGCGGTCGCTCTCCTCGCCGATCATGGAATTTTTCGCCGGATTGGGTGTCGCCTTCATCATCTGGTACGGCGGGTCGGAGGTGATCGACGGCAAGACCACCCCGGGTACATTCATGAGCTTTCTGGCATGCGTCCTGCTCTTGTATGATCCGCTCAGGAAACTGAGTAGTTTAAACAACTCGATTCAGCAGGGGCTGGCAGCCGCCGATCGCGTTTTCGATATCGTTGAAACCCCATCCGACATCCAGGATCCCGTTGCCCCCCAACCCATGGACTCAGGCCCCCACGAAGTGCGATTCGAAAATGTTCATTTCAGCTATGGTGGCAAGCCGGTTCTCAAGGGCATTGATTTGTGTATACCGCATGGTAAGGTATTGGCGCTGGTCGGTATGAGCGGCGGTGGCAAAACGACATTGGTCAATCTAATACCACGCTTTTTCGATGTGACAGGCGGCCGCATCTGCATCGATGACAGGGATATCCGTGAATATCGCGTTGCTGATCTTAGACGGGAAATCGCGATTGTTACCCAAGACCCGATCCTGTTCAATGAGACCGTGCACAACAATATCGCCTATGGTCATCCTGAAGCCGATGAAAAAGCAATCGTCAAGGCCGCCGAGGCCGCCTACGCCCATGAGTTCATCCAGCGATTTCCGGAGGGTTACGATACGGTAATCGGTGAACTGGGCGGCCGACTGTCCGGCGGTGAAAAACAACGCCTATGCATCGCGCGAGCCCTTCTCAGGAATGCACCCATTCTGATTTTGGATGAAGCGACCTCTTCGTTGGATACCGAAGCCGAGGCATTGGTTCAGAAGGCACTGGAAAACCTGATGCAAGGCAGGACCACCTTTGTGATTGCCCACCGGCTCTCCACCGTCGCCAAGGCCGATCACATCGTCGTCATCGTGGATGGCCAAATTGTGGAGCAAGGCACCCATGATTCGCTGTTGGCTGTCAAAGGAGAGTATGCCAAGCTGTACGAGATGCAATTTGCTTCAAACAAGGAGCCTGTGGCAGATCAACACCCGAGCAAGCAGAATCGATGACGGAAATGAAAATCAGCATCGTGGTAATTTCGCTCAATGAAGCCGACCGCATCGGTCATCTGCTGAACCATGCCGGGTTTGCCGATGAGGTGATCGTGGTCGATTCGGGCAGCACCGACCAGACGGTATGGCTGTGCGAATCGGCAGGCGCCCGAGTCATCCACCGTCCCTGGGCAGGCTATGCCGACCAAAAGCAATTTGCTTTGGAACAGGCCACGGGGCAGTGGATTCTCAACCTCGATGCGGACGAATATGTCCCGGATGCATTGGCCGAGGAGATCCAAATGGCCATCGCCCAAGCGCCGGCATCAGTGGTCGCTTTTTCCATGCCGCGTCTGTCATACTACTTGGGACGCTGGATCAAACATGGCGGGTGGTATCCGGACCGCAAGGTTCGCTTGGTTCGCCAAGGTGCGGGAAAATGGATCGGCGACGGCATTCACGAACGATTGGCAGTCGACGGCCATGTTCAGGCCCTCGAAGCCCCCTTTCATCACCGGGTCTATCGGAACATCGCCGACCACGTCAACACCGCCAATCAGTTTTCCGACGTCTATGCCAGGCATCGCGGTGCCGCCGGTGCGTTATTCCTGTTGGGCGGCATTCCCCATGCCCTTGGGAAGTTTTTAGAATGTTACCTGTGGAAAAGAGGCTTTCTGGACGGATGGCCCGGACTCATTATTGCCATGGTCTCATCGGGTTACGTGTTCTTAAAGCACGCCAAAGCCTGGGAGGCGGGACAAGCCTTTGCACCCATCGACCATCCATCGGCCCTGCCGCCCAATCGTCCGCCGCCGGGTTAGTGCCCACGTGAGCGTAGCCGGTATTTCCGTGTTCGGCAGCGCAATGCCAGGTGATGATTTTTCAAATCAGAAATCGCAAACAGATGAGACCGGATCCAATGCGCGCTTCAGATCAGTTGCTTTACCATATTGTCCGAGGACTGCTGCGCCTGCTGGGTCAGTTCCCCAACAACATGCGCCGACGCTGTGCCGTTCTGCTCGGTCGTTTCTTTTTTGTCGTGGACCGCAAGCACCGCCGCATCGCCCTGGATAACCTTCAGCGGGCGTTGGGCCGTGAACGCACGGCTGACCAGATCGATGTCATTGCCCGGCGCGTCTTTGAAAACCTGTTTCACATCGTTTTTGAAATCGGCTGGTCTCTGCATTTACCCGATAAAGCGTTGGCCGCCCATGTCACCGTGCATGGCCTCGATGATTATCACACCGCCATGGCCAAGGGCAGAAGCGTCCTTGTTCTGGCAGCTCACTTCGGCAATTGGGAGTTACTGACCATTGTCGGATATTTTGTCAATATTCCGATTCGAATCGTCTACCGCCCCCTGGACACGCCGTTTCTCGACCGTTTTTTCAAGGAGAATCGTTCCCGGTTCGGCGGCATGCCGATTCCCACCCGACGCGGCGCCATGCGGCAGATTTACAAAGCGTTAAAGCACGGTCACCCAGTGGCCATGTTGATGGATCAGAATGTGGATTGGTATGAAGGTGTTTTTGCAGACTTTTTCAATCACCGGGCCTGCACCAGCAATGGCATGGCGCTGTTGGCGCTGAAAAGCGGTGCACCGGTATTGCCACTTTTTTTGATCCGGACAGGCAACGGGTTTCAAGCGGTCGTGGGACCTGAACTGCCCACCATCCGGACCGGTGATGCGAGAAAAGACGTGGAGTTGAATACGCAGATGTACAACCGGGTCATCGAAATCTATGCCAGACGATTTCCGGATCAATGGTTCTGGGTTCATCAGCGATGGAAAACCCGCCCCTATTCACTTTGGCCAAGGAAATGAAACGTTTCGTATTCAAAGGGTTACGATTGGAATAGCACGATATGAAACCCAACGGCCTAAGGAACATTCAGCGCATCCTGGTGCGTTCCGCCAACTGGGTCGGTGACGCCATCATGACGACACCGGCGCTGCATGCCATACGTAAAAACTTCCCCCACGCGAAGATCATCCTGCTGGCCAAACCATGGGTCGTGCCGGTCTTTGAAAACAGCCCGGACATTGACGACATCATGGTGTATGCGGCCCATGACCGCCACGGCGGATGGGACGGCATCTGGCGGCTGGCCGGAGATATCCGCCGACAGCGGTTTGATCTGGCCATCCTCTTTCAAAATGCATTTGAAGCAGCACTGTTGGCCTTTTTGGCTCGTATTCCACATCGATTGGGGTATACCACCGATGCCCGCACCGCCCTGCTCAATCACCGGATTTGGTCCTGGCGGCCGCTCAAAAAAGGCCATCTGGTGGATTACTACCTCGGAGTACTGGCCAGCGCGGGCTTGACCCTGCACGGCCGTCAACTGACTCTTTTTATCCGCCCTCAGGAATTGAATGACGCCCGGCACTTCTTGGCAAACAAAAAAATCCCTGCCGACCGCTTGCTGATCGGTCTCAACCCAGGGGCCACTTTCGGCACAGCCAAACGCTGGCTAACCGATCGTTATGCGCGGCTGGGGCAGCGCCTGATTGCCGAGCTCGATTCGCACGTGGCGATCTTCGGGGGTCCCGGCGAAATGGCGCTGGGTCGACAGTTGGCCGCGGATATCGGTAAAGGATGCATCGATTTAAGTGGCCAGACCACCCTGCGGCAGGCAATGGCCCTCATCGGCCGGTGCAACCTGTTCATTACCAACGATTCCGGGTTGATGCATGTCGCCGCGGCATTGAACACACCCCAGGTCGCTGTGATCGGCCCCACCGACCCAACAGCTACCGGACCGTGCAATCCTGAAAGCCGCATAGTGCAGGTGACCGAGGCCTGCCACCTCAGCCCCTGCCTGCAACCTCACTGCCCCATCATCGATCATCGTTGCATGACGGCGATCGGCGTCGACATGGTGATGGCGGCGGCCCGGACGTTACTCAAGCAGCCACAGGTACGGTAAGCATGGCCAAGCCCGACATACTCATCGTAAAATTGAGTGCCATCGGTGATGTGGTGCACACCTTGCCGGCCCTGAACACACTTCGGCAACACTATCCCCAAGCCTGCATTACCTGGCTGGTGGAAGCCGCCGCCGCCGATTTGGTCCTGGGTCACCCGGCACTGGACCACGTGCTGGTGTCCCACCGGCAAAGATGGTTCAAAGGATTGTTCACCGCCCAATGGCCTGTGGTTGTAAAACAAATTGCGGCCTTTATCTGTCGTCTGCGCGATCGACAGTATGATATGGTGTTTGATTTTCAAGCTGCGTTGAAGGGGGCTTTCTGGATTTCGATGGTCCATGGAAGACGCAAAATCGGATTCGATCGTGGTCTGGAGCATCAGGAGCACAGCTATCTGGTCTTGAATGAACGTATCCCAGCGGTGAGCATGGAGACGCACGCCCTCGATCGCAATCTGATGATGCTCGAGGCAGTGGGTATTCGCCCTTCATCCATTGAATACAACCTGCCCATCACACCGGACCATGATCATTGGGCCAGCCAACAACTTTACGTGTCCGGTATCCCTGACCGACAGCCTTTTGTGGCCATCAACCCGATGGCCACATGGGAAACCAAATTATGGGACCCGCAAAAATTTGCCGAAGTGGCCGATCGCGTCCAAACCGAATTCGGCTGGCCGGTTGTCTTTACCGGCGGTCCCGGTGACAGGGCCTATATTGAAAACCTTATGAAACACATGCACACCTCAGCCCCCAATCTGGCCGGCCGCACCGACCTGATGACCCTGGGGGCCCTGCTGCAACGCGCAAGCCTGATGATTACCACCGATACCGGACCGATGCACATTGCAGCGGCAGTGGGAACGCCGACCGTTGCCCTGTTCGGCCCCACCGCGCCATGGCGCACCGGCCCCCATGGCAAGGGGCACCGCATTGTACGGACCGATTCTCCATGCAGCCCCTGCTTTAAGCGTCGCTGCCCGGATACATGCGCCTGCATGTCATCAATCCGTGTCGAACAGGTCATGTGCGCCGTAAACGACCAACTCAGCGCGAAAAGAAACGCGCTGCCGATCGCATCACCATCGGCAGACAGGGTATAGGAACATGCATCTTCTCGTCTTTGAACCAAGACTCGAAGGACATCATCTGAGTTGGCTGCGCTATGTCACCGAAGACCTTCTCAGTGCCGGTCATCGTCTTACACTGGCCATAGATGGGCGAGATCAGGCGACTCAGAAGTATCATGACGCCATAGAAAGCCTACTGGGTCAGGTCTCTACCATTTCGATATTCAACCCCGACCAAAGACTCAAAGGCGGTACCAGAACAGCCGCTCTATGCAGCTGTTTTGCGCAAAGTCAGGCACAACAGGTGTTTATCAACAATCTGGACGACATCGCCTCATCCATGCTGCGGCGGGCCGCCGTGGGGATGTATCCGCCTCATCTCCTCAAAGGTAAGCTGAGCGGCGTTTATTTCAGACCCCGTTTTTTAGCCAACCCGCTGTGGCCATTGGGAAACATTCCCAAGCAAATCGGATTCAGCCGTTTGATCGGACAAGGCTGGTTCCATCGCATTTGCCTGGTAGACGAATACCTTCTCCAGAGAAACCAGCGCCGCTATCCCCATGACCGGCTCACCTTTTTGCCGGATACATGGAGCGGGCATTTCTCAATGACCAACAAAGAGGCCCGTGAAAAGCTGGGGATTCCGACTGAAAAGTTTGTGCTCCTTCATTACGGCATCGGCACCCGCCGAAAAGGCCTACACTTGGTCGTCCGGGCCATGCTCTCTTCAAAACGGCCCGACCGATGGCACCTGCTCTGCGCCGGCCAGCTCTCTGATGACCGGCAAATCAACCACGGCATCCGCAGGTTGACCGAAGAGGGATGCGCAACGGTTTTAAATCGTTATGTTTCTAAGGACGAGGAAGAAGCCTGCTTTGCCGCAACTGACGTGGTCCTGCTACCCTATGTGCGCCACTTCGGTTCCAGTGGGGTGTTGGCGCTGTCAGCCGCGGCCGGCAAAATGGTCGTCACCTCGGACGAAGGGCTGATTGCCCGACGCGTCCGGGAAAAGGAATTGGGCATCTGTTTCACTTCCGGGGATACCCGGGCGTTGAAACAAGCACTCAATTCTGCGGAGCAGATTCTGAGCGTCGACTCGCAACGGTATGCCGACGCAGCCCGAAAGTTTGCCGGAACGTGTGACCGGGATGCATTTAGGCAAGCATTGACCGCTGTCTACAATAAAGTCGAAAACCAATAGGATATGGTCATCGGATAGCCGCTTTCGCCTTATGCTGGATTGGCAATAATGGCTCAGCAAGTGTGATTGTGCAGGCTGGCCCCCCATCATGAACGAGGTAATATCGGTAGGAAAGGCAAATGACGGGAGGCTTGACAAAAATCGACCGGATCAAGCGTGTCGCCGTAGTCGTGCCCAGGTATGGCCTTGTCGGTGGCGGAGAAAAGCTGGTCTACGAACTAACCGAACGCGTGGCCACTGACAGCCGCTGGGAGATTCATGTGTTTGCCAACCAATGGCACAACGGATCGGAACTCATCCATTTTCACCATGTGCCGGTGATCTCTTTTCCGCGTTTTCTGGCCCCGCTAAGCTTTGCTTATTTTGCCCGGCAAAAAATCAACCGATTGGGCGTAGACCTCATTCACACCCATGAGCGAATTTTCAGCGCGAACATTTACTCGGTTCACGGCATACCCCATTTGATCTGGGTAAAACAGATCCGAAATAAACTCGTGATGGGGCTTTATGATCATGCACTGGCTTTTATTGAAAAACGTCTGATCGAGAATACGCAATGCAAGCATTTATTGGCTGTTTCCAGCATCACGGCTGAGCAGCTCAATGTTGCCTTTGTCGGGGTATCTGGCCGGATACGGATCGTTTCCCCGGGCATCGATGTCAGCCCCTTCATGCGCTGGCAAAAGCAGGAATGCCGTAAGGCCTTGAGAGCAGAGCACGGATGGGATGATGATGATCTGGTGATCTTGTTCGTCGGTATGAATTTCGAGATCAAAGGGCTGGATCGCATCATGCGTGCCATCAGCATAGTGGGTCGAGCCGACCCTGCCGGAACGATGCGGTTGGTCGTTGCCGGTAAAGGGAACACGCGTAAATATGCCCGGCTGGCTGAATCTTTGGGGATCAGCGAAAACGTGGTTTTTACAGGAACGATCGAATCCGATATCGAACGAATTTACCTTGGATGCGACGTATTCATGCTCTTGTCCCGATTCGACACGTTTGGTTTGGTGGTGCTCGAAGCCATGGCCGCCGGACTACCGGTGATTATCAGCCGCCATGTGGGTGCCAAGGATGTGGTCAGGGACGGTTTGAATGGTTTTGTCGTCGATGGCGAGGATTTAACCAACATCGTTGAAAGCCTGCAAATCCTCAGCCGGCGCGGCACACGGGATCGGATGGGCTGTTTAGCGGCCGAAACCGCCCGTTCGCACAGCTGGCGTGTCATGGCGCAAACCGTCAGCGACCTGTATGCGGATGAATTGAATCTATAATAATATTAGGTAGAAAGAATATCAATTTACATGCAACCGGTCATTGTCAAAGGCGGGTCTTTAAGGGCGAGCCGGGCCCATCGCATTCTTATCA
This sequence comes from uncultured delta proteobacterium, assembly GCA_963705475.1. Classification (GTDB taxonomy): domain Bacteria; phylum Desulfobacterota; class Desulfobacteria; order Desulfobacterales; family Desulfosarcinaceae; genus Desulfosarcina. The sequence continues at coordinate 4,854 of CAVPJS010000003.1, read as the reverse complement.
TCCAGTTAGGCGATATCGGCGATGTCGTGCTTACGACGCCGACGCTTGTCGCGCTCCGCAAACGATTCCCCACAAGCAAAATTACCATGGCCGTTCGTCAAAAAGCACAAGCCTTGATGGAAGATTGCCCCTTGATCGACGCAGTCATGGTTGCGGATAAACGTATCGGCACGCTGCGCGAATGGATGAATTTAACGTGGGATCAAATGGTGGCGCATATCCGGTTCAAATATGATCTGGCCATCGACCTTCGCACCGGCACAAGGGGTGCCATCCTGGCATTGCTCAGCAGTGCGCCCCAGCGCGTGTCATTTTACGCCAATGACGAACCGCTATGGCGAAACTGGATGTTCACCCACCTGGCCAAGATCCCTTATGAATGGGGCACCTATGTGGGCAATTACTACCATGAGGTCTTGCGGGCCTTTGAACTTTCAGAAGCCCCCGGACCGATCAAATTATGGATCAATGAAAAAAGGCAGGACCAGGCGGATCAGATATGCAGGGCAGTAGATCTGGACCCCCGGTCTCCCTTTATTATCCTCCAGCCCTTCTCTTTGTGGCCATACAAAGAGCTTCCGGTGCAGCACTACATTGAACTGATCGCTTCAATCCAGGATAGATTGGAAATCCCGGTGGCGGTTGTCGGTGGACCGGATGACAGATTTCGCGCCGATGTGATATGCCAGAATTTCTCCAAAGGGGTAGTCAACCTGGCAGGTAAAACCTCCCTCGCCCAATTGGCCGCCTTGCTGTATCGAAGTCGGCTTTTTGTTGGCATCGACAGCGCCGGCCTGCACATCGCTGCAGCGGTAGGGCGATCGACCGTGGGGATATTCGGGCCTTCCGCACCTGAATCCTGGGCGCCGCGAGGTAACCGACACCTGGTGGTTCAACCGGACGATCGTTGCGTCCCCTGCCGGGGCAAGGGTTGCCAAAACAGTGGCGTGAGTCGTTGCCTGCTGCTACTGCCCACCCATAAGATAATGACAGCTATAGAAACGCTGATCGATGCTTTGCCGGAAATAGAAGGAAAAGGACAACCTTGACAACCAATCAATCAAGCACGGATCGGCTTTCGGGGGCAATGGTCATTCGTCACCATTTTCGACAATATGGCTGGTTGTGGCTGGTTTTCTCAACGGGTATCCTCTTGAGGGTCTGGGCCGTTTGGCAGACGGCCATTATCAATCCGGATGGCGCTCTCTATATTTATCAAGCCAAAGCGATCCATGCAGGCCACTGGAAGCAGTTGACCACCTGCGGTATCACCTATATCAGTGTCTATCCCTTCCTGGTCGCCGCATCCTATGCGGTGGTCGGCAACTGGATCGTGGCCCCGCAAATCGTATCCATGCTCTTTTCCAGCGCCACGCTCATCCCGATTTATCTTACCTGTCGGCGACTCTTCGACACCAGTATCGCCGCCTTGGCCACATTGATCGTCGCGATGAATCCGGTCATGTGCAGCCGCAGTGGTGACGTGGTGCGTGATCCGGTCTATTGGTTCTTTCTGTCGTTGGGAATTTACTGGGTGGTCCGCTATTGGGATGAGCGTTCGCGCTTTGGATACCTCTTTTTCAGCACCATCGCATTTGTCCTGGCAACATGGGCACGCATCGAGGCGATCCTTTTGATCGGTGTATCGGGAATTTTTATCTCATTATTAGGCGCCTCTGGGCGATTGAAGAGAGTGACTGCATTCGCCCTGCCGCTCTTCGTCTTGGGCTCAGGCGTTCTTGTCTGCATGGCCGTTCTGGATATCCCCATGGACCGGTTGCTGAGACTCGATGAAATTTCAAAAAGAGCTACTCATTTCATTGACAGCTACCACCTGGTGAGTTCCTACATTGAAACTGTGGCCGCCACGGATATCCCAAGCACGGTGCGATACTTCCTTCCGGAAGCTGAGAACCATATCTGGCTGATCGCTCTGGGCACGGTCCTCAATCGCACGCTCGAGTCATTTTTCTACCCCTTTGTGCCATTTTTTCTGATCGGGTTATGGCATTTCCGCTTGGTCAAAGGCAGTGATTCACGATGGTGGTATGTTCTGCTGGCATTCGTCTCGGGATACCTCCTGCTTTATCTCCATCTGATCAATGTATGGGTCTTAGAATACCGTTTTTTAATGCTGGTCTATATACCGGGCATTCTTTTCGCCGCCGCTGGCCTTCACAGGAGTGTTGAACAAATCGAACGCCGGTGGCGATGGGGAAAAAACCGGATCGTTTGGGTGACGGCCCTATTGCTTCTGTTGGCCGGGCTGCCTAAAAACCTGCAGCCGCGCGATCCGGACAAGATTGTATTCGTCGAGGTGGCCGCCCGTATAGCCGAAAGGCAGGGTCCCGAGGAGCCTGCGTTGATCTCGAGTTCTATCCACACCCACCGGTGGATATCGCTCTATGCCAACATCAACCATAGCGAACCACCCTGTCCGGAATCCAACTTCAATGGCCTATGGGACCGGTTTTCCGATAATGCAGATGAAATAGCAGCCGATCTGAAAGCAAGGAATATCGGTTTCTTTCTGTATGAAGAACGCCATTGGCCCATCAAGAATTTCGATCCGGAAGGCTTTTTCAAAAACCAGCACTTCAAACGTATCGGCGATTGGTATCACCAGGATACTGGCCGAATGCTGCTTTATCAATTGCGATGATCCGATTACCTTTTTCAGGCGAGGAAAAAAATGGCTGATCGCCCGAGTATCTCTGTTATATTAACCGCATGGAACCGGCCGAAGTATCTGGAGGAACAGGTTCAGGCCATCTTGGCGCAATCGGTATCTCCGGTTGAAATAGTCTTGTGGTACAACCAGCCTTCAAAAAAAATGGGATTGATTAAGCAAAGGCATCAATTGGACTTTAAGGCAGCCAAACACGTCAAAATTATACTTTGCGATGCGAATTTCGGTATTTTCCCCCGTTTTGCCATCGCACCATGCCTGTCTGGCGAGTACATTTGCATTTTTGATGACGATACGCTGCCGGGCCCGCGTTGGTTCGAAAACTGTTTGAGATATGTCGACGTCGAAAAATGTTTGGTTGGCACCATCGGCCTTCGTTATGTATCAATAGACAACGGTAAAGTAGAGACGGAAAAACCACGCATGGGATGGGAAGGTCAGAACGAACGACTCGAATTCGTCGACCTTGTGGGCCATTGTTGGTTTTTTCGAAAAGAATGGATGAAATACTTTTGGATTGAAACCCCTTTTAGCATGACCTTTGGCGAAGACATTCACTTTTGTGCGATGTTGGCTCGCCATGGTATCCGATCAGCCTGCCCCCCCCATCCGGCAAATAATAAAGATTTATGGGGATCTCTAAAACCCGAAAGAGGAATCGACCGGGTCGCCATTAGTGCCAAAGACCGGTCGAAGGAATATCTGGCGATCGTTCAGCATGAAATCAATCAAGGGTTCAGGCCGATATTACTATGATTGCGATTTGTTACGGTACAAGACCGGAAGTGATCAAGCTTTTTCCACTTATTGAAGCCTTACGGCAACGCAAGGTCCCCTTTAAAACGCTATTCACCGGGCAGCATCTGGATCTCTACCATGATGTAAAAGAGCTGGTTCCGAACCCAGACATTCGCTTGGAAACGATGCTGGCGGGTCAATCGTTGGTAAAGTCCTTTTCAGCCATTTCATCGGCGACAGAAGATGCTCTGAGTAAGTTTCCGGTGAGCCTTGTTGTTGTCCAAGGAGACACGACCACGGCGTTTGCCATATCCTTGGTCGCATTCTATAAAAAAATACCCGTGGCACACGTTGAAGCCGGACTGAGATCGAAAGACCCGGCCAATCCTTTTCCCGAAGAAACCAACCGCCGCCTGATTTCCCAGATCGCATCACTCAACTTTGCACCCACCGAAATCGCCTATCATCGGCTTCGGGCTGAAGGCGCCTGCAATGTTCATCATACGGGCAACACCATCGTGGATGCATTGGACCATTTTGCAATCCAACCATCTGACGATCCGATGGTGGTCATCACCATCCACCGCAGGGAAAACCATGACCAGATGGCTGTCATTTTTGATCAAATCAACCAGGCCGCCCAAAAATGTCCGTATTTGTCCTTTGTCTTTCCGATACACCCCAATCCGAATGTTCAACGCCATCGCCACCTGCTGCAGGCACCCAATATCCAAATCATCGCGCCTATGGGATACCCACAGATGCTCGCTCTCATCGGTCGATGCAAATTTATCATCTCCGACAGCGGTGGATTGCAGGAAGAGGCGGTCTATTTCAGGAAAAAGATTTTGGTGGTGCGTAAAACGACCGAACGCCCGGAAACCATCTCCTGTGGTTTAGGCCGCCTGATTGATACGGATATCATGGAAGCAATCCCGTGGGCATTGACTAAAATTGAGCTTCCCGAGATGAAGAACCCTTACGGAGACGGGCACAGCGCGACACGGATCACCGATATCATCATCGACTTTTTAGGGTCCTCAAATCAAACGTAGCGGTTTGCCTTTATTGCCGATAATTTTGAACGATCGGCACAAATGGCGACAAATGGCCGGCAACCAAATCCGCTGCCGCCGCTTCCACCAGCCAGGTGATGTGTGCCGCCGGATAGCGTGCACGAATGGCGTTCAGTACCGGCAGGGTAGTCCATCACATCTCCAATGGCGCTGAGCTTGACGATAAGAATCTTCACAGCTGATCCAATTACTGATAAAAATTTAACATGCTCAGGTGGATATCAATAAATTGGAATAAAATCCACTAACAATCCAATGTCTTTCATTCCCTGAATCACCTCAAGCAAACCAACTATCACAATAAACCATATAGCACTAAACATATGCACCCGAAATACAGCAGGCTTGCAC
>CAVPJS010000002.1:0-383299 GCA_963705475.1 uncultured delta proteobacterium | reverse complement strand
GGGCATAATTTAATTTACATATGCGGCATATTTCCATTTACATTTTCCCTTCTCGACGCAGACTGGCAATCAAATCGATCAGCCGCACCAGTTCCGTCACCCGAAGGGGCGAACGTCCAGCGGCCACGACAAGAAAGGGGTCGTCTCCGATCACGTCTGTCCACGAAGCAGGCAGGCGCTGCAATTGCCCGGAAGAATCTAAAAAAGTTACGCGGTTCTCTCCCCAGGCTTGATTTGTATTCGATAAGCTCGAACTCATGGCCGCAAAGCGGATGAAAGGGATGGGTCACCCGGAAAAGTCGCTTCTCACAGGCATTACGATGTGTATTTGATGGACAATGCCAAAGCCAAGGTGGAAAGCGCCGTACTGATCGTCGAGGCGCTGGATACTGGCGGCATTCGAGGAACCATCGCTTCTTCTCACTGGCCGAGCTGGACCAGGCCATAGCTGAGAAGTTGACCGTGTTCAACCAACGCCCCTTACAGAAGATGAAAGTCTCCCGGGCGCACCTTTTTGAAACCATCGACAAGCCCGCGCTGGCCCCGTTGCCTGCCCATCGCTCTACGGTTTGCCCAGTGGGAAAAAAGCGACCGTCAATATCGATTACCATGTCGAAGTGGACCATCACTATTACAGCGTTCCCTATCAACTCAAAGGTAAAAAGCTCGACGTGAGTATGACCGCCACCACCATCGCTGTCTTTCATAAAAACCGGCGCGTGGCCAGTCACCCGAGAAGTCATCGCAAATACGGACACACCACCTTGACCGAACACATGCCCAAGGCCCACCAAAAACACCTTGCGTGGACCCCGTCACGGATCATCAACTGGGCAGGAAAGACGGGACCGTTCACCCGGCAACTGGTTACGGAAATCATGCGGCGCAAGCCTCATCCGGAACAGGGCTTCAGGTCCTGTCTGGGGGTGATGCGTCTGGGCAAACAGTACACGCCCCCGCGCCTTGAAAAGGCCTGCGAACGGGCGGTGGCCATCGGGGCCTATACGTTTCAAAATGTGCAGTCGATCTTAAAGAACGGGCTCGACCGGCAGCCGCTGATACCGGCGGGAAAGGCTGTGCGTGTGGTTCACCCCAATATCAGAGGACCGCGTTATTACCACGACAAGGAGGATCGCTCATGCTGACCCAACAGACGCTGGACAAGCTGCACGACATGAAACTGACCGCCATGGCCGAGGCCTTTACCCAGCAGCTGGGACAACCGGATCTGGCAGAACTGAGTTTTGAGGATCGCTTGGCCATGCTGGTGGATCGGCAATGGACGTTCAAAGAGGACCGCCGCATGACCCGGCTGCTGAGAACCGCCAAGCTCAGGGACAGTGCCTGTATCGAGAATATCGACTTCAAGACGCCCCGCGCGCTGGATAAATCCCTGGTTGTCAGGCTGACCAATAGTGACTGGATCAAGAAGGCCCAGAACGCGATCATCCTCGGTCCCACCGGTGTCGGCAAAACCTATCTGGCCTGTGCGATTGCCAACAGCGCCTGCCGCAACGGCTACCCGGCCATGTATAAGCGGGCTCCGCGATTGTACCAGGAAATTGCCCTCGCCCGAGCCGATGGGTCCTACCCCAAGCTGATGAACAAGTTGTCAAAGATCAAGGTCCTGATCATCGATGACTTTTGCATTGCACCGATGAGCGATCCGGAGCGTCGGGATCTGTTGGAGGTGCTGGAAGATCGCCAGTCAATCTCTTCCACCATCATCGCCACCCAGGTTCCTGTTGAAACCTGGATCGAGCATATCGGTGATCCGACCCTGGCCGATGCCATTTTGGACCGCCTGGTTCACAACGCCCACAAGATCAATTTGAAAGGAGAATCCATGAGAAAAATCCGTTCGTCCTTGACGAAACCAACCAAGTCTGGAAGGTAAGAAAAAACCAGCGTCGCTTCGCTCCGACCAAGTGGACAGTTTGCAGCGGAACAACTGGTCACAATAAAACGGAACGGGTGGTCAGTATCCTCCGGAATGGCTGGTCAGTTTGAGCGGAATACGCACCGCGCCCCGACACTTGTCCGCAGTGTAGTGCCGGCGGTCTGTGGGGGCACGGTTTCGTATTGGCCTACTTCGATGATTTATCCGGTGGTGCTATCGCCGGTTAAAAATGGACCCACCCAGCGACGAAAATCGGACCCATTTTTTCGGTGTTTTGTGGCGTGGGTAGTGGGTTCATTTCATGCATTTTAAAAAATCTTGACTGCAATTCACTTCAATGATAAATAGTATTTTCAAAAAATATTATTTGGGGAAGTAAGCGAGTTGCCCGCGGGCAACTTTTTCTTTTTTGGTTCTGGTATAATTCTTTTAATATTCTGAAATATATATAAAAAATTACTTTTTGGTCTTTTCTCTCCCATATCTAATTCGACTATTACAGGAAAATTCCTAAATTTAAAGCCGGCCCTTTTTCTCCGAAAGGCATGTTTTTGATTTCGGACGTCACACGCGTATAAAGTGTCCTTGTCATATCCGGCCTACGCTTCTGGGCTTAGGGCGGGCTCTTTTTTTTAATTGCCTGGGCGGGCTCTAAACCAATGACACCTTGGCTGATACTTTAAACCAACGCTTTTCTGACTTGATCCTCAAAATCCGCAACTTTCATGTGGGTCCATAAAATTGCGAAGACGGGTCCATTTTTAACCGGCGATAGCATCCGGTGGGGTGTTTCTGCGTCGTTATCGCTGTCCCCACTGCGGATGCGTCATCCGGCTGAGGCCTGAAGGATTCTTTCGTCGTTTCCAGGCATCCATCGCAACGATCCGTTCCAGTTTGACGAGCCGGCTCACCGGTGGAAGCCATCTGTGGTGAGACTGGGGTCGCACCAAACAAACTTACCGAAAACATTATAAAAATTGATAAAGTAGGTGCTTATAAAGGGCAATACGGCATTTTTTAGCACCGAAAAAAGCAATATAGGAAATTTAGGTGGCTCGAGCGCATCGACATTTCATTTCTGGCCAGATTTATCTCGAAACACATTCATCCCTTATGGTTGTTCATAGAGAACTGCCGAGTTTCCATCTGGTGCAATCTCGGTAAATCGCAACATTCATCCTGAATGTGCGCTTGACACGGACCTCTTGGGTGTGTATTAATACACAATATGGATAGCCGTAAAATCATCAAGATTTTAAAACAGAATGGTTGGACTGAAGTGGCAAAAGTCGGCTCTCATTCTCAATTCCGGCATCCGGATAAAAAGGTACGGGTTACCGTTCCTCATCCAAAGAAAGACATCCCGATTGGAACCCTGAAAAGTATTGAACGCCAATCGGGGCTGAAATTCAGTTGAGGTGCAACCATGGCTAATTATATCGCAATCGTACACAAAGATCTCAAAAGTGATTTCGGCGTATCGTTTCCCGACTTCCCGGGATGCATTACGGCCGGAAGCAACATAGACGAGGCCAAGGATATGGCCCAAGATGCCCTTTCTCTACATATCCAAGGCATGATCGAAGACGGCGAGAAGTTGCCAGCGCCCTCAAAGTTGGAAGAGATCATGGCGGATCCTGATTTTGTCGATGCGGCTGCCTTTCTGGTCGTTGGAGTTCCAGATGCCAAGCCTCGAATCATCAGAGTCAACATTACCGTCCCCGAGATGACGCTCAAACAGATTGATACGGCAGCTAAAAAGCGCGGAATGTCACGATCATCATTTCTGGTTCACGCCGCTCAATACGCTATCCAGGCGGACCAGCCGGGAGCATTATTGTAAACGACTGGATCAGGTCTTCATCCTTGACAGAAGGACTGGTGTAGGAGTTGTTGATCATCCAGATCAATGGGCTCATGGAGGCTATAGAGAGGTTCAATCCCCACGTAGAAAGTGTATTCTCATTGATTACGACAGATTGAAAACACTATGTGGGTTTGATGATTTTAAAATATTTCAGACGACACACCGCCGGTGGGTTGAAACGGCCATCGGAAGGGATAGCCGTCAAAGGGAGTCTACATGGACGCAAGCGGTGGCCGTTGGTTCCGAATTCTTTGTTTGGAAAATAAAAAAGCAGCTAAATGCGTTGGTAATTGGGCGGCGCGTTATTCCAGCGACAGATTGTTGGGAATTAAGAGAGGATGCAATCCCTTATAATCCATTTTTCGGGGTCCAAAAAGTCAAAATAGGCACTGAAAACACATATCTTTGGAATGAAAGGGACGTGATCGAAGTGATCGCTTGGTGTGACCCAAATTACAAATTAACCAAATTAACAAAAGGGATTTGAATAGCCACAGACACACACTGACTTACACAGACAAAGATTTAGCAGCCTTCGGCTGGAAAAACCGATAGCATTCATACAGCCCTAAAAGCCTAACGCCCACAGCCTTCCACCTGCTTTTATCCACCGCCCGCTGCGCTCGAGACGCGGAAATGTTGTTTGTGGTGGGTCGATTGTTGTGGGTGGAAAAGAGCTCGATGCCGAAAGCTGGAGGCTCGGAGCAGCAGGATTCAACTCAGGTTTGATTATCCTACAACAGCATCGATATTAAAGTAGTTATGGGAAAGAACGTCTCTGACTCCTTTCACACCCTTCCAGTTGATTTCAGGATGAAGAGCTAAAAGACCGCCTTTTGTTTCTTCGTCGATTTTTTTTACGGTTTCGCCCACTGCGATCAACATCATGGCGATACCGTCTAGTTTGTCCAGGCCTGCAGGTGTGTCCAAAAAGTCATCTGGTGTGTGAATGTCCGCAAATCGACGCTCCATTCTGCCGATGGCTTCATCGACCTGCTGAAGCTTCTCGACGATCAGGGTTTGATCAAGCAAATCGTGCCTCGCTATCAATACGCCGTTTCAGATAAGGATTCATTCGTGGCCAATAACGGACCAGATCCACCTCAGCTGAAAGCAGCTTCTCAAGTTCCTCCTTCAAATTCACCAACAAGAAAAGATCGGGAACTTTAGTTTTTACAACCACATCGACATCACTGAAAGCCTGGGCTTCGCCTCTAGCAGTGGAGCCAAATATTCCGATTTCAATCACACCGAAGCGTTCGGACAGGGAGCGCTTGTGGTGGCGCAACAGGTCCATGATTTCTTGTTGCCTGGACGGGAGGAGGGACGGGCATGAAAATATGCGATTCCATCAACATTTTTCATAAATTATATAACAAAAACAATGCTATGCAACACCAGCAGATCGCTGATCAATTAGATCAATACCAATCTTCGAGTTGGAGTCCTTCAACGCGCTCAAATTCTTTTGTGTTATGCGTTACCAGAATACCTTTGTTGGAGAGCACAGTTCCGGCGATCAGCACATCATAGGGTCCAATTGGTGTACCTTTCTGTTCAAGATTTGCGCGGATGGATGCAGCACATCTGACTTCATCGATACCAAAAGGCAAGATTTTGACAACCGCGATTAATGCTTCTAATTGAGTAATCCTTTTTTCCTGGCAAACGGATTTGGCGATGCCAACTTCCAATTCGTAGAGAACGACAGCTGGAATGCTGATGCTGCTGGGGGGATTTTTTAACAGAACCTTGCCAACATTCCCCATTCCCTTGAAGAAATAGATGATCGTATTGGTATCTAAAACATACATGGCTGATCATCCGATTTCATATTGATTCTCTGGTCGAGTCCGCACCCATTTTCTCTCTGAGCTCTTCGGCAGTAGGCAAGTCTTTCCACGCTCCTTCGAGGCGGACAACATTTTCAGGCCAGGTTGTAGCGGTTTTCTCACGAATCAATTCCGCGATCCATTTGCTTTTTGAAATACCGCTTTTTTTAACCATGTTCAGCATCTTTTTTTCAGTGTTGTCGTCTATATAGATGGTGACCTGTCCCATGTTTCATCTCCTAAGTGATATTTTGATATATATGTTAGCATATATGTGGTGATTGTCAAGGTTGATGAAATAACTCCACCGGTCGCAGATTGATTTCACAACCACCATAATTACGGTTTGATTTTATTAGCCACCCTCGATTAAATATGCGTCGTTTGTCACTAGGACGGAGTAGGGGAACGGGGATGAAATTATGCGTTTTTATATGACTCTCTAGCACCGTCCACTTCGTTCGAGGCGCGGAGTTCGCGGAGATTACCACCAATCACCAATAAAAAGGACAAAGACGGGTCCGGAAACGGTTGGCGTCCTTCTCAACGAGCATCCTTCCATAGTTTTGAGCCTCAATCAGATATATAAGGTACGATACCAGAGGGTTGGAGAAACAGGAGGGTATACCCCTAGTGGGGATGGGAAAATCTTGGTCCGAATGGGTTGAAGACGCGCACCTGATCATCAATCAGCAATCCATCATGCATGTCCTCAGAATACAAGTTGATACATCCTGCCATCAGTGCAGCAGCCACGATCATCGAGTCGTAAACGCTTAACTTGTAACGCTCGGCAACATGTATGCCGCGATCATGCGTTTCTACGGTCAACGGCTCCACCGGACAAACACATCGGATCAGCGACAATAAGTCATTGATCTCCGGCCACGGCATGCCCAACTTTCGTAACGCTACATTGGTCAGCTCGTTGAGCACTTGTACACTGATGATACCGCCGTTGAGGATGATCTCTTCTGCGCGATCAGCTTTTGCTGAATCTGCCGATAATAAATAGATCAATACGTTAGTGTCGATAAACGATTTATTGGCGGGCATTGGCGTCATTCCGGTCAAAGATGAAGTCTGCGGGTAGTTTCCCGCGGTATTTCCTCAGTTTTGCCAGAAATGCTGCTTTTCCGGGTTTCTTTCTTACCTTGAATACCTTTTCATCGGCAACGATCACCTCGATATTATCACCTTCATTCAGGTCTAAGGCACTGACTACGGCTGCGGGCAAACGGATCGCCAGGCTGTTTCCCCATTTGGATACTTGCATGTTTTAACCTCCTGTAGATATACATAGACAATATATATCATTCAATTGTATTGTTGGTCAACCGTTTGATTTCCGCTTGCCAGCGTCCTTCTCCCTGTTATAGCTGAGGGTTGAGGGGATGAAAAAAAACGTTTCCATCAAAGATAGGGGGGTAGGGCTATGGGTTATAGGCGATAGGAATCAATGCAATTTTAAATGAGGAATTTTTGATTTTGTCTTGTTTGGTCCACCAGGATTGCCATTGGCTTTACATCTATCATTTCTTTTTAGAAAACCTTTCAGGCAAAACGAATTAATACCCAAGATGTATTTTCAGGGCCGAATCGACAGCGATCATATCTTCATCGCTCAACCGGCCAATGCGTTTTATAATCCGATGCTTGTCGAGGGTGCGTATCTGATCTGCTTTTACCTTTGAGTTTTTGGGAAGATTTCCGGAACCTTTGGGCAGCATCGCCTCGAATGGATAGATTTTTTTCAGATTTTTCGAAGTGATCGGGAGGACAGTAACGGTTCCGGAAAACTGATTGCTAACATCATTTGAAACGATCACAACGGGCCTTGTCTTAGCAATCTCACGACCAATAGTCGGGTCCAGAGCGGCCAAATGAATTTCTCCCCGTTTAATATTCATCCCAGCCCTCCACGTCTGCGACTTCAAATTCGGATGAAATATCAAGGCTTTCCTTTTGACAGGCCCGGTAACCTTCTGCCAGTTGTTTTTCAAGAATCTCTTTTTGGGTCTGTTTCACTTTAAACTCAATGGCTTCGGCAATAAACATGCTGCGTTTTTTTGCGCCGGTCATTCGATCTACCATGTTGACCAGGTCTTTGGGCAATGTGACATTCAGTCGAATTTTTTGTGTGTTCATATTATGCTCCATAAATTATGTAATTATAAACACATATATGCACACACATTTGGTTTCTTGTCAATCAGGACATGGATAGGGAAGGGAGATAGGGAAAGTGAGCTGAACATCGAAATAAATACGGTGAACAGGCAATAGTTGAAGTTGGGGACGTTCCATATGATTCTTTATCACCGCCCGCTTCGCTCGAGGCGCAGAGGACGCGGAGGTGCTGAAAAGATGAACATCGAACTCGCCATAGGCGAGCAACAACTTGACCGCCTCAGGCGGATCGAACGTCCAACGTCGAATGGGAAAGACCGGAGAGCCAAGAGCCAGAATAACAAACACATTTTACGCTATGCTGCAAAAAGAACTTCGCCATCGCTAGCGAAGTCAGTCACAAATAAATCACCTTGATCCCATTCTGCTTGCGTCATCGCTACTGCTTCGATTGGAGCAAAAATTTCATAAATTACATCCGTCAGGATATCTATTCGTTCCCAATAGTCCTTGCCAATAAAATCGTTAGAAATGACGACAATATCGATGTCACTGCCTTCCCAATTGGTGTCGTTCGCATAGGAACCATAGAGGATAAGCTTTATCGGTTTAATTCCCCGAGCCTTGATTTTCTGATAAAATTGGCCAACGATCTTTATAACTGCCGCTTTATCCATGTGACGACCTCCTTTCCATGGATCAAAATATCTTTGACAACCACCTCATTGTAAGACATTTGAATCTTTTGAAGATTTTCTGGGTATCGAGTTGGTATGCTAGCCTCGTTCAGTTTGACAATGAATTTCCCATGTTCCACCGGTGGTTTTATGCCGATTTCATTGAATAGATATATCAGGTTGTGGGACTTGGGGGGTATCAATCTGAGCTTTTCGTAGTAAAGCCCTTTTAAGGCCTTTTCTATGGAAAGGTGGCACATAAAGACGGCGTATATATGCCGACCGCCATTATGCATGTATTCAGCGGTGTCCATATCATATTCAGATTGGATCAACCATTCTTCGGTTCGTTGTTCCATGCGCACATAGTAGCAGACAACTTATCGTAAATCCAATGAAAAAGGGAACCCCCAGTCGGTGAAGGGGTTGGATGGGGTGTTTTCGTTGAAACGGCTGTCTGAAGTGATTTAGCCACAGATTTTATTGGCCACGGACACACACGGACAAAATAGCTCAAAGGAAGAGCAGAATTCAGGAGTCAGGAGACAGAATCCAGTAGGGTGGTTTCGCCTCTGGCTCAATCGCTAATAGAATATTTTTTCACCGCCTGCTGCGCTCGAGATGCGGGGGCTCGGGCGATAGGCCATGGGCTATTATTGGCTCGAGGAAAACTGATTTTCAGCCACCCCAGTTAAATCCGCTTCGCTCGCTACTATCGTAAATTTAATAGGGCAGGCGGACACACACCCTGCCGGACTTTCCGAGCCAGCGTGGGCAGGCAGACTTACACGGACAGAATAGCTCAAAGGAAGAGCAGAATTCAGGAGTCAGGAGTCAGAATCCAGAAGGAAGGGTGGTGTCGCTTCTGGCTCAGTCGCTACCAGAAGATTTTTTACCGCCCGCTTCGCTCGAGGCGCAGAGATCACAGAGAAAGTTTTATTTGTTGATTGGTTCAATTGGTTTGATTAGTTCGGAAAATTCAAATCGAACCAATACGACTAACCAACTAATGAAACGGACAAACCAAATTTATCTTTGCGTGCTTTGCGTCTCTGAGGTGAAAATAAGTTCATTAGTTGGACACGGATAAACGCGGATGAACACAGAAATAAGACTGTAGGCGACAGGCTGTTGGCTATGGTCTATGGGTGGAACAGCTGGCTCTCCTCAAGCTTTAGCTCTCGCCGGCTATGCTTTAAAACGTATTGATGGCATTTTGTCTTTGCAACTAGCCACCTTCTTGCTCCTTTACGGATGCTGTGGTAAGTTTGTGCTTATGAATGAAATCAAAGAAAAATTGCAGGTAGTTGCAAGTGAAATTTTTGAGCGGACTCCGGTTCTTGTTGCCTATCTGTATGGTAGCTATGTCAAGTCGGTGTTTCACTCTTTCAGTGATCTTGATATAGGTATCTATGTTGAAGATATGGACATCAAGGCTTGTCTGGATCTTGAGCTATCACTGGCGTTGCACTTTGATGAAAAGCTGAATCACAGCGTCCAATCCGAAGTGCGCATCCTAAATCATTTACCTCTTACTGTAAAAGGCAGAATTCTTGGCGAGGCCATGTTGTTCTATTCAAGGGATGAAGAAAAAAGGGTAGCGTTCGAGACCCAGGTCCGAAAACAATATTTCGATTTCCTCCCCGTGATTCGCCAATACCGGCACACTTACAGGCAGAAAACGATCGCGGAATCGCAACATGGTATCTATTGAAAAAATTACCGATAAACTTGAGCAGCTTGATGAATTCCTGGACATTCTATGTGAAATCAAGCGAAACTCGATAGATTCGTTTTTAAAAGACAAAATCCTTATCGGTGGCGCTAAATACTACCTGCAGGTCAGCATCGAATGTTGCCTTGACATTGCCAATCATATTATTGCCGCACAGGGTTTCAGGGCGCCCAAGGATTATGCCGATTCATTCAAAGTTCTCGAAGAAGAAAATTTGTTGAATGATGGCCTGGGAACGAAACTGAGGCAGATGGCCAAATTTCGAAATCGGCTTGTCCATTTATATGGTGAGATTGACAACGCCTATGTCTATTCGTTCATACAACATGATATGCAGGATATTTTGGCTTTTAAAAAAGTTGTTGTAGCGTGTTTTTTTTGATTAATTTCATTTGTTTTCGAAACCGCAATTCAAAATTACGAATTCATCATTCAAAATTGCTTTTTTCACCGCCCGCTTCGCTCGAGACGAGGAGGATGCGAAGGGATTTGAATAGCCACGGACACACACAGACTTACACGGACAATATTATACCTAGCAGCCTTCGGCTGGAAAAGACTCACCGCCCGCTTCGCTCGAGACGCGGAGGACGCGAAGGGTTTGTTGACTTAATTTCTGAGAGGGAAATTAAGAGAAGGGCGTAGAGCAAACAACCTGTTTTTAGCCACGGACACACACAGACGCACACGGACAACATTATTGGCAGCCTTCGGCTGGAAAAGACTCACCGCCCGCTACGCTCGAGATGCGGGGGCTCGGGTGATAGGCCATGGGCTTTTGGCTCGAGGACAACTGATTCTCGGCCACGGACGCACACGGACGCACACGGGACTGGCACGGACAGGTTTTATTAGCAGCCTTCGGCTGGACAAGATCTATCACCGCCCGCTGCGCTCGAGGCGCAGAGGACGCGGAGGGTTTTTCGCAAAGGGCAATTGGCTATACATTGTGGGTTGTGGGGAGAGACGCGGAGAGCTATAAATCGTGGTTCGTGCGTCGTTGACTGTGGGTTGAAATTTGTCATCGGCGGGTTGTGGGAGCCAGTTTGTTATTGGACGATTGTTGCGAGCGGCATGGCGCGCGAAGTTGGCAAATGGAAGCTCATTGGCCATCGGCCTTGATTTACAGGTAATGCACTGGAATCTGGACAATCTTTATCGGTTATGAGTTCTGCTCATCGGCCCTGGTTGACCAGAATGCCGAAATCGCACATGGCCTTAGAAGAAGGGTAGGTTTTCTTTCGACTCCAGTTCGATGGTTAAAACGGGGTCATCGATAAACTTTTGTTCTTGGTTTGACCAATCTTTTTTTTTGTAATAGTTTTTGGTAATTTTTTATCGAAGTCATAGTTTTCTATATCCAATCGCTCTTGAAAGGACGTTGGATCAGGGTCATTGATTTCAACTGTTTCATTGTATTCCTTCAATTTTTTCAATGTCACGTGTTTCAGTTCATTTTTCCTGAATTTATACGTTCCTTCAATTCCCTGAAGATACCTGTCATAATCATCTTTATAATGGTTATAAATTTTGATGAGATTGGTTAACAGTTCGTTTTTCTTTTCTGCGATATCAAACTCATTATAGTCTTTTAAAGCTTCAGCAAATTCTTCAAACCCTTTTATTTTATCGAATGCCAGCACCTCATAAAATCCATCATCAGCGCAGCAGGAATCAGGCCCAGCCAGACTGCGGCTCTTTAATTCTTTCACGGTAAGATCGGCTATTTTTTGTTCATCGTAATAATTTAGAAACATGAAAGCAGTGAAGGGATAATGGCTCAAGTATTCATATTCTGACAGATTGTCGGGGATGATTAAAAAGAAGTTATAATTGTACCTTCCAAATATATAATTTACCAGTTTGGCGTTTGTGGAACTTGTTGAGGCGAAGGAGGGTAAAATCCATACAGAGAAAATGAATCCAATCAAGAGAGGTGCAATCTTTATGGCCATAGAAACTTTTGAAATCATCGTAAACCGCTCAAATTTTTTATGGCAAGATTTTTAATTTGCATAAAATAAGCTTGGCTAAATCTGCCAGGAAAGGAGGGCTTCCAGCGATGAATCTAACCATGTCGGACATACCATGGAGCAGGAAGACCTTTAAATCACATATCATAAGAAGGTTTTCAAGCAAAGCAAAATTGTGATGGGCAAGGGGCCATAACGATGAACATCGAACTCGCCATAGGCGAGCAAGAACTTGTCCGCCTCAGGCGGATCGAACGTCCTGACGCCGTATGTCGAATGCCGAAGGGCAGGAGACAAGATAGCTCAACGCTGAAGGCTGAAGGGGAAAGAGGCTATAGGCTTTAGGCGAGGGGCGAAGGGGAAAAGAGGCGACACGGACAATATCAATTATGAATTATTAGTTTTAGATTATTTTATGTTTGCTATATGTTATTGTCCGGTCACAACAGCCTTACGCCGTCGATGTAGATATTTCGGGGATAGGGCAGGCGGCTGGCAAAGATGCCTACCCCGTAGATTTGGCTGAGATCCATTTGGCGGTTATCCGGTGCCCGCCGGACCTCCTCCAGGCTGATGGTGATGGTGTTCCAGCCTTGGGCCACGGACCGGGTCGTGTTGAACCGATCCTGGTAACGCTGAACACCCTGCGTGTGCCTCTTGTCGTGGATGCGGCAGGTAATGGTGATGGCGTCGGCCGACGGGTTGTAGATGCGGAACTGGAACCATTGGTATTGCCGCCAGTCGGCAGGGAAGTATTTCAGGGCGGTGCCTGAGTACATTTGCGTTGTCAGGGCCACCCGCATTGCGCGGTTGCCTTGACGGCCAATGTGGCTTTCAATGGTGATGTCAGCATCGCCGGTCCAGCGGTGAATCTGGAATGGGGTTTGAAAATCCGACAGAATTGGAAAGTCCCGGCGTGCCTGGTGTTCATCGATCAGATCGATGACGATCGGGTAAAATTGCGACGCCAATAATACAATGAGGGCGGTCCTGAATATGCGCATGGGGATTTTAGGGACAGACTTTCTGATGGGCAGCAGAAAGCCGATCGCAATGCATGCACCCATCATGTCTCTGAAGATGTCACCCGTGTCCGGTGTACGGTCAACACCGTATTGAAAGAACTCCACCAAGGTTCCCAAGATTAGTGTCGCGCCAACGATTATTGAAAGTTGTAACAAAGGTTTGAGGTGCTTTCCGGGGGGGAAGGAGAACAGCAGCAGCGGCAAACCGGCAAAGTAAAGAAGGTGGCCTAAATTCCAAAAGGATTTGAATGATCGCGGCGAATGGTAGTCTGGCCCGCCGATGAAAAAAAGGATCGACATCAGGGCCATGGCTATGGTGAGTAGCGGAAAAAAATTGGGTCTTGAATGGGTGCGCATGGGATTTTGAACTCTCATCATTTCACTCGATCCAATATGTTGGTTGACTCGGATGCTATACCACGGAGAACCATTGTAAAGATAGCGCTCAACGGTGAATGGAAATGAAGCCATCGAATGTCGGCTATGGGCTGGAAGCGGTGGACGACGTAACAGCTTGGAGTGAGGTGCGGGGTGTGAATAAAGACCGTTTAATTGGTTCAATGAGTTCAATCGGCTCGATCGGTCTGAGACCTAAACATCATTTTTGAACCAATCCCTTGACCTATTTGAAATACTTGAAAACTTTACGATTTAGATATACAAGAATCGGTGATCGAGTATATTGACCATTATTTCAAAGTGGATTGAATCGCGCCTATGTGTGGAATCGCCGGAATCGTCAACTACACCCGCCCTGAAGATAAACAGGCCCTGCTCACCCGGATGGTGGGGCTGATGCACCATCGCGGGCCGGACGCATCGGGCCTCTACATGAATGGCCCGGTGGGGCTGGCCCATGCCCGCCTGAGCATCATTGACCTGAGCAGCGCCGGCAATCAGCCGATCCACAATGAGGACAAGACGGTCTGGATCGTATTCAACGGTGAGATCTTCAACTACCCGGATCTGAGGAAAGATCTGGAAGCCAAGGGGCACCGCTTCTATACGCAGACGGACACGGAGGTGTTGATCCATCTCTACGAGGAAAAAGGGGCTGACATGTTTGCGCTGCTGAACGGTCAGTTTGCCCTGGCCATTTGGGACGCAAACCAACAGTCGCTCCTTTTGGGAAGGGATCGGGTCGGCATCCGCCCGCTATTTTATCACCGCCGCAATGGTCGCATGGCCTTCGCCTCGGAGATCAAGGCCTTGTTCGCCGACCCGGACGTCGAGCGAACGATAGACCCCCAGTCCCTCTCCGACGTGTTCACCTGCTGGGCGCCCTTGGGAGAACTGACACCCTTTAGCGACATCTTCCAGCTGCTGCCCGGCCATTATGCCCGGGTCAGCGCGCAGGGCATGCGCATCCAGTCATACTGGACGCCCGATTTCAGCCACGAGGACACCCGGGAGCGTCCCCTGACCGATTGGGTGGATGAGTTAAGGGCTTTGCTACTGGATGCGTCGCGGATCCGTCTGCGGGCGGATGTGCCGGTGGGCGCTTACCTCAGCGGCGGAATCGACAGCACCTATGTCAGCTCCCTGGTCAAACAGAATTTCAACAATCGGCTCAGCACCTTTTCGGTCAGCTTTTCCGACCAGCGCTTCGATGAGTCGGCCTATCAGTCCATTGCCGTTCGATCCCTGCAAACGGACCATCTGAATGTGCGCTGCACCGAAGACGACATCGGGGCCATTTTCCCGACAATCATCTGGCATACGGAAACACCCATCATCAGAACCGCCCCCGCGCCGCTTTTCATGCTTTCCAAACTGGTGCGCGAAAGCAATTTCAAGGTGGTTCTCACCGGGGAGGGTGCCGACGAAATTTTTGCCGGCTACAACATCTTCAAAGAGGACAAAATCCGCCGATTCTGGGCGCGCCACCCGGATTCAAAAGCGCGTCCCAGACTTCTGGAGAAATTGTATCCCTACATCTTTTCCGCCGCCAACAGCCGATCCAGGCAATTTCTGGAAGGGTTTTTTAAAAAGGATCTTCTGGCCACGGACTCGCCCGTCTATTCGCATCTGCTGCGGTGGCACAACACCTCCCAGCTGAAATCCTTCATGGCGGACGGTTTCCTGCCGCCCGGCGATTCAATGGGTGGGTTCATCGAGCGTTACTGCGCCGCGCTGCCCGAAAGGTTCATGACATGGAATCCGCTATCGAGGGCGCAGTATACCGAGATCAGCATATTCCTGTCCAATTACCTGCTCTCCTCCCAGGGAGATCGCATGGCCATGGCCAATTCCATCGAAGGCCGCTTTCCGTATCTGGACCACCGGGTCATCGAGTTTGCCTGCAAGGTGCCGCAACGGTTGCGGATCCGCGGCCTGGATGAAAAATTCCTCTTGAAGCAGGCCGCCCGGAAAATGATTCCGGATGAACTGGTCGACCGGTCTAAGCAGCCCTATCGCGCCCCCATCAGCCGCTGCTTTTTCGGTGACCGCAAACTGGATTACGTCGATGAACTGATGTCTGAAAGGCAGATCCAGCAGAAAGGCTATTTCGATCCCCAGAAGGTGACCCGATTGATCGCCAAATGCCGCAGAGGGCAGGGGAGCCTGCTGAGCGAGCGAGAGAACATGGCCATCGTGGCTATCTTATCCACGCAACTGCTCGATCAGCAATTCATCCGGGACTTTCCGGCTTTTCCGGTCGCGGCGACGTCGGATCCGAAGGTGTATGGTTGATTGGGAAGCAGGTTGGGGGTTCGGGGTGTTCGAGAGGTTCTGGGTTCAGGGTTTGGGGGTTCAGGGTTGAGAGGTTCGCGGTTCACCGAAAACCTCAACCAAAGTGAGTACTTATTTATTGCGCCCCCTCGCTGCATCGTCTATCCTATCACCCCTCACCCCGGCCCTCTCCCCTCGAGGGGCGAGGGGGTGGTGTGGTTGTCATTTCGGCGGAAGTTGGTCATGTCGAGAAGCTTTTGGGTATTCAGGAAAAGACTGGATGCCGGATCAAGTCCGGCACGACGCACTGGTGCCGTTTAAGGTCGTTACGACACGCCTGAAAACGAACGACCCGGTCTTTACAGGCCGGGTCGTTCGGTTTCTGATCAATCAACGGGTTGTCGTTGCCGAGATTTTAGTTTTTGAAGAGCTTTTTTCGGAACGTTCCGGCAAGGCCGATAAGACCGGTGCCAAGCAGCAGCATGTTGGCAGGTTCAGGAACCGGGACGGCGCCGGTATCGCCGGGTGTGCCACCATCATCGCCAAACACGAACAAATTCGAATAATCCAAAAAGAAGTCACCACACCATGAGCTAACTGATACGGTAAGTGTGCCAGATAAATTCAACTGAGCCCAACCTGCAAGTGACCATCCGAAATCCTGACTCGTATAGTCGAAATTGTATAAAGCCATCCCCGAAGACACCTGGTTGATTTACTATGCGCAAGCTCCCACCTACGATCGTTATCATCGTATAGCCTCACTGTTAAGGTTGTAATTATAAATAATATCATCACCACCCATCAAGTAACTTTTAAATCCATCATTCTTGATATCATGAGTGTAAGTTTTCGTCGGTGGCACCTTTACATCAGGATACCAGTCTTTAAAGTCTGTCCATGTATGCGGTGTTGCTCCAGCAATTCCTGTAGTACCCAACAATAATAAAATCGAGCATAATAATAAAAAATATTTTTTCATGTAATCCCCATGAGTTCTTATTCTGTTAATAATTCTTAGTTTTATGGAATATAGGGGTTATTCTTCCTTCCCCTTCTTTCTTCCTGAAAAATTCTAAACCTGTTTTGAGCGCAGACCTCCTTTCGTGATCATTTGGTGAACTGATCAGTTGAATTCCATCTCAATTGTAAGCAATGCATGACAAGTCTACCTGCTTCGCTGGTATCCAAGGAACGTGCCGAATATTGATCTGCGCTAAAGTATTTTTATTCTGGAATTAAATTAGAGGGTTCAAAATATGGTGGGTTTTTAAAATCAGGATGGGACCGTTTTTGGGGCGTAAAAATATGTAAAAAATGTTATAAAATATGGATAATTGTGAATCAGTTTACATAGTTTGGGCCGAGCTGTCGGTGGCATTTTTAGCCACCCTGGTTAAATTCGCTTCGCTTGTCACTATCGTAAAGTTAACAGGGCAGGCGGCGGTAAAATCCGCTTCGCTTGTCCTTCGGTCCTGGTGAAATGATGGTCCTCGCTACGCGATTTCACGGGATAAAAATTTAACGGGGCAGGCGTACCCACACAAACGGGCACGGACAAGAGCGCTCAGGCTATGGGCAATAGGCTATGGGCTATGGGCTATAGGCGATGGGACAAAAGCTGGCGCTTGAAGAAGGGAGATGAAAAGTTCGTGAGGGCGGAAGAGCGGGGAATCGTGAATGGTGAGCAGTTAACCACAAACCAGAGACCCATTACGAAAATTGAACCCTCCCCGCGGCTTGCCGCGGGGAGGGTTCATCGTAAGGATGAAGGTCTATTTTCAGTTCGCTCGCTAACCCCGCCGCAAGCGGCGAGGAATGCGCTCGCTATCGCGGTTGACAAAGCGAATAACAAAAGACAAATAAATAACAATACGCAAACTCAAAATTCCAATTCTCTGTTGGTTTTTGATCTTGTTTGAGATTAAAAAATTGGAACTTGGCGTTTATTTGGAAATTGGGATTTGAAGTTTGTTATTTAACTTTTGATGTTAGGAACAGTTCACCGTTTACGATTATCGCACGGTGCACGCTATTTCCTTTCACGCCCTTGGCGAATCATATCAACGATTTCCTCGGTAGTGATATCCACGTTGATTATGGACTTGCTTACCGCCTTACGACTAACGTGTCTTAGAACGAACGCCTTGCGACTCCCCTTGCGGTTAAAAAACCGTCAACCGGAAACCGTCAACTGTGTTTCGTTCCCAACAAACCTTTAGCCCGTGAAATTCCCGACAGGGACGAGCGCAGCGAATTTCACCGGGCCAACCAACCTTCAGCCAGTGAAATTCACCGAAGGTGACAGCGCAGCAAATTTCACCGGGCCAACAAACTCAACAAACTCAACCAACTCAACTAATCCTCCCTTTTTTCCAGATCGAACAGCCGGATGAAATCGACATCCATGTAGAACTGGTAGTCGCTCAGGGCTTCGAAAAAGGCCAGCTGCATGAACTGGATATATTCCAGATAGAGCGGATCGGGGACCGGACGATTGGCCCATTCGTAGCGCTGGACGATGTTGTCGGTGATGATCGTGTTGAGGTCGACCTTCAGCTGAATTTGCGTGGCAGGATCCGTCCAATCGCAAAAGCGGCCATCACCGGAGTACTCGATCTTGGTCCCGTCGCTGAAGTAAAAAATGAGGGCGTGGTTGGCCCAGCGCTCGTCGGCGACGGCGGAGTCCATCTCGGCGAACTGGAACTGCACGTGCGTGGTCGGCGTGATCAGCAGGCCGTCGCTGTCGGCCGTCTTGTAAATCATGACCAGCTCGTTCAAGCGGCTGATGCCGTCGGGGTTGGGATGCTTGGTGCTTTCCATGATCAGGTGGCCGTCCACGACCTGTTTGGTGGACCAGTCGTCGTTGTTGCCTCCAGACTGCCAATGGTTGGTTCCGTCGATGCCGTTGTTCCAATCTTCGTTGAGCAGGATGGTCCCGGGGCTGAAGACCTTGCCCACCACGGCGTCGGTTTCATCGCCCAGGCTGCCCTGAAATGCCAGGGTGCAGGTCAAGGAATCCCAGCGATCGAGGGGGATGGCGTCGTCGGGAGTGAAGGTCAGTTCCATGGTGTCGTCGTAGGCCAGATGGTCGCAGGAAAGCGTTTCCACGGCCGGTACGAAGATGTCGTCGCTGCCGTCGGGGTTGCCGTCCTCCGGCGTGTACCGGAATACCAGGGAGAAGACCCCGTCGGACAAGGCCTCCTGGGTGTCGGTAAGGTTTCGGATCGTCAGCTTGAGCGCGGCAAGGGAATTGTCCTGAAAATCGGGAAATGAGGCGACATCCAGCCGGCCGCGGAAAAAATAATCCAGCAGGGCGGCGGAATACCCCACGGCGCGGGGAATCAGTTTTTCGGCGTAGTCCAGATGGCAGGCATCGTCCAGGTAGAACAGCCTGAAATAGATATCGGCATGGGTGTCGGGAGAAACTTCGTAGGACAAATAGGTCGGCTTGACGAAACGGTCGATCTGCTCCCCATCGCCGGTCTTGGCGATCCAGAAGCCGGTGTCTTCGACGCCGTCTTTGGCGATGATCGTTGCCGGCAGCAAGTCTTTATCCAGGTAGGACTGGATATCGGTGCTGGCTTTGGCGGGAAAGGGGAACGCGTGGGGATCGTCGGGATTCTGCCCGTCGGTGAAGATGGTGTCGTCGCTGAAGAAATTGGCATTGGTGTATTCGGCCAGCCCCTGCGAGAGGCTGGTTGTCGGATGGGCGCCGTCGTATTGGTCGGCGTCGGAGAGCAGGGCGATGGGGGCCAGGGCGGTACTGTTGAAAATGACATCTTCCAGCAGTGACAAATCGGGCGTGGCGACGCTGTTCGCGGCGATTTGTCTGATCGTGTTGCGGTTTTGTGCGGCCCATGTCTCGATGTGCAGTGATCCGGCCCGGTTGTAGGCCAGCGGATGGGCATCGTTGCGCACATGGGCGGGAACGGCCATGTCCTGCAGGAGGTGGATCTGGTGGCCCAATCCCAGCAAGGCATCGGAGAAGGCCTGCTCTTTGGCGGTATGGTCGACGGCCGTGAGACTCTGGTAGTAGTGCTGGCGTGTTGCGGCCCAGGACCAGTTGCCGCCCCAGGCGCTCGCCTGGCTGCCCGAATCCTGTGCCCACAGCACGGATGATTGCCCGGAGTACAAGAAATCATCCAAACCGGCCTGGTTCCATGAATCGATGGGGTAGATGGGGTTGTGGAAATGGTTGAGAAAGCGGGGAAAAGTGTCTTCGTCTTTTGAACCTTTCATAATCCATTCAAATACACTAAGTCCTTCAATTATTCTCATCTAATTCCATTTTCAATACCTAAATTCTCTGACATGTAATGAGTTGTTTATTACAGAGTTTCTTAGATCGCTGTTTCGCTTAATAATGGGTGAACTAATCTCATTGTCCCATGCGAGAATGTCGATTGGGTGTAACAGAATAAAAAATAAACAAATAGGCTAATAGCTATTAATATAGTTTTCATTGATTCCTCCACTTCTTTGATTTATTTCTTAATTTTCTTTTTTAAGTTCTTCTAGATAGTTTTTCTTGTTTTTCCAAAGGAACTCCGACACCACTCGCACGTCGAACCTTTTTCTTCGTTGTTCCAATGACCATTTATCCAACGGAATAATGGCTTTGTTGCCTTCCCATTTCACACGATCTCGATAGTAGATCGCTTTCTTTAAGGATTCCCAGCTGGTAAGACCAACTTCCTCATAACCCACTTTGAAAATAACAATATCCATCTTTTCAAGATGGGTCACCGCTCTCGGTCCCATACCCTTTATCGTGAACTCGCCGTTTTTGTCCGTCACTGTTTCCCGGGCATCATAGTATTCATGCACCGGTCCCCCGGCTGTGCCATGATAGCCTTTTGACCAAACACCCAACACCACGGCACCCTCGATGGGTTGCAACGTTTCAGCATCAATGACCTTGCCGTGATAGTCGCCTTCGTAGTAGACGAGGCTCACGCAGCCGCTGAAAAGCAGCACAAGAACGGCCAACAGCAATAGCTTGGCAGACGAGATCTTGACCTTGACCATTGCAGGACTGCTGATTGCGCTTCAGGCTTCATCCCGGACCATCGCGGTTGGGAAGAGATGCTGCGCGGTGCGTTGACATCGAGGGGGTGAGCGATTGGTTGCATGGGTTCAGCCTTTCAGTAATGGGTCGATAGGATCAGAATCGATAGATCTTCCAGATGCCGGTCTCATCCTTGATGAAATAGACATAGTAGGTGACCGCAAAGGTCCCCGTGTTGTGCGTTTCCGTCCGCCGGAGGCGGTACGTGGCGGATTGACCGGTGATGGCGATCAGCGAAATGTCCTGCATGTCACCGGCAATCTGCGGCAGACGATCCAATAGAGCCGAAAAAGCCTCTTCGTACAAGCCCTTTTTGCCGTCGTCGAAATGGCTGACGGCCTGAGACACATCCTTTGCCGCCAGGTGCGCCTTCATCTTCGCCCACTTTTGCTGGAGCAGGGCGTCGACCTCGGTCCTGTCCAC
The DNA here is from genome assembly GCA_963705475.1 of uncultured delta proteobacterium. Taxonomy (GTDB): domain Bacteria; phylum Desulfobacterota; class Desulfobacteria; order Desulfobacterales; family Desulfosarcinaceae; genus Desulfosarcina. Next base: position 361,993 of record CAVPJS010000002.1, on the reverse strand, counting down.
GATGACGATGCCGATGGTGTCCCGATAGGTCGCCGCTGCGTGAGTCGCTTCGACGGTAATCAGGGCAATCCCCTCTTGAGTGAAGGTGGCCTCGTATTCGTCAGGCGCCGTTTCGACAAATTCGTCCGGGCTGATCCCGGTGTGGGAGAAAACGGCGTCCTGGATGCTGAACGTACCGGCCGTGCCGAGCGTCATCGTTTGCGGGGCGCTGCCCGATTCGATGGCGGCTATCAGGCTGATATGATGTTCGGGGATGCGGGCGCTGACCGTGATCTCGGCCGTTTGCGTATTCCCGTCGACGTCCGTTGCCGTGGCCGTGATGGTGTTTTGCCCCTCCTCGAGCGGCACGTGATTAGACCACGAATCGGTCTCCATAAACAGTGGCCGCCTTGCCGTTGACCGTGATGCCGGTTTCATTGCCCGCCGATATTGGTGACGGTGCCCTGAACCATCGTGTCCGGCCGTTCGATGGTGTCCCAATCCACCGGCGACGTGATCGTGATGCGGATGGGTGCGTGAACGACCACCGTGGCCGAAGCGGTCGCCGTTCCGCCGGGGCCGATGGCCGTGATTGTGTAGGTGGTCGTTTCCAGCGGTGCCACCGCTTTCAAACCGACAGATTCCACAGCGCCGATACCCGGTTCGATCACGCACGCATCGCTGTGGGTGGCATGCCACGAAAGGATCGATACATCATCCGGGCCGATGGTCTCCGGTGCCGCGGAGATTTCAACGGACGGCACCGGGTGAACCACGACAATCGTGGTGCTGACACTGGCCGTGCCGCCGGCGCCCGATGCCGTGAGGGTATAGGTCGTGGTCTCGGTCGGCGACACCGCTAGCTGACCCGGTTGCATCCACGGCCCCGACATCCGGTTGGATGGTGCAGGCATCGGCGTGCAGGCAGGACCACGTGAGGGTGCCGGGCGAACCGGCCTGGATGGATTCAGGGGTTGCCGACAAGGTTGCCACGGGGGGTGGGCTCTCCTTATCGGTGCCGATGGCGACGGTAATCGATGCCCCCGGCGATCCGATCAACAGGACGCGCAGCCGGTTGCGCGGTTGCAAGGTGATCGTTTTGCGCAAGGTCGGCTCCGATGGGTCGAAAAAGCGTTTCAACGGAATCCATCGGCCGTTCAGGTGCAGAAAACCCATCCGGATGGGCCGTGCGGGCGTGATTTTGCGGATCTCAAGGTAGCCGTTTTCCCCGGGTTCGGCTTCGAAGGCATGGTTGGACAGATGCACATGCCACCTGCCTATGGACAACTCGCCGGTGTCGTAAACAACACCGGCATCGGCCGCCAGGGGTGCAGTGCACACCAAAGCGGCAATCATTGACAGTACAATCGATGCGTTTCGCATAGTGCTCCTCGGATCGAATAGGTTAAGATGTGTTCCTTATCAGACACCCGATGTTTACGATGCTGCACAGATGGCGCCGATCGCCGGTCGTGCAACGGGTTGGCGATTGCGAACAGGTCGAGGGCAGTGGGAATGGGAGCGGATTATCCGGTGCTGATCAGGAAACGGCCGGTTGTCCAGCATCCTTGCGAGAATGGCAATGAGGTCGAACAACGGGTGGCGATTCCCGGGCAGCGCCGGCGGGTCCAGGTGAGGGCCGGATCTGCTGTGTCGCGAATGAATGTGACCCATACACACAGCAAGAGTGATGCCAGAGGGACGGGCGATGGGCTTTAGGCGATGGGCGAGGAGGGCGGGGCGGGGAGGACTTAAATTTTGAATGATGAATGTTAAATTTTGAATGGTGGTTTTAAAATCGATTAGATGATCAGCTGAGAATGGGGAGAATTAAGAACCGGCTATAGACTTTGGGCTATCGGCCATAGGCGAAGGGAAAACGAGCGGGGAGTGTGGAGCTGAGAGCCAGGAGCAGGGGGTGGAGAGCAGGGAAGATAAGAAAAGCGGAAGCTGGGGAAGATGGGGAAGATGGGGAAATGACCGTTTAATTAGTTTGGATGGCCCCGGTTAAACCTGCTACACTTGTCCTTCGGCCCCGGTTAAACAAGAGAAAATACTTGGTTTAAAAGGATAAAAATTGAACAGGGTAAACAATTTACTGGCTGAAGTTTTTTTGGTTTCACTTGACCCCTTGGACCCTCGAATCCTTGAATCCTTTTTTAAAAGATGAACGTCGAACTCGCCGGAGGCGAGCAAACTGTGTTCGGTTGCACTTGACCCCTCGAATCCTTTTTTAAAATTCGCTTCGTGCAGGCTACTCGATCAGCGGCTTGGGGCGCGGAACCGGAGCCAGGATGCCAATAATTATAAATTCTGATTGTGAAAATTTAATTAATGTAATAATATCTGTTAGATGAGATGGAAAAGAGAAAATGTTTCAGGCGGGGAGCGGGGAATCGTGAATGGTGAGCAGTGAACAGTAAACCACAAACCAGAGACCCATTACGAAAGTTCAAAAAGCCAATAACAAAAGACAAATAAATAACAATACGCAAAGTCAAAATTCCAATTCTCTGTTGGTTTTTGGTCTTGTTTGAGATTTAAAAAATGGAACTGGTTTAAGGTTCGTTGAGTTCTGACAGTCTCTTCATTCTGTATTCAGACTCCTGGCTCCTGTTCCTCAACCGATGGTCGATTGATCTGGGACAGACAGGAAGACGCGTAGCGAAATTTATCAGGTCAACATTGCGCTTTTCCGAATTCCGATCAACAATTTCAAATAAGACCTACCTTTGGACGAGCCTCGCTTCGATCATGGTGATAGTCGCCCTTTTTTTTGGACTGCGACCCACAAATTGGCCCATTCTCAATGATGTTCAATGGCTTCCCGACAAAGCGGCCATTCGCTTCAACGATAGCGGCATCGCCTATGTGAGCGACCTGCGCGCAGTTCGGCGGAGTCACCAGCCGGGGCCGTTGACCATCGAAATGGCGGTGACACCGGCTATCTCTCACAAACTCGGCTATAGCCCGCTGCTGGTGATGCATGACGGCGCCGATCCACGGCAATTGGTCGTCTGGCAGTATAGAAAGTCGCTGATCGTGATGAACGGGGACGATTACGACAACAAGGAGAGAAGGCCGAGAGTGGTCGGCAGAGATGTCTTCTCGACCCAACGGACGATCTATTTGACGATTACCTCCGGTGGGCATGGAACCCACCTGTATGTCGATGGGCAACTTGCTGATGCCAACAGCAACTGGAAACTGTCCATTCCGTCTGAGGGCGAGCCGCTGCGGCTGGTGTTGGGGCATTCCGTTTATGGCAGGTATGGCTGGATGGGCGATATTCATGGTTTGGCCATTTCCGACGAGGCCATCTCCCCTGAATCGGTCAGGCATCGTTTCGATCGCTGGGCGACGGAACGCAGGTTTGATCCACTGAAGCGGGATTCGACGTGGCTGCTTTTCACCTTTGACCAACAAACCGCCGGCCAATTCGCGGATCGATCCGGCAACGACAATCGCTTGATCATCCCGCCGCTCATGATCGTCCTGCAGAAAACCATACTGGCTTCGGCGTGGCGACCGATACACTGGAATCGAGCCACCGTGGCCGAGATGGTGGTGAATGTCATTGGCTTCATGCCCCTGGGAATCGCGTTCTATGGTTTGCTGCAGTGTTTCCCCGGGCCGTTCACGAAGCATAACCAACTGTTTGCCGTGGTCTTGTGTCTGCTGCTCAGCCTTGGCATCGAGCTCGCTCAGGCGTGGATAACGACGCGCTATTCCACCCTCCTGGATTTGATCCTGAACACCTTTGGGGCCTGGCTGGGGATAAACCTGTGGGAATTGGTCCTTAGCCTCAAGAAGACTCGGGCAGCTCCGGATTGATGTTCCCGTTATTGCACCCCCACATTCTGCAGCCTACGGTCTATAGCCCACAGCCTAAGGTTTACAGCATGAAGTCTGACCGTTTACAACCTGCCCGCCGTCTGTCGCGCGCCCACTCGCTTTTTCCCGATTGTCGTTTCAGAAGTGGAAAAAGTTTTCATAATATGTAATATAGGCTCACTTTTTTTAGCTTGGACCGTTGAAAACACGGTTATGACGCTGTAGATGCGGTAAGATCGGCAATCCCGAAGGGTTGCACGCATGGTTGATATTCCGAGGATGAAATTTTGAGCGCAACGCAGATATCGGGCAAGATAGCCGTTTATGGATGGACAGTTAAAGAAATTCGAAAAAAAACCGATTGAATGGGAATAGGCAAGGGCATATCGAAGTGCTGAGGTAATGTTAAGAATTAGGCCCTATTTTTTTGGCAACCAGCAATTAAAGGAAGCGCACCCACATGAGCGATACCGTCAGCCGCGATAGCGCCTATCACGGCGGGAAATATGTCAATTTGATTGCCGATCCCGAGCGGTCGGCGCTGCTCAAGAAGATTGCCACGGACCTGGCCAGCATCACCCTGGACGACCGCCAGCTGTGCGATTTCGAACTGCTCACCACCGGCGCCTTTTCCCCGTTGGCCGGTTTTATGAACCGCAGCAACTACGAGTCCGTGCTGGATCGCAATAAATTGCAGGACGGGACGCTGTGGCCGGTTCCCATCTGCCTGGACGTCTCGGAAACGGCGGCCAGGCCGCTGGAGGCCGGTCAGTCCGTGGTCATTCGCGACCCCGAAGGCTTTCTTCTGGCCATTATGCACGTGGAGGACATCTGGAAGCCGGACAAGGAAAAAGAGGCCGCGCTGCTTTACGGCACCTCGGATAAATCGCACCCGGGCGTGGCCAATCTGTTTCGCAATACCGGTGATTACTACGTGGGGGGTGCCCTGGAGGTGCTCAGCCTGCCGCTTCACTTTGATTTCAAGCAGCTGCGCATGACCCCGCCGGAAGTTCGCGGTCTCTTTAAAAAACTGGGGTGGAACCGCATCGTCGGATTTCAGACCGTCAACACCATTCACCGGCCCGAATTCGAAATGGCCATCCGGGCCATGCACAAAAGCCGGGCCAACCTGCTGTTGCTTCCCGGCGTGGGGATGACCGGCCCCGGTGATTTTGATTATTACACCCGTGTGCGCTGCTACCGCCATGTCGTCGGGTACTTCCCCCCGGAATCCGCGGTGATGAGCCTTCTGCCCATATCCATGCGAATGGCGGGCCCGCGGGATGCGCTGCTTCAGTGCATCATCGGCAAAAATTATGGATGCACCCACTTCATCATCGGCTATCAGCATGCGGATCCGGGCCGGCAAAACGGTGCCGCACCCTTTTATGACAGCGCGGAGACCCACGCCTTTGTGAAGTCCTTTGCCGAAGATGTCGGCATCCGCGTGGTTCCGTTCGACGAACTGGTCTATCTGCCTTTCGAAGATGAATTTTGTCCACGCGATGAAGTCGCCGCCGGCACGGAAACCATCTCGCTGTCCAGCCTGGATATTCGTGAACGGATCCGCACCGGCAGGAAAATTCCCCGGTGGGCCACCTTTCCGGAGGTGGTGGGTGAACTGAAAAAAGCCTATCCACCGCCTTCACGGCAGGGATTCACCGTTTTTTTCACCGGCCTTTCCGGTGCCGGCAAATCGACCATCGCCCGCGTGCTGTATGCCAAAATGCTCGAAATCGGCAAACGGCCGGTCACGCTTCTGGACGGGGACATCGTCCGGCAGAACCTGTCCAACGAGCTCTCTTTCTCCAAGGAGCACCGGGACATCAACGTCAGGCGCATCGGGTTCGTGGCCAGCGAGATCACCAAAAATCGAGGCGTGGCGATCTGTGCCCCCATCGCGCCCTACGCCGCGACGCGTGCCGAGATCCGCGCCAGCATCGACGCGCTCGGCGGGTTCATCGAAGTGCATGTGGCCACGCCCCTGGACGTCTGCGAGAAGCGCGACCGCAAAGGCATGTACGCCAAAGCCAGGGCCGGGCTCATCAAAGGGTACACGGGCATCGACGATCCCTACGAAATCCCCGAGGCGCCTGAAGTGCGGGTGGACACGACGGGGAAATCGCCCGACGAGGCGGCGCAGGAGATACTGATATATTTGGGGCAGAAGCGATATATTTAATGGGTTTTTGTTCCACAACCGGCATCTTTCGGTCCAGGCCGGCGTTCTCGCTCCATTGATTCAACCAACTAAACCAATTCAACCAATTCAACCATGTCATTGAAAAATAAAAACATACTCGTTGTCGGCGGGGCAGGGTACATCGGCGCGCACATGGTTCGGCAGTTGGCCAATGCCGGCTGTGAGGTGGTCATATTGGACAACCTGTCCACCGGCAACCGCAGACTGGTCCAGGGGGGTGACTTCATTCAAGGCAACCTCGGGGATCGCGACCTGCTGGAGCGGTTGTTTGCCGAGCATGTCTTCGATGCAGTCATGCACTTTGCGGCATTTTCCCAGGTCGGCGAATCCATGCATCAGCCGCTCGCCTATTACCGCAACAACCTGGCCGAAACGGTTGCCCTGCTGGATGCCATGGTGCGTCACGACGTCAGGCGGTTTATCTTTTCATCCACCGCCGCCGTTTACGGAGAGCCGGTGGCGATTCCGATTACCGAAGATCATCCCTGTGCGCCCACCAATCCCTATGGAAACACCAAACTGGCCGTGGAGCGCATGCTGGCCGATTGCGACGCCGCACACGGGGTGAACGTATACGGCGCTGCGCTATTTCAATGCCGCCGGTGCCGATGAATCCGGTGAGATCGGCGAACTGCACGATCCGGAAACGCATCTGATCCCCATTGTCCTGCAGGCCGCTGACGGCCTGATCGACCACATCCGGTTGTTCGGCACCGACTACCCCACCACGGATGGTACCTGCATTCGGGATTACGTGCACGTCAACGATCTGGCCCAGGCCCACCTGCTGGCCCTGGATGCTTTGCTGGACGGCGGGAATAGCGCCGTCTACAACCTGGGGAGCAGCCACGGGTATTCGGTCAGAGAGGTGATCGCCAAGGCGGAAGGGGTCACGGGAAAAAAGATACCGGTCGTCGAGGCGCCGCGTCGTCCGGGTGACCCGGCGATTCTGGTTGCCAGTTCTGATAAAATCAAGCGCGAACTGGGATGGGCGCCGGGATATGACAATCTTGAAACAATCATCCGGACCGCCTGGAACTGGCATTTGAAGCAACGGTGATTTTTACGGCTCGTTATTTTTGTAAAAAAATATCGGGCTGATTTCCATTCAATAGGGGATTGTTTCATGAAAAGCCGCACGATCCAAATTGTCGTGATGTTGATTGGGTTGGCATTGATTGTTGCCGGGTGTTCCTCCGACGAAGAGAAAAAGGCGTCCCATTTGGAAAAAGGGAAAACCTATTTTGAAAAAGGGGAATACAAGAGTGCCGAACTGGAGTTCCGCAACGCCATCCAGATCGATCCGGAATTTGTGGATGCCTACGAGCGATTAGGGGAAACCTATCTGAAACTGGGTGACCCCCGGGGGGCATTCAGGGAGTACAGCATGGTCGCCAAGCTCGATCCGGAAAACATCGATGCCTCCCTCAAGCTGGCCACCTTTTACATGCTGGGCAAAAAAACCGCTGAATCCCGTGAAAAAGTCGAAGCGGTCCTTTCCAGGGAACCGAACAACATCGAGGCCCTGTTTCTGATGGCCGGCCTCTTTGATCTGGAAAAAAACCTGTATGAAGCGGCCTCGGTCTTTGAAAGGATCCTGGAATTGGACGGTAAGCAGACCCGCGCCTACCTGGGGTTGGCCCGGGTCTATGCCCGTCAGGGCAAACTCGATGAAGCGGAGTCCCAGTTGATGCGTGCGATAGACGCTGGATCCTGCCGAAATCAAGCCGCGCCTGGAACTGGTCCGCTTCTACACGGACCGAAATGATGTCGACAAGGCCCAGGCCCAAATTGAAACAGCCATTCAATTGAATCCGGGGAATTCGGATCTTTACATCATCCTGGGCAACTTTTTCTTCCAGATGAAAAAACCGGCGGAAGCGGAGAGCGCCTATCTCAAGGCGATCGACATCAGCCCGACGGACATCAAACCCTTACATGGTCGCGGCCGGTTTTTACGATGCGTCGGACAACGTGGACAAGGCGCTGTCCACCTACGAAAAGGCCCTGGCGCTAAAGCCGAACGACGTCAATATCATGACATCCATGGCCGGTTATTTTCTGAAGCACCAGCAGATGGACGATGCGCAAAAATACCTGGCCAAGGTGCTCGAGGAGCGACCCAACTTTTTCCCTGCCCGGATGATGAAAGGGGAGATCGCTGCCTTCAACAAAGAATTCTCCGAGGCCATCGCGATCTTCGATCAGTTGGTTAAAGAAGAGCCGCGCTCTGCCCGGGCACACTATCTGAAAGGGTTTAGCCACCTGGGCAAAGGCGAGACGCAGGTGGCCAAGGCCTCCCTTGCCAAGGCCGTCGAGCTCAATCCCAAGTATGTGAATGCCAAGATGCTGCTGGCCGAGATCGCGCTGAAAGAGCGGGATTTTGAAACGGCCCGCAAAGAGAGTGCCGAGATCCTGGCGCTGAATCCGAACGATTTCCGGGCCAGGATGTTGCAGGGCAACGCGTTGATGGCCCAGGGAAAAACAGCCGACGCGGCGGTTGCCTTCAACACCCTGATCGCCGAAAACCCGGAAAACCCTGCCGGCTACTATCGGTTGGGGCTGTTGCAGCGGTCGACAAAAAATTACGATGCCGCACTGGACAATTTCAATGCGGCCCTGGCGCTGAATCCCATGTTGATGGATGTATTCACCAATATCGTTCTGGTGCATGGCGCCAGGGGGGAGCTGGCCATCGCCCTGGATAAATGCGATGCGCAGCTGGAAAAAGTCGGCGACGCCCCCGTCGCCAGGGCGATCATCCACAACCTCAAAGGCAGCCTGCTGTTGGCTCAGAAGAAGACCGATGCGGCCGAAAAGGCGTTCGGGACGGCCATACAGGAAAACCCGGATTTCTTGCCGCCGTACTATGCGCTGGCGAGAATCTACCTCTCCGGCAAGCAGACGCAGAAGGCCATCGACCAGTACATGGCCATCCTCGGAAAAGATCCGAAGCAGGCCGGCCCGCACATGCTGCTGGGTACGATCTACGATATGCAGAAGCAGTTTGACATGTCGGAAAAGCATTACCGGGCGGCACTGGAAATCAACCCCCAGTTTGCCCCGGCCGCCAACAACCTGGCCTATCTGCTCTCCTCCCGGGAGGACGATATCGATGAAGCCCTGAAATACGCCCAGATCGCCAAGGAGAAACTGCCCGACGACCCCAGTGTGATGGATACGCTCGGTTGGATTTACTATAAAAAAGGATTATATGGAAATGCCGTCCAGGAGTTTTCGGGCAGCCTGGAAAAACTGCCTGAAAACGCCACGGTAAATTACCATCTGGGGGCGGCGTTGTTCAAAAAGGGCGATCTGGCACGCGCCAAATTATCCCTGGAAAAAGCACTCGCACTGGACGCGAATTTCGACGGTGCTGAGGATGCGCGACGGATGCTGTCAGAAATTTAAATATGCGTTATTTCCCGTTTAAAACGCTGATTCTTTGCGTGCTGCTGCCGCCATTCGTCTATGTCTTTACCATCCAGCTGCTGGAGAAGACCATTCACGCGCGGTATGACAAGCTTCTGGCGGCAACCGCTATCGGCGACACCCGCCCGTTGTTTGACGGCAGCGTGCGCCTCAAGGATGCCGTCCGGGAGAACCTGAATGCGTTCATCTCAACCCTCAAATTGCCTGACTGGGGTGTCCGCGTCAATATCAGCGTGAAAACGCGGGACGGCATCTATCTGTACCCCGATGCCTACGACGATCCGCGAACAGATTTTAGCGCGATGGACAGCATTGCCGTAGCCCGGGAGAACTTCAGGCTGCTCAACGACGGGCTGATCAACGCGATTGACGTCAAGATTGAAGCTAACACCCTGATTTCGAATTCAATACTGTTATCTTGCGCATTGGTTTCCCTGACGGTGTTTTTATTGCTTTACCGGCGCGGCATGAGAATGATCAACCAGCAGGAATTGGCCAAACAGGAAATCATCGATGGTCTGGCCGATGAACGGCAAAAGGGCCTGGAGCGGTTGAAGCGCCTTGAAACGCAGCGAGTCAGCCTTTCCAGTAAAATTGATTCAATGAGAGGAGAACTGGAACGCGAGCGGCAGAAAGCCTCCGCCGCCGAAGATGAATTGATGGACGAACTGCTGGCGCTCGAAGACAAAATCAGTCAAAATCTGGCCCGGCAGGATCACCAGCTTCAGGAAATCAATGCCTTAAGGGAAAAAATCAAGCAGTTTGAAAAAGAGGACGAGAACAAAAACCGCCAACCGCTGAAAGGGACCGATGCCGTCAAAAAGCGTTTCAGTGCGCTCTACAAAAATACCGCCATACACGACAAGGCCATCGAGGGCTTTGTGGGCCTCACCGAAGAGATGAAGATCAAAGCGGAGGAGGTGGTCCACCAGCTCAACGACGATCCCAGTCGGGTCCAGATCAAGCGCAAGGTGTTCGGCAAAAAAAACCGCGAAACGGTCCTCGAGGTGATCTTTGCATACAAGGGCAGGTTGTATTTTAGAAAAATTTCGGGGAACCGGGTGGAAGTGCTTGCTATTGGCACCAAGTTGACCCAAAATAAGGATTTACTGTTTTTAGACAAACTTTAACGCCGACTGGTTTACCGCGGTTTGGCAGTGTTGTCGTGCAACACACCGATGGATTGATTTTATACCAACAACCGATCGACCTGAGAAGCCACTATGTATCTTGATCACTATAAACTGCACCTAAAGCCGTTTCAGATCAGCACCGACCCGAAGTTTCTGTGGTTGGGCGAAAAACACCAGGAGGCATTGGCCGTATTGAAATACGGCATCCTGGACAACAAGGGGTTCTTGCTGCTCACCGGTGACGTGGGGACCGGAAAAACCACGCTGCTGAATGCCCTTATCGACAGCCTGGGAGATGACGTGCTCGTGGCCATGGTGGCCGATCCAGGGCTGGCAAAAATGGATTTTTTTAATTTTATTGCCGACTCGTTTGGATTGCATACGCATTTCAAGAGCAAGGGTGAGTTTCTGATCTACTTGAAAAACTTCCTGATCGACCTGAATCGGCACAACAAACAAGCACTGTTGATCATTGACGAGTGTCAGCACCTCAACCAGAAGCTGCTGGAAGAGGTTCGGCTGCTTTCCAATATCGAAAAAGCCAGCACCAAATTGATCAATATCTTTTTTGTGGGCCAAAGCGAGTTCAACAACATTATTCTCCGTCCCCACAACCGGGCCATTCGCCAGCGGATCACGATCAACTACAACATCTCTTCCCTGTCCGAGGCCGAAACCAGCGAATACATTCGTTTTCGTCTGGGCGTTGCCGGATCCGAGGAGACGATCTTTACATCCGCCGCCATCGAGGAGGTGTATAAATTCTCTTACGGGTACCCCAGATTGATCAATATCATCTGCGACCAGGCGCTGTTGACCGGCTTTGTCAAAGAGAAGAAACATGTCGATGAAAAAATCGTCGCCGAATGTGCCGGCGAGCTGAGAATCGCGCCCGGAAAATCGATAGCCGAAAGCGACGCCACGCCGGAAGGCCGCACGGAAGCGATCGTGGATGCACCGCAGGCACCCCCCACGACAGCTGCCTGGCCGCATCACCTGCAATGGAAAACGCCCCTGGGAATAGCCCTGATTGTCGTTCTGATCATCTGGATCGGGTTGGTCGCCGCGTTTATCTTCAGCCGGCAGACCTCAGACGCAACCAATAACCCGATGGGCAAGTCATCCGTTGACGAACCCACCCAGGCAGCCGCAGCGACCATCGAATCAACCGAAAATTCCCCGAACGGGCCATCCGGCCAACCGGACACGCGTGATGACGGAAAACAGCCCCCCGCCGCCAGCGAAGAAACGCTGCGCAGGGTGACCGACGAACCAATCTCTGCAGCACCCAAGCTTTCCCGGGTGGACAACGCGCCTGTCGGTGGAGAGCGCGTGACCGGCGCCACGCAAGCGAAGGAATCAATGGCGTCGAAGAACCAAGCCGATGCCGGGGACCGAATCTCGCTGGAATCCATCCGTCAAACCTATGGCCGATATCCTGAAGTGCTGTTTGAATTCAACTCCAACAATCTGGAGGATTCGGCCTACCGGATGCTCGACGTGATCTCCCGCTTCTGTCTGCAACATCCGGAGGCAATCATCGTGTTGAGAGGCTATACCGATCAAACCGGGGTGCGGGCATACAATTTAAAGCTGGCCGAATTTCGGGCGGACATGGTCAAGACCTATTTGGTCGGCAAAGGGGTCAGTGCGCAGGCCATCACCACCATGGGCATCGGTCCCGACCCGGAAGGCCCTGCCGGCACCACGGTTCCATACGACGGGGAACGGCGGAAGGTGATGATCGACATCATTTCGCCGAACAGCTGATGGGATGGGGGGCGGGGTTCAGAGGTTCGGGGTTCAGGGTTCAGAGGGTCGGGGGTTTAATTTGATAGGTTCTGACAGGGCCGGATAGTTTTTGTTGAACCCGTATGCCTTTTATCTGCTAAACCATTTAAAGGCGATTGATGATGAAAAAAACGGAAATACCGGAAGATGAAAACAAATTGACCGAACGGCTGATCCGGGCCGTTTCGAGGCTGACCCCGCAGCGCAAGAAAATGCTGGACGAACTGCTCGACGAGTGGGAGCGGCTGGATTATCGTGAAGATTCCAGGATACCCTGTTTCCTGCCGGTGGATTACTCGACGAACGACAGGGTTTATCAGGATTTTATCAACAACCTGAGCAAAGGCGGGGTGTTCATCGAGACCTCGTCGCCATTTCGTGCCGGGCAGTTGATTTCGCTGATCTTTTCCCTTCCCACCTTGGAGAAAACCTTCAAGATCTCCGGGACCATCGTCAGAAAGGAACAAGATGGCATTGGTGTCAAGTTTGCCAAGAACCTGACCGCCTATCAGAAGGAACTCATTCACAGCGCGATTCGTCGAAAGTAAGGATTTATCCGTTACACAGCAGATCCCGAGAGGCATTGTTCGCAAGGACAATGCCTTTTTTTCTCAAAATTGACCCTGGTAGCAATCGGAAAACCACTGCACCGCTCTGCGCAGGAATCGTTCCTGGTGGGTTTTCCTGCTGATCCGATGATCGCCGTCCTCCAGGATCAGCAGCGCTTTCGGATCCCGGGCAAGTCGGTGAATCCTGTGGGCGTTTTCAACCGCCACCGTCTCATCGCCGCTGCCGTGGACGATCAGGATGTGGTGGACCGACCCGATCGCAGCGCTGACGTTGAATGTCAACCGATTTTCGGCAAACTCCGTTTTCAAGGACTCCGGAGCGTCATCGGGAAGTTGAATGGACCGACTTTGAATCGGGGCGGCCAAGGTAACCAGGGCAAATGGCGAGAGGCGGTGTGCCGCCGTGAGGCATACAGTCCCTCCTAAACTGCTTCCAAACAAGCCGATGGGCATGTTTTTGCCCAACTTGTGGTTGACTGCATGTACGGCGGCCATCAGGTCAGACGTGCGGTTTTCCAAGGTGGTGTCGATTTCGAAAACCCCCTGACTGTCGCCGCACCCCCGGTGGTCGAACCGAAAATAGGCCATGCCGGCGGCCGTGCAGCCGCGGGCCAGGGCGATTTGCTTGGGGGAGTGTTTATGGGCCATGAGGCCGTGGCATCCGACGACCGCAGCCAGCGGTTCGTGGTCTGGCAGATGGAGCACGCCGCATAATTGCAAGCCGTCGGCAACGAATGAAACCGAATGTTCCGTGTTTCTCAACATGCGTTCATCCGAAATAAAATCATATGCTTGAATTATGGTCAGCGCTGGAGTGTAGGAAGTCGCGAGGAAACCATTGGGTGGGGGTCGAAAACACGTAAGCGATGCCTGATAAACGCCTTAAGAAAATGGCGGAAGTGCATGAGAATCGAAGCGTTCCTATATGCACATAACCAACCGATATATAAAACTTTATCCCCTTTACCCGTTCCTTGTAGTACCCCTGTAGCAGACAACATTAGGTTTTGACATCAATTCCCTTTTTCATGACACTTCCATCTTAGCATATTTTCTGACAGATTCAATACTTGCATGATCTGTGATAGCCTGCAGGTCCGTCAAGCTAAGACCCTTTTCGTTGATATACTGGCTACAGCTCGAGTGCTTCAAACCCGAATAGAGATCAATATCATCTCCCGCTGCCTTACATGCCTTTTTCCAACTATTGTTCAGGGATTCGTTGGTATACCGCTTCCCTTCCTTTCTGGCCAACGGATTAGTTAAAAAGAATGGCCCCACCTGCTTTTAAAAAGTTTCAACCTGCCGGCTACTGTTACCCAAAGCATTGTCAACCTGAAAAAGGAAAACCCGGCGTATGTGATTCGGCGCATCACCGATGTTCTCAAGCGGTTCTTTTGGGTCAAGACCAGCCCTGCCACAGTGCAGCGCACCCTGCGCGATCAGGGGCTTGCCACACCGGTGAAAAAGAAGCCCGAAAGGAATCCGGCCAAGCCGCGCTTCTTCGAACGGGCCCGACCCAACCAGATGTGGCAGAGCGATATCCTGACGTTCCGCCTGGCCGGTAAGAACGCTTACCTGATCGGGTATCTGGATGACTACAGCCGCTACATCACCGGCCTGGGATTTTACCGCAGCCAGACCGCCTTGAACGTCATCGAGACTTACCGCCGCGCGGTGGGCGAGTATGGCGTACCCAAAGAGATGATCACCGACAACGGCAGGCAATACACCAACTGGCGGGGCACCACACGGTTTGAGAAGGAACTTGCCAAGGATCGGGTCAAACACATCCGCTCCCGTCCTCACCATCCGATGACCTTGGGCAAGATCGAACGCTTTAATGGAGAAGCATCCTGACCGAATTTTTGCAGCGTGCTCAGTTTACCTCTTTTGAGAACGCTGCCAGTCGAATTGCCTTTTGGGTCAAATACTACAACTACAAGCGCCCCCACCAGGGCATCGGGGGTTTATGCCCGGCCATGTATTTTAAAAAGTGCTCTCTGGATTCACTGCGCTGAAAGCAATCGTAGAACTGTTCGTGAAATCCTTTGAGTTCATTCATAAAGTCTTTGATATCGCCTTTGCCAAGATCGAATTTGGGAACCGGGTAAAGGTGCTCGTCGCACCGCGTGACGGGTAACATGGCCTGCCTCCTTTTTTAAAGGGTTGTTGCGGAGTATGGCAGACCTTGACAGATTTTTCAAAGTAAAGACCCACACGCTCTGGGGGTGGATCTTTACCCATCTACTGAGTATAAAATAATAAGTAATTACTTACCGTACCTCCTTCGAACCCGGATGCTTTGTTGGCACCAAAGCTGACACAATCCCCCTGATTAAACGCTTGACTGTAGATCCTCAACGACGGCTGGGTGGACAGGGAGGTCAACAGGATGTCGCCGGTATCGACAAATCCGTTCATCCAGATGGGCAAACTGATCGCCCGGCTGTCGAAGGCCACGTACAGCGTGCCGTCATAGGGCATTGGGAAGGTCACATACCCGCTGGTGTCGGTGCGGTTGCGATCGTCGTTTGGTGTCAGGACCGCATCCATACCTACATACGCTGACGGCACATCGGTCAGGGTGTAGTCACGGTCGGTGTAATAGGCCAGCGCCTCGGACAGGATCGCCGCTTCTAAACGGCCATCCAGCAACGCACAAGGGGACGGCTCTGTCACCGTCAGCGTGGCAATGGCACTGATCGTCGTTCCATAGGCGTTGCTTACCGCACAGCTGATCTGGGCGCCGCTGTCGGTCAACTGGCAGTTGGTAATGGTGCACACTGGGCTGTCATCACCAACGTCGATGCCATCCATGGTCCACCGGTAGTTCAAGTCGACCGTACCCGCAACGCCGATGCGGAACGTCGCGGCATGGCCCTCCTCCACGGTCACATCGTCGGGCGGATCATTGATCACCGGCGGCTCGGTGGACAGCCGTTCCATAAACACGAGGTAATTGCTCACCGTAGCGCCGTCAAACCCGTTGGCCTGGTTGGCACCGAAGTCGATGCAGTCTCCCTGCAGATATGTTTTGCGGTATATTCTCAACGACGGCTGGGTGGACAGGGAGGTCAACAGGATGTCGCCGGTATCGACAAATCCGTTCATCCAGATGGGCAAACTGATCGCCCGGCTGTCGAAGGCCACGTACAGCGTGCCGTCATAGGGCATTGGGAAGGTCACATACCCGCTGGTGTCGGTGCGGTTGCGATCGTCGTTTGGTGTCAGGACCGCATCCATACCTACATACGCTGACGGCACATCGGTCAGGGTGTAGTCACGGTCGGTGTAATAGGCCAGCGCCTCGGACAGGATCGCCGCTTCTAAACGGCCATCCAGCAACGCACAAGGGGACGGCTCTGTCACCGTCAGCGTGGCAATGGCACTGATCGTCGTTCCATAGGCGTTGCTTACCGCACAGCTGATCTGGGCGCCGCTGTCGGTCAACTGGCAGTTGGTAATGGTGCACACTGGGCTGTCATCACCAACGTCGATGCCATCCATGGTCCACCGGTAGTTCAAGTCGACCGTACCCGCAACGCCGATGCGGAACGTCGCGGCATGGCCCTCCTCCACGGTCACATCGTCGGGCGGATCATTGATCACCGGCGGCTCGGTGGACAGCCGTTCCATAAACACGAGGTAATTGCTCACCGTAGCGCCGTCAAACCCGTTGGCCTGGTTGGCACCGAAGTCGATGCAGTCTCCCTGCAGATATGTTTTGCGGTATATTCTCAACGACGGCTGGGTGGACAGGGAGGTCAACAGGATGTCGCCGGTATCGACAAATCCGTTCATCCAGATGGGCAAACTGATCGCCCGGCTGTCGAAGGCCACGTACAGCGTGCCGTCATAGGGCATTGGGAAGGTCACATACCCGCTGGTGTCGGTGCGGTTGCGATCGTCGTTTGGTGTCAGGACCGCATCCATACCTACATACGCTGACGGCACATCGGTCAGGGTGTAGTCACGGTCGGTGTAATAGGCCAGCGCCTCGGACAGGATCGCCGCTTCTAAACGGCCATCCAGCAACGCACAAGGGGACGGCTCTGTCACCGTCAGCGTGGCAATGGCACTGATCGTCGTTCCATAGGCGTTGCTTACCGCACAGCTGATCTGGGCGCCGCTGTCGGTCAACTGGCAGTTGGTAATGGTGCACACTGGGCTGTCATCACCAACGTCGATGCCATCCATGGTCCACCGGTAGTTCAAGTCGACCGTACCCGCAACGCCGATGCGGAACGTCGCGGCATGGCCCTCCTCCACGGTCACATCGTCGGGCGGATCATTGATCACCGGCGGCTCGGTGGACAGCCGTTCCATAAACACGAGGTAATTGCTCACCGTAGCGCCGTCAAACCCGTTGGCCTGGTTGGCACCGAAGTCGATGCAGTCTCCCTGCAGATATGTTTTGCGGTATATTCTCAACGACGGCTGGGTGGACAGGGAGGTCAACAGGATGTCGCCGGTATCGACAAATCCGTTCATCCAGATGGGCAAACTGATCGCCCGGCTGTCGAAGGCCACGTACAGCGTGCCGTCATAGGGCATTGGGAAGGTCACATACCCGCTGGTGTCGGTGCGGTTGCGATCGTCGTTTGGTGTCAGGACCGCATCCATACCTACATACGCTGACGGCACATCGGTCAGGGTGTAGTCACGGTCGGTGTAATACTCAAGCCCATTAACCAGACTATCATCATAGAAGAAGCGTTTCCTAAATGCATCAATGCTGAGCTCCCCCACTCCCAGTATGTGCATGAGTTCGCCCGTATCTGAGAAGTCGAGTTTTTCCTCCGGATCTAAATAGGTAAACGCCATGTTCCAAAATGCGCCAAAAACCGGGTGTTCGCGCGCAAGCTCCACAAACAAGCCATCGCCACCCATGATCAACAGATAAGGATTCGCATCCGGTATCCTGATGTAATGGGTATGCTCTTTGGTATAGGCTAGTGCCGCTTCCGTCGTGTGTTCTTCATTCCAATCACTGTGCTGCACGACGTGAATTTTCTGGACTGTATCAATATCGGGGAATTGATTGTTGATTCGTTCTACGACATCTGCCGTTAGATCGGATTGTCCGCCCTCCTTCACCCACACATTACCACCGGCAATGAGAACCTCACTCCAACGATTTGTTAAAGTGTTCACTACGTCTTCGCGATTCTCATGTGCCGAAATCCAGCCACCACAATCATTCCAGACAGCCTCCATGACATTGTCGGAGTCCTGATTAAATATTTCTGCGTTTGTTCCGTATGCCCCGGAAACGGCTATAACATGTTCTTTTATCCAATCGATGCCGAACATTGATTGCAAAATCGTTCTATCGGCAGCGGCACTATGACCGTCATCCTTGTCTGATGCGTGGTCGAAATGCAGAGATATCAGGTCTACTTTTTCCGCAACACCTGCATATCCGACGACGGTCTGGTCAAAGCGTGCATCCAAGAGACAGACTGGGGAACTACCGCCGTTTAATGGATCAGTGTCCTGGCCATCGATTATTTCGTCTCCATCGGAATCTGAATCCAAGATATTGTTCGCTTGCCCGTCTCCGTCGATATCGCAGTTCCAGCACTCACTACAACCAAAGGATGTACAATCCAGCGATGCCCATAGATCTAATTCAGGACCATCATTGATGCCATCTCCGTCTGTATCAGAATTACATGGGTCGGTTTCGCCTGAATCTAAGAGGCCATTGTGGTTAGCATCCTCAACACCGTCCATGATGCCATCATCATCCGTGTCGGCATCCAATGCATCGGTACAGGTGCTGTTTTCTAAAGTATCTGACAATCCGTCACCGTCAGTATCGCAACCGCCTGCCGAAGAGACAAAATCAAGGTAGTATTTGGGTTCCGGCCCCCCTGTAATCTGAATGCGGTTGCTGCCATCGGGATCGCACATCCACAGTTGGGAGACTTCGTTAATAACAGCCCGATAAACAATCTTGCTGTCATCGAATGACCAGCAGAATCCTTCTACAAGCGTCGAGTTCGGATGGGTGATGTCTAACAACCCGGTTCCATCATCATTGATCACAAGCAGATTTCTGTCATCCCAGGGCCAGCCGCCGGCCATTTCGTAGATCAATATCTTGCCATTGGCCCCCCAATCAATGCTCAACTGATATTGACCATCATTGTTTTGGGTAGCCGGCGGATAAAAAGCCTGTCTACCGGTTCCATCCGAATTCATTATCCATAGATCCTTTGGATTGCTGCAAGTGCCTTCATCACGGTCATAAAGAAGCCTTGTTCCATCGGGAGACCAGGTCGGACAGTATTCTCCATGACCATTTTCATTGGCGATGCAGTTCACGTTGGATCCGTTTGTATTCATCGTGCATATCTGAGTTGTATAATATGCTGAACAGGTACCTGTCCCGTAGTGTCTGTAAAATACAATCTGGCTGCCGTCGGGTGACCACTTAGGCATGCGGCAATAATACCCGTCCATCGAAGTAAGCGGCGTCTTGTTCCCGCCGTCTGCATCCATGACCCATATCTGGTCTGCGCCTGAAATGTTCGAATAGAAAACAATCTGGCTGCCGTCGGGTGACCACTGTGGACTAGCGGCAGAGGCGTCATGGTCCAAGGTCAGGTTCACAGCTCCGCCAGTGGTTCCATCATCATGCAGGCACATCGCCCATATATCGTTCTCTCCATCCTGGTCGGAGATGAACGCCAGCTTGCCAGATGCGTTCGATAGACTATTCAGAAACAATAATTGAAATAAAATCAAAAGAAATGATAATAAAATTTTTTTAATCGCCAGTTTTTTTCGTATATTTTTTTTTAAAGA
Source organism: uncultured delta proteobacterium (assembly GCA_963705475.1). Classification (GTDB taxonomy): domain Bacteria; phylum Desulfobacterota; class Desulfobacteria; order Desulfobacterales; family Desulfosarcinaceae; genus Desulfosarcina. The sequence continues at coordinate 342,236 of CAVPJS010000002.1, read as the reverse complement.
ACATGCGCTATTAGCATTTTTAAAGCAAAGATTATCACTAAAAGTCATATTAAAAAAACGAGTTAGGATTAGTAAATTTGGGATACTTTGGATACGTTTCATAGCAATTGTAAACATGATCTTTGAATTATAAATCAACGTCAATAGCTGCATAAACAATAATTTTCCAAACAACTAATTCAAAATCATATAAACCGAATGACAGGCAAAAAAATATATATCCAGTTCATATTATCCCTTTCCCTAAATCTGCTTAAATAGATTTTTTATGCGGTCAAAGACAGAACGCCACGCGTTTACCCGTGGATGAATGAGCCCGTCGGCATAACGCCGTCGTGGAATATATAAAAACCGCTCACAGTATTTACTATCTTCGATACCACGTTTTTTGGGCTTGCAAATACTGCCGCCGGATCCTGAAACCTGGCGTTACCAGCTAACTGCGAAAGATACTGCCGATGCTGCTTTGAAGGATGCCCGGCGTTACAGTGGAGACGATTGGCTTTGATTTGGATCACGTGCATCTGGTGATGCAATAAGATCCTACTTTTCAACAGGTTCGACTTTTCCATGGTCAGTTTTTTATAGATCTCATCCGAAACGGCGGAACACAAAAAAACCATACAATCCTAAGAATTATCTGATAAAGGACTGTATGGGCAGAACACTCAGACCGCTTCTTTCGCGCTCACGAATAAGGAATGAGAAGTTCAATTTCCACTTTGAACAAGTAATATTCAACATATCAGCGTCGAAAATTTCGAAAATAACGGCCAGAGAAAATAACAAACAGTTTTGAAGTAGAAAATCAAACGTATGGAACTAAACAAAAGTAAGCAATAATTACACCATAGCATTATCGCCTGGGAGACATTTTCAGCAGTTCCATCTGTGAAAGCGCAATTATGGGGTGGCGAGTTTTGGACAGACGGCTATTTTGTATCGACAGTTGGTGAACATGCAAATGAAGATGTAATCCGTCAATATATCCAAAGACACGGCAAACAACACCCCTATGCGCAACTACACAACTTCCTACTCCATTTCCTGAGGGTGACCGGAAACAGGTTCAATCAAGGGCATTTGTTTTTGCTGTTTCTTGCGCATTTTGTGCTTTGCCTTTTTCTTTCGGACCTATAACCCAAAAGTAAGGTGTAACCTTATAAGTCCTTGGAAACCGGTTCTATCCCAGTGATGGTCAAATCATATTATTATAGTTCAACCATCAAATATAATGATAAATATTGTTTAGTCGCCTTGTTTTGGGTTATAGGTCTGTTTTCTTTTTCATGTAGTTTTTTATGTGTTTGTAAAAGTATTTCATAATACAAACAGTGAGAAAATTCCAGCATAAAATGCGCCTTTTTATTTTATATCAACCGGTTGGTATGCCGGATGGACACTGATATGGTTGACAGTTGTCAAGAGAAAAAAAACTTCCTGCCAACTGATTTTCAGTGGTCCTTGTTTGGGTTATCTTCCAAGGCACCCAAAGAGGCGGAACCAGCGTTACGTCGGTTGAGCATTCTGATATTCGCGGGTTGGATACCGCCGGACTAGTCTTCGTCGTTGAACTGCCTCGGTCTTATAACGGAAGTTTTCGGCCCGAAGGCTTATTCCGATAGCGTTTTCGAGGGTTCTCCAAACCGCGCTCGCGCCCCTATACCTATGCTCGATGGGTATCTGGGTTCTTTGATAAAACGGTTCTTTTCCCGGGTGGGTTCAATGCTTCTTCTTGAGGATTACATCGAGAATTATTCTTCCAACTTCTTGAACCGGAGCGACAGTCGCGTTTCTCTCGCCGTCGCTAAGTTATTTTTGATGGTATAGATGTTGTCCAAGGTTCAATTGATCGCATGGATAGTGGGGTCGGGCAGACTGATAAGCTGAAACTGACACCAAAGCAGGGAAGGGTGCTCTAAATAAAAAATTGAAAAATTAACTGTTTAGGTTTATAGGGGTGACGCAGCGAAATTGGGTCACCCTGTTGTTTTTGTAGTAGCTTTGTAGTAGGATTTGGGCGGTTTTTGGGGGAGTAAGTAACTGATATAATATAAATAAATGGCGGAAGTGCATGGGAATCGAACCCACCCGGGACGGTATTAGCGCCCCACACCGGATTTGAAGTCCGGGAGCCTCACCAGTAAGCTGCGCACTTCCACGTGATTGGGCCTTTTATGGATAAAAATACGTGTTTTGTCAATGTGTTTATATGGATATTGAATGATGCACGCGCATTTTGACTGCTTTTCAGGAATCAGCGGAGACATGGTTCTCGGTGCATTCGTGGATATGGGGGTCTCCACGCAATGGCTGACGGAGATGATCCGAAGCCTATCCATCGGTGAGGTGGAAGTCGTCGCCCGTGACGTGAAAAAAAACGGCATCGGCGCCAAGAAAATAACCGTCGTGGAAAAAGACGCATCGCCGGCGAGAAATTATCGGGACATCATCAAAACCATTGAAGCGGCGACATTGAGTGGCCGCGTCAAAAGCAATGCCATCGACATTTTCAGCCGCATCGCCGATGCGGAAGCGCGGGTTCATCGATGCGAAAAAGACGACGTTCATTTCCATGAAGTCGGTGCGGTGGACAGCATCGTCGATGTGGTGGGCACGGCCCTGTGTCTCGACCATCTGAACATCGACACCGTATCCGCATCTCCGTTGCCGTTGGGCAGCGGGTTCGTCGATTGTGCACACGGAACGCTTCCCGTGCCGGCGCCGGCCACCCTGGAGATCGTCAAGGGCATACCGGTGTATGGCGGAATATCCGACGGGGAACTGGTAACGCCGACCGGTGCGGGAATTATTGCATCCTTGTCACAGGAATTCGGACCGATTCCCCACATGCAGATCGATCGCGTCGGCTATGGCAGCGGTTCCAGGCAACACCAGGGCCCGCCCAACCTGTTGCGGGTGTTTGTCGGCAAGAAAATTGAAGCGACCACAGGGACGGGCCATGACGAGGTGGTCGTGCTGGAAACCAACATCGATGACATGAATCCGGAGCTATACGGCTACCTGATGGAAAAACTGTTCAGCGATGGCGCCCTGGATGTCTCCTATACGTCGGTGCTGATGAAGAAGAATCGGCCGGGAACCAAGGTTGAGGTGCTGTGTCCACCCGACAAAAGGGCCGACATCGCGCGGTGTCTCTTCGCAGAGACATCCACCATTGGTCTCCGTTACCATCTGGTTCACCGGCAGACGCTGAAACGGTCCATTTGCCAGGTGAGCACTGGTTTTGGCGAAGTCCAGGTCAAATGCACGACGGATCCGGATGGCAGGAAACACGTTGCACCCGAATATGAGTCCTGCAAAGAAATTGCCCTTAAACATAAGGTGCCGCTGAAAAGGGTCTACGAGGCGGTGGCCAAGGCCGGCCAGGGGCGGGATTGAGTGGGGGAAAAGGCCGGTTGATTGGTTTGATTGGTTTGATTGGTTTGATTGGTTTGATTGGTTTGATTGGTTGGATTGGTTAGTTTCCCTTGGACCCTTGAATCGGTTTTGATTCGAAACAGTCGGGCAGTTGTTAGGGTATGAAAAACGCCCATGATGACGTTTAAGCAAAAAGCGATAATCTTTCTGGCGACGGGAGGATGGATCGGTTTTTCCCCGGTGGCCCCGGGAACCTTCGGCTCCCTTGCGGCCTTGCCCATATGCCTGCTGATCGCATCGATGGGTATCGGCTCCGCGCTGATTTTCGTGGTTGCGTTGATCGTATTCTCGACGTGGATCGTCCATGCCGCTGAGAAAATAGAGGCCAAAAAGGATCCCCGCCAGTTGGTCCTCGACGAGATCTGCGGCATGGCCACCGCCCTTTTTGCACTGCCGTTCACGCCTTTTTTCATCATCGGAGGATTTGCATTGTTCCGGGTGTTTGATATATTAAAACCTTTTCCGATCCGATGGGTTGATAAAAACGTCCCTGGTGGATGGGGAATCATGCTGGATGACATTATCGCCGGGATATTTGCCAACGGGGTCATCCGCTTGGGCATTCATCTACTTTAGACAGAAAGGCCGCCACCATTTTGAAAAAGCGTGAAGAAGCCGACGCCGCACCAAAGAAAAAAGGTGCCCTGCGTGAAAATATCGAAGCCATTGTTTTCGCCGTCATCCTGGCCCTGTTCATCCGCACCTTTGTGGTTCAGGCGTTTAAAATTCCCTCCGGGTCGATGAAGGACACCCTGTTGATCGGCGATCACATATTGGTCAATAAGTTCATCTATGGCGTCAAAGCGCCTTTTTGGAACAAAACGATCATTCCCATCCATGATCCCCAGCGGGGTGACATCATCGTCTTTGAATTTCCCGAGGATCCCAGCAAGGATTTCATCAAGCGGGTCATCGGTCTCCCGGGAGACACCATCGAAATCCGCAATAAAAAGCTGTTCGTCAATGGTGTCTCCGTTAAAAACAGCCATGGCATCTATAACGATCCCAAGATATACGCCGCGCGGACCCAACCCAGAGATAATCTGGGGCCGATTACCGTGCCGGAAGGCAAGCTCTTCGTGATGGGCGACAATCGCGATTTTTCATACGACAGCCGCTTCTGGGGATTCGTTGACCTGGTGGCGGTAAAGGGAAAGGCATTTATCATCTATTGGTCGTGGGACAAGGACGCTTTTGGGGTTCGCTGGGGCAGATTGGGGCATCTGCTTGAATAGTAAGGAACAGGGGATTGAGGGATTGAGGGATTGGGGGATTGAGGGATTAAAGAATCCTGAAATGTTAAACTGAAAAATGAACATCGAACTCGCCATAGGCGAGCAAGCGCTTGTCCGCCTCAGGTGGATCCAACATCGAATGTTGAATGGGGAAAGCTGAAACAGATGAATTAACTGTGGTCTTCGTTGCCTATATCCAATCTGAAGAAAAGAAACCCATATTTTTACTATATCCGGAGTTATTTGATGGCTGACAACCAATACCGCATCCTCGTCGTCGATGATGAGCTGAGCATGCGTGAACTCCTCGAATACATGCTGGAGAAGCAGGGGTATGGCGTTCTCGTCGCGGCCACCGGCAAAGAGGCGATTGCAAAAATCGAAAAGCATCCATACGATTTATTGCTGTGCGATATCCGGCTGGGCGACATGACGGGGCTGGAGGTGCTCAAGGCATCCAAAAAGAAAAACCCGCATGTCACGGTGATCATGATCTCCGCATTTGCGACCACCGAGACTGCTGTGGAGGCCATGAATCAGGGCGCCTTCGACTATGTCCCCAAACCGTTTGAAAATGAAGAACTGCTGCAGACGATCGCCAATGCGTTGGAACGCAAGACGCTGGAGATCGATAAACGGGCCATCGAAAATGAATTGAAGGAGAGTGTCCATTTCGGCAAAATCGTCGGCAACAGCCCGCGGATGCAGCATATTTATGAAATGATCCGGCAGGTGGCCAAGACGCGCACCAGCGTATTGATCACCGGTGAGAGCGGCACCGGCAAAGAGCTGATCGCCAAAGCCATTCACGAACAAAGCGACCGGGCGGACGACCCCTTCGTGACCATCAACTGCGGCGGCATCCCGGAAAACCTGCTTGAAAGTGAATTCTTCGGACACCGCAAAGGGTCCTTTACCGGAGCCAGCGCAGACAAGCAGGGGTTGATGGAGATTGCCCACACTGGCACGCTCTTTTTGGACGAGATTGCCGAATTGAGCCTTCCCATGCAGGTGAAACTGCTAAGGGCCGTTCAAGAGCGCGTGTTCAGGCCCGTCGGCGGCACCAAAGACATTGCGGTGGACATCCGAATCATCTCCGCCACCAATAAAAAACTGGAAGATGCGGTCATCGAAGGCCATTTCCGCGAAGACCTGTTCTACCGCCTGAACGTGATCGAGATCAAAATCCCGCCCTTGAGAGAGCGTAAGGGCGATCTGTTGCCTCTGGCGCAGCATTTCCTGGAGAAATATTCCAAGGAACTGGGCAAGCAGGTCACCAAATTTTCATCCTATGCCATCGACCTGTTGAAAAAATACGATTTTCCCGGCAACATCCGTGAACTGGAGAACCTGATCGAAAGAAGCGTGGCCCTGTCCAACACCAATATCCTGCTGCCGGACAGCCTGGCCATGTCCATCCACAAGAAAAGATGGATCGAGGGCGTGCGCAACCGGCGCTTCGATGTCGATGAGGTTTCCCGGGGCGTGGCGCTGGACAGCATCCTGGAAGAAATTGAACGGGCCTACATCGAAAAGGCCATGGAGTGTGCCGACGGCAATAAAAACAAGGCGGCCGACCTGCTCGGCCTGAGCCTCAGGTCTTTCCGGTATCGTGTCGACAAACTCAACCCCAATTGACCGGTACTATATAAGGTGTCAGATTTTCTTCTTCGCATAAGCATCAGCCCAGACCCACCGGCAGATATCATTCCCTTATTAAGCGATTCTATGCCTGATAGTTAATGCAGTTACTTCAAACACGCGTTTTCGGCTCCTTTGAAAATGAAGTGTGCACTTATGTGTACATAGTATTGGGCCTCGACGGTGGAGCGCCACTGCCGACGGATTAGACGGAACCGAGCGGGTGCGGGTAAAAATATTTAAAAAATACTAAATGTTTCCGTGCCTGGTCCGATAACAATGATCAGTTGCACCTGAATCAATCATCCTCGTTAGACGTTCACGGTGACGATTTTTGGCAAAACTTAACAAAATTTGGTCCATCGCAAGCGATCATCGAGACCGCATTTTACGCGGAAAGGTTAATGTGTCTTAAAAAGTCAAAGAAATCGGATATATAAAAAATTATACACTTGATTTTAAAAAATGGCACGCATACTGCTTAACTTCAATCCCAACAAAGCTCGAAAAAGGAGGCTGAACACCATTACACAGATTTTTTAACAGGCGCATTAACCAACATTCATTAACTTTCAGGAGGGTACAACATGCTTAGCAAAATGAGAAAAACGAACAACCAAGGTTTCACGCTGATCGAATTGATGATCGTCATCGCCATCATCGGTATCCTGGCCGCCATCGCCATCCCCAACTTCATCGCCTATCGTAACAAGAGTTTCTGCTCCGCCACCGAGAGTGACGCCAACAACATCGCATCAGCCGTTTCCGACTATTTCGCCATTCCGGCCAATACCAGTATCACGGCTGGAGCCCTGCTGGGCGGAAATGCCGCTGGTAAAGTTTACGTTGCAGCGACGCTTTCCAACCAAAACACCTGGACCGTTACAGCAGCTCAGCCAAATACCGCCATCACCATTACGGTTACGGATATATCGACACGTTGCCCCAACGATTACCAGCTGGCGATGACCCAGGCCAACGATCCCCGTTCCTTCTGGCTTGACGGCGTATACACCAAGATCATGACACCTTAAGCAATGAATACGCTTCGTCCTCAGTATGTTGAAAAAAGGGGCCTTCGGGCCCCTTTTCCATTCTGCCTTGGTTTTACCCTTTAAAATTAATGTTAGGGTGATGATGTCGATGAGAACAGCGAAAACATCAAACAGCGGTTTTACCCTGATCGAACTGATGATCGTCATCGCCATCATCGGTATCCTGGCGGCCATCGCCATCCCCAACTTCATCGCCTATCGCAACAAGGCATTCTGTACGGCTACCCAGAGCGATGCCGAGTCGGTTGCCGCCGCCGTTGGCGAATATTTTTCCATTCCGTCCAACCGGTCCGTCACCACTGCGGCATTGACCGGTGCCAATGCCACCGGTAAGGTCTATGTGTCCGGTGTGCTCTCCAATCCCAACGCATGGATCATCAGCGCCACCAATCCGTCAACGGTGATTACCATCCAGGTGACCGATGCCTCCGGGCGATGTCCCCAGGATTATCAGTCGTCGATGAGCCAGGTGACCAACCCCCGGGCTTTCTGGGATGGCGCCAACACCTACACCAAGCTCATGGCCCCTTAGCTGGGGCTGCGCCTTCATATAAAAGTCTATTTCAACATTTAATGCAGTTTCGATTTTCTGAAACAATCCCCGCATCCTAGCACCCATTCGCCCACCATTGCCGAAATCATGAACGCGTTGGATTGATTGAAGTTGTTGCGCGGATGGGTTGTTTCGAGATCATGGATGTCAATAAACCGCCACCACCGGCGTGGACATACTGGCTTCGACTTCGAAATACCACATGGAAAATTGTATCTAAACCATTCTAACCAACTGAAATATTATAAAATATTTAAATCAATTGAGTGTGGGCTCGGTTTTTGCTATATGGCTTGTGCAACGATTGAGCTGTCATTTGGTCTTTGGTTATTGTGATTCATTCCTTGTGATCCATTGTTTTTGGACATAAATCCAGAATTTCAGGACTCAGGCACTGATGCAGTCAGCGGAACCAATTGATAAAAAAGGGAATTTATGGGGTATCCTTCTGCTGTGCACCATCGTGTTGATCTGTTACAGCAACACCTTCGACGCCGGCTGGCATCTGGATGACTATCCCAACATCATCAACAATGATCGGCTTCACATCGACGCCTTGACCGTCGATGCGCTGAAACAGTCCTTTACCGCCCTGCCGTCCGATCCGGGCAACAAGATATGGCGTCCGTTGCCTTGCCTGAGTTTAGCCTTGAACTGGTATTGGGGGCAGGATGATCCGACAGGATACCATTGGGTCAACCTGATCCTACACATGATTACCGCTGGTGCACTTTTCCTGACGATCCAACTGCTGCTGCAAACACCCGGCATCAAAGCCACCTCAACACCAGGATCGAGGCATTTCATTGCCCTCCTGGCGGCCAGCCTGTGGGCCATCAACCCGATTCAGACGCAGGCAGTCACCTACATCGTCCAGCGCATGGCGGTCATGGCCGCCATGTTTTCGATCCTCGGACTGTACGCCTATCTCAAAGGGCGTCTGTCAGCAGGCCGGGAGCGCTGGGGATGGTTCACGGCCATGACGGCTTTCTTCGTTTGTGCCCTGCTGTCAAAAGAGAACGCGGTGTTGTTCCCCTTTTCGGTCATGTTGATCGAGACCATCTTCTTTATGAATCGCCTGCCGGTGACCGTCAAAACGGCGTTGCTTTCAAAAAAAAATGCCCTAATCGCGGGGGTTTTGCTTATCGCGGGGATTGCATTCATCGTTCTGAACACAGCCGGCAATCCGATCAACTTCGGATATTACGACAAGCGGCCCTTTTCCTTATGGGAGCGCCTGTTTTCCCAGCCCCGAATTTTGATTTTTTATCTCAGCCTTCTTCTTTATCCGGCGCCATGGCGTTTTTCCATCGAACATGACATCAACCACTCGCTGTCACTGATTGCCCCGTGGACGACACTGCCGGCCATCGTCGCCGTCGTCGGCCTCATCGGGTTCGCCATACTTTGTTCACGAAAACATCCGCTTTTATCATTCGGGATCCTCTTCTTTTTTTTAAATCATCTGGTCGAGTCGACGATTCTTCCGCTCGAACTGGTTTTTGAACATCGCAATTATTTGCCATCTTTTTTTATTTTCCTGCCGGTTGCTTATGCGGTCGAGCGACTGATCGATCGTTATCGAGTTCAAAACAGGTCCCTATCTATCTTGCTGGTCGTGTTCGCCACGATCATCCTGACCGTCACCGGATTGGCCTGTTACGACCGCAACAAAGCCTGGAAATCGGATTACACCCTTTGGTACAGTGCATTTCAAAAAGCACCGGGAAGGGCGCGCGCCCTGATGGCCTTGGGCGTTGCCATTGGATGGGGGGAAGAAAAAATTCCCAACAGGCACGATATCGCCCTGGAGATCTTCAACCGGGCATTGAAGCTGCCCGGTGCCAGAAAAAATGAGAAGGCGCAGATATACGGCAACCTTGGGCTCATGCATGTGGCCAGGGGGGAGTTGCCCCAGGCCATTGCAGCCTACCACCAGGCGCTGGCGATCAGTCCAGTCGAACGAAAAATCCGTTTTGACCTGGTGCGCGCACTGATTGACCTCGGCCGGTGGCAAGATGCGGAAACGCAGATCGATATCCTCCTGGCCGATGACGTCGCCACGCCCAGCGAATTGAGCTACAAGGGGTTTGTCAATTTGTGGCTGGAAAAGCCTGACAATGCCCTGAGAATATTTCAAGAGGTATTGGCAACCGATTATCGAGATGCCTTCGTCTATCACAACATGGGTGTGGTGATGGCACGGTTGAATTATCCCGAAAGGGGCAAATGGTTCCTGGAGCGTGCCTTGGAAATCGTTGAAAAAGCGTCGCGCGGGAGAATGATCATTTTCCTCAGCCTGATGGAAAACCGGCACATGATCGATGACGCAAACGGCGTCAAACAGGCCACGTATCGTCTGCTGGCGGAATACGGCCTGGATGAAATCCTGGATACGGTGCGGCAGCTCCCGTTTACGCGCAACTATCCGCCGATCGACGTTGAAATGGTATCCCGGATGTTGGGCCGCAGCCTGGTGGATATCGCCCGGACAGTCGATGGTCAGTAGAATGATTCCAAAAAACAGAATGCGCATGGGATGCATGTGCGGTTGGAGGAACCGGTGAAAGCCAATAAAAAGCCGCTTCCCTTTCTGGTTTATTACAGCGGGGTTTTGGTCCTCGTCCTGGCGGGAATGATAGATTCCCTCTACCTGCTGCAATCCCATTACCGCAACTATGTCGATATGGACTACCGCAGTTTCTGTGCAATTTCCCAGGCGATCAACTGCGACACGGTGTCCCAGAGCCCGTATGCGATCTTTCTGGACCTGCCCGTCGCCTTCTGGGGGGTCATCGGATATGCGCTGCTGCTATTTTTAGTCGGTGTATCCCAATACAAGAAAAAACAGCAGGCGGACCTGTGGACCCTTATTTTTGTGCTAAGCCTGGGTTATAGTCTGATCAGCGTGATCCTGGCGCTGGTATCGACACTGTACATTCACGCCTGGTGCATCATGTGCATCCTATCCTATGGGATTAATTTCGCGGTCTCTTTTCTGTCGTGGATCATCCTTCGGAGATTCGACACACGGGGGCGAATATCCGGTTTGCACTCGGATACACAAATAATCAGGACCCACCGTTGGCGGTTTCTTCCCGGATTTCTCATCGTAATTGGTATTTGCCTGCTTGCCTGGATATCGATGCCTCGTTATTGGGCAATATCACCGCCGACTGACCTTGAGGACCTGAACAAAGGCCAAACCGTCGAGGGGTACCCCTGGATAGGGGCGGAAAACCCCGAGATCACCATCACCGAGTTCAGCGACTACATGTGCTTTCAATGCCGGAAAATGCATTTTTTCCTTCGCCAGTTGGTTGTGCAGCACCCGCAACGAATACGCCTGATTCATCGCCACTTTCCCATGGATCGACGCTACAACCCCCTGGTGACCGATGATTATCATTCAGGGGCCGGGAACATGGCGATGATCGCCCTTTATGCCCAGGCCAAGGGGCAGTTCTGGAAGGTCAACGACCTGCTGTTTGACATTGCCAGCAAGAAACAGGATTTCAATACGCGAACCGTTGCCGCGTTCATGGATGTTGAAAAGGCTGAAATCGTCGCGGCACTGGATTACAAACCCATCAGGCTTCGGTTAAAACACGATATCGCCGTGGGAATCGATCTAGGCATCACCGGCACACCCGGTTTTATCATAGACGGCAAGGTTTATTTAGGAAGCATCCCACCGGAAGTCTTGAAAAGAATGATCGCTGAAAATGAATAAACCGTCGCCATCCGTTCAAAATTGCCTCGATTCAGCAGATGGCAATGCTGCCAAGCCCAAACCCGATGCCGGGTGCCACCGCCCGGGCGATGTAAACGGTAGGTTCGATCGGGCTTGCATGCCGCTGATTGTCTTTTGCCTGTTAATATTGATTATCACGGTTTTAGTAATGGCAGCGGTCCCACCGGTAAGCCGTGATGCGCTGACGCACCATCTTGCCGTCGCCAAGTTGTGGATAAAAAAGGGCGGCATGGTTGAAATACCGAATCTGATTTTCTCCTACTATCCCATGAACCTCGATCTGCTCTATGTCTTCCCCATGCTGTTGGGAAATGATATCCTTCCAAAATACATTCATTTTCTTTTCGCATTGGCGACGGCATGGCTGATCTATGCCTATTTGATGCAACGGACCACCCGAGCCCTATCCTCGGGGGGAGCCTTGTTGTTTCTTTCTACCCCGGTCATCGTCAAACTGTCGATCAGTGTTTATGTGGATCTCGGTCTGATCTTTTTTTCGTGGGCATCGATGTTCCATCTGCTTGCGTGGGGACGTCGGCCACACGCAGCCAAACATCTCATCTTTTCAGCAATCCTCTGTGGATTGGGCCTGGGCACCAAGTATAACGGGCTTATCGTTGTGTTTCTGCTCACGCTTTTTGTGCCCCTTGTTTACATTCACACGGCCGGTCGAAATCAATTCAAGACAAAATGGGCGATCGGTTATCCGGTCCTCTTTTTTTTAATTGCCACGACTGTTTTTTCGCCTTGGATGATCAAGAATTATCGTTTGACCGGAAACCCTATCTATCCTCTTTACAAGGATCGGATGGGCAGCGAAATGGACAGGTCCGAGATTTCCAACTTGTCCATGAAGCCATGGCTGCAAAGAAAATTAATTTATCGAGAATCTGCATGGGAAACCGCCCTGATCCCGTTACGGGTTTTTTTTCAGGGAGAAGATGACAACCCTCGATTTTTTGATGGGAAGCTCAACCCGATTTTATTTTTCTGTCCTTTCCTACTATTGCTCAGGCGCCGGGAATGCGATGCCGCGATGAAATTTGATCAGTTTCTCCTAACCGTGTTTTCCATCTTGTTTGTTTTGTACGCCAGTTTCATGGTTGACATGCGCATCCGGTACATCGCACCGATCATTCCACCCCTGGTGGTATTGTCGATCCTGGGGATCCAGGATTTGCTGCGATGGATTAACGGACTGAACAAACAATCGATGCGGGTGATCAGTCGATGGGTGCTTGCCGGCTGGGTTTTTTTCTTCCTTTCCATGAACGCCACTTATGTCGCTGCTGTTTTCCGATCAGTCAACCCTGTACCTTATGTGACCGGAAAAACCTCTCGCGACGAATATCTAATGAATAAGCTGCCGGAGTATCCAGCCATACAGTTCGCCAATCAGATTAATAGTGACCCGATGAATATTTTGGCCTTGTTCTTGGGGAATCGGCTATACTATTTTAACAAGCCGGTGGAATTTGGTACGCAGACTTTTGCAAGAATGGTCATTGAAACAGCGGATGAGACGACGCTATCTTCTAAGTTACAAAAAAGCGGCTTTACCCATGGGATTATCGGCGTCAACCAATTTGAAACATGGGCCAACCAGATCTTTGATTACAAACAAAAAGAAATAGTTTCTAACTGGTTGAAAAATAATTGTAAGTTGCTTTTTTCAAAAAACGGTTATGTCGTCATTGAATTGATCCCCAACGGTGCAACCCCTTCATCTATGCATCAGAAAGGTAATGTCGAATAGATGTTCCAAGAAAAAATGATTTGTGTGGTTGTGCCCGCCCACAACGAAGCAACCCAAATTTCAAAGGTCATCCTGACCATGCCGGATTATGTGGACGCGATTGCGGTGGTCGACGATGCAAGCACCGATCAGACCGTTGACGTGGTCAAGGCCGAGATGGAAAATTTAAAAAAGGTCCATCTGATAACCCATCCCTCGAATCAGGGTGTCGGGGGGGCCATTGCAACCGGCTATAAATGGGCCAGAGATCATGAAATGGATGTCACGGCGGTGATGGCCGGTGATGGCCAGATGGATCCCGATGATCTCGTCAAGATCATCGAACCGGTGGTCAATGGTGATGTCGATTACTCGAAAGGCAACCGGCTTTTCTTTGGCGATGCATGGAAAATGATCCCCCATTACCGATATCTGGGGAATTCCTTTCTGTCGTTAATGACCAAAATTGCATCCGGATACTGGCATCTGGCCGATTCTCAAAGCGGATATACCGCCATATCGCTGACCGCCTTGAAGCGAATCGACCCGGATCGCATATATAAATATTACGGAATGCCCAACGATCTGCTGATTAAGCTCAATCAGCATGATTTCAAAGTCTGTGATGTGAACATCAAACCGGTCTACCATGTCGGTGAAAAATCGGGGATTCGGTTGACAAAGGTAATCCCAAGGATTTCATGGCTGCTCTTCAAGGGCTTTTGGAAGCGGCTTTTTTTTAAATATGTCATCCGTGATTTTCACCCCCTTGTTTTTTTCTACTGCCTCTCATTTTTTCTGTTTTTGATCAGCGTTCCCTTAACCTGTCGGTTGCTGTATATCTGGTATTCGACCGGAGACATACCCGATATGAATGCACTGGCGCTGATATTCACCCTGATCAGCGGTCTTCAAAGCGCCTTTTTTGGCATGTGGTTCGATATGGAATACAACAAGAACAATCATCGGTGAGGATATTGGTGAACCGCGATTTGTTTTGAGAGGGGTTTGACGGGCAACGACAACACCGGCCAAAGGAAAGGGTATTGATGCAGACCGCGGACACCGGCATACGGCATACGAATTACATCTCCAAGAATCCACTTTTCAACACCCTGCTCAAGAATTTTCTCAACAGCGTCGGAGCTCTTCTAAAATCAATCCACGCAATTGAAAAAAACGGCTTGGATGCGGGATGCGGCGAAGGCCATATGCTGGGTTATCTCCATGAGCAGGGCGTGATCGGTCGTCTCAGTGCCATCGATGTAAATGCGGAACATCTGCACTTTGCGAAAAAGCAGTTTCCCTATTTTGACTATCAGGTCGCGGATTTGTGCAATCTGCCTTTTCCCGATGATGCGTTCGATTTCATCATGTCCACCGAGGTTTTCGAACACCTGCCGCATCCCGAGCAGGCATTGATGGAACTCAACCGGATCGCAAAACCCGGCGCGGCCTTTATCGTATCCGTCCCTTTCGAACCATTTTTCCATTGGGGAAACCTGCTTCGTGGAAAATATTGGGAGCGCGGTGGATACACCCCCGATCATCGGAATTTCTGGCACCGACATCAATTCAGGGCTTTTTTGGCCCCCATTGTCGATATTGAAGCGGCATTTGGTTTTAAAACGTTTCCATGGTTGTTATATGGCTGCCGATTCCGCTAAAAATTACAGCAGAAATTTTTTTTCTTTTCTTTTGGCCGCAAGTGTCCTTGGATTTTTTATATTTTACCGCCAAGAAGTTTCCGACGCTTTTAAAGAAATCAGTCTCTCGTGGGCAGTGATCGGGCTGAGCTGTTTTCTAATCAATTATTGCTTCCGGGCGGCCAGGGTGCATGTGTTGACCAAGCGCCGAATTGCAGCATTTCCGGATGCGATGTATTGTTCGAGTACGCATGGCTTTGCAACCTACATGCTTCCCATGCGAACCGGCGAACTTTCCCTTCCTTTCATTTTAAAATCGACTGCGGGCATCGAATTAAAAGAAGGTGCCGCCATTTTATACAAAGCCAGATTGCTGGATGTGCTTGTCCTCGGCTTCTGGTTGATTGCGGCCGCCATACTTCCTTATTCTAAATTGCCGATCACCTACAAGGTCTGCATGGCGGTATTGGGACTGTTGATGGTTTCCTCTCCCGTCGTTCTTGGTAAGCTCTCCGGTCGGTTTATGGTCCATTTCAAGCGTATCAGCGGCATGGCCAGGGCCGTGGCTGAATCGAGCAGGTTCGATAAAACTGAAATTATGCTTTCGGTAACGATCTGGATAGCCAGTGCAGCCATGCTTTGGAGCATTGCTGCGGCCATGCATCTTTCCATGTCGATGGATGAATTGCTTTTTCTGGTCGCCATCCAACTGGTCATGCAATTATTTCCCATTCAAGGATTCGCCAACTCGGGCAATCATGAAAGCGGCTGGATGGCGGCGATGATGATGATCGGCTATCCAGCAGACATTTCATTGCAATTTGCCCTGGCGTCACATGCCATCGTTTTGGTTTTTGTCCTATTTCTCGGATTTACCGCCTTGATTCTGAGATATTTCACGATTCGCTGACAAACGGTCGATCGGCTGGGTGTGATCCAGAAGAATGAAACCCATCTCGACTTCACCCCATAACTTGAAAATTTATGGGCCAAAAATCACAATTGTAACTTTTCAGCTCACGATAAAATGTTCCATCCCATGCGCCATGTGGTATGATTTACAGCTTGAAAAACAATGTGTGGTAGCTGTGAGAAATATGGATGGATTGACGGAAGACGGTTTTCAATGGCGGGTTTGATTTTTTTGCGGCACCGAAGGCGGGTTCTCGGATCCAGTCCGGCTGGGTTCGGCATCGGTCTTTTCCAGGGGCGTGGATACCACATCTTGTATTTCGGCCAACCGTCCGCCACCCAGAAACCTGAATCTGGGCCCCTGCTCGGTGAGGGAAAGTTCCGCGCCCTGGGCGATCACCGATTGCGTGCCAACCGGCCGGCCATTGATCGAAACCAAGCCTCTCTCGGTTAAATCTTTTGCATAGTATTCGTTTTCGCTGAAGAATATCTGGAGGTGTCGTCCGGCGAGGGCGTCGTCGGCGATCACGAAGTCGCAGGACGGATCGGTGCCGATGGTCACGGGCAGCAGGTTGTAACTCTGAAGCGTCGGACCGAACTGGATGACCAGCGGTGCATTGGCGCCGATGACGGGTATTTCCAGCCCGGGGCCTAACGTCAAGCCGGGTTCAGGCGGATGGGGCAGGGGGGTCGAAGGTCCTGCCGGCGGCGTCGCCGGCGTGCGTGCCGGCATCTTCGGATGCGCCGACCGGGCATGCTTGACGGGCAGCTCACCGGCTTCGATTTTGGTCAGAAAACTGGCTTTGGGGCCATTTTCGGTGAAGGTGATCACATCACCGTCCCTCAGGTAAACGTCGGCGATGCGCTTGCCGTTGACGAAGGTGCCGTTGGTACTGGCGTCGATGATGCGAAATCGGTTGCCTTGCCGGTCAATACGGGCATGACGCCTGGAGATGGTTGTCAGGTCTTTGTCAAATCGAACCTGGCACGACGAGTGCCGGCCGATGTAAACGGGAAATTCAGCGAATTCCTGGATCTGGCCTTTCAATGGACCCTGGATGTGAACCAGTTGGACGATGATGGTCGGCGCCTGGGGCATACTGTCCCGCCTGCATGTTTCAATTCTTGGGTTGTGGTTTTGCAGTGACGCGGTGGCATTGAACCCTCCCCGCGGCAAGCCGCGGGGAATGTGCTGCCTGTACCGGCAGTGCTGCGCAGCACCCTAAGGATGACCGTCTATTTTCAGTTCGCTCGCTATCGCGGTTCAAATCGAATCGACTATAGCCGATAAGGTATGGCTGATGTCAAGGGGTTTCATTGGCTTTTTTTATCGCGATAGGGTGGTGCCGGGCGGTCATTATCCATATGGACCACTTGGTTTCATGCGGTTGGTCAATGGACTTCGTACACGGGAGATGTTCCTTGACAATCCATTGGTATCATAATAATTTTGTTTACATTATCATGATGCCGTGTCTTGAGTGATCACCCGTCAAGGGTGTTCCGGAAGCCCTGGCACTGAACAACAGGTAGAACTCAGGTTTCGCAGAAATTGCCGATGATCAATTACCACGGTGCCACGGACGTGGGAAACGTCCGCACCAACAATGAAGATGTCTTTTATATCAGCGAAGCATGCCAATACTGCCTGGTTGCCGATGGCATGGGCGGCGCCGCGGCCGGTGAGGTGGCCAGTCAAATATTTGCCGATACCGCCAAAGCGGTCTTTGACGGTCACGACGGTGCGTCCGAAGCGAACACCATCGCCCGGGTGCAGACCACCTTCAAGCTGGCCAACGACAAGATTCTCAAACACGTCGGACGCCATCCCGGCGATCAGGGCATGGGTTGTACCGCTGATTTGCTGGCTTTTTCTCAAAACAGCTTCATCATCGGCCACGTGGGTGATTCACGAACCTACCGGCTAAAAAACAACGCCCTGAAACAACTGACCAAAGACCACTCGCTGGTTCAAGAACAGCTGGATCAGGGACTCATCACGCCGGACGAAGCCCGTCGGCACGCCATGCGCAATGTGATCCTCAGGGCAGTCGGGGTCAACGATTCCGTTGCGTTGGACATTCTGAAAGGGAAAAAAAATCCAGGCGACCTGTTTCTCCTTTGCAGCGACGGACTTACCGATATGGTCGGCGAGTCCGCTTTATTCTCCGCCTTGCGCGCCGATGGAACCCTGAATGAAAAATCCGCGGCCTTGATTCAACTGGCCAAACAGGCGGGTGGCAAAGACAACGTGACCGTCGTCTTGTCCGCCGTTGTCTGACGGCACAGGTCGCAAGCAACAAAAAATCGTCGGTCCCGCCAATTTTTTGTTTGTTTGCGCTGACCGCGCCGATACGCCCCACTGACCAGACCGGGGGCGAGGCTGGCTTGACAATCCATTCCACCGCCGTGCGGAACCGGTTGCGTGTCGAGCATCACGCGGGCTGTTGCCGGTGCTGACCCTTAATCTTAGAACGGCATCCTTTGCCCGCCGCTGACTGCATTGAGCGTGATATTGGACCTTCCCCGCGGTTTGCCGCGGGGAAGGTCCACCGTATGGATGAAGGTCTATTTTCAGTTCGCTCGCTAACCCCACCGCAAGCGGCGAGGAGTGCGCTCGCTATCGCGGTTCAATCCAACCTGTCGCTGAATGCGCTGTTTAATATTTCTGGCAAACTCCTTGCATCGTATCGGTCAACGAACCCTGTCCATTCGTCACCCTAAACCGATTACTTGCAAGGAGATCCCATGGTTGAACGGAGAAAGCATAAACGTTATTCCATGCCTCGTGGCACATTTGTCATCTTGAGGAATAAATTCGACCCCCTTCGAAATCACACGAATATGAGCATCGGTGAGATTGCCATGGTCCTGTATAAATCCGAACCGGAAGCCATGGGGCAGGTCACGAACCTGAGTGCCGGGGGGATTGCCTTTGACGGCAAGGTCATCGGTTCACCGGATGCCGGAAAGGTCCAGCTCGACCTGCTGATGACGGAGCAGGGCATCTATGTGCACAACATTCCTTACGCGGTGGTCCCGGTCAAGACCAAGGGCAAAACCAAAAAAAAGACGCCGGCATTCAGAACCAACGCCCTGCGCTTCAAACGTCTCGACGCGGAAAAAAGAGGCCAGCTTCGGGAATTGCTGGCCCACCGTGTCGGCTAGTCATCGGCAATGGGCCGTTATCGGCAAAACTGCCGACGCAAGTGGAGAAATAAACGATGTCCACGGTTGAGTCTATCATTGAAGCAATCGATCACTTAAAACCGGTATCGGACGTTGCTGGAAAAGTCATGGCGCTTCTGGACGACCCGGATTGCGGAATGTCCGACCTGTCCGACATCATCCGCCATGAACCGGCATTGACCTCGAATCTATTGAAACTGGCCAACTCGTCTTATTTCGGATTGCCGGGAAAAATACACGACGCCAAGCAGGCGGTCGTCTATCTCGGCATGACCCAGGTCGTCGACCTGGTTCTATTGGTCTGCTGCGCGGAGCGTTTCAACGGATCGCATGGTGGGTACGGGTTAAACAAAGGTGAACTTTGGAAGAGTGCCGTCTCCGCGGCGATTCTGGCCAAAGATCTGGCGGACATAAAAGGGTGTAAACAGACCAGTCTCTTTTTTACGGGGGCATTGCTGCGGGACATCGGCAAGGTCGTTTTGGATCAGCATGTAAAATCGGCAATCGAACCAATTTTGAACCGGGTAACCCGTCAGTCCATGACCTTCCGGGAGGCCGAGCGCCAGGTCCTGGGTTTCGACCACTGCCAGGTGGGCGCCTTGGTGGCGAAAAACTGGCATTTCCCGACCGCGCTCCAATGCATCATTCGCTATTCCCATACCCCTCTGGAAGCAACGGGGTGTTTTCTGGAAGCCGCCATCGTCTACATGGCCGATGCCATATGCCGCAAGATGGAGATCGGTCTGGGGGCCGATGATCCGTCCTACCCTGAAGACGATCGGGTCAGCCGGTCCGTCGGGCTGCAACCATCTCAGATCCAGGGGGTCATCGATGGTTTCGGCCGTAAAATGGACCGCGTCAATGCGCTCTTTTCCGATTGAACCGCGACAGCCGGCGAACTGAAAAACGATTGTTTATTCTCGGGGCGGGATCCCATCTCCCGGAAGCCCTTTAACCATTGACCATTGTTCAATCGAGCCCATCAAATTGAACCCTCCCCGCCGCAAGCGGCGGGGAATGCGAGCGCTATAGCGGTCCACCCCTGATTGTGCCGGGCGGTTCTCCGTCCGGCTTTTTTTCATCCATCCTACCGCGTTGACCTCACCATTGCCGCTTGGGTGCCGTGCTCCCCAATTCCCTATGGTTATGCTGTCAGTGACAAGCGCACAACGAATGGTGTATGAATCTCTACATCAACATGATAAATCGGCCAATCCGGCAGTAACCGTTCGAAAAAATTGGTTGACAGGGGCGATGGAATTATTTTTTCCAACCGTCGTCGGGCTCGGGATGGTCGGTCAGCGGGTGAATTGATCAGGTTGAGATTGTGAAAATTGAAAAACGATGTTATTAATCAAAGGTTTTACCGACTCATTTAATTCGGATGTGCGCAGACGGGAGCATTCAGGAACCGACAGGCAGACGACAAACAATAAGACGTCCAGATTTGGTCTCAACGGCTTATCAAAATTAGAAAAGAGGGTAGGCGGTGGCGCGCCTGGCAGGACTCGAACCTGCGACCTACGGATTAGAAGTCCGTTGCTCTATCCAGCTGAGCTACAGGCGCTTAAACAGACGCCACCCGTAGCACAATGGCAAGGTCTTGTCCACACGAAAAACAGGCCTGGCAATGGTTGACGGCCATCATTGCCGAATTTTTTTTAAATGCGAAACCCGGGTAGGGGTATGAAAAAATCAAAAGCAAAAAAAGCGAAACCATCCGCAAACAAGAACGCCTATCGGCCAGGCGGGCGGACCAGTGACAAAGCTGTCGTTAAATACGATCCGCTTCAGCGCTATCTTTCGGAGATCAGCCGCTACAACCTGCTGACCCGGGAGGAAGAAGTCTCGTTGGGAAAACGGGTACAGGAGCAGGGTGACCAGGAGGCCGCTTATCGCCTGGTTACGTCGAACCTGCGTTTGGTGGTGAAAATTGCCTTGGAGTTCCAGCGGGTCTGGATGCAGAATCTGCTGGATCTGATTCAAGAGGGCAATATCGGTCTGATGCAGGCGGTTAAAAAATTTGACCCTTACAAGAACGTCAAATTTTCCTACTACGCCTCCTTCTGGATCAAGGCCTATATCCTCAAATTCATCATGGACAACTGGCGTCTGGTGAAGATCGGCACCACCCAGGGGCAGCGAAAACTCTTTTTTAAATTGAAGAAGGAGAAGCAGAAACTGATCGAAGAGGGCTTTGATCCCAAACCGAAGCTGCTTTCCCAGCGATTGGGCGTCTCCGAACGTGAAATTGTGGACATGGACCAGCGCCTGGACGGCTGGGATGTCTCTTTGGACGCACCGCTCAAGGAGGATTCGGACACCGAGCGGATTGAATTTATGAGCACGGAATCGGAATCGGCTGAAGATACGGTGGCAAAAAAGGAGATGTCCTCCCTTCTCAATGAAAAAATCACCGAATTCAGGGCCCAGATGACCGACCGGGAATTGGAGATATTCGACAAGCGGATCTTCTCCGACAGCCCGGTGACGCTTCAGGAGATCGGTGATAAATACGGAATCTCCCGTGAGCGGGTGAGGCAGGTCGAAAAAAATGTGGTCAAAAAGATGAGGGACTACTTTAAAAAGGAGATTCCCGACTTCGAGACCTATACCGAGGGCGTCTCCTGATTGCCGTGCCTGTCGACGGGGTTTCGCCTGTTTCATGCGCATGGCTCTGGCCAAGCGATCGGCCTGTCTGCTTGGCCATGTTTATTTTCTGAAAGTCTATCAAATGAAAAAACTGGATGTTAGATGCATTATATTAATCCTTTGCATGATTAACCTTGCCGGGTGTGGACTGTCGGGTTTGGGATCACGCGGTTCGAGTTGGCCGCCCATGCCGGACGCTCGGGTTCGTCCGGTCAACGCCTATTATCTTTTTTCCGCGGCCCACCTGGCGCTTAACAAAGGCGATCTGGATCGCGCCCTTGAACTCATGCAGCAAGCCGTGGCGACGGATCCGACGTCGGTGTATCTCAAACGCGAACTCGCCGGTTTCTGGTTGATGAAAAAAGACACGACGGCTGCCATTCAGCTTTTAGACGACATCTTGGCCACCCATCCGGATGATGTGGAAACCTTAATTCTGGCTGGACGGATTCATCAGAACATGGACCAGACGGAAGCTGCCATGGATGCCTTTTCACGGGTCATTGCCCTGGATCCGTCCCAGCAGAATATCTATCTCCAGCTGGGCAGCATGTACATGGATCAGGAACAATGGGATCAGGCCGAGCAGGTATATGAACAGCTCGTAAAAAACTTTCCGGGGTCCTACGCCGGCTATTTTTTTCTGGGGCGTATCAACGCAATCAAGGGTGATGGAAAAACCGCCCGGGCCTACTTTGAAAAGACACTGGCGCTGGAGCCTGAACTGGTGGAATCGCGCTTTGAACTGGGGGCCTTGTACGAAACCGATAAACGATACGACAAGGCCGCGTCGATATACAAGGATATCCTGGAACAGAATCCCGGCAATGCCCAGGCAAGCATGGCGCTGGGCATTGCCTACTATCACCAGGGCCTGAAGAAAAAGGCCGAAAAGATATTCATGGCGTTGGGGAGGAGCAGCCAGGACGATCAGGAGATCGTCCGCGTTTTGGTGAGAAACTACCTGGATGCCCGGGATTTCGAGGCTGCCACCATCATTACCCGAGGCATGATCAAGGGGGCGCCGGACAATTCCGACCTCAACTATTTAGCCGGCGTGGCCTTGGACGGCTTGGGGAAAAAAAGTGCGGCGATCGACCAGTTAAAAAAGGTGACGCCGGCCTCACGCTTTTTTCAGAACGCCGCCGTTCACGCCGCTCTGCTTTACCAAGAGATGGATCAGCTTCAGGCAGCCATTGATTTCCTCTTGGAAACGATCGGAAAGGATCCGAAAAATCCTGAATTCCGCCTCTATCTCGGATCGTTTTACGAACAGGTGGCCGCATACGAAAAAGCCGAAATGGCGCTGAAGGATGGCCTTGACCTGGATCCTGAAAACCCCCGCCTGTTTTTCCGTCTGGGTGTGGTTTACGACAAATGGGGCAAGAAGGAAGATTCCATCGCCGCCATGAAGCAGGTGATCCGGCTAGAGCCGGAAAACGCCAATGCACTCAATTTTCTGGGGTACACCTATACCGACATGGGTATCCATCTGGATGAAGCGGAGCAACTGATTCGCAAGGCGCTCGAAATCAAGCCCGGTGACGGGTATATCACCGACAGTCTCGCCTGGGTTTACTACAAGCGGGGGCAATACGAACAGGCCCTGCCGCTGTTGGAGCAGGCGTCCCGCCTGGTCCCGGACGACCCCATCATCTTGGAGCATTTGGGGGATGTCTACAACAAGCTCGGCATGACGGAAAAAGCCCGGCAAAGTTACCGTCAATCCATTGAAAACGGCCACACCGACAAAGCGGCCGTGGAGCAGAAAATCCGGCTGCTGACACCATGATCACTGCATTTTCCGGCTTTCCCCATCGGTCGCTGCCCGATCGCCCGGCGGCGACCCTGCACGGATGGTCGGCGCTGATCTTAATCCTGGCAGCCCTGCTGCCGAGTGCCTGCGCGCGGTTATCCCCGCCGGATGTCCAGCGCGACCTGGCGGCGGAACAGGTACTGGCCGGGCTGAGATCGACCAACGCCGATCTGACCCGATTCAAGTGCGTCGGAAAAATAATCAAGTCCGGCCCCCAACAATCGTCCCAATCCTTTCGCGCGGCCATGGCCGGCCAGCTGCCCGACCGTTTGAGAATCGACATGTTCGCGCCCTTCGGCGGATCGGCCGGTACCGTTGCCAGTGACGGGAAGCATCTTTTTCTTGTCATGCACCCGTCCCGTGAATACTATACAAAACGATTCGGCAGCGGCAGCCTGGAGCAGATGATTCAAATCGACGTCAGCGTGGGCGACCTGCTGGAATTGCTGGTGGGTCGAATCCCCATGGACGCCGACCGCTCGGCCCGGCTGACGGCCGATGGGAACGAGGGGCCACCCCACCTGATACTGGTTGATCGATGGGGTCGGACCCGTCAGCGGATCATTGTTGACGCGTCCATGCATCCGGTGGCGTCTGAGTGGTTCGACGGCCATCAGAAACCGATCTATGCCCTGACGCTTACCGGGACGCAGACCATCGGCGGATTTGTGCTGCCCAAGCGAATCGATTTGTCGGCGCCATCCGGAGAACGGGTGTCGGTAACGGTGGACCGCTATGAGGTCAATGCCCGTGTGGCCGAGAACCTCTTCACACCGGCCCCGCCGTCAGGGCTCCGGAAAAAATAAATGGCACCATTTCGCTGGCCCGTCGGCCCGGCGTCGGCGTCGCGCCAGTGGCCCCATGCAAACGAGGATGAAACCATGACGACTAAACAATCCAGAAAAAGCGGTTGCGGTGGCGGGGGGTGCGGCAGCACCGGTTCACCGGATCCGCAGGACCAGCATATCGACGCGGCCCTGTCAAAAATTAAAAACAAACTCATGGTCATGAGCGGCAAAGGCGGTGTGGGAAAATCCAGTTTCGCCGCCAACCTGGCCGTGACATTGGCCGGCAAAGGCTTTTCGACCGGCCTGCTGGACGTCGATCTTCACGGTCCCAGCATTGCCGGGATGCTGGGCATCAAAAGGCTGTTGGATGTCAACGAAGACCAGCAGGTGATCCCCACAACCGTGGGCGACCATTTGAAGGTGGTTTCCATGCAGTCCCTGATGAAAGATCCGGATCAGGCCGTCATCTGGCGGGGACCCGCCAAAACCGGCATCATTCGCCAATTCATCGCCGATGTGCGCTGGGGATCCCTGGATTTCCTAATCGTCGATTCCCCGCCGGGCACCGGTGACGAGCCGCTGAGCGTCGCCCAGACCATCACCGGCGCCAAGGCCTTGATCGTAACGACCCCGCAGGATGTGGCGCTTGCCGATGTGCGAAAATCGATCAACTTCTGCCGCACCGTCAATTTGGATATCCTGGGGCTGGTGGAAAACATGGGGCCGTTTGCCTGCCCCTGCTGCGGTGAAACCGTCGAACTGTTTAAAAGCCGCGGCGGACAGCTCACTGCAGAAAACATGGGGGTGCCTTTTCTGGGTACATTGCCCTTTGACCCCCACGTGGTCAGAGCCTGCGATGAAGGGACGCCCATTGCCGACGGCAGTCATGCCGGACCCTTTGTATCTGCCCTGGACCTTGTGGTTCGGGCCATTGTGGGCAGCCTGTAGCCATGGCGTGGCAGGTTCTGGCGCTGGAGGCCCGCTTGCGCGCGTGCCGCAATGTCCGCACCATCGGCGTCCGTCCCAACTTCATGGACTACAGCCAAGAGGAAGTGCATTGGATTCGAAACGCCGGGAAAATCTATTATCCCACGGCATTTTATGCGGATCTGTTCGATGCCGTGGGCAAACCCACGTTCCCCAGTTACCACACGTACAAATGCGTTCAGGACAAAATCAAGCAGAGCGCCCTTCTGCAACTGGCGGGCCTGCCCCATCCCGTGACCCGCGTGTTTTACGGCAAACGGCAGCAGGCAAAAATCAGGGAATACTTTTCCTATCCGTGCATTGCCAAAGAGCCGCGTGGATCGGCGATGGGGCGCGGCGTCTACCTGATCGGCAACGACGCGGACCTTAAGGCCTACACCCAGGACCGGCACGTGGCCTACATCCAGCAGTACCTGCCCGCCGACCGGGATATCCGGGTCGTGGTCATCGGCAGCAAGGTGGTTCATGCCTATTGGCGGATTGCCGCGGCAGGGGAGTTTCGGTCCAATGTGGCCAGGGGGGGGCGCATCAGTTTGGCGCCGGTGCCGGAAGCCGCCATCGCTCTGGCCCAACGGGCGGCCCACGTCTGCGGGTGGGATGATGTGGGTATCGATATCTGCTGCCACGACGGACAGTTCAGCATCCTGGAAGCCAATATGAAATATGGACGGGAAGGGTTCCGGGCTGCTGGAATCGACTATTTTCAAATGATGGAGCGACTGATCGACGATGGACACATTTAACGGGTTTTCCACGCCACCCATACTGGACAGCCTTAAATCGACGCTGAACCAACAGGAACGGAAGATCTTCCTGCCGGCAGCGACCTTAAGCGATTCCGGTGTTCGCCGGCACCCCATCATCGACACCGCGGCCGGGTACCGGCAGGCCTTCTCCCTGGATTCGGATCGGATTCTGCACAGCCGGGCCTACACCCGCTACATCGACAAGACCCAGGTTTTTTACCTTATCCCCAACGACCACATCACCCACCGGGTGCTGCATGTTCAGTTGGTCTCCAAAATCGCCCGGACCATCGGCCGGTTTTTGAGGCTCAACGAGGACCTTATCGAGGCTATCGCCCTGGGCCATGACATCGGCCACACCCCCTTCGGCCATGAAGGCGAACGGTACCTCTCCGAATTGTGCCAGCAGGCAGGCATCGGCAACTTTTTGCACAATGTGCAGAGCATTCAGTTTTTGGATCGGGTGGAGCGCAAAGGCCAGGGATGGAATCTGTGCCTGCAGACCCTGGATGGAATTTTATGCCATGACGGCGAGATCCATAATCGGCTGCTCACGCCCAATCCCGAAAAAGATTTTACGGTCTTCGAAGCAGAGATTGCCGCCAAGAAGGCTGATCCGGATTACCCGCTCATCCCCATGACGACCGAGGGATGCGTCGTGCGCATGGCCGACACCATCGCCTACATCGGCCGCGACCTCGAAGATGCCATCCGCCTGGGTCTTCTCGATCGCCGTGAGATTCCCAAACCGATCGCCCGGATTTTGGGCAGCACCAACGGGACCATCGTCTACCGCCTGGTGACCGATGTGATTCAGAATAGCCACGAGAACCATTTCGTGGCGTTCAGCCCCACGATTTCAGACGCGTTGAAAGCCCTCAAAGCCTTCAATCTGGAACGCATCTACAAGAATCCGAAAAGCAAGGTGCACGCGGCGGCCATTCACCGGCTCTTTTGCATGCTATTCGAAATGAGGCTCGAGGATCTGGAGACGAACAACCGTTCATCCGACATCTTTTCCGGGTTTCTGGCGGACATGTCGGAGGCCTACATTGCCACTCACAGCAACCCGGAAATCGTTCGGGACTACATTGCCGGCATGACCGACCGCTTTTTTTTACACCAGTTTCCTGAACACCTTCGACCCGCGGCCACATGACTCAACCGCATTCGGTTAACTGTGAACCGACACCCGTGAACCGATGCCTTTTTTTACACCCATGAACCGCCAATCCGACTCACCGCCGCATCCCCCGGCCCACGATGGTGCGCGGACGTATCGACAACGGGTGCGCCGTGTGGGTCTGCGCGCCTTTCGGGTGGTCTGTCAGGAGACGGACCTGATGGTGCAGGCCGACCGCCTGCTCGATGCCGAAGCCCGTGAAGCGGTGCTTTCTTGTCGGGGGCAGATCGACGGGTATATTCTGCGATATCCGGATTTTGCGACCACCTTGGCGCCGTGGCGGGAACCGCCCTTCGCACCGGCAGTCGTCCGTGAAATGATCGCTGCCGGCCGCGCGGCCGGCGTGGGGCCCATGGCGGCGGTGGCCGGCGCGGTTGCCGAACGCGTGGGTCGACAATTGCTCGACTACAGTCGCGACGTGGTGGTGGAAAACGGCGGCGATGTCTTCATTCAGGCCAAAGGCCCGGTGGTGGCCGGACTATTTGCCGGCACGTCCCCCTTGAGCATGAAGTTGGGAATCAACCTGGCGGATGCACGCGACGGCATCGGGCTGTGTACCTCCTCGGGAACGGTGGGCCATTCTCTGTCGACCGGATCGGCCGATGCCGTCTGCGTGGTTTCCCGTTCTTGTGCCCTGGCCGATGCCGCCGCCACGGCCATTGGCAACCGGATCCGGTCGCCCCGAGAAATCAAGGCGGGCATCGCCTTTGGCAAACGGATTCCGGGCGTGTTGGGCGTCGTGGTGATTGCCGGTCGGGAAATGGGGGCATGGGGCCAGATGGAACTGGTCCCGCTCAAAGGAAAAAAAGGTTGAGTTTTGGGATGGAAAAGGATAAAGATGCTTGATAATCAAAGGGTTTCATGGACGTTGACGTCAGCCCCGTTACCTCGTCCACCAGACCCGGCGCGATGTTAACCCCCCAGCGAACCCAGGTGGAGGAGAAACCCACAATGAAAAAGGTGAAAATCGCCTTCTGGATCGTCGTTTTCGGCTTCGTCGGACTGGTCATTTTTCAGAACAAGGATTTTTTCATGTCCGAAAGCCGCCTGATGATCGACCTGGGCTTTTTCTATTACGAGACGCCGTTTCTGGCCAATGCCGTTTTCTTCGTGGCCTTTTTCCTGGTGGGTATTTTGATCTCCTATTTCTTCAGCCTCTTCAAGCATTTCAAGGACGCCAGAACCATCAAGACATTCAAGGCCAAGGAGACCACCCTCGTGGATACGGTATCGTCGTTGGAAAAGCAGCTCTCCGCCCAAACGCAGCCCGCTGAGCCTCCACCGGCGGCACTTGTTGAAGATGAACCCGTGGAAGGCGTCGCTGAATTGAAATGACCCGGATCGTGCCGTCGGCCGCGGCGAATGTGGAACATCGTCCCGTCATCTGCCGCCCTGTTTGGGCGGCCGCCTCTGTCACCTGCCGCCTCACACCCTTAACCCATTCAACCCATTTCATGATCGATGGCCTCTGTTAAAGCGACACCCATGATGCAGCAGTACCTCTCCATCAAGGAGCGGTATCCTGATGCCCTTCTGTTTTACCGAATGGGTGACTTCTACGAGATGTTTTTCGAAGACGCCCAAGAGGCCTCCCGCGTATTGGAGATCACCCTGACGTCGCGCAACAAACACGATGAATCGCCGGTGCCCATGTGCGGCGTGCCCTATCGGGCCGCCCAGGGGTATATCTCCCGATTGATCGAAAACGGATACAAGGTCGCTATCTGTGACCAGGTGGAAGATCCCAAAGCGGCCAAGGGGCTGGTCAAGCGGGAGGTGGTCCGGGTCGTGACCCCCGGGATGATCATCGAGGATGAGCTGCTGGACGCAAAGACCAACAATTTCATTCTGGCCCTCTCCCGGCACCAGTCGATGACCGGCTTGGCCGCGCTCGATATCTCCACCGGTTCGTTCCGCCTCACCGAGACGGCGGATATGACCGCCATTTTCGATGAAATCATGCGCGTGGCCCCCAGAGAGATATTACTGCCCGAATCCCTGAACGCCGATGCCGCCTTCACACCGTTTTTCAAGACCGGCCGCATCGGCCCCGTCACCGTGATGGAAGACCGTTTTTTCGAGTTTGCCGGCAGCCGTCAGCGGCTGCTGGCGCAGTTCGACACGCTTTCGCTGGAAGGTTTCGGATGTGCGTCCATGAAAGCCGGCGTGGGGGCCGCCGGGGCACTGATCCACTATGTCAGCGAAACCCAGCGCCAGAAAATCAACCACCTTTCTGCCGTCCAGACTTACTTTCTCGGCCGGTTTCTGGTCGTGGACGACCAGAGCTGCCGGAACCTGGAATTGTCGGCCAACCTGCGCACCGGCGGCCGTCAGGGAACGTTGCTGGGGATCCTGGACCAAACGGTCACCGCCATGGGAGGAAG
The DNA here is from genome assembly GCA_963705475.1 of uncultured delta proteobacterium. Lineage (GTDB taxonomy): Bacteria > Desulfobacterota > Desulfobacteria > Desulfobacterales > Desulfosarcinaceae > Desulfosarcina. The sequence goes on along the minus strand of CAVPJS010000002.1, from coordinate 312,519 downwards.
GCTCATGGCCCACTGGTTGCGCTACCCACTGCTGGATCCTGAGCAGATTCAGGTCCGTTTCGATGCGGTTGCCGACGCCGCGGGACAAATGCAGACCCGAAGGGACCTTCGGGAGTCCCTCAAGCCTGTGCGGGATCTTGAGCGCCTGGGCAGCAAGATCTCCATGGGGCATGGCAACGCGCGGGATCTGACGGCGCTGAAACACTCCATTGTCGCATTGACCGACCTATTCAGTGCACTGACCCATCTCTGCGCCGCCCCGTATCGGTATGGCCGGGACACCACCGCACTGCATGTGCTGGCCGACCTGATTGATCGTGCCATCCGCGAGGATGCCCCGCCGGTGATCACCGAAGGGGGCCTGATCCGGGAGGGATACGATGACGGTCTGGATGAATTGATCCGCATCAGCAAGGACGGCAAAGGATGGCTGGCAAAGCTGGAGGCCAAGGAGCGCAGCGCCACCGGGATCAACTCCCTCAAGGTGCGCTATAACAAGGTTTTCGGCTACTACATCGAGGTTTCCCGCACCCACAGTGAATCGGTGCCGGATCACTACGTTCGCAAACAGACCCTGGTGAATGCGGAGCGATACATCACCGACGAACTCAAGCATTTCGAATCCCGGGTGCTCAATGCCGCCGAGCAGCGCAACGGCCTGGAAATGGACATTTTTGTTTCCATCCGGGATCAGGTCAGGGCGCATCACACCGACATTCGTGAGGTCGCCCGCTTCATTGCCCGGGTGGATTGTCTGACCACGTTGGCCGAGATTGCCCAGAACAACGGCTATCGTCGTCCGGATATCAACACCGACGGCATCCTGGAGATCAGGGAGGGACGCCATCCAGTGGTTGAAAAATTGATCACCGCCGAGCGATTCGTTCCCAACTCCATCGTCATGGACAATCAACACAATCAGGTGCTGATCATCACCGGCCCCAACATGGCCGGGAAATCCACGGTGCTGAGGCAGGTGGCGCTGATCACCATCATGGCTCAGATGGGATCCTTCGTGCCGGCGGAAATGGCCAATATCCCCATCACCGACCGTATCTTCACCCGGGTGGGCGCGTTGGACAACCTGTCAGCCGGCCAGAGCACCTTCATGGTAGAAATGCAGGAAACGGCCAATATCGTCAACAATGCCACAGCGAAAAGCCTGGTGATTTTGGATGAAATCGGGCGCGGCACGTCAACCTATGACGGCCTGAGCATCGCCTGGGCCGTGGCCGAGCACCTTCACGACCTGAACGGCACGGGCACCCGCACCCTCTTTGCGACCCACTACCACGAATTGACCGAACTGGAAAACCAACTCGATCGGGTCAGGAACTATAATATCGCCGTCAAGGAGTGGAACGACGAAATCATTTTCTTGAGAAAACTGGTTGAAGGGGGTACCAATCGCAGCTATGGCATCCAGGTTGCACGACTGGCCGGGATTCCCGAAACGGTGATCCGGCGTTCCAAAACGATTCTTGCCCAGATCGAAGCCGGTATGCATCCGCGGGCGGCTGAACACCAAGCGGACCGAACCGGCGGCAAAAAAAGAACGGGGCACGTTCAATTGGGGCTGTTCAGCCCGGCGGAGCGAAAACTGTTGGAATCGCTGCAGATGCTGGATCTGCGCCGAATGACCCCCATCGACGCCATGAATATGTTAAACGAATTACAGATCAAGGCGCAATCCGTTGTGATTTGACCCTTACTCGCGAAAACATGCAGAAATCCGCCAATACATCCTTGTGCTCGACCGTTTTCCGCCTGGTGGCCCTTGGCTTGCTGATCAATGCGTCCATGGTTTGGCCGGCCTGGGCCCTGACGCCCAAAGAGCAATATTATCAGGCCGAAAAGGCCTACGCGACGCTCAAGAAAAATGTTCGGCACCAGAAATACCGGGACAAGTGGCTGGCCTGTATCGAGAATTACCAGAAGGTGTCCCGGCTTGATCCTTCCGGTCCCTGGGCTGCCGCCGGACTCTATCAATCGGGCATCCTGCTTTTGGAACTGCACCAGCGATCCTTTCTGGACGCCGACCGACAAGCGGCGGTGGAGGTCTTCCGACGCGTTATCCAACAATATCCCAAGAGCCGCTACACCGCGAAATCCCGATCGCAGCTGGCCGATTTGGACCGGTCGCCGGCAAGACCCAAAAAATCGGTTGCGGCCAGGCATCTCAACCAGGCCCACGCCGAGTATGACCGGTTGATGGCCAGCACCGAAAAACAAAAATATCGGGATCAATGGGAAAAATGTGTCGACCACTTTCAGGCGGCCTACCGATCGGAAACCAATGGCCCCGATGCGGCCGAATCGCTGTATATGATCGGACTGCTCTTTAAGGGCTTGTCGGACCGGTCTCACCGTGAGGCGGATCTTGACCAGGCCATGGACTATTTTCGGCGGGTGAAACGCGAGTTTCCAGAGAGTGCATTTGCCGATAAAGCCGGGGTTGAGCTGGCCGGTAATCATTCCGGCACCCCTGCAGCGATTGACGCGGGCGACCCGCTGGCAAGCATCATTGCCGACCATCGAAACGATGCAGCGGCCGGCACGCCAGATGCGTCAGCGCAGCCAAACGGCTTGGTTACCGTTCACGGGCTGCGATTCTGGTCCAATCCCAGCTATACCCGTATTGTCGTCGATGCCGACCAGGAGACAAACTTTTCGCACCGGCTGCTGAAAAAAGACCCCGCCATCAAGAAGCCCCAGCGGCTGTATATCGACTTGAGCAAGAGCCGGCTGGGCAGCGACATCGACAAGTTTATTCCCATCAACGATGAATTGCTCAGCGATGCGCGGGCCGGGCAGTTCACCGCTGAATCGGTGCGAATCGTCGTGGATATCAAGTCGTTTAAAACCTATAAAATATTTTCCCTGAAAAATCCCTTTCGCATCGTGTTGGATGTCTGGGGGGACGATTCAGACCAGCAGGCCGCCGACGCGTCCACCTCGCCCACATTGCCTTCCACGGGCAAATTGCCCCCCGGTGCCATCGCCCGCCAACTGGCTTTAGGGGTCAGTCGCATCGTCATCGATCCGGGTCACGGGGGCAAAGATTATGGTGCACCCGGGTATCTGAAAGGGGTCTACGAGAAGGACGTCGTGCTGCAGATTGCCAAACGACTGGCCCACAAGGTTGAAACCGAGCTCAATTGTGATGCCGTGCTCACCCGGACGACCGACCGTTATCTGACGCTGGAGGAGCGCACCGCCATCGCCAACACACAGAATGCGGATCTGTTCATCTCCATTCACACCAATGCGGTCAGAGACAGGCGGGCATACGGCATCGAAACCTTTTTCCTGAACCTGGCCACCGACGACGATGCCATTCGGGTCGCGGCCCGTGAAAATGCAACGTCGGCAAAAAATATCAGCGATTTGGAAACCATATTAAACGACTTGATGCAGAACGCCAAAATCAGCGAGTCCAGCCGCCTGGCGGGCATGGTCCAGCAGGAAGTGTATCGGCACTTGAAAAACAACTTCAGCCATATTCGCAGCAAAGGCGTCAAACAGGCACCCTTTTACGTGCTGCTGGGTGCCCAGATGCCGGCGCTTCTGGTGGAGACGTCATTTATCTCAAACCCCAGGGAGTGCAAGCGCCTGATCAGTGCCGAATACCAGGATGAGCTCTGCAACGGCATCATCCGCGGGATCCGCAAGTACATCAAAGAGACCAGTCCCACCGCCTTTATCTTTCAACCGGTGGCGGTGGACAACAACGGGTGACGACGGCCACCGCCGTGCGGTCACGGGCGGTCATCGATCGTTCAACCAACCCTTTATCAGGAGGAATCTGCCATGGCTTATGAAAACATCATCTTCGATGTGGCGGCGGGCATTGCCACCATCACCTTCAACCGCCCCAAGGCCCTAAATGCGTTGAACGGCCATTTGCTCGACGAACTCGCTGCGGCCTTGGATGAAATCGAGGCCGACGAAGCGATCCGTGTGCTGGTTCTCACCGGCTCCGGTGAAAAATCGTTTGTGGCCGGTGCGGACATCACTGAACTGGCTACCTTCGACACCCTGCAGGGCAAGCTGTTTTCAAGAAAAGGGCAGCTGATCATCAGCCGGCTCCAGGAACTGGCCATCCCGGTGATTGCCGCGGTCAACGGCTTTGCCCTGGGTGGCGGCAGTGAGATGGCCCTGGCCTGCGATTTTATCTATGCATCGGAAAACGCCATGTTCGGCCTGCCGGAAATTACCCTGGGCATCATCCCCGGATTCGGCGGCACCCAGCGCCTGCCCCGCCTCGTTGGCAGCAACCGGGCCAAGGAGATGATCTTTACCGGGGCGCTGATCCCTGCCGCAGAAGCCGAGGCAATTGGCATGGTCAACCGGGTGTTCCCCCAGGACGCGCTGATGGAAGAAACGCTGAAGACCGCCCGGACCATTGCCACCAGGGGGAAGGTCTCCCTCAGGGCCGCCAAACAGGCGATCAACAACGGCCTGAATGTGGACTTGGCCACCGGCTGCCGAATCGAGGTCGATGCCTTCGCCATTTGCATGGCCAGTGAAGACGGCAAGGAGGGGACACGCGCATTTATCGAAAAGCGCAAACCGCAATTTAAAGGGTCGCTCAAGGGATAGCAAGCTGTCGCAACCGAACCCAGCAGGCCACGGGGGCAATCGCTCGTCCGTTGCCCATCGCCGAACACCCAAAAAGAGGCTGCGGGGAAACCCTTCCGGCCTTTTTTTTATTAAAAATGAACGCCATCGCTTGAGTCGACCGATCCCATGACCGATTATATACATGCCGCGGCGATCACCGCCCGCCAGTGGAGGAAAATTGTGGTGCTTTTTTTACGGCCAATGTGGTATATAATTAATTATTCACGACCACTTAGGCGTTTTTTCAACGGCGATTCGCCGCGCAGGGGTACCCATGGCCAACAAACAGGTGAAGCCGGCCCAACGCATCTGGGCGGTTGCATTGATACTGGCTGGTTTGGGGGTGTTCTATCGAGTCCCCCAAGTGATGCCAAGCATCGAGCAGATCCCGAGATTTGCAGCCGCCTCCGGCTTTATCCGATTTTGTTTTTATTTTATGGGTCTCTTTCTGATCGGAGGAGGGTGTAAGAAACTCTACCAGCAGTTCCGCAAATAGCGTCGCCTGAACCATCATGGTTTATTTTTCGCCACGCGCGGACAACCCAAATACCCAACCAGCAGCGGGATATGACTTATGGCCAATGCAGAGATTTCGATGACACTTGACGAGGATATGGACAGTGAAACCATGTCTGAGGCCAAATATAAATCCAGGATCCAGGCAATCGGCAACCGGCTCAACGAAGCCAATAACCTGGGTGAAGCACTGATCAACCTGAAAGACGAAATCTGCGAGCTGTTCGGCGCAGACCGGATCACCGTCTATGTGGTGGATGGGGTCAAACGGGAACTGGTATCTCGCTTCAAGTCGGGCAGCGAGGTGGCCGAAATCCGGATTCCTGTGGCGCAGACCAGCATCGCCGGGTATTCTGCGTTAAAGCAGACCCTGGTGAACGTCAAGGATGCATATGACGAGAAGGAGTTGGCCGCCATCGCCCCTGATCTCCAGTTCGATTCCAGCTGGGACCGGCGAACCGGTTATCGAACCAAGGAGGTCCTGGCACATCCCATCGTTTATCAGAAATATCTGATGGGCACCATGGAGCTGATCAACCGCAAAGGCGACGGTGTATTCGGCAAGGCAGAGGAAAAGGGGGTATTGGAGCTGTCCAAGATCATGGGGACGGCCCTCTACAACCAGAAGCGCATCGCCGCCCGGGGCAGCCGCACCAGCAAGTACGACTTCCTGCTGGAAAATCACCTGCTCACTCAAAAAGAGCTGACCCAGGCCATCTCCGGCGCCGCCCAGCGCAAAGAACCGGTTTCCTCGGTTTTAATGAAGGACTACAAGATTCCTAAAAAGGAGATCGGCAACGCGCTGGAAAAGTATTACAAGACCAGCTTCATCGAGTACAATGCCAGCTACCCGATACCCGGCGACCTCATGACAGGCCTGAAGGTCCCTTTCATGAGGAACAACATCTGGGTGCCCCTGAAATCCGAAGGCAACAAGGTCGTCATCGCCGTCGACAACCCCCACGACCTGAAAAAAATCGATGAGATCAAGGCCTTGTTTCCAGGCCGCCCCGTCAGCTTTTACGTCAGCCTCAAACAGGATATCCTCGATTTCATCAAGCTGTTCACCCAGGACGAAAAAGAGCTGGCGGAGATCGACGATATCCTATCCCAGCTTCAGGTGGAGTCCGAGGAGGTGGAGGAGGCCGAATCCAGCATCGGCGATGAAGACAGCGCCGTGGTCCAGCTGGTCAACAAGATCATTCTGGACGCCCACAGCCGCGGTGCATCGGATATCCATATCGAACCTTACCCGGGCAAGCAGAATACGCAGGTTCGCATCCGGGTGGATGGCTCGTGCACCATCTACCAGACCATCCCCTTTTCATACAAGGCCGCGGTGGTCTCCCGGATCAAGATCATGTCCGACCTGGACATCGCCGAACGGCGGCTGCCCCAGGACGGCAAGATCAAGTTTAAAAAATACGGCGGCAAGGACATCGAACTGCGTGTGGCCACCATCCCCACCCAGGGCGGACTTGAGGACGTGGTCATGCGCCTTTTGGCGGCCGGCGAGCCAATCCCCCTGGAAAAGATGGGATTTTCCAAGTCCAACTACAAAAACTTTATCAGCGTGATCACCAAGCCTTACGGGCTGATCTTTGTCTGCGGGCCTACCGGCTCTGGAAAAACAACCACCTTGCATTCGGCCTTGAGTTTTATCAACAAGACCGAAACCAAAATCTGGACCGCGGAGGACCCCGTCGAAATCACCCAGCGCGGGCTTCGCCAGGTGCAGGTGAAACCCAAGATCGGGTTTGATTTTGCTGCGGCCATGCGGGCCTTTCTGCGCGCCGACCCCGACGTGATCATGGTGGGAGAGATGCGTGACAAGGAGACGACCTCCATCGGCATCGAGGCCTCCCTGACCGGCCACCTGGTCTTTTCCACCCTGCACACCAACAGCGCGCCGGAAAGCATTACCCGATTGCTGGATATGGGCATGGACCCCTTCAACTTTGCCGATGCCATCCTTTGCATCCTGGCCCAGCGGCTGGTAAGGACCCTTTGCAAAACCTGCAAACGCAATTATCACCCCAGTCAGGAGGAGTACGACGAACTGGTTCGCGAATATGGGGAGGAGGCGTTCAAGAACAATCTGAACATCCCCTATACCGACGATCTGAAGCTGGCCAAACCGGAAGGGTGCGACTTGTGCAACAACACCGGGTACCGGGGCCGCATGGGCATCCATGAACTGCTGATGGGCACCGATGATATGAAAAAGTTGATCCAGAATAAGGCCGAAATGGCCAAAATCCGTGAACAGGCCATTTTTGACGGCATGACCACCCTGAAGCAGGACGGCATCGACAAGGTGTTTCAGGGGCATTGCGATCTGTTGGAGGTCAGGAAGGTCTGCATCAAGTAGTCTTATTCACGGGCGGCTTGGAATTTTTCCAGCTGCCCGTGGTAGTAGGCGCGGTTGGTTGTGGCCTGGGCCAGGGCACGGGTGGCCGCATCGACGGCCTCGGCGATGTGGCCGTTGACGTAAAGGCTTTCGGCCAGGGTGTCTAAAATGTGAGGGGACGGTTCGATGGCGGCGGCCCTGCGCGCCAGGTCCAATGCCTGCTCCGGGTTTCGGTATGCCGGATCTTCAGAGGTCGCCAGCAGCCACGCGTAGTTATTCAGCACGATGGCGCTGTGCGGATCGAGGTCAAGGGCGGTCCGATAGGCGGCCACCGCCTGGCCGACGCTGCCGCGACCGAGATACAGATCCCCCAGCATGCCGTAAAGGCCGGCATTGCTTTCACCCTCCCGTGAAATTTCGCTCAAAATTGCGGTTTCAAAAAACTTATCGTTAAGTTGCTTGCCGGTCTGACCAAAATTGAGCTGATAGCCGGCAACACCCACCACCACCATGGCCGCCGCGTAGATGGCGATGCTGACCCTTACCTTGCGGTCGTGGCGCCGAATCCAGGTGCGGTCCGCCTCGCAGCGATTTAGAAAATCAACCCGTTGGCCGATGCTGAAGTGGTGCCAGTTGGGTTTATCCGGAGAGTGGCCGGAAACAGCGACGATCTTCTCAAATGTGGAGATCAGCGGCGCCGCACTGGCAAACAGCCCATAGACCGAGGCATCCGCCTGGCGTTCGAAGTTGCGCATGAAATAACCGAAGATGAAGCGAAAATAGACCAGGAAGTTGAATATGATCGCCAGGCTGAGCAGCCCCGTGGTGACCGTGGTGCGGCTGATGCCGGTTCTGAATACGAAGCGATAGATGGGTTCGGAAAAGATGATCAGGTAGACGATCAGATCGAAGGTGGCATAGGCGATGACCATGTACCCGATAAAGAAAAAGAGATAGAACAGCAGGTGGTGTTTTTTCACGTGGCCGACTTCGTGGGCGATGACGGCATCGACCTCCTCGGGGCTGAGGAGGCGCAGCAAGGCGTCGGTGACCAGGATATAGCGGAAGCGGCTCACCAATCCCATCACCCCGGCGGTGATCATGCGGCCGCCAAAAATCGGCCAGTACAAAATATCCGCATAGGTTAGACCGGCCCGTCGGCACAGCGCTTCGATGCGCTGGCGATTAACGCCGGCTTCAAGGGGGCGGCAGCGCCAGAATTTCTGGATGATCAGCGGTCCGATCACGGCCACGGCGAACAGAAAAAAAAGAAAGTAGGCCGTTTGGCCCTCGGGAGCGTTCAGCACCTCACGGGGCAGGTCGAAGGGCAGGGCCAGAATCAGGTCGGCAATGCCGGAAAGCAGCAGCCAGGGCAGCAACACAGGCACACTGAAAGCGATGTTGGACGCCACGTAGGCCTGGCGGGTGAGGTCGGCGCCATAGATGGATCGGTAGGCCACATGGGCGTTGGACCAGACAATGGCCAGGTAGCCGACGAAAAGGGCCATGAACACCAGGGCTTGAATGGTGGGGATCGCTTCGAACAGCCAGATGCCCGCTAAAAACGAAGAGAGGTTGAGGCCATATATATCCACGGCGAACAGGGCGATGGCCAGGACGGACTGGCGGGTCAGCACCGACGAAAACTGCTGATCCAGCACATCGTGGCTGTGGGTGGCGGACATTCGTGCAATCCGGGCAAACTGACGCCTTGAGAAAATGAAAAAGAGCAGGATCAGCAAAAAAAAGTAAATCAGCGTGTCCAGGAGCGCGAAATTGGTCTGCTCCGAAGGTTGGTAGGTCGAATAGATCAGCAGGGCGACGATGAAATAGATGAAGTTTCCGAACATGGTGTCAGCAATCTTAAAAACCACTATGTGGGCGTTGTTGCCCCCGTGTCGCCGCCGGTTGCTGGGGACTTTTTTCCAGGTTGGCGGTAGTAGCGCGCTTTTTCGCTGTAGATGCAACCGCAGTAAGGCTGACGGTACATGCCCAGCCGGCGGGATTCGTCAATGCCGGCTGTCCATCCCTCCCTAAAATCCTGATAGTAAAAAGGCACACCCACCGACTTTCCCACGGCTTCGCCGATCGATCGGATCTGATCATGTTTTTGAAATCGACTGTAGAGCAGTGTGGTGGTGAACCCGTCGAATTTGCCTTTTTTGGCGAATTTGGCCGTTGTTGTCAGGCGGTCATGGTAGCAGTAGGTGCAGCGATCGGCTTCCCGGAAGGCCACGTGGCGCAAAAACGTTTCCATCGCATAGCCGGTCTGGTAAATCATTTTCAGGGCGATGGATTCGGCATAGGCTTTCAGGGTCTCCTCCCGCCGCATGCATTCGGTAAAGGGATGGATATTGTTGCGATAGAAAAACCCCATGACCTCGCAATGGTCGTCCCGCAGCACCTGTATGGGATAGATGCTGCATGGGCCGCAGCAGATGTGCATCAGCAGGTTCATCGGCGGGCCCCGAAAATGGCGGTCCCGATGCGCACCAGGGTGGCGCCTTCCTGGATGGCCGCCTCGAAGTCCCCGGTCATGCCCATGGACAATTCCTGCATGCTTACGCGAGGGATGTCGTGCGCGGCGATCCGGTCCCGCAGCCGGGCCAACTGGCGGAAAAACGGGCGGGCCTGCTCGGGTGAATCGAAAAAAGGCGGCATGGTCATCAGTCCCTTCACCCGGACGCTTTCGAGACCGCTGATCTGTGTAATCAGTTCAACGGCACCGGTCTCGGAGATGCCTGATTTGGTCTCCTCCCGGCTGATGTTCACCTGGATGAGAATCTCCTGCACCTTGCCGTTTTTGCGCGCTTCTTTGTCCAGGGCCGTGGCCAGCTTGAGGGATTCGACGGAATGGATCAGGTCAAACATGCGCACGGCGTATTTGGCCTTGTTGGACTGCAGGTGACCGATGAAGTGCCATTGCGCGGGCCGTCCATAGAGGGTGTTGAACTTGCCCCGGGCCTCTTGAATGTAATTTTCACCCACAATCGTGGCACCGGCATCGATGGCTTCCGCCACGCGGTCGGCATCGACGGTCTTGCTTACCGCAACCAGGCGGACGGTTTCGGGAATACGGCCGCAGCCGATTGCCGCCGCGGCGATTCGCTGGTTGATCTTTGCCAGACGCTCCTTCACACCGTGAGTCCTTTCGGGTTTTCGGCGTTCATCCGCACGACCCCCATCTTGATCAAGGTCTCGATCACCTCACACACGGGAAGTCCCACCACATTGGTGTAGGACCCATGGATCCGCCGGACGAGGAAGGTTCCCATCCCCTGGATGGCGTAGGCGCCGGCTTTGTCAAAGGGTTCGCCGGTCTGGATGTACCAGTCGATTTCGTCCTTGGTCAAATCCTTGAATTCAACGATCGTCTGAATCGCATCGCTGATGACGGTGCGCTTGTTTTTACAGACGACGGCATATCCGGTATATACAAAATGTGACTGTCCACTCAACCGTTCCAGCATCTGCCTGGCGTCACCAGGATCGCCGGGCTTGCCGAGAATGGTATCACCGATGGTGACAATGGTATCCGCGCCGATCACCCAACTTTCCGGATATTTTCGAGCGACTTCATCGGCTTTGGCCTCGGCCAGCGTTTTGACATCGTCCGCAGGGTTTGCTAACAGGACCGAATCTTCATCGAAAGCGCTGGGAATCACCGCAAAGGTCAGCCCGGCCTGTTCGAGCAGGTAGCGGCGTCGCGGGGACTGGGATGCCAGAATCAGTTGGGGTGCTGTTGCCGTCATTCAACCGTTTTTAGCAAATGCCATGCACAATAACAAGGATCAAAGGGACATCCCCGTGAACGTTGCCCGTTTCTGGATTCTCGGCGCCGGTCGATTCGGTCAGATCGCCGTGGCGCGGATCACCCGGAACATTCCCCACGCCTCCCTTGTCGTGGTGGATCAGAATCCGTCCACGTTGGATCGAACGGATATCACCATGATTCGCGAAGAGGGCATTGGATGGCTCCATCGCACGCTCGTTCCGAATGCATCGGTGGATCTGATCATACCGGCCATTCCTGTTCATGTCGCGGCGGCCTGGTTGAAGCTTAGCCTGAAGCATTCATTCCATATTCATCCATTGCCAATTCAGGACGCCTGGATGGCCCGATTGCCTCATGCCATGCGTGGGGCGGTCGGCCAGGCATTTGTCAGCCATGCCGATTTCATCTGCCCGGACAACTGCCCTGAACCGGCAGCTGTGTGCACCCACACCGGGAAACCCAGGCCCATGGATCTTTTCCGCCAGTTGGCCGGCATTGACGTCGAGAATGTCATGCCCATCATCATTCGCAGTCATCAGCTGCTGCCCGGCGTCGGGGGTATTTACCCCGCAGACCTGCTGTCCGCATTGGACGCCGTATGCCGCAACAGCCATCGACCGATGATGATCGCTACCGCCTGCCGCTGTCATGGGGTGGTGGACTTCATGCGTCTCCAAACCAAGAAGTGCGGATCCGCCGATTGACGCTGATCCATGTGCTTGACATTTTGCGGGAGACCCGTTATTAGCTGCCTCACCAATCTGAACCGTTCAATCCGCGCGTTCCGCAGCATGAGACAGCGACTGCCTGGGTGGCGGAATTGGTAGACGCAAGGGACTTAAAATCCCTCGGGGCTTAGCCCCGTGCCGGTTCGATTCCGGCCCTAGGCACCAATCAAAACGATGGGTTAGCCAAAATTGGCCGGCCCTTTGTTTTTTTTGACACGTTGATTGTCGCGGTTACCCCCTGAGTGTTTAAAATGATAAAAACCTACGATTTAAATGTCCTCAAAAGAACCTCCATTATCACGCCGGACCAGCTTCGGGAAGAATTTCCGATGAGTGAAGCAGCGACCCGGACGGTCGTCGACAGCCGACAGGAAATTAAAGATATCCTGGATGGCAAGGATAACCGGCTGTTGATCATCACCGGACCCTGTTCCATCATCAGCCAACGGCAAGCCTTAACATACGGTGAACGGCTGGCCGGACTGCAGGAGAAGGTCAACACGACCATCAAGCTGGTCATGCGGGTCTATTTCGAAAAACCGAGGACCAATGTGGGATACAAGGGGCTCATTTCCGATCCGCACATCGATAAGAAAACGTTTGATATCGACGAAGGGTTGAGAACGGCCAGGCGGATATTGATGGGTCTGAATGAGATGGGTGTCGCCGCAGGGACGGAAATTCTGAGCCAAACAGCCGCCGAACGGCTGTCTGGTCTAATCTCCTGGGCCTGTATCGGTGCCCGAACCACCGAATCCCAAAACCACCGGGAATGGGCCAGCGCCTTTTCGATGCCGGTGGGCTTTAAAAATGGAACCGATGGAAATTTAAATACGGCCATCAATGCGTTGCTGGCGGCCTCCTCCGCGCAGGTGTTTGTCGGCAATGACCCCTACGGCGTGACTTCACGGGTTTTTTCAAAAGGCAACCGATATTGTCACATCGTCCTGCGGGGCGGCAAACGACCGAATTACGACCCGGTCAGCATCAGCGAGGCATGCAGCATGCTGGCCACGCATCCCGCGCTGCTTCAATCCGTCATTGTGGATTGCTCGCATAAAAATAGCGGCAAGGATTACCGCAGGCAGGCGGAGGTCTTCAATCATGTGTTGATCCAGAGAGTCGGCCATACCAATGGCATTCGCATCAAACCCAATACCGCCATCCGGGGAATGATGCTCGAGAGCAATGTGGAAGCGGGCAAGCAACCCTTTGTTTACGGGGAAACCCGAAAGGAAGACCTCAACCCGTTTGTTTCCATAACGGATGCATGTATCGGATGGGAAGAGACCGAAGCCATTATCCTTGCGGCCCATCGACAATTGTGATCCCAGTCATGGCCTGGGCACGAACATCTTGCCCAGGTAAAAGGGATCGTCAAAATGGCGCTCCCCGACAAAGGCAACGGCATGATTGCCCCACTGGCGCATGGCTCCGGGAGACAGCACACCGGTCGGCCAGAGGATGAAGCGCTCCAGCCGTTGACTGCCGGGAACCAGTCCATATTGGTCGAACATGCTCTTGGACCTGCCGTCAACCTGCGGAAGCCGCTTCAATTCGCCATATTCGGCAAGCGTGTAGGCACATGGGCCGCCTCCACCGTCCCGGGCTGCCGGGTAAAGGGTTCTGACATCGTGCGTTCGATGCGCCATGCCCACGACCATCCGTTCCGATGCCGGCTGCATTTCCGGCGCCTCTAAAATCAACGGCAGCTCCCGGTAATCAATGGTTTCACGAACCTGCAGGCGACGGGTGGGATAGGCCGTGTAGTAACATCCGCAGTTATGCATGGTTTCGTAAAGGATCGGATTCCCATCCTCATCTAATGTGACCCGGTAATTGATCCCGTCAAGCCACCCGGCGTAGAGATCGAAGACACCGTCGCTGGGGCGGGAGGGAAACCAGATGATGTAGTTGAGCTGGGTGAGAATGGTGGTGCCGAATCGGGTGAACGAGAGAAGGGTGTAGGTTTTGGGCCTTTCCGTATCGACCTCGATGCGGCCGGCGCCATTCCAGCGGGGTGATCCGATACGGTCGGCATCACCCGGTGTCTGTACCTCCCAGATGGGGGCATAGGCCTGGAAAAGTGCCTTTCGATCCTGGGCGGAATAGATGGGAATGCCCAGGGCATCGCGTTCACGTCTTTGTACGGGGCCATGCGCCATCCGGGTGTCGGCGGGGCCGGCGGCAGGAACGTATCGCACGGGTTGCCAGTCTGCCGGGGGTGATGTGGAAAAGCGCGCACGCGCGTTAGCATGCCATTTTTTTATCCCTCGCGACACGAAGGCGCTCGTGATCGGGTAAAGTCCCAAAACCCGCCGAAGCGGTATGTAGGCATCCTTCACCGAAACCGCCGATTGGAGCCGCTCATGATTGCCGGCGTCGAGCAGGTCGGTGTGCTTAAGCAGATTTCCACATTCCACGATCTTGCGGTACAACGCATCCCTGCCGTTCACCGGATGCATGGCAGCGATATCCGTGTCCGACAGATTGGCCAGTTCGCATCGGCGGGCCGATCGATCCAGCGCCTGCATGTGATCGACCCAGGCGGAAAATGCGTGTGTTTCTTCCACCTCGTCCCGAAATGAAGCCGTAAATCGGTCGGTTCGCAAATAGGGATATTGCTTTACGCGGCTGTAACCGGAATCCACGACATCAGCCGCTGCAGCATGCCCGTCGAGGGATGCGAAAAAATCGGCGCAGCTGCCCAGCGGACCGGCTGCACCGACATGGGCCGATCGGGTGGGCGCCGGCCAGGCGGCGCAGCCGGCGTGCAGGATCGTCCACAGCATCAGGATGACGATCAATCGAAAGGATGCAAATGGGGATGCGCAGGCGGTACACCTATCTTTGGGCATTTTTTTCTTCATGGCATCGATCCATCAACCGCATTGCGCTGCCTGTTATCGCACGCCCGCTCTCAAAAAGAAATGAACTTTTCCCGGCCGTCGGTGTCTATCGCTTCAACCATCACCAAGGAGGCTGGAGTTAATCCCACCGATCTGAAACATGCGCGGAGAGGCCGGGGAATCGGCGTGGGGTGAACCATCCGGGGCGTGTGCAGGATGGGTGCCCCGGATCGTAAGTTAAAAAAAACTTGGACATCCTTGCGTTCCTGGCATACATTGGCACCCGCTGGAGAAGCGGTTGTATGGGGTGATCAATCCAGATGGTGAATCAAAGAGGGAGGCAATCGCAACAATGAAAAAATTGATCTTGATCGCTTTGATGGGCATGTTTGTGTTAAGTGGCTGCGCCGCACCCGAGACCAAAACAGGGAAGGGGGCCGCCTATGGTGCTGCCGGCGGTGCGGTGGCCGGCGCCGTGTTGGGTCAGGCCATCGGTCGCGATACCCAAGGGACACTCATCGGTGCGGCGGCTGGCGCGGCTGTGGGTGCTGCCGCCGGTGCCGGCGTCGGCAAGATGATGGACAAGCAGGAAGCGGAAATGCGTGACGCACTGGCGGCTTCGGATGCGGCGGCCGTGAGGCGGGAGGGTGAACTGCTGGCCATTACCCTGAAAGGGGACGTCAGCTTCGATCTGGATTCCGATGTGGTCAGGCCCGGCCTGTATACTGAGTTGGATCGAATCGCCCAGATCATGATCAAATACCCCCAGACCTCGATTCTGGTGGAGGGCCACACGGACGGAACCGGCTCGGATGCTTACAATCAGAAGCTTTCCGAGCGTCGGGCCGCCAGCGTCAAAAACCTCCTGGTCAGTCGAGGTGTTCAGGATTTCCGCATCAATACGATAGGATACGGAAAGAGCCGTCCGCTGGCCACCAATGCCACACCGGAGGGGCGCCAGATGAATCGACGGGTGGAAATCCGAATCAATCCCAATACCCAGGGATGATGCTGACAGTCGGGCGTTGACTGCGCCGTTGGCCGGTTTGATCGGCCAACGGCGCAATCGCTTGAAGACGGGGCGGCATGATGCCGCCCCGTCGCGTATGCCGCGGCCATGCTGAAGGTCATCCGCGTAAATTGCAACGGCCCGCAAAATACGTTTGACCCGGTTGTCAATTGACTTTACTATCTGGCCTCGCTTGCCGTCTGGACCGATCGGTCGATTCGACCATCGTCCGTGTCGCTCCAGTCGCCGATGTATGGAATGACGCCGGTTCCCGCCGCCGCCATAAAACCTAAAATATATTGAACTTTTTTCCCTGAGCGGTGTCTAAAACCATACATAACCGTATTGTGAACGACCCAGAGCTGATCCTGCATTTGCAACGGGGCGACGAATGGGCCTTTCAGTTGCTGGTTCGCCGGTTTCGCAAAAAGATCTTTTCCATCGCTTTCGGAATCTCCCTTGACGCCGAGGAGAGCCAGGACATCATGCAGGAGGTTTTTTTGCAGGTTTACCGGACCATCGGCAATTTCAGGGGGGATGCGTCACTGGCCACCTGGCTGCACCGCATTACGGTCAACCGGGCACTCAACTGGAAGCGTCGATGGGCCCGGCGATTCAAATGGCTGCACGTCCCCACCGACCGCACCGATGATCCCCCGGCAGCCGAGCCTGAAAGCGATTTGCCCTCACCAGAGATCCAGCTGACCAACCGGCAAACCCGTCGCGAGATCGACAACGCCCTGAGCATGCTCCCGGATCAAGCCAGAACGGTGTTTGTGCTCAGGGAATTAGAAGGCCTCGCTTACGAGGAGATTGCCGATGTCGTCGGGATCAAACTGGGAACCGTGCGGTCCCGGCTTTTCCATGCACGCAAGCGGCTTAGAGAGATCCTTCAACCGCTGGTGGAGGAGGAAGAATGACCGATCTCTATCCAAACGGCTGTGATGAAAACCTGCTATACCGATATCTGGACGGAGACTTGGACGCCGGTGAAACGGCGCAGGTGGCGGCCCATGTCGCCGGTTGCCGGCAATGCCACCGCCAGGTTGCCGCCCTTGCGGCTTTTTCACAGAATCTTCGCGACCGGGTCCACCACGCTTCGGAGTCAGTGGATTTTGTGGCCCTTGAAAAACAGGTGCTGAACACAGTCCTTCGGCAGTCCCGCTCGCGGGGTGGTTTATCCAGATTCATCGCCTCGTTGAAATATATCGTTCCAGCCACGGTAACGGCGGGTCTGGTGCTTTTTTTCACCTTTTCCAATGAGGTGCTTCAACCGCCGCCCGCACCCAGTGCCATTATAAACTCTTTTACAGGATCGATGTCATCTGTTATGATTTTCGAAACCCCCGAAACCCGACAAACCATCCTATGGTACACTGAAGAGACAGATGTGGAAAGCGAACCCAATGCGGTATAAATTTCTCTGTTTGCTGGGGATTGCAATATGGATGGTCTCGTTGTTCGGCACCGCCGACTCCCTGTTGGCCCAAGAAAGCTGCCGTATCAGCGTGGACACCATCCTCGCCGCGCGCAATGATTCCGTGGTCGACCCGCAGCTGAAACGCCACATCGGCGAATTGCAGTCCATGTTCAACTACACCTCCTACCGATTGCTCAGCAGCGAAAGCCTCAACCTTGGCGTGGGCCAGTCCGGTATGGTATCCCTTCCCGATAACCGCCGACTGAAGATGACGCTCCAGAGATTCCACGGCAGCAGGGCGGACATCGCTTTACAGATGATGAAACAAAATCGCACCGTCTTTGAAACCCAGGTCCAACTCCTCAACCGGGGGAACCTGTTCGTCGGCGGCCCCACCTACCAGAACGGCAATCTCATCTTTAAAATTTCCAGCGCCTATTAATCAACCCGATCGCCGGATCGACCTTCCGCATCGATCGTAAAAAAAGGGTTAACAGATAAATGACAGGCGGTTACCTTTTTACCCGGCCGCCATGGGGCAGCAAAAAAAACGCCGATCCGGTTGAACTAATTTAAAGTTGCGGTGTCTAATGGGGTAACCGCAATGAAAAAGGAGATTGGCCATGAAAACGAAAATGCTGCTCATCAGTCTGGTCATTGCCCTGTTCGCAAGTGCGCTGGCGTCTTCATCCGCACTGGCGGGAAGCAAGCAGAAGCATCGCTGGGAAGGGGTTGCCATCGGCGTGGGGGCGGCGATCCTGGGTCATGCCATCTACCAGGCCCACCAGCAGCCACGGGTCGTCTATGTCGAGCCTGAACGGACCTGTCGTGATAACCGCCGCGCTGAGCACCGGCACGGTCATTGGACGTGGCAGAAAACCTGGGTTCCCCCCACCTACGAAAGGGTCTGGAATCCGGGGCATTACAACCGAAAGGGTCACTGGGTGTCGGGACATTGGATCGAGGTGGAAACCTCAAATGGCCACTGGACACAGGAACGGGTGTGGGTCGCCAATCAGCGCGGCCGCTATTGATGCAGGATGGAGGCCTGTATAGATGAAGCCATTTGAAATCAAGAAACAAAACAAGAACCTTGAAATTGTCGCCAAGATTACCGACAGCATGGTTCAGGAATATGGGTGCCGCATTAAATACAACAAGGAAAGTGGCATGGTCGATCTCATCGGCGATGATTACTGCGAGGACATCGTGACGGCAGTGGTCGCAGACATGAAAAAAGATTGATCTCATGCCGCTTTGCCGGGACGGCAATCAGCCGATGGGCAGCAACTTAAATGATGCTTCCCGGTCATCGATGGCCGGCTATCCGTGAAATCAATTCCGCATTAACGGCCATCCCCCCTCCTCAAGCCTGTTCCGAGAGGCTCCCGCATAAATCAAAATTGCCAAAAGCGGCCTGCCCTGATAGGTTAGGGCAGGCTGGCCGCGCGCAATGCTTGTCCACTGTTGTTGCATACGCATGCGAATTGGATGTTCGGAAGATTCGACCCATGGGCGTTGACCTTTATTTCAGCAACCAGCTGATGCCGCTGGCACACAAGCTTCAAGACAATTTGGGCCCGGAAGGGCTCGGCGGCAATATTCTGGCCCCGCCGGTGGTGATCGTTCCAAACATGAACCTCTCCAAATGGATCAAGCTCACCCTCGCCCGCCAAGCCGGCATTTTCATGAACGTCGCCTTTCAGTACCTGGAAACCGGACTGTGGCAGATGATCCGGTCAATCGACCCCAGGCCGGGTCCCGGTCCCAGAATGTTGGACAAGGACACCCTGACCATCATCTTGTTTTTCATTCTCATGGCCCAGGACCGTGAAACGCCGGATTTGAGACCCCTCAACGCCTACCTTCGATGGACCGGAAACGCGCGAAACGATATTGAAATCCGCTGCTGGCAGCTCTCCGGTGAGCTTGCCCGGCTGTTTCAGGAATACGAGTACCACCGGTCGGATATGATCCAGCGTTGGCTGGCCGACGGCGGGACGACGGATGCCATGGAAACCTGCCAGCGCCGGATTTACCTGAAGATGCGTTCCCTGAAAGATCAACTGGGGCGGTCGACCGGCCAGCCGTTTCGCTCCCTGGCCGAATATGCCCGAGACGTCCTTTTCCCTGCAGCGGCGGATAAGCCAAACGGCCGTCGCCTGCTTTCTCGGGTCCATTTCTTCGGACTGTCGCAGATATCCCCATTGCATCTGCAACTGCTGTCCCAGCTCAAGTCTTTTTTCGACATCCGGATATACAGCCTCAATCCGTCCCGCGAATATTGGGAGGACATCAAGACGCCGTTCGAGAAAAGATGGATCGAGCGGAGCAAGGTCAGCCGCCTGAAACTCAGCCAAGACGAATGGTCGGCCGGCGACCTGTTCTCCCAAGTCGACCACGCCCTGCTGTCCGCCTGGGGGAAGCCAGGGCGGGAGAGCATTCGCCTGCTTTGCCAGCTTACCGATTATGACTTTCATGCCGGCTTTTCCGAAATCCCACAGCCGGACACCGTGCTGGGGGCCGTCGGGCATGGGCTGCTGACCCTCGAGGGGCAGGGCGGCAAGCCGGCGCCGCTGGCGCAGGACACCTCGCTTCAGATCGTGGCCTGCCCAGGCCTTCGACGGGAGGTGGAAACCGTATACAACAGCATCCTGCACAACCTGGAAGCGGATCCGGATCTCTGCATGACCGATATCGCCGTGATGGTTTCCGACATGTCACGATACAAACCCGTCGTGGACTCGGTGTTCAGCCGGCAGCCCGC
This sequence comes from uncultured delta proteobacterium, assembly GCA_963705475.1. Taxonomy (GTDB): domain Bacteria; phylum Desulfobacterota; class Desulfobacteria; order Desulfobacterales; family Desulfosarcinaceae; genus Desulfosarcina. The sequence continues at coordinate 292,482 of CAVPJS010000002.1, read as the reverse complement.
GCGGATCGCCTATAACCTGGTGGATTCCAACGCCCGGACGGAAAGCATGTTCGCCCAGGCGGTACTGGCCGTGATGGACCTGTCCCGCGGCTCCTTTTCCAGAAAGGAGGTGTTCGCCCTCCTTCGCAACCCATGCGTCATGCAGCGGTGGGGCTACGGGCCGGAAGCGCTGTCGGTCTGGATCGGTTGGGCCGATGCGCTAGGCATCTTCCACGGTTATGAAAACAAGGCCGCTCATGCCGGAACGGGCCCTTCCGGCGGCCTTTTTTCCTGGCGTCAGGGATTGGAACGGATGCGGATCTCACGTGTCATGACGCCGCCGGCCGCTGTTGCCGGTGCGCCCAGACCCCATTTCAACGGTATCGTGCCATTCAGCGATATCAACACGGGAGACGATCGGCTGCTTGAAAAATTCTGTGGGCTTGTGGAATCGCTGCACCGGGCCGTGGGGTCTCTCAGGATGGCGTCGGCCTCGGCGCAGCAGTGGCGGAACACCTTTTTCAAGGTCGTGGATCAATTTATCGAGATATCCGCGGAGATGCGGGGGGAAGAAACCGTTTTTCAATCCCTGGTGGGTGCTTTCGACCATTTCGTGCACTACGATGCCCTGGGTCAGATTGAACCCGGCCGCCCGCTGACGGCCGATGCACTGTGGCTGTTCGTGCGGGCCCACCTGGAGGGGATCACCGGCGGACAAGGTGACTATCTGACCGGCGGTGTGACCGTATCCGCCCTGATGCCCATGCGGCCGATACCGTTTCGCGTGGTCTATGTGCTGGGGCTGGAAGAGGGTCGTTTTCCAGGACGCGTGCAGGACAGTCTGCTGGATTTGCGGTGCAGAAAACGGCGCATCGGCGATATCAACCCTGCCGAACGCAATCGCTATCTGTTTCTGGAAATCCTCGTCTCCGTGCGCGGCAAACTCTACTTGAGCTATGTGTCACGGGACCTTCAAAAGGACCGCGACCTGGCGCCCTGCTCCGTGGTCCATCAGTTGCAACGGTACGTGGAGCGGCAGGTCCTGGGCGGGCAATCCTTCAGGCTCGGCCACATCCCCATTAAGGCGGACAGCCCGGCTTACCTTGCTCCGGATGCGATCAACGAATGGTCAGACGTGATGGTCAACGGCAATCTCGTCCAACGGCTCAGTTGCTACCGCCGCAGCGGCGTGTGGCCTGCATTTTTGCACCAGGCGACATCCGCAGACCTGAAGACGGCCGCCCGGTACCGCCCGGATTTCACATTGCCGGATCGAACACCGGACCCAGCATCTGCGGACGCCGAGCCCCTGACCATCGGCCTGCTGCGACGATTTCTGTTGGACCCGGTCGACGTGGTCGGACGATATCACATGGGAATCGATGAGCAGATCGATCCAACGGCCGAACTGGGTGAGATTGCGGATGAACCCCTGTCGTCTCAATTTCCCGTCGATTATGAAATCCGCACCGCTTCCGTGCAAAACTGGTTGGAGGCCCAGTTAACCGGTTCATTCAATCAGCCGTCCATGGCGCGACTGGCGACCGAATTCGAATCGGTCTATGCGGATATGTCCCGCAAAAGCAGGCTCCCGGCCGGCGCGTTTGCCGTTCATGACCAGTCCAGACTAAAACAGCAGGTGCTGGCCGTCGGAGAGACGCTCGATCCTTTCGTCGAACAGATGCGAATGGCGCGCCGGCGCTTTTCCGCCGTGGTCTTAGGGGCGGTGATGGACGATTTTGTCGAAATCGGCGGGAATCAGCTCCGTTTTAATCCGGTTCTCATCGATCGACCGGGTGTGGACGGCCTCGATACGGCGACACCCGTCCACCTCAGCGGCGGCATGCCATGGGTATGGCAGGCCATCGATGGTGCCTGGCACTGCCTGGTGGTCACCGGCTCCAATCGACGATCCAGGTTTCCGGATAAATATGCGATCGGTCCCTTGCTGACCCTCATGGCCATCGCGGCCGGCGGCGAACCCTATCCCTGGTCCGACGTCAATCGTGTGGCCATCCATGTCATCTACCGTGAGCATGTGCTGAACCTCGATTACACGCTGGACCCGAAGCGATCCGCAGACTACCTGGCCGATCTGGTCGGGGACTTCGTTTCACCGTCACCGTTGGAATGGCTGCCTTTCGAGACGATACTTGCCGACGCCGGCCTACGGTCATTCATCGGCCGGGATCAAGTGAATGATGCCGACCGGAAGGCATTTCAGGAATCACTGGCGGAAACCATGCAGGCGGCGGCAGATGTGCGAACCGAACTGACCGGGGCGGTGGTGACGCCGGGCATTCTGGACCGGGCCAGACGGCGATTCAGGGTGTTTTTGCCATGATCGATTCATCAGCCACCACATTTCATCCCATCGACGACATCGACCGGATCGACCTTTCCCGTCATGCCCTGGTGGAGGCCTCCGCCGGCACGGGGAAGACGTATACCATCGAAAACCTGGTGATTCGCCTGCTCAAGGAAGACCCGGATTTGAATCTGGAGAATATTCTGCTGGTAACCTTTACCGAAAAAGCCACCGGTGAACTGAAGCTGCGCATCCGCCAGAAAATCGAACAGACCCTGGAACATGACCAGCGGCTGGGCGCGGCCGCTCGGCGAAAGCTGGTGCAGACGTTGGATGGGTTTGACAATGCCGCCATCACGACCATCCATGGGTTCTGCCATTCGCTGCTGAAGGAGTTTCCCTTTGAGACCGGAAACCTGTTCCAGCAGGAGGTGATCGACGATGGCCCGCTGCTGGAAAAACTGCTCCGGGTGCAGATGCGGTCGGAGTGGTCAGGCCGCTACGGCCGGCGACTCGACGTGCTGTTGGCGCTGTCCAGCTTTTCAGCCAGCACGGATGAATTCATCCAGACGGCCGTCGACCTGGCCAACCGGCTTTCCGATGATCCGGCCCGCGAAATACTGGTTCCGGATCCCGCCGAGTTGGATGTGGATGAGCTGTGGCAGGCGGCCCGGCAGACGGTCCTCGCGCTCAAGCCCATGGTCGGTCCGCCGCCGCGATTCTCTGAGGGGTATGGCCGACTCAACATCAACGCGCGAACCCGAACCGCCGTCATCCGGGATATGGTTGAACCCATCGAACAGGCCCTGGAACGGGTGGATGCCGATGCCTGCCCGCTATCCGAAATCATGGCCGTTGTCGCCACCCTCGGCGCACGCCATTCCTCCGGTGTGCGGAACATCGACCGCCTGGTTCCCCAAAAATGGCTGAAAGCCGGGGAAAATCTGCATGAATGCCCCGACCTGGTGGCGATCACACACCGATTCGAAGCGCTGGTCGGTTTGTTTTCGCGCCTTTCCCACGTGTTGATGGTGGACTCGGTGCGCCAATTGCGGACAGATGCCCGCGCCATGAAGGTGCGAAACGGGTGGCTGAGCTACCAGGATATGCTGACCCGCGTGGGCGACTTCCTGGCAGGGGAGGGGGCCGACGATGGCATGCGAAAAATCCGTGACCGCTATCGGGTGGCCTTCGTGGATGAATTCCAGGACACCGATGACGTGCAGTGGCAGATTTTCAACACCCTTTTCCTTCCCCACGATGATGATCCACCGATCCACCGGCTTTTTCTGATCGGCGACCCCAAGCAAGCCATCTATGGCTTTCGCGGGGCCGATGTGTTCACCTACCTGGCTGCCCGGCAGCGGATGACCGCCCTGGCCAACCAGGGACGGGCCAATCTGTATGACCTGAGGGTGAACTGGCGCAGCGTGCCGGAACTGGTGGATGCCTTCAACCGGCTTTTTTCCACCACCGCCTGGTTCGGCAGTCGGGAAGCAACCAGCCCCTTCGCAATCGGTTATCTGCCGTCAGCGTCGCCCGCACCCGATCAACGGCCTGCCCCGATCAGCCGTGATCGCTCACAACGACCACCGTTCAATGTGATGGACCTGACCGCGGCGAGCAGCCATGCGACGGCCAAAGCATTGCTGGCCGGCTTTGTCTGCCGGGAAATTAACTACCTGGTGGGGCAGGGGGGAATACGTCTCACCGGTCGGGACGGCCTGGATCGGGACCTTCATTTCGGCGATATCGCCATTCTGGTGAGAAGTCAGTCAGAGTTCACCCTGATCGAACCCCTGCTGAGGGAATCGTCCATTCCCTATGCCTACTACCGCAAGCCCGGCCTGTTTCACTGCCGGGAAGCCCACTGGTTGAGCATGGTGCTTCGTGCGGTCTGCAGCCCGGAACAGGCCGCTCCCGTCAGGCTGGCGCTGCTGACGCCCTTTTTCGACATTGCTCCGGCCGATCTGCAATCCCGTCGGGATCTGCCGGCCGACCATGCCAGCCGACAGCTGCTGGCGCACTGGCACACCCACGCCCAAAGACGAAGCTGGGGGCCGCTTTTTCAGTCGCTGGCGGAAGATTCGGGCCTGATTCTCCGTCACTGCATGGATCCGACATGGGACCGCACCGAAACCAATTTCCAGCAGCTCTTCGATTTTCTGGAGGCGGCGGCCTACACGAAGAACCTGGACGTGGGGGGGCTGGTTGCCCTGCTGGACAACCTGCGTCTTTCTGATGTGGGTGCCGGATCCGACGATGACATTCACCAGATCGAAGACGAGGGCGACAAGGTTCAGATTCTGACCATGCATGTAAGCAAGGGACTGGAATTTCCCGTGGTTTTCATTGCCGGAGGCCTGACCGTGCGTCATGACGGCGGCGTTCAGGTGTATCACACGGTCGATCCGGCGCATCCAGCGCAGGCCTGTCGGAAGGTGATCGACCTGACGGGCGGCAACGGAAATGCCCAGGCGGAAAAGGAAGTCGATGAAGAGAATAAACGCTTATATTATGTATCACTTACCCGTTCACAAGTAAAGCTTTACGTTCCTTATTACCCAGACAGCAGGAACTACAGCTGGCGTGGGCCCATCTGCCGGTTCGTCTCTCTCGGCATCGGACAGATGGGTTTAAATGCCGGAGAAATGCCGGCACCCGGCAGGGGTTGGCACCATGTCAGCCTTTCCGCCGCGGGTGCATCGGGACCCAACCGCATCCGCGACGACAGCGGGGAGGCGACCGTAGGGCTGGCGGCCGGACACCTGCTGCCGGTGCAGGCGGATTTCAGGCATCGAAAAATTTCCCTGGAATCTTTTTCCAGCATCGGCCACCGGATGGTTCAGCCGCGCGACGCCGTCGGCCGGGCCGACCCGTTTCGCCTGATTGAAACGGGTCGGCGGGATGATGATGAGCCTTATGCGGTCAACCCCTCCGAATCAGTGGATCCGGATATTTCGGATGAACTTCCCGGCGGCAGGCGTATGGGGTCCATGTTTCACTATATTTTCGAGCACATCGATTTTCAGACGGTGATGGACGGTCCGGCCGACATTCTGGCTGATCACGACGCGCGCCTTGTCATTGAATCGGCTCTCGTGCTTTTCCGTATCGCGCCGCGATGGGCACCCACGGTTGCCCGAATGGTGGCCGCGACCCTAAGCATGCCGATCGAGACCAATGGGTCAACGCTCTTCTTGGGCCGGCTTGATCCGGACCATCGGCGGCATGAAATGGAATTTTATTTTCCCCTGGTCGAACCGCTGCCGAAGCGGATACGGGTGCCAGGGTGCACCCTGTCCGGCGATCCCTGCGGGGAAATGGTGATCCGGGGATTCATCGACCTGGTGTTCCTGTGGCAGGGGCGGTACTACATCGCCGACTGGAAATCCAACCGGCTGCCGGGCGGATACGGTCAATCCGCCATGGCCCAGGAGATGGCGCTGGCCGGTTACGAACTCCAGTATCAATTGTACACGATCGCCACCGTGCGATGGCTCAAGCGGTACGTGGGGGACCGCTTTGACCCGCGTCAACATTTCGGTGGCGCATTCTACCTGTTTATCCGGGGTACGGGGACCGGCAGTCAGAACGGTGTTTTTTTCGTGGCCCCGGAACGACTGCTCCCCGTGAAATCCCTTGAGAAAGCCATTCAGAAAAAGATTGCGGGCCTTGAATGACCGACAACCCAAATGAAACCCAACGCGATCGGCTCAGGCGCTTCGGAATCGAAGCGGGGCACGCACCTGGGGACGGCCTTGGGAGCCTGTTCGCCGACCTGGGACTTTCGGACCTGGACCTGATGACCATTCGGGATCTGTTACAGCACGGCCCCAAACCCGTTGATGACGGTATCATCGCCATTCTGGGATTGATGTTTTCGGCGCTGGGTGAAGGCAGTCTGTGTCTGGTCCTCGACACGGATCACCTTAACCAATCCATACCGAAAACCGGTGATCCGGCTGTACACAAGCTGATCACCGGGTTCATGGGGCGCCTCGATGAAGGCCGCTACGACCCATTGATCGACCGGACCGGCCGCGGTGACTTCAAACCGATGGTGCTGGACGACACCACCGGGCGGCGGCTGCTTTATTTCCAGAAATTTCACTATCACGAACGGCGGTTGAAGCAGCGATTGAAAACATTTTTAACCCTGCAGGTGCACCACACGCCGACCGACGAAAGCATACAGACCGTGATTGATGGATTGTATGCCCAATCGGCGGCAATCCGCAAAAGCGCCGGCGGAACACCGATTGCCAGGGATCCGTTTCAGGTCGATGCCATCCGGGCGGCACTGACTGCCCCCCTGCTGATCATTTCCGGCGGGCCGGGGACCGGGAAGACCTCATTGCTGGTGAATATTCTCAGGGCCCTGGTTCGAACCGGTGCCGACCCCTCTCGGATCATGCTCGCCGCCCCCACGGGTCGCGCCGCCCAGCGGATGAGCGAAACATTGATGTCCAACCTGGCCACCATCGCCGAGCCGGATAGCGATGACCGGCAACTGAGCCGGTTGCGCGGCTCCACCTTGCACAAGCTCCTGGTTTACCGAAGCCGTAGCGGTGGATTCCTATTCGGCGAGCGGCGTTATCTTCCGGCCGACGTGATTGCCGTGGATGAGGTCTCCATGGTTGATGTGGTGATGATGGACCGACTTTTCCAGGCCATCGAACCGGGTCGAACACGGGTCATTCTGATCGGGGACAAGGATCAACTGCCCTCGGTTGAGGCCGGATCCGTGCTGGCCGACATGCGCCCGGCTGCCGGCAGCCCATTCGCCAACCATTTTGTGGAACTGCGGCATGTCTACCGCTCGGCCGGACAGCTGCTCGAACTGGCTCAGGCCATCAACGCCGGCCATCCGGTTTCCCTTGAACCCATCGGCTTCGACCGGGCCCTGACCCTCAAGGCCCGGCGGTGGGCATTCGTGACCGCCGGGGAGGGGGACGTGATGAACCGGCATCTGGATCGGTGGGTCAGGCACCAGTATGTTCGGCAAAAAAACCAAAATGGGGATCGTTACGCGGATCTTGTGCAGCAATACATCCGACGAACGGACTCGCCGGAATCCCTGGCGGGTGAAGACCGGGCGGATCTGCTCAACCGGCTTTTCACTTTCGCCTACCGGTGTCGAATATTGACCGTGCTGCGCCATGGACGCACCGGCGCGCGGTGGATCAACCAGCGCATGGCCGCCGGCTTGAGACCGATCTTCGATCCAGGCGGCAACCCGGCCGATCCGCTGTTCAGCGGTGCATTGATCATGATTACCCGCAACGATTACCACCGGGACCTGTTCAACGGGGATGTAGGGCTGGTCATGCGCCGGTCCGACGGTATGGTTCAGGCCTATTTCAAACGTACCGACGGGATTGTGGCTTTTCCCGCATCCGGACTGACCGATTGGGATCTGGCTTTTGCCATGACCGTTCACAAAAGCCAGGGGTCTGAATTTGACGATACCCTGCTGGTGCTGCCCGATGACGCCAATCATCGGCTGCTGACGCGGGAAATCGTCTATACGGCCGCCACACGCGCCTCTCGGCGCCTGATTGTCTACGGGACGATGGCGGCATTTCAAACGGCATTGAGACGAAAAATGCAGCGACAATCCGGATTGATTGACCCATACCCCCGTTGACAAGCCGTCAATTAACTTTTACCATACTGATATAATTCACGATACCAAGGGGGGCAATATGAACAAAGGGGATTTGATCGACGCACTGAAAAGAAAAAACGGCTTTACGCGAGAGAAAGCGGAGCGGGTGATCGATCTTTTTTTCGGGGAAATGACCAACGCGCTCGTCAACGGCGACCGTGTTGAAATCAGAGGGTTTGGAAGCATCTTCGTCAAACAGTATGGCGCCTATCAAGGGCGCAATCCGAAGACGGGTGAATCGGTAACCGTCAAATCCAAACGACTGCCTTTCTTCAGGTGCGGGAAAGAGTTGAAAGAGCGGGTGGACAGTCTGGGCAGCTGACTCTCTGCGCCCGTCAACCCCCTTCTCGTCAGCGTTTGGCAGCCGAGGCAATCCACCCTTGGATAAAACCCTGCGGGCCATCATTTCACGGTCTGTTCGATGTCGTGAATGACTATCCCTGATATTCATTGGTCACGATCCGCCCGCCCGATCCAAAACCATAAATCAATGATGAACACACTGCTTGTCGAGGCAGTTTGCCGCCACCACCCTGGACGAACGCCAAACCGGTTCCGGCATCTGTTCAGGCCTGGTCCCAGACCGGAAAGAGAAGGTGGCGATTCCCTTGCCGCGCCGCATGACAAACCATCGGTGTCGTCTGGTGACGGCATCGTCTGCCGCCAATGCCTCCACGGAATCACTTCAACCGCAGCGCGCATGGTGGTTAACGGCGCACACGCCCATACGTTTGCCAATCCCGAAGGTATCGTCTTTGAGATTGGCTGTTACCGGCATGCCTGGGGATGCGTTTATGTCGGACCCAACTCGCCGCAATTCACCTGGTTTGCCGGCTACGTGTGGCGTATCGCTGTGTGTGCCAACTGCCACGTTCACCTTGGATGGCGCTTCTCGGCGGCTAAGGGCCATTTTTTCCACGGATTGATCACCAGCCGGCTCATCGTCAAGGGCGCCTGAGCGATAGACCACAACTTGTGCCGGAACCATCATTTAAACACCACCGAATGTGTTTTCACGTGAAACGTTTCACATAAATATCATGGGGTTATTCTCAATCAAAGCATGAATGCCATTTATGGTTTTGACAGAAGCCCGGTCTTCGCCTATAATTCGACCAAATTTTGGCCGTGGAGAGACGGTCGCCCGATCACCTTGAGTATGGCGTTGTTCCCCGGCGCACCCGCTTGATTATAGCCAAAGGAGTTTTTTCCGCGCATGTCCATCCTAAAAGCAATCCCGATTCTGGTCGCTGCATTTCTTCTCGGCAACTGGTTTCTATCCGAAGTCAGAAAGGCCAAATCTGCCGGTAAACCATGGTATGCCCCCTACCTGACGATTCCGGGTATTTTGATCATGATCACACTCATGATTCCCGTCTTTCTTCGCTTCTATCAATAGACCGCTGCGAGCCTGCTTTGTGTGCTTCAACAACTGAAAAGGGTGAAGTGAAACTCACCATCGCGCATGCCTTGAAGATCGATTGCGCGCCTGCCACGCTGGTGGACATGCTGGTGGAGCGGTTTCAGATGCTCAACCCCAAATGGGTTGAGAATGAACGCATGGGGCGCTGGAACCGGGGAACGAAGAAAATACTTCGCTTTTACCGACGCGCCGGAAAAAGCGGGATCATCATCCCCCGCGGATATGCCCGTCAGCTGATTCTCCTGCTGAAGCGGGAGGATCTTTCCTATCGCATCGACGATCAGCGCCGGTTGATGCCGGAGGTGGATTTCTGCTTCAACGGTGCACTGAAAGCCTTCCAATCCGCCGCCGCGACGGCAATGTTAAAAAAGGATTTCGGCACACTGAGTGCGCCCACGGGAAGCGGGAAAACCGTCATCGGGCTCTTTCTGATCGCCCAACGGCGTCAGCCGAGCGTGGTGATCGTGCACACCAAGGATCTTGCCTTTCAGTGGATCCAGCGCATCGAACAGTTTCTGGGCATTCCTGCGGATCGAGTCGGACTGATCGGCGCAGGAAAAAATAGAATCGGGGAACAAATTACCGTGGCGCTGGTGCAAACCCTCTACCGGTGCACGGACCAGATCGTTCCCCACACGGGGCATCTCGTCGTGGACGAGTGTCACCGGGCTCCCAGCCGAACCTTCACCGAGGCGGTCACCGCCTTCGACTGCCGTTACATGCTGGGCCTTTCGGCGACCCCGTGGCGGCGCGACAAATTGTCCAAGCTCATTTTCTGGCATTTGGGAGATGTTCACCACGAGGTGGACAAGGTTCAACTGGAAGAAAAAGGCCATATCCTAAAAGCCGATGTGGTGGTTCGAACCACTGCATTCGAACCCTATTTCGACCCGGTCAACGATTACTCCCGCATGCTGTCCGAACTGACCGCCGACGATACGCGCAACCGGCTCATCGCATCGGACGTGGCAAAGGAGGTCCGGGCCGGAAAAGGTGTCTGCCTGGTTCTGTCGGACCGTAAAAAGCATTGTGAAACCCTTCAGGGGATCCTGCGATACAAGCTGGACGTTTATGCTGACCTGCTCACCGGCGATCTGAGCGATGATGCGCGAAAGGCCGTGCTGGCGCGTCTCAAGAACGGCCAGGTCAGTGTGCTGATCGCCACCGGCCAGTTGATCGGTGAAGGCTTCGACTGCCCGGACCTGTCCACCTTGTTCATGGCCACCCCCATCCGGTTCAGTGGCCGGGTGATGCAGTATCTTGGACGGATTTTGCGGCCGGCGCAGGGAAAATCCCGGGCCCGCGTCTATGATTATGTGGACGAACGGGTGGCGCCACTGGTTGCGGCGGCAAAGGCCCGGCAACGGGTATACGGCGGGGACTCGGGGGAGCTATTCCAACAAGGATGAAACAAGTTTTGCGCTAGTGGGGCGTAACCACCGTCGCCTGCTTGATGACCACGGGCATCTTGGGTACGTCCCGCATCCCCGAACGGGAGGTGGTGGGCACGTTTTCGATCGCCCGCACCACATTCATTCCTTGCACCACCTTGCCGAACACACAATAGCCCCAGCCTTGGGATGTTTTTCCGCGATGGTCCAGGAACGGGTTGTCTTTGACATTGATAAAGAACTGGGCGCCGGCCGAATGGGGATCCGACGTCCGGGCCATGGCAATGGTGCCGATGTTATTTGACAGGCCGTTGTCGGCTTCGTTGAGAATCGGCGGTCGTGGGGATTTGCGCTTCATTTCCGCGTCAAAGCCACCCCCCTGAATCATGAAGCCGGCAATTACCCGGTGAAATATGGTGCCATCATAAAAGCCGGCTTTGACATAAGCCAGAAAGTTGTCCACGGTTTTCGGCGCGGCGGCGCGGTCCAGTTCCACCACGATATCCCCTTGGCTGGTGATCAGTTTCACCCGCGGCAGGGGGTCGGCGGCAATGGACAGACCCGTGCCCATCAAAAAGACCAGAACCGTGATTGCTGCGCATTTTTTCATATTGACCTCTCATCTTGACCGTTCGTGTTACGTTTTAAAGGTTACCCCAAGTGAAACACCCGTCGGGGTCTGTCCAGCCGGGTGATGCCTGCCGCTTTCGCCGCGCGGACAGCCTGGTCATATTCTGCCGGAGACAGGGCGACGGCCAGCGCCGGCATCTCTCGGGCCCGGCCGCAGGGGCGGTATTGAGACATGACATTGACATAGGTGTTTCGTGACAGTGAGTCGGCCAAAAACGCCATCACCGTTGCCGTCCCCGCCAACCCGCCGGGCAGCACCAGATGGCGCACCAAGATGCCTTTGTAGGCCAGTCCGCTGGCTTTATCGATGGCCAAGTCCCCCACCTGGCGGTGCATCTCGAGCAGCGCCTGCGTTGCCCATTCTGGATAATCGGGGGCGTTGCAGGTGTCACGGGCCACTTTCGAATCCCAGAATTTGAAATCCGGCATATAGATGTCCACGATGCCGTCCAGCAACTGCAAGGTTTCCACGCGATCGTATCCGCTGCAATTGTAGACCAGCGGCACGGTCAGTCCCCGGCGGGCCGCCAGATGAACCGCAGCGAGAATCTGCGGCACCACATGGCTGGGGGTGACCAGATTGATATTGTGGCAGCCGATTTGTTGAAGGCCCAGCATGATGGTGGCCAACTGGTTGTCCGTCAGTGCCTGGCCTTCTCCCAAGTGGCTGATCTCGTAGTTCTGGCAAAAATTGCACCGCAGGCTGCAATTCGAAAAAAAGATCGTTCCTGATCCGTTTCGTCCCACCAGGGGTGTCTCTTCACCAAAATGGGCATTATACGAGGCCACGACTGCCCTGCGGCCGGTTTTACACGTTCCGGTTTCCCCGGCGGTTCGGTTTACACCGCACCGGCGCGGGCAGAGGGCGCAGTCGGCCAGTGCGTCGCGCGCCTGGTCTGCGCGGCGTTGCAGGACGCCGGTTTCAAGGGCCTTGAGATATGCGGGGGCAGGGGGCGCCATGGTCTCCTTCAGGTGCGCATCATCAGTTCCAGTTGGGTGACACTTTTTGCGCGGCCGACAACCACCAGGGTATCGTCGGTTTCCATGCGGGTGTCTGCCTTGGGGTTGAATATCATGGTTCCGTCGGCCTTCTTGATCGTAAGGATAATCAGATCCAGCTTCTGACGAATGCCCGAATCCTTGAGGGCCACATTGAGCAGTTGTGATGTGGATCGCACCCGGATTTCTTCCACCTGAATATCTGTGCTGTCGTCGGCAAAAGCCAGTTCGAGGAACTTGATCACCGTTGGCCGCAAAATGGCGTGGGCCATCCGTCGGGCGCCAAGGTCGTAGGGAGAGATGACCGTGTTGGCCCCTGCGGCCTGAAGGGTGCGTTTGGCGGTATTCTGGATCGCCCGGGCGACGATGAACAGGCCGGGATTGAGCTGTTTGGCGATCAGGGTCAGAAAAACATTGTCCGCATCGGTGGCCACGGCGGTGATCAGGGCGTTGGCATCTTTGATGCCGGCCCTGAGCAACAGGCTTTCATCCGTGGCTTCACCCACCAGATAGAGCACGCCGTCTTCATCCATGGCCGCCTGGCGGGACTCATTTTTTTCGATTATCACCACATTCAGGTATCGTTCGGTGAGGTAGCGGGCCAGCACCCGACCGATTCTGCCATACCCGCAGATGATATAGTGATCTTTAAGCCTGGCGATCTGCTTGTCCAATTTGCGCCTCCCGAGAATGACTCGTATGCGGTCTTCGACCAAAAACTGAACCAGCAGGCCGACCACATACATGAAATAACCGACACCGGCCACAATGAGGAAAATGGTGAAAATCCGGCCTACGCCGCTCACCTGGTGGACTTCGCCGTAGCCGACGGTGGCCAGGGTGATGATGGTCATGTAGATGGCGTCGTCAACCGGCCACCCCTCGATGATCATGTACCCGCCCGTACCGATCAGGATAAGGGCCGCGGTCAGAATTATGCTGACGGTGAAATGGCTTTTACGCTGCATGGTCGCTCATTTTTTCATCCGACAAGTTGATCGGAAGAATGGTGGGATAACCCCGGCCGGTCGTTATTTTTTCAATCCGGCTTGATTTGCGCGGTCCTTGCGACTATAAAAAAACCGTCCTTGCCTGTCAACTGTCAAACATGTGCAACCCCTTTTTATTAAATAAGATATTTTAACCATTAATCACCAACCAAGCTTCCCCCATGAACGTGACGGCGCCGATGAAACCGCTGCTGGAACTTGTTGACATTCACAAATCCTACCGGCGCCTCAAGGCCGTCGACGGGGTGAGCATGATCATCGGCCAGGGCAGTTGTTTCGGCCTGCTGGGGCCCAATGGCGCCGGGAAGACCACCCTTATCGAGATCATCGAAGACATCATCGTCCCCACCAGCGGGACGATTCTGTACAAAGGCGCGAGTCGGGCGGCGCAGTTCCGGCAGGAGGTCGGGATCATGTTTCAACAGACCGCCTTGCTATCGTTTTTGACCGTAGCGGAAACCCTGGAGACCTTCAGCCGGTTGTACGACCACACGGACTCGATCGGCCACTTGATTCATCTCTGCCACCTCGAGGAGGTGAAAGGGCAACTGAACGATAAAATTTCCGGTGGACAGAAACAGAGGCTGCTGCTGGCCCTGGCCTTGTTGAACCGGCCCGAACTGGTGTTTCTTGATGAACCGTCCACCGGTCTGGACCCCCAGGCCCGACGAAATTTGTGGGACATCATCCAAACGGTTAAATCCCAGGGACGGACCATCGTGCTCACCACGCATTACATGGAAGAGGCGGAAAAACTCTGTGACGACGTCGCCATCATGGACAAAGGTAAGGTCATCGCCCGCGGTGCGCCCCCGGCGTTGATTGAAACCCACTGCCAGCGGGCAACCCTGTCGGTGCCCAAGGCGCAGTTCCCGGAAAAACCGGACGGCTTGCAAGGGTTCATCAACCAGCGGGGTGACCGAATTCAGATTCGAACGGAAAACGTCAATGCGGTTGTCTCCAAGCTGTTGTCGATGGGGGTGGACATGCGCGGTGTGAATGTGCAGACACCCACCCTGGAGGATGTTTTTCTGAAGCTCACCGGGCGAAGTCTGCGGGAATGAACCGGAGGATGCATGCGATTCAAGCGACTGTGGGCCATTTTCAATGCCAGAAACCGGGAATTCTTCAGAGACCGTGCGGCATTCGGCTGGAACTTTCTTTTCCCTTTTCTGATCATCCTCGGGTTTGGCGTCATCTTCAAAGGCGACTATCAATCGCCGTTCAAGGTGGGGCTTTTCCCTGTCGCTCCAGGTGCACCCGCCTCCCGGTCGACCGACGTCCTTCCGGATTCGTTTACCGCATTCAAGGCCATCTCCATGGTGGGGTTTGAAACCCATGCCGAGGGGATGGAAAAGCTCAAGCACCATAAAATAGACTTGTTGATCGAGACAGGGACCCACCCGATCCGATACTGGGTCAGCGATTCATCCCCTTCCGGGGCAATCGTCGAAAGGATTTTGAAAGGGGCCCTGCTGCCGCCTGGATCAGAAACGCGATTCGAGAAAAGGGACATCCAGGGGATCCAGATTCGCTACATCGACTGGCTTTTCCCCGGGGTCCTGGGCATGAACATGATGTTCAGCGCCCTCTACGGGGTCGGCTGGGTGGTGGTTCGCTATCGTAAAAACGGGGTGCTCAAACGGCTCAAAGCGACCCCGCTGACCGCCTTTGAGTATCTCGCCGCCCAGTTGCTGTCGCGGATTTTTCTGCTCATGTTCACCCTGGTGATCGTCTGGGCGGGTTGTGATTGGATCCTTGACTTCAAGGTATATGGCAGTCTGCTGAACCTCTTCGTGGTGTTTCTGGCGGGCAGCACCTGCATGACAGCGCTGGGTCTGGTCATCGCTGCGCGCGGGACCAGCGAAGAATTCACCAATGGCCTGCTCAATTTTATATCCTGGCCCATGATGTTCTTGTCCGAAGTCTGGTTTTCCATCGAGGGCGCACCGGCCTGGCTCCAGGCCTCGGCGAAGATTTTTCCGCTGACCCACCTGTTGAAAGCGGCACGACAGGTGATGAACGAGGGGCAAGGGCTGTTGGCGGTGATGCCAGAAGTCGCTGTCCTATGCGCCATGACCCTGGCGTTTCTCTTGGCCGGGGCAGCCTTGTTTTCCTGGAATGAATGAAAAAAAAACGAATTGAGGAATTGGGAATTGAAAAATTGGGAATGCTGGAATGGTTGATCCC
Source organism: uncultured delta proteobacterium (assembly GCA_963705475.1). Taxonomy (GTDB): domain Bacteria; phylum Desulfobacterota; class Desulfobacteria; order Desulfobacterales; family Desulfosarcinaceae; genus Desulfosarcina. The sequence goes on along the minus strand of CAVPJS010000002.1, from coordinate 276,881 downwards.
TCAATTCCTTAATCCCCGAATTTCTTAATTTACCAAACTGTGAATGGGGGACGGAATCAGCCCGCCCCGCCGCAGAAATCGGTTTTCCCCGGCGGCGTTGTTTACCGGCATGATGATGGATTCGCCCAAAAGACCGCCGAAAAAGGCGTGGTCACCGGCCTTTTTACCGGGTACGGGGATCAGGCGGGCAGCGGTGGTTTTCTTGTTGATCACGCCGATGGCCATTTCATCGGCAATGATCGCCGCCAGCGTCTCTTCACTGGTGTCACCGGGGATGGCCACCATGTCCAGGCCCACACTGCAAACGCAGGTCATCGCTTCGAGTTTTTCGATGGACAGGTGGCCCATTGCGGCCGCCTGGGAGATGTTCAGGTCCTCGCTCACCGGTATGAAGGCGCCGCTCAGCCCCCCCACTTTTGAGCTGGCAAAAGCGCCGCCTTTTTTCACCGCGTCGTTTAAGAGGGCAAGCGCCACCGTGCTGCCGGGAACGCCGATGCTGGCCAGTCCCAGGCTCTGGAAAATCTCGCCCACACTGTCACCCACGTTGGGGGTTGGCGCCAGAGAAAGGTCGACCACGCCGAATTTAATGCCCAGCTGCTGGGCCACTTCGCGGCCGATGAGTTCGCCGATGCGGGTGACCTTGTAGGCGGTGCGCTTGATAATTTCGCTGATCTGGCCCAGGTTGAGGTTCGGGCTGGACGCCGTTGCGCGGTCGATGGCTTTTTTGACCACGCCGGGACCGCTGACGCCCACGTTGATCACCGCATCGGCTTCACCCACACCTAGATAGGCGCCGGCCATAAAGGGGATATCCTGGGGAATATTGGCAAATACGCACAATTTGGCGCAGGCCAAACCATCGCGATCGGCGGTGCGTCGGGCGGCCTCCTTGATGGTTCTGCCCATGAGCAGCACGGCATCGATATTGATGCCCGCCCGGGTGGAGGCCACATTGACGGACGCGCAAACCCGCTGGGTGCCGGCCAAGGCCTCGGGCATGGCTTCGATCAGCGCCCGGTCGCCCCTGGCGATTCCCTTTTCCACCAGGGCAGAGAACCCGCCGATAAAATCCACCCGCGCGGCGGCGGCGGCATCGTTCAACGCAGTGGCCACCATCAGCATCTGACGGGCATTGAAGGGGGCGCCGGCCACGGCAATCGGGCTTACCGAGATGCGCTTGTTCACCACCGGGATCCCGTACTTGTCCCCCACCTCGTCGCATATTTTCACCAGATTGTTGGCTGCACCGGTGATGCGGGCATAAATATTGTCCGTGAACCGGCCGATGTCATCACTGGCGCAATCCAGCAGGTTGAGGCCCAAGGTGACGGTACGAACATCCAGGTTTTCATTTTTGAGCATCTCCACGACGGAGAGGATCTCTCGTTCACTGAACATGGCAATTGTCCTTATCCGCGCCTTAAACGCGATTGATCGCTTCGAAAATCAGTTTGTGCTGGATGGATATGTCCAGAGACAGCGCCAGGGCCTTTTCACGCAGGTCCCGTCGAAGGGCCTGGTGGTTGGCATCGCTGGGGATGTCGACCTCATAGATCATGATGTTGGCATTGGGATCGTCGCCGCCTTTGAAGACGGCCTGCAGGTTGGTCACATTGACCCGGTGGGCAGCCATGATGGCGGTGATGGAGGCCACCAGGCCTTTGCGATCCGGTCCCTTGGTGACCACGACAAAGGGCTCGCTGTCGACGTCCGTCTGGGATCCATCGTCTGTGGACAGCCGCTTTTCGTAAACATGCAACCCCATGGGGGAAAGTCCGGCGTCCAGGAGTCGGTGAAGGTCCCCTTCCGACAGTGTTTTCGGGACGCTGACAATAAAAATGCCGGAGAATTCATTTTGAAGAATGGTCTGGCTGACGTTTTCGATGTTGCAATCCTGATCGAACAGAATACGGGTGACGGCGGCGATGATGCCGGGCCGGTCTTTGCCCAGGACCGAGATGATCATCTTGTTCATGAAACAGGCTCCAATCAAAAAGGTGGCGGGTGGGGATGAAGCATCCTTATGAAACAATTGGGGGTGACTGTCAATGATTTGGGTTCAGGGTTTAGGGGTTCAAAGATTCGGGGTTCAGGGTTTTTTTAAAAATGGCGGCCGGAGTGAACGGTGAACCGGTAGACGCGCACAAAAAAGATTGTGCATGAAAGCATCGCTGTGATATCTTGTCACTTTATTTTACGCACACCGCCCATGGGTTCTGCCGGGTATGGCCAGCCCGCGGGGAGACAGAAACGCGGCCATCCGTTCACCTTGCGGTGCCGGTGAACGGGTTGCAGGGTAACCCGCTGTGAAAACGACGCATATCGGTAATTTAATCCAGGGAAACAAAACCCTTTTCATCATCATCATTGTCGGGCTGTTTCTGCTTGAACTGGAAATCTTCGCCCTGGCGGCCATGAAATCCGGCCGACAATCGTGGCTGCAGGTCATCGATGCCAACGGCAACGTCATTCATGAAACCAGCGGCAAACACCTGAGCGAATTCAACAAGTACTATTTCGAAAAGACCTTCGGCCCCCTCGAGAACTACCAGGTGCGGCTTGAAACCAGGGAGCACCCCTTTCCGTTTCGGGCCTGGTTCGTGGCCGCCATCGGCATCCCGGTCGGCGCCATGCTGCTCTTCGGCTTTGTGGTGAAGGCTTACGTGGCTATTTTCCACGGCAATGAACGGCAAGGGGGTGAATCCGCGGCCGCCAGTGAGCCGGGGTATGCATCCCGCCTGGAGTCGATCCTGGTCCGCATCAGCCGGATGAACATATTCATCATCGGGTTTTTGATCTTTGTAGGCGTGATCTCCTACTGGATCATCCCCAATATGATCACCTATATCGGACGCACCGGCATCGATGCGATCATCCGTTTCAAGTGGGTCTTCATCACGCTGGGGGTGGTGGTTGTGGGCATTGGCGTTTGGATTGTCTATCTTCGTTATCTGCTGGCCAAAAAGAGCATCGAAAGCCAGACGGAAATCGAAAAGCACCGGCTGGCGCTGGAATATAAGTCCCAACACGGGTTGCCGCCGCAGCTGGATGCCCCTTCCGTGGAAAACGCCCCCCGTGCTTTCCTGGATCGGCATCGCGCCGGCAACCAACCGTCGTCCGCCGATTGAAAACCCTCGTCGCGAGCTGCGAGGAATCTTCGACCGTAAGGAATTCGGTCATTTTTTTGATTCGCAGGCAAACTCCGCCGCAAGGGACGGGGAATGCGGGCGCTGCGGCGGTTCACACCAAATCGATTCATGACGCAGATCATCACCACCCATAAAAACGCCGACTTCGATGCCTTTGCCTCGCTGGTGGCCGCCACATTGATCTATCCCGGGGCCGTCGCCGCCATTCCCCGGACCGTCAATCCCAATGTCCGTGCATTCATCTCCATCCACAAAGACATCTTCGACTGCGTGGACCGCTGGCGCATCGAAACCGGCAAGGTGACCCGCCTCATCGTTGTGGACACGGCAGACTGGGCGCGCTTGGGCCCCATCGCCAAGCTCAACCAGCGATCCGACCTGGAGGTGCTGGTGTGGGACCACCATGCCGGTGGGGATATCGATGCGGCGTGGAGATGTCAGGAAGCCGTCGGTGCGACCATCACCCTCTTGGTGCGTCACCTCAAGACCTTGCAAAAACGGATTACGCCCATCCAGGCAACCCTTTTCCTGGCCGGCCTGTATGAGGATACCGGTCACCTGTCTTTTTCATCCTGCACGGCTGAAGATGCCTATGCCGCCGGTTGGCTGCTGGATCGAAAAGCGGACCTCGCCCTGGTCTCCAAATTCCTGCGGCCGGCATACGGGGAAAAACAGAGGGACGTGCTCTTCGAGATGTTGAAAAACGACAATCGGCTGAAGCTAAACGGATATTCGGTCAGCATCAGCCGGATTCACATCGACGGACACGTGGGCAACCTGGCCTTGGTCGTGCGCATGTACCGCGAGATTGTCAACGTCGATGCCGCCTTCGGCCTGTTCGTCAGTGAAGAAAAAAACGGCCGGCAAAAATGCATGATCATCGGCCGCAGTGACCATGAAGGGCTTGACGTCGGCACACTCATGAAAAGCATGGGCGGGGGCGGCCACCCCGGTGCCGGCAGCGCCATGCTCAAAGGCGTCAATTCCGAGGTGGCCGAACAGATGATCATCGATCTCATCAAAGGCAACCAGCAGTCGTCGGTTCAAATCAGCGACATGATGTCCTTTCCCGTCTACACCGTTTCAGCGGACAGATCCATGGCCGAGGTGGCCAAAATGCTTCGCCAGCGGGGATGCACCGGCCTGCCGGTGGTGGACGGCGGTTCCCTGGTGGGCATCATATCACGGCGGGATTTCAAAAAGATGCGCAAGCAAGCGCAGCTCCGGGCGCCGGTCAGGGCCTTCATGAGCAGTCGGGTGGTCAGTATCGGGCCCGGGAAAAGCCCCATCCAGGCAGCCAAGACCATGGTGCGCCACGATATCGGTCGGCTCCCCGTGGTGGAAGATGGCCGCATCATCGGAATCATTACCCGCTCGGATGTAATGACGTATTTTTACGACCTGCTGCCGGATTGAACCCTCCGCGCGGCCCCGATGCGCGCGGTCTCAGCTTCGCTCCGACAAGCCGCGGGGAGTGGGTTCGCTGTCGCGGTTCACCGCAGGCCAACCCAACCGATCCAGGATATATTCCTCATCATTCCATCTAATTGGGGTGTGTCGACGGGGGATAATTATTGCTTGACGCCCCTGCGTTTCCCCGTATAAGAATGGGCTGTTTTCTCCTGCGGCCATGGGCCTGAAAGGCCCCTGCCTAATGTTTCAACGAAGGGATCGGGCGATGCAACCCCTCGCTGTCATTGATTATATCGTCAACTGGCTCACCCGGTATCTTGACGAATCTGGCCTGAAAGGCTTCGTGGTGGGCGTTTCCGGCGGCGTTGATTCGGCGGTGACCTCAACCTTGTGCGCCATGACCGCCTATCCGGTCAAGGCGCTGAACATGCCGATATGCCAGGCCGCGGATCAGGTTAGCCGGGCCGCCAAGCATATCCAGTGGCTGACGGCGCGTTATCCCACCGTGGAAGGTGTAACCGTAGATTTGACACCGGTGTTTGAATCCCTGAAAAGGGCCCTGCCGGAGGCCATTCAGGACGACTTGAGCATGGCCAACGCCCGAAGCCGGCTGCGCATGCTGACCCTCTATGGCTTTTCCACCCACCACCGCCTGCTGGTCGCAGGCACCGGCAACAAGGTGGAGGATTTCGGCGTGGGCTTCTATACCAAATACGGGGATGGTGGGGTGGATCTGTCGCCCATTGCCGACCTGATGAAATCAGAGGTCTATGCACTTGCAGAAACGATGGGCATTGTCGAGGAGATCATCCAGGCGCCGCCCACGGACGGGTTGTGGAGCGACAACCGCTCGGACGAGAGCCAGATCGGGGCCGCCTACGATGAACTGGAATGGGCCATGGCCCACGAAGCCGGCAACGGTGACGACGTGGCCCTTGACCCCAGACAGCGGGACGTGCTGGCCATCTTCAGGAAATTCAACCGGGTCAATCGGCACAAGATGGTGCCGATTCCCGTCTGCACCATTCCCAGCCATATCAAGCAATCCGAGACCGAACGGCGATAGCTGCCGCGCGGCGGGCGCCCGACCGCCGACCGTAAGGGTGAACGTCGATTTTCAGTTCGCCCGCCAACCCCGCCGCAAGGGGCGCGGAATGGGTTCGCCATCGCGGTTCAACGTTGAAAAAAGACAGCCCGATGAGAGGCGTGCGATGACCGATAAATACCGGGAGCGGGTCTGCAGCGGCTACGATCATGTGTTGACCATCGATGAACGGCTCTTCGAAACGCGCACGGATGTTCAGCACGTGCTCATTTTCAAAAACAGGGCCTTTGGCCGCGTCCTGGCATTGGACGGCGTCATCCAGACCACGGAGGCGGACGAATTCATCTATCACGAGATGATGGTGCATGTGCCTGTCCTGGCCCACGGCCGCGTTCGGCGGGTGCTGATCATCGGCGGCGGCGACGGCGCCATCCTCCGAGAAGTGCTGCGTCACCGCACCATCCAACAGGTGGTCCAGGTCGAAATCGACCGGTCGGTCATCGATTTGTGCAGGCAATATCTGCCGAACCACGCCAAGGGCGCCTTCGATGATTCCAGGACCCGTATCGTGATCGATGACGGCCTGCATTTTTTGCAGCAAACGGATGACCGCTTCGATCTCATCCTGACCGACAGTACGGACCCCGATGGACCGGCCGGGGTGTTGTTCAGTGAGCCGTATTATGCCGCCTGCAAAACCCGCCTGACACCCGGCGGTGTGCTGGTCACCCAGAACGGGGTGGCTTTCCTGCAGTTGGATGAGGTGCGCGCATCGGCCAAGCATTTTAAAGCCCTGTTTCCGGACTGGCATTTTTTTACGGCGGCCGTTCCCACCTATGCCGGGGGCATCATGGCTTTCGGATGGGCCAGCGACAACCCGGAGCTGAGGCAACAGGATGTAAAAACCCTGCAGCGGCGATTTTCCCAAAGCGGCATTGCCACCCGCTATTACACCCCTGACATTCATCGCAGTGCATTCGCGCTTCCACAGTACATCCTCGACGCCATTGGCAAAGCATCCCCATGATCAACCCCCACCATCGGAAAACGACCGTTTCGATGTGAAACATTGTTTTTCAGGGACGCCACCCCTATTATTGGTTATATATCTGCCAATCAACGGTCACTTTTCACCTTAAGGAGGAGCCCATGCAACTGGAAACAGCCATCAAATCAGCATTGGAATTCGAGCACCGGATCAGAGATTTGTACCTCGAGGCGGTATCCCGCACCGATGAGCCGGCCGGAAAAAAAATATTTCAAACCCTGGCAGACGACGAGCAGCGTCATGTGGATTACCTGGAAAGCCGGCTCGACGAGTGGCAAACGCGTGGAAAAATCAGCAGCGACGTATTGGCTTCGGTGATTCCCGACAAAGCGGCGATCCGCAAAGAGGCCGCCGCCCTTCAATCGAAGATCAGCGAAGATGCGCGTGGACTCAAGCAGCAGATGCTCTCACAGGCGCTGGCGATGGAGATCGAAACCAGCCGGTTCTACAAAGGCATGGTCGACCAGGTGGGCCCTGAACACCGGCCCATGTTTGCCCGGTTTCTGGAAATCGAGGACAACCACATCGAAGCGGTCCAGTTCGAACTGGATCACCTGAGCAGTACCGGTTTTTGGTATGGGTTCGAGGAGTTCGACATGGAGCGCGTCTGACCGGCCCTCCCGACAGCGGTGTGGCGGTTGCTTGGACGGGCCGGTGGACCGCGGCTCGTCCGGTGTGTTCACCATGCGCAGCGCTACCCCATGTGGTAGCGTCACCCACGATCAAATGACCATCGTCACCAGTTTCAGGTCCCCTTCGGCCGGCTGGGGCAGATGGTCCAGATGGTGCTGTGCGCCGACCATCGATACCCGATCTGGTATCCGGCCGTCCGCCGACCGGTCGATCGCAGAGGGGGCATGAAGGCATCGGGATCAAGCTTCCGAGACGACCGCTTCTATTTTTTCCCAGATGAACTGGGCCACTTCCTCGGCCGAATTTTTTTCGATGACGGCCAGATCCTCGCACAGCGCCTCGATGTTTGCTTCGTCGATATCGGTCATTTTATTGACCAGGAAGGCATCCACCTCGCCGCCTGCAGGCAGCAGGCCGCAGGCGCCCACGGCGCCGATGTAATCGCCGTCGACAAAAATCGGTACCACGATCTTCATCAACCCGGCGTCGCACGCCTCGATCACCGGTCGCTTCTCCCCCTTGGCCTGGTTGGCCAGGTTCATGTGGGCCACGGCACAAATGAACGCCTGTCCCTTGTCCGTGGCTTTGATGGCCGGACAGAGGCGATTGACCCAGACTTTGTTGTCCGTGATGCGGATGCCGTCGGTATTGAAGACATTGGACTCCAATCCCGAGTGTTCATGGATTTCATTTTCGATCTGGGTCCATTTTTCCAGGGGCAATAGATCAGTCAGTTCCACAGTCGCACTCCTTGGTTCACATTTGCCGGAAGGGGCCCGGTCCAGTCGCCCAGTCCCTTTCTTTATCATTTTTTTAAGGCGATGGGGAAGATTTTTCCGTCAGCCAAGCGTTGAGCCGCTTCATTCCCTCCTCGATGGTGATGTCGGCCGTGTAGCCCAGGTCTCGCTTGGCCGCAGAAATGTCGAACCAGTGGGACGTCGCCAGTTCCCGGGCGACGAAACGGGTCATCCGAGGCTCCCCGGAGATGCCGAAAGTGCGGTAGGCCCATTCCATCAGCACGCCGATCCAATAGGCCGCTTTGGGTGACACGGTTTTGGTCAGCGGGGGTTTGCCGCCCGCTTCCAGGATGCGATCCACCATTTCCCACAAGCCGATGGGGTTGTCGTCGCTGATAAAATAGACGCTGCCCGACACCGCCGGGTTTTTCTCCAGCGCCTCCATGGCCAGCACGTGGGCGCGGGCGGCGTTGTCGACGTAAATGGTGTCCACGCGGTTCTCACCGTCACCCACCCGCCTCAGGCTATCGGCCCGGGCGATGATGCGCGGCACCAGGTGGTTGTCTCGTGGCCCCCAGATCAGATGCGGCCGCAGGGCCACGGTCTTGAGCAGATCGTCTGCGGCGGCCATCACGGCCTGTTCGGCCATGGCTTTGGTCTGCGGGTAGGGTGCATGATAATGGGCCGGGTAGGGGACGGATTCGTCCACCCCCTGCATGTTGCCGCCGTCAAAAATCACGCTGGGGCTGCTGGTGTAAATCAGCATGGGCACTCGGCTGGAACGGCAGGCCGAAATGACGTTTCGGGTGCCGATCACGTTGGGCCGGTGATATTCCTCGAGTGCGCCCCACACCCCGGCTTTGGCCGCCACGTGGAAAACGGCGTCCCTGCCGCCAACCGCGTTGTTGACGGCGCCGGCGTCGGCGATGTCACCGGACAATTGAGGGACATCGAGGGCATCCAGATCCGGGTGTGTGCCCCGCGAAAAGCTGACCACCCGATGTCCTTTGGCCAGCAGCTGTCGTACGATGGCCTGGCCCAAAAAGCCGCCGCCGCCGGTAACCAGAATGTTTTTTTTGACCCGAATCGCTGGTGATTGATTGGCGTTGGTATCCATAGCGAATGCTTTCGAAATACTTAACCCACTGTCGTCATACAATTTTCTTTTCCGCCCAGACGGCCAACTGCTCCCGGAAAATTTTTGAATTGTGGCGGATGTCGACGGGGAAGGCCCGGTGAAACAGGATTGTTTCGATGTCTTCACTGATTGGGCTGGACTTGGCCAGCGCCAACAGCTCTTTTTTCAAGCCTGATTTGTCCTTGCCGGCGTCTCCGGGCGCCAGCTCGATGCAGACCACCGGCCGCTGGCGTCCCTGGGGCCCCACACCGACCAGCGCGCTGCGGAACACGCGGGGATGGTTGTTGAATATGGCCTCGCAGGGAATGGTGAACATGGTTTTTTGGGGACCGACCACCCGGTGGCTTTTTCGGCCGCAGAACCAGATGCGGCCTTTCTTGTCCATCCATCCCAGGTCTCCCATGCGGTGCCAGAAGGTATCGCCGTCGACGATCTTGGCCAAGGCGTCCTCCCGGGTCCGCTCGTAATAGCCGCGGGTCACCTGATCACCGCGAACGCTGATCTCGCCGATTTCTCCGTCGGGCACTAGCAGGTCGTCGGTCCACCGGGCAATCGGACCGTCCGAGATGCGGATGATTCGCACCTCGATGCCGGCTACCGGTTTCCCGACGCACATGCCATATCCCTGCTCGCTGAGCTTGCGCGTCTCGCTCAGGATCGCGTCGCTGCCGAAGGCGCTCACCGGCATGGCCTCCGTGGCCCCATACCCGGTGTGGATCTGAGCGCCCTCGGTGAGCATGGCGGAAAACTGTTCGATATTGGCCGGCGTGGCCGGCGCGCCCGCAGAAATCACCCGCTTCAAGGTGGGCAGTCGGATTCCTTTTTCCCTGCCGTAGCGGCCCACACGGTTGAGCAGGGCAGGGGAGGCGAACATGTTGGTGACGCCGTGATTAACGACGGCTTCGACGATTCGCTCCGGGTTGACATGGGCCGGCTTGGTGGGATCCATGTCAGGGATGATGGCCGTCATTCCCAATGCCGGGTCGAACAGGGCGAAAAGCGGAAAAGTGGGCAGGTCGATTTCCGCCGGCGTGATTCCGAACTGGGCGCGGATGCTGCGAACCTGGGCATCGAAAATCCCGTGGGTGTAATAAACCCCCTTGGCCGGGCCGGTGCTGCCGGTGGTAAAGAGGATGGCGGCAATTTCATCGGCCCGGGTGTCCGCCATGCGGTAGGGCTCCCACTGCCTGCTGCGCACCTGGTCCAGGGTGAGTCCACCCCAGAACCAGCGTCGGCCCACGGTAATGAAGGTCTTGACGCTTTTGAAATACCCGGGGGACAGGGTGCGCAGCACGTGGGCCGGGGGGATGCCAATCAGGGCCTGGGCCTGACTTTCCCTCAGGCAGTTCAGCATGCGGGAGACCCCCATTCCCGGGTCCACCACAACGGGCACGGCCCCCACCTTGAACAGGGCGAAGACCAGGGCAAAGAAGTCCAGGCTCGGCTTGACCATGAGGATGGTGCGCACGCCGCGGCCGATGCCCTTGTCGTCGAGTCCCCGGGCCAGGCAATCCGATTCGATGTCCAGTTGGCGGAAGGTAAGGTGGGTGTATGCCACCCGGCCCTGCCTGTCCCTGCCGCAGGGGCAGACCACCGCCCGTTTGTAAGGTTGGATGCGGGCCATGCGGCGCAGGTAGGTGGCCACGTTGACGATGGTGGCATGTTTTTCAGGCGTCGTTTCCATAAATCCCAACGCTTCAATTCATCGACCCTTGACCCAGATGTACCGGAAATTACAACTTCAAATAACCAATCTCAAATAAATCCCAAACTACCCTATCATGAGGGTTGGACTGTTGAACTCGACGATGGTGATTGATGGGTCATTTGGGTTTGGATTATGGTTATTTATTTTTTATCGGATGCCGGGTCAAAAAATCGTTCACCAATGCGATGATCCGCTCCGGCACATCCTCCAGCAGATAGTGGCCGGCGTCGTCGAAGCGGTGCTTTTCAGCCTCTGGAAAGCGTCGGCACCACTCGTTGTAGTAATCCACGTCGAAGACGAAATCGTGGCGCCCCCACAGGATCAGCATGGGGACGGACGCCAGCCCGGCCAGGTGCCGGTCCACCCGGTCGACGATGGAAAATCCCGGATCGCCGGGTACCAGGGGGATGTCCTGGACGAAGCGCAAGGTGGCCAGCCGGTTTTTCGGGCAGTTATAGGGGGCCAACAGTCCCTGCTTGACCTTCGCGGGCAAGCGTTTTCGCGGTGCCATGTGAATGGCCCCTCGGGCAAACAGGTTTCCATAGAGGACGGCCGGCGTGGCCAGGACACCCAGATTGCGGATCACCCACAGTCGCAGCGGGATGCGCTTGCGGCCCGGCGGAAAAAAGCCGGCCGTGTTGGTGATGATCAGACGGGCCACCCGATGCGGGTTGGCCACGGCCCAGGCCATGGCGATCATGCCGCCCCAGTCATGAACCATGAGCGTGACCCGATCCAGGTCAAGGTGATCCATCAACGCCGAAAAATCATCCAACCGACTTTGCAGCCGGAAGTCGTACTCAGCGTCACCGGGTTTGTCCGACAGGCCGCATCCCATGTGATCCGGCGCAATGATGCGATGGCGCGATTCAAGGGCGGTGATGATGCGGCGAAAGAAAAATGACCAGGTGGGGTTGCCGTGCACCATGACCACCGGGTCGCCCTTTCCCTGGTCGATAAAGTGATAGCGCAATCCGTTGCGATCCAGAAAATGCGACTGGAACGGATAGAGATGCTGGTAGTCGTCCGGATCGACGGTTGGGTGAATAGCGCGCATGATCACGTGTTGTCGGTTGCTGGAACCAAGGCCAGTTCAAAATTCTCCATTTTGTATATGGGCAGGCCGTCCACACTGAGCAGGCCGTCGGCCCGAATCGTCGGGGATCGTCCATCGCCCACCTGCGTGATCAGCGCCTCTACGGTAACGGTTTTATTTTTCTGAATGATCTGACCACGATACGTCCAGTTGTGGCGGCTGCCCGCAACCATGCGGAACCGATGGGTTGCCGCCAGATGGGGCCACCGTTTCATTGCCACAGTTTTTAATAGTTGTAAAAAGGATTCTATCCCCAAGGATCCGGGGCAGACCGGATCCTGGTGGAAATGGGCCTTGAAAAACCATTCGTCCGGATCCACCTGCTTGGTACCGCGAATGTAGCCCAAGCCAGAGGCCCCGCCTTCCGCCAAACTGGCCTCGATGCGGTCAATCATCAACAGCGCCTTGCCGGGCAGCGCCAGTTTTTGCACAGAAGCGGGCCCATCGGCGGCCGATTCCGGTGTGTGCGGAGGATCCATGGGCAGGGTGCAGGCACCCGCCGTGGTGCCGGAATAGGGGCGGATGGCCTTGACCAGGGGATCTGCATCCCCCATGCCCTTTTGCTCGTTGAGCGCTTCAGCCGAAAAGAAACCGAAATACGTGTTGCCGGTGTAGACCGGTTCGTCTCCGACTAGCACCTCGAAATCGAAATTTTCAACGATCATGTCTGCTGCCTCGCTGACCTTGGTGATGCGGCAGCGCATGGTCAAGGTGCCGGTGGCGGGGGTCACCGGGCGGTGAAGGAGGCCGCTGCCCCCTAAATTGCGAAACTTCAAGTCATGCCGGCCGCGCAGGGCAGATCCGGCATAGGCGGCCAGCCAGCCGCAAGGTTGCAGGGCGATTTCAAGCAACACGCAAAAGGGCATGACGCCGGAGCGGTCGGCGGCAAAATACCACGCCTTCTCGTCGATGTCATACTGGGCGGTAACCCATCCGTCGGCCTTGAGTTCCCAGGGGGGCGGCTCGGCACGGATCACCCGGTCCATGAAGCAGTATGGCGGGCCCGGAAGTCGGGCGATCGTGCGCTTTTCGTCGAAGATGCGATAGGGCTCGCCAAAGGCCTCGGAGGGCTTCCCCGTGGCGAAGGCCAGGATTGAGGCCCGATCAAAAAGGGGGGCGTCACCTGCCATCGGTTCATCGACCAGCCCGCTGCGAATCTTCTGGTTGCGCCATGTGCGCTCGATCTCCTCCCGCCCGATCCCGGTCATCTTGATGGACATATCCTTGAAAAAGACGATGGGACGACCGTCGGCCGACATGTGGGCATCGGCAATGGCGTATGGTTCCGGGCCGAACCCGAGTTCGCTGATCTGAATTTCGTAGTGCACATGGCGGGTAGCCGGGGTGACCGGACCGCGGCACTTGAGCCGGGCGGCATTGCCGATTACCGGTTCGTAGCACACGCCGGGCTTGTCCGTCACCCAGCCCATGCGCTGGAGAAAGACGCGCAGGGTGTGGGCGCAGCATTCGTACATGAGGGTGCCGGGCATGACCCTGTCATCCACGAAATGGCAGACGAGGAACCAGTCGTCGGGGTGGATGTCCGCTTCGGCCCGGATCAGACCGATACCAAACCGGCCGCCCCCGGGATCCAGTTCGACGATGCGGTGGATCAGACGCATGCGTCCGCCGGGCAGATGCAAACCGGTCGAAAGGCCGAGACCGGCAAACTGCCGGCCGAAACAGCCGGCCAGGTCCCCGCGGCGCAGGGCGTCCACCTGAGCATCCGAATAGGTTTCCCGGACCATGGGAACCGGCGGCTGCCAGTTCATCGGACGCCTGCCGGGGACGGCCTGACGCTCCTGTTCGCTGAGGATGATGCCACCGGAATTGGCCACTTCGGCTTCGGTGAAAAAGCCGGCACAACCGTCGCGCATGCTGATCAGGGGTTCACCATGGATATGGCCTTCGAAGCGAAAAAAAAACATCCAGGTCTCCCCCTGGCGTACAAAGCGGTCGATGACGATCTCGTAGCGAATGGTCTCCCCCGGACGCGGCAGCCCCCGGTGAAAGATCACCACTGCGTCCAGCAGACGATAGGCCCGCTCGCCTTTTACCCGGTGGTCGATGCCCAGGTACGAACTCAGAAACAGGTCCGCCTGGCCGGCCTCCACGCTGATGCATACCGGTGCACGGTTGCCATCCAGGTACCAGGCACCCGGCAGGACGTCATGCTCGGTGACCACCCGGCCCGATTCCATGGAGAGCATTTCACCCTGAACGGAGACGATGCGGTCCACCAGCATCAACGGCTCGTCGGGCAGACGCACCCGCACGCGATGGGTGTCCACCACGTCAAATGCCGGTCCCAGGACTTGGCCCACGCTGCCGACGGCAAACGCCATGCACATCTCCCGGTCATAGGCGGGAGGGCGTACCGATGCCGCCGCCGTCAGGGCGGCACCCGGCGTCTCTGGCCGGTCCGGCGGATCATCGGTCAAGCGGGCGCCCATGCCCAGCCGTCGCGTCTGAAGGCCGACGGCCTCGGCAACGTGTCGGGTCAATTCCTGGGAAAAGTCGAGAAACTGCATATGTGTGCTGGCCGTGGTTTCCATGTTCCTGCGAGCCGTCTCAAGCAATTGCATCCACTGGAATTGGGGTGATGCGCCGGTTTCAGCCGGCACTGGCGATTCCTCGGCAGGTTGAAAACGGTCGGACAGCCCGGGCGGCGCGTCGGCGTCGATAAATGCAGGCGGCGAGGATCCGGACGGTTTTTTCCCGGTCAACGGGGCAGGCAGCCTTGGAGAGAGCACCTGACCACCCACGGCCACGGCCACCGGCGCGATCGGTCGCTGACGCGGCGACCCCGACGCAGGGATGGGGTCAAGTCCCTGATGCAATGCGCCCAGATTCACGGGCACCCGCTCGGCGACCAGCCGGGCCAGGCATCGCACCAGCGAGGTGATTTCGTCTTCGTTGCCATGGTTGGCCGCCACGGCCAGATGGGGTTGACCGGTTAAGATCTGATCGATCATGCGGGAGCACGACGACCGCGGACCGGTCTCGATGAACACCCTGACCCCATCGGCGGCTGCACGCTTAATCGTCTGGGTGAAGTCGAATCCATCAACCGCTTGTTTTACTATGGAATCAGCAGCTCGATCATCAGTGACGTCGTAGGGGGCGGCCCAACCGCAGCTGTACACGTCAAGCCCTGGTTTAGCGATGGTCGGAAACACGTGCAGGCGTCGGTAGGCCTCGGCCACCGGGCCGGCCGCATCGCAGTGAACGGTGACCACGCCGTCCAGGTACACCGCCTGACAGCCCATGGCGGCGATGGCTTCCGCCACCGCCTGTTCCAGTCCACCGATGACGCATTCGTGGGGTGAATTGACGATGAGCAGGCGCGTCCGGGGTATGGCCGCGAGGGTTTCGTGCACTGCTTGTGCGGGTCGGTTGACCACGGCGACCCGCCAAACCACGGCCTCCTCGTCCGGAATCCGCCAGGCCTGTCGAAGGGCCAGGCATGGACCGGCAAGCTGGCCGGTGAACAGGTCGGTCGTCTGCATGCGCGCCAGCATGTCGCCCCGGTCCGGCCAGACACCCTGGGCGAACAGGGCCGACGATTCACCCAGGCTGTAGCCGATGACGGCATCTGCGCGAACGGAAAACCGGTCGAGGACGCGGGTCATCAGATCTCCGAAAACCACCTGGCCGACAATCATGTTCAGGGGGTCAGCCGTGAGCCGGGCGATGGCTTCCGCCTCCCATCCGGATTGCCACGAACGTCGCCAGGGCATCAGGTTCCAGGGCCGGAACTGGGTCTTCAATTGAGGGGTGTCAAGGTCCATCGCGTTGACGATGCCGGGAAACCGAAGGGCCAGATCGCGTCCCATGCCCAGGTAATGGTTGCCCGAACCCGGGTAGACCAGGGCAACCCGGGCGTCCGCCCCGATGGGACGGCTGCGAAAAAATACCTGTCGGGAATGGGCATCCGATTCACCGGCGGCAATGGCCTGGCGGGCGTCGCTGAACACCCCAGCCCAATTATCCTCCGGCTTCAGGATCAGGGCGACAGCCAGGCGATGGTCGGACCGCGGCGCGTGCGATTGCATCCACTTTCCGGCGGCTGCCGCCGCCGACGCCTCACCGGGGCGGCGCGATAAAAAAGCCTCCAGTCCGGCAAGGCCCTCCATCAGCTGCTGCGGCGTGTTTCCGCCGACCGCAAAAAGGCCGGCACGGGTGTCGATGGCCGGGGGCAAACCGGTGTATTCAACCGCCGATGCGCTGGTTTCAGCTTCCTGCATCAGCACGTGGCTGCAATGGCCGTCCATGGTGATCGATGCGCAGCAGGCGGTTCGGGAACCGCGCTGCCGATCCCGATACCATGGCTGCGCCCGATTCGGTATGTGAAACGGGCTCGTTTCCTCCCCCAGCCCGTCCAATGGTCGGGGCTGCCTGAACCCGGCAAGGGGTGGCAACACACGATGATGCAGGCACAGTGCCGTTTTAACCAGGGATGCCAGACCGTCGGCGGCGCCGGTAAAACCGGTAATGGGTTTGGTGGACCCGAGCGCGATGGCCGCTGACGGGTCGGTCTGGGCGGACTCGCCAAAAAAGTCGGCAAGGGCGGCGATCTCAATGCGATCCTGGTCCGGGGCACCGGCGCCGTGGGCTTCCACATATGACACCGTGGCGACCGGGACCGCGGCGCGATGGAAGCACGCTGACAGCGATCGGCGGTAGGTCGATTGGCTGACACGACCCTGGGTTGGATCGTCACCACCGGCGCTGCCGATGCCCCGAATGACGGCGTAAACGCGATCCCCGTCCATTCTCGCCCGGGCGAGTGGCTTCAGCACCAGCGCCACCGCACCCTCTCCGGGAAGCGTGCCATCGGCTGCGGCATCGAAGGGGTGGATCGCGTTGGTCGGTGAAAGGGGTAAGAAATGGTTCATGCGAATCACGCTGCGCCCCTCAGCGGCCAGGTCCACCGCCCCCACCAGCATGGCATCGGCCGCCTTCTCCTGCAGCAGGTCGACGGCAACCTGAAGCGCCTTGATCCCGGAGGCGGCATCGGCTGAGACCACGAAACTGGGTCCGCCGAAGCGAAATTCACGGGCCATGCGGCTGGCGACGATACCCCCCAAAGCCCCCATGACCCGTGGCGGGGTTAGGGGCGGGACACACTGGTCCCGCAAGCTTTGCGTCCACTGGTTCATGGCCTGGTCGTCCAGGTTCAGACCATGCACCGCGTTCCAGTGCCTGACCGCCGTGAAAAGCTGCCAGCGCAGGTGAAAGTTCGTCGCTTCGAAATCGAATCCGAGGCCGAACACCACGCCCATGCGTTCGCGGGGGTCACGCAGGGGCAAACCGGCATCGGTCAGGGCGCCGGCACCCACTTTGAGGGCCAGCAGCTGCTGGGGCAGAATGTCGCCGATTTCGTTGGGCGGGATCTGGAACTCGTCGATACCCACCTCAAGGCTGTCGACATAGGCCCCTTTGGGGTCGAGGCCGCCCAGGGCGCTGATCAACATCCCATCCACCCCTTTCCAGCGGCCGGGCGGGCGATCCACGAGGGCACTGTGCCCCTGGAATATGGCGTCGGCAAAGGCTTGCAGATGCGTCAGCGATCCCAGCCTGACGTCCATGCCCACAATGGCCACCGGGGCAGGGGATTCAACTTCCGGCGTATCATGGACCGGGCGTCGCTGAAAACCGATGGATCGATTTCCCGAAGAATGCGCCGGCCACTCTTCCAGCAGGATATGGGCGTTGATGCCGCCGAAGCCGAAGGCGCTGACTGCAGCCCGCCGTGGGACCCCTACCGACCGGGCACGCCAGGGCATCGCGCTGGTTTGCACCTTGAAAGGGCTTTCCCGAAGCGGGCTGTTATCCGGCGGCTGCTCAAAGTTGATTGTGGGCGGCAGGGTCTGATGCTTGATGGCCAGGAGGGTTTTGATCATGCCGGCCGCACCGGCAGCGGTCAGCAGGTGGCCGATCATGGATTTTACCGAACCGATGGCGCACGTGCCCGCGTTTGAAGATGCGTCATGCCAGAGTTGAACCAGGCTCTTGACCTCCGTGGCGTCGCCGGCCGGGGTACCGGTGCCGTGGCATTCGATGTAATCAACGTCGGATGGCTGCCAGCCGGCCGACCGGTAGGCCCGTTCCATGGCGCGGACCTGGCCGCGGCGCTCCGGGGCCAACAGGTTGCCGCGCATATCGTTGGACAGCCCCACACCGCGGATCACGCCGTGAATGGTGTCGCCGTGTTCGATGGCATCGGCCAGACGCTTCAGCACCAGAATACCCACGCCTTCGCCCACCACCAGGCCGTCTGCCCGCCTGTCAAAGGGAGCGCAGCGGCCCGACGCCGACAGGGCCTGGAGCTGGCTGAAACCGGTTTGGGTGTAGAGGCATTCGGGTCGTGCGACCCCGCCGGTGACGACCATGTCCGCGCGGTTTACCGCCAGCGCATGGCAGGCGAGCGCGACTGCATAGATCGACGACGCGCAGGCGGCATCCAGGGTAAAACAGTCCCCGCCAAACCCCATTTCCGCAGCCAGAAGGGCCGCCGGCAGCCCGTCAACCCGGCTGGCCAGGGCGTCAATACGGCTTGGGGGTGTCGGGGGTGACGATGTGTCGGGAAACAGGCGATTTTCAATGGCCCCGCCAAGGATTTTCCGCGAAAAGCCGGAGGCGCTGTCAGTGGGAAGGGCGATGGCTGCCAAGATGGTGTCGATGCGGCGGTGGTCAAGCGACGTGGTTACACACTCTCGCACCGCCCGTTTTCCGGCAGTCAGTGTGAGCTGGTGGACCGGGTCCAGCCCCCGCGTCAGATCCGGATCCAGCGCAAAGGCATCGGGATCGAAAATGAAGTCATCGATTACACACGCGTGGCGGGCGTAGGGACGATCCGGCATCCGGACGCTGCTGAGCCGGTCCTGGGCGGGGGCGATCCAACGACTTTCCGGGACCGGTGCCGATTGATCGACACCCTCGACGATGTTCTGCCAGAACCGGTCCAGGTTCGGGGCGCCGGGAAAGATGCCGTCCATCCCGACGACGGCGATAAGGGGGTGTCTATCCATATCAGGAAAGGTTGCGGAGTGAACCATGGTTCCGAGGGCGACCCCGGAAATAACCACATTGAGGGTATTGTTTTCAGTCAGTTGCCAAGACATGGTTACATACCCGCTTGATGGATATAACGCAAGAATCAATCGACAATCAATCCACCGACCGGGGGGACCGCGACTCAGCACGGGTCGCTGCTGCCTGGGAGCTCTTCCTTCTCGGCCGGGATTTGCTTTGACAGGGACACCGGCTGCCGGTATTGTGTGGGTAGCAGCATTGTCGACAGACAAGGAGGTGAATCATGAAAATCCAAGTTAAACGGATCCTCTGCGCCACTGACCTTTCCGATTTTTCCAATTCGGCGGTCATTCAGGCCATCGGCATGGCCAAGGAGTTCGGGTCAACCCTTTTCATCTGTCATGTGATCGATCTGCCTTTGGTTACCATGCATGGGGCGGCTTTTGTTTACCCGGAGGATCAGATCGAGGAAATGAAGACCGGTGCCATGGATCAGATAAGGGGTTTGGTCAAGGACAGTGCGCTGAATTGGGAGACCGTTGTGGAAACGGGCCCCGTCTCCAGTACCCTGTGCCGTCTGGCTGAAGAGAAACAAGCTGACCTGGCCATCGTATCCACGCACGGACGCACCGGGCTTAAACGACTGTTCCTCGGCTCGGTCACCGAGCGCTTGCTGCGAACCATCGCCTGTCCGCTGCTGGTTGTTACGCCGCCTGAAAAAGCGGGTCGCCTGGAAACGCAATTCAAAGGCTTCGGGTTCAAACAGATCATGGTGGGATGCGATTTTTCAGCAGACTCGGGAAGGGCGGTGGATTACGGGTTCAGCCTTGCCCAGGAGTTTGAGGCCGTGATCCATCTGGTGCATGTGGTGGAGCCTTTTGTTTACCGGGATGCCATGCTGCCGGAATCCATAAAAACAGATGCGATCACCGAGGTGGCCGCTGGCTGCCGACAGCGCCTGGAGGAGCTGGTGCCGGCCGACGCCCATAACTGGTGCAAGGTCCAAATCGCCTGCGAGGCCGGCAAGCCTTTTCAAGCGCTGAAAAAATATGCCGGGATGCATCAGGTCGACCTCATCGTGCTTGGTGTACGGGGCCATTCACTGGTTGAGACGATGCTGCTGGGTTCGACGACCGACCGGGTGATCCGAGGGGTGGCCTGCCCGGTGCTGTCCGTCTGCCCGCCCGGATAAGGCCGAACGACAGCGGAGCCGTCGGGGGTCGCCGTGAGGATGACCGTCTGTTTTCAGTTCACTCGCTACCCCCGCCGCAAGCGGCGAGGAATGCGCTCGCCACCGCGGTTCAGAAAGACCCCTTCAATCAATTGTCGATTCGGGGGGGTGCCTGGCGATCGGCAAGGACCGTCGTCAAACGGTTTTCGATTCGGTGTCGGCGGGCAATCGAAAGACGACGGGCAGACCGATGAATCCAATCAAGGCAAAAAGCATATAGGTGGCTTTCAATCCGATCAGATCCCCGGTCATGCCGACGATCACCACCACCGCCGAGCGGGCCAGGAATGAAATCATCATGAACAGCCCGTTGGCCGCCGATGGGCTCGAAACGGCGTTTTCCTGCACCAATGCCAGCATCACCGGCGTGGTGGACAACAAGGTGAAACCGGTGAGCACCAGCATGGCATACGCCGGCCAACCATCCACCAAGACAAACCCGAGCAGCGATACCGGTGCGCCCACCATCGACAGGGTCAGCAGCCGTCGGCGGCCGAATCGATCACTCAGGGTGCCGGCCACCATGACGCCTGCAACGCCGGCGATTTCAAAGATGGTCAATCCGGCACCGGCCAGCCACAGATTCCCGGTGTTCATGGCGATAAACGTGGGCAGAAACGAGGTCATGCAACCGTGCATGAAGCCCCTGGCCACGAGGATGCCGGTAATCGGCACCAGGATATGCCGCATGCCGCGCCAGGTTTGCATCAATGGCACCGGTGCGGCGGCGGTTCGGGTCACCGGAAGGTCCCGGGTAGCCGAGAGCAGCAGCGCCGAGCAGGCAAAACTGACCGCCATTACCGGATAGAAGCCGTCCAGTCCCATTAGGGCGACCAGGCCTACGGCCACCATCGGGCCGACGGCTCGGGCCGCTTCCCCGCCGACCATGAAAAAAGACATGCCCAGGCCTTTTCGGTCGCCGGACATTCGGGCCACCACCACCGGTGCCGGCACATGAAACACGGATACGCTGATGCCGGCAAACAGCATCAGGATCAACAGCATGCCATAGGTGGGTGCAACACCGATCAGGCTCATGGGGACGGCGGTCAACGCCGGCGCCAGGATGAGAAACCAACGGACGCTGATACGATCGGCCAGGGAGCCGATCCACGGGTTGATCAAGGCGGGCAACTGCATCACCGTGGAGAGCAGACCGGCTTGCGTCAGGGTCATGGACAGCTTTTCGATGAGCAGTGGCAGCAGCGGTGCCAGAAAGCTGGAATAGACGTCATGGATGAAGTGGGCGATGGAGACGGCGATGACACCGGACAGGTTGACACGCTCGCTCGGTAGCCCCGTTTTGCTTGTGGTCGGACCGGCAATGGGTTGCATGTGGGTTGGTTGTTTTTCCGATGAGAACGGTTATCTTGTTCAATGAGCCATTTGGCCTGAAAGGGACTGGTGCATCATGTATCTTGCCCGATTATCCGATAAACGCGACGGCTGCCGGTTTATGATCAGACAATCCTATGCCGATGGCCACTGCTATCGCAGCCGAGATCTGTTCGATCTGGGTAACGACCCGTCGTGCTTTATCGTCTATCCCGGTGGCAATGGCTTTTACATCGATACGGCTGTGGAAGATGCCATCGCCGATCAGGGTTTTTCGGTCTCCCAGGATGACTTGGAGCCGGTGTTCATGCCTTTTCTGCGGCCGCACATCCGCCGGGTGATCGATGGCTTCGATCGAAAAACGCGGTTCGCTTCGCCTTCCGTTGCATGTGCCCCGGCCGACACGATTCATCGGTTCGACCGGTATCGCCTGCATTATCTCAAGCTGGGACGGGTTGACCACAGGAGCGTGGGTTGCATCCCCGACCGGTTCTACGCACCCCTTGCCCACAAATCCCGCGATGAGATCGAATACGATTTCATCGACGCGGAACGTGAATTGAAACCGGAGGAACTGGCCCTCTACACGTATCAGATTTTTGACCTGCAGCAATACTTCAGCGAAAATTTTAGGTGCAGCCACCCCGAAGGTCTCGATCAGGACCGCATGGACCGGTTTTTCGTCAAATCCCTGTGTCAACTCAGCCGGGATGACGTGTTCTGGGCGGGCAGCGATGATGAATCCGGCCTGCGACAGCATCTGGTCCGGTATGCGGTCATGTACTTCGACAGCTGTTTTCCCTCCGGCGACCCTTTCCGAGATTATCTGCGGGATTTCATGAATCGCCACCGAACCCATCGTCCGCCGGATAGTGTCCAGATCAGCCTGGCTGAATCCGCCCGTTTGTTCGGCGTGACGGTGGATGCGTTGAAAAATATGGATTGCCGAACCCTGACCCGGCAATACCGCAAACTGGCCTTTAGGCATCATCCGGACAAAGGCGGTGATCCGGATGCCTTTGTCAAGCTCACTGCGGCCTACGAAAAATTGTTGACGCGTAAATCTTAGGGCTATCCTAAAACATGCTATGAAAACAGGCGGCATCGGTGGTTTACCGATGCCGCCTGTTTTTAATCGGATGGCAGTGGATTAAGGCTGCTGCGGTGCCGGCGGCGGCGTTGTGCTGATTTTTTCCTCATACGTGGAAAGCAGAAAAAGCGTGGCCAGCGGTTGGGTGAACAGCACGCCGATGAAGACCGTGCCGCCGATCATGGAAATGGCCATGAAAATGATCACCACCACCACGTGATCGATCAGTTCACCGCGCCTGCCCATGGCATAGCTTTCCTTTACCGCATCGACGATGCCCATGTTCTTGTCGGTCATCAGCGGCATCATGTAGATGCAGCAGAAGGTGACCGCCACGACGACGATAATGCCGGGCAGAAAGAGCAGCATGAAACCGATGGCGGTGGCCACGAACACCGCGATACCGAATCCCAGGAGGGGAAGAAAGAGTTTCATGTGGGCGAAAAGGTCTTGAACCTTGGGCTCCCGGCCGTTGCGCATCAGTTGCAGCAGGCTCTGGGTATAGCCGGCCAGGGTGACCGGGGCCAAAATACCCAAGGTGAGGGAACTTACCGCCACCATCACCAGGGTGATCAGGATCAGCGAGACGACATTGCCAAGGGTCAGATTCCATGCGGTTTCGATGTGACGCTTAAAGTCCATGGTCGCTCCTGAACGAGAGGTGGGTCATTGAATGGTTGATGTAGTTCGGCATAAACGAATAAAATGTTGCAACTTTTTTTTATTTGGACAGCTGCGCGTGTGGTTGGCGCAGATGGTCGCCTATACCGGTTTTGGCTGGTTGTTGTCAACCATCATTGCCGCCGATGACCGACGCTGATGATTCTTTCATCACGCGTTCCCCGCAATCAACGGTCCAATCGACCGTCCAGCATCCGCCGCATGAGATCCCGTTCGGACCTGGCCTGGGCGAGTTTCTGCTTCAGGGCGTCGTGCCTGGCAGGCGGGGACTCACTCAGCAATTTTTCCAGGCGATCCACCTCCTGTTGAAAACGATAAAGATCTCTGGCGATGCGTTGCAAGGTCATGGGTTCTATGTCTGTCTGTTGGGGAAAGCGCGCGCTTTGAGCACGGCGAAGGGGCCGCCTTCTTCCATGGGGTTGCACCGGCAGTCCGTTTGGTTCAGATCCGCACCGCAGCGGCTGCACAATCCTTTGCACGCATCCCGGCACAGGGGTTTAAACGGCAGGGACATGATAATCTGCTGGGCGATTTCATCACCAAGGTCAATGCTCTCCCCGCTGTAGACGATCACCTCCATATCCGTTGCCGCGAGTTCGATATCATCCACGGCGGTCGGATCATCCCCGACTGAACTTTCGGGTACGGCGGTGCTTGTAAAGTCGGTTTTTATAATACTATCAAATTGTTCGAGGCAACGGCCGCATGGCATACGGACTTCGAATTCAACCGTTCCATCGATCAGAACCGTTTTGCCGGAGAGGGCCGCGTGGATACGCACATGAATCGGACGGGTGAAAACGACGCTTTCATCACCGGTAACGCCCCTGAGCAGGGAGAATGCGGCGGCATCCGCTTGTTGGACCAGATCCAACCCATTTTCGGTAATCCGGCCGATGTGGATTTCAAACATATCCAAATGGTTGATTCTATAAATAGAATGTACTGGTACAAGATCCCTGCCCGTTGCCAGGCAGAAGCACCAGGCAGGGCATTGGTACAAGCGTGATGTTACAGTTTTTCTGCATTGCCTGCAAGATAATCGGCAACACCGTCCGTGGTGGGGCGCATGCCTTCATCGCCTTTATTCCATCCGGCGGGGCAGACCTCACCGTGCACTTCGGTGAACTGGAGGGCGTCGACCATGCGCAGCATCTCGTCCACATTCCGACCCAATGGCAGGTTGTTGACAACCTGATGCTGGACCGTGCCGTCCCGGTCGATTAGAAATGAGGCCCTCAGGGCCACACCGGCATCGGGATGCTCGATGCCAAAGGCGCGGATGATATCGTGCTTCACGTCAGCCACCATGGGAAACTGAATCGGCCCGATGCCGCCCTCTTTCACCGGCGTATTTCGCCAGGCAAAATGGGTAAACTGTGAATCGATGGAAACACCAACCACTTCCACGCCTCGCTGCTTGAACGCCTCCATGCGTCGATTGTGGGCCAGGATTTCAGTGGGGCAGACAAAAGTAAAATCCAGGGGCCAGAAAAAAAGAACCGTGTATTTTCCCTTCCGATCGGAAAGCTTGAAATCCTCTACGATCTCACCGCTGGGCATTACCGCCGGTGCGGTAAAATCCGGTGCAGGTTTACCTACGAGTACGCTCATGTCAATCTCCTTATGGTCTGAGCCGATGACGATCATCGGTGGTCTTTCAACGGGGTCACACGCTTACTGCCAATAATCATTCCGTATGCCGACATGTCAAGTCACCTGAACCGTAAAGGCTGCAGGATCGATGTCGAGGAATTCCACCGTTAACCGTTGAGGCCCGTTGACGGGTGGTTCCCGCGGTCAGGTGATGAATCCATCCGTGTGGGGCAGATCGACGGATGATGCACGCTAATCGTTTGAAAAAAAGATTATTTACGTGATGTTGCGGAAGGTTTCAGCGGGTTTTCCTTGAAAAAGACCAACTGCCAGCTGTCCTGGTGGGGATCGTGGCGAATGATATAGAGGCTGCCGTCATCACCGACAATCTTGAAATACCGGTGATCCGGGGCCAGCCAGCGATCCTGGACGGCGGCGACGCGGACCTGGCGCGCCCCCATCGTCAGCCGGCGCGGCGTCTCTTCGTCCCGGTAGCCGGCATAGCAATCGACCCGGATGTCCATCTATCTGCCGGGCACGATAATTCGGGAATCATCGTGCTGTTTTTTCTGCTCCTGTTCCTGCATTTTTCTGATCTGCTCCACCATTCGGGCCATTTCCTGCTCCATGGCCTCGGGAAATACCTGGATGGCTTCGACCAGATTGTTGGCCATTAATTTGGCCTGCAGGGGCAGCGGCCCCTGTGGGGTGAGGATTTGCGTGTGGCCGTAAAAGACGGGTGAACGGCTGGAATCATCCTTGCCGTCCGCCGTGACCGGTACCATCCGTCGGATGGATGCCACTTTGAGATCGGTGATTGCGTCCTCTCGGTATAGATTGGCGGCATCCACATTAAAATCAATTTGTTCTTGTCCCGGCATCAAGGTTCTCCATTCGTTGAGGGTGATTGTGCATCGCAAAAATAAGAGGATGCAGGATAGCTGATTTTGATCAAGGTGTCACGGAGTTTGTAAAAATTGCACGCGCACAGAATGACGGGATTGATGGTGTTGAAGTATACGACCACCTGTCATATAATCGCGTACACATGCTTACAGAAAAAAACGCATCGCCCCCAGACGGGCAACTCTTTAGGCTCCGCCTGACGACCATCGGCGTCTCTTTGTCAGTCTCCGTGGTGCTGATGGCCGTCAAGTTCTATACCTATCACCTGACCCGCTCATCGGCGGTTCTCTCCGACGCGCTGGAGTCCATTATCAACGTCGTGGCTGCCGCTTTTGCCGTGGTGAGCATCTGGATGGCCGCCCAACCCCCTGATTCCGATCATCCGTACGGTCACGGAAAAATCGAATACTTTTCCGCCGGTTTCGAAGGGGCCCTGATTATCTTTGCCGCGATTGGCATTTTCAAGACCGGCATCGCGCATCTGCTAGATCCCAAACCCCTTGCCAACCTCCAGGCCGGCCTGACCATCCTGGTGGCCGCCACGGCCGTCAACCTGTTGCTTGGCATCGGGCTGGTGCGCGTCGGGAAAAAGGCAGAATCACTGACCCTGATCGCGGATGGCAGGCATGTGCTCACCGATGTGTACACCTCCGCGGGTGTGGTTGTCGGACTGTTCCTCGTGAAATGGACCGGCTGGCTTTGGCTGGACGGCGGCATTGCCTGTCTGGTGGGCGTCAATATCCTCTTGACCGGCACACGTCTGGTGCGCCAGAGCTTTTCGGCGCTGATGGACGCATCCGACCCCCACCTTCTCGACGAGATCTCCCGGCTGCTTGAAAAACACCGCCAGGGCGTTTGGATCGATATTCATCAGCTGCGGGCATGGCGGTCCGGGAATTTTGTCCACATCGATCTGCACCTCGTTCTGCCCAGGGACTACCTGCTCGATGATGCCCACGCCCAGGCCAAATCACTGGAAAAGCTGTTAGTCGGGCATTTCGGGGGCAATGCAGGGGTTCTGGTTCACATGGACCCGTGCGGAACGGTATCGTCCGATGGCGAGGCAGCGGCGTGTTGGACAACCTGTTCTGAGCGTCCGGCAGGCGGGCAGGTGAGCGCTGAATGGTCTGACCCGTTTGTAAAGCTCGGAGGCAATAAATAAGCTCGGTCATTTCACCGATCAGAACGGACGCCGGGGCGGGTCATGACGCCGAAATGGCGGCAAGGGGTTTCACAGGCAGGGAAAAATAAAAAGTGGCCCCCTTTCCCGGTGTGCTCTTGACCTTCAGCTCACCATGGTGGTGCCGGATGATCTGGCGGGTGATCGAGAGCCCCAGGCCGGTTCCCGGTGGGCGCCCGCGGGTCGGATCCATCACTTGCTGGAATTTGTTGAAAATCTGTTTCTGGTCAGCCTCGCTGATGCCGATGCCGTTGTCCATGACCGACACCGTCAGTCGGTCGTCGGCATCCTCCAGCCGGATGTCAATCTGCCCCCGGTCCGGGTCGCAGAATTTTACGGCATTGGAAATCAGATTCACCATGGCCTGAATCAACTGGTCACGATCGCCTTCGACACTTCGTGATGTGTCGGGCAGGCTCACCTGCATCCGTATCCGCTTTTCTGCCACCAACTGGCCGGTGGCGCTGACCGCCTCTTCCACCACGTCCTTGAGATCCACCGCCGTTATCGCCCAACGCATGCGCCCCGACTCCAACTTCTGGAAATCCAGCACCTGGGTGATCAGCCGGGTCAGCCGCTGGGTTTCACGGATGATAATGCTGGAAAATTCCCGTTGGCGGTCCGGGGTCGTGTCCGGATAGTCGTGGAGAATCTCGGCAAGGGAGCGGATGGCCGTCAGCGGCGTCCGAAGTTCGTGGGAGACCGTTGAAATAAAATCATCTTTCAATCGATCCAATTCCTGAAGACGCTGGTTGGCTGCCCGCAGCTCCGCTGAAGCCCGTTCCAGTTCCCGGCTGTAGACGATCGCCTGGCGGGTCTCGTTCAAGATATCCATCACCTCTTCGATGCCAAGCGGCTCCTCCTTGACCACGGAGGCGACCATTACCCGCGCCGATGCAGACCCGATGGCGCCGGCCAGCAGTTTTTCAATGTGGTTGACCAACCCGGGATCCCGCGTGAGGGACTGGTCCCAATTGATGCCATATCGCATGGCATAATTGTCCAGTGCCGCTTCGGTGCGTTCCCGGCCCAAAAAACGTTCCAGCATGGAGACGAGGTCGGGCAGGTAAGCGGTCCCGCGCCAGACGGAAGAGTCGTGAACCCTGCCCACATACCGGTAGACATCTACGAACATGGCTGCCTGGGTGTGCTCCATGGCCGATGGCCTGCTGATCAGGGATCCGGCCACGTAGCAACCCAAATTAGCCAGCATGCTCCAGAACACCGCGTGGGTGATGCGGTCGAACACATCCAGGCCGAACAGTTGGAAGGGCTTTAAAAAAGTGACGCCAAAAGGCCCGTGTTCCAAAAAATCCTGGGGCATCAGTCCAGCGCCGGCCAAAGAGGGCAGGAACAGCGTATAACACCAAACGAAAAAACCGGCCACGAGCCCCAGCAAAGCGCCGGTTCGGGTGCCGCCTTTCCAGAAGATCCCGATCAGCAGGGCCGGCGCAAACTGGGCCACGGCGGCAAAGGACGTCAGGCCGATAGAAACCAGGGTATAATATTCTCCGGCATAGTGGAAATAGGCGTAACCCATGAGCAGCACCAAGATGATGCCCAGCCGTCGAATGGATAACAGGATGTTGCTCAAATCCTTGCGCTGGGATAGCTTCAGCGATGGCATGTGAAGCAGCAGCGGCATCACCAGATCGTTGCAGATCATGGTGGACAGGGCCACCGTTTCAACGATGACCATGCCGGTTGCCGCCGACATCCCTCCGATAAACACCAGCAATGTCAGAAAGACCTGTTTGTTGGCCATGGGAAGGGTCAGTACGAACATATCCGCGTCAAGGCCGCTGGAACCGAGAGAGAGCATGCCGGCAAACGCCACCGGCAGGACGAATATGTTAATGGCCAGAAGATAGAGGGGAAATAGCCACATGGCTTTGTTCAAGTGGGCTTCGTTGACATTTTCAACGACCATGACCTGAAACTGGCGGGGGAGAAAGACAATGGCCATCATGGACAGGAAAATGTGGGCGAACCAGCTGGAAAATGCACCGGCGTCCTTCGGCAGGGTCATCAGCAGAAGAAGCTCGGAGGATGCGATGGCCCGTTTACTGAGATCGGCAAACCCGTTGTATAAAAAAAGGTGACAAACGTTCCCACCGCGATGAACGCCACCAGTTTAACGATGGACTCAAAGGCAATCGCCGCCACCAGACCTTCGTGGCGTTCGGTGGCCTCGAGGTTCCTGGTGCCGAAAAGCGTGGCAAAAACCGCCAGGAACAAGGCTACGTAGAAAGTGGTGTCGCTCCACAGTCCGATGCTGCCCGGATGGGACAACGGTTTTAGCGACGGATATTGATGGATCAGAAGAAAACTGGAGGATATGGCCTTGAGTTGGAGCGAGATGTAGGGAATGATGCCAAGCACGGCGATGACGGTCACCACGCCTCCCAGCGTCATGCTCTTGCCGTATCGAGATCCGATGAAGTCGGCGATGGAGGTAATCCGATGGATTTTTGATATGCGGACGATTTTTTTTAATACCAGCCAGCCCAGCGTGACCATCAACGTGGGTCCCAGGTAAATGGTCAGAAAGGCCGGACCGGCGGAGGCGGCACGCCCGACGCTGCCGTAGAACGTCCATGCGGTGCAATATACGGCCAGCGAAAGTGCGTAAATATAGGGATTGCTGATAATGCTTCTGCCGATATCGGCGCGCTTGTCGCCATAGTAGGCGATGCCGAACAAGACGCCGATGTAGCACAAGGAGACGAAGATGACGGTTTCCGTTGCCAGCATGGAAACTTCCTTTACGCGCCATGATCCGGAAACGGTTCGCCCGGCTTGGCGCGGCTGATCGTCAGGATCAGGAGGATGACCAACGACCAGGCGACGAACAGATACAGGTACAAAACGGGAATACCCAAAACCAGCTCCGGTCGGTTAAACAGATAGAGCAAAGGGAAGTTGAACAGCAGCATGCCCAGCAAAAAAAGACCCACCAGACGTCTGCCGTTGATCTTTTCACGGGTCATGGCATCGCTCCTTCTTCCAGTATCAAACCGGCAGGCAATGCTTCGCCGAAAACGGCATTTTGTTCTTTTCGTTTGCGTGAAGCGGGTTGGGTCAGCCGTTTTAGCGGCTCGGGAAAATCACCGGCAGACGCAATCCAATCAACCATTGCATCGCTGGTCTCCTGCGGGATATCGCGCAGGGGGTCGCCGGTTTTTCGACCCAGCTGGGATAGCATCTCAACCACCGGTTTCGGATTTTTCCAAGTCAGGGAACGTATCGTGGCGACCCAGCCAACAACTTCAGTCGGCGGAATAACCCGGTCGATGGAACCATAAAGCAGGTCGCGGGCGCCGAGTCGGGACAGTGCCCACAACAGCTGAGGTTGGGGCTTTCGGGCACTCAACTGGGCAATCAACTGGCGTCCCAGGATTATTTTGTCCTTGACATGCAGGCGTTCCATGTTGGCTGTGGCCATCCACATTTCGGTGAATTCCTGCCGGGGAATACGCGATCCTTTTTTCATCACCAGAGAAGGAGCGATATCCTGGAAAAACTGGCGCTGTTGGCCGGGACTGAGACCGGCGGCCACCCGACGCCACATGATCCACCATTCAGCGCGCACTTGAGCGGCATTGGCGTGGACCGGCCCTTTTTTGTATATCTTCCACAGTTTTTTAATGCGATGGGGATCAAAACCTTCTCCCATGCCGGGTCTCAGGCAATATCCAAGCAGGTTCATCCAGCGGCTTTCACCCTCGGCAGAACCTTTTCGGGCCGCCACGCCGTCGAGCAGCGTGTCGGCGAGATCACGCAGCAGACTCAGCGGCCACCTGTCACGGGGGCAGTCGAGGGCATCGGTGAGGTCCGCCATCAGGCGGGGCAGCCGTGATCGGTCACGGCCGGATGCAAATGCCGATTGAACGACCCGTTGTGCCTGTTCGACCCGTGATGCCTCGAAAATTTCCCTCTCCGCCACCTCCTCGGACGTGGCGGTCCCCCGCAATTGAAAACGCAGCTGCCACCGGTGAGGCGAGGTCATGGACTGGCACCAGATCTCAAGGGTGCCCGCCTCGGTATAACTCGCTTCCAAGCGAACGGGAATCTCGGATTGGATGCCCTTGTCGCCAAACTGGATAACGGTATTCAACGACGGCAGGGCGGTCAGGGTGTCGTCGACGTCGACCCGATCACCGCAATGGTCACCGGATCGAAAACTGGAACTGAACAGATCGATGGCCACCGGCTGGTTGGCCAGAACCTTGAACACGCGGTCGGGAAGGGTGATGGCGCTGCCCTCTTCCAATCCGCGCTCCACCAGGCACACCGCCTGCTTGGCACCGCCGCTGTCGGGCGAATCGCCGGTACCCACGCCCACGTAATAACTGCGGGGGCTTCCGCTGCCGACCCGAACACCGATCCCCGCCTTGACCATCCCGTAGTAGGCGGCACCCAGTGATACCGCCAGGTCCATCTCCTGGTTGTCCAGGCACACGGGACCGGAATCACGCGAAAAATGACGGCGAACCGCCGCTTGGATGCGATCCTGAAGCACCTGAGCCTTCAGCGATCCGCCGTTGAAAAGGATTCGGTCAGGGCAGGGATCAGCGATTCCGATGGCCGCTTTAACATCCGCCTGATGCCGATCCAGAAAACGATTCAGGTGACCGGTGATGGCGGTGTCCGCTTCATAGGGAAGCCCCCACGAGGCGTTTCCATCCAGTGAATCCGCATGGCTGCTGGATCCGGAAAGCGGAAAAAATTGTTCCAGGACGATCGTTTCGATCTCCTGACGGTTGATCTGGGCGGTCAGGGTGCCGGCAATCAAACTCGACCCGGCGCCCATCAGGGTGACCCGGCCGCTGTCCGAAATGCCGTCCAGAATATTTTCCTTGATGCGGCGGCACTGGTGGCAGAGCGTTTTCCAGGCGTCCCTGTCCATCGCCGAGGGTGATTTTCCCAGACGGCGGGCCACGCTGCGGGCGATGGCAAAATCCATGTTGTCCCCTCCCAGGATCAGATGATCGCCGACGGCAATCCGCTCGAATCGAGGACTGCCGTCTGCCATCCGCAGGGAGATGAGGGTGAAGTCCGTGGTCCCACCGCCCACGTCGCACACCAGAATCAATTGGTTGGCGGACACGTGGTCGGGCCAGTCGTTTTCGTGCCGGATCAGCCAGCTGTAAAAGGCGGCCAGCGGTTCTTCCAGCAGAATGACATCCGGTAGGCCCGCCATGCGGGCTGCCTCCAGCGTCATGTCTCTGGCCACCTCGTCAAAAGAGGCGGGTATGGTAACGACCACCATCTGGTTCTCCAGATCACTTTCCTCGTCATCCGCCATGGCCACATTCCACGCCTTGCGGATGTGTTTGAGATAGGCGGCCGACGCCTGGACCGGCGAAACCTTGAACACCTCGTCTCCGGCTCCCCAGGGCAAAATTCTGGCACGGGTATCCACCTGTTTGTTGCACAACCAGCTTTTGGCTGAAGAGACCAGCCTTGCCGGCACCTTGCCGCCATGGTCGCGGGCAAAGGTGCCCACAAAATTCCGGTCATCCCGGCTTCGTTGATCGATGGTCCATGGGGCGGCCATGTCCTGATCGGCGATGTCGTATTCACCGGGAATGTATAAAAATGACGGCAGGACGGAATGGGGGGCGAACTCACCGGGACCGGTCAACTGATGGACCGGAAAGGTGTGGATAGCGGGGCGGTCACCCGCGACACGCCCCAGTTCCACAAAGGCGACCGAATTGTTGGTGGTACCCAGGTCGATGCCGACGACAAAACGACTTTCCGAAGTCAAAAATATCCCCTTTCAGGTTTAACCCTGGCGCTGGGTGGGTTGCCGACCCAGCCGCCGTGATCCGATGGACGGCCAGGGGATGAAGGCGGCGAGTCGGAATTGGGAAAAAACGGCTACTGAATCTCAACTTCTGCAGGGGCGATGAGGTTCGGGTTTTCCGCCTCCGACAGTTTCGGCACTGAAATAGACCGCAGCTGCCATCCCCGGTGACGGAGGATGCCCGAAAAGGGTGGATGGCCAATCACGTTGCCCACCAGTTTGACAGCCTGCTGATCGAACCCGGGGGCGATCTCGACGGTCTCGCCTTCGGCGTGCTTCATGACCGGTTCCGGCGAGAGATAGCGGTCCACGGTTTTTCGGCAGTTTTCATGGATGCTGCGCGCGGCGGCCCCAATCTGAGCGTCTTCATAGCGGGAGAGATCCTCCTGGAGAAAATCCATCAACCGTCCCTCGCGCTGGAGCACGCAAAACAGATGCACAAAAAGCCGTTGTTCATGTTTGCGGCGCCGCTTTCGATCCGTATCGGATTCCGGCGAATTCAAGGCGGACGGTTTTTGGGTCGGCGCCTCGTCAGGTGGGCGATCCGTCAGTTTGACCAGGATGTTTTTTTGAAACAACCACTGCAGAATCCCGAAAAAGATCAGGAACACAAACAGCCACACATACTCCATCACCTTCAACGGCGTGCCCACGTCTTGGGATCGCCAATGGAAACAAGCAATGATGCCAAACAGGAGCGTTGAAAAAAAAAGCGATTGGAAAAGGGCGCGCAAAGAAAAGGACTTCACCACCGTAACGGGTTTCATGGGTCGGCCACCTGTCGGGTTGTTCATGTAGCGGGTGCGTTGTCGGCCGCACAAGCGCATGCCGGCGGCCGTGTCAAGATCATCTGGCACCGGGTTTTGCCTTGTGCGGGTCAGCCGGTTATGCTAATCATGGAGACAAAAAGATCAATGGACCTATCCCGGTGAACTACCATAACGTATCATTGATATCCATGGAAAATAAATACAGGCATCGCTTTGACTTCGATATCGGCTACCTGGTGAAAAGCCCATGCCGGGAATGTGTCGACCGCTATCTTTTTCCCGATTGTATGGACGATTGCAACTCCCTCGACAAGATTCGTCGGGTGCTGGCCAACAGCATTTCCTGCTCACGGTCCTATTCGGCCGTGGAGTCCCACGCCATCCTCCATGAACCGCGATAGCGCGCGCTAATCCCGCTGCCCTAAGCATCGGTTTCATCAGGAACCCAACCGTTTAGCGTCCCTGCTGGACCACCTTGATGTTCCACGACCGGTCGCCGGACCTGCGGCGATTAAAGCCTCTCCGCGGCAAGCCGCGGAAAGGGTTCACTGCAAGGACGGCCATCTGTTTTCAGTTCGCTCGCCAACCCCGCCGCAAGCGGCGAGGAATGCGCTCGCTATCGCGGTTCAGCGGAAAACCGATACAGCACGGCCCCCCAGGTGACACCGGCACCCAGCCCCAGGAACATGACCGTGCTGCCGGCGCCAACAAGGCCTTTTTCGATTGCCTCGTCCAGTGCCAGTGGAATGCTGGCTGCCGTCGTGTTTCCATAACGCTGAATGTTGTTGTAGACCTTTGATTCCGGAAGATTCAGGGCCTTGGCGAATGCCTGGTTGATTCGCAGGTTGGCCTGATGGGGGATGAACAGATCGACTGCTGCCAAAGGGACGTCCGCTTTTTTCAGGGCCTCGCCAACCACCTCGGGAAGGCGCCGAACGGCGGTCTTGAATATATTCCTGCCGTCCATGGTGGGAAAATGTTTTCCTTCCTTCAACATGTTTTCATCGAGCCGCGGATTTTCCCGCGAGGCAGGGGCGAAGGTCATCAGGCTTTCGGCCATGGAACCGTCGGCATGCAAACACGAGGACAAAACGCCCGCATTGCCCCCCGCTTCAATGCCCTCCAGGCAGACGGCCGCCGCACCATCTCCGAAGATAACGGCCACATCCCGGCCCCGGGTTGAAATATCAAGGCCGGTGCTGTGTACCTCGGCGCCCACCAGGAGTACCCGCTTGGCCAGGTCGCTGCGTATGTAAGCGTCGGCAGTGGCCATGCCGTACAGAAAACCGGTACACTGTTGACGAATGTCCAGTGCCGGTGTGGACGAGAGGCCAAGCTTATGGGCCAGCAGACAACCGGAACCCGGAAAAAACAGATCCGGACTCAAGGTCGCAAAAATGATCAGATCGATCTCTTCCGGCGCCCATCCGGATCGCTCCAGGGCGATTGTCGAAGCTTCCCATCCCAGGTCGGAGGCGCCGACGCCGCCCGCTTCGGGGATCCAGTACCGCTGTTCAATGCCGGTTCGCTGAGTGATCCACGCGTCGGATGTGTCCATCCACTGCGCCAAATCGTGATTGGTGACAAGGCGGGCGGGCAGATAACGACCGGTTCCTCTGATCATGGTTTTTTTCATGGTGACGCACACCTCGATGAAATCCGACCGCGCTGAACGGCGGCCTTTACCTTTGCTTCATGTGAGGCTGAAATATAACCTTGGTTAGCATAATGATCAAGAAATTTATCTGGTTAGGCTGGTGTAACGAATCGTTCGAAAAGGGTGGGCGAGCGCAAGGCATCAGATACCGGTAAGGCAGCAGCGCCGAGGTACCGGCCGACCTGAATCCTGAAGTAACGAAATAGAGATAAAATCCTTAAGTTTGTGCGACATTCGACGATATCTTAACTGCGAATAGAAAACCGCGACGCTTCCAGAGGAAAATCCGAACAAACCCACCTGCACGGAACATTCCCGGGTTTGATCGTTCATACGAGGAAAACGAGTGGTGGCGCATGGTGCAAAAACAAAAGAATCATCACGCAACCCAAAATCACCGACGGCGAGTAAAGCTTTGGCAGCAACCGATCATCCGGAAGTGACCAGCCGCGACACGTCAGCCGACTTGATTGAAAAAGAAGCGGCGGCAATCAATCATGACATGGAAACCAATCCCGGCACAAAACCCTTCGGTGCAGCGCCTGCCGATTCTGAGAAAAGCGGTGATGACGAGTTAGACGATGATCAGCAACGGGCGTTTGAGCATATCCTGGCCCAGATTGAGAGCGATGGCCTGGCCGACGCGGGTTCGGTAAAAGAAACGGGCGACGTGCCTGAATCGCACCCCGCTGTTGATCTTCCCGCTGGTCTGGAAAAGGTGGAAAATGAAGTCGATGCAAACGATGATGCAAGGCCTGACGGCACCCAACACGTTGAATTAAGCGATGATGAATCGCATCCATGTTCAAATGATATCGAAGACATATTGACCGCGATCGCCGCCGGCGACGATGCCGCCCCGGTGCCGGAAGCCGCATCGGATGACGCGGGTGCGCAACAGGCAGCCGTGGAAGCGTCGGATAGGGAGATGGTTGACGATGATATCGTTGCCCACCAACAAGCAGATCACGTCCCTGAACCCGACGTCCCCCCCCAGACGGCAACCGCGTCGGAACACGCACGAGAAGCCCCCGAAGCGGATGAAAGGCCCCGGGCAAAAGATGGGTCGGTCGACCCGCGATCGTCGATCGAACCGATACCCGTCCGTTTGAATGACCGGCAGCATCCCGAACCCCTGCGCGAGACCGGGAAACCTGCTGTCGGCAGGCAAAAGAAAGCCGTCCTGGCATCAATGATCGTCGTCCTTTTACTCGCCCTGACGGGGTATGTTTATCGGACCACCCAAACCATGCGCGCATCAACGCCCGTTGCCCCGCATGCGGACACCGGTGGTCGGGATGCCGCCGTCGAGGTTCAGTCAACCCTTCAGGGGCAGAAGCCGGCGGCCGTCGCGCACGGTCCATCCGATCAATCCCGTCTCAACACGGCGGCCGAAAACATGGACCGGTTGCGAAGCCAAATCATCGAAAAACAGACGGAAATTGGCAAATTACGCGCCTATTACCAGGCCGGCATCAATGCGGAAATCCAGGGCATCGCCCATAAGGTGGGGAACGCGGGCAACGGCAAGATGCCATTTGAATCTGCGATAGCGGACCCGAGCATCAGCATGGGGCTTTCGGCGATTCAACGGAGAGATACCTACATCAAAAAACTGGAGACCCCGCTGAGCATCCTTGTCAAGAGCAGCGAAGCGTTGCTGTATTTCTCCCGCAAAGCCGCATTGCTGGCCCTGATGGTCGGCAAAACGAGCGGTATCGACATTGATGGGTTTCTTAAGCAGACGGACGAAATCACAACGATGCATGGCAGCGAACTGGCCCGGTTAAACATCAACGCGGTTCCCGCTGCACCGCGGACGCTGGCGTCCATCTGGCAGGATATCGAAGCACACATGTCACGGACAGCGGCAACATCCGGCGACGAAGCCCGCGTCACCGACCCAGACAACGCAGCGATCTGGAAAAACATCTGTGACGGTGATTTTTCCCAGAAACACAGACTGACCAGGCTGTCACTGGAAGCCGCACGCTGTCTGACCGCATGGAAAGGCAAAGATCTGTTCCTCAACGCCTTGACCGACCTGTCACCGGATGCAGCTCGTCTTCTAACTGCCTGGGAAGGGGATTGGCTGGGTTTGAACGGCCTCACGGAGCTGTCTCCGGAGGCTGCCGTTCACCTGTCCCGATGGAAAGGCCGGGGACTCTCCCTGAACGGCCTTTCCAACCTTTCACCCCGTTTGGTGGCCATCCTGTCCAGCTGGCAGGGAAACCAGATCGAACTGATCAATGTGAAACAGATGGCCCATTGGGAAAATCCCAAGACCCGCCTGTTTCTTTCCGAGGATATGAAACGCAAGCTCAACGCCACAGGGAAATAGACCGTGAAACCGTCGATGATCTGCCGCCCATCACTGATCGCTGTTATTTTTCTGGCGTCGCTGGTGTTGCCGGCGACCGCAGCGGCCGACACGAAAGCGGAACGGTTGCGCGCGACCATGGCGGACATCGCTTTGCTCAAGGGTCAGATGGCCCAGCGAAAAACGGATGCGGTTGCAATCCGGGATGCACTGTCGGCCCAACTGGAAGCAATCGAATCAGAGGCACGGCGTGAATGGCGCGAAAAAGGGATCAAGACCGAAGCCGACGCCTTAAATACCCCGCGGCTTTTCTACGATTTGATGCTGATGGCCGACATTCAGGCCTATATTCAAGGCTACACGCAAAAAATAGGGTACTTCCGTGTGGCCTGCGACCGGCTCAGCTATCTGTATCAGCAGGCTGACGATGACCTGAAAATCGTCAGCACCCTTTCCGGCATGAAAATCGATGCAATGGTTTCACAGGCCGAAAAGATCCTCGACAGTTACCTCCCCGAAGCGCAGACCATCGTTATCCAACCCGATCAACTCACCATCGATGCGCCTGAAAAAATGTGGGAAACCCTAACCCGGGCAACCCGGAAACAACCCAATTAAAAAACTAACCGATGGATGGCATCAAGGCCCAGCGGATGACCGGGTTGTTTGCTTCAGGAAGGCGATCGAGGCAAAGGATGCCGCTGTTCTGCAGCTTGAATACGGCCTGGTCCGGGTTGCCGCACACCAGCAGACCGATCAAGCGTTCCAGAAAGGGCAGATGGCCGACCAGCATAACGTTCTCGTCCAGTTCGAGACTGCCGGCGAAGGTGCGAACGTCATCCAATGGATTCATGCCCTGGCGAGGTTCCACGCCGCCTTCGGGGGAGAGCAGCGAGGCCAGAATGTCGGCGGTTTC
This sequence comes from uncultured delta proteobacterium, assembly GCA_963705475.1. Lineage (GTDB taxonomy): Bacteria > Desulfobacterota > Desulfobacteria > Desulfobacterales > Desulfosarcinaceae > Desulfosarcina. The sequence continues at coordinate 238,382 of CAVPJS010000002.1, read as the reverse complement.
CCGGGCCCTTTTTTTGCCGCTGTGAACAATTCGTGAAACCTTCACCCGGTATCCTTTGGCCACACCGGCGATTCGTTCGGTTTCCATCCTGCCGTCGGCCGACAGCCCCTTTTCCGGATCCTCGGTTCTGGGCAGGCTTTTTCCGTGTTGAACCACATATAACGCCATGGCGCCACCTCCACTTAAACCATCAGATTCATCAATTTGTCGTGAAGCACCTCGTAGGAAAAGAATTTTTCGGCGAGCGCATAGTTGGTCTCGACCATTTTTTTTCGCAGCTCTTCATCCTCGATCAACGATCGGGTGTGCGCGACCGCTTCACCGGTCACATAGCCATCTATTTCAACGGCTTCGAATCCTTTGGGTTTGATATCGAAGGTGTAAATGGAGTAGCAGTTAACCATGATCGGTTTGCGAAAATAGACGGCTTCTAAAAAAGCGTTGCCGAACCCTTCAATGGTGGAGGGATAGGTGATAAAATCGGCGTGGTGATAGATGTCGTTCAGCGTGTAGATCTTGCGACCGTCCGCAGTCATCCCGCGGGCGTCGTCGATAATATCCGAAACGAATCGGGTGTTTACCCGCATGCGGCGGGAATAGTCGATGATACGCTGTTCGTAGTCGTGTCCTTCGTCGCCGGAGGCGTGGGAGATGACCAGCCGCGCTTTCATGCCCAGCCGGCTGACCAGTTCGATGGCATTTTCGATGCCTTTTCGTTTAACCACCCGGGTGGGCTGGAGGATGAGCCGTTCACCCGGTTCGAGGCCGAGTGCCTGGCGCACGTCGCTGGCATAGTCATCCGGCGGTGGCGGTGGATTCTTGAAATCCATGACATTGGGAATGAGGGTCGCGGAAATACCCGTCCTGAGACCGAGCTGGTTGACGGCCGACGAATTGATGACCACATGGCGGATAGGCGGCAGATGGGGAGGGAAAGCCATGTTGAGATAATCCCAGACCGAATTGGTTTTGAACTGTCGGCGCTCCCAGAAAAAATCGTGATGGTGGGCGATGGTCGGCAAGCCCGTTTCGGCGATTAATTCGGTAATGGCCAGACCGAGGGGGATGTTGAGGGGGATGGTCAACGCGTTTTCGGGGATCAGCAGATCGATGTTGAATTTAGCAATGAATTCGTATAGCTGGTCCTTTAGGTGCTCCTTGATGGCATGGATCGTTGTGGTCAACTGCCGATCCCTCACCCGGTTGGCCGTAGAACCGAATGCCGTGTTAAAAATCGTCCGAATGGCCGGATGCATAAAGTGGGCTTGGGGAGCCAGGTAGGCGTGGGCCGGCTCGCGGTCCAGTTCTCCGGCAAAATAGAAACAATGGAAACGCTCTTTTTCAAACACCCGGGCCCATTTTTCCGTTTCCAGGGAGACGCCGTCGGTGCCGGCGAATCGGGTGGATATGAATCCAATGTTATGAACCTTGTCGAATGGTATATACATCGTCACGCCTGCCCGTCTCGATCGGGAGCGGGTTTATAGAGGGAAAACGGTCCGGTCACGCGTGGTGGTTGCCTAAAAAAACATCATTAAACCGAAGATGTCAACGGCTTAATCCCCAACGGTGGGAATGGCACTGTCCCCACCATCTAGTCGAATGGAAACGATTCTGAAACGAATTTACGGGCGAAACCAGGGCGATGTCGCCCTGGCGCGGCTGTCAGGCGTTCTGGATGCTTTTTCACCACCGGTTCCCGACGCAGGTATGCCAGGTTTCAGTGAGAAAGATGTCATCCTGATTACCTACGGTGATTCCTTGCTCAGCGAAAGGGAACGGCCGCTTAAGACCCTGCATCGCTTTGCCGGCAGGTTTTTCAAGGGCGTGCTCTCCGGCATTCACATCCTGCCCTTTTTCCCCTATTCGTCCGACGACGGATTCAGTGTCATGGACTTTCATGCGGTCAGATCTGATCTGGGCAGTTGGCGGGATGTTCAGGCCATCGGTGGCGATTTCAAGCTGATGGTCGATCTCGTGGCCAACCATGTGTCTGCAAAAAGCCGCTGGTTCGAATCCTATCTGAATGCGGAAAGCGGATTCAACAAGCTTGCCATCGAGGTCGATCCGGCAACCGACTTGTCGCTCGTGACCCGGCCCCGGACGCTGCCCCTGCTTACCGCCTACACGAAACCATCGGGCCGCCGCGTGCATGTGTGGACGACGTTCAGCGCCGATCAGATCGACCTCAATTACCGGAGCCTGGACGTGCTGGAGAACATGGTGCGGACGCTGCTCTACTATGTTGCTCGAAGCGCGCGCATCATCCGGTTGGACGCCATCGCCTACCTGTGGAAACAGATTGGCACACCCTGCATCCATCTGCCGCAGACCCACGACATGGTCCGGTTGTTTCGCAGGATCCTGGACCTGAAGGCGCCCGGGGCGACGATCGTCACTGAAACCAACGTGCCCCATGCTGAAAACGTCACCTATTTCGGCAACGGTGCCGACGAGGCCCAGATGGTCTATAATTTTTCCTTGCCGCCGCTGCTGCTTTATTCGCTGGCCACCGGCAACGCCCGTGTTTTTTCCGATTGGGCCCGGAACCTGGCGACGCCCTCGGAAGAAACCGCTTTTTTCAATTTTACCGCCTCCCATGACGGCATCGGTGTGCGTCCCTTGGAAGGGATATTGCCCTCATCCCAAATCGCATGGCTGGCCGAACGTTGCCGCCTCAACGGGGGGCAGGTTTCCGAACGGTTCAGCCCGGACGGGTCCACGCGCCCCTATGAGTTGAACATTACCTACCTGGACGCGTTGAAAGATCCTGCATTGCCGGATGACCCGCTGCACATTCCCCGATTCCTGGCCGCCCAGGCGGTGGCCCTGGCGCTTGCCGGGGTCCCTGCCGTATACATCCACAGCATCTTGGGATCGCAGAACTGGACGGCGGGCGTCCGCATGACGGGGCGGGCCCGGACGATCAACCGGGAGAGACTGTCGGCCGATGCGGTCTGTGCGGAACTGGACGATGCCGCAAGCGTTCGGGCAAGCATATTTTATCCCTACCTGGCGATGATCGGTGTCCGCACCGGCCAGCCGGCCTTCCACCCGGCCGCCAGCATGCAGGTCCTGACCCTGGATGAGCGGGTGTTCGCCGTAAAGCGCGTTTGTCCCCGGCAGACCCTAGTTGCCGTAACCAATTTTTCCGCTGCCGACCTGACGGTGGACCTTAAGATCGAAAACACGACCGGCGCCCTGATCGATCTGCTGGGCGGTGGGCGGTTCGCGGATGGGACGATTCCTCTCAAGGCATACCAATCCATGTGGCTGACCCAACAACCCGTTAACCGTTGACCCCAAAAAAGTTGGCCATCAGATTCCCCAAATGGCGCTGCAGGGTGGCATAGCCGAAGTGACGGGTGGCAACCGCGTAATTGTGGGCCGTCATCTGTTCCCGCAACACGGGGTTCTCGATCACTTCCCTGACTTTGCGGACGTTTTTCGCGGTCAGAAAACCATCCATGACAATTAGATCGAAGCCCTTGGGTTCGATATCCCGCACGAAGATGGCATAGCGGTTGATCAGAAGGGGTTTCCGGTAATACACCGCCTCCAGAAAGGCATTGCCGAAGCCTTCGTAAAGGCTGGGGTAGGTGATGAAATCGGCATGCGCGTAAAGCGCCCAGAGTGAAGGCCGGTCCGGTTGGTCAGACGTTCGGGTACGGATCAACCGAAGATCCACCCCACGCTCCCGGGCATGGTCCGCAAGCCATTCGGCGTACTCATAACCCTCGTCACCGGCCTCGTGGGAAATCATCAGTTTGAAGCGCGGATTGCGAAGCTGGTGGACCAGATCGATGGCGTGCTCGATTCCTTTGCGCTGCACGATTCGTGTTGGCTGGAGAATCAGGACATCATCTGGATCCAAGCCGATAGCGCGTCTGAAGGCCCTGGTGTCCTGCTCGCAGGACGGCGGCGGGTTGTCGAAATCGAGCACATTGGGAATGACGACCGACGAGATACCGGTTCGCAGGGCCAATTCCTCCTGGGCCGCAGAGTTGATGACCACGTGTTCGATATTCGGCAGGTTGGGCGGAAAAGCCATTCGAAGGTAATCGCCCACGGCATTGACCGAAAAACGGGTCCGTTCCCAATAAAAGTCGTGGTGGTGGGCGACTGTGGGAATCAGGGTCTCCGCGATGACTTCGGTCATGGCCAGACCCAGCGGCAGGTGCATGGGGATGGTCAGTACATTTTGAGCCACCAGCATGTCGATCTGGAACCGCTCGATAAATTCGTATAGCCGTTTTTTCAGACGCATCCGCAAATCATGAATGGCCTGGGTCGTTTGAGGGCTTCGCCGTTTTCTGCCGAAAACCGCCATGTCGATGGCTTTGTTGGTTTCATGCTTAAAAAATGCCTCAGGAACGCTAAGACTCCGCTCCGGATCACGATCCAGGTCACCGGCAAACCAGAAACAGCGGTGTCCGCTTCGCGCCAGCATCTCCGACCATTTGGCCGCTTCCAGGGAGACCCCGTCGGTTCCTGCGAAGCGGGTGGACACAAAACCGATATGTTTAACCATGCTGCCTCCTGCAGACACGACCCCCGGCGGTTGACAAATCGCCATCGTTACTCAACAATGACACCACACGCCAAGATTACTCCGACAAGCGGTCGATGATCGATGGTTCCGTTGCGGAGGTTCCATGAAGATCGCCTTTGTTCACTATCATCTGAAAACGGGAGGCGTCACCACTGTCCTAAAACGGCAGGTCGAAGCCATCCACGGCAGGTTTGAAACCCTCATCCTGACAGGCGATCGGGCGACCGCCCAATGGCCCTGCGCGGTGGTGGAAATCCCCGAATTGGGTTACGACCAGCCGGGGCTCTCACCACCGGCCGCCGACGTGGTTGCCGAGCGGGTCTTCGCGGCGCTGAATGACAAGTGGCCGGGCGGATGCGACGTCTTGCATGTGCACAACCCGACCCTGGCCAAGAACCGGCAATTTCTCCGAATCATTAAACGGCTGCAGCAGGCCGGGGTCAACCTTTTTTTGCAAATCCACGACTTCGCCGAAGACGGCCGGCCCGATCTCTATTTCGAAGAGGCGTATCCGGCGGATTGCCACTACGGCGTGATCAACACCCGCGATGCCGACATTTTGCTGCGGGCGGGACTGGATGGTACCGGTCTTCATCATCTTCCCAATGCTGTCCAGCGCCTTGCCGCCGAAGGAAGCCGGTGCCCCGGATCGCAGGTGCTTTACCCGGTCCGCGCCATCCGGCGCAAGAATCTGGGCGAGGCCCTGTTGTTGTCCATGTTTTTCACCGGCGGCCAGCGTTTGGCCGTCACCCAGCCGCCGAACAGTCCGGCGGATAGGTCAAGCTACAGGGATTGGATCGATTGGGCGAGGCAAAACCAACTGCCTGTGGATTTCGAGGTCGGGAAAAAGACTGATTTTTCAACGCTTGTCGCAACTTCTGCATCGATGGTCACCACGAGCATCTCCGAAGGGTTCGGATTGGCATTCCTCGAACCCTGGACCGCCGGCAAGCTGCTGTGGGGTCGACGGCTCGGTGAGATCGTTAGGGATTTCGAGAAAAACGGGATTAAGCTGGATGGTTTATACGACCGCCTCAACGTTCCACTGCGTTGGATCGGCGCCAGGGCCTTTTCCCGGGACTGGCAGAATGCGGTCTTTAGCGCTGCTAAGCGCTACGGCCACCATGTCGCAGCCGACCAGGCAAAGCGCGTTGTTGCACGTCTGACCCGCGATAGGACCATCGATTTTGGCTTGTTGAGCGAGAAATTTCAGCGCCAGGTGCTCGCACGCCTGACCACCGACCCATCAGGCAAGGCGGAACTGGTTTCGCTGAATCCCTGGTTGTCCCATCCTGGCGTGGTTGCCGACCCGGCGGAAATGATCGCAACCAACCGACGGGCGGTGCTGCAGAACTATGGCGCAGAGCAATACAGCCGCCGGCTCCTGACAATTTACGATCGAATCGTCCATCATCCGGTTTGCCATCGTATCGACAAGCGAGCATTGCGTGAGGCGTTTTTCGATCTCCAGCGATTCTCGTTGCTCCAATGGAGTCCGTATGGCGGGTAAAGCGATCAACGACGTGCGGCATATCCGCCCCTTGGCACCGCTTTCCACGGGCATTGCCCCGGATCTGGCGGCAATGCAGCGTTTTTCGGCCATGCTCTTCGACGTCTACGGCACGCTGCTGATCAGCGGGGCAGGGGACGGGTATACGCGGGAACCGGCGCAGCGCGCGGCCGACGTGCAGGGCCTGCTGCAGCGGTACGGGATTGACTGCACGCCGGACCGTCTCGCGGGCGCCCTTGCGCGGACGATCCAACGAAGCCACAGCGACCAGCGCCGCAACGGCGTCGATCACCCGGAGGTGGACATCATTCAGGTATGGCGGAAGGTTCTTGGCTTGGACGACATCGCCGAGTTAACAGGTTTCGCCCTGGAGTACGAACTGATCGTCAACCCGGTCTACCCCATGCCTGGCCTAAAGGAGTTGCTGGCGGCAGGCAAAACGAGCAGGATGCCAATGGGGATCATCTCCAACGCGCAATTTTACACCGTCGGAATGCTCGAGCGGTTTCTCGGCGCGACCCTCGAAGAGCAGGGGTTCGATCGACGCTTGTTATTTTTTTCATGGAAAGAAGGACATGCCAAACCGTCACCCGTTATGTTCGATCGCGCGAAAGCGGTCCTTTTCAGCATGGGAATACCCGTTGCGTCAGCCCTGGTGGTGGGCAACGACATGCAAAACGATATTCTACCGGCCAAAACGGTCGGGTTCAAAGCCGCACTTTTTGCCGGCGACCGGCGGTCCTTGCGCCGCAGAGAATCCGATGGGCGTTGCAAGGATATCTCTCCGGATCTGATTGTCACCGATCTTCGCCAGTTGATCGCCGGCGTGGACGATTCGTAAATCATGAGGATATGATGGAAAGCTATCTCGACGTACTGCCGTCCTTCGTGGACCAGATCCGCAAGATCCGTGAAATCATCATCAGCAATATCGTACTCATCGGACAGATTTCGGCCCCCACATTTTACGAGCGGAGGCGTGCGGAGGCGCTGGTGGAGCGCCTGGCCGATTTCCAGGCCGACGAATGCACGATCGATGATTTCGGCAATCCCATCGGTGTGATCCGCGGGACATCGACAGAAAGACAATCCATATTCGTCGTGGCCCACCTCGACACCTTCTCAGACGTGGAAACCGACCAGAATTACGAGGTAACCGATAAAACCATCAGCGGCATGGGCGTTTCGGACAACTCGGCGGCCGTGGGGGTGCTGGCCTCACTGCCGGCGGTTTTCAATCGACTGGGCGTGGCGTTTGAATCGGACATCGTTCTGGTTGCCCCCACGCAATCCTTGGCACGGGGAAATCTAAGAGGCATCCGCCGGCTGCTCCAGACTTGGCCCACGCCGATTCGAGGTGCCATCTGCCTGGAAAGCGTTGAGTTGGGTCGGCTGAACTACCATTCCGACGGCATGATCCGAGGAGAGATCAGTTGCAGCATCGCATCGGAGCGGCAATGGGGCCGGCACCATCAGCCCAACGCCATAATCGTCATCAACGAAGTGATCAATGCGATTCTTGGGCTGCGCTTACCCCAGAAACCGCGCACGCAGATCGTGATCGGCAAAATCGCCGGCGGGTTCAACCATGGGAACATCGCCTATGACGCCGATATCGGGTTCGAAATCCGCAGCGACGCCGATGAGATCGTCAAAGCGCTCTACAGCGATATGCGAGACATTGTCGATGGGATCAACAAAGCCTTCGCCGTCGACCTGAAACTCAACCGTATCAGCAATCTCAATGCCACCCGTCTGCCGTATAATCACCCGCTGGTCAAATGCGCTTCCCGGATCTTGAACCGCCTGGGGGTGGAAGCCGTGAGCGAACCGAGCGAAACGGCCCTGTCCATCTTTTTGCAGCGCAATATTCCGGCAATCACCTTGGGATTGACCCATGGTGACAATTATCATCAGGACGGTGCCATGATCGAAATTGAGCCGATCTACAAAGGCATATCACAAATACCGGCACTGATCATGGCCATGGACAGCGGGGTGTGTGATGGATAAACAATGGATCGCGTCGAACACCTTCCACCATTCTGAATTCAAGGATCTCGACCGCCTGGTCAAAGCCAAACAGCGCAAAAACATCTCCATTTCCCTGTGCCTGCCCACATTGAATGAGGAGAAGACCATCGCCAAGGAAATTATCATCATGAGATCGGAACTGATGACGCGATACCCGCTTATCGATGAGATCGTGGTCATCGATTCCGGATCGACGGACAAGACGCGTCATATCGCCAGATCCTACGATGCAACCGTTTACCAGGCCGATGACATTCTGCCGCATCTGGAGAAATTCAAGGGGAAGGGTGAGAACCTATGGAAGGCCCTGCATGTGACCCGGGGAGACATCATCATCTATATCGATGCAGACATCAAGAACATTCACCACCGGTTTGCCTATGGGCTGCTGGGACCCTTGCTGCTTTCGGATCGCATCCGGTTTACCAAGGCCTTTTACGACCGCCCCATCTCCATCGGCGAGAGCAAGTTGCATCCCACCGGCGGTGGACGGGTCACGGAGTTGGTGACACGACCGCTGTTTTCACTGTTCATGCCCGACCTGACCCAGTTTGTGCAGCCACTTTCGGGTGAGTACGCGGGATGTCGCGATATTTTCGAAAACATTCCCTTTCATGTCGGCTACGGGGTGGAGACCGGCATGCTGATCGACATCTATGAAAAATGGGGTCTGGATGTGATGGCCCAGGTCGATCTGGATCGCCGGGTTCACAAGAACCAGGATACAAAAGCACTGGGTCGGATGGCTTTCGTGATCATCAAGACGTTTTTGAACCGTGTCCAGAAGTTGAACCGGGTGGACATCAAACAGGAAATCTTCGATGAAATGATCCAGTACAGCTTGGTTCGTAATGTGCTTCAACCGCAAATGCACCTGCTTGCGCAGCTCGAGCGGCCGCCCATGTCTCAGATTCCCGATTATCATGCAAGATCCGCAGATCGGGTCTCGACATCGCATTCGGAAAATGGTGCGCTGTCCCGGCGTTCAATCGAAACCGTAAAGAAAAAATAATCCTCGCGGATGCAGGTGCAACATATCGTGCTTATGTTTGCCGCATGTGAACGGATTGATCAGCGCGGTTTCGATAAGAAAGGATCAATATGTCCCCAACACAGGTGGCTGGTTATGTCAAATCAGAAAATGTCATCTGGTTTGTCGTGGCGTCTCTGCTGATCGGGTTTGTAACCGGTGTCGCCTTCGGTATCTACAAAAGCGGCAGAATCGCCGATCCCCATGAATCAGCACCATCGGCGGGCATGGATATCGAGCGGCAGCAGGCAATCGACGTGCTCAAGGCGCAAACCGAAAAAAATCCCCAGGACGTCAACGCCTGGATCGACCTGGGACATCAATACTTCGATGCCAACCTTCCTGAACCGGCCATCGACGCCTATGAAAAGGCACTGGCCATCAAGCCGGACGACGCCGATGTGTGGACGGATCTGGGCGTGATGTACCGGCGAAACGGCAGCCCGGATAAAGCGGTTGATGCCTTTGACCGGGCCATGACGATCGATCCCACCCATGAGATTTCACGATTCAACAAGGGGATCGTGCTTTTCCATGACCTCAAGGATGAGAAGAACGCCCTGGCCGTCTGGGAGTCGCTGCTGGCCCTCAACCCCAATGCGAAGTCACCCGGCGGCCAGACCGTAAAGGAACTGGTCGATCACATCAAGGAGAAACACGACAATTGAAGATGGATACGGCGACTGGCAACCGCACCACACTGATCAGAAGGGGCAGGGTATTCGATTTTTATGCGGAGACCACCACCCTGCCCAACGGGGTCAATGTGGACATGGAAATTATCCGGCATCCCGGCGCGGCGGCCATTGTAGCGGTGATGGCGGATGATTCGGTGTTGCTCCTCAAACAGTATCGCCATGCGGTCGGCGGCTTCATCTGGGAGATTCCGGCAGGCACACTATCGCCGGGTGAAAACGCTCGTCAGTGCGCCGAACGGGAATTGATCGAGGAGACCGGGTATGCGGCCAATCATTTTGAACGACTGGCAGAAATCACCCCGCTTCCGGCATACTCGGACGAACGCATTCACCTGTTCATGGCTACCGGTCTCACCCAGGTTGGCCAGAACCTGGATGAGGACGAACTGCTCGTGGTTCAGCGGGTAGAATTGCGCATGGCCATAAAAATGATCGCTGATGGTGAAATTCAGGACGCCAAAACCATCGTTGGTCTGCAACTGGCTGCCAACCGGTCGGCCTGAATTGGATCAGTCGTCGGCCTGGCGCCACCCCTTGAGCCCGCGCACCAGGCACAGCATCCCCAGAAAAGTCAGTCCGCCTGACAGGCAGCCCGTGGCAAGGATGCCGCCGGTCTGCCATACCGCGCCACCCATCAGCGCCCCAACCACCCTCCCGATGCCTGCTGTGGCAAAAAAACCGGACATCATCGTCGCCCGGAAACCCGGCAGTATCTCGGTGCACAGGGTGATGCTGGTGACCATGGTGAATTCAAAAATCAAGAAAAGGACGGCCAAGCCGCCCAGAGACACCGCCAGGGAGCGTTCCAGAAAGGGCAATGCCAAATATCCCATCACGGACAGGCCCAAACCGGCAACCAGCGCCCGCTTTAACCCGATGCGGTCGGAAACCGCGGCGGTGAGGCCCTCTCCCACCAGTTCGGCCACACCGATGAGGCTCGTTCCCAATCCCAGGGCAACGATGCCCAAGCCAAAGCTTTTTTCAAGCCACGCCCCGTATACCACGAATAGATTGTCGTTGGCGGCGCTGACAAAAAACACATACCCCAGGGCCCCCAGTGCGGATTTGTTGCCGAGCAGTCGCGAATAGGCCCCGAGGTATTCCGCGGGGGGCAGGTGTGGAGGTGGCGGCCCGGGATCATGGGGGATGATAAAAAACATGGCGACGGCACCGATGCACCCCAACCCGCCCATCACCAGAAATGGCGACTGCCATCCAAACCGGTCCATGAGAAGGGCCACCAGCGGGATGCCGATCAGGGTGCTGGCCGACCATGAGGTCTCCATGAATCCCATCACCAGCGCCCGTCTGCGGTAAGGTACCCGGCTGCCGACCCAGGCCTGCAGGGCCGGATCGAATATGCTTTTACCCAGCCCGGCCAGAAGCAAAGCCACCAGGACGACCGCATAAATGGGGAACATGGCGGCGGCCAGCATGCCGGTTGCCAGCATCACCATTCCGGCGATCATCATTTTTCGGTAGCCCAGTCGGTCGGACAACGGGCCGATGAGCGCACCCAGCAGGGAGGTCACCTGGTTGATGGCGATCAGGGAGGTGATCGCCGACAGGGAGACATCGAGCCCGCGGCTCAACACCGGTGCAAAAGGGTAGGCAAAGCGCCTGGCGGTATTGAGTACCAGCCGGAAAAAAGTGGTGCCCACGATGGGCAAAAAGAGGCGCGGAGGGTTGGTTGGGTTCATCGGGTTCAATTTTTCGAAAAGCGGGCCGCCAGGATCAGATCGATGTGCTCCCGGTCGAACGTGTACCGGGTATTGCAGTGGTGACATCGGATTTCAACGGGAAATGGGCCTTTTTCCCGAATATCTTTCAATTCGTCGATGGGCATCAGGGTGAGAACATTGCGGATCTGGTCCCGGTTGCAGTGGCAGATGAAGCCGACGGTGCGTCTGTCGATGAAACGGGGTGCGTGGTCACCCAGATGGATGCGCACCAACTCCTCCGGTGCGGTTCCTTCGGCCAGCGAGGCGGCAATGGATGGCAGTGCGAGCACCTGCGCTTCGATCCGCTGGACCGCCGCCGCCTCGGCGTCAGGCATGGCCTGCAGGAACAACCCGCCGGCCGCCGCCACATTCCCGAGATTGTCGAACTTGACGCTGAGACTGAATGACGTGGGGATCTGTTCGGAGGTGAGATAATAGTGGGCCAGGTCCTTGGCCAGACTGCCGTGGGCCATCATCACCCTGCCGGTAAAGGGTCGCTTGGCATCGGCCAGGGTGCGGGTGACCGATATGAACCCGGCTCCGAAAAACGGAGACAGGTTGAAGTCTTCCATGGGCTTTTCAACGGGGATGGGCACCTTTTTTAAAAACCCGCGAACCTCGCCGGCGGCGTTGGCTTCGACCACCAGGCCTTGAATGGGTCCGGAACAGTCCACCTGCAGTCCCAGGCGGTCTTTGCCTTTGAGGCTGGCACCCATCAGGCAGGCCCCCACGTAGGCGTGTCCGAGAACCAACGTCTCGAGGATGCCCAGTTCGTGATTCCAACGCATCTGGTTGATCATCCGGCTGCCGTTGAGCACAGCCCCACGGATGGCGTCCCCGGCCATCAGGAACGTGTGCAGGGAATCTTCCCCATGATCGAAATGGGTCGGTGGGTGGTTTTCAGGTGTTTTCTTTTCCATTTAGGCCCAATATGGTTCGCGTACGTTCAATTCTAAGTTTAACTTGTTCGCGATCGCCTATTTTAGACAAATTGGTGAGCAGTCCCGGCGCTTCAGTGGGTGACTCCCTGCGGCTCTCCAGCAAGAGGCGATACCAATAGGGGATCTCCGCACCGAAACAGGAGACCAGGTCCACGGCATGCTGCCGGGCCGTTCGCAGTGTCATCGCATCGCGCTTGTGGGCGTCCGGCGCCTCAGATCCAGTCGATTCCGTCATCTGCGCCAGGTATCGCGTGAGTTCACGGTCAAGTCTGCGTTTGGTGATGGTGTAGCGAACGATTGGCTTGATCCACAGCCTGGCGATGATATACCCTAGCAGGCCGGCGATGAAACTGGCGGCGGCGGCAATCAGCAGTGGCGAATCCATGGGCATCCTTTCAACCGGCGTGCCGTTTCCGAAACCGCTGGTACTCGACCATGCGGGCCGCGGCCTTGACTGCCCGTTCCGGTGTTTCGAAAAACACACCCTTCAGATGATGCCCTTTTACCCGATAGACCGTGGCATCTTTTTCATCGGTGAGAAGGCTGACCCCGAACACCGGCTTGCCGTATTTTTCCATCAACCGGACAATCTGTTCGATGTAGCTGTTTTCGAACTCGGAAAACCCACGGACGGCGTCATCCAGAAATTCCCGTGTATAGGATGGGTCTGCGTGTTCCACCGACTCGGCCAGACGCCTGAGAAAAATTCGGCGGCCGAGGATACCCAGGTTGATGACCGCATCGCAACCTTCCCATTGAAGCAGCGCTTCCATGACGGTCAGGGGGATGGACGGGTCGTTTTCTCCCACCAGATCGATGGGGTTCGACCGGCTCCAATAGGGTGGCAGGACGTTGTCGATGGCGGCAATCAATTGTGCGGAAAGATCCGGTACCTCAAGGCCGAACTGGTTGCACAGATCGGCGGTGACCACGCCCCATCCGCCACCCAATGTCATGATGGCGATGCGGTTGCTCCGGGGAAGCGGCAGGGAGGAGAAGGCGGCGGACAGGTCCAGCAGTTCCATGGGCTGGTCCACCTTGACAATGCCCGCCTGCTGACACACCGCGTTGAACAGCCGGGTGTCTGACGCCATGGCACCCGTATGACTGGATGCCGCCCGGTTGCCTGCCCGGGTCTGACCGCCTTTGAGCAGCACGATGGGTTTTTTCTGGCTCAACCGGCGGGCGCTTTCGAAAAAACGGCGGCCCTGCTTGACGCTTTCGATATACAGCATCACGGTGCGGGTGAGGCCGTCGACTTCAAAGCCTTCCATGTAGTCTTCGATGGTGATCATGGCTTCGTTGCCGGAGCCGGAAAAGGCCCGGATGCCGATTCCCTGCGCTTCGGCAAAGGCCAACAACTGGGTTCCCATGTTGCCGGACTGGGCGACCACCGCCGTAGAGCCTGCCAATGGACGGACCGATGTCCCCGTGCAGAAAAAATGGATGTGGGGGTTGCAGATGCCCATGGTGTTTGGGCCGAGGATAAGAATCCCGGCAGTTCGCGCTTTTAGGGCCAGTTGCCTTTCCAGTGTTTTGCCGTCAGTGCCGGTTTCACCGAACCCGGAGGTGATCAGCACCACGTTTTTAATTCCCTTGGCTTTCAATTGAGGGATCAAGTCCATGACGCCGGCGGCAGGCACGGTTACCACCGCCAGGTCGATGTCCCCTGGAATGTCTGCCACCGAGCCATAGGCCGGTCTGCCGGCGATGACGCCGCCTTTTGGATTGACCGCATAAACGTTTCCCGGGTAGCCGCCGCTGATCGTATTGCAGATGAGCATATGCCCCCATTTGCCCATTTGGGCAGAGGCGCCGATGAAGGCCACCGAACGGGGATAGAACAGGGCGTGGATGTCCGGCGGCGGCACCGGGGGGTCATCGGCTGCCCCACGATGCGGTTCGGCCAGGGTGATCAGCGCATCCACGGCGTGGACGGCTCCGGTTGCCGTGGCAATCAGCGGATTGATGTCGATTTCTGCAATTTCAGGAAAATCGGTGGCGATGGCGGAAAGCCCCATCAACGTATCCAAAAGGGGGTCACGATGCACCGCCGCTTCTCCGCGAAACGACCCCAGCAGCGAGCGGGACCGGATGGACGCGATCATGTCGGCCGCATCTTGCCGGGTGAGCGGTGCCAGCCGAAAGACGACGTCGGACAGGGCTTCAGTGAGGATGCCGCCCAGTCCGAAAAGAATCGCCGGGCCAAAATGCGGGTCACGAAAAAGGCCGGCAACGAACTCCCGATGCCCACGAATCTGAGGTTGAACGAGAATCTTAGCCCCGTCGGCAGTCTCAAGGATTTGCGCCGCTGCAGACAACACCGATTTTTCATCGGTGAGGTTCAGGTGAACCAAACCACCTTCTGTTTTGTGCAGCAGATCGTCGCCGAGCCCCTTGAGCACCACGGGAAAACCCAGGGCGGCGGACGCGGCGACTGCGTCTGCAGCCGTGTTGGCGATCGTTTCGGCGACCACGGGAACACCGTAGCGGCCCAGTATCTGCTTCGACACGGCTTCGTTCAGCGCCGTCCTGCCGGACGCGAGGGCATCTCTGACCAATTCATTCAAATCCACGTTTTTATCTCCTGATGACCCGTTTCTTCAATACTGGATGGGCTGACTGATGGCCACCGGTTGATCAACGAAAGATTGATAACCGAAGTCGTCGAAATAGACGTTCAGCGACCCTTTGCCAAAGGTGTGCAGACCGAGGGTCGAGCCGAGGCCCGTCACTGCTGTTTCCGAGCTGCGGATGAGCGCATCCGGTCGATCGAGGGCGTTGACGCGTTCAACGGTTCCGACGGCGCCGTTCAACGCGTCCCATTGAATCAACTGGAAATAGTCCTTGTCCGCCGTCCACGGTTGGCCCTCATCCGGCGGCCAAACCAAAGCGGGCGGATCGATCGGGTACGGGCGCTTTTCACCATCCAGGGGATCCGTACCCGGTATGCCGCAACCGGATTCGGTCGCATAGAAGGCCCGGATGTAATTGTCCCGGGCCCTGAATCCGGTGAGTGTCGCCAGATCGGTGGGTTTTCCGGCAGCCGACAGTCGTTCGCCGATCTGGAATACGCCGTTAACATGATCGATGAGCAGGGTGCCGGCGGCGTCACCGGTGACCCAGCTGCCGGTCTCGATCAACGGCCGCCCATACACGGTTGCCGATGCAAAACTGGTATCGCCGATGATTCGATCGCCGGGTTCGATGGGGTCTGCATCGCCATTGGTAAAGGTGATGGCAGCGGATTCCTTGAAGCGGGCGAGCAGGGTGGCGTTCTCGACAGCGAAGTCATCGGCGGTGAATGCAAGGTCAAAGATACGCCAGCCAAGGGTGCCGGCATTGATTCGAAACTGGATGGCGGTGATGGCCTGACCCGAGAAAGCAGTGAGATCGGCTTTGTTGGCCTGCACCCCAATCCAGTTTACGCCCCCATCAATCGAGACCTCTAGCGCGGTGCAGTCGGACTGCAACGGGTCGCATGTACTCGAAAAGTTAAGGTTGATCGTTCGGTAATCGCACGGCAATGCGGGCACGGTCGTCAGGTCGGTGATGGGGTCGGAAACCTTTTTCCCCAGGCTGTCCGCCCATTGGAATTCGGTGATTTCCTGGCCGCTGGAATCCAGGTTGACGTCCGAAATCTGCTTGTAGGCCAACCATTGCTTGTCAGAATCATTGTTTCCGGTGGACTGCCAAAGGACGATGGCGTGCACCTGGTCAGCCGAAAAGGGCTTCAGCCCGTTGAAAATGTGGTCGACCGCGGATGTATCACCGTCGGGCGCACTGCGTTGAAATGACAGTCCATAGGTTTTATCGCCGCCCTCGGTTAAACGGAAACTGATCCCCGCCGTATAGTACGCGGGCATGACGGGTTCGACACCGATCTTTACCTGAGTGTCGAATTGATCGGGATTGAATTGCACGGCGCCGATATTTAACTCGATCAAGCTGGTGCTGGGCGTATCGACAGCCGACTGATACACGCCGGTGACCCTGAGCACCTGGTTGTCTCCACGATCGAGGAGCCCATGCTCGCCGAGCGCGGATTCATTCCACCGGTCCAAATTGTTGAAGCGTTCATCAACAATGATGCGCCGGGGATTGGTTTCTTCAGGGATCTGCACGTGATACACGATGTCGCGGGATGCCATCAGGTCACCGCTGCCCACAGCGCCGGTAGAGGTGATTTTAACAAATTTTTTCAGTCGGATATCTTCGTTGGCGGTTACGATTAAATTCGAAAACCCGGTGCCGTCGGTTCGTTTGATGCCCATCAGGGTATCGGTTTCACGGTTATTCTCCCGGTAGGTGTAGGTGTTCCCGTCCAGCACAAAGGAGCCGTTTCGGTCCGGGAACAGGTCGCCGGAGCCTGGAGACAGGGCAAGATCACCGCCGCTTGAAACGGTCTGTGCGGCGGTTTGTGCAACCGGGTATACCGGCGTGTCGGCCGTCACCGTCAGTGGTGATGACAATTCATTAAAGGTGATCACCTGCCCGGCAATGGACGCGGATGAGAACGAGTAGACCGTGCCATCGACGCTCAGGCGGCCACCTGCCAGGGGGAAGGAATATTCCGTATCGCCATAAATGCGCGTCGTCAAGGTCGTTGTATTTAAGCGGTCCACGTCGACAAGACAATAATAGGGGGCAACGAAAACGGTGAATATACCCTGCCGGTCCTGCAATTGATGGGCAACACCGTGAAGGGCGTTCATCGCCGAATATTTGGCGTTCTCGCTGGTTGCATGGAGATATTGACTGGCGGCGTAGCGCATACCGGATTCAGCCAGATAGTAGGCCTGGGCGGATCGGCCTGCGGCGGTGCGATGCAGCTGGGACGAGCTGATCATCGGCACGATGGCGGCCCCTAACGCAGCGAAGACCAGAATGGCGATGATGATACCGATCAGGGCACTGCCATCGGCTTTTTCGCTGAACAAGATCTTCATTTGTCTTGGGCGGACTGCGTTTTTGTTTCGGATACGGCGAACCGCCCACACCAGCGGCACCATCAGAAGCACCCACCGTGTAAATCTTGGGCCTGGCATGGCACCGGCGTCAATCGGGTCGGGCAATGTGGTCGAAATAAAGCAGGTGTACTGATTGCCGGTGGGGGGGTCGGCAGTCAGGGCGGCACTGCCGCCATAGTTGTCGTTGTTCCTCAAGTGAACCAGGGTGGTCACCGTCACACCATTGCCGGCACCATCCTGCTGTGCCAGGTTCAATGAAAATCGAACGGTGGAGAGCGCGCGGATGTCGGCGCCGGTCCACCCGTTGCCGCCTTGATAATAATTCAGGGTAAACGAATCGACCCTGTCGGTTAGAATGTCACCGCCGTTTTCAAGATCGGTGTCTGAGATCGGTCCGTCAACATTTTCATACAGCCTGATGGTATCGTCCACTTTAGCGATGGCCCGTGCCTCGCCGGTCGCCGAGGAATAGACGATATAGGGCCGCGCATCGTCCGTGTAGCTGATGTCCGTCAGCTCCAGAAGTTCGCGCTGGATTCGTGCCTCCGCGAGCTGGATTTTCTGGGAAAGGCTGACGTTTTCACGGATTACGGCGTAGCCGTCGATGGCGGACACGATTCCCATGCCGGCAATGGATGCGAGAATTCCGGCAACCACCAGGGAAATGATGATTTCGATCAGGGTAAAACCGACATCGGTTCTCAATCGGTGCCGTTTTTCAATTGCAGGTGCAGCCGGGCTCATCGGCTTCCTCGGCGGATTATCGGGTAAACAACGACGTCAATGCGTGGTCGCCCGTTGAGATCGTTACCTTCAATATTCGGCAATCCGATGTGTTGCAGGGCACTTCCACATGGCTGCCGTCGAACAGGATGTAGTTGCTGTCGGTCAATGCATAGCTGCCGTAAAAACCGGCGGTTTCAACCCTCGTTTTAAACGTGGCAAGGGGGGTGTTGTCGGTGAGCAGCAGTTGCTTGTAATCCGCATTCATGTTTTCAAAGATACCTTGCAGGGCCAGGCCCTCCTGCATGGATAAAATGGGCGCCGCACTCCTGGACAGACTGGTCCCCATGAACTGCACCAGCATGACCGAAAGGATGGCGGACACCGTCAGGGTGACGATGATTTCGATCAGGGTAAAACCCGATTCACTTGAACGCCTGGGTTTCATGGGATGAACCCCGTGTTCCGTGTAACGCGAATGGTCGTCGTTGCACCGCCGCTTGCCGAGAGGGTCAGCAGTAAATCGTTGGGTAGGGGGAGTATACCATCGTTGTCGCTGCAGGGCCGGCCCCGGTTGTCAAAAGAGAGGGTCGTCGTGCTCAGGGTCAGCTTAAATCGGGCAAGATCGACGCTGTCGGACTCCTCGCCGGGCAGTTTGCGTTGGTTGTCGGCATTGTCGGGATCACCGTCGACAAAAAGCCAGTAGGACTGCCCCGCGGCATCGCTGCGTATCCCCCATATTCGATCTGAATTCATGGACCGGGACTGGGCATAGCGGATATGGGATTTAATGACCTCGGTCTGGGCCATCAGGTCGGTCTGACCGATATCGCTGCGGCCGACAACGATCATGCTGACGATACCGATGATGATCAGCACGACCAGCACTTCCAGGGGGGTAAACCCCATCTGATTCCGTGATGGGTAAAATGGCGGCATGCCAATTGAATATCAGATGTTAACGCCGAATAAAACCACAAATCCGATGGAATACCGTTTTCAAGCCATTGCCACCACCGGTTCTTAACGAATTGTATTTACCTCGATTTTAACGTAATAAGGGACCAGGTAAAATCACGGTCCCATTCGATGCGCACCATGGAACAAAGATGCAAGGCCTGGATGTGAAACCACATTTTTTGTCGACCCTCGGCCAGAGGGTCAACACCGTCAGGGCGCCTGAAGCGGCCCTTTTGCTGACCGTCGATCGACCAACGCGAGAAACGGTAACGGCCATCTTTTTTTTTATGATCGTGCTTCTCTTGGTTTATGCACCGAGCTTTTCAGGCATCTGGATATATGACGACGAGCCGAACATCCTGAGCAATGAAAACATTCATTTGGAACAGATCGATTTTACCTCCCTGAAAAACACCTTTTTTTTTAAATCGCAGGATCTTTCTGCCGACGAAAGGGTGCTGCGGCCGCTGGCATACCTGACCTTCGCCCTGAACTGGTATGTGGGAAAGGATCAGGTGTTCGGTTACCACGTGGTCAATTTTATCATCCATTTTACCGCCACCGTGTTTCTCTATCTTTTCATCAAAAACTCCCTGTTGCTGCCCCAATTCGACAATGCGTACCACGGCTCGGCCCACGCTGCCGCCTTTTTTTCGGCCATGATATGGGCCATTCATCCCATTCAGGTTACGGCGGTAACTTACGTCGTTCAGCGCATGGCGTCCATGGCCGGCATGTTCACCATGATGAGCATGTACGGGTATCTTAAAGCAAGAACCGCGGTAAGCCGGCCGCGCGTAATCGCTTATTTCGCGGCAAGCGGATGCAGCGCGCTGTGTGCCTTCGCCACCAAGGAGAACAGCGCCATGCTGCCGGTTTCCCTGTTTTTCTATGAGCTTTTGCTGATCCGGGGCATGACCGGCGTGAACCTAAAAAAAATGTGGCGATGGGGCGGACCGGCGCTGGCCGTGCTGATCCTTGTCGGCCTGCTCTACATCGACCCGTCACGGCTGCTCGACGGCTACGAAAATCGGCCTTTCACACCCGTTGAAAGAATGATGACGCAAGCGCGGGTGGTCTTGATCTATCTGAAGATGCTGTTTTATCCGCTGCAATCCGAGCTGACCCTGGTTCACGATATTGAACTATCCACGTCCCTTTGGTCACCCTGGACGACACTGCCGTGCATTATCCTGGTGGGGGTGATTGTTTTCAGCGCACTGTCTCGGTTCTGCAGAAGGCAGCCGCTCATCGCCTTTGCCGTTGTCTTTTTCTTTATCAACCATGCCATCGAAGGCTCTTTTATCGGCCTCGAACTGATCTATGAACACCGCAACTACATTCCTTCCATGATCCTGTTTGTCATACCGGTCATGCTCTTGCTTCGGGCGCTTGGTTATTTTTCATACAGCCGAAAATTTCAGATGCTGTTCGTGGTCAGCGTAGCGGTGATCCTGGCGTCTATCGGACACACCACTTATGCTTACAGCAGTCTGTTCCGTCATGGTCTGGTCTTCTGGCGGGACAACGCCAAAAAATCACCCCGGCTGAGCATCGTGCAGAACAACTATGGCATTGAGTTGATGAAACGTGGATTGAATGACAAAGCTTTTCAAGCGCTTCAGCGGGCTGAAGCATCAGACCGCTATTTCAACCTTTCGCAGAAAGGCGTAACCTACCACAATCTGGGATTGTACCACGAGACCATTAAACACGACTATCGAACGGCCCTGTCCTATTTTAAAAAGGCGACCGATATCACGTTGAATTCAAGAAAAATGTGGTACGCCTACGCCATGTGCGAATTGGTCAACGGAGATGTGGATAAGGCGGAGGCACATCTCGAGGCGTGCCTCAAAAAATGGCCGAATGGTCACGCGTTTTTGACTGCCATGGCAAAAGTCCACCTGCTGAAGGGAAACACGGATGCAGCGCTGGCATATGCCCGGAAAGCTCGCCGGGCCGCGATTGGGGCTGCGGCGCCCTTGGCCATTTTCGGTGACATCTATCGCTTGAAGGGAGATTGGACAAAGGCTGTTTTTTTCTGGCAGGCCTATCGAAGGCAGCGGCCCGACAGCTTATCCGCTGCCCTGACGCTGTGCGAACTTTACTATCAGACCGGAGATATCGACCGGCTCGGTCGTGTGGTTGCCGATCTTATGGCTGACAAAGGAGACCGGGCGTGGGATGTCTGGCTTAAAGAAGGCTTAACCCGGGCAAGATTGGATGAAGCGGTGACTTATATCCAAGATCCTGCGCATCTGCTGTCCGTGATTTCGTATTCGTTAAGGCGGGAATCGGAAAAAGCCGGGATCGGCCGCTGACGCAAAACGGGCCTCGTCCCGACCCACTGTTTCAAAAAGAAGCACAGGCCGGCGATCAGGGTGCACCGGGGCGGGGAATACTCTTGCTCTTCGTGTTTCCGGCCAGTTGGGTGTTTGAGTTCCCGGTAACACCCAGCGTGATTGTATTTCCAGCCAGGGCCGTATTCAGCGTGAAGTCACCGAGATTCGTCCCGATGGTGGTATTGTTATAGATGATTTCACCCGGGGTGTCCCCCAACAGCAACTGTTTGGCGAAATGCTGATTGACCCTTCCGACGCCTTCGCCCAAGGCGGCGTCCAAGGCTTTGTCCCGGGCTTCTTCCTGAAGATTGAAATATTTGGGTATGGCAACGGCGGCCAATATCCCTAGAATAACCAATACGGCAATGATTTCAACGAGGGTAAAACCCTTCTGGTTCTCGAAAACGGTTTTTGGTTTGCGGTTGGTAGTCATGGCTCCTCATTTTCGGCGTGGATGCGGTTGTGGTTGCTTCATTGATGAGCACAGATAATGCCAACCACTAAGCAATTATCTGGCGGAGATGGGTTAACTGCCAGGAAAAATGTAAAAAACCATCGCCTGGAAAAAAAACTGGATATCGTGATAAGTCTAAACCATTTTGCTTAGAAAAGCAAAACCTACATTATATGGTGCCACATCCTCCTAATTGTGTAGGTTTCGTTTTCCGGTTATGGTTTGAATTCCGCGATATTGATCTGGTGTTTTTTGATGCGGTGCCACAAACTTCGTTCCTTGATACCCAGTAGGGTGGCCGCCTTGACTTGGACACCCCCTGAGCGGCGAAGCGCGTCAACGATCATGCGCCGCTCAAAATTTCTGACACGCAAATCCAGGTCCGCGGTCCCATTCGTGTCCCCACGTTCCTCGTTCGCGGGAGGGGCGTGCCCATTGAAGCTTTCGTTTCGCTTGACGGACTGGGGCAGGTTGGCGGGTAGAATTTTTCCGTCCGCCAGGACGGCCGCCGATTCCAATGCATTTTTCAGCTCCCGCACATTTCCCGGCCACTCGTTGGTCATCAGCAATTGAAGGGCCTCTGACGATAGGTGTCGTTCTCTGCCCGGTGTGTTCAAAAACTTTTCGGTAAGCAGGGGGATATCTTCGCGCCGGTGCCTCAAGGGCGGCAGCATAATTGAAAAAACATTTAGCCGGTAGAACAGATCCTGGCGAAAAAGGCCGTCGTCAACCATTTTTTCAAGATTCTGATTCGTGGCGGCAATAAAACGGACGTTGACCTTCGTCGGCTTTATGGCCCCCACGCGCTCAATGGTGTTCTCTTCGATGGCACGAAGCACCTTGGCTTGGGTTTCCAGCGGCATGTCGCCGATTTCATCCAAAAAAAGGGTACCCCCATCAGCCAGTTCGAATTTTCCTGGCTTTTTGGTCGTTGCCCCGGTGAAGGCCCCTTTCTCGTGGCCGAACAGCTCACTTTCCAACAATGCTCCAGGAATGGCCGCACAATTAATGGCGACGAAAGGTTGGTCCTTCCGTTTGCTGTGCTGATGAATGCTTCGGGCAATCAGTTCTTTGCCCGTTCCGGTTTCACCGGTTATCAGCACCGTGGACGCTTTGGGGGCCACTTTGACAATTTGGTTGAACACCCCGCGCATCTCTTTGCTCTGTCCAATGATATTCGGAAACAGTTGCCGGGCTTCAACCTTGCTCAGCAATTCTGAAACCTGTTCGAACACCATGGTATACTTGCCCATGTCACCGGTGACAATTGAGGCTTTTTTTTGCTGGCCGACATTCTTAACAATTCCTAAGCCTTCTGTTTTAGTAATAAACCGTTTTACCGGATCGATCAGCAATTTAACGATGAAGATGCCGCAGATCAACGTGAAACCGATCAGCAGCATCCCCCACCAAATCACCGGCCATTGCGGGTTCAAGGCTTTTGAAAGGTAAAAGGTGGTCGTATTGTAGGTGACGATGATGGACAAGATGGCGATACCGGCAAAAATAACCGGGATGATAATATACAGGCTGATATGGAAGCGAATATCTTTCATCATTTAACCATTTTTACCATGTCCCACATGGGCAGATAGATGGCCAGGGCAAAGAACAACACCATGGCCGCCAGACATACCGTCAGCAGCGGACCAATGGAGTCGGAGATCCGTTTCATGGCAAACTCGAGCTCTGAATCATAGTGTTCAGCCGCTTCGTGGAGCATTTCATCCAGATTTCCGGATTCTTCACCGATGGCGACCATGTTGATGATAATCGGCGTGAAATAGGGTGATGTCGCCAGTGGCCCAGAGATCCCGCGGCCCTCTTCCAGGCGTTCCGTAATATTTTCGAATGCTCGGGACAACGCGGCGTTGTTGATGGTCTCGGACAGAATGGA
This sequence comes from uncultured delta proteobacterium, assembly GCA_963705475.1. Lineage (GTDB taxonomy): Bacteria > Desulfobacterota > Desulfobacteria > Desulfobacterales > Desulfosarcinaceae > Desulfosarcina. The sequence goes on along the minus strand of CAVPJS010000002.1, from coordinate 214,547 downwards.
CATGGTTTCCAGTACGGATATGCCGCTGGCCTGAAGGATGGCAAAAATACTCGCAAACCGTGCCATCGCCGCCTTGCGGACCAGCATTCCAAATAACGGCAGATGAAGCAGCAGCCGATCGCGTCGATATCGCCCGATCTCGCTTTTCAGATAGATCTTGACAAGAACACCCAACCCGATAGCCAGCAAGATCAACGCCGGCCAGTAGGCAACCAAGATGGCGTACAATTTCATGCAGATGACCGTTGGCAGGGGCAATTGGAGTCCTGTTTTTAAAAAAATAGCGGCGAATTTGGGAATGACCATGGTCAATAGAATCAAAAAGGCCGCCAGCAGGGAGACGACGACAATGGCCGGGTACTGAAGGGCAGATCGGATATCGGACCGTATTTTATGGTCGTGGTCCATGATATAGATCAGGCGGTCCAGGATTTCGGGCAGGGCGCCGCTGGCTTCACCGGCGTGAAGCATGCTGCAATATAATGGTGAAAACACGGAAGGGTACTTCCTGAATCCGTCATATAAGCTCCCGCCCTCCCGGATATCCTGTGAAATGGAGACGACAATCCGCTTTAATTTGATGTTATCGCTTTGATTTTCAAGTACCTGGAGGAGTTTGAGCATGGGGACGCCGGCGCGAATCAGCGTCCTGAGCTGCTTGGTAAACAAGATCAATTCAGGCAACTTGACAGTGGTGAGTTTTTCCTGCAGTTCCGTCAGGAAAAAACCAACCCCCGATTTTGAGGCATCGGTTACTTTTTGTGGAATGTACCCCCGGGCCACGATTGCATGGGTGGCGCCTTCCACCGAATCGGCGTCGATGGCGCCGGTGACGGCGCTTCCGTTTTCAGTAATTGCCTGGTAATTAAATTTTGCCATAAAATTGCTTTTTCACGCCAGGATGGCTACATCATGACCGCTGTTACCGCTTCGTCGAGCGTCGTTTCGCCCTCGATCACTTTTCGGGTGGCGTCATCTTTCAAGGTGCGCAGGCGGCCGGATTCCTTGGCAGCCCGCATGATTTCCTGGGATGACGCCCGGCGAAGGATCATCTCTTGAATCATTTCATCGATGACCAGGATTTCAAATATTCCGGTGCGACCTTTATACCCCTTGTCCATGCAACTATAGCAGCCTTTCCCCTGAACAAAATCGGCGTTTTGGATCTTGTCCAACCCCCAGTAAGACAGCGCGGCCGCGGGCGGCGTCCAAGGCTTTTTACAAAAGGGGCAGACCTTTCGCACCAGGCGCTGGGCAATCGAAACCAGCATCACCGATGAGACGAGAAAGGGTTCGATGCCCATATCGATAAACCGGGTGATGGCCCCGGCAGCATCGTTGGTGTGAACCGTGCTTAACACCCGGTGTCCGGTAAGGGCGCTTTGAACGGCGATACTGGCCGTTTCCGAGTCGCGAATTTCTCCGACCATGATGACATCCGGGTCCTGACGCATGATGGAACGCAGGCCGCTGGCGAATGACATGCCCGCTTTGCGGTTGAGCTGGATCTGACGAATTTTGTTTATCCGGTATTCAACGGGGTCTTCGATGGTGATGATGTTGATGTCCGGCTGGTTGATTTTCTTGAGGATGGAATACAGGGTCGTACTCTTGCCGCTTCCGGTGGGACCGGTGCTCAATATCATGCCGTATGGCTTGTTGACGATCGGTTCAAGCTTGAGAATATCTGCCGCGCTCATTCCCAGCTGTTCCAGCGAATAGACGCCCCCGCTGGTGTCGAGCAGTCGCAGCACCATGTTTTCGCCGTAGATGGTGGGAATGGTCGACGCCCGGATATTGATCTCCTTGTTGTCCATGCGAATGGTAAAGCGGCCGTCCTGGGGAATCCGGGAAAGGGAGATATCCATGTTGGATAATATTTTAAGCCTTGAAATAATCAGGAGCAGCAGTGATTTGGGCGGCGCCGGCACTTCATGAAGCTTGCCGTCCACACGGAAGCGAACCTGGACGAAATCCTTTTCCGGCGAAATGTGGATGTCGCTGGCGCCCTCGCGAACGGCCTGGGAGAGAATCGAATTGACCAGGCGAATGACCGGCGCCTCTTCCGCCATGTCATGCAGGGAACTGACCTCCACATCCTCTGAAACGGCGGTTGTTTCAGCATCCTGGGCGCTCTCGATCTGCATGTCGCTCATGCCGTCCAGCACGCCGCCGATAGCGGAATAGGTGCCGTAAAGGCTTGAAATCATATGGTTGAGTTCCTGGTAGGTGCAGATTACCGCCTCCACTTCGATATTGGTGAAGACTTCAATGGCATCCAGGGCGTTGATCTCCATGGGGTCGGTCATGGCGATCTTCAGCAATTGGCCGGTCCGCTCGATGGGAACCAATTGATATTTTTGGCACATGTCAAGCGGGATCACAGCGGACAGAGAGATATCGATGGGATAGGCGTCAGGTCTGTATTTTTCGATGGCCAGCTGCTGGGAAACCAGATTCACGATTTCGGAGCTGCTGACGATACCCTCCCGCACGAGGTATTCGCCCAATTTCATATTGTTGCGTTTGTGATCGGCAACGGCCTGTTTGAGCTGATCTTCGCTCAGCAGTCCGCCATCGATGAGCATTTCGCCGAGTTTTTTCTTTTCTTTCACATGTCCACCAGCAACCTTTCCGCGGCTCTGCTGTCGTCAATATCCTTTTCCCAGAAAGGGATCTGCAAAAAGAACGGTTTGGTCCGTCCAGCCGGAAATGACTTCGGCGGCACCGGAAAACTCAGCCGGCAAATTGGCCATCATCTTTTCGGCTGCGGCCAGACTAAAAAAATAGCCGGCGACATAGATTCCGTATTGCAGTCCGGCGTGACGGTCCCACTCGGTAATAATCCGCATCATCGGTGCCGCGTTGCGCTTAGCGGCGTCTATCGATCGTCGAAAAGCGGCATCCAACGCGTCGGCTTGATCCACTTTGAGCCACCACAGCGGGTATGCGCGCTGAACAAACGCTGCCGGAAAAGCCGGAAAGGCAATGGTGTCTCCGACGCGGATGGCATCGGCATGGCCGATGTGCGGGTTGGCATCCAGCACCGCCTTGAGGGTGCGTTCACGAAACTCACCGTAGATGGTCTTGACCATCACCCCCAGCGTGTCGTTTCGCCTAACGGTCAATGCCCCGAGCAGCGACGGTGGCTCATGCTCGGGGCGGTTCGTTTGTTGTGCCGGCGCAGCGGGAGGGATTTTTTCATGTACCGGATCAATGGGTTTCGATTCCTCGGAAATGGGGGCGGTCCGGGTGGGTGAGGGTGATGGCGCCTCGGTGGGGTTGGCGGCGGGCCCATCATCGAGCGGTTGAAGGGTCGCGGCCGTCGACAGACGGGTCTGGGGCTGCTTGACCGGCGCAGGCGCATCGGACAGCGCAAGCGGAAGTGCCACAAGCGGGGCTTGGTTTGCTTTCCCGTCCGCCGCCGGCGGTGTCGATTGGCTGCCGGTGACCCTGACGAAGATTGACGGAAGCCATCCCGGGATAGCCATGTAGCCCATTGCGATGACGGCCAAAAAAACCAAGGCCGAAAGGACCAGCACCCGGCGGTTGCCATGGGACGCCAAGCGATGGGCCAGCGATCGGTCCATGCAGGACCGAACCAGGCGCCAGTTCACCCGGGATCGGTTCTGGATAATCAGCGCCAGCATGCACTGGTGGCACAGGTTAATTATTTTTCTGGGGTAGCCGCCGGTCGCGCGATAAATGGCATACAGGGCCAGCTCGGTGAAGAGCTGCGGCGGACGGGGTCGACCACTGGCACGTTGGATCCGAAAACCGATCATGTGCCGCGTGTCGGCGAGGCTCATGGGTCCCAGAAAATGGATCAGGTTCACCCGATCGGCAAGATTGGCACGATGGTCCAGGATCTCGTGGAATTCCTCCTGGGCGAACAGAACGATTTGAAGCAGTTTGTGATCGTTGGTTTCGTAGTTTAAGAGCTCTCGCAGGATTTCAAGGCAGACGAGGGGAAGTTTCTGCCCCTCGTCGATGATCAAAACGATGGTTTTCTGCTCATCCACACCCTTTTGAAACAGCTTGTTTTTGATCCTTTCCTTGAAAGCATGCTCGTCGATGCCGGCGCTGGTCTGACCGACGATCATGGAGCAGATGCTTTCCAGAAAGGCCAGCGGGGAGTTGAATGACGGATCCAGAATCAGGTGAGACTCGATCGCGGGGTCTGCAGCGAATCGTTTTAGCAAGGTCCGGCACAAGGTCGTTTTACCGGCACCCACGGCGCCGATGACGATATTGAGGCCTCGCTTCAATCGGATGGCCAGCTCGAGCTTTTGCAGACAGTCCACATGTTGTCTGGACTGGAAAAAAAAATCCGGGTCCGGGGAGTTGGAGAAGGGTTCCCGGTCCAGGTTGAGTATGCTGAAATAATCCATAACCGTGTTCACCGGCAGCGCCGGGAGTGGTTGCCGGCGCCGCCCCATCCTTGGATTTCTACTGAACCGGCGCCGCCTCGACCGCTTCCGTGGGCACCATTGTCGCCGTCGTCCGTTTTTTCAGAATATGGGGCGTAATAAAGATCAGCAGATCCTGCATCTGGTTGCTTTTCGATTCGCCTTTGAACAGGTAGCCCAAACCGGGGATGTTTCGCAGCCAGGGAAGCCCATAGTCGACGCCCCGGTCGGTCTGTTTGTTCAAACCGCCGATTACCGTGGTCTGGCCGTTAAAGAGCACCACATTGGTTTGGGCTCTTTTCGTGATCACCGTGGGGTTTCCGGATACGGTGCGGGTAAAATCCAGTTCATCCTTGTTGGTGGTGATATCCATCTTCAAGGTATCGCCTTCGATGACATGCGGGGTCACCTCCAGTCGAAGCACGGCCTTTTTGTATTCGATCTGGACCTTGTTGTCGTCCACCGTCTGGAAGGGGACCTCATCGCCACTTTCGATGATGGCGGTCTGGTTGTCCAGTGTGGTAATGGACGGATTGGACAAAATATTGAGTTTGCCTTCCTCTTCCAGCGCATTGAGCTGCGCGGCGAGCAGCAGTCCGCCGGACTGGACGATCATGCCCAGGGTAAAACCGGCACCGGCAACGGTGGCGCCAGACAAATCGGCTGGAAAATTCGCTGCCACGCCGGAGGACGGATTGACCGGATCCGATGCGGTCAATCCGATGCCGTCGCTGGCATTGGGGGTGATCCAGTAGTCGTTGCCGGTGTAAAGCCCGCCCCATTGCACCCCAAGCTCCCGGGCCGTTTCGCTGTTGGCCTCGATGATGTGCGCTTCGATGAGCACCTGGGCCGTGGGCTGATCCAGTTCGGTGATCAATGCGATCATCCGCTCCAGGTCGCTGCGGGTCGCCTGGATGATCAATGCATTGTTGTGTTCATCCAGCAACACCGACCCAAGTATTTTTCCGTTGTCCGCTTCCGTCAGAAACTCCTCCAGATTGGTTTTCAGCTTGCCGGCATTCGCGTAATCGACGTGCACGATCTTGGTCAGCAGCGGCTCAGACAGCTCCATTTGTCGGCGGGTGGACAAAATTTTCTGATCCGCCTCCAATTGGCGGACGATATTGGCTTTGTCGTCGAGGGTGATGATGCGAAGCAGGTCGCCCTCCCAGGCGTAGGACAGGCCGTGCGTTTTGAGAATGCCTTCAAACACCTGATTCCATGGAAGTTTATCGACATTGAGGCTGGTGACTCCCTTGACCGAGTTGTTGATGATGATGCTGATGCCAACAGAACGCGCCAGGGCCCGCAACAGCACAGAGATGTCGGCCTGGTGGATTTTCAGGGTGACCGGCTTGTCGGGCAGCAATTTATCGATGGGGTTCTCCGCTGCCGCCACATGATCGGACGGTGGCGCGCCTTGGGGCATATCGATGATGCGATGCTGTTCGGGCGGTGAAAACCCTCTGGATTCGGCTGCCTTGGCCTGCCAGCGGTCGAAAACAGTCGCTTTTTTCTGGGTTTTCTGTTGGCTGCATCCGGCGAAACAGGACAACAGAAAAAGGGCTGCCAAAACGCATGATACCGATTGGTTGCGATAATTGGAGGACATGGGGCTCCCTATGGGTCAGTCGAATTGCCAGTAATGGCTTCGTAATCCATCAATTTCAGGATGATCACTCCCGGTGTGTGTTGATTGCCGATTTCGACCTGATGGGGATGAATGCGGCGAACGTAGTCTCCCTTGGCATCGATGGCTTCCCCCGGTGCGTACTCTATGCCATTGATGATTGCCAGGCGCTGCGTACCCACTTCGAGAAAACCGGTGTAAACCAGATTCGGCAGGGTTCCGGCGGCGACGGCAGCGACGTCCGGCGCATCACGCCGCGGGATATCCGATAGCAATGCGTCCGTCTTAAGGAACGGATCCTTGTCCCATTTGCGCTCGGCCCTGCGGATGGTAAGCAGATCCACGGTCAACGCATGGTCATCCTTGAGCGTTTGGGCGACGCTCCGGGCAAATGCGAGCGCCTGGTCGACAGATTTTTTTTCGACTTCCGGTTGGTCGCCGGTCGTCACTGGCCCCCAATACAGGTATCCACCCAACAACACGGTTGCCGCCATGATAGAGACGATCATTTTTTCCCGTCTAGTCATCGACACCAAAAATCCTCATTGCGCGCGCGACCGAGATCAGCGATGCAGCAGCGATACGGAGAGACTGATCCATTTGTTTTCTTCTGCACAGCGGACCTGGATGTTATGAATTCGGTCCACAAAAGACTGCTCGACAATGGTGTTGATCAGCGGCTGAACATTTAAAAATTCGCCCCGGAAGACGACCTCGACCATCAACCGTCCGTTTCCCTGATCAACGGTCTGTGCATCGGGGATCACACTTTCAAGCGTCAGGCCGGCGGTGTCGGCGATCGCTTGAAAAATTTGCGCCAACCGACCGGCGTCCTCCATATCCAGCGCCTTTTTTTCAGGAGATGTCAAGCGTGTCGACGGTGCGATGCGCGCCTGATCAACCAGTTTGCGGTAAATGGGAGACAGGGCCTGCCGCAGGGCAATTTCACCGTTTAGCGCGGATATCTGCCGGTCGTAATCCTGCATGCTGCGATAGTTTGGATAGATCACCAGCGCCAGAAAGGCCAGCAGGCCAATGGCGCAGAGAATCACAAGAATGGGGCTGCTTTGGTGTTTCTTGTCGGCCATCGAATTATCGCATCGGTCCTGTCCGTATCAACGGCTGTCGGTCATGCAAGTTCGAACTGGATTGAAAACCGCAGAACCGGTCGGTCATCCAAGAACTGAAGCCGCTTGCTGTTGACCACCGGCTTGTTGAACAGCGCTGAATCATCAATGCTGAGCATGAAGCTCGCCAAATCCGTTTCGAAGCGGATCTTGTCACCCGTGACAACGCCTTCAATCATCAATGACGATCCGGTTTGCGTTTTGGCACTCGGCACGGGTGGATCCATGTCGGCCCGCAACGAGATCAGTTGAATATTCGCCGGTGTGAGGTGGATGACCTCGGCCATGACCGCGGAACTGAAATAACGCCGGCTCAGGGTGGTGATCCGGTCTCGCTTCTGGTTCACCTTTGCATAGAGGGCCATGACCAGTTCCTGTGTCAGCGGCACATGGAATGCATCCCGCTTCTGGATCAATCGGTCGACCTCCCTGGCTTGCATGGATAGATGGTGTTCCTGCCATAAATAGCCACAAAACAGCAGCGCCAGAAAACCGATGCTGGCGGCTGAAATACCGATTCGGATCTGGCGCGCCCGGTTTCTTTTTTCCCGATGACGATAGGTGAATAGGAAATTGGGGGTCAGTTCATTGGAAGAGAGCCCGATTCCGATCGCCGGAACGAAACTCTCCTTCTCCGCCGGAAGGTCCGGTATGCCCACTTTTTGAGTAAAGGCGTGCGGATGGGGAAACGGGTTCAGAATATTGACGGGCACCCCCAGTTGAGCGCCGATGTGTGAGATGACTGCCGGATTGGCCGTCATTTTGCCGGAAATGAGAATATCGCTGACGCTGGATCGCTTGAAATGCAGGGAGAAGTGTGCGATGGTACGCTCCACTTGCTTGATCAGGCGATCGATGGCGGGGTAGATGATCTGGAAGATATCGACCGGCTTGCCATCTTGGGAGCGGGTGGCAGTGGTGCAGCCGGTATCCAGAAACCGGTAAAAGTCCTCCTGGGCCGCGGCATGATACGCATCTTCGATGGGTGGTGTATCCTCGTGTTCCTCCATGGCCAACGTCGGCGGGTTGTCGGTGGTTGACGGGTGACGGTATTGTGCGGCGATCGCATCGATCATGCTGTGCATCCCGGCCTTGATCCCCCGCGAAAGGATCAGGTCGCCGTTGGCGTAAATCGTGATGCGTGACCAGTCCCGGCCGATGAACAGGCAGCAGGTGTTCTGCCCGGTCGCCTGGACGATACCGGTCTTCAACAGATTTTGAATGGCAAAGGGGACGATCGAAATGCCGGTGAGCGGATAACCGGTCCGGCTGAAAAGTCGCTTCAGGGCTTCCGTTTCGGCGATGGGGATGGTGAATGTCATGACTTGGGTTTTGGTCATGCCGTTCTCGTTCACATCGCCCAATATCCTGAAATCCAGCAACATCTCTTTGTCGCTGAAAGCGACTTCTTTCGAAAATGTCCAGAAAACCGCGTTGGGGATCTGCTTTTTAGGCAGTTTGGGAATGCGGATGCACCGGGTTTCCACTTTAGCCGATGCCACGCAGCACCAGATATCGTATCGTCTCAGCCCACTGCAGAATCGGGTCAAGATGGCCGCCAACGCCTTGGCCAGGTATGGCGTATCGAATTTATCGGACTGCTCGACGTCGATGGTGTCGTAGTCCAGAAGCTCATAGGACTTGTCCGAGATCCGGTTGATCTTGGCGATCTTGATGCAACGGCTGCCGATTTCAATGCCGATCCCGATGGCTTTCTGGAAGGTCAGCGCCTTGAGCAGCCGCATTTGTTGGGCCGGTGCGGTAGGTTCGGTTGGGTTGTCGGTGGACTGGGGGGGAGACTTGTATCGGATCAGATCCAGCAGTTTTTCAGTTGAAGAAATCTCGTCCTTTCGCACCAATTCAGCGCTCCGTATCGATATGGCGGTTGTGTGTCAAAAGTGCGCTTCAGCTGCCAATCGCGTCCCCGGCCATTGCGGCGTGTGCTGCGCAAAGCCGGTAACACATTCAAACAGTTGCGATTTTGAACTATTTACCCGGTATTTGTCAAGGCTTAATAGTCGTCGGCGATGGGGCTTATCATTTTTTTATTATTAGATATTTTCCGGATTGCCGGAAAGTGCTCCAGTTTGGGGCAATCCGATCCGGAACCCGTTGACCCGACGCTGGAATCATGAAAAATATGCCGCCTGGCGCATTAGTTCTTGAAAAAAAGTGATCTGCCTTCTATTTTCACGTGGACACCATGGATAAATTGCCGTCGTCAGGGTATTGAAAAATGCCGGAAGCGGTGGCCGGACCCATCCGACCGCAATCGGTTTTCTGGAAAGACCACTATGAAGATGCCCAGCCGTTCCATCCGCCTCACCGACCACATGATGCTGATCGGTATGATGCTGGCGGTGGTCTACTGGATACTTGACTCCATTTTGTCCATTTTTACCAGTTACGGCAACCTGCTCGAACAACTGCTTGGCATCGATCTGGACGAGGTTTGGACGCGGATCATCGTGCTGTGCCTGTTTGCCATTTTCGGTTCCCATGCGCAATACACCATCAATGAACGAAAAAAAGCCGAGGCCACGCTAGCGCGTGATGCCGCCACCCGCGAACGTTTTCAACGCCTGCTCTCACCGGATCTCGCCGAACGGGTCGTTTCCGGCGAACTGAAGGTTGAAAAGGGCGGCAAAGATAGCGTTGCGACCATCCTCTTCGTGGATATGCGGGGCTTTACCACAATCAGCGAAAATAGTCAGGCCTCAGACGTGCTGCGCCTCCTCAATGAGTACTACGAAGTATTGGTGGAAGTGGTGTTTCGCCATGAAGGAACGGTGGATAAATTTATTGGTGATGAGATGATGGTGATCTGGGGCGCGCCCGTTGCTCATCTCGACGATGCCCACCGGGCCGTGATGGCCGCGCTGGAAATGAAAACCGCCCTCGCCGAATTCAATCGCAAGCGCCTTGATGCGGGCCGTCCGGAAATCAAGTTCGGCATCGGCATCAACACCGGCAAAGTCATGGCGGGATATATCGGGTCTTCGCATACCATGAGCTACTCGGTCATCGGTGATACCGTCAATACGGCCTCCCGATTATGCACCGCGGCAAAACCCGATCAGATTCTGATTTCCGAGAACACGTGGAACCAGGTCAAGCATCGATTTAATGCCGATCCACTGGGTCAGATTCACGCCAAAGGTAAATTCAAACCGGTCAGCGCTTTCGCCGTCACTGGGGAAAAACCACTCACCGGTTAGTCGTCGGACACTTGCTTTCCCGCTGCGGCTTCCTATTTTAAACCACCGGGTGCTGCTTTACGGCGGATGCCAAGTGTGCTAAGAACCCCGCGCTTACCGATACATGAAACGAATATTGGCTCATGACGACACGCATCGGAATGGGATATGACATCCACCGGTTGGTTCCGGGCAGAAGGTTGGTGATCGGCGGCGAGACGATCCCATTTGAAAAGGGGTTGCTGGGGCATTCGGATGCAGATGTCCTGGTGCATGCCGCCTGCGATGCGATTCTGGGGGCGGTGGGAATGGGCGATATCGGCGACTGGTTCCCCGATACGGATCCCCGCTACCTCAATATGTACAGCATTGATCTGTTGACGACGGTCTACCGTCGGGTCAGCACATCGGGATTTAAGCTGGTCAACATGGATGCCACCGTGTTCGCCCAGGCACCCCGCATAACACCTTACAAGGACCGGATGGCGACCCGGATGGCTGACTGCATGTCCGTTGACAAACGGATGATCAACATTAAAGCCACGACCACCGAAGGGCTCGGGGCCATCGGTCGTGGAGACGGCATTGCCGCCATGTGCGTGGTTCTGCTTCACGCCGCAACACCGGAAGCCGGCAGTTCACGCGCCGCCAGAAACGACGGATAATGATGGTTATGCGTATCTACAACACATTGACCAAATCAAAAGAGACATTTGAACCGGTGGTACCCGGTCAGGTCAGGATTTACGTGTGCGGCCCGACCGTTTATGACTCCTGCCACGTGGGGCATGCCCGCTCGGTGGTGGTGTTCGACGTGGTGGTTCGTTACTTGCGGAGCATGGACTATCAGGTCACCTACATTCGCAACTTCACGGATGTGGACGACAAAATCATCAACCGGGCCAACACGATTGGCATGGACGCGGTCCAACTGGCAGAAAAATATATCCGCGAATTCCACCGCGACATGGACGCGCTCAACGTCATGCGGGCCGACCAGGAGCCGAGGGTTACCGAGCACATCGAGGAGATCATCGACATCATCGCGAACCTGGTGGAAAAAAAGGCGGCCTACCTGGTCGACGGTGATGTGTTCTATGCGGTGGAGACCTTTGAAGACTATGGAAAACTATCCGGTCGCAAACTGGCCGATATGGTTGCCGGCAGCCGGGTCGAGATCAACGCGAACAAGCGCAACCCGTTTGACTTCGTGCTTTGGAAAGCCGCCAAACCGGGTGAACCGTCATGGCCGAGTCCCTGGGGTGAGGGACGGCCCGGCTGGCATATCGAATGCTCGGCCATGAGCAGGCGTTTTCTCGGCGAAACCTTTGATATCCACGGCGGCGGCAAGGACCTGATCTTTCCCCACCACGAAAACGAGATCGCGCAGTCCGAAGCCGCCCATGGCAAACCCTTCGCCCGATATTGGATGCACAACGGGTTCGTGAACATCGACAACGAAAAAATGTCCAAATCCTTGAACAATTTCCTGATGATCAAGGACATCCTGCAATCCTACCACCCAGAAACGGTACGACTGTTTTTGCTCTCAAGCCATTATCGCAGCCCCATCGATTTTTCGGACCAACATCTGAAGGAATCGGAAAAGGCACTGGACAAAATTTATGGCCTGCGCAAACGCCTTGATCAGGAGGCCGGTTTTGCCGACGCGGACGATGCGGCGTCCAGCAGCGACCACTGGCCGGCCTTCTGCGAAGCCATGGACGATGACTTCAACACGGCCAAGGGCCTCGGCATCCTGTTTAACCTGGTGAAAGACGCCAACCGGATACTGGATGAAGAAGGACGATTGCAGGATAACAAAGATGCCCTGGCATCCCTGAGCGCCGGCCTGAAGCGAATCGGCAATATCTTGGGGATTCTCCAACAGCCCTGGCAATCCTTTTTCGAGGAACGGGCCAGCAGCCAACTGAAGAAAATGGCGGTCTCCGCAGAAGCGATTGAGGCCCTGGTGGCGGAACGTGCCGCTGCCCGCAAAAACAAAGACTGGAAGCGGGCCGACGACATCCGGGACCAACTGGAGCAAGCCGGCATCCATTTGGAGGACAAGGGCGACGGAACCCAATGGAAAGTGGCCACCTGATTCCACATGTCATCTTTTAAGCTCGTATCCGACTTTACCCCCTGCGGCGATCAGTCCCGGGCCATCCATGCCATCTCCGAACAGATTCTCAATGGTGTAAAAAGTCAGGTCCTGCTGGGCGTTACCGGTTCCGGCAAGACCTTTACCATGGCCAATATCATCGCCACGGTCAACCGTCCATCGCTGATTCTGGCGCCCAACAAAACCCTGGCGGCCCAGCTCTTCAGTGAATTCCGATCCCTGTTTCCGGACAATTCCGTCGAGTATTTTGTCAGCTACTACGACTATTACCAGCCCGAAGCCTATCTCCCCACCACGGACACGTACATTCAGAAGGATTCGTCCATCAACGAACTCATCGATAAAATGCGCCATTCGGCCACCCGTAACGTGCTGTCTCGGTCTGATGTGGTGGTGGTGGCCAGTGTCTCCTGCATTTTCGGTTTGGGCGCCCCGGAGGATTACCTCTCCATGCGCATCGACATCACGGCCGGCATGGATTTGCCCCGGGAGCGGCTGCTCTATCAGTTGGTGTCCATCCACTATCAGCGCAACGACATGGATTTCCACCGCGGCGTTTTTCGGGTGCGCGGAGACCGGGTGGAAATTTTCCCCGCATACGAAGAGGACACGGCGGTCCGCATCGATTTTTTTGGCGACGAGATCGAACATATCTTCGAATTCGATCCCCTGAAGGGAACCACCCTCAGGCGCCTGGACGAGATCACCCTGTTTCCTGCCAGCCACTACGTGACGCGCAAATCGACGCTGGAACGGGCCACCCGAACCATTGTTCGGGAGCTCAAGGATCGCGTCGATTATTTCCGGAATGAAAACAAGCTCATCGAAGCCCAGCGCATCGAAGAGCGCACACGCTTCGATCTCGAAATGATCCAGGAAATTGGGTACTGCAACGGCATCGAGAACTACTCCCGACACCTGACCGGCCGTCTGGCCGGCCAGCCGCCGCCCACGCTGCTCGATTATTTTCCCAACGATTTCCTTGTGTTCGTGGATGAAAGCCACATCGCCGTGTCCCAGATCCGGGCCATGTACAAAGGAGACCGGTCTCGCAAAACGACATTGGTCGACTATGGATTCCGGCTGCCATCGGCCCTGGACAACCGACCACTCACGTTCGACGAGTGGTCCAGCCGCATCAACCAGGTCGTCTATGTCTCGGCCACCCCGGCGGCCTACGAACTGACCGCATCGAAAGGCCGGGTCGTTGAGCAGATCGTCAGGCCGACCGGGCTCATCGACCCCGTGGTACATGTGCGGGAAGCCAGTAATCAGGTGGATGACCTGTACGGTGAAATTCGCGATCGGCAGCAGCGCGGGGAACGAATTTTAGTGACGACGTTGACCAAGCGAATGGCTGAAGACCTCACCGAATACTACACGGATCTGGGGCTGTCTGTGCGATACCTGCATTCTGATATCCACACGATGGAGCGCATGGACATCATCCGGGATTTGCGGGTGGGCAAGTTCGATGCACTGATCGGCATCAATCTGCTGAGAGAGGGGCTGGATATCCCCGAGGTCTCCCTGGTTGCCATTCTGGATGCGGATAAAGAGGGATTTTTACGGTCCAAGCGCTCGCTGATCCAGACCTTTGGCCGGGCGGCCAGAAACCTCAACGGCACCGTGGTGCTCTATGCCGACCGCATCACCGCCTCGATGGCGGCGGCCATCGAAGAAACCAACCGGCGGCGGGCCATCCAGCAGCGGTACAACGAAACGCACCACATCACCCCGCAAACCATTCATAAGACCATTACGGATATTTTCGACCAGGCCTATCAGTCTGCCCAAACCGAACCGATGCAGGTGGCTGAAGCATCGGTTGCCTTCGGCCCGGAAGATGATATCGAATCTACCATTCAGGACCTGGAAGTCCAGATGCAGTCGGCGGCCAAAGCGCTGGCCTTTGAACAGGCCGCCTCGATCCGGGACCGGATCAAAGCACTTCGAAAACGGCTGCTGTTTGAATCTTGAGCATGGGTGACCACCATGGCGCAACCGCCTGACCGTTCTGCTGCCTCGACGCATCTATCCGGGATCATCGGCGCCATTTCCGAGGGCCCCGGCGTCTACCTGATGAAAGCCGCCGGGGGGGAGATCCTCTACGTCGGCAAAGCCATCAATCTACGAAAACGGGTGGCGTCCTACTTTCAGCGGCAGGACGCCCATGGCGCGAAAACCGCATTGATGGTCGCCCGCGTGGCTGACATTGAAACCGTGGTTACCGCCTCGGAAAAAGAGGCGTTAATCCTCGAGTCCAACCTGATCAAGCGGCACCGGCCCCGTTTCAACGTGGTACTCAAGGACGATAAGCGCTATCCGTCCCTTCGCATTGATATCCATGCAGCGTATCCAAGAATTGAAATTGTCCGAAAACCGTTGAAAGACGGCGCGGTTTATTTTGGGCCCTATTCGTCCGCCCAGGCGGTTCGGCAGACCGTCAAGCTGATCAACAAAACCTTTCCGCTGCGTAAATGCAGCGATCGCACCATGAGTCACCGCAGCCGGCCGTGCATCCACCATCAGATGGGGCAATGCCTGGCACCATGCTGTCTGCCGGTCGACCCGAAAGCGTATCGGGAGATCGTCAAAGAGGTCATCCTTTTCTTAAAGGGGCGCACACCGGAGTTGATCAGGCGGGTTCGTCGCCACATGCTGAAGGCCGCTGACGCGCTGGAATTTGAATCGGCCGCGGCGCTCAGGGATCGGATGGTTGCCCTGGAAAAAACCGTGGAGCGGCAGGTGACCGTGACCGCCGATTTTCTGGATCGTGATGTGATCGGCATCAGTGGCAACAGTGACTTCAGGCTGGTTACCGTGATGACCCTTCGGCGCGGTTTTCTTCAGGGGGTGCGGCATTTTGAAATTATCCATGCCGCTCCCGAGAAGGGGGAACTGGTCGCTCAATTTCTGGCGCAGTATTACCAGCAGGCCCACACCATGCCAGTCGAGGTGCTGGTACCTGAATTACCGGAAAATAAGGCGCTGCTGGAAGAAACCCTGTCGGAATGGCGGATGAGGCGGGTGAGGGTTCTACGGCCCCTCAGGGGCGAAAAACGACGGCTGCTTGGGATGGCTGAAAACAATTCAGCCAACACGCTTCGTGAGCGGCTCCAGAAGGCGACTGGTGAGGCCGCCGTCCTTGACGCGCTGAAACGGCGGCTTCGCATGGATCGCCTACCGGTGCGTATCGAGTGCTTCGACAATTCCAATCTGGCTGGCACGAACCCGGTGTCTGCCATGGTGGTTTTTGTCAATGGCCGACCCCACAAGGCCGGTTATCGTCGTTTCACCACCATTGGGGTATCCACACCGGACGATTATGCCAGTATGGCCGAGGTGCTGTTCCGACGATACGGGAAACTCGGTCCGTCCAACCCCGAACCGGACCTGTTGCTCGTGGACGGCGGAAAAGGGCAGGTGAACATTGCCGTTGCGGTGATGGGCCAATTGGGATTGACGGGGCGGTTTGCCATCGCCGGCATCGCCAAGAAGGATGCGGAAAAAGGGGAGACGGAAGATAAGATCTATCTGCCCAACCGAGCCAATCCCGTCAACCTGGGGACGGATGGCCGGTTGTTGTTGATGCTTCAGCAGATTCGGGACGAGGCCCATCGCTTTGCCGTTGCCTTTCAGCGCAGGCAGCGGGGCCGTAAGATGGTAAAATCAGCGCTGGACGGCGTCGCCGGGGTGGGCCCTCAACGGAAGCGCCGGCTGATGAAACATTTCGGCAGCCTAAAAAATATCCGGGCAGCCACCGAGGAGGAACTCTGTAAACTGCCCGGCATCAATCGATCTCTGGCCGAAGCCATTAAGCAGGCATTAACCTAGTTTGGCCAGATCGTTCTTCAACTCCTGGACGGCGGCAGCGGATTTCATCAAGGCGGCCTTTTCATCCTCGGTCAGCGTAATTTCGATCACCTGTTCCAGGCCGTTTTTGCCCAGCTTGACCGGTACGCCGATAAACAGGTCGTTGATTCCGTATTCGCCCTGGAGATAGGCGGCGCAGGGCAGGACCTTTTTCTTGTCTTTCAAAATGGACTCGGCCATCTCTACCGCGGCGGAAGCCGGCGCGTAATAGGCGCTGCCGGTCTTGAGCAGACCGACGATTTCAGCCCCGCCGTTGGCGGTGCGTTTCACCAGCGCATCGATGCGATCCTTGGGCATCAGCTCGGTAATGGGGATCCCGGCCACGGTTGAGTAGCGGGGAAGGGGAACCATGGTATCGCCATGACCGCCCAGCACGAAGGCGTGGGTATTTTCTACCGACACATCCAGTTCCATGGCAATGAACGCCCGGAAGCGGGCCGAATCCAGCACGCCGGCCATACCCAGAACCCGATTCTTGGGGAACCCGGAGGCATCAAAGGCCACGTGGCACATGGCGTCCAGCGGATTGCTGACGATGATCAGGATCGCGTCCGGAGAGTGTTTGGCGATCTGCTGGGTCACACTTTTGATGATGCCGGCATTGGTGCTGATCAAATCATCCCGGCTCATCCCGGGCTTGCGGGGAATACCGGCGGTGATGATAACGATGTCCGATCCAGCGGTGGCTTCGTATCCGTTGGTGCCGGTCAGTTTGGCATCGTGTTTTTCAATGGGGGCGGCTTCTGTCAAGTCGAGGGCCTTGCCCTGGGGAACGCCGTCGACGATGTCCACCAGGACCACATCGCACAGCTCTTTTTCAGCCAGACGCTGGGCGGCGGTAGCACCCACATTTCCAGCGCCGACAACGGTAACTTTTTTGTCCATAACAGGCTCCTTTTCGCGTTAATGGGTTATTATTGCGATTGATTGAATTTATCCGGGGAAGAAAAAAACTTGATAACACACAGCCAGTCAATGTCAATATGTTTGTTTTATAAGAAGTTAGTTCTCAAATGTTGACAATAAAAGGGCAAACAGGATAAAACACGTTTTGTGACAAAATATTAGGTTCATTGGGAATCATTTCACGCCGATCGCGATGCGGATCGGAAAGAACGGGAAAAAAAATCCGTTTTATAGTATTTTTGGCGTCCCGACGGGTCGGGACGCCAACACCACTGTTAGACTGTCATCAACAACAGGATCGTGAATGGACATCAGCCTGCAAATCAAATCCCTGCTGAATGAAGCCGAACTGTATCGCGCCCAGGGGCTCTTCCCCGAAGCAAAGGATAAGTACCACGCAGCGTCAGTCATGATTCACAAGATCGACAAGCTCAAAAACAAGGAGCGCCTCCTGGAGGCCATTTCGGGGAAGATTCAATCCCTTGAAAAAAAGACGGAGAAGGTGGAAACCGGTCCCTCCTCTCCTGAATTGTCTGAAAAAGGGCAGAACCTGATCAAAAGCCTGTTCGGAGAAAACGATCTGCAAAAAGCCGTCGCCCTGGCCAAGTTCGGGCAATTCGAACGGGCCATTGTCGAACTGGAAGCCTTGCTCAAAGACGATGGGTATCGGGTGGACGCCGGTAAGAACATTATCCGATGCAAGATGGCGATTGCCACGGTGGACGATGCCATTGACCAATACCATCAATGGCTTTCCGGCGACCTGTTCAACGGCCAACAGTTGGAGTCCATCAGGGCCTATCTGCAACCGATTATCGACAGGAAAGGCATTGATAAAATCCTGCCCGTGCCGGTGAGCGAAAGTGATGAAATCGATGCCGGCCCCGACTCCGGCGGCATTGAATTCAGTATGCCTGAACCCGAAGAGGAAATACTGGACATCACCTCCATCGGCATCACGTTTACCAACGGTACCCACAAGGGAAAAATGGTCGAGTTCGACGTCAATTTTCAGTCCGGCGGAACATTGAGCCTGATCATTTCGAAAAATGACAAAGGCCTGATCGACGAATTGAAAAAAGGAGATCGGTTGGACGACATCCAGTTCTACTCACCCATCGCCATGTTCAAAGGGACGGCCGTCGTTGCCAATAAGACACGGATCGATACCGGACCGAAACAGGGCGATTTTTGTCTTGATCTAAAAGTTACGAGCACTTGACGATTCATCAACGCTGCAGTCAATCTTTGAATGCGGGTACCGTATTGCGGCTAAACAAGGTCTCCAACGCTTACATCATTACATCAGCTAAGGATAATCTTTATGGCCATTTTCAACCTGAAGAAAAGGGAAATCGAGTGTAAAGTGGTATACTATGGGCCGGGTCGGTGCGGCAAGACGACGAACCTCGAATATATCTTCAAATCATATAAAAAACAGGTGACCGGTGAGATGGTCTCCATCAACACGGAGGGGGACCGCACGCTCTTTTTCGACTTTTTACCCATCGGCTTGGGGAAGATAAAAGGCTGCGATATCCGTGTGCAGCTCTACACCGTTCCCGGTCAGGTTAAATATAGCTCGACGCGGAAACTGGTGTTGCGTGGTGTGGACGGCATCGTTTTTGTTGCTGATTCTTTGGAGGTGCGTCGTGAAAAAAATATGATCTCTCTGAAGGATCTGCAAAGCAACCTCAAGGAATACGGCAAAAGCATATTCAAGATCCCCCTGATTATGCAGTATAACAAAAGGGACCTTGCCGATGAGGGAATTCCACTTATGTCCATCGAACAGATGGACCGTGACCTGAACCGGCAGCTGAAGGTGCCCTCCTTCCCAGGCAGCGCCGTGAAAGGAACGGGGGTGGGCGTGACCCTGAAGACCTGTTTAATGGAAACACTGAAATCCTTGCAAAGAGAATTCAAGTGGGCAAAATAAGGGGCCGGTCCTTCCGATGAACAACAGCGTGGCGCTATCGGGAAGCCTGGGCTTCCTGACGTTGGGAGACATCATTCAGCTGCTTGGTTCAAGCGGCAGCACAGGTGTGCTCCGTCTGATCAACCGTTATGCACCGGAACCGGGGTTTATCTATTTTATCGAGGGAAATCCGATCAATGCCCAAAACGGCGATATCGAGGGGCTCGATGCGCTATACTCTCTTTTCGGCTGGGTGAATGGGTCGTTTGAATTCACGCGGGAGGCCATATCGGCCGACAAGCGAATCAACAAAAGCCGAATGGGAATCATCCTGGAAGGCATGAAGCTTTTGGATGACGGCCATATCAAGAAGATCGGACCGGCCAATGCCGCCGAGAAAGCGGCCGACATGAAGCGGTTGCTTTCAAAGACCGCCGTCGTCAAGGGCCCGCTCGTGGACTACATGTACGTCGTCGACGAAGAGGATTTTTTCGACGGTGAACATATCGTGGAAGAGGGAAAGCACGGCAGCTGGATGTGGGTGATTTTGGAGGGTGTCGTCGATATCATCAAAGAGGTGGATTCGGGTACCATCCCCATCATCCGCATCGGCGACGGCTCTTTTATCGGCAGTATGGCCTCTTTCCTGCTGCAAGGCCACATTCGCACCGCCACGGCGGTCGCCGTGGGCAACGTTCAACTGGGGGTTCTGGATTCCCAGCGCCTGGCCCAGGAATATGCCGGCATGTCTCTCGAATTCAGAACCTTCCTAACCAGCCTCGACAAGCGAATGAAGCAACTGACCGAGCGCATTGTGGAATATCATGAGGGGAATGTTCAGACCACAGATATTCTAAAGGACAAAAAAGTGCTCCTCCGGCAGGGAAAAGCCGAGGAGGAGCAACTTTACGTATTGAAGCAGGGCAGGGCCTCCGTGGTAAGAGAAACCGAAAACGGCCCCGTCGTTCTTTGCCATCTTTACAAAGGCGACTTTTTCGGCGATCTACCTTTTCTGCATGTGGGACAGGAGCCTGAAGGTGCATCCATTTACGGTTCGGAAAACATTAAAATCACCAAGATCGAAGCCGTGTCGCTGCAGAAGGAATACAACCGGCTCTCGACGACGTTTAAAAACATTGTGGATAATATGGCCACCTGCATGTCTGTGACCGCGGACATCGTCTGCAATTCCCTGGATAAAAAAAAAGAGGGGGCTGCAGACGGCAGCGCTCGGCAGGGAACATGAATGGCCAGGTTCGGCATCGGTAACCCCTTTCCATCGGGACAAAGGTGAACCCTAATGAACGAAAAGAGAAAGCATTCCAGAGTGGACTCCATCTATCTGCTCAACTATGTGAATCTGGATGAAAATGAAAAAGAGATGATGCAAGGCATGGGGCGCACGATCAACGTTTCTGAGTCGGGAATCATGCTGGAAACCCACGTGGCATTCAGCCAGAATGATACGGTGGACGTCGTTGTTGGACTCAAAGAGGATATGGTGACCATTCGCGGGAAAGTGGTATTTAGTCGGACCACCGATACCGGTCTGCACCAGTCGGGCATTCAATTTCTGACCATCGAAGAGGCATCCTTGGCGACCCTTCGCCGCTACATCGATGCATTCAACGCCTTGTCCACCAAGGCGTGAGACCAGCAGGCCGCACCGCATCGGTCGATTAACCCCAAAGGCGTGTACATTGAGCGAAAAAAAGGAATGTTGCCCATGACCCGAGTCGTTCGCGAAACTGATTTTTCCACCCTGAAATTGCTTCAACGGGGCAAGGTCCGCGATATGTATGATCTGGGAGATGCCTATCTGATGGTAGCGACGGACCGTATGTCCGCCTTCGATGTGGTCCTGCCCGATCCCATTCCCGATAAGGGCGTTGTCCTTACCCAGATTTCCCTTTTCTGGTTCGACATCATGAAACCATTGATCGGCAGTCACGTGATCACCGCCGATGCCGCTCGCTATCCTGAATCCTGCCGCCCCTATGCCGCGGATCTCCAGGGACGCAGCATCGTCGTTAAAAAAGCCCGACCGCTTCCGGTGGAGTGCGTGGTCCGCGGGTATATTACCGGGTCCGGTTGGAAATCCTACCGCAAGGATGGTACCGTGTGCGGCATCCGTCTTCCTGAGAAACTGGTCGAATCCGACCGACTGCCAACGCCGATCTTCACCCCGTCTACCAAAGAAGAGATGGGCAAGCACGATATCAATATCGATTTTGACGAGATGGTCAAGCGGATCGGCGCACCGTTGGCGGAACAGGTTCGAGACCTGTCGCTGGCCATCTATAAAAAAGGGGCACAAATTGCCGGTGAAAAAGGGATCCTGATTGCCGATACCAAATTTGAATTCGGCCTGGTGGACGGAAAACTGATCCTCATCGATGAAGTGTTGACACCCGATTCATCACGTTTCTGGCCCAAGGACACCTATGCCCCGGGCGGATCACAGAAAAGTTTCGACAAACAGTACCTGCGCGATTACCTGCTTTCGCTGGATTGGGACAAAACCGCCCCCGGCCCCCGACTTCCTCAGACGGTGATCGACAACACGCGTGCCAAGTACGTGGAAGCGTTGACGCTGCTTTGCGGCAACCGTCATGGACTTTGAGGTCGCCCCGGTTTTAATCGATCAGATCAACACCGGGGACCATACCTTTAAAATTACCACGAAAACGGAACCCGCCGAACTGGCGCGGTCGATCAACCTCATCGGTCTGTTACAACCGCCGGTGCTGGTAAAAACAGGGTCTGACTTCACCATCGTTTGTGGGTACCGTCGGATTGACGCGTGTAAGACCTTGAACATTCGTAAGATTCCGGCTCGACGACTTCTATCGACGGTTTCAACGGCGACGTGTGCCCAGATCGCCGTGATCGACAATTCCTCCCAACGCGCATTGAACATCGTCGAACAATCCCGCGCGTACGCCTTGATCAGAAAGTTTGCCGACGACGAAGCGGCCTGGATGAAAATCGTCGAATCAACGGGATTGGCCAGCAGCCAAGCCGCGATGGATCGGATTCTGCCCGTTGCCGATATGCCGGCATCCCTGCAAGACGCCATTCTAGAAAGAAGCATCGCGCTGCCCATTGCCCTGCAGATCATCCATTTGAAAAGCGATGATGCCACGGCCCTGTGCCGCTTTTTCCGGCAGGTGGCCACCGGGTTGAACCTTCAGCGGGAGTTGCTGGCGTTGATTGTTGAGATCTCTCGCAGGGATGACACTCCCATTGCCGGGCTGTTGGCGCAGTCATCGATTGCCGATATCCTATATCATCCAGACATGCCGGCACCGGAAAGAACGCAGCGTTTGCGTATGATGCTGACGTCGACACGCTTTCCCGAATTGAGCAAGGCCGAAGCGGCGTACAACCAGAAAGTGAAAGCGCTTAAGTTGAATCCCATGGTTCAACTTCACCCCCCGCGGTTTTTTGAAGGAACCAACTACCGCTTGAGCTTGACCGTGGATTCCCGCCGCCAGTTGAAAACGCTGCAATCCGAATTGGACAAGCTGGTTCACCATCCCAGCCTGCTTCCGGAATAGCGCCACAACCGAACATTTGCCGTTTGCGCCCCATCGCGGTTCAGCCCGGCCAACCCATCCTCGCCCCATCGAAGACATACCTCACCGAAAAGATTAAAAGATACCGTCCCGCTCCCACAGGTTTCGCAGGGCTCCGGCGACCAACTAAAAATACGTAAAAAATATGGTTTTAATTAGAAAACATGAACAAATATAACTTGACAAATACAAGGCAAAATATATAAGCTCTTAAAAGAAATAAATGGAATTCATTTAATATGGGGATTCAGGAAAGAAAAGAGAGGGAGCGCGAGCGACGCCGGCAGCAGATTATGGTTGCCGCCAAGCGGGTTTTCACCAACAAGGGCTTTGCCAAGGCAACCATGGAAGACATTGCCAACGAAGCGGAGCTGAGCCCCGGGACCTTATATCTCTATTTTAAGAACAAGGACGAACTGTACGCAT
Source organism: uncultured delta proteobacterium (assembly GCA_963705475.1). Classification (GTDB taxonomy): domain Bacteria; phylum Desulfobacterota; class Desulfobacteria; order Desulfobacterales; family Desulfosarcinaceae; genus Desulfosarcina. The sequence goes on along the minus strand of CAVPJS010000002.1, from coordinate 191,355 downwards.
CCCTTTCTTTGCGAATTCTTCAATACCTGATGATCCGCCTGGAGCATGTCAACGCCGAACCGTTCACCGATGCGGCACAGCGCCTCAATGCCCTGAAAGAAGCCATGTTCGATGTCTACGAGTTCGATCCGCTCATTCTGATCAATATGTTTCACATGCAGTCCAGTGAAACGCTGAAAAACCTCTCTCCGGACCTTCTCAGCCAAATTGAAACACTGAGCCGCAGCTCCCTGAAAGTGATGGCAACGATATTTGAAGACGGCATCCGCAGGAACATGTTTGTGGATCGGCACCCGACCGCGATTGCCGATATCCTCTGGTCTCTTTTTTCCGGCATCATCCTATGGGAGACCAGCAAAAAGATTATCAACGGCGAAAAAGACTTCTTAAAGGAAACTTTCGATACCGCTTTTGAAATCTTTTCTCGTGGGATCATGCGCCATTAACCGGCGCACCAACCATTGTTCGTTTAACGACAACATTTAACCAAAATGGATGAAAGGGGGGATCAAACAAGGGGAGGGGGGCTTCTTTTCAAATGAACGCAAAACTTTAATCGGAGGAGAGTGACCCATGGCAGAAAAAGAAGTTGTCGAAACATCAGAGGCGCAAATTGCCGTACACTGGCAGGAAGAAGGATACTATTACCCGTCCACGGAGTTTATCGCCCAGGCCAACATGACGGACAAAGGCATCTACGACCGGTTCAGCCTGGATAATTTTCCCAATTGCTACAAAGAGTACGCCGATCTGCTGACCTGGTACGAATACTGGGATGAAATTCTGGATACCAGCGACGCACCCTGTTACAAATGGTTCAAGGGCGGCAAGATCAACGCCAGCTACAACTGCATCGACCGACACCTGAAGGCCAACAAGAACAAGACCGCCATACACTTCGTTCCCGAACCGCTCGAAGAGAAATACGAACACATCACCTACCAGGAACTCTACGTGCGGGTGAATGAGTTTGCCGCCCTGCTCAAGGATTTTGCCGGCCTGAAACGGGGTGATCGGGTGACCCTGCACATGCCCATGATTCCCGAGCTGCCCATCACCATGCTGGCCTGCGCCCGTCTGGGCGTGATTCACTCCCAGGTGTTCGGCGGCTTCAGCGGCACGGCCTGCGCCGACCGCATCGTCGACTCGGGCAGCCACGTGCTGATCACGGCCGATTCCTACTACCGCAGCGGCACCCTCCTCGACCACAAGCAGAATGCGGACATCGCCGTCAAGCATGCGGAAAAAGACGGCCAGAAGGTCGACAAGGTGCTGGTCTGGCAGCGCTATCCCGGCAAATACTCCGCCAAGACCCCCATGGTGGACGGTCGCGACTTTTTCGTCAACGACCTGCTGAAAAAATATTACGGCGCCCGGGTGGAACCGGAACGCATGAATTCTGAAGACCCGCTGTTCCTGATGTACACCAGCGGCACCACCGGCAAACCCAAGGGCTGCCAGCACGGTACCGGCGGGTACCTTGCATATGTGACCGGGACCTCCAAATTCGTCCAGGACATCCATCCCGAAGACGTCTACTGGTGCATGGCCGACATCGGCTGGATCACCGGCCACTCCTACATCGTCTATGGCCCCTTGGCCAACTGTGCCTCAACGGTGATCTACGAAGGCGTGCCCACCTACCCGGATGCCGGTCGCGCCTGGCGCATCGCCCAGGACCTGGACGTGAACATCTTCCACACCGCCCCGACGGCCATCCGCGCCCTGAGGAAGATCGGCCCGGACGAACCGGCCAAGTACACCTACCACTTCAAACACATGACCACCGTGGGCGAACCGATCGAGCCTGCCGTCTGGAAGTGGTACCACAAGGAAGTCGGCAAGGGCGAGGCCATCATCGTGGATACCTGGTGGCAGACCGAGACCGGCGGTTTCCTCTGCAGCACCCTACCGGCCATTACCCCCATGAAGCCGGGCAGCGCCGGGCCGGGCATGCCGGGCATTCACCCCATCATCTATGACGACGACGGCAACGAGGTCAAACGAGGGGCGGGAAAAGCCGGCAACATCTGCATCCAGAACCCCTGGCCGGGCATGTTCCAGACCATCTGGGGCGACCGGCAGCGCTTCGTGGACACCTACTTTGCCCGCTACTGCAAGGATCCCAAAAGTACCGATTGGCGGGATTGGCCCTACCTGACCGGTGACGCCGCCGTGGAAGCCGAAGACGGCTACTACCGGATCCTGGGCCGCATCGACGACGTCATCAATGTCTCCGGGCACCGCCTGGGAACCAAGGAGATCGAATCCGCGGCGCTGGTGTGCCCGGAAGTTGCCGAAGCCGCCGTTGTTCCGGTCAACCACGAAATCAAGGGCAAGGAGCCGGATCTCTACATCGCCCTCAAACCCGGATTTTCAGCCAGCGACGATTTGGCCAAGAAAATATCCGACGTGGTCTGCGATCAGATCGGCAAGATTGCCAAGCCGCGCAAGGTCTGGATCGTCAAGGATATGCCCAAGACCCGCTCCGGCAAAATCATGCGCCGCGTGCTGGGCGCGCTCTCCAACAACCGCGATGTGGGGGACGTCATGACCCTGGCCAACCCCGAAATCGTCGAAGAGATCAAGCAGATGGTCAAAAAATAAATTTCAAACAAAACGGGCTGGACCGGAAACGATTGCCGCTCCAGCCCGAAGGAGCCATGAAAGGAGGTGATGGGGTGCCCTGAGCGATCAGGCAAATCGACAACTTTTTTTGGCGGCCGGTCAACTTCATTGACGAAAAGGCACAGGAGGAAAAAATTATGGGTGGAACCACGTGGGTTTATATCATGCTGGGTCTTTACATTATCTACTGTTTTTACTGGGGGCTTAAAGGGTACTTCACGGAAAAGACCTCTTCCGGCTACTCCATCGCCGGACGATCCATTCCCTTTTTCGCCTTTCTGCTGGCGGCAACGGCGGCATCGTTTTCCGGTTGGACCTTCATCGGCCATCCGGGCCTGATCTGGCGCGATGGCCTGGCCTATGCGTTCGCATCGTTTTACGTGCTGACCATTCCCATCACCGGTACGTTCTTTTCCAAACGGACCTGGCTGCTGGGTAAACGCTACGGATTCGTCACGCCGGGCGACATGTACGCCTACTACTTCAATTCGGAACCGCTGCGTTTTCTGGTCGTGCTGACCGCGGTGCTGTATTCGATCTTTTACTCGGCGGTCCAACTGATGGCATCCGCCGCTCTTTTTAACGTCATTGCCGGTGTACCGGTGACCTTCGGCGCTATCTTCATGGCCTTCATCGTCTGGTTTTACGTCTGCACCGGCGGTCTGAAGGCCAGCACCTGGGTCGGCGTGATCCAGTTCGTGCTGCTGGTGGGCGGTATCGTCATTCTCGGGTTTTACGTGATCACCGCCGAACAATTCGGCGGCTGGTCGGGATTTTCGGCAGCCGTGGCCAATTTGGACGCCAAATTTCTGGAAGTCCCCCGGGTGATCAATACGGTGGACTATCTGGGCGGGGCACCGAATGAAACCGGCTGGACGGCGGTCATGATCCTCACCTACATGTTCGCCCTGATGGGCATTCAGAGCTCGCCGGCCTTCACCATGTGGACCTTCGGCATCAAGTCCCCCAAGCCCCTGGCCTGGCAGCAGGCCTTTATGTCCACCTTCGTGGTCGGCTTCGCCCTGTTCTTTTTCACCGCCTTCCAGGGCATGGGCGCCAAGGTGCTCCAGCTGGCCGGTCATGCCGCGTTCCAGGATATCGGCCAGGCCACGGTTGTGCCCACACTGATGATCGAATTCCTGCCGCCCTTCATGCTGGGCGTCGTCTTCATGGGGGCCATTGCGGCCATCCACTCCACGGCGGCCCCCTATATCGGTACCGGCGGTTCCATTTTGCTGCGCGACGTCTACTGGCGCTACATCCGTAACCAGGAAGCCAGCCACGCCGAACAGATCTGGATGAACCGCGTCTTCGCCACCGTGTTGACCATTCTGGCGCTGGTCGTGGGCATGACCTCCAAGGCGGCCCTGGTTATCCTCGGTGCGCTGGCCACGGCCTTCGGCTTCGTCATGTACGTCCTGCTGGTGGGCGTGATCTGGGGCTTCAAGTTCCCGCGGGTCGGAGCGGTACTCGGGGTGCTCACCGGCATGGTCGCCGTGTACCTTACCTACGCGATCTGGCCGAGCCCGCTGTCCATGCACTGTGCCTTCTGGGGCACCGCCAGCGGCCTGGTCGTGGCTTATATTTGCCGCGGCCTCGGTTTCAAGGATGACGAAGAGACCATTAAACGCCAGGCGGAGATCAGGAACTTCCTCGACGACATCGACGAGCCGAGCGCATCGGCCAAACAGTGGCGCAGTGTCATGAAGATCGCCACGCCCGTCTGGTATTTCTTCGCCATCGGACCGGCCTGTATTCTGGGCAACAAGGCGTTTTCATTCTCGGGGTTTACCCCGCTCTGGTCCTGGCAGATCGCCTGGTGGATCCTGGGTATCGTCATGATGTGGGCCCTGTGCTTCAAGGCGGAGATGGCCACGACCAACGAGATTCAAATCGAGCGGGCCGAAAAGGAAACCAACATCGTCATCAAGGAAGCCTAAACGCAAAAACGGCAAAGGAGGCATTACCCATGAAAAAAGAAGACCTGTGGATGATTGGACTGGTCGTGTTCTCCATCCTGTGGACCGCATCCTTTGGATGGGGGTTGTTCGGATAGGCAGAACGGACTGCGGATTGATCCGGGCATCGGGTGCGCTTTCCCGGTGTCCGGAAAACCAACCGCGAGGCGGGTCACCGGGGGATGACGTCCCCCGTGGCCTGCGCAAAAAAAAACGGAGGTTCCATTTCCGAAAAGGACGACACCATGTCACTGAAACCCAAATCGGTCACTTGCCAGTGCGGCCACACCTTTACGACCAACCGTGATCGCAGCTGGTGCGTGCGATGTGCCAACGCGGTCTATTATCATGAGAAGGACAAAAACAAAACCAAACTGAACAACATGTACGTTACCGGCATCATTGTCGCCGTGATTACTTTTTTAACCTACGTTTTCATGGAACTCATCGCCACACCGCTGCTCTCTTTGTAATCCGGCGGGGAGGCGGCTCATCCGGTCATGGTCTCGAGGATCGTCTCGACACCGTGCGGCCTGAATATTACCGGCTGGCCGAACGGACCGCCTGCTCCTTGTGCATCCCCACATCCGTTGCGCTGTATCGCCTGCATAAAAAACCGTTGTCACACCGTTGTATTCTTGAAATCCTGTAAAATCGAGGGTATGGATTATTATGGCCAACAAGATTTTGATTGTCGATGACGAGCCGAGCATCACCGTACCGTTGAAATTCCTGATGGAGCAGAATCAGTTCGAGGTGATGGTGGTTCACAGCGGGGAAGATGCGCTTGCCGCGATTGACCATTTTGAGCCTGATCTGATCCTGCTGGATGTGATGCTTCCCACTGTTGACGGGTTTCAGGTTTGCCAGAATTTGAAATCTGACCCGCAACGCAAAACGATCAAAGTGATCTTTCTCTCGGCAATGACGCGTGACATGGACATCGCCAAGGGGAATACACTGGGGGCCGATGCCTACATCACCAAACCTTTTTCCAATGCCGATGTGGTCAGGCAAGTTAAAGACCTTCTCTGTGGATGAAACTGAGCAATAAATTCTGGTTGTTCGCGATCGTCTGTATGACGTTCACCACCGCGGTCGCGATGATCCTGGCGGTGCTTTTCTGGCGGCAGATCGACGCATCCGAACAATTGCTGCTGATACGGCTGTTTAAAGCGCAATTCTGGTATTTTTTCAGCACCGGGGTATTCCTTTTTACGGCTTTCGGATTCACCCTGGACTGGTTTTTTCGCTTTTACATTATTCCCCTGAATCAACTTATTGAAGAGACCCAGGTGATGAATACCGTCAACCCGGCACACCGCTTGAAGATTGACGGCAGCCGCGAAGTCCAGACACTGGCGGCGTTGATCAACGCCTGCGGGGATCAATACGAAACAGCCAAACACATCATTGACCAGACGGTTGAATCGGCAAAAGCCAAAACGGAAGCGGAAAAAAACATTTTGGCCACGATTATGGCCGAATTGACCCAAGGGGTGCTGATCTGTGACACGGTGGGCCGTATTTTGTTGTATAACCGGCAGGCGCAGCGGGTACTGAACAAGGTTCAACGTCCCAGTATCGCAAACGATGCCGGGAATGACCAGGACTTGGTGACTGACGGTTTTGTCGGGTTGCATCGTTCGATCTATTCTCTGATTGACCGGAACCTGGTTCAGTATGCGCTCAAAGACATTCAAGCCAAGCTTGACCAAAATAAAGAGAGTGTGTCGGCACACTTTGCCGTGGTGACCCAAAACCGGCGTCAAATCCGGGTGGAGACACTTCCCATCCTGGACGAAGATAAACGTTTCGCCGGTTTCGTTCTCATCTTCTCAGACATCACTCATCAGTTGGAACATGCCAGTCGATTGAATCAACACCTAAAAACCATGGCCAAAAACCTTCGATCGTCAATTGCCGCCATCCGGTCCACTGTCGATTTAATGATTCAGTTTCCCGGCATGGGCGACGATCAGAAGCATGCCTTTCTGGAAAACATTTCTGCCGAGACACGGTCATTGAGCCGGTTGCTGAGAACTGAGCTGACCGAAACCATCGGTTTTGCCAATTCACGCTGGCCGCTCTCCCCGATCCTGGCCAGCGAATTCATCGAAATCCTGAAGAACGCGTCCATGGCCACCGCCGATGTGGCCATGGACGTCGCCGAATGTGATTCCCGGTGCATGATCCGGGTAGACAACTACTCACTGGTTTCGGCAATCGGTTTTGTCCTGGCATGCATTAAAAAAGAATTACGAACCGGCTGCAGCCGCATACGATTGACCGCACCGGGGAATCTGGTTCAAATCGACTTGATCTGGAAGGGTGAACCGGTAAAAATCGAGACCCTGCGCCAATGGAGCGATCTTCCACTGACGGGGACGGAAAAAGGCTATCCGTTGACCGTAAAGGAAGTCCTCGACTACCATCACGCAGAAATCTGGCCCCACACCGATAGAGAGAACAACGGCGAGGCCTGCCTTCGAATCTTTATCCCCATGGTTCAATCCGAAGGTGTGTCGGAAAATATCCGCCGCGTGACGCTGCTGCCGAAAGGCCGACCGGAATTTTACGATTTTGACTTGTTTAATCAAGCAGGACAGACCCCGGAAATGGGCCAGCGGATGCTCGGGGAACTCAATTACACGGTATTCGATACGGAAACCACCGGATTGGATCCGCGAGGCGGTGACGAAATCATTTCCATTGGCGCCATCCGGGTGGTCAACGGCCGATTGCTTCACACCGAGACCATCAATCAGTTGGTCGATCCGTGTCGGTCCGTGCCGGCTGAATCCATCAAGTATCATGGCCTCGATGATGGGATGCTTAAAGGCCAACCGACGATTGAAAAGGTGCTGCCTTTTTTTCACCGGTTCGCCCGGAATACGGTGCTGGTCGGCCACAATGTCGCCTTCGACATGCGAATGCTGCAAATGAAAGAGAAAGCCACCGGGATCCGTTTTGACAACCCGGTGCTCGACACCATGCACCTGTCTGCCATCCTTCACCCGGCCCATCGCGACCATACCCTGGACACCATCGCGAAACGGTTGGGGGTCGCTTTGATCAAGCGGCACGACGCGCTCGGAGATGCCATCGCCACCGGTGAGGTGTTCATAAAAATGATTTCACTGCTCAATGAAAAAGGGATATATACCCTTCAAGATGCCTTGACCGCCTCGCAACGAACTTACTATGCCATGCTAAAATACTGAGATAGCCGTTCACGGTTCAACGGTTCAGGGTTCTGGGTTGGTTGTTCAACCTCCGGTCCATCGAGGCGTGAACCCTTGACCGATGTACGCCTAAGCGAAAAGAACCCCAGTGATTCTAAAAAAAATATTCATCGACGCCAACGTCGCCTCCCACCCGGAAACGCAGCGGATCCGCCGTCGGCTTGACCTGCCCGCAGAATGCGTAGACGATCCCGTGTCGATTTATCAATGGCTCAACAGCGCCGCTGATCCGGTCGGACGCGGCAAGCAAGTGCTTTACCTCACCCGCAACAAAGGCGGTTTTTTAAAATCGTGCCCGGGAACCCGTGAATACACGTGCTGCGATTACCAGATTCTGCACGTGGCTTCCTATTGCACCATGGATTGCGCCTATTGCATTCTGCAGAGCTACTTTCATCCGCCACTGCTGCAATTTTTCGTTAATCGGGAAGATCTGGACGCTGAGCTGACCGGATGCTTTCAACAAATGACCGTCAGCCGCGTGGGAACCGGGGAGTTTACCGACAGCCTGATCTGGGAAAAATGGACCGATCTGACCGATCACCTGGTCACCCGCTTTGCCCGGCAAGACAGGGCCGTGCTGGAATTAAAGACCAAGACGGTCAACATCGACAGGCTCAAGGGGCTGGACCACCGGCGAAAAACCATTCTCTCCTGGTCTTTGAACACACCGGCGGTCATCGAAAACGAAGAGCGGTTCACCGCTTCGCTGAACGCACGATTGACGGCGGCGGCGCGTGGCCAACAATGGGGCTACCCCCTGGCATTTCACTTCGACCCCATGATCATCTACGATGGCTGCGAAACCGATTACCGGTGGGTGGTAAAGCAGCTGTTTCAGCGAATCTCCGCCGAAAATATCGTCTGGATCAGCCTTGGCGCCCTCCGCTTCATGCCCGCACTCAAGCCGCTGATTTTCCAGCGCTTTCCCGATTCCAAGATTGCCTACGGTGAATTTGTCACCGGTTTGGACAACAAAATGCGCTACTTCAAACCGCTGCGCATCGCCCTTTACCGGCAGATGGTGGAATGGATACGAGACGCGGCGCCGAATGTGACCGTCTATTTCTGTATGGAGGACGACGAGGTGTGGCAAAAAACCATGGGATGGGTTCCACCGCCGCACGGAGGCTTGGGTCGGATGCTGGACCAGAGCGCCGTCAAGATTTGTGATTTAGCCCCGTGAAGGCGCTTGCCCTCATAGGCAAACAGAGCTTCCGAGGCTGCATCGGGCTGATTGTGCTGATCCTGGCCGCCTCGGTTGGCTGGTGTAAGGACGACGCATGGGTCATGGCCGAGTGGGTGGCCGATGGGGATACCATTATTTTACACGACGGCCGACACGTGCGTTATATCGGCATCGACACCCCTGAAGTCGCGCACAAGGACCGCCCGGCCGAACCGATGGGCCTGGAGGCCCAAACGATCAATCGCAGACTGGTCGACGGATGGAAACTCCGACTGGATTTTGACCGAGAAAAAAAGGATCGCTACGGCAGGACACTGGCATATGTTTACCGCAGTGATGGGCTTTTGGTAAACGCCGAAATGGTGAAGCAGGGATACGCCCACGTTTTGTATCGATTTCCCAACATCAGTAAACACAAGATTCTGCTTTCCGCCCAACGCGTTGCCATGGCGCACGGCAGGGGCATCTGGCAGCACGTGGACAAAGACGCCAAGCCACGCCACGCCTATCCGGCAAACCGGCGATCAAAGCGATTTCATGCCCACGACTGTCCCATGGGAAAAAGTATCTCTGAAAAAAACCGGGTATGGCTGGAAAATCAATGGGCCGGCTTTTGGTCCGGTTATGCGCCGGCCAAAGAATGCATTGACTTCCCGCCGCCTTGATGGGGCAGGGGTGGTATGGTTGCCAAAAAAAAGGAGGGCAGGGGCCCTCCTTGTTGTGCACACAGTTACTTCAGCGCTGCCGCCTAATCTTTTTCGGCCTTGATCTGTTCGATCACCTTGGTCGCAATCTGGGCCGGCACTTCGTCGTAGCGCAAAAATTCCATGGTGTACATGCCGCGGCCGCCGGTCATGGAACGCAGATCCGGCGCATAGGTCTGGAATTCGGCCAAGGGGACCTCCGCGTTGATCACCTGATTCTTGCCCGCCGTATCCATTCCGAGAACACGCCCCCGCCGGCTGTTCATATCGCCCATGATGTCGCCCATATAGTCGTCCGGGGTGGTCACGGTCACTTTCATGATCGGCTCCAGCAGAACCGGTTTTGCCTCCTCACAGGCCTTTTTGTAGGCCAGGGAACCGGCGACCTTGAAGGCCATTTCCGAAGAATCGACGGCATGGTAGCTGCCGAAGTCCACGGTGGCGCGGAAGTCCACACAGGGGGCACCGATCAGCGGCCCCTTCTGGCAGGCGTCGACAATGCCTTTTTCAACGGCCGGAATATAATTTTTGGGGATTACCCCGCCGACAATGGCATCCACAAACTCGAAGCCGGCACCTCGGGGAAGGGGCTCCATGACGATCCAACAGTCGCCGTACTGGCCATGTCCGCCGGACTGCTTCTTGTGTTTACCCTGAACGCGGACTTTCTTTTTGATGGTCTCTCGATAGGGAATTTTGGGCGTTTTTAACAGAACCTCAACATTAAATTTCCTTTTGAGCTTTTCGATGGTGCTCTCGATGTGAACCTGACCCAGACCGGAAAGCAGGATCTCCTTGGTTTCCGGGTTGCGCTCCAACCTCAAGGCCGTGTCTTCCTCCAGAAGCTTGGTCAAGGATATATAAATTTTATCCTCGTCACCGGTGGCTTTGGATTCCAGCGCAAATGAAATCAGGGTAGGCATGGGCTGGGCACAGGTATAACGGATCTTGTTGCTTTCATCGCAGAGCGTGTCGCCGGTTTTGGTCTCTTTGAGTTTCGCCACGGCCACGATGGATCCGGGGCCGGCTTCCGAAGCCGGCTTCTGCTCTTTGCCGGCAATGGTGAGCAACTGGTTGAATCGTTCCCGGGTTTCTTTGGTGGAATTGTAGAAATTGCCGTCACTGCCCAGCTTTCCGGAAACCACTTTGAAAATTGTCAGTCTGCCGGCATAGGGATCCGCCACGGTCTTGAAGACGAAGGCGGAAAAGGGGGCCTCAGGGTCCGGAGCCCTTTCAATGACGTCATCATTGGCTGGATTCACACCTTGTTTCGGCGCTTTGTCCAAAGGCGAAGGCATACAGGTGGCAATGAAATCCATAAGCAGGTCGATGCCGATCTTTTCGACGGCGGACCCACAGAGCACCGGTGCAAAAGTTCTGGAAAGCAGGCCTTTTTTCAAGGTATCACGAAGTTCCTGGTTGGTAATGGTCTCTCCTTCCAGGTAGCGTTCGATGAGCGCATCGTCTGCTTCGGCCACATTCTCGATGAGCGTTTCCCGTTCAGTTTCCACCATGTCCTTCATGTCGGCGGGGATTTCGATCGCTTTTGCATTGCCGCTCTCATCGTAGCGGTAGGCTTTCAGGCTGATCAGATCGACGATGCCGTCAAAGTCGGCTTCGGCCCCAATGGGGAGCTGAACGATAATCGGTTTGGGGGACAGGCACTGTACCGCATCCTCGACGGTACGGGCAAAATCGGCACGTTCACGGTCCAGCTTGTTGACGAAAATTGCACAGGGAAGTTCGTATTCAGAAGCGAAATCAGATACTTGCTCAGTTTGTACCTTGACGCCGTCAACGGCATCCACCAGGATGAGGGCCGTATCGGCTGCCTGCATGCACAGTTTGGCATCGGAGATGAAGTTCTGATCACCGGGTGTGTCGATCAGACTGATGGTGTGCTTTTTCCATGGCAGTTGAAAGAAACCACTTGAAAGACTGGCCTGCCGCTTGAGTTCTTCCGGTTCGAAATCCATCACCGTATTGCCGTCTTCCACGCGTCCGACGCGGGTGGTCATGCCGGCTTGGTTGATCATGATTTCAGCGAGGGAGGTTTTTCCAGCCCCCCCATGGGCAATCAGTGCTACATTTCTTAGGGATTCATTCATGTGGGCCACTCAAGCTCCTCTCTCCATTGTATTTTCTGCCCGATCGGCAGATTTTCGTTTAAGCAGATATTACTAAATCGGGGACTAAAAAAAATCAAGTTTAAAAACCTGATTATAAATCAAAATCCAACGGTCGCAGCAGGATAACGAATTCCCGGTTTCCCTTGGGTCCCAATACCGGGGAGGGGATTACCGGTCCGCAGAAAAGGGATTGTCGCGAGAAGAAAACCCGAAGATCGTCGATGATTTCGGCATGCAGGGACGCGTCCTTGACCACACCGCCCTTGCCCACCCTGCCTTTACCGACTTCGAACTGAGGCTTGATCAAAGCCAGGACAATGCCGCCGGGGTTGAGATATTGAAGGATGCAAGGAACGACGATCTTGAGGGAAATAAAAGCGGTGTCGATGGTCACCAGGTCCACCTTACGGGTGATCAGGGATGGATCCATTTGGCGAATGTTGGTCCGCTCGATAACGACCACGCGATGATCCTGCCTCAGCGGCCATGCCAGTTGGCCATATCCCACATCCACCGCAAATACAAGGGCGGCGCCGTGTTTCAGCAGACAGTCGGTAAAACCGCCGGTCGAGGCCCCCACATCGAGACAGACCATGCCGGTGCAATCGATGCGGTTCGCTTTCAGGGCTGCTTCGAGCTTCAGCCCCCCGCGGCTGACATAGCGCAAGTCATCGCCTTTAAGTGTGATATCGATCGGTTCGGGAAAACGGGTACCGGGTTTGTCGCAAAGCATTTGGTTCACCAGCACCCGGCCGGCCATGATCAAGGCCTTGGCCCGTTCCCGGCTCTGGCAGAATCGTTTTTCGACGAGCAGAGTGTCGATTCGCTTTTTGACGGTCATACTAACCCTTGATCATGGACAGGGCCGTGTTGATGATGGCCGATGCATCCAGCTGGTACTTGCGGCGCAGGGTATCTTGTGGACCGTGTTCCACAAAATGATCCTTGATGCCCATGCGCTTAACGACGGCGCTATTGACTTCATGGTCGCTCAGCAACTCCAGGACAGCACTGCCGAATCCGCCTTGAACCGTATTTTCTTCAATGGTGATGATGCGGCGGATGGCACGGGCCAGAGAAAGAATCAGCTCTGTGTCCAGCGGTTTGATGAATCGGGCATTGACAACGGTGGCCCGAACGCCATGGTTCTCCTCCAAGAGCGCCGCCGCGCATATCGCTTCGCTGACGGTGCTGCCCACGGCCAGAATCAGCAGGTCGTCTCCGCGGCTCAGGATCTCACCTTTGCCAATGGGAAGGATCGTCAAGGCCCTGTCCAGTTCCACCCCGGTTCCATTGCCCCGCGGGTATCTCAGCGAAATGGGCCCGTTGTGGACCATGGCAGTGGCAAGCATGTGCCGCAGCTCATTTTCGTCCTTCGGGGCCATGACCACCATATTCGGGATGGTTCTTAGAAACGAAAGGTCAAAAAGACCGTGATGGGTCGGCCCGTCTGCGCCGACGATACCGCCGCGATCCATTGCAAACACCACGGGCAGTTTTTCGATGCAGACGTCGTGAATGATCTGATCGTAGGCTCTTTGGAGAAAGGTCGAATAGACCGTCACCACCGGACGGAACCCTTCGGTGGCCATACCGGCGGCAAACGTGACGCCGTGCTGTTCAGCAATGCCCACATCGAAAAAACGATCCGGGTAGGATTTTGAAAAGGGAACCAGGCCGGTCCCTTCCGGCATCGCCGCGGTAACGGCAATGATTTTGTCATTTGTTTTAGCCAGTTCTACCATCGTTTGGCCGAACACATTGGTGTAAGCTAGGCACATTGGTGGTCTTTTTGCGGCAGATTCCCGTATCCACGTCGAAAGAACTGACACCATGAAAATAGACCGGATTTTTTTCCGCCTGCGGGTAACCCTTGCCTTTTTTGGTAATGACGTGCAGGAGCACCGGTTCACCCATTGTCTTAATATTTTTGAGAATATCAATTAAATGATCCAGATTGTGCCCGTCGATGGGACCGAAATATTCGAAGTTGAAGGCTTCGAACAGCATCCCCGGTGTGACGAACGTCTTGAATGACTCTTCGCTGCGCTTGGCCAATTGATACATATTTTCGCCGATGCGCGGCAGCGATTTGAGGAATTCGCCAAACTCTTTGCGCAGCGTTTGAAGCCGGGATGCGGAAAATGTGCGGCTGAGCAAGGAGGAGAGGGCGCCGACATTATGGGAAATGGACATTTCATTGTCATTCAGGATAACGATCATATCCTTGTCGTTGTGGGTGTCTCCGGTCTGGTTCAATCCTTCATAGGCCAGCCCGGCAGTCAACGACCCGTCTCCGATAACGGCCACCACCTTGGATGCGTCTTTTTTCAGACGCTTGGCGCAGGCAATCCCCAAACCGGCGGAGATGGAGGTGCTGCTGTGACCGGTGGTAAAGGCGTCGTATGGACTTTCGCTGCGCTTGGTAAACCCGGAGAGGCCGCCATGACGGCGAAGGGTGTGGAACTGGTCACGGCGGCCGGTAAGCAATTTGTGGGCATATGCCTGATGGCCGACATCCCAGAGAATTTTATCAGCGGGTGTATCGAAGACGTAGTGCAGGGCGATGCTCAGTTCAACGGCACCTAAACTGGATGCCAGGTGACCGCCGGAGGTCGACACCACGTCTACGATGGCTTTGCGAATCTCTTTTGCCAGATCAGGCAGTTCTGAACGTTTCAACTTCTTCAGGTCGAGGGGCGAGTTGATTGAATTGAGTAGATGTGAGGATTGGCGCAACGTTATGGCTCCCTGAATTATCGTTTCCGTTCGATGACATAGTTAGCGATGGCGCGAAGTGAATCTGCTCCATTATCAAAATCGTCAAGCACCTTCAAGGCATTGTTCACCAGTTGGCTGGCAAGCGCCTCGGCACGGGACAGACCCAGCAGCGCCGGGTAGGTGTTTTTCCCGCGGATTCGGTCCGTACCGGTGGCTTTTCCCAGTCGCTGCGGGTCTCCTTTCACGTTGAGAATGTCGTCGGCCACTTGAAAAGCCAGTCCGATATTCTGGGCATAGGTCTGCAGCAGCTGTTGCTGGTGTGTTGACGCCCCTGACACCAGCGCCCCTGAGCCCACTGAGATTTCGATCATTCTGCCCGTTTTCAGGCGGTGGAGTGATTCCAATTCCCCGCTATCGATGACCGTCCCCTCGAAGGCCATGTCGCGCATCTGTCCTTCGATCATGCCTTTGAAGCCGGCGGCGGAGGCAATCTGGGCGATGGCCAGCAACCAACGGTGTTGATCGTCAGGCGCGCATCGGGTGCCGGCTGCCGCCAGGATTTCAAAGGCCAGCGTCAACAGGGCATCGCCGGCAAGGATGGCGGTTGCCTCATCGAATTGGACATGGCAGGTCGGTTTGCCGCGTCTCTTTTCGTCGTTGTCCATTGCCGGCAAGTCGTCGTGGATCAACGAATACGTGTGAATGAACTCCAGGGCACAGGCAAGGGGAAGGACAGCTTCCCGGCTGCCGCCGACGGTTTCCGCCGCGGCGATGCAAAGCACGGGCCGCAATCGTTTTCCACCGGCCATGACCGAATAGGCCATGGCCCGTGATATCCGTGTGGCCGGCGATTGGGCACCTAAATAGTGCTGCAGCAGCTGATCCACCGGTGCCCGCACGTCGTTGAGGTAGGATTTCAGGTCGAACATGATGATTGATGGGCTCTCCGAGGGTTGTGATGATTAGCGCAGGGATCGCCTCTCAGCGTCCTCCGCGGGCTCAGCGGTGAGGTGTTTACCTGTTCAGGAGGACGGGTCAAACGGTGTCTCCACGGGTTCCCCTGTCTGGTCAGCCGTTAGCAGCGTAATCCGCTTTTCGGCTTCATCCAGCATCTCGGTGCAGTAGCGGGAGAGCTTGATGCCGGCTTCGAACTTCTCCAGGGCTTTTTCCAAAGGAAGATCGCCGGATTCAAGGGCCTTGACAATTTTTTCCAGGTCATTGATCGATTTTTCGAAACTCGCTTTTGCTTTTGCTGCCATGTTACCATTATCCTTTTTTTAAAAAAATTAGGCCGTAACCGGGAATTCAAAAAATCATTTTGCCGGTTCAGTCCGCTTCATTTTTTTTTCTCGGCCACGGTGACCGTTAATCGACCCCGGCCAAGAAGGATTTCAAGGTCTTGATCAACGGCTACCTGATTGACGCTGCGAACAACGGATCGATCGGGAAGGGTGCGGGTGATGCTGTAACCCCGCCGCAGGATTGCCATGGGATTAAGCGCATCGAGCATGGATACATTCTTGGAAATGGCGTTCTGCCTCTCCCGGAGGAGACGATGGATCTGTCTGATCGATGCATCTCGAAGGGTGTTGACCTGTTCCTGCAGGGATGCCGCCGCGTTGGCTGGTGAAACATGCATCAGCATATTGTGCTCAAAGGATAGACGCTCGATGCCCTGTGTCCAAACACGATTGATCGATGAAAGCAGTCGCATGGAATAATCATCGACCCGCATGCGCATATCCTGCAGCCGTTGACGGGGATGGGTTATCCGCCCGCTGAGTCCGTTTATTAGGTTTAATAATGTTTTCAAATAGTATTTAAAGTGTTTATAAAGTTTTTGATTAATGTTGAATAGCTGGTTCTTCAGGTCATTTTTTGAGGGGACCGCTATTTCGGCAGCGGCGGATGGCGTGGGCGCTCGAAGATCGGCAACGAAATCGGCGATGGTGAAATCCGTTTCGTGGCCAATGGCCGATATGACCGGTATGCCGGAGGCGAATATGGCTCGCGCGACCTGTTCATCGTTAAAGGCACTAAGATCTTCGATGGATCCACCGCCGCGCGCCAGGACAATGACATCGGTGGTCCCCATTTTATTCAGCCAGGTGATGGCGTGGATGATTTCGCCGGGCGCACGATCCCCTTGAACACTGACCGGGACGACCTCCAACGGCAAGTTGGGGAATCGCCGTTGGGCCACCTTGATGAAATCACGAATGGCCGCACCGGTCGGTGAGGTCACAATGCTGATTTTTTTGGGTATGACGGGCAGGGGCTGTTTGTGCTGCTGGTCGAACAACCCTTGTTCAAAGAGGCGTTGTTTCAGTTTTTCGAAGGCGATCTGGAGACCGCCGATGCCTTTGGGTTCCAGATATTCAAAGATGATCTGGTATGACCCTCTCGGCTCGTAGACGCTGATGCGACCCAGACCAACGATGGACTGGCCATCTCCGGGTCTGAATTTGAGGGCACTGGCCTGGCCACGGAACATGACCGCACTGATTTGCGAATGCGGATCCTTCAAGGTGAAATAACAATGGCCGGATGAGGGAATCTTAAAGTTAGAAATTTCTCCTGATATCCAGATAAAAGGAAACTTTTCTTCAAGTATCCGCTTAATTATTTTGTTTAGTTCCGTGACTTCGTAGACATGTTGCCGGGAAGGATTGGAACCTGCGCCGTTTGTCGCCATGGCCTCGATGTGGGAATGCGGTTTAAACCCGATGGGTGGTGGCTGGTCTTTAACGTCCGATAAGATATATTATGTAAAATTATAAAACCGTTTGGTGCCGGTTGTCTCGGTTGTCGCTGTCAATGTCTTTGCGCCCGTATTTTCGAATGTGATCCCGAACGGCAGGCACCATGAACAGATTTTCGTGGGGCAATCCAAAAAGCGATTGCGCCAGGATCACCGCCTTCTTATGCGAGGTGAGATGCTTGTCGATAATGCAGTGCATTTTCCCTTTGATCAGACAAAAGCCGCTTTTTACGGGTATGCCGCTGGCGCGAAAGCTCTGCTCGGAGACGGTTACATCGAGCTTTTCCGCCAGATCTTTCAGCTCCTGGTAGATCTGTTCAGGTTTCATGGCACGATACCATCCGACAAGGGTGCGCATCCACGTGAGGATTGGAAAAATACGTTCGCGTGCTCACAAAAACGCGTGCGGTTTCAACCATTCAATTATCGCTTTGACCACCACAACTTGACAGATCATTCATATCAGCTTTGTGCTTGAAAATAAAGCAGCCTGTGTTATATTTGAACACTGTCTGATGTGGTTCGGATAACGATTAAAACAAAAAATCATGCGGAGGTATCATATGCAGTCGATTCCAATGGAAAGAACCCAAGCCCAGGTTCAGGTCAACGCTTTTGTTCGAAGCGTGTACAACTGGATGGCTATCGGGCTCGCATTGACCGGCGCTGTCGCCTGGTTTGTCGCCCACAACGAACCGGTTCTCCGCTTTGTCTACCAGGCGCGATGGATCTTTTTTATCGGCGAGTTGGCCCTGGTCTTCATGCTTGCCAGTCGCGTCCACAAAATGCAGGCATCGACCGCCACCGGCATGTTCATGTTCTATGCCGCCCTCAACGGGGCGACGATGGCATTTATTTTTCTTGCTTACACGATGTCGTCCATTGCCTCCACCTTTTTCATCTGTGCCGGCACCTTCGCGGTGTGCAGCGTTTATGGATGGGTTACCAAACGCGATCTTACCGGGCTCGGCAACTTCCTGTTCATGGGGCTGATCGGTATCATCATCGCATCCATCGTCAACATTTTTCTGAAAAGCCCGGCCATGCAGATGATCATCAGTTATATCGGCGTGCTGATCTTCACCGGGCTGACCGCCTATGACACCCAGAAGCTCAAGTCCATGGCCATTTCTCAACCGGCCGGCCTGGATGGTGCCGTGGTCAGAAAAGGCGCAATCATCGGTGCATTGACGCTTTACCTGGATTTCATCCTGATGTTCCAATACTTGCTGATGATTTTCGGCGGCAACCGCGACTAAACAAAAAAACCCTGAATCACCCATGCATCTGATTCAGGGTTTTTATTTAATTCCGTCTTCTGTATTTAGAATCCGGTCATCCGACCTGCGACCTCGTCAGCCCAGCGCCTTGGCCACCGCCGATGCAATCTGCCGGCAAAAGGACTGGGTTTCCTGCTGCGTGGGTCCTTCAACCATCACCCGGCACTGTGGCTGGGTGCCCGAGTAGCGCACCAGCACCCGTCCGCCGTCACCGAGTTCGGCTTCCACGGTCCGAATCGCCCGCATGACCGCATCGATCGTGTCGATTGCCGGTTTGGATGTCACATCCACATTAATCAGGCATTGGGGAAAGACGGTCATCACCGTTGCCAGTTCGGAAAGGGGTTTTCCAGATGACTGCACGGCTTGCATGAGTTTCAGGGCGGCGAGCATGCCGTCTCCCGTCGTGTGATGGTTTAGAAAGATCATGTGCCCGGAATCTTCGCCACCGAAAACAGCGCCGGCCTTGACCATTGCCTGCATGACATAGCGGTCGCCGACCTGGGCCTTGATGTGACCGATGCCCATTTTTTTTAGCGCTGCACCAAGCCCCATGTTGCTCATGACCGTCGTGACCACCACCGGATTGACCAACTCCCCGTTGGCCTGCATGGCATTGGCGCAAATCGCCATCACTTGATCGCCGGAAAGGACCCCTCCCTTTTCATCCACCGCGATCAATCGATCGGCGTCCCCATCGAAGGCCAAACCCAGATCGGCGTTTTCAGCCACAACCACCCTCGCCAGGGCACCCGGATGCTGGGAGCCGCAGTTGTCGTTGATATTGATTCCATCCGGCTCACCAAAAAGGGTTTGCACCGTCGCGCCCAGGTTTTCGAAAAGCGTCGGTGCGATTTGGCTGGCGGCACCGTTGGAACAGTCAGCGACCAGCTTCAACCCTGCCAGCGAAGATCCCGCGGGAAGGCAGCGTTGCAGAAACCGGCGATAATCGTTCTGGGCATTACCGAGGTGATGAATCATCCCCACCCGTTCAATCGTCTGGCTTTTACGATAAAGCGCGCCATCATCGTCAATCAGTTGCTCGATGGCGCGCTCGACATCATCGGAGAGCTTGTATCCATCTCGATTAAAGAGTTTGATCCCGTTGTCCTGAAATGGATTGTGGGATGCGGAAATCACGATGCCGGCATTGAATCCGTTGGCCGCAGTGAGATAGGCCACCCCCGGTGTGGGCAGGACACCGGCCAGGTAAACCTCTTTACCCATGGAGCAGATACCGGCCGCCAGCACGCTGACCAGCATGTTTCCGGAGATCCGCGTGTCCTGACCGATGATAAAGCGCCCCGGCTGCCTGGCTCTCAGCCGCGAAATAAGCCGCGATGGCCCTTCCCGCTTTGAGTGCGGTTTCGCAGTCCAGCGGATATTGGTTGGCTACCCCGCGAATGCCGTCGGTTCCAAATAGGTTGCCCAATGATATAACTCCATTGTTAAGCTATCGAATCGCCGGAAACAACGCCAGCATCTGCCCGGTTACCTCATCGACGATCTGTTGAAGCCAGCGTGTCCCCTGCGAGGCCTCGTCGGCATCCAGGCTTTTGATCACATCAATGTAGCTGGCGCCCGATGCGATCGATTTGTCTGCGGATGATCGACAAGAATGCCTTGTTTTGTAACGCTGTCGATGTCGTCCAACAACGACGAATCAGATCACCGGCCTGATCCCGGTTGTTGACCAGTTGCTCTTTTTGAAGAATCAGGCTGGTGGAAGCGCTATCGCCCATCTCCTGCCGATATCGCTTACTGGATTGCCTTCAGCTTTTCACAAAATTCCGTAAAGCGCTTGATTCGTTCGGAAATGGCCGAGTGCAACGTATCGATCAATCCATCATAGAGCGCCTGGGGAAACCGGTCTCCGATAAATTGACGACGGATGTGGGTATACCAGGCCATCAAGGCAACCAGGTTGGCCAGGTAAACGATGTTGTTATATGCCTGACGCTTGACATTCCGGTATATGCCCGTGGAATAGGGGACGCTGCCTCCCCTGCCCCCGCCTTCGAATACCAGCCGATCCGGCTTGAGTTGATCCTTGCGATACACCGAACCTGCGGCAATCAACGTCCCGTAGGCGATGCGGCAAGGACCCACCAGCCCCCCCTGCCCGCCTAAAAAAATCGGATTCTGATTGAGCATCACCCCGTTGGGGACATCCCCCAAGAGAGATGCCGTGGCCTTGTCCTGATTGGGTGTGTAATTGAAGTGAATATAGGAACTGCCGACCTCACTGTGGTTTTCCCGGCTCGTCCCGCCGGCCATGAGACAGTCACAGAAATTGATCAGGCTGCCCAGGGTCACAAAGGGAAACAGGATGGTCTGCTTCAACCCGACGGTGTGGGCGATGCTGGCCTGTTCTTCGAAGATGGTGCCTGCCCGCACATGGGCGCCGGAACCGGCTTCGGCACCCTCCAGAAAGACGGCATTTTCGAAATAGCCGCCCTTCAATTTTACATGGGGGCCGATGTAGCAGTTGTTGACGGTAACGGGCGCTTCAAATCCCAGTTCAGCGCCGTCACAGATCAGGGTGTTGCCGCCGAACAGTTTGCATCCGGCGTGGATGGTCGCCTTTTCGGCGATCCGGGTGCGATCCACCTCGTCACCGATGATCGGGGCATTGGGATTAATCTTGTCTATCGATTTTTTTTCCATATGGGCCATTTCTTCAGAATTCAGCTCAGATTATAGTGACCGCAGCATGTGCCAAAAAACTAACCGTTTTCCATCAGATCGACGGGTTCCAATCGGATGGAAAATTTTTTAAGAAATAACCCGTGTTGTCGGCAGTACTGAGCCGCCGCCTGGCACGCCGTTGCATTGGCCGGGCCGTTAAACGAGAGAAGCACCCCGCGAATGGCATGTTTTTTTTTCAACTCGGATAATTTGTCAAAATTCCCCAGGATGGGATAACCTTGAATTTTCTTGCCAATTTTAAGTGGGTCGTCATCCAGAAAACCCACAGGATTGATATTCAGGGCTTTGTTGTTCATAATCTCACGCAACAACAGCTCCCCTCCCCTTCCCGCACCATAGATGATCACATGATCCCCGGCCAGTGTTTTTCGTTTCATCGTTTCCGTAAAAATCCGAAACGATCCCCGGGTGCCCAGTAAAAATACAGTCGTCAGTATCCAATCGATGATAAAGACGCCTTTGGAAAAATCTTTAAAGCGAAATAAAAGGGTCACGCCGGCAATGGCAAGCAAGGTGGCGTAAAGGGAACTGCGAGCATACTGGAAAACATCGCGTGTGCTGATGTATTGCCAGAACCCCCGGTAAATTCCAGTCACATAAAAAACAACCATCTTGACGGCGATGATGACAGGCAGGGATTTCAGAAACACCTGAAAATAAGTGTTGAAATCATAGTCATCAAATCTTAAGCGATAGGATAGATAATAAGAAAAAGAGACCAGGCCGAAATCCAGGATGACCATCATCATCTGGCGTTTGTAGGTCAACTCGATCAGAACCGGGGTGAATTTGCGACCACGCAGAGCGGAAAATTCTTTTTCCGGATAAACCCGCAGTTGCGCCAGATAAATACCCATGAGGGTCATGGCCAGAATGATCGGAATAATCACCGCCGGTGAGGTCATTGTGTCGCTGTGGCTGACAACGATGCCCGCGATTCCGGAAACCGCACCGATCCCGTAAAGAAAAACAACGGCACTTTTTTCACTGAACCCCATCAATACCAGGCGATGGGAGGTGTGGTCTCTTCCGCCGGTGGAGGCCTTTCGACCGCTCAGCAACCGAATGATGGTCACCAGGGTGGTATCCAGCAGCGGCACCATCAATATCAACAGGGGAACGGCAACTGCGGAAAGGCGGCTGCCTGCCGTAAATTCGCCGTGGTACAGACTTAAGACCGCTATGGCAAAACCGATAACAAGGCTGCCACAGTCCCCCATAAAAATGGACGCCGGGTTAAAATTATAGACCAAAAATGCACCGCAGGAACCGGCAATGATCAAGGCAACCGAAAAGGCCGTCGTATCGTAGCCGGCGTAGAGCACCGCCAGGGACAATGCGGCCACCATGGCGACGCCGGCGCAGAGCCCGTCCATGTTGTCCAGCAGGTTAAAGGCGTTGGTGATTCCGACGATCCAGACGAGGGTGACCATGGTGTCCAGGGTCAGCGAGGTGAACCAGCCCAGCCGGAATCCTAAGAAGGCCACCGCGCTGGCCACGATGATCTGTCCGATCAGCTTGTTCTGGGGTTTCAGGTTGAGAAAATCATCCGTCAATCCCAATAAAAATAAAAGCGTCGCCCCACCGAGAATGACAACGGCGATCGAGGGGAGTCGTCCGCTGCTGCCCGTGGCCACAATTTGATGCCAAAGGGATTGATAATCACCAAGGATACCAAGCGGTATAGTGATCCCGATAAAAATGGCAATGCCGCCAAAAAGCGCCGTGGTCTTTTTATGCCAGCGGTCTTCCCTGGGCTTGGCGACCCACCCTTTTCTGATGGCAATCAGACGCACCAAGGGCGTCGCTGCAAGGCTGATCAGAAAAGCGGCCAGGCCGAGTAATAAATAGGTTTTCATCGAAAAAGATCAGGACAATTGATGAATTATAAATTTTGAATTGTGAATGAAGGCCTCCGATCGTTTTAAAAAAATAGCCTAATTCATCAATTCAACATTCACAATTCAACATTAATAATTAGCTGTTTCTTCTATCTGCGTTTTATGTATTCAATGACTTTAGACAGAATGAAATCCAGGCTTTTGTCCGGAGCAAACCCGGTCACCTGCTCCAGTTTTTGCGTGCTGGGCACGCGGCGCTGCATATCCTCGAAATCTTTTCCAAAGGCCTCGGCATAGGGAATCAGCTGGATGGTGGAGGTCGATCCGGTCATGTCGATGATTTTCTGGGCCAGGTCCAGCATCGAAATCTCTTCGAGGCCCCCGACATTGATCACTTCGCCAATCGCTTGATCGGATTCCATCAGTTTCATCAATGCAGTCACCACATCCTTGACATAGGTAAAGGTTCGCGTTTGCGTGCCGTCGCCGATACACGGTGATGGGTTCATTCTTCAGTGCCTGGGCGACGAAGCTGGGAATGACCATCCCATAGGCGCCCGTCTGTCGCGGTCCGACGGTGTTGAACAGACGGGTGATGATCACCTCGAGCCCGTTGGTTCGGTAATGGGCCAGGGCCGTAAATTCATCCATCAGTTTCGAGGCGGCATAGCTCCAGCGAAATTTGCTGGAAGGGCCGTAAATGACATTATCCGTCTCCACCAGCGGTGCATGCAGGTGCTTGCCATACACCTCGGAGGTGGAGGCAATCAGCACCCGTTTCTTAAATTTGTTGCACATTTCAAGGACCTTTTCGGTCCCTTGAATATTGGTGACGATGGATTCCAGCGGTTTGTCCAGAATCGTCTTCACGCCCACTGCCGCCGCCAGGTGGTACACCACATCGCAGATACCGGTCAGTTCCAGCATCATGTCACGGTTTAAAATCGTATTGATGTGGACAAATATTTTGTTTTTATACGCGCGGGTCTTCCTGAAGAAATCGGATGTTATCCATGGATCCGGTTGAAAGATCGTCAATGATATAGACATCGTCACCTTTTTCGAGATACGCTTCAGCCAGGTGAGAACCAATAAAGCCGGCACCGCCGGTGATGAGAACACGCATGATAGTTGTTTCCCTTTAAATTTTATTGCATTTTTGCCAAATTTTTTTCCAATTGTCGATCTCTGCTTTAGTAACTGGCATCGCACGATGTTTTAAAACTTTGTACCCAAGGTTGGCTTTAATGGCAATTATATCCATCGCGGCTTTTGCCATTTGCCAGAAGACTCCTTCAACCGCCTTGATTGGTCTCTCATTGAAAATGTATTTTATAAATGCTTTAGATAAATTATATCGGCCTATCAAAATATTTTTAAGAGACAAGCGTGCTTGCCTGTAACCCAATAAAAATAGAGGAAGGCATTCAAAATGACTTTTTTTATATGATCGCAATAATAGATCTTGATCCTCCATGCGCAGCGCAACATTTTGATATAAGTTTGATTTAAACCAGCTTCTTTTTCCCATCCAAGTGGGATGGGGAAAATAGAATCCCTTCCAAGGTTTGCTGCATATTTCAGAGTGCTTTTGACGATATGGATAAGTACCAATCACATTGCCAGCATTGTTAAAAATAAGAACTCGTGAGGCTACAAGATCGATCGTAGAATTCGCCTCAAGAAAAAACAATTGGGTGTCAAGGCGGTTTGGGTAGGAAATGTCGTCCGCATCCATCCTTGCGATATACTTCCCTTTACTTAACTTAATACCTTGGTTCAGCCTCGAAGGAAGTTTCATATTCATGCCGTCTGATATGATTCTGATCCGTGAGTCTCTGAAGCTGCGTGCAATTGGAATGCTTCTATCTGATGAACCGTCGTCAAGAATAATTAGCTCCCAATCGGCAAATTGTTGATGGAGGATTGATCGGATTGAAGCCCCCAATGTTTTTTCTGCGTTGAAGACGGGGAGCAAGATGCTGATTGTAGGCGCTTGCTTGTGCATAGGGTTAAATGATTTTAGCTTTCTTTATAAAAAAGCCGGCCTGGCCAACCAGAGGCGGTATACGTTTTTTTGCCGCACAGGCGCCACGACAGTTCAAAAAGGATCCTGCGCGCCGCGCGTGGCCCTCTGGTTGAGCCCCAAACAAAATTGCATGGAAGAACCAACAGCCGTTTTATGATTTTTAAAAAAATATTCAGTCGATGGTTATTTTCCAATGCATAAAATTTTTGAAAATCAATCCCTCTGTTAACAACAAATTGATCGGGGGCTTTCGATCGGCGGGATATTTTTTCCTGGCATAGCGCCAACAGATCACTGAAACGGTGGTCATAGGTGTGCGATTGCGTGCTTTTGCGTGTCCGGCCCATTGCAATTTCATCTCTATCTACTGGATTTGCCAAAAGATATTTTATTTTGTTAACTAAGTCATCGATGCTGCTGAACAGTGCGATCTCTTTACCCAGCCTATAAAAATTTTCCAGGTTTTCAGCATTTTCAGTCAGGAGAAAACCGCCATAACCGGGCACCTCGAAAACCCTGGCCTTGATCTGTCGACTTCTATATGGCCATAGGCCTTTGAGCATCCAGTTTGAATCCCCGAAATTCAGGCTGATCACTGAGTTTCTAACAATCTCCGGAATAGTATTAGCTGGCACAGCACCTTTTTCCCAGCCATATCCGAAACAATTGACATGAATCCCTTTATCGTTGAGGGCCGCCATCCATTTCTTGCGATTCCCATACGCCGTGCCGACAAACGAAACATTCCAGCGACAGTCTTTGGCTGGAATCGGTTCATAGAGATTATCAGCGTTTGCTGCCCATTGGGTCAAAAAGACATTTTTATGCCCCTGTTTTAATGCCTTCTCGACCGCCTCAGGGTAGGTTGTGGCATACACATCAACATTCGGAGCAATAAACCTTGAGAACTGCTCATACTTCCATGAGTCATCAGTTGCCCAATTTAGGATGACGGCATCGGTGGCATCCCTTATCATTTTAAGGGTATCGATCCATATTTCATAGCTCATTAAGACGCAAAAAATCAAATCTGGTTGGTTCTTATCAACGCTCGCTATCAACCTGGCGATTTAAATCTGAGAAGCTATTGTACCGGGATTTATCGAGCGACTCGAAGAATATGATATCGTGGCCAAGTCGTCGTAATGATGGGATGAAGTTTGTATATTCGTACCCAACTCCCCGATTTGGATCTCCATAATTGTGTTTCCCGAATACGCAAAGAATCTTCATCTACGCCCATCTGCTTTCCTTGCGGCCACATGGTAACCGACGGTAAAAAATTTGGATTTATCTAAAGGGTCCATAATGTAGCAGATGGTTGGCAAGAAGATTAGAAACCACGGCAAGAGAATCATCCAGAAAGGCAGTCCAACCCAATTGCCATCGCCGATCTGTCTCTATTCTCCAAGGTGCGGTCATCTTTACGAAGCGAATACTTTCCTGCCCGAAATGCTTAAAAAAACCGCTGTTCGACTCGATTTCGATTTTTTCGAAAGCATGTTCAGTTAAAAATTTACGATACCAATAAGGCGTATAGCCTCCGTAGTAATGATAAGGCTCTTGGTGTATGCCTGAGCCGAGTGGTGCCGTCAGCAACAATTTTCCACCGGGTTTGAGTATCCTGGCAAATTCCTTTAAGGCGCGGATGGGCTCGGGGACATGCTCGAGGACTTCCGTGCAGAGGATGGCGTCAAAGCTTGCAGCCTCCACCGGTATGGAAACAATATCACTCACATAGTCGATTTGACCATATCCGGAATTCCCTATCAGCTGTTCTTTTGATAGCTCTGTGAAATCATGGGTCTTGTATATGCAGTGCCTGAAATAACTGCGATAGGGGCACGAACCGGCCCCGACATCAAGTACCCGCCATCCGGATGGAAGGCGTCTGGCCTGCTCAGACACCCAGCGATCGCGTTCATATTGATTGAATTTAAAAATTTTTTGGTACATGCTTTCACGAAACATATCGATCACTGCCCTGACTCATCATTTGGTCATCTCGAATAAGCCACATCCATATTCACAGGTTTCGCCGATAGAGATCTCTGCTGGTTGTATCAGGTTTCCTTCATCGTCTATCAAACTAAAGCTTCTGATTCGTAGCCCCTCAAACATTGCCACTATGCTTGAAGGCCTAAAAATTCGCTGGGCGTTGAACTGGATTCTTTCACGGCCCACTGGCATCGAAAGGAACAATTTGCCACCGGGTGAAAGTACACGAGCCAGTTCCAATGCTGCAAGCTGTGTTCCTCTATTGTTAAGCGGGTCCCCATATCGGCCCAATCCAATATGTTCAATGACATGCAGACATGACAGTGACATCAGTTGATCGTTGCCAAATGGCAGAGACAACACATTGCCGGCCACTGGAAAAACACCTTTAACGCGTACCTTCAGTGGACGATAATCCACAAAAATTGTCGGGACAAAGGCACTGGTCACAGCGATCATGGCAATGCTCGAACCGATGTCGACGTGCGTTGGGGGCATTAAGTCCGCCAATCGCCTGGCAAGCCAGACAGCCTGATAAAAATAGTGTGGGTCAAACGGAGTATAGAAGTCCAATCTGCGATGCATGGAAAACTGTCTTTCAGTTGGAGCCTCTCGGAATCTGGAAGCCGTCTGTACCGCAGCCAGTCTGAAATGTATCTGGGGAAATATCGAAGTGCCAGTATCTTTCTGGGATCACCAAATAGACTGATCCAATTTCTTAATAAATTGAATGCCCCCTTCTTCAGTTTCATTTTCTAAGCTTCAGAATCAATCGTTATTTAGACCCATCTGTGTCTGAATTTTGTCCCCACTGATGGATTTTTAGCCATGCACCCTGTTCAACAAAAATAGTGTTAATGTAGGTATCGGCATATGTGATATATTTTTTTCGGTGCATCAGATCGATGATTTCGTTCAATTTCCTTTCCGTTCGGTTTTCCGTATACGACAACGTTTCGACACAGAACACTTCAGGTCGATATTTACTAAAATCCATTGACTGGAGGATCTGTAAGTCAAGTCCTTCAACATCAAGCGATACAAAATTGGGAATGGATGAAAAATGGTTCCTGATCATATCGTTAATTGGTATCAATGGTATCGATACCACCTGTTTGATTTTCTGATTGCCATAACTCTGATATCTCTCAGCCTCGGTTTTTGAAAATGTATTGAGTGTTCGGGATGACATGATGAAAAAATCCATCTCCGACACCGGTTCAGGATCTGAACCGACCCCCACGTTCAAGCATCTGTCACCTTTTCTTTTTCGTTTAATCTTTTTGAAAAGTTCGGGGTCTGGCTCAACGCAAACACCGCGGCACCCTCTCCGGTAAAAAAGATAGGTATTGCTTAAATACGTTGGATGATGGGCCCCAATATCCAGATAGGAAGGACGAGAAATCCCCAGTATATTCATCAGAAAACTTACAATAAGATCTTCACCACATTGGGAATAGCTGATCCTCTTAGAACGGTTCAGAACTCTTTTCAATAAACGTGTAAATATATCGCCTCCACGTGACATATGTCTATTACCGCTTGAATTTTCCCAAAAAGGATGTGAGTCGGAAGGTCGTTGAATCTTTAAATCGCTTTTTGAACATCAATAAGTTTTTTTGCGATAAGCATGCACCATGAAGCATACACCAGCCCTGTGATCCCCAATGCCCAGATGATCCCCAAAACGCCGGATATGGATGCCAGGTAAAAAACCAATATGGTCGCCAGGATCCCACAAAAAAGAACAGGTTTAATATAGATACTGGGTTTATTGGCTAACAAACCGAAACCTGAAAGGATTTGGCCCAGGTAATAAAGGGACCATGCAGCGGTAAGCAAAGGAAGAAAATATGAATACTGGACAAAGTTTTCGTTACTGATGAGCAACACCAATGGGCGATGAAAGAAGTAAAACAGCGACGTCAAGATAACTGATCCGGCAATATATAGGCAAACCATTGCAAGAAGAATTTTATTTCCGGAAATAACGGCTTCTTTTGTTTGAAGCCCCCCGGCACGTTCATAGGCGATAGGAATGAAAAAGTTGCTTAAAAAACCGGAGCCAAACACGAGCGGATAATATGCCAATTGCGCAATAACGGAATACGCACCTACGACCTGAGCGCCCTGAAAAGTTAAGAGTGCCCAGCGATCACATGATTGATGCGCCCAAGCAAAGAAGCTCCAAATAAAAAAGGGGTACGAAAAAGATAGAATTAGCTTCCCTAATGCTTGATTGTGGAGATTGGCTTTTTGGATTGGTGCATTAATTAATTTTACAGCCGCGGCTTTTCTGAAATATAATTCTGCAAAAAATGTTGAAACGCACGCGACGGATAGGTAACCCAATACGGCAAAATCTGCTTGTATTCCAATTAATATTATAAAAACGGCGGATATCATCGGCTTGGCAAATGCGCTTAAGACATTCATGATCGCCACATTTTTTCGTTTTCTCGCTGCAATCAAGCTCGACAGTCGGATTCCTGACCATCCGATAAGGGCGCCGCTTAATATTGATAATACGATCAACCATGTCCAATCTCGCCAAACAGAGAAATAGGCGGTTGACCACCAGAAAAAAGCTATCAGTGCAGAAAAAATAACGAGTATTTTGATATAGGCTGCGGATGCAGAGATATAGTTGGCAAACTCATTCTTTTTTTGTGATATCGACCAATATCTCATCAACCCCTGACCGATTGGGCCGAAAACATTCACGCTGATGAGAAGGATGACGATGTTGGCAATTGACAATCGGCCGAATTCATATGGGTTTAACAGATGAGTGAGGACTTTGATGCTGACCAATCCGGCAATGGCCACACCGACTTGCCCACCGAATACCCACATCGCCTCTGATCCGATTCGGCTAATATTTTTTTTCAATTTATTTTCAACATCGAAGCAAAAAAAGAAGCTGATCCGATGGCCAGCCCTGTTCCCATATTTTCAAAAAGGGGGTCCAACACGATCACGTGACCAGTTTGGAATACAAAGATTCCATATCGTTGATCAAACGACCCATCGAATAGTTCTTTAGGACATAGCTTCTCGCTTTTTCAAATCGATGTTTTTCGCTTAAATAGTTACTGTCCACCATATAATTCAACCCGTGGGCAAAGGTGACTGGATCGTTCTTCGGGCACAAGATGCCACGCTCACAGATACGAAAATTCCTATCACTGGGTTGCTCGGGGAAAATCGACCCCAAAAGGTCTTTAACGCCGCCAACGCCTGTGGTTATAACCGGTACGGAGGAAGCCATGGCTTCGATGACCGAGACCGGTGTGCCTTCATTTAATGAGGTCAGGGCCAGTATGTCGATGTCAGCGTAAATCATTGCGATGTTTTTTTCCCATCCGTAAAACACCACCTTCTCTCTGATGCCTAAACTGTCAGTGTAATCCTCCAACTGTTGGCGCTCTTCACCATCGCCGACAAGGAGAAGTGTTATTTTTTTATTGGTTTGCTTTTCAATTAACAGTTTTCCTGCCTCAAAAAACATTCGATGGTTTTTGATGGGTGCCATTCGACCAACCATACCGATCAACAACGTATCGTCAGAAATGCGAATTTTTTTTCTTAACGCCCCCTTATGTCGATAGGCCGTTTGAAACGGCTCCAGGTTAAATCCAAGTTTAACAATCGATATTTTTTTTGAAGAACCGATTTTATATTTATTTAACAGTTCCCATTTTTGGGTTTGGCTGATAGCGATAATCATATCCGTAAACTTTGCCAACAATCTTTCCGTCATTATAAAAATGAAAGATTTGCCTCTGCTGAAATAGTCGGAAAGTACATTCCCATGAAAGGTGTGAATGATAATAATTTTACTGGTTTCGAAAAATGTTGCAAATAAATGCCGCAATACGAGAGATTGCGCCTGCCTTTGATGTATGGGAATCGATAATATCAGGATTAAAATGATGAATTTCTTTGATGACTTTCAACAGTGATTTAAAATCGCGATATGGAGAGATCTCTCGCTGAAGTTCCGGAATGACAATTCTGACGTTATCCTTAAAATTGGTAATGTATGCCATGTCTCCTTCCCCAGGAGACACGGTTCCAGTAATGAGCCGAGTGATAAATTTATTGGTGTTTAAATATTCCGTCAGATTGTTCACATGTACGGATGCACCGCCGATATTCATCCGTGAAATAACTCTTAGCATCCTGATTTTGTACTTTTTTTGTTCTCCTCTTATCCCGGTCTTGCTTCCGGATTTTATGGATTTTATTCAAGGATTCAGTCAAGTAATTAAAAATAATAGCGATTAAAAACCGATACATGAGTGCAATGCCGGCTAAGGGAGTGAAAATAAAAAACGGCCCTTTAGCGTATTTTTCATATAAACGGTAACAGCTTTTGTGGAATTGATAATTTGCGAATACTGGACTTGTATTGCTGCTCATCCCAACGCTGTGGATCACCTTGGCTCCAGGAAAATAGATAACCTTCCAGCCGACATCCCAAATGCGCCGGCAAAGATCAGTATCTTCCCAATAAAGAAAAAATCTTTCATCGAACCCTCGAACTGCCTGTATTGCTTCCCGCCGAACGACCATACAGGCCCCTGACACCCAATCCACTTCCTTCGGTGTGTTATCTTCATTCGACCAGGTCAGAATGTTCGATTTGGTGATGGAATTATTGGGGAACATTTTGGTAATTGGAGAATTCCGACCGAATAAGGATGTGAGTGGTGTCGGAAATGCTCTTGCTGATCCTTGAATACCCCCGTCTTCGTCCAGAATCATCGGGCCCAGAATACCAATCCTTATCATCTTGGTCCATGAAACGAATGGAAGCTTCTATAAACCCATCGGTCACCAAAGAATCGGGATTCAGGAGAATGATGTATTTAGAAGAGCAATATTTCAGGGCCTGGTTTATTGCGGCGCCAAAACCGGTGTTCTCTCTGTTTAAAATCAGATAAATTTCAGGAAAGAGATCTTTTATTTGATGAGGAGTCATCATCGGATGAATTGTCAACGACGATTATATGTAATTTATTTTCCCCTTTATACTTATATAAGGATTCAATAGAGTGAATTAGGCACTTGGTGCTATTAAAATTGACATAGATAACGTCCAACGATCTCATTTCAATTAATTCCTATTATCCTAAAAAATACGAGCATTTTGGCGCTTTATGATAACTCTATCAAAGAATGATGTGCGCTAATGGAATTATTTTCCTGAGTTGGATATGGCGCCCCTGAATGCTTTAAATATGGGCAGCAGCATCAAACGCAGCCACGGTCGACGGTTAACGGCAAGTTTTAAATTGCCGAGTTTGAGTCCGGCGTGATAGCTAAAAACTTCGAACAAATCTTTGGAGAATTTACGGTGGTAGGGTTTGCATACATTAGGCAGGCTCATTTCTGGAAACGTGGCGAACCGGCGCAAACCGTTCTTGGCATTCAATGTGGCTTCTAAAAAGCCATGGCCAAACCACCTGTCGGGCTCTAGATGACATCCCTCCGCCCATTCATTCCAGGCGTTGATAAATACCATATTTTCATTTTTGCCCGATTCCTTCTGAACAATGTCGAAGCGACTCGAAAGCCAGTACTCGTAATTATCGGGGATGCCGTTGAGCACGACAAGTGCACGATCCTTAGTGCGCGCAGTATTGTCCCATGATGGAAACACCGTCTTAAAACTCGCAAGACCGGGATACCTTCGATTGAGATATGACTGTGCAATATCTGCATATTGCATCACATTACCTTGAAAGCGCTCGTAAAAGTTTATTTGTCCATTGATATTGCCCGATCGCAGATTGTGTGGAGGAAATTCGACGCCGCTATCAAATCCAAACTTGCATTAATCCGATTACCATGAGTCATCGCAGTACATAAGTGAACGTCTCCCAAACCAACCGACTCACAGTATTGGCGCCACACCTTTGCAGTTTTGCTGGCATCCGGAAGTGCTGCGGCCGATATACAATGAAGTAAGGGTTTGTCATCCACACGTATATAACGCCTGTCCTTGAAAAAAGGTATTATCGATTTGATTAAATTGAGGTCGTCATCTGGCAAGTACTTCTGCGCAATCAGTACCTCGTGATCCGCTGCGTCCCAACGACGTGTCCAGTTTTCGTTTGCCCAGCACAAGCAAAACGGCATATCACTATCAGGGTCAGCAAGCATGTCGTCTATCGGCTAAATTGAGTAGCCGGGTACCGGAAAACCAATAATAGTGATAGCAAAACCCATCTATACCATATTGCTTGGCCATCTTGATCTGGTCATGACGTGTTTCGCGCATCCTAAGGTCGTAAAAGCCAAAGTCCCCTAGGCAAATGCGGTTGGCGATGTCCTTCAAACAACGGGCTGCGTCTTGGTAACATTAGTCCATTCCGTGAAACCTTTGCCCCACCAGAGGTCGTTCTCCGGCGTGGGGTGAAATTGCGGAAGATAAAAAGCGATCAGTCTTAGGGGCAGTTTGACTCCCTTTAATAGAATATTGGCGTCCTTGTTATTCCCTGTGTATTCCGATCGTCGACATTTGGTCTAATCAGCCTGTCAGATTTTATACCCAACAAATCGAGTCCCTTGCGAATACAGTTTCTTCATTTTCGGGCTCAGGTGTTGCCCGATGCGCGTCTTTCACCCCGCGCCGTCTGACGACGAGTTCGCTGATACCGTGGTTTAGGTGGCTTCAAAGGCACGGCATTTCCCGGATAATCGAGGGAACCGCTTTAACCACCACCTGGTATAGTTCGGCATAGTCGCTGCTCATCAGCGCGCTTTAACGTTGAGAGAGAGTCTCGACCACCAGCTGCAAATTCAGTCTCCTCCGGTGGCTTAACGACATATCGTGCTTCAATAATCTTAAGGCCAGCCTGAGCAAACAGGGCTTCGATATTTTTAGTCCAAAGAATCGGATATGTGTACGATCAAGCAAGCCCCAGTCACGATACTCAAAATCCCCGTTGATCAAACACGCTACATCACTGCTGCATGGCCAACATGGGGTAATGAAAGCACAAGATAGCCATCTGCATTGATGAATGGAGCCATTCGCTGTAGGGCCTTCCATGGATCGTAAAGATGCTCAAGCACGTCGGCTGCCACAACCACATCGAATCTTTTAGCACCATCGAGTAATGCAGGCCAATCGCTTGGAGTTAAGGTCAGCCTGCATAACCTGTACGCAAATTGCTTTACTTTTTGATCGCTTCAGGGTCCAATTCCAGGCCGTCACCTGACAACTACCCTGTTGGGCAAGTATCCTGGTGATTGAACCTGGCCCGCAGCCAATTTCAAGAACGCGTTTATCATGGCCGACCATCCGTACCACATTGGCGGGTGCTGTTTCCGAGGAGGTGTCAACCTCGTACTCATAATTGTGGCGTATATCTTTCATGCATGTTTCCAATGGAGTATTAATTTTCGGACCAAGCTGAATCCCTGATACCTCAATGAGTCTGTAAGTAAACTCGGCGAAACACCAGAACCAAAGCAATAATCAAGGCCGAGCAAACAAAAAAGGCGTAAGGTCCCAGGTAAGTCTGCAGGGTGTCGTACGTTTTAAGTAAAGGGACTTTTAAAAGGGTAATAATGACTGGATGAAGCAAGTAGATACTAAAACTTCGCTCGCCCAAGTACTCACAAAACCTGTTCGCAAAAGCAATAGAATGGGAGAGACACTTTGCCAAACACATAAGGCCATCAAACCTAAGCCCCAAATTACAATATCCCACCGTCCCCTGCCGTAGAAATACTGCCCAACATCAAAGAACATAAGTCCAGCAATCATTATGAGAGATAAAAATGGAATAATTATCTTTGCCGGAATCGAGTCTTTATAAACGTTGCTTGCGTAATATGCATATATGCCCATAGCAAAAAAGCACACGTTGGATGTAAAGGCAAAATAACTCCAGTCCCATTTGCTCGGTGAAATTGCAGCTACATGCTGCGCGTGAAGCCCTGACCTTATCAAATAGCTAATCATGATACTTACGACCAGAAGTACAAGCGCAGACCGGTGTGTTCTAATAGTCAAAAAAAGTACCGGTAAAATGACATAAAAAATCATTTCGACACCGACTGCCCATCCTCCCCAGATGAAACCTGAAAATGGAACAAAGCCAAATGTGAAGGTCATATTGAGAAGAATATCGATAAAATCGCTAACAGCTTACCTCCGAAAACTATTTGTCGAGTAAGTTCAATGGCGATCATGAAATAAAACAATGGTGCAATTCTGAAGAAGCGCTTCAAAAAATATTCAGAAAGCCAATTGGCTTGGTTCGTCCTCGATTCGGATGAGTACATACAGTGAAAAGGCACTTAAAATAAAAAAGAGATGAACACTGAAACCAAAATCACGACCGATAAATTCAAAAAAATCCGACGGTGTTATACCAACAAGATGATTTCACGTGAAATAAGACCACCGCCAAAGATGCCGAGACCTCTTAATCCATGTATTCCCGGCAGGAGTCGGCCTCTCTCGACGATTGCCGAATTGAATTTCTGGGCGGTCATTTTGACACTCTCCAATAGACACCAACACCATCAATTTCTTCTATGGTGGGGGTCAAGATTTCTATCAGACCAAAAATCGTGAACTGCATGTTTGCATCCTGCGACAACGTGATAATCGTCAACAATAACAAAACCACCCGTAGAAACTTTATCGTACAACGCCAGCAAGGCATCCATGGTTGATTCATACATATCGCCGTCAAGCCTTAATAGCGCCAACTTGTGGATTGGTGCCTGGGGAAGCGTATCCTTGAACCACCCTTTTAGAAATTTCACTTGATCGTCAAGCAAACCATATTTTTCAAAGTTGAGTTTAACCTGCTCTAAAGAAATACTAAGCTCAGGATAGGTATGAAATGTATCACCTGCATCTGCTGGATACTTTTCTTCATTTGGACGAGGCAGCCCTTCAAATGAATCTGCCAACCAAACGAAACGATCTTTGATGCAATAGGCGTCCAAAACAGCACGCATCAGAATACAAGCCCCGCCGCGCCAAACACCGGTTTCAATAAAGTCACCTTCAATACCATTCCCTATAACACTTTCGGCCAGTTTTCTAACATTGGCCAATCGTTTTTCACCAATCATGGTGTGCGCGACCGAGGGCCAGTCCCAGCCATATTTTCGTAGCTCAGAATCAAATTTGTTAGCACCCAAAGCTCTCAGCGGGGGATCTTCATAAATTGTACCTGCCAAGACATTTTTGCAACAAGCTTAGATGATTATCAATTAACCGGTATCGCTCATTTTTATGCCATGCAAGTTGTCCAACTAGCCGGTCTTGCTCATTTTCATGCAGTGAGAGCTGTTCAACTAATCGGTGTTGTTCATCTTTATACCAGGAAAGCTGTTTGTGCAATTTGGTAAATTAATTTTATCAAACATCTTTTTGATTCTTTCCAACATCTAATTTCTAAACTCTGTTAAGAATTGTTTGATAAAAAGCAGCCATTTGGCGGAAAACTTCCTGTAAAATGTCTTGTTCTTCCTTGACCAAGCTCTTCGGTACAACGCTCTGATCCAAATGGGTGAGTTCGTCCAACAGCTTTAAAGTCGATGGAGGTAAATCCTGGGCTGTGGGACGGCCTGGATTGGCGTTTGAAACAATTTTTTCT
Source organism: uncultured delta proteobacterium (assembly GCA_963705475.1). Taxonomy (GTDB): domain Bacteria; phylum Desulfobacterota; class Desulfobacteria; order Desulfobacterales; family Desulfosarcinaceae; genus Desulfosarcina. Next base: position 154,528 of record CAVPJS010000002.1, on the reverse strand, counting down.
TTCGGAGGAACAATGTCTAGAGCTTTTAAAATTCTGGTCGCGATCTTTTTCAAATGTTTCAGCAAAACCGATATAAGAAAAATGCATCGAGATGCCGCATGGCAAGCTCCAGGATTTCCTCCGGAGAAAAACATAAAATATTTCGCCCGTTCGAATTGCCGTAGCCGTTCGCAAGTTGCCATGCTTGGTTGTTCCATATGCAGGCTTTTACTGCCCAGGTCGTTCAAGGCCCAGCATTAAAAACTCGTCCAGAGTCAATCTTTGGGCCAGTGCATAAATTTCATACTCGTTGGGATCGCGAGTTAGGCAAAAATAGTAGTAAGAGAGAACTCTTTCAACCGGATCGCGTAAAAACGTGAACGAGTAGCGATCAGTTAGTAAAGGCCTCGCAAAATCAAAGCCGAAATGACCAGAAATAAATAATTTATTTATCGAAATTCTTCAGGTGATTGCCCTCTGGCGTCAACAATCTCATCCAGTTCTTTATTCTCCAGCCACTTAAATAATCGCCATGACTGACCACCTCATCCGACCCGTAGGCGAGACGAGCCAAATCAACGATCGAACTGCCCGCAGTTTTTTGGATATGAAGAAACAATGCAGGCCTTGGTGATTGTGAATAACCTTTAGAATCGCTCAAATGATTTATCCTTGGCTCCAAATTTAACCATTTCAATGCCCTGGAAAGGAATGCCAACCAAGCCGGTGGAAACGCTTGACGAATGGGATTCAAACAAGATCGCGTCGTGCAGCCACTGCAACTGAATACATTCACTCTGAGTTCCATCAGCCATCGCAACATCGATGGCATATCTACCTCGCGGCAAAATAGGCATATGAAAATCGAATATAGTTCGAACAATTTCTCCTGGTTTTAGTGAAATTGGTTCTTTCATATAAGTAATAAACGTATTTTCACCAAAGAGTACCTGGCCGAGTCTGTCCTTAACAAAAAAACCGATTACGGCATTGTGAATCTGAACTGACACTTCTGCATCGAGAATCAACCGAACGGGCTCACCACCCACGGCCCAGCTCAGCGTCTGGCTGTTCCTATCTGTCAATCGCATTTGGGTAAACTTAACGCCACCGCTACCAAAACCATGCATAGCTGCCGAAAAAGAGAACACTTCGATATCGTTACGCAGGTTTGATTGATTAATAAACGCCATACGCATATCACGTTTAGGCACATCGATTTTTTTGGGGATGTCGTTTGATTTTCCAATTATGGTGTTTTCAGAATTAAGATCCTGGGGGATAGCGATCTTTGTGGAAGCTTGGTATCGTTTGACCAGATATTTTTCACAAACATGTTTTGCCTCTCCGATAGCTTTAGCTTGACCTTTGTCCAACCACACAGCACGATCACATAAATTGACCACGGCACCGGAATTGTGGCTTACAAAAACAACAGTTCCTTTCTCTTTGAAATGACGTAAAAAGCGCATGCATTTTTGTGAAAAGAGTACGTCACCTACTGCCAATGCCTCATCAATGAGCAAAATATCGGCATCTACGTTGGCGATGACTGCAAATGCAAGCCGTACATACATGCCGGACGAATATCGCTTGACTGGCTGGTCAATAAAATCTCCAATGTCGGCGAACTCGCTGATTGAAGCGTACTTGGCGCTAATTTCTTCTTCGCTCAAACCCAAAATCGAGGCATTCATGTATACATTTTCTTTGCCGGTAAATTCCGGGTTGAACCCCGTTCCGAGTTCAAGTAATGCCGCAACTCGGCCATCGGTTTCAACTGTTCCCGAAGTCGCTGACAATGTTCCGCAGATCAATTTTAATAGCGTCGATTTTCCTGATCCGTTCAGCCCAATAATACCGATTGTTTCGCCTTTTTTGACTTCAAAGCTAACATCTTTCAAGGCCCAGAAGTCGCGATGATATTTTTTCCGTTTCAACCCGAATGCATCCTGCAATTTCGGATAGATCATTTGCTTGAGCCGGTCTTGTGGACGAGCATAAATTTGGTAGCATTTTGTAAGGTTTTGGACATGAATGGCTATATCACTTGTGCTTTTTCTTTGGCCTTCCATTTTTTTGAGGATGTCTTGCGCAACGCAAGCGGGTGAAGGTGGCATGCTTTCAATCTTATAGAACATCGGCAAACCCTTTTCGCGTTTTTTGGAACCAAGCGAAACCTGCCCACGCGATCAGCATACCCAGGGCCAACATGATACCCCATTGTCCAAAATCAGGCAGTTGCCCAAAGATCAGAGTTTTGCGGCTTTGCTCGATAATTAATGCGAGTGGGTTCAGTTTCAGCCAACCTTGAAATTGCATTGGCAATGCGCTTATTGGAAAAAACACGGCAGAAACAAACAAAAGCACCGTGGTAATGATTCCGGTGATTTGTCCGATGTCACGCACGTACACACCGAGTGAGGCGAAAAACCATGCGAAGCCCAATGTGGCAAACGCGAGCGGAAGTAGAACAAAAGGGAGCAACAGTACCGTCAGCGGCATATGTTGGTTTATAATGAGTTGAGCAATCAACATAACAATGAGACTGATAACCGTGTGAAAAAGTGCCGATCCAAAGGCCACGAGAGAAAGAATTTCTAATGGAAAAATCACTTTTTTAACATAGTTGGCGTTGGATATGATCAATACGGGAGCTCGATTGATACATTCGGCAAACAGCCCATGTACGATCAAGCCGACAAAGAGAATGATGGCGAAATCGGTCTTGCTCTCATTGCTTTCCAGACCCCATCGTGCTTGAAAAACTATAGAAAACACGAAGGTGTAGATTACAAGCATAAGTATAGGTGTGAAAAAAGACCATGCGATTCCCAAAATCGAACCCCGATAACGCCCAACGACTTCTCGTTTGACCAATGCGGTGATCAGGTTCCGATTACGCCAGAGACTGGCGATCATTTCTTTGGGTGATATTGAAAAGTTCTGCAATGCTTAAAGACCTCCCACTGTAAACCTATCGACAACTGTTTGATTTTGCTGCACTCAACCTTCAGCGACCTGTCCTATATACCAATCAAAGGTTTTTTGAATTCCCTCTTCCAAACCAATTTTTGATTTCCACCCCAATTGGCTCAGCATAGAGACATCCAGCAATTTCCTCGGTGTACCATCCGGTTTGGTTCTGTCAAAAACAAGATTACCCGTATATCCGATAACTTTTTGGATTGTTGAGGCCAATTCCAAAATGGAGTGATCTATGCCGGCGCCTAAATTGACGAAACATGGGTTTGGATAGCTGAAAAAGTGATCAGCCGCTGCTTTCTCGTCGAGATTCATGACAAAAACACAGCCATCGGCCATGTCATCCACATCGAGAAACTCCCTTTTGGGAGTCCCAGTCCCCCAGATCACAACTTCCCCTTTCCCGGTCATTTTCGCCTCGTGAAACTTACGAATCAGCGCCGGGAGAACGTGCGCGTTTTCAAGGTCGAAATCGTTGTTGGGGCCATACAGGTTCGTGGTGTACTCCTGTAGACTGTGAGTAGATGACTTTCTTTCATTAGTTGAAGTGTTAATTTGGGATAATATGTTTGAAGTCCTCGAAAAATTATAGAAATTTTTTCCAGTAAAAATTGAGGTCCCCTCATCCATCATGGTCATTTATTTAGAAGATAGGCCTCGATTTCCTCCACAAACTGATCGAAATCATTCCTGCCACTCTGGATATTGGAGATCAACCGCTGGTCATCGATAATCCAGTAGCGATGGATCAAGCTGTTTCTGAAGTCGAAAAAGGGGTTCAGCCGTTGGAACAAGTCGCGGGATCGATCCTCATGCCAATACCTCCTGAATGAATCCTTCACACTCAGGGAACTTCAAGCCGTAACACTCCAGGAAGTCTGCCAGAACATCACGATCTTTGTCGACCAGGATCCGGCCGCCGTCCAATACACTCCTCAGATAGAGGAGGGCGAATAAGTCGCCCTTCTCAACAAGATCACCGATGATGCGTACGTCAAAAAAGTCCGGCGAAATTCCTGTTGCCTTGTGCAGATCAATTTTCAGATTCACAACCAACGAACAGGAATCTGCCTGGCTTTCCGCAAACACGGCAATGTCGATGTCCTTCCCTTTGCCTAAAGTGATCAGGACATCATTGAACGATTAACACAATAGAGGCGGTGTGGGCGGTCATGGTGTCGCGAGCAACCATTGTTGAACGGTTTGTAAATGAATCCATGAGGGTATGTCCAAATTCTGCTCAACCGTTTCAACCAGCAGCAGGCCATCGGCATGGCCGATAAATTGTTTGCCGGCAATCAACCCTTTAAGTTCCCGTCCGAGGTTGTCCCTGTTTAGGTGTTGGGTTACCTGGACGAGTGTGGCCGGGCGACCCGACTCGAAAACTGCGAAATCACATTCCCAGCCGTTGCGGGCAAAGTAGATGGCTTCAGTCTGCCCCCGTAAGTGCCTGAAGACAATGTTCTCCAGGTGCTTACCACGGTCTTCCGAAAAAGAATACTGCATGGCTGCTGCAAACCCATTATCATAGAGAAACACCTTTTTATTGGTCATTTCACGTCGGACGACAGCAGGGTCATATCTTTCTACGCTGGCCAACATATAAATCGTGAATATCGAATCCATCATCCGGTAGATCGAATCTTTACCAATAGTGAAGCCCTTGGACTTGAGTTCATTATAAAGTTTATTTACAGAGAACTCTTTGGTGAACGATGCAATCAGCCTTTTTAGCAAATATTTTAAAATAGATATATCCCTGATTTCATAACGTTCTACCAAATCACGGTAAAGCATGACGTTGAAATATTCTTGTAATACCTGGGCCTTGAATCGCTCATCCATCGCGACCAATTCTGGGAATCCACCCCATCGACAATACTGCTCAAAGGCATTGGCGACCAAGGCACGGTTACGACTGGAAATTGGTGTACTTGCAGGGATATCTTTAAAAATCAAGTATTCCGCAAAAGAAAGGGGCAAAATTTCAAATGTCAGACTCCGCCCCCTTAGAGAGGTGGAAATCTCCCTTGATAGCAACTTGGCATTCGATCCGGTCAGAAAAATATTTTTGGATATGCTGTCGTTAATCCTTCGGACAAACTTTTCCCATCCGAACAATTCCTGTATTTCATCAAAAAAAATGTAAACGTTCGTCAGATCCTGATTCGGATAAAGTTCTCGATAGGCATTTAAAATGATGTCATTGTCGCCTTCCAGGGTCAGGCGTTCGTCTTCAAAGTTTAAATAGAGAATCTGCTGCCTGGCAACACCAAGGCGCTGCAGGTCATCCATCAGTTGGTAAAGATAATAGGTCTTGCCCGCGCGCCGTGGGCCGATGATGGAAATGATTTTTCCAAGGTCCAGAGGGACCTCAAGCGTCCGGCGCCGGAATTCTGGCAGGGTGCCTTCATGGAAATCTGCAATTATTCGCTTAAGTGTCGCCTTCATTGCTGGCATTTTCCAAATTTTCCCTGAGTTAAGGAAAATATATATCGATTATTGGCCTCATGCAATGATAATAAATTATGGTTCAGCCGACAAAAGACTTCCAGGATGTAAACCCAAACTGACCGTTTCAAATTTTTACAGATAGAATAACCGGTTTTTAATTGCGAGGGGATAGGGGACTTTCTTGACAAATTGTACAAACTTTTTCCGTGACGATGGACGTGCCCTCATCCGTCCCGGTCAATTTTTGAGAATGTAGGCCTCGATTTCCTCCAAGAAACGATCGAAATCATTCCTGCCACTCTGGATATTAGAGATCAACCGCTGGTCATCGATAATCCAGTAGCGGTGGATCAGGCTGTTTCGGAAATCGAAAAAGGGTTTCAGCCGTTGAAACAAGTCGTCCGAAATAAGCCCGTTTTCATGCGCTTTCACAACCGTATCGATGTAGCCTGAGACCGCCGTGCCCTTCTCTTTGGCAAGGATATGCTGGATCGTGTTGGACATGGCCTCGGCAAGTTCAATCAGGATATATTTGGCGGCCTTGAGGGGGACCGAGTCGGGAACCATTTCATTTTGATCGAGCAATTGCTGCAGCGCCAAACTGTTTCTTCTTATTTCCGACAAATAGTTCCTAATGCGAATGGGATCGATCTTCACGCCAATACCTCCTGAATGAGTCCTTCACACTCACGGAATTTTGAGCCGTAACGCTCCAGGAAGTCTGCCCGAACATCACGATCTTTGTCGACCAGGATCCGGCCGCCATCCAATACGTTTCTCAGATAAAGGAGGGTAAAAATGTCACCCTTCTCGATAAGATCACCGATGATGCGAACATCAAAAGCCTCCGGCGGTATACCCGTTGCCTTGTGCAGATCAATTTTCAGATCCACCGCCAAAGTATAGCAATCTGCCTGGCCATCCGGAAACACGGCGAGGTCGATATCATTTCCTTTGCCTTCGCAGACCATTGAGCCATAGAGGTAGGCAAATACCACCCTATCGTCTTTGGCAAAAACCTTGATAATGGAATCGACAATCTGTTCACGTGACTGAGTTTTCGGTGTTGACATGAAATAATCAGTTTCTCATTAGTTCTTTAAACAGGATTTAAATGGTTTTCTTCGTTAAATCTCCCTGTCCGCGATCCAAGCGGAATGAGGCGGACAGGCCAATTCCTATCTGTCTTCTTATTTCACCGCAATGTCCAGCCCCAACGCAACTTTAAAATCTGTCGCCCTTACCATCGGTTTCACCGCTGGGTTCTGTTATGATTTTAGACAGTTTTTGATCCTCGCTGCTGCGGACCTGTGCCATTGAGATTGTACCGATTGAAGAATCTCGCCGCAAGCGGCGAGGAATCTTCGACCGTAAGGAATACGGTCTATTTTAGTTTCGCTCGCTAACCCCGCCGTAAGCGACGGGGAATGCGCTCGCTGTTGCGGTTCAAACCAAACTTTTGATTTATCGAACGATTCGACTATTTTTCACGTTATTAAATAATAGTCTTGACTATTTTTCAATGTATGGAATTATAGTCGCCATGAAACGTTACCTCTCCGATACAATTCGTTCGGATCTGGGAAAGAAAATGGTGCTGCTCACCGGACCGCGTCAGGTTGGAAAAACCACCATGGCCAAGAATCTGATGGCGGGCTATCGGCGTGCCCAATACCTGAACTGGGATGTGGCCGATGACCAACGCATTCTTCTTGCCCAGACTTGGAGTCCCAGAGCGGATATTCTTGTACTCGACGAGATTCACAAGATGGTCCAGTGGAAATCGTATCTGAAGGGTGTGTATGACGGACGCACAACAGACCAGGCGATCCTGGTGACCGGAAGTGCACGCATGGAAACCTTCCGGCAATCCGGTGAATCGTTGGCTGGTCGCTACTTTCCTTTGCGTCTGCATCCTTTTTCGGTACGCGAATGGGTCGAACTAACCGGGGCCGGGCCTGACGATGCGCTTGACCGCCTGATAGAGCGCGGTGGCATGCCGGAACCTTTTTTGGCTGAGACTAAGATGGAAGCCGAACGCTGGCGGCGACAATACTTTACTGATCTGGTCCGTGAAGATGTGCTGGAATTTTCCAGAATTCAGGAAATCCGGGTTATGCGTCTGCTGGTTGAGTTGCTGCGTGAGCGTGTCGGTTCGCCGCTTTCCATCGCCTCTATTGCCCGGGACCTCCAGGCAGCGCCAAATACGATTGCCAAATACATTGAGATTCTAGAAGCATTGTATGTCGTCTTTCTGGTGCGGCCTTACCATCGAAATGTTGCCCGGGCGATCCTCAAAGAACCCAAGGTGTATTTTTTTGAAACCGGCTATGTGATCGGCGACGAAGGCATCAAATGGGAAAACGCCTGCGCCGCCATGCTGCTAAAGCACATCCATTTCGAGCAGGATGTCTTGGGTAAGTCGGTTGGCCTGCATTATCTGAGGACAAAGGACGGTGCCGAGGTTGATTTTGTGTTATGCCAGGGTGCCGCTCCCACACACCTGATCGAATGCAAACATTCGGACAATCACCCGACACCTTCGCTCATGAAATTTGCCGGCCTGTTTTCAAATGCGCAATCCATCCAGCTGGTGCGCGAACTGCGGCACGAAGAATATCGCCGGTTGGTGTCGATACGCAAGGGTGCTGACTGGTTGGCTGAGCTATCCGCATGAGCGGGAGATAATCCCTATATTTATATTTTGGGTATGTCCAAATTCTGTTCGGCCGTTTCAACCAACAGCAGGCCATCGGCATTTCCTATGATTTTCCCATAATGAAGGAAAATATATACCCGTAATTGGCTTCCTGTAATGATAATTAATCGCTTCCACAGATCTAACCATTATTACCCAACCTGGCCATACCGACTATTTCTCAACATGAAAGGGACTTTCCGGGGGTAACAAAACGCTGCTTCATTTTTTCTGTATTTGCTTAACATACCATGCGCAGGTTTTCTCAATGCCGGTTTTCAGGCCAATCGTCGATTGCCAACCCAGGTGGCTCAACTTGGAAACATCAAGCAGTTTTCGTGGTGTACCGTCCGGTTTGGAGGGGTCAAAAACGATTTTGCCTTCAAAACCTAAGATTTTCTGGATATGTTGGGCCAATTCCATGATCGTGAAGTCAATGCCGGCACCCACATTGACGAAACAGGGCGTCGGGTAGCTGAAAAAAATATCGTTGGCTATTTTTTCTTCAAGATTCATGATGAATACACAAGCATCGGCCATGTCATCCACATGCAGAAATTCGCGTTTGGGTGTTCCTGTCCCCCAGATGACCACTTCATCTTTCCCGGAGAGCTTGGCTTCGTGAAACTTACGAATCAGCGCGGGAAGGACGTGAGCGTTTTCAAGGTCGAAATTGTCGTTGGGCCCATACAGGTTCGTGGGCATGACGGCCATGAATCGCGTGCCGTACTGCCGGTTGTAGGCCTCGCACATCTTGATGCCGGCAATTTTGGCAATGGCGTACGGTTCGTTGGTGGGCTCCAGAAGACCGGTGAGCAGATGTTCTTCCTTCATCGGCTGAGGTGCCAGTTTCGGGATAGATACAGGAAGATCCCAGAAAATAGTAGACGTTTCACACCCGTCGTGTATGCAGCATGAATCGTATTGCTCTGGATGGCTATATTTTCATAGATGAACTGGGCCGGATACGTGTTGTTGGCGTGGATGCCCCCTACCCTTGCCGCGGCAAGAAAAACGTATTCCGGTTTTTCTTCAGCAAAGAAAGAATTAACGGCGTCCTGCGCGGTCAAATCCAATTTTGCCAGCGTTAATTCTTCGCGCATGTACGCCGGGTTATCGTCCTGCAAAAACATGGTGCTATCCGGTATGTGGGAGTGATAGGTGCCAAGGATATTCGTATATCCCAAAGACAGAAGTCTGCGGATGATGGCGCTTCCCACCATGCCCGATGCCCCGACAACAAGGATACGTGCATCCTTTCGCATGGCTAAAGGATGAGTGCTGAGTGCTGAGGACTGAGAGTTAGGGACGCATTGCTGAGTGCTGAGTACTGAGGACTGAGAGTTAGGGGTGGAGGGCTGAGTGCTGGGTGCTGAGTTGGTCATTTTTTGTCCTCACGTAGCTTTTGAATGGAAGCTCTGAGGCCACCGATAATTCTGGAGGTTTCTATGGAAAGATCCATGAGTGCATTGAAATCTTTTTCGGAAAGATAACCCACATCCTTGGCAATATACAACTGGGAGCGAACTTCAGCGCAGGAGCCTTTAGCAATTACAAGGAACTGGTGGAATTCCGGCCGGCCTCCTCTTTCGAAGCCCTCGGCGATATTTGACATGACGGAAACGCCGGCCCGCCGTATTTGATCCCTAAGCCCAAAATCTTTAGCAAAGGCCCCGACCCCGGTATGAAGGTATATCCGCCGGGTCAATTCTCGGGCTTTCTGCCAGGCAATCAGGTCTTCAAACCGTTCTATTCTGGCCATTGTCCTCAGACCTAAATACTTTTCACTCAGTCCTCAGCACTCAGCACTAAGGTCCCTCAGCCGCTCAACTCATTCATTATGCTGATTCACCTGAAACCCTGCCCGATGGAGCAGTTCGTCGCGTTTGGCCTCCTCCAGATCTGCCTTGACCATCTCGCGAACGAGGGCTTCAAAAGTAATTTCCGGTTCCCATCCCAGTTTTTCTTTTGCCTTGGTCGGGTCACCGAGCAGCGTTTCGACTTCAGTGGGTCGGAAATAGGTTGGATCGACGGCGACGATGGTTTTGCCGTTGGCGATGTTTACTCCCTTCTCATCAACTCCTTTTCCTTTCCACTCGATGGCGATGCCCAATTCTTTGCCCGCCGTTTCGATAAACTCACGAACCGAATGCTGCTCACCGGTGGCGATGACGAAATCATCGGGGGTGTCCTGCTGGAGCATGAGCCATTGCATTTTCACGTAATCCCGGGCATGTCCCCAGTCGCGCAGTGCATTCAGGTTCCCGATATACAGGCAGTCCTGCAGCCCCAGATAAATCCGGGATAGCGCCCGAGTGATTTTTCGGGTGACGAAGGTTTCCCCGCGGATGGGGGACTCGTGGTTGAACAGGATGCCATTGCACGCATATATGCCGTAGGCCTCGCGATAGTTCACCGTGATCCAAAAAGCGTATAGCTTTGCACATGCGTAGGGTGATCGGGGATAAAAAGGCGTTTTTTCGGTCTGAGGGGTCTCCTGCACCTTGCCGTATAGTTCCGAGGTGGAGGCCTGGTAAAATCGGGTTTTCTTCTCGAGCCCCAAAAGACGGATCCCTTCGAGGAGGCGCATCGCACCGAGACCATCCACATCCGCCGTGTACTCGGGCGTCTCGAATGACACCTGAACGTGGCTCTGGGCAGCCAGATTGTAGACCTCGTCCGGCTGGACCTGCTGCAGCACGCGAATGAGGTTCGTCGCATCGGTGAGGTCCCCGTAGTGCAGGATCATTTTTCGTCCCTGTTTATGGGGATCTTCGTAGAGATGGTCGATCCGGTCGGTGTTGAACAAAGAGGCCCGGCGCTTGATGCCGTGGACCTCGTACCCCTTTTCGAGCAGCAGTTCTGCCAGATAGGCGCCATCCTGTCCGGTAATGCCTGTGATGAGAGCGGTCTTCTTTTTCATGAGCAAAAATTTCTCTTTGAGTAAAAAACTTTCCCCACACGTCGAATATGATCGATCAAATCCGGTTGCTTGATATGATGGTACAGAGAAAGGTCAAATGTAAATGGCAGCAGCAGGTCATCCAGTTCGAGACTGATTTTGTTGAGAACCGTCAGATTCAACCCTTTTCCAATCAGTGTCAGATCGATATCAGACCCGGGTTTGAAATTGCCTTTTGCCCGGGAGCCATACAAAATCGCCGCTTCGATTTCATCATATCGCTTAAATATGTCGTGGATTTTTTCGATGGTTTCTGTTTTGAGCCCAATATGCATAGGAATCAAACCTGACCGGCTTTATTTTTCAACGTGCCTAATTTCTTCTCAAATTGTTGAAATAGATTGAAATATACTTTCCTCACGGCTCGACATATTTCATCATGTGTATTCAAACGCTTTGATGAGTCCTTGCTCCTCAAGTTCTGACAATTCAGCCTTGTCGATGAATTTTGTCAGTTGGCTGAATGCCTTTTGAAAATTGGCAAATCGTTGTATCCATCGAATATTTTTATTTTCATCGATCATGATTGCTATCCCTATACGATAATGCATTCATATCGGATCAATGTGAGGCCACGGAATGCGAAGAATTTATGAATGGTTCTCTTGGAGGCAGTCTCCCAATTTTTCGTACCGTCTTTCACATGCGAGACATTCCAGATGGTCCGAAAGTCGTTCCCCGCAGGTGCAAACCCAGCCAATTTGTTTCGCCGGGTTGCCAACCACCAGTGCATGGTCCGGAACGTTCTTGTTGACCACGGCACCCGCACCCACAAAAGCGTATCGGCCGATCGTCGTTCCGCAGACAATGGTTGCATTGGCCCCCAGTGTGGCGCCTTGTTTGACCAAAGTCGGCCTCACCTGGTCCATTTTGCGGATCTCCGCACGGGGGTTGTAAATATTGGTAAACACCATGCTCGGGCCACAGAATACACCGTCTTGCAAGGTAACCCCTTGGTAAACAGAGACGTTGTTCTGTATTTTACATGCCTTGCCGATGGAAACATCCGGTCCGATCACCACGTTCTGGCCGATATTGCACCCTGCGCCGACTCTCGACCCCTTCAATACATGCGAAAAATGCCAGATCTTGGTCCCCGTCCCTATGGAGACGCCATCATCGATCACCGCCGTGTCGTGCGCAAAATAGTCTGTATCTGTTGGTGAAGCAACCGGACGGCGATCCGTTGGTGAAGCCGATACGAGTTGAAGCGGAGTCCCCTTGGCATCCAATGAACGCTGGCTGGCCTTCAACACCCGCAGCACCCGCAGACCTTCGTTTCCATCGGTAATCGGCTGTTCGCCGGTGGTCATGCAGTGTAGAAAGTGTTCGCATTCCAGTCTCAGCGGCTCTTGCTGGTGAACATCGACGGTTTCCGGATCGGCTTTGGCGGGAACGGGAATGTTGCGCTCCCATTTTATCTCGTGGGGATACAGCCAGAGCTTGTCCGGCCAGGGTTTGGTGTCGTTGAAGACGGCCATTTTGCGATCGCCGACCACCACCAGTTTCTGTTCTTTGAATGGATGCAGCCAGGACACGAGGATATGTGCCTGCATCCCGGATTTGAATTCAAGATGGGTCGTCGTGACGTCCGCAATTTTTTTGTGCAGGTAATAGCCACCGGTGGCGAGCACCGACTCCGGCTCGTCGTCGGCCAGAGCCAGGATCATTGAAATGTCATGCGGTGCAAATGACCAGAGGATATTCTCTTCACGACGGATTTTTCCTAAATTGAGCCGATTTGAATAAATATAATTGATTCGGCCCAGTTCTCCGCTTAATGTCATCGCTTTCAATTTCAAAAAAATCGGATGATATTGAAGCAGGTGGCCGACCATCAGAACCAGTTTCCGTTCCGATGCGAGTTGAATGAGTGCTTCGGCATCTGCTTCATCTAAAACCAGCGGTTTTTCCACGTAAACATGCTTGTTTGCCAGAAGGGCTTCACGGGCAATCGCAAAATGGGTTTCAGCGGGAGTGGCGATGACCACACCATCTATGCGTCGATCACCGTATACCTCGTTTACCGCCAGACATGTGTCTAAGCCGGCGTATTGCTTCCTGAAGCCTTCAAGCACGCTTTCATTCTTATCGCAAATCAGTTTCAGCGATCCGATTTCATGGTGATTTCTGATCAGGTTTTTTCCCCAGTAACCTGAACCGATTACCGCAACGCGGGGTCCCTTGAATGCCATCCTTTGTCTCCCCATTAACCGGATTGATTCTGCACCAATTATCGTTCTACCAACCAGAAACAGCAACACCACGTATCATTCGAAAGGTCAAAAGAACCGTATCTTATCCGACGGCGCGCCCGCACCTTGAATATCGTTTAAGACGGTTTCGTGGTTGTCCACGAGCGCAACCAGAATGGCGTCATAGTCAACCTGCCGAAGCCGTGACGTCGCCTTCACGATGAAATCGGCAAACGTCTGGCCTTCCCTGGTCGGGTCGACGACATCGATCAACCGTACGCCGGTTCCGGCCATTGAAAGCAGCGCTATTTCAGCGAGTTCACCGGAGCCATAAAAAATGACCCGCGTCGCACCTTCGCTATACAAATTCGAATAGAGGTCCTCAACTCTGTTTCTGGCAGCCTTGAAATAGTGGTAGGAACTTGAAATATACTCATATGTCAGGCGTGTTTTTTCCATCGCCCCCGCAGGGGTCAGCATGTATTTGACCCGATTTTTAGGTACGGTGGTTATCTTGCAGTACCCTTTTTTTACCAGCCGCTTGATGAATGAATTCACCAACCCCAAAGATATCTGCAGAATGTCCGACAATTCACGCTGTGAAGTCGGCCTATCCGCAGCGAGGACTTCCAAAAGCTGCAGTGTTTTTAGGTTTTTCGATTCCATTACAAGCTGATCGCCGATAGCTCCGCCGCGTGGGTTACATCTACCGATGTGCCTTTGAAGGGGGAAGAACATACGAAATAAAATTGGCAAGGGCGTTAACGCGTTCATCTATTGAACATAAAAGCAGGCGGGAGTCAATCGTAAAGATAGCAAAGCATTGAACCCTCCCCGCGGCAAGCCGCGGGGAATCTTCACCGTAAGGATGACCGTCTATTCTCCGTTCGCTCGCTAACCCGGCCGCAAGCGGCGAGGAATGCGCTCGCTATCGCGGTTCAAAATAGATTGGCCCGCTTGCCCGACCGTCAACGGAAGGGCAAGCGGGCCTGACTGCATCATTCGATTCGACAATCGTGGATCAAGGTTGCAAGGTCAACAGAAAATATCGACAGGCGGGTCTCAGACGACAATTCGGTCCTTGTTCGCCTCCCAGGTTTTTTTGCCGATGCCCTTGACGTTCATGATCTCCTCTGGCGCTTTGAACGGACCGTGCTTTTCCCGGTATTCAACAATTCGCTGGGCATATTTAGCACCCACCCGGTCAAGTTCGCTCAGTTGTTCAACAGGCGCGGTATTGATGTTGACTTTGTCCATTGCGTTTACATAGCATGCACCGGTCAAGATGACGGCAATCGCAACTAGAACGGCCAAAAAACGTTGCTTCCTAAAATGGTTCATACACCCTCCTAATGCTAAAGGTTCTCATGGGCCCGTCCAAAGTGGTATTTCGTTCAACGTCAATGGCCTGCTCAAAATCTCATCCGATGCATGGCAACGATGCGCCGGTGGAGACAATAGTTGGGTTGCCTTGACTGTTGACGAAAAGCCTCGCCATTGGACGGGCGGTTGTTGGTTTTGCCATGCCAGTCATGACAAAACGCAATTGAAATATGCGTATTCGCACGATCCCCTGCCCTCTCGAAAATCGGGACCGATGCTGGATTTCGACAAGCGACGGGCAATGGATCGCCTGCATGATTTAAAGGCAAACGACGGACAGATGCAAAGGGAGGCCAGTTCAGTTCTAAAAAGGGAATGCCGCTCAGTTCGGTGCCAATCCAGTTGGTAGACAGCCAGAAACTGGATCACTGTCTTTGCAGGTTCAATACCAGTCGGACAAAAAAATAATTTTAGACCCTTCTTTTGGCACCTTGACTTTCTTTTGATGTTCGTGACATAAACTAATATATTTATTTTACCTATTAATAATAGAAAGTTGTATCTATTTGTGGATTGAGCGGAGATATTTTTGGACCGCCGGATGAGGCTGCATGAACTGTCTACAAATTTGACCACTCGCAATTAAAATTTATGAAAAATTATAAAATTCTCTTCGTCGACGATGACCCACAGATTCTGTCCATTGTTGAACAGTTTTTGAGTCGCTGTGGATTTGACGTCACCACCGAGTCAAACGGTCAACAGGCCATCGACATGGTTCGAGAGGACCATTTCTGTGTTGTCTTTACCGACCTGAACATGCCCGAGATCAGTGGCATGGAATTGCTGAAACAGATCAAAGCGGTCTCGGCTGAAACGGAGGTCATCATCGTTTCCGGATATGGCACCATCGAAACGGCCATCCAGGCGATGAAATTGGGCAGCTACGATTTCCTTCAAAAACCGATTAATTTCGACCGGTTCAAGATCCTGATCGAGCGGATCATCGAAAAACAAAAGCTGAAGGAAGAGAATCTTCTGATTCGGAACCGACTGAAAGAACGGTACAAGTATGATGAGTTGGTGGGCATGTCCCCCAAAATGCAAAACATTTACAAAATCATCGATAAGATTAGCTTCGGAAGCCCCACGGTGCTGATCGAAGGAGAAAGCGGTACCGGCAAAGAACTCACGGCCAACGTCATTCACAACAACAGCGACCGATCAGAAGGCCCTTTTATTCCCGTCAACTGCGGGGCTATCGCGGAAAGCCTGCTGGAAAGCGAACTTTTCGGGCATGTCAAGGGCGCATTTACCGGGGCATCGAAAGATTCCATCGGCCTTTTCAAAGCTGCTGATGGGGGTACCATTTTTCTGGACGAGATTGGTGAGGTGTCAACGGCGGTTCAAGTCAGTTTGCTGCGGGTATTGCAGGAAAAAAAGGTCCGTCCGGTCGGAGACACCCGGGAAACAGAAGTAAATGTCCGCGTGATTGCCGCCACCAACAAGAAATTGGAAGACGCGATCAAGAATAAAACCTTCAGAGAAGACCTGTATTACCGACTCAATGTCATTTCCATTACGATGCCGCCCTTACGGGAAATCCGGGAGGACATCCCTTTGCTGATCAGCCACCTCATCAAGAAACACAGGCGCAACGCTTCTAATGCGGTGCCGGAAGTCAGCCCGGAAGCGATGGCCTTGTTGATGGGGTATCATTGGCCCGGCAATGTCAGGCAGCTTGAAAACGTTTTTGAAAGAGCCTTTGCACTGGGCGTCAAAGAGGTGCTTCAAGTGCAGGACCTTCCCAATGAAATCGCCCAACAATCTAATCGATGGATGCCTGGGGATGTGAATTGTAATTTAAAAATGATCGAGGAAAAAACCATCCGGCATGCGCTTCAACGAGCGGGGGGAAACAAAGCAGAAGCGGCCAAACTGCTCGGCATCAATACAACCACGGTCTATCGTAAAATGGCAAAATACAACATCATCGATACATAGGTGGAGGGTAGCGAAAAATGCCTGAAGGATTGGATGTAATCGTCGTCGATGACGACCCGGATGTTTGTGAACTGGTTTCCAAGACGATCAAGCGGTTTTATACATGGGGAAACGTGCTGTCATTCACGGACTCCGAGGCGGCCACGACCTATTGCCTCGGCAGGGATATCGGGGTCGCCATTTTTGTGGTGGACGTTTTTCTCGGCGGGGCCAGCGGCTTTTTCTTCCTCGACGCCATCGATAAAAAATTCCCCACCGCCCACGCGGATGCAATTATTATCACCGGCAACGCCAGTGACGACATCGTGAACATGTGCGTGGCGTCCGATGTCAATCATCTGCTGGAAAAACCAGTCAAACCGTATGCGCTGCAGTTGGCCGTTCGTGCCATTGCCGAGAAGTACTTGAAGTTTGCCAAAAGGATATTCCAGGATCCGGAGTTCGCCAAAAGCATTGCCAACTTTTAACGGCAGCGTCAAGGTGGCACAGCTCATCCATCATTATAGTATCCACTGTTGAATTTGGCGATCTCCATTGATGCGAGCGTCATTGACTGATCGACAATTGTTTGCAACCTTTTCGGACCCTGAACGGCGGTTGATGCAGCGCCGAGGGATTCATTTTCGGCTGCCATCTGTCGAACCAGCGATTGGATCGTTTTTAACGTCGCGCCGCTGTCGATCAGTTTTTGCTGATAGGCGCCCATCGTATCGATCAACCGCTGGACCCGCTCCACGAGCATGGTTTCTGACGGTAGGGATTCAGTTGAAAATTGAGCCGGACGAATATCGCAAAGAAAAGGCGCCGATTCCGTCTTCGGGCGCGTTACCTTTGTTGAATCGACCGTTTGTCGAAAAATCGCATCAAACTCACCTTTTTTTACCTTCGATTGGCTTTCCGCCTGACTTGGTTCGGTGATGATCACAATCGGTTTGTTGGGATCAATGGTTTCCACGAGACCCTCCTGATACCTTTTTTGGCATGGACCGCGTTTGCCGGATGGGGAGGCTGCCTGGCGTGCCAAGCCCTCCGGTGCCGTGTTTCTTTGCCGGCCTGGGTTGAACTAAAATGAAGCGATGACGAGACAACTCGCCGCCAAGGACCGACATCACAATCAAAAGCAATGATCATGCAAAATATTAAAAAAAACATGTGACGCCGATATTTTTTTGCCATCCATGGGTACACATCCGCTCGCGACGATGTCCTATTTTTTTAAAAACCGAGCTCTCGTATTGCATAACATATCGTAAAATTTAACCATTATGATGACCTCGCCAGGCATTTACGTCCAGCTCACCATCCGGCGCCGATCGCTTTCCAATTGAAGGTTCGCCGGAAACAGCCCACCCATCGTTGGTGGTTGTTCGACAAACCAAGCCACCTCAGCCCCCCATTCCGGCAGGTATTCACACCCTCGTCGGCAGATTTTGCCATCTGATGGCGCTGCGTGCCGTTCTTGGTCAAGTCTGCCTTGTTCAATTGGCCATAAAGCGGGAGTCCCCGATTCGATATCGACGCAAACGGGATACACGGCCGATCTCAAGCGGTGCCAAACAGGGTGGTGACATGTCTGGCACCCGCCTGGGTACACCTGGATAGCCGACCAGGCAAATTTTCGTTCGCCGCCTTCATGAAAATCATAAAAATGCCGATAGTCAAATTGTGCCGACTCGGCATGATGACCGCGCACCGCAACCCGTTCAGCCGGCAGCAGACCATGGGGCTGAGAAAGGATGACCGAGCATTTGATTTTTTTCACCCGCCTCTACCGTACTCCAATTCTGGCCGCTTTGGCCTTCGCTCTGGTCGCCACGGCATTCAACAGTTTATCAATCGCCGGGACCCGCAAGGACTGTTTTAACGCGTTATACATTCCGCCGCATAAAATCACCCAACGAACGTTTGATGAACTCGTTCACTACGCCACCTTGACACCGGTCAATGCGGTCGTGTTGCACGTCAAAAGCCCCAAAGGAAAATTACTGTGGCCGTCTGAAAACGCCATGGCCATTCGGTTGGGCGTCGGAGCCAATCACTCAGGATTGGAAAAGCACGTGGCCAGGCTGAAAAAAGACAACATCCATACCATTGCCAAGCTGGATGTGTTTGCGGATCATCAACTGGCGGCGATGATGCCGGCGTTAAGTGTGATGGACAGGTCTTTCGATACACCCTGGAGAGACGCCAACGATCTTCATTGGGCCAATCCCAGCGACAGCCGGGTTTGGGACTACAACATCGCCCTTTCCAAAGAATTGGCCAGCATGGG
Source organism: uncultured delta proteobacterium (assembly GCA_963705475.1). GTDB lineage: Bacteria > Desulfobacterota > Desulfobacteria > Desulfobacterales > Desulfosarcinaceae > Desulfosarcina. The sequence goes on along the minus strand of CAVPJS010000002.1, from coordinate 135,656 downwards.
ATTCGATGAGATTCAGTTTGACTACGTTCGTTTTCCCAGTGATGGAGACCTTTCCATTTTAAGCTACCCGAACACCCTGCCCGGTTTTTCTAAGTCCGACTGCATTGCGTCCTTCCTCGAAAAGGCATACGACGAATTAAAACCCCTGGGGGTGAGCATCTCTGCAGACGTGTTCGGGTTGACCGCCTGGAAAACCGATGATTTCGGTGTCGGGCAGGTCTTAGAGAAAATGGCCCCTTATCTGGACGTCATCTGCCCCATGTTTTATCCGTCCCATTTCCCCCGCGGTTTTCTGGGTAAACAATCGCCGGGGGATTTTCCGGAAATGATCATGGAATCCAGCATGCGCAGCATCATGAATCGTACCGATAAGCCGATTCGGCCATGGCTTCAAGGATTCTGGTATTCGCCGCAACAAATCGCAGCCCAGATCGATGGCCTCGAAAACGCGTCGGGGGTCAGCTGGTCGATATGGAGTCCAACGGGCCGCTATCGCTTGGCCTACAACGCCATGGCGGCTCGATCCGGTGTGTCGTTGTCCAGACCCACGTTTTATCCGTCGGTGACGGATCTCGTGTCACTAGAAGATCGATCGACACGCGGGATCAACGCGGTCGTCAACTACACCAGTTTTAAAGCGGGGTATACCATTCTCTCCCTCGAAGCATCTCAAAAAGGCAAACGCTCACGCTATTCTTCCCCGGACGCCGTCTTGGCGACCCTCGAGGAAGGCATCATGGATCGCATCCTGACAAAAAGAGCGATTCCGTTTAACCCCGATGCCGAACCTTACACAAAGCGCAGGCTTCTCAGTGACCTGCTGTGCAGCGATTTAGGAAAAGATGCCCACCGGATGCGCCCCGGCCCCATACACATCGATTGGGCTCAGGACTGCACCTTTTCCGCCGAGGGTATCCCGCCGGCGCGGTTGGACAGGTATGCGCAGGCAGAACGAATGGTTGATCAAAAAAAGCTCGCCGGGGTTTCATCTTCTGAAGCCATCAATGTCGCATCCATCTCCGAAAGCATTTTCGGTATTTCGCTCCCCCCGATCATCCGCCCAACGACGTCGCGGTTTTCCCAGTGATGCGACACGATTGAGGCCAACCCTGATTCTCCCCAACAGACGGTAAACCCGGGCATGTGCCGGTTTTACCGTCTGACTGTCCCTTGACCAACGGACGGTGTTCATTTTAAACTTCACTCTCCGTGGAAAGCGGTTTGGCCATTCTGTGGACGAGATCGCCAACATGCTCGGTCTGGCTGACGTGGCCATCAACGAAATCGACCCGATTCGTCATGCCGTGACCCACGGCGCTAAAAAGCTGGAAGAGATCCGGCACCCGACGGAAGCACTGAGGTCCATGAATCGGGACATGGTGGGGGCCAGACAAAAACTGATGGACCGCCTTGAAACACGGGAAAAGGGAGAAAACGATGTTTGATCATCTGCTGTCGGCTGAAGCAAAAGCGTTTCGTGAGGAAGTCAGAGATCTGGTGAAATGGGTGCCTCGGCAGATGATTCTGGACATGGATCAAGATCGCATTCAATTTCCCAAGGCGTTTTTAAAAGAAGCCGGCAGGCGCAACCTCATGGGCTGTCGATATCCCAAACAATGGGGAGGACGGGATATGGATTGGGTGACAACGGCCATGGCCATGGAAGAGGTGGGGACCCTGGGATATATTTTTGCCTGTGTATTCGGTGTCGGCGCCGAACTGGTCTGCGATGCCATTATTCGGCATGGCAGCCTTGATCAAAAGGAAAGATACGTCATCCCGCTGCTCAAAGGCGAGCTGTTTGCCGCCGAATGCCTCACCGAACCGCGGGGTGGATCCGATTTTTTTGGTACCACGACCACTGCCGTCGAAGATGGCGATGGATACCTTATCAATGGCCAGAAACGCTTTATCGTTGGGGCGGAAGGAGCCGATTTTTTTCTGGTGTATGCCAAGACAAACCCTGATGCCAAGCCCCGCGAGGCAATCACCTGCTTCATCGTCGATCGCGGTCCGGGGGTGGAGACCAAATATCTTTATGGACTCATGGGCTGTCGAGGCGGCGGCGCCGGCCGGATCGTATTCAAAGATGTGCGGGTTCCCAGAAGCAATGTGGTCGGAACCGTCGACGGTGCCTATGCGGTCTTCAACACCATGATGATTCCTGAAAGACTGGGAACCGCCGCCATGACCATCGGCGCCGCCAGACCGGCCCTGGATGTGGCGACCGGCTACTCCAGTCGAAGGAAGGCCTTTGGCGCCACCATCAACACCTTTCAGGGCGTCAGTTTTCAGATCGCCGACGCCGCCATGCTGCTGGATGCATCGCGCGCCATGGTCTATGCAACCTGCACGGCGGTGGATGGCGGCCGATCCCCGGCAACCATTCGGCGGATGGTCTCCCAAACCAAGAAATTTGTTACCGAATCCTGCCAGCGGGTGGCCCACAATGCCATGCAGGTCATGGGTGGCATCGGGTACACCACTGTCTTTCCCGTGGAACGCATCGTCCGTGATCTGCGGCTGGCTTCCATCTGGACCGGCACCAATGAAGTCATGTCCATGATCATTGCCAACGAATGGTATCGTCGTCATGCCTTGCACAAGGCGGACGCCGGTACCCGAAACTGCGAGTTGGATGCAGCCCAGGCGAATGCGGTGGATGAAAAAATCTATGAATAGCAAGGGCCAAATCGATGGCGCCAAACGCCTGATATGAAGATCGTCAACCAGCAGCGATTCAACGCCCAAGTGACGGCACTGGAATTGGGATATGGTATCATCGGCCGTCCGTTGATGAATGTCTATTGCTATCGGATCGGCGACACGCTCATCGATTGCGGCCAGACCAGAATGGCCGATGCAATGGAATCTTTCGTCCTGGACCATCGAATCGAGCGACTCCTGCTGACCCATCACCACGAGGATCACAGCGGCAACGCGGCCATGATCGCCAAGTCATGCGGCGCCCTCGTCATGGGGCATCCGTTGACAGCCCACAAAATGGGCCACATCCGACCCATTTTGCCTTATCAACATCTGGTCTGGGGGCAATCCAGGAAGGTCGCCGTATCTCCCCTGCCTGCGGTGGTGGTGTCAGATGGGCTTCACTTTTTACCCATTCATACACCGGGGCACAGCAAAGATCACACGGTTTACCTGGAAGCGCAGCATGGCTGGCTTTTTTCCGGTGATCTTTACCTGGGAGACCGGATCAAGTTTTTCAGGTCCGATGAAAGAATCGATCAACAAATCCAGTCCCTGAAAATCGTGTTGCAGCACGATTTTGAGGCACTCTTCTGCGCCCACAACCCGGTGCTGAAAAATGGCCGTGAACGGTTGCGCCGCAAACTGGCCTACCTCGAGGATATCGCCGGTGCTGTCAGCTCGCTGTTAACCAGGGGACTGCCGGAAAAGGAAATCATCCGGCGCATGGATCACCGCCGGGACCGGTTCGTAAAATTCGTTACCATGGGCAATGTCAGTTTCGCCAACATGGTTCGTTCCGCCATCCGCGCTAGTTGATACCCCGTGCAGCTTTAATCTGCTCCCAGGCTTCCTGAATTTCACGAAATTTGTCTTGCGCGAAGCGGGTGAACTCGTCGGGCAGTCCCTTTGCGGCGATCTTGTCCGGATGATACTCCTGCACCCGCATGCGATAGCAGCGTTTTACCTGATCGTCATCATCGGTCGGGCTGCAGCCCAGCACCGCGTAGGCCTTATCCGCAGTTCGGACATACTGAGACTTCAACTGCTCGTAACGGCCAGCGCTGAAATTAAACGTGTAAACGGCGGAAAGGATCAGCGACTCCTCCCCCTGGGTGAGGCTTCCGTCGGCGATCGCCACCCGCAACAGGATGTCAATCATGAGTTCCAGCATCTGGGGCTGATCGCGGAATTGCTGATGAAACTGGTGGGCAAAATCGGCAAAGGTCCCCGGTGCGTTCAAGGCCGTTCGAAAAATATTGACGGCGGCATTTCGGCTCTCCGCGTTCAATCTCAGGTCCTTCTCCATGAAACTTTCAATGGAATCGATTTCTTCCCGGGTCACCCGCCCATCCGCCTGGGCCAGCTTGGCCAGCATGGAAAAGGCCGCCACAAAAAAGGTCAGCTGATGCTGCTCGACCGTTGACAACCGAGGACGATTGCCGGTCGTATCCAGCGCGGATCCAGAATCAAAAGCATGCCCGAAAGCCGCTCCGAATATAGCGCCCAGCGGCCCGCCAAGCGCAAACCCGATGGTTCCGCCAACCAGTTTTCCCATCCATCCCATGAAGCCGTTCTCCTATTGAAGTTCGTTTTCACATTCCCTAATCATCATCTCTACTGATGGTTTCCACCCCGTAGCACATTCCATCAGGCTTGCCAACAGTCGGATCGTTAGTCTGAAAAGCCACAGAACCGTCAGAAACAGCTTGAATTATTTTCATTTTCTTTGTATCATCAACAATTACGGATCGCTTCGCATGTTCCCCTTACCATTCCACGAAAGGCTGTCGCGTATGTTATCTTGGTGGACCAACATGGAATCGGTGGCTGCGCTGAACAGTTGGATGCTGACGGCGACGCTGGTTTTTTCAGCGCTGACAGGCATCGTGGTCTTCCTGACTGTCGGGAAATTAAAAAAACGCATCAGCGGGCTCTTCGAAGATCTCGAAACCTCTCACAAACGGGTCAAAGCCCTGGAGAAAACGGCCGAAGAAATCCGCAAAGAGTTGCTCCAAACCCAGCAGCACCAGGATATCAATCAACTTAAATTAAAATTGAGCAAGTCGTCCACCAAGGAGCTGACCCAGGCTTTGTTAGATGCCAGAAAGCGGATGGAAATTGCCGAAGCAGCCATTAAAGCCCACCAGGAGCAAGAGAAAAAAAGTGCCGACCCATCCGAAACCACCGAATACCTCGACCTGGAACTGGAACCGGAAGGCGGCCTTTCGGAAAGTCAACGCGATCAGCTGATCGATCTGCTCGACCCAGGCCCAAAAGGGAATGTGGATATTTTCTGTGTGATGGATGATGCCATGTCTGAAATGACCGCCAAGCAGTTGGAAGAAGTCTTGACCGCAGATGGATGGAAGACCAATGGTGTCGCCCAAAGCGCGTTCTCCAAACCACCGAGAGGTCTCGTGCTGGCCGTGAACAGCAAGGAAACGGCACCTTCCTACGCTTCTTTTTTGCAGCGCGTCTTTTCAACCATAGGGATTGAGGTGTCAGCCATAATGGATAATAAATACAGGGAGTGGTCTTTGACCATCATCGTGGGTACCATTGAGGGCTGAACGATCGCGCGCCAACGTCGACCTTGATATCAACTAAACATTTCGGGGAAGCGCCAATGACCACTGCTGCTATCGCCAATCAGAACAAACCAACCGGTTCCAGCACCATGCTGCATACGCTTACCTTGGTTTTTGCCGCACTGACGCTGACGTTCGCGTTTCTTTCTTTAATTCTTGGCAATCGACTATCAACGCTGCAAACCCAGTTCCTAACAGCCGAAATCGCAACCGTCAAATCTGAAGCGGCGTCGATCCAAGGCATGGAAGCCTCCCTTAAAACGGCCACGGACAAGCTTGAAACCACGCAGCAGCGTTTGGACTCAGAAAAAGCAGCGGCGGAACAGCTTCGCCGACAGCTTGCCGGCGTCATGAAGGATCTTGAAAAGGCCAAGGCTGATTTGGCCAGCGCAAATCAGGCCATCTCCACACTCAAATCAACGGTTCCGGGGCAACCGACACCAACCCTGCCAACACCCGAAGCCGTCTCACCCCAAGCGGCCCCGACTCCATCCATCCCGCAGCAAAGTGAATCGATTACGGCGCCGCCGGCACCCACACCCGCACCGACAGACACACCGGCCGTGATCGCGCCGGAGTCCGCAGCCACCCAAACGCCGGCGCCGGCTGCCGTGAAGCCCGTCAAACCGGTCGTCACGACAACGCCCCCGGCAGCTGCCCCTCAGCCTCCCGACAGCGCACCCCCGGTAACCGAAGAGACAATAACAAACTTACCGCAAGCGCCTTCGGCAACGACTGCTCCTGCCGAATAGACAATGCCATCTCAACCCCAGCGATGCAACCGCCTGAGGGGTTCAGGTCCAGGGCGCCAAATGCGGCGTCGTGGCAATTTACTTGCGATCCCTTGGCAGCGCAGGATCTGGCAACTCAAGCTTTCCCGTCAAGGCAAAGGGGTGATTTGACGATAGCGTTCGATAATTTCCGCTTTCCCTGCTCAGGTTTTGCCAATCGCAGCCGATACTAAAACCAAATCTGCCAATTAAACCCTCCCCGCGGCAAGCCGCGGGGAAAGTTCACCGTGATGAACGTCGGTTTATCGTTCACGCGTATGCCTCGCCGCAAGCGGCGGGGAAGACGCGCGCTATCGCGGCCCAAAAAAGGAGAATCGGCCTATGAAAGCGGACAACCTGGTCTTTCTGGAAAACCTGGAATGGTTTGACGAAAGCGGCAAAGAACTGGTTCATCGACTGCCTGAAAAGGGGTCCGGCGAGATTAAATGGGGGGCACAGCTTACCGTTCGGGAGAGTCAGGCGGGTGTCTTTTTCTACAAAGGCAAGGCGGTCGAGGCCTTCGGGGCCGGGCGGCATACGTTGAAAACCGGCAATATTCCCATTCTCACCAAAATTGTCAGTTTGCCCTGGGGCATGACCAGTCCGCTGCGGGCCGAAATGTATTTCGTCAACATGAAGGTCTTCACCAACCTGAAATGGGGGACCCGTGATCCGGTTGCCTTCAAGGATAGCGAACTGGGGCTGATCCGACTGCGGGCATTTGGGGTCTTCAACCTGCGGGTGGTCCAGCCGGTACTGTTCATCAACACCATGGTGGGCACCCAGGGCATGTTCACGACCGAAGCGATCGAAGAGTACCTCAACCGGGTCATCGTTTCCCGGTTTAACGATTTCATGGGCGAAACCATAGACTCAATCCTTAACCTGCCGGCCAAATACGATGAGCTTTCCGACGGCCTGTCCGAACGGCTCCAGGACGATTTCAGACATTTCGGGCTGGGCCTGACACACCTTTACATGAATGCCATCACCCCACCGCCAGAGGTTCAAAAAGCCATCGACGACCGCAGTCGCATGGGGGTTATCGACGACATGAACAAACTCATGCAAATGAAGTCCGCCATGGCCATGGAGAAGGCATCGGAAGCCGAAGGCGATGGCAGCATGGGTATGGGCACCAGTCTTGGGTTGATGATGCCGGCCATGTTTGCCCAGTATTTCAATGCGTCGGGAAAAGGCCCGCAGGCAGGTGGCACGCCAGCGCCTGGGGCGGAACAGGCAACCTGTCCGGAGTGCCAATACAAGATCCCGGTGTCGGCCAAGTTCTGCCCCATGTGTGGCCACCAGCAGTTGGTTTTTATCGAATGCGGCCATTGCGGAAAAAACCTGGCACCCAATGCGAACTTCTGCTCCCGCTGCGGTCGTCCGGTTGAAGAAAAGCCCAAACCCGTCTTTTGTGCAAAATGCGGGGCCGAAAATCTGGCCGGGTCCACATTCTGCACCCAGTGTGGAGAACCGTATTAATTTTCTCATCGATCATCAGTGCCCTCAGTGCGGGGCACCGGCAGCGCTCAACGAAACGGATCGACTGTTTGAGTGTGCTTTCTGCAAAGTGCGATCCTATCTCATGGAACGCAGCTATTTTCGCTATTTGCTGCCCCACAATGCCCCCGAGAACCAGGAACTGGTTTACTTTCCCTACTGGCGATTCAAGGGCATGATTTTTTCCTTTCTGCCCAACGGCATCCAGAATCGATTTCTGGATGTCAGCCGGCAGGCCCTGCCATCGACGCATTTCCCCGTATCTCTCGGTCTTCGCAGCCAGGCCATGAAACTGCGTTTTGTCAGCCCGGAGACCCAGGGGTATTTCATCAAGCCAACCCTGCCCTTTCGTCGGCTGATGGAAACGTTTCTCACCCGCTTCAACGCCGACATGCCCGGGCCCATTCTCCACCAAAGCCACATCGGTGAATCGTTGAGCCTGATCTATGCCCCCTTTTACGTTGGCCAACGGATCATGGATGCTGTGCTCAATCAACCGGCGTCCGGGGAGCTGGATGAACCCTTTGAATTGAGCCGGTTCCCCGGTGGGCCAGCGGACTGGCGCATCCGCTTCATCCCCACGCTTTGCCCGAACTGTGGTTGGGACTTGCAGGGACGTCGAGATGCCCTGGTCCTACACTGCAAGAATTGTGAGTCCATGTGGCAGGCGTCAAAACAGGGACTGTCCCGGGTGAGCGTGGCCCATCTGCCGAATCCTGAAGGTGAGAACATCATCTACCTGCCCTTTTGGCGTGTCAAGGCCGAGGTGTCCGGCATCGATCTTAACAGTTATGCTGACTTGGTGCAGGCGGCGAATCTACCCAAAGTGATCCAACCCGGATGGGACCGGATCCCCTTTCACTTCTGGGGTCCGGCCTTCAAAATCCGCCCGCGGAGTTTTCTCCGTCTAACCCATCACATCACGCTTTCCCAGCCCCGTCACCATCTGATTTTCCAAATGCCAAAAGGAAACACGCATCCGGTGAACCTGCCGATATCCGAATCTGTCGAGACCCTGAAACTGAACCTGTCCGGATTCCTGCGCCCCAAAAAAATGGTCGAGGATCGTATCGCCCACATTCAGGTCAAGCCATGTCGCTATCTGCTGGCTTATCTTCCCTTTGAAAAACGTCATCACGATCTGGTCCAGCCCACCTTCAACATCGCCGTCAATCAGAATCAGCTTGGGTTGGCAGGCAATCTGTAATTCTCACACCGGGGGATCCAGCATGGCTGGTTGAGCGGTTTTTCCCTTGAAACCACACCTTATTCATGGTTGAATTATCTGGTCACCTGACGGCTTTTTCCAGCAACTAGAGGAGCAGATATGGCCACACCGTTACCCAATCAATTGCTGCGGCGATCTTTCGTCAAGACCATCCTGCGCCGCCTGATCGCCCTGATCACGTCGATCGGGTTGATCTACGGCATGATTGCCCTCGTCTATGCCACCAAAACCATCTTTAAGGTCAAGATGAACTACGCGGTTGTATTGGAACGATTCGGCGGGGTCCGACAGGCGGTTACCGATGTGGGCTGGCATGCCCGCCTGCCCTATTTCACCCGCATCGAGCAGGAGGTGCCGCTGATGAACCAGACCCTCCAACTGGGCGGCACACCAGCGCCCATGCGAATCATCTCCAAAGGCAATGTGGCCCTGTGGACCTCCGGGGTGCTCACCTATCGGATCCGCGACCTGGAGACGTGGGCCATTGAGAACCTGAACCCATTGGATTTGTTGCAGGGCGACTACGACGGCATCGCCAAAGACATTTTACAGGCCCAGGAGGTTGATCGGCTGGTCAGTGACCGTGAAACCATCAAGGAGTTGATCTTCACGGCATTGAAATCGCGACCCATCAATATCGGCGGCCCCACCATCGAAAAAAAATACGGCGTTGAAGTCGTCAGCTTCGTGCTCAAGGAGACCCGCTTCGGCGACAAGCTGGTGGAGGCATCCGAAGAGAAAAAGCGCCGGGAAATGATCGCCGAAGCCGACAACTATGCAGCGGACCAGGAGGCCAGCCGCATCCGTAAACTCTATGCCGCCTACATGGGGGGGATCCAGGACCTTCAACGCGCGCTGGGTCGAGAAGATGGCTCCACCGACACCGCACTGCTTGAGTTCCTCACCCAGCAAAAATGGGCCACCGCCTATGAGAAGCACCAACTGGGACAAAACACCGTGGTCATCCAAAACACCCAAGGAAACACACCGGCAATCGCCCTTCCTGCATTCAATTCCGCCAACCGGTCGGAGGGAGGAAAAGATGGCCAGACGGCTGACTAGAGAAATCACCTACGTCCAACTGCCGGAAAGCCGGATCCAAGAGATCAAAGACCTGGTGGCCACCTGGCCTCAGGAAACCAAAGCCTTCATGCGCGCACGCCTCAATCAATATCGTCCACCCAAGGGCCTGATTAACAGCGTTCTGGAGACGGCCTTCTCATTTTTCCTGGATGCTCCCGAAAAACGGTTCGATGTACTCAAGGACCCGGATATCCTGACGGACTGGCAAAAGCGGTTTGAAATTTCGGGCCACGCCAATCCTCAGGATGCCTGGAACAAGATACTGGAAAAGGAGGTGTCTGCCAAAGATTACCGATATCTGCTCTCTCTTCTTGAAAAGGAATTGGTTGACGTACACATTCCCGTCGAACTCCACGACCTCTTCGAAAAAGTGTATCGTGCCCACCTGCGAAAAGAATACATTTCGGACGCCAGCGTACCCAAAGCGTCATTGCTCCTATTTGTCGGCCCGTCCGGAAGTGGCAAGACCTCCACCGTTTCCCATGCCATTGAGTGCATCATCTTCGGCAATGATGTTCAACCGGAGGTGGATCTTCATCGTAAAAAAGAGGACGTCCTGGCCGGGGAACCCTTTTGGAAAACCATCGAAGAGATCGATCCCACGCTGGCCATCGAAATATCCCGGCGAAAAAAAGTGTGGTTTTACAAACGGCTCAATCGAATCCCGCTGGTGCGGCGGATCCTAAAAAAAAGGATCGGTCAGAGCCTCTCCAGATTGGAGGAACAGGGCATGTGGGTTGACTATGCCATGGTCACCCCAAATGATTTCCAGACCGCTCTGGCTGGGGAACCAGGCAATTATTTTAAGAAGGCCCTTGGCGATCCGCGCAGGACTTCCATCCGGCACATCGAAGAGGCGCACAGTGCTTTCGGCAAAGCCACCGGCCGCGACTCCGGCGTGACCCGTCAGCAGCGGACCCTGGTGGACACGTCCAATATCGTGCTGGATGAGATCATCAACGGCAAGCGGGACTGCCTGCTCATCGCCACGACGGATCAGCCGGAGCGCTTCGATGCCGCCGTTTATCGTCGGTTTGTGGAGAAAGGTAGCATCATCAACATTTCCGACTACTGGACCAACCCGCAAAACCTTAAGGAAGTGGTCCGCCTGGAACTGCTGCGCAACGACATCCTGGTGCTATCCGAACCAAACGAAAACGTATGTGCCGCCGTCAAATGCATCCAAAGCGATGATGTCTCGACCACGGTGGATGAACTCTATGCGATTTTCCGGGAGCGCGCCCTGAAGGTGATTCCCTCATACGTGCGTAAACTGATCCACTCCATCATCCAGATCAAGGGTGATTTTGTTTCGGCCTACCTGAAAGACGCCATGCTGGTGAGAAAAGCCTTTGAGTTGGTCGCTCAGAATTCCTATGGCGATCTCTATAAGAAGGTTGTCGGCCGCATGGGCCGGGATGTTAAATGGGAGGCATATGTGGGGAGCATCAAGGATGTCTTTTCAGAGATGACCAACAACTGCCTTTACTACAACGTGAGCGAGGAGAAAGGGGTGGTGCTCAATGGTCCGCCGGGAAGCGGAAAAACCTTTCTGGTGCGCACCTGGCTCAGCGAAAACACCGACGTCCATGACATCGCCACCAGTGCCAGCGCCCTGCAGGACCCGTCCAATCCCGTCGACGGCGCCGTGGATAACCTGGAAAAAGTCTACGATATCGCCAAAATGATCGCGCCTACCGTGGTTTTCTTCGACGAAGGGGATGCCCTGGCACCCAAACGCAGCGGCACCGGCGGGAATCCGTCGGACAAACTGACCAATAAATTTTTAAATCTCATCGATGGTGAAACGCCGCTGCACAAGGTGTTCACCGTGCTCACGACCAACCGGCTGGACATTCTGGACCCGGCCCTGATTCGGTCCAAGCGCCTCAAGGTGCTGGAAATAAAGGGCCGGCTGAAAAAAGGAGATATCGTTCAGATTGTCGGCAACGCGCTGGCGGGCATTCCCCTTTCTGCGGATCTGACCACCGACAGCATCGTCGAAGCGGCCAAAGGCATCTGCAATACGCCGGCGGATTATGCCGCCTTCGTCGAAAAGGCCCGGTCGCTGAGGAATACGGAATTTGAAGTGATTACGCGCCTTCGTCAGCTCCGCCATGACGCCGCTAAAATCCGAGAGAACTTTATCAAATTCAATTTCAAGACCCTCATGGGCATCCTGGAGGCCTTAGACGATCAGAACCAGGTGAAAACTGCCGTTCGGGGCGCTCCCGATCGTTTTTTGGAACACTATGAAGCGGTTTTAAAGATGCTGGAAACGATTCAGCAACCAGACGATTATCCCATGGTGGCCAGTCACCTCAGATCGGCCCGCCACGAAATATCGGAGAGTCCCACCAAAAAAGGCAAGGTGGTGCTGGATGAGTTTCTGGAGGCGGAGCTGAGCCAGGAACCCCAAGTCGGATTCATCATCGGCGTCGGGGCCAACGACGTCACCGGTGTTCTCCTGCCCATCGCCACCAGCCTGACTTACAGCCTGTCTTCAGAGAAAGTGATGGTCACCGGCGCGGTCTCATCGTCCTCCTCGGCCGGTGCCCAAATGGAGATGGCGGTCCAAATGACTCAGCAGAGCGCCCACGAGGCGCTGACCATGGTCAAAAACTACCTGCAGGATATGGACCCCAAGGTCAGTGCTGCGCGTCTGCTGGGCGAGTTTATGGACAAGTATACCATTCATCACCAACTGCTCTCCGCTTCATACAGTGTGGGCGGGCCGTCGGCCGGATACGCCCTGGCCATCAACACCCTGTCCGCCCTGATGCACATTCCCGTTTACAATGATTTCGGCATCACCGGTGCGCCCTGGACCAAAGGGGTCAAGCGCGGGGAAGTCGGCGGTTCGGTCATCATCGGCGGGCAGCGCAAAAAAACGGAAAAGGTGCTCATGTACCTGAGGCGGATGTATATGCCGCTGAAAAATTACCTCGATCTGGAACAGGAATTTCTGGTCGGCTACTGGACCCTGGACAAGGACATTTTAGGGGTTACCCATTTCGGGGATCTGGTTCCGGAAGTGATCTGCCTGGACCCTGAATATGAGCAGGTGCTGCGGGATCTCATTTTCATCCGAATCCGCTACAAACTGGATAAATACCAAGGGAAAAGACCCGACGAGACAATCAAAGAGGAGATTCTGAAAAAGAAGGAGATCCTTAGAATCCGGGCGGAAAAAGAGATCAAAAACCGGCTGGTTGCCCTGCGTCGCTACCTGAGAAGCCCGGCAAAGGATCCCCATCTTTCATTGGAGGAGATTTTTCGACGACGCGAATCCAGCCTGGCCCGAATGACCGACCCGCTCAAGCGCCTGCTTCAGAAAGTGGGCACCCGGAAAAACAGGGCCATAAGAGACCTGGATGCATAGATCGGTGGGCCGCTGTCTAAATGGCGGCGACCGAATCAATCGCACGTCCCTCGACGACCCGGCAAACGATGTGGTGGAGTGCGTCCGGCACATCTTCCGGAAAGGCTTCTACCGCGATAAAATCCGCCCGCATGCCAGGTGCGATTTTCCCTCTTTCAGGCAGTCCCATGAGTAATGCCCCATTTCGGCTGGCACATCGAATGGCACCCTCGACGCTGAATCCGGCGGCGACAAGCAGCTGAATTTCCGCTTTCAACGAACGGCCGTGATGAACCCCCGGGCTGCCGGCGTCGGTTCCCGCGGCAATGATCACCCCCAGTTGGCGGGCAATGGCGATTTGCGTCCAGCTGGTGTTCCAGGTTTTTCAGCGACACCTCGGCAAAAGAGGCGTCCCTGCGGTGTCCCTGCCCCTTCAAGTAATCGCCATAGGCCTTCATGGTCACGGCCGTGGGCACCCACACCACCCCGTGATCGGCCATGCGGCCTAAATTTTCCCGGCCCATGAAAAAACCATGCTCGATACTGGCGCAACCGGCATCGACAGCCAGTTTCACCGGCAGGTAACCATTGGCGTGGACCATCGTCGGCTGGCCGTGTCGCCGGGCTGCAGCGACGGCTGTGGCCAGTTCATTGGCATTGAACTGAGGCTGCGTTTCCACACCGAATTGGGTCAAGCTGTTGAGGCCGGAATTGACCAGTTTCAAGTGATCTCGCTGTGGTTCCGACCCAAAGGCACTCTGCGCCAGGGTCATGCCCGCTTCCACCGGGATGCCGATGAGATTCCCGTATCGGCCAGGCGCGTTTCGGGCACGGCCGGCTGAAGCGATGGTCACCACCGTCGGGGGATGACCGGCGGTGTCTCGTTTATAGCGCAGCGTGTCGCCATTGTGGTCGCCGCCGTCACGAACGGCCAGCACACCGCAGGCCAGGTGCTGGCGCAAATGCTCCCCAATCGCTTCAAGGCGGTCCTTGTAGACGCCCTTTAACTGGGCCTGGCGAATAGACGGTTCGGTCGAACCGGACATCACCAGGTGGACGTGACTGTCGATCAGGGCGGGTAACACCGTACAATGTGACAGATCGACGATTGTCATGCCTGCCGGTTGCGGGTCGCTGGGGGCCAGGATTGCCTGAAACCGGCTGCCGTCGATGGTGACAATCCGGTTTTCGACGGCCGGTTTGCCGGTCCCGTCGATCAGCCATCCCACACGGTAGGCCATCGCCGTTGAAGTCATGGTCGGTATCCAATCACCTCAGGTCAATTATTCCACCGGCCAGCCGCTTCACAAAGGGCAGATCCGCCGGCGTAAAGGCAAAACCGGCCAATTGATCCGGCGTCACCCATTGGCAGGCTTGGTGGGAAACCAACCGGAAGGAATCGCCGTTCCAGAATGCACGGTAAGCCATCAATTCGATCGAAATGTGATCGTCGTGATAAATGCTGGACCCGAGGCAGTCACCGATGACGGCATGCATGTCCAGCTCCTCCAAAAGCTCGCGTTTGAGGCACTGCTCCGGGGTCTCTCCGCTTTCAACCTTGCCGCCGGGAAATTCCCATCGTCCGGCCAGCCGATCACCCGGATGACGCTGGGCGATCAGGATCCTGCCATCCCTGACAATGATTGCAGCGGTGACGCGAACGATGGTTTTCATGGCGCCGGTGGTCCGATCGTGGTCTGCCGGGCAGATAACAAGCGCCCATGGATGGGTAACCATGTCATGTGAACGATCCGTTTTGTCGACAGAAGCGGATATTAGCATTGAACCCTCCCCGCGGCAAGCCGCAGGGAGGGTTTCCCGTGGGGTTCGAGGCGGAATGGGTCATATTTTTAAATATTTCAACAATTAACTTGCTTTCAAGCCAAATAGGTATATGATGGCCCCAATTCAATGCGATCTCGCCGTTGTCGTGCGAGACGATTTCTTCTGCAGGAAAATTCAGTACGCCAATGAAGCATCCTCCAGATTTAAGCTGTTGAATAATTTTACGAAGGGAGGATGTTATCATGGCCCAAGGCATTGTAAAGTGGTTTAACGACCAAAAAGGCTTCGGCTTCATCGAGCAGGAAGACGGCCCGGATGTGTTTGTGCATCATTCAGGCATCAAGGCAACCGGTTTCAAAAGCCTGAGTGAAGGCGACCGGGTGAGTTTTGACATGGAGCAAGGTCCAAAAGGACCTTCCGCGGTCAACGTCACCGTCGGCTGAATCGGTATCTGTGCATGAACGGGAGCAGACCACCCGATGCAGGGTGGCTGCCCCTTGAGTTTCCCGCCGCGAAAATCCCCGATTACAACCCACAAAATGGTAACCCACGGAACTGTCCGCGGGTTTTCAATTCATTGGGTGCGGCCGCATTCCCATGCAGGCGCAGGGGAACGTTGTCGTCGGAAAAACTCAAGCGGCAATCAATGGCCGCAAACTCAAACAAGGAACATCATCTGTTGAATTTCAAAAATTTTTCATTTCATCCCGCTGTTGCCGAAGGTGCAGCGCAAGCGGGTTATACAACGCCCACGCCCATTCAGGCCAAAGGCATTCCCGAGGTCATGAGGGGACGCGATGTCGTTGGGCTGGCACAGACCGGCACCGGCAAAACGGCCGCGTTTGTATTGCCCATTCTCAACCGCCTGATCGATGGTCCACGCAATCGGGTCGGGGCCTTGGTCATCGCACCCACCCGTGAACTGGCCGAGCAGATTCATGGCGAATTCAATCGCCTGGGCCGCCAGACACGCCTGCGCAGCGCCGTGGTGTATGGTGGCGTGGGGATCAATCCCCAGATTCAGGATCTCAAACGGGCGGATATCGTGGTGGCCTGCCCCGGCCGGCTGCTGGATCACATCGGCCGGCGGACCGTTGATCTTTCCCGCCTGGACGTGCTGGTCATCGACGAAGCCGATATGATGTTCGACATGGGTTTTTTCCCGGACATTCGCCGCATTCTGACTCACGTTCCCGCAAAAAACCGCCAGACCCTGCTTTTTTCGGCCACCATGCCCATAGCGATCCGACGCCTGGCCGATGACGTCCTGCAAGATCCGATTACGGTTCAGATCGGCACCACCGCTCCCGCGGAGACCGTCAGTCACGCCCTCTTCCCGGTCGCCCAGCATTTGAAGACGGCGTTGCTGATCAAATTGCTCGGCGACACCCCGACCGGGCCGGTCCTGGTATTCACACGCACCAAGCACAGAGCCAAGAGCCTGGGGGAAAAGCTCTCTAAGGCCGGCTATCGGTCGACGTCACTGCAGGGCAACCTGTCCCAGGGGCGGCGCCAGGCCGCGCTGAACGGCTTCCGCTCCGGGGCGTATCAAATCCTGGTGGCCACGGATATCGCGGCCCGCGGCATCGATGTCTCCAACGTTTCCCATGTGATCAATTTCGATGTTCCTTCCACCCCCGAGGCCTACATTCACCGCATCGGGCGCACCGGGCGCGCCGAACGCAGTGGGGATGCCTTCACCCTGATCACTGCGGAAGACACCCAAATGGTCCGGGCCATCAATGGCGCCATCGGAAGTTGTGTGGAACAGCGCACGCTTTCGGATTTCAATTATGATGCGCCTTCGGTATCTCACGGGAAAAAGGTCAACACCCGGGCAAACCGAACGCGTCCCGTGATCGAACGGAGAGCGCCCAAGTCCAAGGGTAAAGGGCGATCGAGCAACGGCGCCTTCGCCTTCCTTTCACCGCACAAGCCCAAGCAGGCAGACAGGCGCAGTACTTCATGAGCAGATGTCTTTTGTGGGTCCCTAACTGCGCCGCAAGCGTCGAGGAATGCGCTCGCTACCGCGGTTCAATCCAAAAGGCTGATCCCGGCACAAGGTGGGCAGCCTTTTTTGGGTTCTTTTTTGAACTGTTCCTGTAAACTGTTTTATTGCATTGTCTGCTCGTTATCCACCGTCTTCCAGGAAACCCAATCTTTAATTACCCTCCCAAACGGCTGCCCGAAAAGTCTGGGTCATCTTTTTAAAATTGTGATACCCAGTTGTTAAACAGTATTGGTTGTGTTTTTAATGCAACGATGGAGATATGGTTGCTGATGAGGGACATTGACCCCCAGCGCCACGGTGGGTCCACCACGTCAGAAAAACAACCCTTGCGGAGAATGGCCATGGCCGAAGAGACCCTCACCACCCTGCAAAAGGCCTTTGCCTTTAACATGGACCACGACAAGTACGGCACCATCGCTGAAATCGGTGCCGGCCAGGAGGTCTCACGCTGTTTTTTCCGGGCCGGCGGTGCGGCCGGTACCATCGCCAAAACCATATCCGCCTACGATATGTCGTTCAGCGATGCCATTTATGGCGAGGAGAAGGACAAGCGCTACGTCACCGAGAGTCGGGTAAAAAAAATGCTCGACAAAGAGTTCAACCTGGTATTGCGACGCGTCGGCGATAAACGTCCCAAAACCTCAACCTATTTTGCCTTTGCCGATACGGTGACCGCTCGAAGTTATAGCCAGCAGGGTGAATGTCATGGCTGGATGGGAATTAAATTGCAGGTGACGCCCGGTGCTGAACCGTGTGAAATCCTGATTCATATTCGCATGCTGGACGAGAGCAATGACCAGCAGCAGGAAGCCGTTGGCATTTTGGGCGTCAACCTGATCTATGGGGCCTTTCACTTTCATTCCCGCCCGGAACGCCTCATCCAATCCCTGGGAGACAACCTGGACTGGGGACGGCTGGAGGTCGACCTGATCCGTTTCAGCGGCAGTTACTTTGCCGATATCGACAATCGTTACATGGCCTTGAAACTGCTCCAGATGGAATTGACCGATGCGGTCGTCTTCGGCGCCGACCGCAAAACCCTGGTGCATCCATCGGAATTGTTCTACAACCGCGATGTGATGGTCATGCGCGCCATGTTCAAGCCGGTGACCCACGTGAACGTGGACATGATGACCAGCGGGATGGAATTATTCTCCAGCATCTGCCAGACCGGATCCGCCCCGCCCATCATCGTTCCGGAAATCTCGGTCGCCGAGATGCGCAAACAAAACAGCTATGACATGCAGGACATTCTCGATCGGGTCGACTGCCTGAACATTCTGAATTATCCCGTCATCGTTACCAACTACCTGCGCTATTTCCGCCTGTCCGACTATCTGGGGCGGTATACCCATGGTAAAGTGGCCTTCGTCATGGGGATTCCCAACCTGGAGACGCTGTTTAACGACGCCTACTACGAGGGCTTTAAGGGGGGCATCATCGGCGCGTTTGGCGCCCTTTTCGACCGCGACACCCTGATATTCGTCTACCCCATGTACCGGGACGGAAACCCCGACGACCTGGTTACCACGGACAACTTTCCCGTCCCCGAACATTTGAAACACTTCTATGCCCACCTGCGGGCCAACAATAAAATCCTTCCGATACACAATTACAATCAAGCCCATATGCACATCTGGCCGGAAGCGATTCTCGAGCAGCTCCAAAAAGGGCCCGGGCCGTGGCAGTTGTCCGTACCCGAAGCCGTGGCCAGCGAAATACGCACCCGTTGTATGTTCGGTTTTTGCAGAAATACCAATTTGTTATGAACACTGCCGAATCCAACTCGCGGCAAATAGTCAGTTTTCACAAGTGGTGCCAGATCAGGTCTCAACGGTTTCAACGGTATTGGCCTTGAACAGATTCAAATAATCCGATACCTTTATCGTTAACTGTCGTGATCAAGGCATTTCATGTTTTCTCTTGTTGCGCCATGATAGGTGCGGGCTCTGATCACGCCACATACCAGTCGGGACTGAAAGATGGAAACGGTCGGTCGTTACCTAAAAAAAGAGCGGGAATCCAAGAATATCAGTCTGCACGAACTGGCCCAGTTGACAAAAATTTCAGAGCCGTATCTTGAATACATAGAAAAAGATGAGTTCGAGAAACTTCCACAAGGTCCTTATGTCAAAGGATATATCGCCTCATATTCTCGATTGATCGGGGGCAACGTAGATGAAGCCCTCAAACGCTATGAGATTTTGAATTCAAAGGAAACGCAAACCGAACATCTTCAGCCCGAAATCGCCAAGCAAATTGTTAAGCAAAACCGACCCGAAAAACCCAAAACGAAGGATCGCAAGAAACCGAAGGCGCCCCGGTGGGGCGTGGTCAAATCGTCATCCGATAGCCTCGTATCCTCCGGACCGACCAGCCGTTTTTCATTCAACGCCGCGGAGACCGCGATCAAGAAACTTGGATCGTCGTTGCGAATAAACCGGAATGGGTTCGATACCGCTGTTTCCTTTGGTAAGAAGATCGCTTTATCACGGTCATGGCTCTATGCGTTGATTGCCCTGCTTGGCATCGGCATTCTGGCATTAGCCGGGTTTGGATTCTACCATCTGTTTATCTATGACCCCGATTCGTTGTCGGTTTCCCAATTGCAGCACGTGCAAGACAAGCAGGCGCGCCCGCTGCCTGCCATGGGGTCTGAAAAATCGATTTTGCCTTCAGAAGCCACAGATGCATCCCCAACTGCCGATCAACGGGACGACCATGCCAACACCGAAACGCACCTTGCGCCTACCAGCCGGCCTGCGGCTCAAACGCCGGCGGCAACCGTGACCACCGACATGGATGAAGCGATAGCCCGAATTGAGCCAGCAGCCGACAATTCATCTGCAACAAACGATCCCGCCTTACAAAGCGGCACCCCGTTATCCGTTTCATCGTCAACAGCAGAGAAAACCACTGCCGCCTCTGAAAGCCAGGTTCGATCGGACCAAGGCGGGTTGACGGCCGATTCATCACCGGAGCCGACGTCAGCCGATGCGCAGCCAAGGGTTCTGCAGGCCAGCGTCTGTGCAGAAATAAAAAACCGAATGCCCATTGGTGTCGATACCTCTTTTCCCACATCCGCCCAACGGGTTTTTGTATGGAGCGAGATTGAAGCCGAGCAGGTTCCATCCGAAATCCGGCACATCTATTATTTTAACGGCCAGAAAATCAGTGACGTCGCCCTGGATGTCCGGTCCGCCTATTGGCGGACATGGAGTTTCAAGAATATTTCTGATGATCGTTATCGAGGCGAATGGCGGGTCGATATCGCAACGTCCAGCGGAAAGGTGCTGCGGCGCCTTTACTTTGTGGTCAGATGAACCTTTAGATGGCGGTGAGGATATTTTTTTTTCAGGTCCTTTAATTTAAACCGCTTAACATTCAACCGCCGATTGATCCGCCATGGGGTTTCCAATCGTTCCAAGCAATGAGGGTCCACCGTAAGGATGAGCGTCTGTTTATGGTTCGCTCGCTAACCTTGCAGAAAGCGGCGGGGAATGCGCGCGCCATCGCAGTTCAAACACGATTGTGTGGCGGCATCGAGAATGAATGGGGACAGATAGATTGACAACATAAAAAAGGGCTTAGCTGGAAATGGCTAAACCCTTGAATTAACTGGCGCGCCCGGCAGGATTCGAACCTGCGACCTACGGATTCGTAGTCCGGCACTCTATCCAGCTGAGCTACGGGCGCTAAAAAGGTGGCTTGCTTCTTAAGCCAAACGGAGGAGCATGTCAATCAATTCTTTAAACGAGCCCATCCGCCAGCGGTGGGCTCGGTCGTCGTGCGTTGGCCCCGACCCTGTGTCCTCGTTTTCGCCTCCGAATTAAAAATGTATTGATCAAGGCCAAAAAAAAGTAGACGGTTCAACCATGCCCCCCCCTCACGAACACTTCATGCAAATGGCTATCGATCAAGCCATTGTCGCCGGTCAAATGGGCGAAGTGCCGATAGGCGCGGTCATGGTAAATGCCGACAACCAGGTTATCGCAAAGGACCACAACCGAACCGTAAGCGGTTGCGATCCATCGGCCCATGCGGAGATCAATGTCCTTCGCACGGCTGCCCGTCAGATTAAAAATTATCGTTTGTTAAGCACGACGCTCTATGTTACCATTGAACCTTGTGCCATGTGCATGGGGGCCATTGTCCACGCCCGTGTAAAAACAGTCGTCTTCGGGGTTGCCGACCCGAAATGGGGTGCGGCCGGCAGCCTTTACCACCTCGGTCAGGACTTGCGACTCAACCATCAGGTCGAGGTCATACCGGGAATTTGTGCGGACCGATGCCGGCTGGTGATCCAGGAGTTTTTTCGCGAGCGGCGCAAAGCGAATTGAGATGACGGGCCAGCGCATGTTCACGCTAGTCAGTTGATTATTGATGAAGGAGCGTCTCTTGGCAAATTTCGTGATTGTCGGCACCCAGTGGGGTGATGAGGGAAAAGGAAAAATCGTCGATCTTCTGGCCGCTGACGCCGACGTGGTGGTGAGGTTTCAAGGTGGCAACAATGCCGGCCACACCATGGTTGTGGATGGCGAACAGTTTATCAGCCACCTGATCCCGTCCGGCATCCTTCAAAAAAAAATCTGCGCGATCGGCAACGGGGTCGTCGTGGACCCCGCGGTCTTGATCGAGGAGATCGATTACCTGGATTCCAAAGGAATTGCCGTAGGTCCCGACACGCTTATGATCAGCGACCGGGCCCACGTGATCATGCCCTACCACAAGCTCCTCGACCACGGTCGTGAAAAGATGAAGGGCGACAAGAAGATCGGCACCACCGGCCGGGGTATCGGACCGAGCTACGAAGACAAGGCCACCCGCCGCGGAATTCGTTTCGTCGACCTGATCGACCCCGAATCCTTCGACGAGCGCCTGCAGGCCATCGTTCCTGAAAAGAATTTTTACCTGGAAAAATTTTTAGGTGCCGACACGGTAGATCTCGAATCGATTCGGGATCAGTATACGCAATTCGCCAATCGACTGAGGCCTTTTGTCACCAACGTTTCCGTGGCCTTGCAAAAGGCCGCTGAGGCCGGCAAACAGATTTTGTTCGAAGGTGCTCAGGGCACCCATCTGGATATCGATCACGGCACATACCCCTATGTCACCTCGTCCAACACCGCATCCGGCAATGCCTGCTGCGGCAGCGGCGTCGGCCCCAAAGACATCCACGGCGTGATCGGGATCGTCAAGGCATACACCACCCGAGTGGGCGCCGGTCCGTTCCCATCGGAACTGTTTGACGATATTGGTGACCATATTCAACAAACCGGCGCTGAATTCGGCGCCACCACCGGCCGTCGGCGGCGCTGCGGGTGGCTGGACACGGTCATTTTGAATAATGCGGTGAGGCTGAACGGCCTGACCGGCCTGGCCATTACCAAACTGGATGTGCTCGGCGAGTTAGACGAAATCAAGATCTGTACCGCTTATGAACGCAACGGAAAACGCATCAGTGATGTTCCGGCCAATTTGAATCACTTGGCTGCTTGCAAACCGGTATATGAGACCCTTGTCGGCTGGCGCCAGGATATTCGAGAGATTCGACGCTACCCGGATCTTCCCGAGCTCGCCCGTCGATACCTGGACCGCATCGCGGACTTGACCGGCGTACCCATCCAGATCGTCTCGGTGGGACCGGGAAGAGATGAAACCATCGTTCTGGACAACCCCTTCACCCGCTGAAAAAGGCGATCGCAAACGCGCTTCAACCTATTGACTTTTTAGTAGCCTTGACATACAAGGACCACCCATCGGGACATGGCTCAGTCTGGTAGAGCACAGCGTTCGGGACGCTGGGGTCGCAGGTTCAAATCCTGCTGTCCCGACCAATAATGGTTGAAAGGGGTTACGGTTGCATAATCGTGCCCCTTTTTCATTTTCCTAATCTGTCAATCGTTCGTATTCAGGGAGGATCACATGACCAACCAGCACATCGGATGGATCGGGACGGGCGTGATGGGCGCGTCCATGGGCGGGCACCTGTTAACCGCTGGATACCAATTAACCGTTTTCAGCCGAACCCGGGACAAGGCGCTCCGTCTTCTTGAAAAAGGGGCGGTCTGGGCCGAAACGCCTAAAGCCGTGGCACAGCAAAGCGATACTGTTTTCACCATGGTCGGTTTTCCAGACGATGTCCGGGAGGTTGTTTTCGGGGATGCGGGCGTCTTGGCGGGAACCCAGTCTGGTGACACGCTTGTGGACATGACCACATCCAGCCCGGATTTGGCCCGCACCATTTACCATGAATGCGCCAAAAAGGGGGTACATGCATTGGATGCACCGGTTTCCGGAGGCGACGTGGGAGCCCGGGAAGCCACCCTGGCGATTATGGTGGGCGGTGACAAGCCTGTGTTCGATGGGGTCAAACCGTTGTTCGATATTCTGGGGAAAACCATCGCCTTGATGGGCGGACCTGGCGCCGGCCAGCACACCAAAATGACCAATCAGATTCTGATTGCCGGCACCATGCTCGGCGTGGTTGAATCCCTTTTGTATGCTCAGCGGGCCGGCATGGATGCCCATCACATCATCGATGTGATCGGCAAAGGCGCAGCCAGTTCGTGGTCCATCAATACCCTGGGGCGCAGAATTGCCGATGGCGACTTCGAGCCCGGTTTCTACATCAAACACTTTGTCAAGGATATGGGCATCGCCCTGGAAGAGGCGCGGCGCATGCGACTGTCCCTGCCGGGGCTGGCCCTGGTCCACCAGTTTTACGTGGCGGCCATGGCCATGGGATGGGAAAACCTGGGCACACAGGGGCTGTTCAAGGTACTTTCGGCCATGAACCGCAATGCATCCATTCGATAAACTTGGCCAATGAACGACCCAGCTCAATACTACGGATGGATGACCCGGTAGCGGATACACAACGTGTTCTCGTCTAGCTGACAGAATGCTTTCAAGGCCAGCTTCAGGTCCACGGCACCGGAAAAGATGGACAGCCCGGAACCGAAGGCATAGGGGGATAGCGTGAGGATCAACTCGTCGATCAGCCCCTTTTCGGCAAAGAGCTGGTTGATCTTTGCACCGCCCACGACCACAGCCTCCTCGTAGCCCTGGGAGGCCAGGTCGGATAGGATCTGTTCGGGAGGCGCCTGGGTATAAACCAGATCATCCCGGTCGGATCGGCGATCCGGGTTGCGGGTCATGACGATGGTTTTTCGGCCGGGCAAAACCCGACCGATCGTGTCGAAAGTCGTCGAGCCCATGATCATGACACCGGCTTTTTTAGTGATTTTGACGTACAGCTGTTTGTCGGCTTTGCCGGTCCAGTCGGGGTAGTGATCCGCAGCTCTGGCGATCTTCCCATCAACGGTAATGGCAACCATCAGACAGACGTGCATGGCGGTGGCTTCCCTGATTTAAAATGACGGTAATGAATGCAGCATGCTGGACTCTCCTTATCATAAAAGCAGGCCACTTAAAATACAACGGGTGGACATCAAGTATTCGATCAAGGGGCCGATGAAGACGTGTGCCGGGGTTGTTGATACCCTCACGCCATGGCCATTGAACCCTCCCCGCGGCAAGCCGCGGCGCCGTAAGGATGAAAATCGATTATCGTTCGCGGTTCAACAATTTGATGGTGGTCAAAATCAACAGAAAACGATATATTAATCTTTAAATTAACCGATTTGACAGGACCCCCGAGTCTTCCGAGAAAGGTGTACCCATGAAAGTGGCCTGTGAAAACTGCAGCAAAACCTTCGAGCTTCCCGATGACCGCCTTCCGACAGGGAAAAAGGTCTCATTCCCCTGCCCCAGCTGCAAATCTAAAATCACACTGGACCTCAGGGAGAAGCCGGAGCGCCGTTCCCGAACCGGTTGATACGGCGTCCGATGGATCCACAGGAAAGGTGGTTATTACCCCGATTGCTGAAAAATCAACGGATGACCTGGACGGCACCGATTTGAAACGCAAAATTCTGAACCGGATCAAAGATCTGCCGGCGATGCCGAAAATCATCTACAAGGCCCGGGAAGTCATGGGTAACCCCATGTCCGGGTTCAAGGAGATTGCCGAGGTGATCGAAACCGATCAGGCCATTGCCGCCAAAGTCCTTCAGGTGGCCAACTCGGCCTATTACGGGATGTCCGGGATGGTCTCTTCGATCCACCAGGCCACCGTTGTTCTGGGCCATAAAGTATTAGAGCAGGTCATCACCATGGTGTCAGCCACCAGTCTGCTGGGAAACCATCTCAAAGGCTATCGGATGGGGTCCGGCACGCTGTGGCAGCATTCTTTGGCTGTGGCCCTGTGTTCGCGATTGATTGCCAAAGACCGAGCGCCGACGCTTGAAAATGACGCCTTTTCCGTCGGGCTGATCCACGACGCCGGAAAGCTGGCCTTGGATCGCTATCTCCTGGAGAGAAAAACCCAGGTGGACCAAACGCTCGCAAAGGGTGTCAATTTTCTGGAAGTGGAAAAGCAGGTGCTCGGTTTCGACCACACGGAACTGGCCGCTGAGCTCTGCGCCAAATGGAAGCTCCCGGAAAATCATGTGAGCGCCATGCGATTTCACCACGACCCCGGCGCATCCAAGGGCAACCAACTGGCCTATATCATCCATACTGCCAACCATATCGCCCAGCAGAGCGGAATTGGCAGCAGCTTCGATGCAGCCCTGTATGAATTGGACCCGGAAGCGCTGGCGTTTCTCTCTTTGGATGAAGAGGACTTGGCCATTTACAACGAAGCGATGATCGAGGCCGTTAACCAGATTACCCAGAGCATGGCATAAACAACTATTTATTCAAAGGAGTGGATTGCATGGCCGACAATGGAAAAATGCTGACCACCGCTGATTTTTCACAAATGACGGGCATCGCCGTTTCAACGATCACCCGGATGCTGAGACAGAAAGCGATTCGGGGTATAAAACAGGGCGGGAAATGGGCCATTTACGAAAGTGAGCTTCAACATGCGGCGGTTGTGACCGACAAATATCCCGGGGGAACATCAGCAGACGCGGCGCCCAGTTACCATGCGCCGACAACCACGCCTGAAACATACGATGTCGATGCGTTCTCCCAAATGACATATTTAACTGAAAAAGGGGTTCGCCAATGGCTCAAGACCGGCCGTCTATCTGGCCGCGCCGGCGCAGACGGCAATATGCGGGTGGATGCAGCCAACCTTGACCGGCCCGACCTCCAGCACCTGATCAGAAAGTAGTTCGATCACCTCAAGGCGTTCCATCTTTCCGCTGACCTGGACCGATTCCGATCTTGATCCAGGGGCGGCGGTTCGGTAAACAAAAAAGTGAGCCCTGCCCGAGGCTCGCCGCGGGCGGACGCCAGCTTGGAGACGATTAGAGCGTTTCGGACGGGAAGGCTTCTGCACGGTGTGACTGAATTTTTTCCTTGTTTTTGATCAGCTGTTTTTTGGCTTTGTCGACCACCAGATCGATGGCTTCATTCCAGGCCCCGCTCTCTTCTTTGGCATGGACATCAAACCCCTTTCCGCTGAGGTTGATATCCACGATTTTTCTTAGTTTTTCCTCCTGGAAAACCACATCGGCGGTTCCGGAATGGGGCATGATCTTGTCAAGACGCTCGAGCTTTTCTTCAAGGTAGGATTTCAGGTAGTCTGAGGAGTCTACACCTTTGAAGGTAACCAGAATTTGCATATCACGTCCTCCTTTCGCGGTTGTCCGGTCCACTCACCACCGTTCTTGCAATCCCCTTGTCTTTATGGACCGGCGGGGAGGTTGATGGTTGGTTCTTTCGGCCAAAAAGGGCGATGCCATCTTTCAATGGCCAATGACGATCAACCGAAACGCGAATCAGTCGGTCAAGACAGTCTATCATCGGCTGAAAGCCGAGACAATAAAATCCTTCGCTTTTTCCAACAACGGTTTCTTGAATTTCACCTTCAGGTATAAATCCCCATTTGGACCACCGTTTTTGCCAGCGGCGCCCATCTGGGAAAGACGAATTTGCTGGCCGTCCTTCGTACCCGCAGGAATGCTGACCACCAGCTTTTTGGAACGCCGAATATGATGGTAGGGATAAGGGCCGCCGGATTGGGCAAATTCCGGTGTTCAAGTGGATGGTGTCGCGAATATCCTGACCCATTTGCGGCAGGCTCACGCCAGTGGCTTTCTGCAATAGATATCTGGCAAAACGCCCCATACCCAGGGAAGTGCCAGACGTCATGCCTTTTCCCCGACGCCCGCCGAACCCTCCGCGATAGATGAATCCACTGCCGTGAAGGCCATGCTGCCTGAAGGTAAAACGCTTGTACCCCGATCCGTAAAAATCGCTGAATATGGCGTCCACACCGCGAAGGCCGAACGAGCGTGCCATCTCCTCGAAAATCTCATGGACATCGGAGCCTTTGAAGATATCCTGTTCGGTATAGGTGTTTCTGAACTGGTTATAGGCGTTGTCGCCTAAACGGCTTCGCATGGCATCGTATGCGCGACGTTTTTCCGAATTGGACAAAACCGCATACGCCTCGTTGACCGACTTCATCATTTCAGAACTATTCGGATTCTTTTCGTTGCGGTCCGGATGATATTTAAATGCCAGTTCTCGATACGCCTCCTTTATCTTTTTCGCCTCTGCGTGTTGATCCACGCCAAGTATCCGGTAGTAGTCCTGTGGTGCCATACGCCCGTTTTCCCTTTTAAAAAGTAAATTTAACACCCGTTGCGTGTATTGACACTAATATAGTCATGAATCGGCGGTTGGCGATGCCAAAAACACCCGGCAGAAAAAATCGTTTCAACCCCTACCCAGTCCAATTGTCGACGGATACGCTCAAGCTTTTTAGAAAAACGCCGAATAGCGGTTTATCATGGGTGACGAGGAAATTAGGATCAAGAAAGTGAAATTCAACCTGATCACGCTGTTTATCAGTTCGCTTGTTTTGATGGCTGCCGCATGGGTACGACAGGCATCCTTATTCGGCGCGTCGCCTTACGGACGTTATTATTTGACGGCCATCCAGATCATTGGTTGCGCTATGGCCGCGATCACCTTGTTCCGATGGCTGCGGTTTCGCCACCACCGGCCGATATCGGCTGACGATGCCGGTCAGGACGCACCCGAGCGGCAGCGCCAACACTATCGGATCCAATTTGATGAATCGTCAACTCCCTTCTTCGTCCAGAAAACCGATGGCCCCCATGCGGTTACCCAGTTCACCTGCCCGGTCCGCGATATCTCCGAAACAGGCGTCAGTTTGGTCTGCACGGGTGTTTACGCGCACGGCCAAACGGTTCAGGGGGAAGTTATTTTTGGCAGCGGCCGGACGGCACCGGTGAATGGCATGGTGATACGAGAAGAAAACGATCTTATCTGTCTGCGCCTTCACTGCACCATCGATCCGCCATTGTTGATGGCGGAACAACGTGAGCAGATTGCCAACGACAAGGGTAACAGCCCCCGACCGGGAGTCAGGAACAACCTGATGGACACGACGACCGGTTCTCTTCCCAGCCACTCCCCCAAGGGGATCTGCCGACGAACACGCCGATAAACGCCCTTTTCGTCAGGTCATTTGGGCATATCGCCTTGATTGCTTGTTGACTACAGCGTCCAAGGCGGTGGAACTGCGCCGGAAAATGCCTTGGGCATTTTAAACGCACCACGCGCCACCGTGAGTTTCACCAGGCGCGCCGATGCTTCCATCCCCATGGCGTTCATCATGGCAAAGGGTCCTTTGGGCCAGGCAAGCGAGGTACAAATCCCCAGTTCCAGATCTTTGGTGGAAACCACCCCTTTTTCGATAAGGTGGGTGGAAATGGTAAAGATGGACCCCAGCAGCCGGTCTTTGACGACGTCAATCAAATCCGGGTCATCGGCCACAGGTCCGTCTTCCAGATTCCAGGGTTGGCCGCTCTCGAACTGGATCTTGAGCTGCTCCGGAACCGGCGGATAGCCGACATCGGTATCGGCCAGATAGTCGTTCATGGAAACGGCGGCGTGGTAGCAGGTGCCCAGGCCGGATCCATTTTGCACCCACATGATGCCGAATCGCACGCTCAATGCCGATTGTGAAATGCGCTCCAAGGTGGCCACATTGTATGCATCGCCATAAAATGAGTCGAGCATCATGTAGCTGGAGATGAACACGGGGTTGATGGCAAAACCGGGGAAATCCTTTACCGCAATGGGTACTTTGCGGTTTTTTTCCGCAAATGCCATCAAGGCTGAAAAGGTCTCGTCACTGGTCTCCTTTTGACGGATCACCTCCACCAGTCGGTTGATGTTGGCCGGAAAAAAATAATGCAGGCCGGCGGTCCGGGAAGGGTTGGAAACCGCTGCCATCAGACGCTCAATGAGAAAAGTGGAGGTGTTGCTGACCAAAATGGCATCCGGACGGCACACCTGGTCCAGGTCCTTGAAGATCTGGATTTTCAAATCCATTTTTTCGACTGCGGCCTCGATGACGAGGTCGCAAGGCGCCAGGTCGCGATAGCTGGCGGTTCCGGATATCATCCCAGCCACTTGGTCCATCTCCTGCCGGCTCATTTTACCTTTGGCCACCCGTTTTTCCAAAGCTGCCTTCACCCATCGATCATACATGGAACGAACCAGCTCGTCATTCAACTCCTTGAAAATGACGCGGTAACCGGACGATGCGGCATTGAGTCCGATGGCCGCGCCCATGACGCCGAATCCAACGATTCCCACGGTTTTAATTGTCGCCATCTCTCCTCCTTTTTCGTTTGCTTCGATGCAATGGTGGGGCCGTTATCAATCGTCTATGAATTTTATTGGTTAGGTAATTTTTTTTGCAAGGGCCGGGCTGAATTGCCTCTTTTTATCTCACCCTTGCGGTACAGGGTCAAGGCTATTTTTTAACTACATTAAAGCTACATTATCCCTTGCAGCCCAAAATATGCGGTTGGATCAGCTTGTATTGGATGGCCGGATGGCTATATTTGCACTTGTTCCAAAAACCCAACCACACGAAACGAGCAGATATGTCCGCTATCCTAACCAACGAGAAAATTCGCAATATCGCCATTATCGCCCATGTCGACCACGGCAAAACCACCCTGGTGGATGCCATGTTCCGCCAGAGCGGCCTTCTTCGGCATGGCCAGCAAATGGACGAACGGGTCATGGACAGCATGGACCTGGAGCGGGAGCGTGGTATCACCATTGCCGCCAAAAACTGCTCCGTGGTATACCAGGGCGTAAAAATCAACATCGTGGACACACCGGGCCATGCCGATTTTGGCGGAGAAGTGGAGCGGGCCCTGTCCATGGTGGACGGCGCCATACTTCTGGTGGATGCCTCCGAAGGCCCTTTGCCCCAAACCCGTTTCGTACTGCAAAAAGCGCTGAAGTCCAAATTGAAAATCATCGTGGTGATAAACAAGATCGACCGCAAGGACGCCAGGTCCTCTGTGGTGTTGGATCAGGTGTATGATCTGCTCATCGACCTGGACGCCAGTGAAGACCAGTTGGAGTTCCCGCTGCTTTACGCCATCGGTCGCGACGGCGTGGCGGGAAAGGCCCCGGACCAGCTGGCCGATGACCTTCATCTGCTTTTTGACGCCATTGTCAGCGAAATTCCCCCGCCCCGGTCCGACCCAGACTCACCGTTTCAAATGCTGGTCTCCGACCTGGGCTATTCTGACTATCTTGGCCGCCTGGCGGTGGGACGCGTGGTGGGCGGTAAGGCCGAATCCAGGCACCGGCTCATCCGCATCGACGCCGACGGGAACCAGCGTCCCTTGAAAGTCACTCGCCTGCAACTTTACGAGGGCATGGATATCACACCGGTATCTGCGGTGAGCGCCGGTGAAATCGCTATTCTGTCCGGCATCGAAGAGGTCACCATCGGCGATACCATCTGCACGGAGGATGCGCCCTTCGCCCTTCCCCGCATCACCGTCGACCCGCCGACCGTTTCCATGCTGTTCACGATCAACGATGGTCCGCTGGGCGGCAAGGAAGGTCGCTACGTGCAGTCGGCGAAAATCCGCGAACGATTGCTCAAAGAGACCCTGCTCAATGTGGCCATCCAGGTGGAAACCACAGGCGACAGAGATTCTGTGGTGGTCAAAGGACGCGGGGAGTTTCAGTTGGCCATCCTCATCGAGACCATGCGGCGGGAAGGGTTTGAATTTTGCGTGGGGCGCCCTGAAGTGATCCTGAAGCATGAGGACGGAATCGTCAAAGAGCCCGTTGAACGGCTCTTCGTGGACTGTGGTGAAACGTTCATGGGGGTGGTGACCGAAAAGCTTTCCGTGCGCAAGGGAAAAATGATGAATCTCTCCAATACCGGCACCGGACGGGTGCGCATCGAATTCTCCATTCCTTCGCGGGCCCTGATCGGCTATCGGGACGAATTTCTCACCGACACCCGGGGAACGGGTATCATGAATTCCTACTTTCTGGGTTACGAGCCATACCGGGGAGACTTTCCCAGCCGTTTTACCGGGTCGATCGTATCGGACCGTCGGGGTCATGCGGTGCCCTATGCCCTGTATAATCTCGAGCCGCGGGGCCGACTGCTCATCCTGCCCGGTGAACCGGTTTACGAAGGGATGGTGGTCGGCGAGCACAACCGGGAAACGGACATCAGCGTCAACCCCACCAAAGAAAAAAAACTGACCAACATGCGGGCTTCCGGCAAGGACGAAAACGTCATCCTCGCCCCTATCCGGCCGATGACCCTGGAGCAGGCCATCAACTTTATCCGGGACGACGAACGGGTGGAAATCACACCCAAGTCCATCCGGCTGCGTAAGGTCACCTTGGGTCTCAAAGCCCGCTACGCGCAGCGGGGTGCTAAAAAGTAAATGACTCCTCTTCGCCGCAGACACTGAATATCGCCATAACCTGTCGGCAAAGCAAGTCGAATTGTTCAGGGTAAAGGCTCTGGGCACCGTCGCTCAAGGCCTCTTCCGGTTGATGGTGGACCTCCACCATCAACCCGTGTGCATTGGCGGCCACCGCCGCACGGGACAGGGGCAGCACCTGATCCCGTCGACCGGCGGCGTGGCTTGGGTCCACCACGATGGGCAGGTGGCTCTCTTTTTTTACCACCGGCACGGCGGACAGGTCCAGGGTGTTGCGACTGTGGTGGACGAAAGTGCGCACGCCCCGCTCGCACAGGATCACCTGGTGGTTTCCCTCGGCCATGATGTATTCGGCAGCCATGAGCCACTCGTCAATGGTGGCGGCCATGCCCCGTTTTAGCAGGATCGGCCGGTAGGACTCGCCGGCCCGCTTCAGCAGGCTGAAATTCTGCATGTTCCGGGTCCCGATCTGGACCACGTCGGCATAATGCTCCACCAGGTCGAAGGTCTGAAAATCCATCACTTCGGTGACTACCGGCAGGCCAAAACGCTCTCTGACGCTGGCCAGTATTTTAAGTCCCTCTTCGCCAAGTCCCTGAAAGGAATAAGGCGAGGTTCGCGGCTTGAAGGCACCGCCGCGAAACAGATGTGCACCGGCTTTTTTGATATGCCCGGCGATCGTCAAGGCTTGGTCCTGACTCTCGATCGCACAAGGGCCGGCGATGATGGTCAGGTGGCCGTTTCCAATGGTGACCTCACCCACCTGAATCAACGTGTCTTCGGCTTTTGTTTCCCGACTGACCAGTTTATAGGGTTTGGTGATGGGCACTGCCTCCTTGACCCCGGGCAGACCGATAAACAGGGCCGCATCCACAGGGCCTTTGTTGTTCAACACACCAATGGAGACGCGATCACCACCGGGAATCGGCCTGGCCGTGCATCCTCGCCCTTCAATAACCTTGACCACCTGTTCAATCTGTTCGGGTGTAGCCATCTTATCCATCACCACCAGCATATTGCGCCTCCTTTGGTAATTGGGAACCGGGTTTGTCGCCCCGGCCAGAAAAAAAGGGCCCGGATCAACGCCGCGGCCCCTTTAACTGAAAACGGACCGCCGGATTATCGCCCGTGGGTCCGTTTGTTTGTCATCGACACGAAACACATCTCATGCAATGGGGATCCGGCAGGCGTACCCGATGGGTGACAGCCACCACCAAAACCTTGATTTTCCAATAGTTGAGATGCTCATGTTCTTCAACTTTTCCTAATGGTTACTCAACGAGAAGGAATGGCTTGGATATGGCACCCATCATCGTGATTGTCAAACGCTTTTTCCAGTGGGCGATGCGTTGAAAATGGGGTGGGGCCGCGCCTTTGAGCGCCAATGTGGAAAAGAGGCTTGACTTGAGGTGCGCTGCCATTATTGTAGTGTCCAAAAAAAGGAGTGCGATCATGCCGATCTTCGAGTACCAATGCAAGGCCTGCTGCAATCAATTTGAGCAACTGGTGTTCGCATCGGACACCGGGTCTGTGGTGTGTCCTGCATGCAATTGCGCAGACGTAGAAAAACTCATGTCAGCCGGTGCCGTCCGACCCCATGGCATTCCCACCGGTTCCGGCGGTTTCCAGCCGCCGCCCTGCAAACCATCTGCCGGCGGCTGAGGCATTTAACCCCGCTTTTCCAGTTCGGAAAAGGTCGCTTTGAAAAAAAAGCCTGCTGTCAAGCCTGGCCACCAAATTGGGGTTTCGCCATGGATTGTTTGCGGTCGAGGCTGCGCCTGTCATTCATTTCCGGTTGGCGTTACATGGCAGCGATCACCAAAAGACAACAGATCGGCGCGGTCCGCCGAATCAATGGGGACAAACATAGCGTAGCCCTGGTTTTCACTGACGGGAACGGTCTTCTACGGGGCTCGAATTTCTGGCGGGTCGGCCAAATGCCGCAAAAGATGCTCAAAATCTCGATAGAGCATGATTCGGATGACTGCACGCAGGTTGTTCCAGTACTCCTTGCGTGAACTGAACTTGGAGCGGCAGTATTGATACCCACGGTCACACAACTCCAAAATCTGATGGATGTAAAAGGCCAACAGGTTCAGGATAAAAAAGTTGTTGGATAGATGCTGCCGACCGTGACCGAAGTTATGTTCGATATGGTAGCCTTGATTCTTCAAGGTGTTGAAGGTTTCGTTCTCGATCTTCCAGCGCGCCCGGCCGGCACGCACCAACTCGACGACATTGGCCTTGCTCACGTCCAGGTCGGTGACCCAGCTGTTGTGATAGGTGGCCTTCTGGCCAACGTGCAGCCAGTACTCGAAGAAATTCACCAGATCGGCATCTCGGCTCCCATTGAGCGGCACCTGATTGACCCATCGATAAACATGCCGGCGCCCCTTTTCGTCGCTGAATTGCAAATAGTCGCATTGCGCAAGTCCGTCGAGTTCATTGACCCATTCAAACAGCACCTTGTGATCGGTGGGTTTGGCCACCAGGATATATGAGCATCGGTACTGTTTCGCTGCATCGACAAAAGGCTGTTTTGAGTAGAGCCCGTCAGCGCTAATGACCATTTTGAGCTTCGGATGATCCGCCCGGATCTTTGTCAAACTGCGTTTGGCCGCATTGATCTCGCAGTCCTGTTTGGTTTGACCATCGGTGTTGGCCATCGGCTCGGGAGGCAGCGGCAGGACCTGGCGCAGATGTGGATTGAGCATCACAGCCTGCAGGATCTGGTGAGAATAACGGGTCGCACCTTTGGCGCCTTTGGTGGTCAGACAGCTGGGACAGTGGATCTTCTCGGACGTAAAATACTGCGAGCCGTCCAGAGCGATCAGATAATGACCGCTTTCCAACTTGTAGGCGTCCAACTGCTTGCCCCGCTGCAAGCGGTGGAACAACTCGGAAAAAGCCGGATGAAGCGCTTCGGTGGAGACCTGATCCAGGGTTTGGCGCAAGGCGTCGTCGCTGGGGATGTTCTCTACCGCGAACATCGCCTTCAGATTGCTGTCTTGAAATCGATCCTGCATGCGTCGCTGAAAGGAGAGCACGGAAGGGTCTTGGAAAAACATCATGGCCAGGGCGCTCATCAAGCAGTCGTGCAGAGAATAGTCGACTTTCCCCGCCTGGCGGGGATCGTCGATCGTATCGAAAATCGCCGACAGAGCTTTTCTCATCGCGCTGAAGCTTAGATGTTTCTTGATGTGCACGCCATCTCCATTGCCATATATAACCTGCTGTAATATATAGCAATAAAAAGGCGCCGTGTCTAGACATTTATATTTGCAGCAATATCAATATGTTATGAAATTTTGTCCCGTTTGGTTTCGCGAAATTTTTATTTACCGCAATCACTATTTTCTTTTCCGTCAGGCAGCCCGATTCCCATGGCCCCCAGTTCCGTTTCCACCCGCAACACCCAACCTTGGTTGGCTTTGGGGTTGGCCGGACTCGGGTGAGTTATTCTGCCGATTTTCAGAGGCATGTCCGTTAATGCGTGTTTAATCCGTTTTTCAGCAAAACCGCCAATACCCACCACCCACTGTGGCTCAAAAAGGTCGACGGATCGTTGAAGCGCGTGGTCGCAAATTTGGAAAAGCCGCTTTTTTTCAATCACCGGCAGTTTGTCGGGCGTGCGGTTGCGGCCGCTTGCTTCCATGAACACCAGCGGGCAGTAGTTGAGTACGAAAAACTGTTTGAAGAAGTTGTCCGGGCTCCCATACCGCTGCTTGGCCCATCCCCACAGGCGCTGGCCGCTCACCTCCCGGCGCGCGCATGAAAAGCCTGAAATCGGCCGTTTGGGGTGGACGTCGGGCGGCTGCGCAATCGGGGTGTTGATGCCCATCCACCCCTTGACCATCGCCACGTCACCAAATGGCACGCCGGTCTGGGCCATACCAAACGGGCCGGGGTTCATCCCCACCAGCACCACCGCCTTCACCGTATCGCCGAAACAGGCCACATATCGGTCATAACCACTTCTGGCATAGATCAGCGGATGATAGGTGTGGGTCACGGGCGCCGAAAACGTCAACCGCCGGGCGCGATCCACCAGATCGTCGGTGATCGCAGCCATGCCTGCAGCCAAGCCGCCGTCGAAGGAAGCCATTTTATGGGGTTGGCCGGGCCGAGACGGCTTGGGCGACTGTCGTTATTCGTTTCTCGGGCCCCCTCATGGTTTTCATCTGAACCTGATCCTTTCGATGCGGTGCGCGTGGACGGGTCTGCAGTCCTTTCGAATATCAATCAACGGTAACCCAAACCGTTCCCAAAAACAACGCAGGCGGCTGCCCATCAAGACTCCCTGAAAGTTGTAACAGTCAGATTTTGATTGACTTGTATAGCAGATGATGGTCCACTTTTTCACGCACCATCCAAGAGGCCATTTCTGTACATCGATCGCTAACCCCATGTGAGCATACAGGTCCGTTTATGGCTAAAGTCAACTCACCCTCGACGGTTTCGCCTTCAGCGACAAAGACATTGAATGCCAAGCGACTGGAATCTGAAAACCGGAAGATGCGTCAAACAAACGAGGCGTTGAAACAGAGAAACCGTGAGTTGGACCTGATCATCCAGTCTTTTCTGGCGATCAATTCCTGCCTCGAACTGGATCGGGTGCTGTCTACGATTTTAGAGGCGATCAAAAATCTGTTCGGTGTCGTCGGCAGTTCCATCTGGCTGAAAGATCACGTTACCGGGGAGGTGGTGTGCCGTCAGGCAGCGGGCGACCAGCGCAGTGTCGTTAAAGGTTGGCGCCTGGCGCCCGGTGAAGGCATCGCCGGATGGGTCAGCGCCTATGGTGAAAGCGTTATTTTACCGGACACCCGCGATGACATGCGCCATTTTCGAAAGGTCGCCGATGCGATGCGGGTCGAATTGCGCTCCATCATCAGCGTGCCCATGCGGGTGAAAGGGACGGTCATCGGCGCCCTGCAAGTGGTGGACAAACAGGTTGGCCGGTTTGATCAATCCCACGCGATGGTCCTTGAAGCACTGGCCGACGCATCGGCGACCGCCATCGAAAACGCCCACCTGTTCGAGCAGGCCAATCATGAAATCGCTGAACGAAAGCGGGCGGAAAAGAGGCTGAAAAAAAATGAAAAGGAGCTGAAGGACAAAAGCATCGCCCTGAAAGAGGTTAACACCGCGCTGAATGTGCTGTTGAAAAACAGGGAGGAAGACCAGGTTCACATGGAGGACACCATCGTGGCCAATATCAAGGACCTGGTGCTGCCGTATTTAGAAAAGCTCGCTCGAAGTCAGTTGGATGAGAAACAGGCCATCTATGTCGACATCATCCAGGCCAATATTGCTAATGTCGTGTCCCCCTTTCTGCGCCAGATCCCGATGAAGTTTTTCGATCTGACCCCCACGGAAATTCAAATTGCCGATCTGGTTCGCAAAGATAATACCACGAAGGAGATTGCACAAATCCTGAACGCCTCGGCAAAAACCATCGAGGCCCACCGCAACCGCCTGCGCAAAAAACTGGGGTTGACCAATCAACGGATCCAACTTCGCGACTACCTGATGACCCTGGTGTAATGATTGCGTGTTCATGATGCCTAAGCCGGGCCAATGAGTTCGCGAATCTTTTCCACCAGTTGTGCATTGGAAAACGGTTTGGTGATGTAGGCGTCGGCCCC
Source organism: uncultured delta proteobacterium (assembly GCA_963705475.1). Lineage (GTDB taxonomy): Bacteria > Desulfobacterota > Desulfobacteria > Desulfobacterales > Desulfosarcinaceae > Desulfosarcina. The sequence continues at coordinate 98,196 of CAVPJS010000002.1, read as the reverse complement.
CATGGCGATTCCCTTGGCCATATCGGCATCCCGGTTTTTGGCCGTGAGGAAAATGATTCGGATGGATTCCCATTCGGTTCGCTGTCGAATCATCTGGTAGATCTCATACCCATCCAGATCCGGAAGCATGATATCAAGCAGGATCAAGTCGGGATGAACCTCGGCGATTTTTTCGATGGCTTCTTTGCCGCTCTGGGCCAGTTTCGGTGAGTATCCTTCCTTTTCCATGAGGAATTGCAGCGGCACCAGAATGCTCAATTCGTCATCCACAATGAGAATCGTTTTTCGACGCATTCGATTGCTCCCTGGGGATTGATTGTGCTTCCCTGGCTAAAGGGTTCATTGATCCGACAAGGTTATTTTTGATTTCAGTATAATCGATTTAAGATGGTTGCACAATCCTAAGATGCCGCGCTTTCAAGGCGCCGGTAAGTGGTCAACCCCATCGGTCCTGACCGTTAAACACCGCCGCAACCGCCCGTCGATACCGGTCGAGGGAATCGACTTTGCGGATTCGCTTGACGATTCGCCGGCCATCCGGGAAATTGGCTGCAAAATAGCGCCAGAATCCTTTCATTCGGTCAAGTACATGGCCTGGCCCGGAAAACTGGCGGCAGTATCCGACCACCAGATCGTCGTGGAATTTCGCGAAGCGTGCGTTCCGGTGGCAGATCAGCCGGGTCCCCGATTGGATCATTTCAGGCAGAAACGGGTCGGCGATAAGCCCCCGCCCCAGCATCCAGCCGGATAGGGAGGAAAATCGGGATTCCAACACGTTAAACATGTCCAGGTCGTTGATATCCCCGTTGTAGACCACGGGGTGGACAATCCTTGCCAGACAGATTTCAAAAGCCTTCAGATCTACCCTTCCCGCATACATCTGCACCCCGGTGCGCGGGTGAACGATCACCCGGGATAGCGGGTAGCGGTTGAAAACCGGGATAAGCCGATCCATTTCATCGCTTGATAAACGCCCCAAGCGGGTCTTGATGGACAGCTTGCCGGAAATTCCGTGCAGTGTTTTGTCGAGCATTCGGTCAATCACATCCGGGTGCGGCAGCAACCCGGAACCCCTCATTTTTTTGGCCACCATGGGGAAAGGACACCCCAGGTTCCAATTGATTTCCCGATAACCCAGATCGAAGAGCGCATTGGCAAGGCAGACAAGCTCATCGGGGTTGTTGCTCAGAATCTGGGGGACGACCGGCATGGCGCGATTGTCTTCCGGCATCAGATCCCGCAGGTGGGAAGGTTTGATGCAGCGGCCCTTTATGGATGTGATAAAGGGCGCCACCGCCTCGTCAACGCCCTTAAAATGGCGCACAAAGGTATTCCTGAAGACTGCATCGGTAAAGCCGCGCAACGGGGCGAGAATCAGGTGTTTCATCGTCATTGCAGCCACGAAGCGGGTACCGCCAGGCTCAGGTAACAGTCGCCCTCTTCGAAAATCAGCCGTTTTTTAACCATGGATTCGAAAAAAATGCGGATCTGTTCCGGGCTATGGGCGTCAAACATCCCGGCCACCTGTTTGTGTGAACGGGGGGTATGGCAATAGCGGTAAATCTCTGCCGATATCCCGGTGAGCCGGTGCCTGACGGTGGCCTGCATGGGCAAGTGCTGATCGATGATGATAAACCGGCCGCCATCGCGAAAGGCCAGTGCCGGCCTGCCGCCGGTCTGCCGCTGCATGGTGTCGTAGTCGGTCTGCCATCGACGGGTTTCCTGCTCCACGGGTCGCCACAATTTCCGTTGGCGGGTCCGGTCGCCGCGATAGCCCTGAATCATAAACCGGATGTTTGCTGCCACCGGCTCCGGAAACAGTTTTTTTAAATTGGGATGATTGAAAACGGACCGGATGTGAAACCGCTTGGCCAGCCGATAAATCGGACTTTCCAGTCCCAGCCAGAAACTGACCGTTTTGAGCGGCCGGTACCAGCGGGCAAATGCAAGGGAATGAAGGGTTTCATTGACATCGTGTTCATCGCTGCCGGGGAAATGGAGCATCAGATTGGATGCGTTGACGATGCCCAGGGCCTCGCAATGCTTCATCAGGCTCAGGTTGTCGATGACCCGCACCCCCTTGTTCATTTTGGCCAACAGTCGGCTGGACAGGGCTTCGATGCCTACCTGAACCGTATCCACCCCGGCCTGTTTCATTTTACGAAGCAGCGACGGAGGGGTGTTGGCCCGCAGCTCGGTGAAGATAGACAAATCCCGGCCCATCCCCCGGATCCCCTCGAAGATCGGCGAGGCCTGTTTCATCGGGAAGGCATTGTCGGTAAACGTTACCGAAAGAACCAGATGCCGTTGAACGAGATAGTCCACTTCCCGGACCACTTGCCGCGGTTCTTTGGTGCGATATCCCTGCCACTGAAGGTTCAGGTTGCAGAAGGCGCACCCGTTGAACTGGCCTGCGGCATCCTGCCGGTGCCACCAGCATCCCCGGGAGGCCTCAACGGGAAGAACAGGAAAGAACCGGTGATGGGGTGAAAACGTGGCCAGCAGGTTGAAGTAGTCATCGTAGTCCGGCACAGGCAGGCGGTCCAATCGATTCAACTGTGAAAACCGATCCGTTTCACCGGGTCGCGCATCTGAGCCATAGACGCCGCCGGGAAGCTGCGATAGGGACCGGGAACGATCGTCGGTCAGATGGCGCAGCAGGCCGGCCAGCGGACGCTCGCCCTCCCCCACCACCAGGTAATCGATATGCGGGAAGAGATTCAGCAGGTCGGCAGATCGTTCCCCGGAGAAAGAAGACCCGCCGACAACCACAGGGAGTGATGGCGTAATGGCCTTGATTTGTGAAATGAGGTAAAGGGAAGCGGTCACCTGACAAAACGATATGCTAAACCCCACCAGGTCGAGCCCTGGCCAGTCGATTCGCTGCAGCCAGTCGCCGACGACGCTTTTCACCTCACCGACCAACTGATGAAAATCAGCGCTCGCCGCGTCCCCCCGCTTCAGCGTCTGGGTGTATAACGATTCGGCCAGATGGGCATGTTCGGGATATAGCAGTGCCGAGAAGACGGCCTCGGCCCGCCAGACCCGCCGGGAAACGCCTTGGTACCGGTCGTATCCCAATGCGTGGGCCACTTTCAGGAAAAGGTGGCAGGCGTCGATTTGAATGTGCGGCAGCGTTGCGCGCAGGTAGGCTTTCAATGCCCCCAGCGGCAAGGATGGACGGTTAAATAGCGGCCAGGGCGCGGAAACCAAAAGCACCCGTCCATGCACGGCCGGTGTCTCTGCTGGCATGATCGCGGGGACTATCCCGCCCAACCGGATCGAACCAGCAGGCGCTGGGCTCGTCGGTCGGCGGAAATATTAATGTTATTTATGAGATGTCTTAGTTTAAACCATCGATATGAAGTAGTATTTATGAATCCGTTGATATATCCACCCGGAGGCAGTGGATCGCCGTATCCGGAAAATGTGCTCAGGTGCAGTCGACCGTTTTTCACCACCGCCGCCAGGTTGTTTTTTTTCAGGTCGTCATATTGACTGTCCAGAGCGATGGATACCCGGGTCACACCATTGCCCGTTTCATGGGAAAGAATTTGACCCACCACAATCCCCAGGAAAATCACCGAGGCATCGACAATCAGCGGTTCCCCGTCAAACATGACCCCCACACCGCGCGAATTCCCACTTCCGACGGGCTGTACCGAACAACCCGGTATGCCGATCACCATCATCAAGATAGCAATTACCAATTTTTTCATCATCCCTCCATAAATCGTAAGTCGTCACCGAGCAAGTCAGGCGAGCCTGCGAAATGATCGAGCAGCGAACGGTAGGTTTTCGAATAACGCGAAAGCGTGATTTCATCAAACGGCCAACCCCCGGACGTCCATAGACCATGTGGCTGCCCCGACCTGCAGATCAACGGTTCAGGCGCCCCGTCAAGGGGTATCAGCAGTCAATTTGACGGTCAGGGGCAATACATGCATGTCGCGTGACACCTCCCGGGTGCGCCCCAACGTCCATTCTGCGCACTGCTTGCCATTGACCATCCGCGAATCGATCTGCCGGACCACGCCGGCGACATCGATCACCGGGTGCCGCATGAACACCTCGGGCAGGCCGTAGGTCAAGTTGCAGGCCAGACACTTTCCGGGACGCTGCTTGAGTTTAAATTCGAAATCAATCTGATCGTCCGTTTCCCCGGCAAAGGTGAGGCTGATATCATAGGCGCCTTCTGATGCATCACCCAAAAGGGCGTCGAAAAATCGATCCGCACGGCTCGGCGGGAAGATTTCGTCCAGTATGGGTTGTTTGAAAATCGTCTTGCAAGAAGGTGTCTTCATCAATTGGGTTCCCAAGGGTTCAATCAACCGTCACATCGTGGCATCAACTGGCATGTCGTCTACACCAGCGTCGCTTCAAAATCAACCACCCGGGCGACGCCGCCGGCATGATGCCGTCGCATCACTGGGGTGAATTCCCTTCGAGGTAGTGCCGACCCAACCGGCGATGGATGAGCGGCAATGATGTCGTCGGGGGCGGAACGAAGTCGAATATCGTTTTCAAAAACCGTTCGGCGATCCGGTAGGTTGCGCCCCACAGCATCTCTTTGTCGTCCTGGTGGCGATGAATGAAACAGGGCATCTCCCGATAAGGCATGTCCGGCACGCCGGGTGTGCCGGTTTTGAACGAAATCCGATACCGTGCATAGTTGGCGGCGTCAAAAAACGCCGCCACGGGGATGTAGACAATTTTTTCCACTTCCCAGTTGGGGGAAAAGCGTTGCTGGCGGTTCACCCATCCAACCATCGGGTAAATGGCCCGTTTGAACATGACCAGGTGCTGAGCGGGCATGGGGCCTAAGAATCTCACCCCGAGTGGATTGAGCCGCATCTCTTCGAATCCTTCCCGCAAGGCAGCGGCCAAAAGCAGGGCCAGCTTCGGGAAATCACCCTTTCGGTGTCGCCGCCACCACGACCCATGGGGCCACCGAGACAATGGCATTCTCGGCAGATTGAGCCATCTGGCCAGGATACGGTCGATGAACGGCGCAATGCCGCCACCCGGGCAACACAGGTCGCCGCCTTGGCGGACACGCTGGGAGCGTTTGTTTAAAATCAGAAACGGTTCGCCGCCGGAGCCGGTTCCCAAAAGGAATAGAACCGCTGAGTGTTGACTCAGATCGCCATTGGCATTGAAGGAAAAGGCTGCCGTAGACTGACGGTGAAGGCGTTCCTGCACGAGACGGATAAGCGATTCGGATGATCGGGGCAGTGCCGGCATGACGGATTTCATCACTGTTGACGGGTTCACTTGACGATCCGGATCCGGCAGGTGGCGCGCAACCGGTCCCACAGGGCCCGGATGATCACGGCAGCGGCGTCCTTGGGCGCCAAGCGCCATTGGCCGGAGCGGCGCTGACAGTCTGTCAGCAACTCGGTGTTGACGGTGAAAAGGTCGAAATGGGTGTTGATATAGCTTCCCAGGGTAAAATGCAGCGAAACCAGTTCGTCCAACGTCATGTTGGCAATGGCGGCTTTGTCTTTTAAGGAGAGCGTACGCTCCAGATGATTCACCGCCGCCGCTAACGTTTGCGGCGCCTTTTCCGGTTGAAGCAGACGCTCCCGCTCGACGACTGACGCCAGCGGCGCGGTGATACCGGTCTCAATCATTGACAGAAAAAAGGTCGCCTCAAGGATTTTGGATACCTTGTTTGCAACCGAATAGACGGCATGGCCTTCACCATCCCCGTCCACATGCAGCACCTTAATTCGATTGTCGGCGATCCACACGGCAATCCGCCGGGATGCGGAAAACCCGTTTTCCCCGTCAAGATCTTGAATCAGGAGCGGCTTGTTCATGCGCAAAGCGATTTTTCTGGTTGTTTCCAGCCCAATGGAGGCGGTTTCGGCGGCGGTGAAGAAAACCGAGCCGTGACTCGCCTGGACGGCCTTTTCCGTGACCGATCGATTGGAGGGATCAGGCAGGCGGTCGAGGCGGAATTTGTCCGAAACCGGTTCACTTTCACGGCACCACCCGCCATATGCCAGTCCCAGCTTTACGGCCACCTCCAGGGCGGCCGCAGCGGCACCGGGTTTTCCGCTGGAAATGATTTTCTCAATCATCCGTTCTCATCTCCCTCGATGTCTTTCATATCGATCTTTCCACCCCCAGGTGCGGGAAAAATAACCAATTGCTGACCGGGATGGATCACGTGACTCAAGCCGATGCGGTTCCAGATGAGCAATGCGGCAAGGGGCACTTCGAACTTCTGGGCGATACCCGAAAGACTGTCGCCTGCCTTGACCACGTAGACGCGCTGGCTGCGAATGCTGGCTTCCGCTTCAATCATCGTTTTCAGACGGTCATGAAAGCCTGTTTCACCATCGCTGGGAATGTTGACGGCGCGTGTCCCTGCAGCCAGGTAATACCCCCGTATTTCCGGGTTGAAATCTTTGACGGTTTTAAAATCGGTTTTGGCCGCATTGGCGATAAGGCGGAGCGGTAGATCCGTGAAGGCATTGACCCGAACCGTTGAAAAGGACTCCGGGGCATAGAAATCGCCTGGTGAAAGGGAAAATCCATGATCCTTGGGTGCTTCGACAATGCGTTTAATAGCCAGGATGCGCAAAACGAACCGTTGGGTTTCCAGGGGAAGGTAGAGGTGGTAATAATCGGTGATGCCCTGCTCCAGGATTTCTGCCTCGAGGCCCTCTTCCCCCATGTTGTAGGCTGCCAGGGAAAGGCTCCAGGAACCAAACCGTTCGTAGAGCGCCTTGAGATAGGTCACCACCGCCGGCGTGCTCAAATAAAGATTGCGCCGCTCGTCAACGTTGTCATCCACGACCAATCCATATTTTCGGGCGGTCTGAGGCATCAGCTGCCATACCCCCATGGCCCCTTTACTGGACCCGGCGTGCATTCTAAGGGCACTTTCAGCGATGGCGAGAAACTTGAGGTCATCGGGAAGCCCATTTTCCCTGAGCACCTGTTCGATGTAAGGGAAATACCGGGTCGTCCGTTTCAGCCATAGAATCACCTGGGGACGGTTCCCCAAGGAGACCAACATCTCCTTTTCAAACCGTTCCAGCACTTGTGGGTCATCCACAGGCACCGTTTCATCGCACAGCACAACCGGCCCTTCCAGCTTGAGTGCCGCGAGCAAGCTGTCATCGGCGATCTCCTGGGCCACCGCAAGGGGATGAGGCAGCACAGAAAAAAAGATCGTGGCGGCGAAAACCGCAACATTAGGCCATATGGATCGTGTCATATTCATGATTCGTCGCCGTGCCAGAAAGCTCAGGGTGACCGGGTTGGCGCTCATAAGAACGATTGATCGCAGTGCGGTTGAATTATAATCATAATCAGTCCGATCCGATTATTCCAGTTTCAACCAGCCGCAGATCAATTTTTTTATCTCTGCATTTTCCAGTTTGTCGTCGGACACGGAGACCAGCCCCAAACGGAGGGATATCCGTTCATCATCCCCCCATGGCCACCACGCCGCATAGAGCACCACGCCGTTTACGGGGTCCATGGTAAACACCTTCTGGCCCGGCACAATGCCGAAACCGGACTGGAAATAATCGCGGACAGGCGCATCGGCGTTATGAATGGTGGTAAAGTCCCATTTGTGCTTGAATTCAAGCGACAACGGAAGCTCGACCATAATCTCATCCTGACGGTCGATGACCGCCAGCGCCAGGTTGAACTCTTTGTCCCACCGCCACGGACAGGTTTCAGGAATGTTGAGGCTGATGCGTTGGCAGATGCTTTCCAGGACGTTCAGGTCGTTAGATGCCATGGGTTTCCTTCCCTTTGATACGAACGCCTACCATTATCGCCGCTCCTTTTTCGTGGCATCATTCATGGCAGGTCAGTCGAAATTGAAATTGCCTCAAATATAAAGCAAGCGGTCTCTCCTTGGCAAGTATCAGCCAACCGGAAACCATACCAACCGGCCTCCGATGGTTTATTCTTCACGGGCATCCCGGTTTTACGGAACCGGGTCCTCTGGAAAGGGCGGCGATGGGAACAGGAACGGCGGACAGGGTATCCAACAGCACGATCGGGTCGACGGCCACGATAAACCCGCGTTTGCCACCGTTGATGTAAATCGTTTTCAGTTCCAGAATAGTGGTCTGTACATAAACCGGCATGGGTTGGCGGACACCGAAAGGGCTGATGCCGCCGACCTGGTATCCGGTATGGTTCAAGGCTTTATCGGGTCTTACGGGAAGCACCTTTTTCGTATCGATGACGCGGGCCAGTTTCCGGGTTGAAACCGCCTGATCGCCATGCATGAGCACCAGCAGGGGCAACTGATCCCCGGTCTCCATTACCAGGGTTTTCACCACCCAATGCTCGGGAACACCTAATTCCCTGGCAGCCTGGCGGGCACCACCGCGGTCGGTATAGGTGTAGATGAAAGTCTTAAAATCCACCCGCTTTGCGCGCAGGAACCGTATGGCTGGGGTGACGGGGTATCTGGGTCTAGTCACTCGACCTCCATTGTCGTGCATACCGGAATCCCATCCCAGAGAAAAACCGCCGCGGCCATTTAACAAAAAACCCTTGCGCCAAAACGTCTTGCTTCTGCCTGGATGGATGAAATCATTCGGCATCTCATGGAATGGAACGAAAAAACCGCACGCCGGCTTTCCGGATCGAGCGGTTTTCTTTTTTGTGGGGCGACGGTTACTGGAATGATTTTGATATTCGGCCCGCCTCCCGGTTTTGGAAGATGAGTTCCTTGGGTTCGATCTCACGGCTGTATTCAATCTTGCCATGGGAAATGCTGCCCGGCTCCAGCACGCTGTCCAAACTCTCGCTGATCTGGCACGCCACCGCGTTGTTTTCGCTGTCCATCAGGGTAAAATGGTCGGGGTGAGTGGTGATAATTTGTCGGCTGACATTTTTCACCCAGACATAAAGCGAACCGTTGCCCATGTCGTGTACAGCCATCTCGGCGATGCCGTTTCCGGAGTATTGCCTGAGCCTTGTGTTGCGCCCCTCCCGAGCCTGTTCCCACGCCTGCCGGCGTTTGGCTTTGGCGGCACGAGCGGCGCGTGCTTGATCCGCCTTTTGTTGTTGGGCCAGTCGATCTTCGTAAAGGGCCACCCGTTTCTGATAGCGCAAATTGTTGGGATCCAGTTCCAGCAATTGGCGATAAAGCTTCAGGTTAAGGGCGGCATTGGAGGCCGGAACGGGTCTGACTTCGTTTTCGAGGGCCGCAATTTTTTCCTGACGCGCCACCTTTGCACGCTGCGCCGCCGCCTCGGCCAATTCAGCCTGCTGCCGTTCGCTTTCGGCGATGGCGGCCTGGCGGACCCGCTCTTCTTCTTCCCGGGCCCAGCGCTCGGCAAGGTCGGAGCCGACGGCAACCACCTGTCCGCTTTCAAAAGCGATCGGCGTGCACAATGCCTCTGTCACCGGTGCATCCGCTGATTCTCCGGCCGCGGTCTGATAATAGGCCACAAAACGCTGGTCGCTGATGTCATGTTGCAGGTCCGGCGGGCCCAGTGCTTCGAGAACAACGTCCAGGGAATCCCCGGGCTGAATTTTTTTTAAGGCGCTGATCTTTTTGTTGATGTCCAAATGGACACAAGCGGTCAGCATAAAGGTTGCCATAAAAACGACCACCCCGATTCGCATTGCACCAATCTCCTTCTTCCATGGAACGGGGATCATGCGTGGTGATCCTGCCGTTTTCGTCCCGCAATGGGTTGCGCAAACTGAATTTCCGAATCCCAAGGAAACAGTATCCAGGTATCCTGGCTCACCTCGGTCATAAATGTGTCGACCAGGGGCCGGCCGGCCGGTTTGGCGTAAACGGTGGCAAAGTGGGCCCTAGGAACCATTTCACGAACCAATTTAGCCGTTTTGCCCGTATCCACCAGATCGTCAATCAGCAGCCAGCCGTCGCCGTCGCCGGTCGTGGATTTGAGCACCCGAATCGGTCCCTGACGCCGGCCAGCGTAACTTGCAATGCAGACGGTGTCAACCAGTCGGATATCCAGTTCCCGTGCGATGATGGCTGCGGGGACCAGACCACCCCGGGTGATGGCGATGATGCCGTGCCAGGGCCCCCGTTCGATCAGGCGCCAGGACATCGCCCGGGCGTCCCGGTGCAATTGTTCCCACGATATGGGATAGGTACGAGGGTAAGCGTTTTCTCTACCGGTGGTCATCGTATTTGCAACCGGCCTTTCTTCACGTGGTCCCGATCCAGAGGCGTGCCGGCCCAGGCGTGGGACATGACCATCAGCAGGTCATCGCGGTCCAGTTCCTCGGGATTGTATAAATTGCTGCCGTCACCCAGTGCTTTGTCCGCTATGGCTTCGATGCTATCTGCTGGCACCCGGGCACTGCCGTCCGGACCGGTAACCTCCTTGAAGAACCTGGCGTGGCGACCGTCGGTCGCCTGATGGAGGCGCTGGTTCAGCTGTCTTATGTCGGCAATGGCATGTTGGGCCCGCAGATGGGCCGGCGTCTGTGTATAGACGCGCGGGCCAGACAGCGGCAGCAGCAACTGGGCGGTCCAATGGCCGTTTTTATGCATATTGTACTCCAGGCCATAGGGCAGCAATATTGCCATGCAGGCGCCGTGGGGGACACCGCAAACCGCACCTACCGAATGACCCAAGGTGTGGACCATGCCGACCATGGCGTTGGAAAAGGCCACGCCGGCCAGGGTTGCAGCCACGGCCAGTGCCAGACGCCCGTCTGTATTTTCCGGTTCCTTTATCACCTTCAGCAAGTTTTGGCCAATCAATTCAATGGCCAACAGCGCGTGGGCGTCACTGAGCGGATTTTTGGCCAAACAGGTATAGGCCTCTACGGCGTGCGTCAGGGCGTCCATGGCGGTGGCAGCCGTGATTGCCGACGGCATCGTCAAGGTCATGCGCGGATCCAAAACAGCAATGTCTGGAAATAGAAAATGGGAGGTGAACGGCATTTTCAGATGTCGAACGTGGTCGGCGATCACCGCCACCTGGGTCACCTCCGACCCTGTTCCGGCGGTGGTTGGAATGGCCAATAGAGGCTTCAGCGGCCGGGTCAGGTTTCCAGCACCGGAAAACTGCATCAGATCGTCCACATTTTCCGACACGACGATGTTGACGCCCTTGGCCGTATCCATCACCGAACCGCCGCCAACGGCAACAAGCGCATCGCAGCCCCTTTCCCGATAGACCCCGGCAAGACGGTTGACGGTCTTCACGTCCGAATCCGGCGGCACATCGTCCGCAACGATGCCGATGCGAACGTCCGGTGAGATGGCTGCCATGAGAATATCCACAAGCCCGGCAGCAACGACCCCCCTGTCCGTGATGATCATGGGGTGGTAGGCATTTAGATCGCCGAGCAACCGGGGTATCTTTTCCAGGGCTTGATGCCCGGCAACCGTTTTCACTGGACAGATAAATTCATAGTAACCCGGGACGTGCATGATCAGCTCCTCTGAAAGAATTCGGTAGATCGGGTTTTATCGGCGATGGACAACTTGTCCCGGTCATCCAGGCGCACGCTGCCTGGCCCCATATATAATGCGTGCCATGTGGTCGTCGGCAGGACCGTTGCCCACCCGGGATTGGACGCGTTCGATCTGTTCATCCGTCAGCCCGGCATCTTCCAGAGATGATGGGATTTTCAATACCAATTCATCGTTGAGGGCATCGAAAAACTCCAAAAAAAGCGCAATCGTGCGTGGTGCTTTAAAGTCGGCGGCAGTCAGGGCAAAGATGTCCGTCCCTGCGATGGGATAGAGCAGTTCACCCACCCGCTCCGGTTGAAGCGCGCCGGCCTCACGCAACAGATGGGGCAGCAGAATCGCCATTAAAAAACCACTGGGAAGATCGGTCCATTGCTTCAACCCAGTGCCCAGAACATGGCAGATACCCGGCGAGGAGGCAAAAAATGCACAGCCGGCTGCCATCTGACCGTTGATTACGGCGCACAGATTTTTTCTCCGGTCTGATTTTCGAAGGGCACCGGGCAAACCACTGACGATCAAACCGATGGCCGTGTGGGCATATGCGCGGCACATCGGTCCGGCGGAATCATCGAGAAACGCCTCCACCGCGTGAGTCAGAGCAATCAACGCACCATCCACCACATCCTGATCATCATCTTTTCCCATCATTACCGGATCGATGAATACGATGGTAGGCATCAACCGGGGGGAACCCAGCCGACGGTCGCCGTCACTGGCATACCCGGTGGCCTCGTCACCGTTACCACCGGTGGTGGCGATCAACATCAAGGGTCGCAGCGGCCCGGGGTCGGAGATCTCTCCGCCGGAACCATCCGGCATCCCATGGTCGCCAGCAGAGACCAACATGTTCAGGCACTTGGCCGCATCCACCACCGAACCGCTGCCGACCGCGATGATGCTGTCGCATCCCCCATCCCGATATATTCGCGTCAACACCGGCATCAAGTCCGGTTGCCAGCGATCCGGCAGCCGGTCGTATATTCCCAGGGTCATCCCCGATGTTTTAAAGGCGTCGATTACGGTGTTGATCCCTTTTTTGCCAATATGAACGTGGTTGGCCAGAACCAGCGGTGCATGGGCATTGCGGGTGGAGAGCTCCATGGGTAAGTGCGATAGCGCATGGCTGCCGCAATTTATTTTCAGGGGACAAAAAAAAGAAAAATCATCGGGCAAATGCATCGGTCTCTCCTCAGTCGATCAATACGGAATCACTTTCAAATCCAGAGGGAATTAGAGTCCCGCCACCGCACGCAGATAGATCAGCGTACGGCCGACAAATTTTCGAAAGGGTGGCCACTGGGGGTAACGCCGGACCGCCAGGGAAGCCAGTCGCTTGGGCAAGAGGAACACCTCCACCATGTCCAGAATACGAACCACCGCGCAGGCGGCGGGAAATTCCCCGTCCACCATCAGCCGGTCCCTGGCCACCGCCGTGACCGTGGCCTCCTGAAACGTGAAAAGCAGGATCGCGGCCTCGATGTTTTTAACGGTCAGCTTCAGATCGATATAGCGCGCTTTGGGATTGGCGCCCAGATATCTGACGTTGCCGGATTTATCCTTGCCGACGACCATGGCAGGACCGTCCGGTGCAACGGTCAGGGCGAAGGTGAATCCATCGGGTATGGTATCGAAAGCCTTGCGCACCTCTCGATCCACCCGGGCGGCCGCCTGGATGGCCCGCCCCATAAACCACAGCATGATCGACAGATATACCTGTTTGAACGGTTTGCCGCCGGGTGACACCATCTTGAAATCGTCCAGGCGGGGGTCGGTCAGCATGTCCCATTTGGGTTTTATTCCAAGCCGCCCCAGCGTTTTTTCGGTTGGAATGCCGTGGGGGGTATATCCCCGAAGCCGATAATAGGCATCGAGCATGGGTTGCAGGGGAACCGTCCGTTTTTTGGGGTCACATCCGCGTCCTTCGGTGAGAAATCGTCTCGGCAGGGTATCGTCTTTACGGGATATGCCTTCACCGGTGTTCATGGTGCGCTCGAGCACATGGATCCGTGCACCGGCCTTGAGCATCTGCCATTGGTTCAACCGCAGACCGGTCACCGACCGCCATAGCTTAGAAAATATGCTGACGTCCATGAGCATGATGGCGACTGCCGGCAGGTACTGCATGATCAGGCGAAGCATAAATGTGGGGGTGTATTTGACGATGGGCGGCTCGAGTACATAGGCGTATGAGGTAAACTGGCAGGTGTGCAGGGAGTTGACCGCTGCATAAAGATTTTCAAAAAACGCGACGAATCGTGCTTTGGCGCGGGTGGTGTAGGGGTTGAGAAAACCGAAGGCCACTTCAAGGGCAAATGTGGTAGCAGACAGATGACAGGCACCCCGGTTGGCAACGGCATAGGCCAGCCCCTGCCCCCACGCCCCCCTGGGATCGTAGGCCGGCATTTCCAGTCCCTTGACCTGGATGGCAAAATCTGCACCACCGTACCGTTTGGACAGCAATCGCGTGCCGTTGGCCATGTCGTCGCCAAACCCCCGCCGCCAAGCCATATCATCCAGGGCCTGGGCAATGCCCTCGACGACGCCAAACTTTAAACCGGTGGCGATCAAGCCCTTCTCACCGGCTTCCATGCACCAGGCCAGAACGGAACCGGCTGAGATGGTGTCCATCCCCAACAGGCCGCATCGATCGCTGAATGCGGTGATGACGTCCGGTTCGAAGATGCCCAGGTTGGGGCCCAGCAGACCGACGGATTCATACTCCGGAATCTGGTGGACGCTGCCGTCGGCCAGGATGCCCTTGTGCCCGCACATGATCGAACAGGGCTTGCAGGTTCTGGGTGTGGCGCGGTAACGCTGCCGCATGGTTTCCCCCGAAACCTGATCCGCCTGGGGATGGCTGCCGTCCTGAAAATTTTTCACCGGCAGGATGCCGCCGTCGTTGCACCAGTTGACATGGCTGCTGGTGCCGTAGTTGCGGTAGTCATCAGCGGTTACCGGATTTTTTTCGATATAGCCGGCCGCCCTTTGTTTTGCCCGATTGAACAGTTTTTGATTGGCCGGGACGATTTTGAAGGCTTTTCCCCGGGCAACGATGGCCTTGAGGTTTTTTGAACCCATCACCGCCCCTAAACCGCCGCGACCCAGAAAACGATGGCCGGAGGCCACATTGGCAATCAGAACCTGGTTTTCGCCGGCCGGTCCGATCGTAAGCACACCGGCCTTTCCATCCGGGTTCAGCCGTCTCTGAACCGCTTGGGTATCCAATCCCCAGCAGTCGGTTCCGTCCACGATGCCAACGTCGCTTTCATCGACATCGATCACCACGGGTGACGGTGCTCTGCCGGAGATCAGCAAGCCGTCATAGCCGGCGGTCTTGAAAGCCATCCCGAAGGGTCCGCCGCAGGATGAATGCAGCATAATGCCGGTCAGCGGCGATTTGGTGATGGCCGAAAAGCGTCCCGTACACGGTGCGCCGGTGCCCATGAGCACGCCCATCATGAATGCCAGCCAGTTTTCCTCGCCCAGCGGGTCGATCCCGCGATCCATTCGGTCATAGAGCAACTTGAGCCCGAGCCCCTTACCGCCCAGAAAACGTCGACGGTCATCTGCATCCACTTTAAATTCAGTCACCTGGCCGGTCGACAGGTTGACCTGGACAATCCGGTTGCTGGTTCCGACGATTGTTTTCATGCAATTGTTCCTATTGGAAATGGGAGACCTGATCGACTGCCGGGATCATAGGGCTGCTCAACATAGGGAGAGAATTTTGGCGACCAGCTTTTCAATGCCGGCGGCCACGTCCTTGATACCGGGCCCCAGCATATAGGCCGGTGTGGTGACGATGCGGTTTCTTTCATCCACGCAGATATCCGACACCTTGCAAACCGAATGCACCCCCCCCATGGTCTCGATGGCCGCTGCGGTGCCGACATCGTTGCCAATGGTGACCCGGGGGGATCGTTTGGACAGTGCGCGCGTCAGTGTTGCCGGGGCAATGCATAAGGCGCCGATGGGTTTTGATCGATCTGCCATCTCTTCCAAGAGCCGTTGCACCTGCAAATGGACCTGCGCCTCGGGTCCCTTGACCGCAAAATCACTCAGATTTTTGGCGGCACCGAACCCGCCGGGAATGATCAGGGCATCCATATCGTCGGCGCTGACCGAAGCGACATCCTGGATTTCGCCCCTGGCGATGCGCGCGGATTCCACCAGCACATTTCGCCGTTCATCCGCCTCCTGCTGGGTCAAATGGTTGATGACATGCAGTTGATCCACATTTGGCGCCATGCACAACACCGATGCCCCCGCCCGATCCAGGAACAGGAGGGTCAGCACCGCCTCATGAATTTCCGAACCGTCGAAAACCCCACAACCGGACAACAACACACCGACTTTTTTGGCCATTGGAATTCCTTTCGTTGACTGTCAACTATGAGGCCTACACTTATTCCAGTACATGCTTGTCCAGAACAAAACAGGTGAACATCCCTTGAAAGAGCTCCTCACCCGCTTTGGTCACGCTCACGGAAACCCAGTATTTCTTGCCCTTGACCTCCCGAACCTGTGCCCGTGCAATCACTGTCTCACCGACCCGCACTGGTTTGAGAAATTTTACATCCGACGCCCCGAGGACCACATGGGGATGATTCACCGCTATCATGGCTGCATAATCCGCGGCACCGAAGATAAATCCGCCGTGGACCAGTCCTTGTGCGTCGGCGGCCATTTGCGGTGTGGTAACAAGTTCAACTTGGCTGTTCCCACCTTCCACGAACAACGGTTTGCCGCACAGGGACTGATCGATATGGCAATGTGTGTCGATATTCATCCAACCCTCCAGAAGCGTTTCAGGCAGCTGCACTGCCCGGATCAGTGGAAATTGAAACCGTTGATTGATGACGGCGTGGCTTGAAAATAACGATTAATCATAATAAAAAGGGCGTAATGCTGTCAATCGTTTGCGAGCGAGAAGAAATGATCGTGGGAAAGGAGTGGCTTTGAATTCGATCATACTGAAGCGAATCACCGCAATCAGGCAGGGGCTGGCTGAAGCGCAGCTGGACGCCCTGATGGTATCGGTCCAGGAGAATCGCTATTACCTGAGCGGCTTTTCCGCAGCGGACACCCAATTCGATGAAACCGCCGGGGTGCTGATCATATCCGATCGTCACCTGGTATTGGCCACCGACAGCCGCTATGAATTGCAGGCCCACGCCGAGGCAGCCGGATTTGAGATTGTCTGCCATAAACGGGGTATTGACAAAGAGCTGCCTAACATAACCAAATCATTGGGCATTCATCGGCTCGGTTTCGAGAGTGTGCGCCTTTCCCACAACAATCACTCGGCCTACGCCGACGCACTGAGCAAGCAGAAGCCCCCGGTCGAGCTGGTTCCCATGGAGAACATGGTGGAAAGACTCCGCCAAATCAAATCTGAAGACGAAATTCAACGAATCACCGCCGCCCTGCGGTTGGCTGAACAGGCGTTCGCAACGATTCGGGATACCATCCGGCCGGGCATGACGGAAAGGCAGGCGGCCTGGGCCATGGAAAAAGCCATGCGCGAAAACGGCGCACAGGGGTTGTCGTTTCCCGTTATCGTGGCTTCGGGCCCTAACAGCGCACGGCCCCACGCCGTGCCCACGGACCGCGTGATGAACCGCGGGGAGCCCATCCTTTTCGACTGGGGCGCGCGGTTGAATGAATACTGCTCGGACACCACCCGAACGGTGGTGATGGGTGAACCGGATGACCGCTTCAAAAAAGTGTTTGACACGGTTGTCACGGCCAGGGATATGGCCATTGCCGCCATCAAGGCAGGCATCAGCGGGACCCGGGTGGACAAGGTCGCGCGGGACCATATCGACCAAAACGGCTATGTCGGTCAATTTGGCCACAGCCTGGGCCACGGCACCGGCCTGGCGGTTCACGAGGGCCCCCGGTTGAGCCCGATCAAAGACGACCGGTTGGAAGCGGGCATGGTCGTTACCGTCGAGCCGGGCATCTATCTGCCGGGCTGGGGCGGGATCCGCATGGAAAACCAGGTCGTGGTCCGCCAGGATGGAGCCCAGGTGCTTAACGATGATGCACCGTTTGATCCCAGGCTAGGGGTATAGACAAATGGGCATCCCATCCGATTTTCTCCAGCGCGTGGATGATTACCAGACCTTTCTGGTGGTGGAAAAAGGCCTGAGTGAAACGACCATCGCCGCCTACAGCAGTGATCTGATGCGATTCGGCCTGTTTCTGGAAAAGAAAAAGACGGCTTCCGTTTCCCACATCGACACGGGACTGATCCTGGCCTACCTGATCCAGCTGAGGAATCGTGGATTGGGCGTTCGGTCCCGAGCCCGTCACCTGGTTAGCCTGCGCGGCTTTTTCAAGTTTCTGACCGCCGAAAAGATCATCGACAAAAATCCGGCGCAACAGGTCGACCTTCCCAAAACCGGATTGCAGCTTCCCGACGTATTGAGTGTTAGCGATGTAGCAGCCTTGATCGATGCTCCGGATCGGAACCAGCCAGAAGGATTGCGTGACGCGGCCATGCTGGAACTGCTTTACGGAGCCGGTTTGCGGGTATCGGAACTGATCCGTCTGGCGATGACCGGTATCAACTTAGAGGCGGGATTCGTCAGGGTGTTCGGTAAAGGATCCAAAGAGCGGGTGGTCCCCGTCGGCCGAATGGCGCTGAACGCCATCCACGCGTATCTGGACCGATCGCGTCCGCAGCTGTTGAAAAACCGTTCCAGTGCGGATCTGTTTGTCACCCGGCGGGGCAGTGCCATGACCCGGCAGAGTTTCTGGAATCTGGTGGGCCGATATGGCCGGCTTGCAAAAATAAAAAAAAAGATCACCCCCCATAGCTTGAGGCACTCCTTTGCGACGCATTTGCTCGAAGGGGGTGCCGACCTTCGTGCCGTGCAGATGATGCTGGGACACGCCGACATCTCAACCACCCAGATCTACACCCATGTTGCCCATCGGCAATTGGTCGAGGCCCACAAAAAATACCACCCCAGAGGGTAACCACCGATCATGCAAACCGATCACCTCGTGCGCCTGAAGGCCTGGTTCGCGTCTTACACCCGGTCATTTTTGACCGGTGAAAGGCCAATCGACAGCCCGTTGGAATTGAAAATCGAGCATACGGCAAGGGTCTGCGACAACATTTGTCTGTTGGGCCGTTCCGTTGATTTGACCGACGGCCAACTGTGCCTGGCCGAGACCATCGCTGATAAACGCATGGCACGATTTCAGGACATGAAAAGCCTGAATGATTTCAAACTGCTCCAGCTCAGCTGGGTATTCGATCTGCATTTCCCCGAAACACTTACCCAGGCCAAAAAGAGAGGAGATCTGGCCGCAATCGCCCGTTCACTGCCCGACCACCGCATCTTGCGCCATGCCATTGGCGTCATCTCGGATCGGCTGGACGACGCGGTGTCGGTAGGACCGGACCCAGGCAACGGTTTTTCCAAGATGGCCGGCAACGGGTAAAAAAGGGGATCATTCCTGAATTCAATCGGGTTGACAGACGGTTGCGGCTTGGATAGGGAACATGGGTTGATAAATTTATGCGAAAACAAATACAGTCGATTGACAGCGGTCCACCAACAGGGAGCGGCAGTTTGACCCACACGCCTGAGACATTGACCCCCCACGGGTTCTGGAAACCCAACCACCACCTGCCAAGAACCGGAGAGAAGGCTTTTGGCGACGCCTTGCGCAATCTTTCGCAGCCATTCTATGTGGTGGAGGTCGACAGCCAGACGGGTGTGGCGCAGGGTGGAATGGCCTTTCTTGGATCGCACGCGCAACCGGCATCCAATGCTTACCGCCTGTTGGGATGGTCGCCTTGCCTTGCCTTGACGTCACTCGGGGACCCTGGCTTTAAATCGGATCATGGTTTGAATTTCGCCTATATCTGCGGGGCCATGGCCAACGGCATCACCTCAACGGCCATGGTAGAGGCAGCCGGCCGGGCCGGCATGATCGGCTTTTTCGGAGCCGGTGGACTGCCCATCGAACAGATCGAATCCGCCATCGATACCCTGCAACAAAACCTCGGCAGGATACCCTTCGGCTTCAACCTGATCCACAGCCCCAACGATATGGATCTGGAACAGAAAACGGTTGACCTCTATCTGGCCAAGGGCATCCGACTGGTTTCGGCATCCGCATACCTGGATCTGACGACGCCCTTAGTCCAATACCGCGTCCACGGCATTCATCGAAACAATCAGGGGAAGATCGTCTGTCCCAATCGGATCGTCGCCAAGGTGTCCCGCGAAGAGGTCGCCCGGAAATTCTTTTCTCCACCGGCGGAAAAGATGCTTCAACGCCTGAGGGAACAGGGCAAGCTCACCGACGCGCAGGTGGAAATGGCCCGTCGGATACCCATGGCACAGGACCTGACCGCCGAGGCCGATTCGGGCGGCCACACCGACAACCGCCCGGCCCTGTGCCTGTTTCCCACCATGAAGGCCCTTCGTGACGAGATGGCCAGGCAGCACGACTATGGCATGTCCCTGCGGGTGGGGCTTGCCGGTGGCATCGCCACCCCCGAGTCCGCCGCGGCTGCCTTTGCCATGGGGGCGGCCTACATCCTCACCGGTTCCATCAATCAATCCTGCGTCGAAGCCGACACCTCCCCGCTGGTAAAAAAGATGCTGGCCGAGGCGCGTCAGGCGGATGTCATCATGGCGCCGGCAGCGGACATGTTCGAAATGGGGGTAAAGGTTCAGGTGCTCAAGCGTGGCACCATGTTCTCCATGCGTGGTTCCAAGCTCTACGATATGTATCGGACCTACGACCGGTTCGAAGATGTACCTGAAGGTCAGCGAAAGGTGGTGGAAGAATCCTTCCTGAGAAGCACATTCGATAAGGCGTGGGAAAATACACGGGCCTATTTCAGTCGACGGGATCCGGTCCAGGTTGAACGGGCACTAAAGGATCCGAAACACAAAATGGCCTTGGTATTCCGCTCGTACCTGGGGCAGGCGTCGCTCTGGGCCAAAAGCGGTGCTGCCGGATCGGGCCATCGACTATCAGATCTGGTGCGGTCCGGCCATGGGCGCCTTCAACGAGTGGGTCAAGGGATCGTTTCTGGAGCCGCCGCAAAACCGCAGAACGGTGACCGTCGCCTTTAATCTCCTCTATGGTGCAGCCGTGATCTTGCGACTGAATGGCTTAAAAAATCAGGGCATCGATCTGTCAACAGCGCCGGGCGTGGTTTCCCCCATCACCGATGCGCAGCTGCGGTCCTTATGCCGGGGCGACTTCAACGGTGTCGGAGGTAAAGTTTTTTGACCAGCGCTGAAAACAGCGCTGAAAAATTGATCATGCGCACATGCGGGTCCTGCAGAAAAAAACAGCCGTCCGTCACATCGGTATGGGTGATGGTCTCTTGAATGGTTTCCTCAATTTTAAGACCGGTTTCCAGTTCATGGGATCGCATGCCAACGGTTTTGCGAATGAGATAACAAAAACCCGATCCTTTTTTGGCACCAGACGACCTGACCGGACAAAAATAGATGCGATATCCATCCAATTGGCCACTTATTTCCGTTGCCCTCCCATTTGCACCATTCAATTCTAAAAAGCCATTTTTTTTCATCCACGGCGACAAATCGTTGAGCACCAGCTGGCTTTCCGGCAGCGCCAATTTCAGATGGGACAGCAGATGACCGCCCAGGTAGATTTTGAACAGATCTTTAAAGGCATACTGCCTCGCGAAGCCCGATTGCATCCCCCCCAGCGGGTCCGGGGGAAGAAATGACCTGGACCAGCGTTTCCAGCGGGCGAGATTGATCTCGAGTTTTTCCGATATTTCCCGGTTGGTATAGTAATGAATCATAAGTGCTTAACTTGAATAGTTGTTATACCAACCTAACAAGTAATAACGTTTCGGTCAATCCCTTGTTTTTTAGACTTCAATGAATTATATTTAGCATCTTATTTCTCAGGCAGATGCACGGCCGCTGTGAGCGCAGGACACCCTGCGCACCCGGCCCCTCAACGAAACTAACATCAATTGATCACAAACCACATAAAATGACAACGAATACGAATTCAATTCAGCAACCGGTTGCCATCATCGGCATGGGCGGGATGTTTGCCCAATCAAGAAATCTAAAGGAGTACTGGCGGACCCTGCTCAACGGCATCGACTGCATTTCCGATCCACCGGCGACCCACCGGCAGTTGAACGACTATTTTCATACCGACCCAAAAAAGCCGGACCATATTTACTGCAACCGCGGCGGTTTTCTTCCGTCGGTGCCCTTCGATCCCACCGAATTCGGTATTCCACCGGCATCCCTCGAGGCCACGGATACCTCTCAGCTGTTGGGTTTGGTGGCCGCTAAAATGGCCCTGACAGATGCCGGTTATGGAGACGATCGTGAATTCGACCGTGAGCATACCTCGGTCATTTTGGGCGTTACCGGCACCCAGGAGCTGGTCATTTCCCTGGGATCACGCCTGGGCCATCCCCGATGGCGCAAGGCGCTCGATAACAAGGGGCTCAGCGACGAGCAGAAAAAGTCAATTATCGAAGAAATTTCTGATAGTTATGTGTCTTGGCAGGAGAATTCCTTCCCCGGCCTGTTGGGCAATGTGGTGGCCGGTCGGATCTGCAACCGACTGAATCTCGGCGGAACCAACTGCGTCGTGGATGCAGCCTGCGCCAGCAGTCTGGGTGCCGTTCATTTGGGACTGATGGAACTGGTTTCCGGTAAAAGCAACATGGTGGTCACCGGTGGCGTCGACACCATCAACGATATCTTCATGCACATGTGCTTTTCCAAGACCGGCGTCCTGTCGCCCACCGGCGACGCGCGTCCTTTTTCCGCCGATGCCGACGGCACCGTTCTGGGCGAGGGCATCGGCATCTTGGTGCTGAAGCGCCTCGAAGATGCCGAGCGTGACGCAGACCGGATCTATGCAGTCATCCGTGGCATCGGCACTTCCAGTGACGGCAAATCGCAAAGCATCTACGCGCCGAGACCCGACGGTCAGGCACGGGCGCTGATCGAGGCGTATCGGAATGCCGGTATTTCGCCTGATACGGTGGGGCTGGTAGAGGCTCACGGCACCGGCACCCGGGTGGGTGACGAGATGGAATTCATTGCCCTGAAAAAAGTCTTCGGCGCGATCAATCCCAATGGCAACCACTGCGCACTGGGGTCGGTGAAGTCCATGATCGGCCACACCAAAGCGGCGGCCGGGGCTGCCGGGTTGATTAAATCGGCGCTTTCTCTCTACAACAAGGTTCTTACGCCCACACTCAAAGCCGGCAAACCGGATCCGAGGCTGGGAATCGAGTCCAGCCCCTTTTACCTCAATACCGCTCCTCGGCCCTGGTTTAGCCCCGAAGGCACCCCGCGTCGCGTCGGGGTCAGCTCCTTTGGATTCGGCGGCAGCAATTTTCATGCGGTGCTCGAAGAGTACCAGCGTGACAAAAAAGAGATTGCCTGGGACGGTTCGGTGGAAATCTTGGCTTTCTCAGGACCGGATGAAGCGACCATCACCGCCGGAATTCACCAGTTTCATGAACGTCTTGGCGACGCTTCCGACGCCGCCGCGCTGTCGCGGGCGGCCAGGAGACTTCGCACGGCTTTTTCGCGCGACCACCGCCACCGGCTGATCCTGGTGACAGACACCGCCCTTGACGGCGACGATCTGCGGGAACAGCTGCAACAGGCCATGGGCGTTGTCAGCGAAGGCAAGCCTGCCGTCTCAGCCGTTCAAGGGATCTATTACCATCCGGCACCGCAGGCGTCCGGAAAAATCGCCTTCCTGTTTCCCGGCCAGGGAAGCCAATATCCCCATATGGGCCGGGATCTGGTATGCTGCTTTCCCGGTGCCATGCAAGCCGTCCAAGCGACCGTCGACCGGTTTGACCAGGATCGGCCGCTGTGGGACGTCCTCTTTCCGCGCCCGGCCCTTTCCGACGACCAACGGCAGGGGCAAGCGGATCTCCTGCGCCGGACCGATGTGGCCCAGCCCGCCATCGGAGCGGTCAGTCTGGCCATGCTGTCGGTGCTGACGTACTTCAATGTGCGACCGGATGCGACCTGCGGCCACAGTTATGGAGAACTGCCTGCCCTGCATGCAGCCGGTTGGATCACCCGGGAAACCCTGTTGACGTTGAGCATCACGCGCGGACGGCTGATGGCCGATGCCGGCAGAAACGGTGATGCCGGGACCATGCTGGCCGTATACGCACCGATCGACCGCCTGCAGGCACTGGCCGATCAGACACCCGGGCTGGTGCTGGCCAACTTGAACAGCCCCGGCCAGGGTGTGCTTTCCGGGACAACCGAAGCGATTGAACAAGCAACGGCACGATGTGCGGAAAAGGGATACCGAACGATGTTGCTGCCGGTTGCGGCTGCCTTTCACAGTCCGCTCGTGGAAAGCGCCCAACAGCCATTTTGCATGGCCGCCGAAAAGGCGGCCTTCACCCCCACCCGAATACCGGTATACGCCAATGTGACGGCGGCGCCCTACCCGGCTGACCCTTCACGGTGCGCCGATTTGCTTGGCCGCCAATTGACGTCTGCGGTCCGGTTTCAAGAAACGGTCGAACGCCTCTATGCATCCGGTGTTCGCACATTCGTCGAGGTGGGGCCAAAAACGGTGCTTTCCGGGCTCGTCCGATCGACCCTCCAGAAGAGAGGCATCACCGTCATCGCCCTTGACCGATCCTCCGGAAAAGCCTCGGGTATCATGGATCTGGCCCACGCCATCGGCCATCTGGCAGCCCTTGGCGTTGACCTCGACTTGAACCGGTGGGAAACCGAAGCCCCGGCCGTCCAACCGCAGAAAATGACCATCCCGCTATCCGGAACCAACTACCGGGCACCCCGACAACCGAAATCAACATCGACAGGCGACCGACCGGCCACGGCTCATCCGCACCAAACGGATAGCGAGGCGGCCCGGTCATTAAACCGCGCCGTGGTCAATACACCCATGGATAACGGGAAGCCATTGCATCCGACCTCAGGGACACGCCCGATCGAAAACCCGGCCGTCCAGGAGCGGAAAATGAATCCGACGGTCACCGCCGACATGAACGACGCGCTGGCCATCGTCCAGAAAGGACTGGCGTCGATTCAGTCACTTCAGCAACAAACGGCGCAGGCCCATCAGAAATTTCTGGATGCCCAGACGCAGGCCAGCCGCACCCTCCAGGAAATGATCAAGAGCGCCCGGATGGTTGTGGGATCCTCCCTGCAAAGCGCCATGCCCGATGCTGCGGGCATCCAGGGGGCCGTTGGCCATCCGGAACCGGTTTCGCCCCAGCCGCCGGTAACGGGCCCCCTTTCCTCGTCGGCTGCAGCGATTGCCGCGGCTGACGATCCGGTGGTGTTGCCCGATATCACCGATGCTTCTGATTCCTCACCGTTTCAAGATCCGTCGACAGCGGGGTCGCCCCCTGTCGAGCCGACCATTGCCGCCGAAGCGATATCCGGGGCGCTGATCGACATCGTTTCTGAGCTGACCGGCTATCCTGCCGACATGCTGGGGCTGGAGATGGACATCGAGGCGGACCTGGGCATCGACTCCATCAAGCGGGTGGAGATTCTTTCCGCCATGGAGGAACGCATGCCTCACCTGCCCCGGGTCACACCGGACCTGGTGGGCACCCTGAAGACCCTGGGACATATCTGTGATTTTCTCGCCACCGATGCCCCGTCGGAAACCCTCGGCGCCCGCCCATCGGCCACCGTCGAAAAACCGGCGACGGGCGATTCAGGATTGGTTCGCGAGACGTTGCTTGCCATCGTTTCTGAGCTGACCGGCTATCCTGCCGACATGCTGGGGCTGGAGATGGACATCGAGGCGGACCTGGGCATCGACTCCATCAAGCGGGTGGAGATTCTTTCCGCCATGGAGGAACGCATGCCTCACCTGCCCCGGGTCACACCGGACCTGGTGGGCACCCTGAAGACCCTGGGACATATCTGTGATTTTCTCGCCACCGATGCCCCGTCGGAAACCCTCGGCGCCCGCCCCGTTGCGCCCATTGAACCCTCCCCGCGGCAAACCCCGGGGAACCATCACCGCAAGGATGAAAATCGATCCGTCGTTCGCTCGCCAACCCCGCCGCAACCGGCGAGGAATGCGCTCGCTTCCGCGGCTCAGTTGGGATCGGCGCAACGGGAGTCATCGGAGGCCGTACCGCGCCGGATCATCGAAGTCGTCGAATCTCCCAAACAACCGGGTCGCACGCTTCGCATGGAATCGGGTCGCTGGATAGGGGTGCTGAGCGACGACTCCCCCCTGGCGCCATCCATGGTCAGCGAATTGGCCAACCTGGGAATAGAAGCTCGCCTGCTTGCCGCCGATGCGGTGGACCATGCGGCGACCTTTGCCGGGACGGCGGGGTTGATCCTGTGTGGTTTGATCGATCCGGAAACCGCCTTCCTGGCTGCAAAACACGCCGCTTCGGAACTGCTGGGCGCTTCGGCGCACGGTGATGCCCTGTTTGCAGTGACCACCCGCATGGACGGGGCCTTCGGTTTCACGGGAAAGACCTTTGACCATCCTGAACAGGGCGCGCTGGCAGGCCTGGTCAAGACCGCCGCCCTTGAATGGGATGCGGTGGTCTGCCGGGCCATCGACCTTTCCCCCGATTTTGCAGACCCGGATGCTGCCGCCCATCAGGTCGTTGCGGAGTTGATGGATGTCTTTGACAACGATCCGGTGGAGATCGGTTTACGCCCTGATGGCCGGGTGACGTTGAAGCCGATTTCCGCCCAGATCGCTGAGGGTTCGCCGAATCTCCTGGATAACAAAGATGTGATTGTCGTCACCGGCGGCGCCCGCGGTGTAACGGCCGATTGCGCCCTTTACCTGGCCAGGGCTGCCGGTGTTTCCATCGCCCTGATCGGTCGATCGGCACCGCCTTTCAAGGCCCCCGGTTGGCTCGCCGGTCTCCAGGACGAAGCGGCAATGAAAAAAGCAATCCTCGAGCATGGGTTTACGGCTTCCCCACCGACACCACAATCACTGGAGGCGGCATATCGGAAGCATGCGGCCAATCTCTCCATCACCCGGACCCTCGACGCACTGAGCGCCTCGGGCGTCAAAGCAGCTTATTTCACGGCGGACGTTACCGATCGGGAGCGCCTGCACGAGGTGGTCGAGGCCATTGAAAACCGGATGGGTCCCATTACCGGTCTGGTCCATGGTGCCGGCGTGCTTCACGATCGACTGATCGTGGACAAAACCGTCGAACAGTTCCGTCAGGTCTACACCACCAAAGTGGATGGGTTGAAAAATCTGCTCTCCGTCACCCAATCAAACGATCTCCGTCACCTGGTCCTGTTTTCATCGGTCAGCGCCCGTACGGGAAACATCGGTCAATGCGACTATGCCATGGCCAACGAAGCGCTTAACAAGATGGCTCGGGTGGTCGCCCTGAATCGTCCAGCATGCCGGGTAGCCGCCATCAACTGGGGACCGTGGGACGGCGGGATGGTGACACCTGCCCTTAAAAAAACCTTTGACACGAAAAACATTCAACTGATTCCCGTCGACACCGGTGCGCGCCTGATGGCGGCTGAAATGAACCATGCCGATCCCGGCCCCGTGGAAGTCATCATCGGCAGCATGCTGACCAGTAAGATCGACGACGGATCGGCCCAATTCCAGGACGCGCCCATGGCGCTGCTGGAACGCCGCGAATTGGACCTTGAGCGCTACCCGGTGCTTGCCTCCCATATCATCGGCGGCAGACCGGTGGTACCCTTTGCCCTGATTACCGAGTGGATCGGTCATGGTGCGCTCAAGGGAAACCCGGGCTACTCCCTGCACGGCATCGACGATTTGCGTTTGCTCAGCGGCATCCGCATCGAACAAGAGAAAAAACTGGTCCGCCTCATGGCCGGCAAGGCCAGAAAAACCGGCGATGCGGTGCAAGTGGATGTTGAGCTGAGAAACGGTGTGAAGAACGGAAAGGATGTGATCCATACCCGGGCCCGCGCGCTGCTGGTCGACCGGTTTCCCGCCGCCCCGATCTTCAACGGCAACGGCACGAACGGCCGCCGCGCCTATCCCCGTGATTTGGATGCCGTTTATGGGCCGATCTTGTTTCACGGTGACCACCTGCGGGCAATCGAAGCCATTGAAGACTATTCCGAGCATGGCATGACGGCCCGTCTGACCTGCGCCCCGAAACCCGAGGCATGGATGCAGGATCCTATCCAGGGATCCTGGATGGCCGATCCCATGGTTTTAGACGGCGCCTTTCAGATGGCCATCGTCTGGTGCTTTGAACAATCGGGAAAGGTTTGCCTGCCCAGCTATGCCCGCGCCTACCGCCAGTATCGTCCGGCGTTTCCGGCATCCGGTGTGACGGCGGTCATGGCGGTAACCGCCGTCGGCCAACGCAAAATGATTGCCGATTTCACCTTTTTGGACGACGATCGACAGGTGGTGGCGACCCTGACCGGCTACGAGGCCACCGTCGATGAATCACTCATCCATGCCTTTAAAGAAAATGTTTTAAAACCTGTTATGAAAGCACATATGCAATGATCGAACTACCTGTGAAAAACCGTCGCGAGACCTACACCGTCAATCCGACCAAGCTGATCGCCCTGGGGTTGAACTACCGGGCCCACATCGCCGAAAGCGTTTCGGTGAAAGTCAAGGGCTTCACCGAGGAGGTGCCCACCGAACCCCTGCTTTTCCCCAAGACACCCAACGTGCTGGTCGGGCCGGATGAAGCCATCGTCATTCCCCGATTTTTAAAGCAATACGGATTCAAGACCCTGCGGACCGACTATGAGGCGGAACTGGCGCTGATCATCGGCAACCGGTGCAAGGATGTACCTGCCCCGGACGCCTTGGATCAAATTTTTGGATACACCTGCATGAACGACGTCAGTCAGCGGAATATCCAGAACAGTGACCGCACCGGATGGTCCCGGGGAAAATCATTCGACACTTTCGGCCCCATCGGTCCTCAGGTGGTGCTGGCCCGGGACCTGCCCGATCCCCAACATCTGACCATCTGGTGTCGGCTCAACGGGAAGACCGTTCAGGAAGGCAATACCCGCCAGATGATATTCAAGATTTCCGAAATCATCGCTTTCGTTTCCAAAAACTTTACCCTGATGCCCGGCGACATCATCCTCACCGGCACCCCGGCAGGCGTTGGGCCCTTGCGCCATGGCGACACCGTCGAAGTGGAGATCGAACACATCGGGGTATTGAGAAACACCGTAATCGACGAAACCGTCTGAGTCGACAATCACAGCTCCAGCGGCGTCACGGAGCTGACCATTTCCGCCGAACGCAGTTCTTCGAGCACATCGGGGGGAACCGGGGTATCGGTCTGCAGAAAGATGATATTGTGATCCCCGTCTTTTTCCTGCCCCACGTGCATCCGCCCGATATTGATGTTGTGCCGCCCCAACGTGGTTCCGATACCGCCGATTGCCCCGGGGCGATCCTGATTGAAAATCAACAGAATATGTCCTTCGGGCACCAGTTCTAGGCGAAAATTATTGATCATCACCACCTTGATATCGCTTCGGCCGATGATGGTACCGGCAACCAGGTTCTCACCGGCGTCCGTGCTCACCCGCAGGGTGATCAGGTGGGTGTAGTCTTCGGCTGCTGATGTGGTCGACTCGGTGACCTTGATGCCCATCTCGCTGGCCACCACCGGTGCGTTGACGAAGTTGACGGCGTGTTTGACCATTGGGGTAAGCAGCCCCTTGAGAATCGCAGTGGACACCGGGGCCATATCCATCCCTTTGAAATCACCGGTATATTCGATGGTCACCGCTTTGACCGGTCCGCCTGCCAATTGGGCCTGCAGACACCCCATCCGGTCGCCCACCGCCATGTATGGGCCGATTTTTTGTAAAAGATCCCCGGCCACCGACGGGACATTGACTGCGTTGACGATGGTGCCGTGGATCAGGTAGTCGATGATCTGCCGGGCTACGGCCACGGCCACGTTGGTCTGGGCTTCCTGGGTGGATGCGCCCAGATGCGGCGTACAGATGATTCGATCCAATTCGAACAGCCGGCACTCACCGGGAGGTTCGATCTCGAAAACATCCAGCGCGGCACCAGCGACCTTTCCGGATCTGATGGCCGCCTGCAAATCGTCTTCGTTGACGATGCCGCCCCTGGCGCAGTTCATGATCATCACGCCGTCTTTCATCTTTTCGAAGGCCGCCTTGTTCAGCAGGCCGGTGGTCTCCTTGAGCTTCGGCACGTGAATCGAAATGTAGTCGGATCGTTGATAGAGTTCATCCAGGGTCACCTTTTCGAAACCGGATTTTTCGATCTGCTCAGTGGCCACAAAGGGATCGTAAACCACCACCTGCATTCGCAGTCCCTTGGCCCGGTCGGCCACGATGGAGCCAATTTTGCCGAAACCGACGACACCCAGGGTTTTGTTGAACACCTCCCGCCCCTGCAGTTTTTTTTTGTCCCAGCGGCCGGCCTTCAAAGAGAGGGTTCCCTGGGGGATATTCCGGGTCAGGGCCATCATCATGGCAATGGCATGCTCTGCGGTGGTGACCACGTTTCCGGTGGGTGTATTCATGACGACGATACCCCGTTTGGTGGCGGCAGGGATGTCCACATTGTCCAGGCCGATGCCGGCTCGCCCGACCACTTTCAGTTTTTTCCCGGCCTCGAGGATCTCCTCGGTCACCCGGGTGGCACTGCGGATCACCAGCGCATCATAGTCACCGATCGTCGCCTCGAGCGCCTGAGGCGTCAACCCTGTTTTTACATCAACCTCGACGCCTTCGGTCTCGCGGAATATCTGAATCCCCGCATCGCCGAGCGCATCGCTGACCAGCACCTTGATCATTGCCTATCTCCTCCTTCTCCTGCAGATTGAACCGCGGTTCGCCTCTCCATCGGACGGGCACGAGGGGTATATTTCAGTGATTTTTTGGCGAAAGTCAAGGTGCAAGACAGATCATTCGGCTTCATCAAATTTTATCAAAAACAGCCTGCCCCATTGTAAAAAACCTCATTGTATGAAAAAAAGATCCGTAAAAAGGAGCCTGCACCCAGATGATATCCGAACACCGCATCCGCTTTGCCGATGCGACCTGCATGAGCGACATCCCTTCCCAAAGCGTTCACTTGGTGGTGACCTCTCCACCCTACCCGATGATCGAGATGTGGGACGACCTGTTCTGTCGGCAGGCCGCCGTCAAAAAGGCCATGCGCAGCCAGGACGGAAAGGTCGCATTCGAATTGATGCACCGGCTGCTGGACAGGGTCTGGGATGAACTTCACCGGGTCCTGGTTCCCGGGGGCATCGCCTGCATCAACATCGGTGACGCCACCCGGACCATCAAAGACGAATTCGCCCTTTACCCCAATCACAGCCGCATTATTGCGCACATGCTCAAGCTGGGGTTTACCAACCTGCCCAACATCCTGTGGCGCAAGCAGACCAACGCGCCCAACAAATTCATGGGATCGGGCATGATGCCGCCCGGGGCCTACATGACCCTCGAGCATGAGTACGTCCTGATATTCCGAAAGGGGGGCAAACGGCTGTTTCCTGCCGCCGAAGCGAAAGCCAACCGGCGGAAAAGCGCCTTCTTCTGGGAGGAGCGCAACCAGTGGTTTTCCGATGTCTGGATGGATCTGAAAGGGGTCCGGCAGAAAACCGAAGATAAGCAGCTGCGCAAACGCAGCGGTGCCTACCCGTTTGAATTGGCCTACCGCCTGATCTGCATGTTCTCCGTCATGGGCGATACCGTGCTGGACCCGTTTTTAGGCACCGGGACGACACTATTCGCCGCTGCCACCGCTTGCCGCAACAGCGTGGGTTACGAGTTGGACAAGGCCTTTGCGCCGATGATCGGTCAAGGATGTCAATCGGCCATCGACCTGGGGCGCCGACGCATCGGCGAGCGGTTCGACGGGCACGAGCAATTTGTGCGCGACCGACAAGCGGCTGGCAAGGCCATTAAACACGCCAATCAGGTTTATGGCTTCCCGGTGATCACTCGCCAGGAAACCGAACTGTTGATTCCGCTGCCCACGGCGATTCGAGAAACGGTGGAGAACCGGTTCCAGGTAACCTATGAAATGCCGGCGGTGCCGGCCATTGGAACGCCTGCACGCGTCCCCCAGGCGATCCCAACGCCGAAAACGGGTCAATTGACCCTTTTCGACTGAAAATCATACAGGCGTCGAGGCCCGCGTCGGTGACATTGCCCCGGCGCCTATACCTTGCCGTTGAGCCGGTAGATGAACACCAGCACTTCGGCAACGGCCCGATAGAGTTCGGCGGGAATGTCGGACTCCAGTTCCATCGCCTCCAGCACATTGGCCAGATTGCGGTCTTCAACGAGGGGGACGTGGTTTGCTCGGGCAGCTTGGACAATCTGCTCGGCAATGTGGCCCTTTCCCTTGGCCACCACCCGGGGTGCCATGTTCGTGGCCTGGTCATAGTTGAGGGCGGCCGCCTTTTTCATCTGTTTGTCGTTCATATGCTCAGGTCCACCTGCCGACGTTGGGATAGGGTCAGATCTTCACCCTCGAATTCGGTAATTTTTTTCTGGTTGACCACCACGCTGACGGCAACGGTGTTGAAGGTATCCCTCAGCATCTCACCGATGCGGTGGTGTTCACTTTCGATGGCCGCTTTAAGGTCCGTTTGCGTGACGAAGAGAGTGACGTTCAGGTCCTTGCCCACCATCCACAAATCGGTGCGCACCGTTCCCATGCGGTCCAGATCCAGCAAGAGAGAAACCCGGGGGGTCTTGTGGGCATCGTCGCGCCCCTTTTTGGCGTAGTATACCTTCAGGCGGGCATTGCGATGCGCGTCGGTTAGAAAAAGCAGGTGGGAAAAAGCCTGAAACAGGTCCGGATCCACCGGCTTTTCCGCGGCCATGAACTGCTGCTGCGCGATGTGGGACACCGCTCGCTGAACCACGCTTCTCAAGGTTTCCAGCAGATGCCGGTCCTCCCCCCGGGGATCCGGCGGTTGCGCATCCAGAAACGCTTTCAGGATCAACAAGTTGGGTTTCAGGTCGTTGATCATGATGTCACGAATGGCCGGCTGCCGGGCCAATTCAGCTGGTGGCATAGACCCAGGCCGGATTTGAAGACCAAGGATGGCCCGCTCAAGGCGTTTCTCGAAATAGACGCCTGAGTTTTCGACAAAATCCCTGATCCGGGCTACCAGCGTGGCCATATCGCCGTTGGTCGATGCCGGCCTCAGCGCCTGCTGCAGGTTGATCAGCGCGCCTTTCGTCAACGTGGGCAGGGAGGCAGAGGGGTTTTTCTCAAGCTGAATTCGCCCCTCCAGCAAACACTGAACCAGCGTTCTAAGCGCTGCCATTTCCGGAACCGTCGGCGGTGGAGACCCATCGGTCGCAACCGTTGAGGATTGGATCGGTCGGCCTGAAATCAGTTCCGGCTGCGCGTGATGGGCCGGTGACTGGCGGGCCGCCCCAGGTTGGCCTTGAGAGGAAAGCGGGGGCGGGTCGGAGATGCCGTCGAACAGCTGAATCACCAAACGCTGGCCGTCCGGATCGCTTGCTGAATGGCCGCTTTCCGGCACCATGACCATGCGAAGCGTCTCTCCGGCTGATTCCACGCGGATCTGGATGTCCTGGCCGGTGACAACCGGCAGTGGTAGACGGGCATAAGCCCTGAACGATCCGATGGAAAGCAGGGCGTCGGAGCCTTTTTCCACTTCCAGGACCGATGCGGTCAACAGGTCCCCGGCCCGCAGCACCAGCGCCGTCGGCGGGGTTTTTGCCGATTCTGACATCTGCGGCGGCATTTGCAACACCCACTGGATGTCCATGGGTCGATCTCCCGGTCAGGGTGCCGCGCACCGGTGTAGGGTAAGCGCGCGTATCTTTGTCATAGTATCGAACCGATCACGCAAAACGTCAAGGTGTGGGCGGTATGCCGCCTAAGCGATGGTTGGGGTGAACGCACCAGGGGCATCTGGATGAGATCCCGATGCTGAAATCCATTTTTTCGCCGAAGGAAAATTCTCACTGTTTGCCTAACCTTTTAGATTATGCTACACAAAATGGCCTTGCAGCCCACGCGTCAGCATGAACCGGTGAAGGCCCCCATGTTTTCAGGCATACAAGAAATTTTGATTATCGTATTGATCATTTCGGGGATATTTCTGGCGCCCCGGATGATGAACCGCCGACCGGCCCCCCAGACGATAGTCATGCGCCGTGCACCCCTCAAGCTTTCCTGGGTGCTTCGCCTGGCCGTCATTCTTTCTATCCTTTGGCCGGTTGCCTGTGCGCTTTACTTCAAGCCCTGGCAGCAAAACCGGATACCCTTCGCCGCGGTGGGAATCGGTCCGGTGGCGGTCGGATGGAGTATCCGGTGGGTGCTTGCCGGAATCAAAAACAAGCGCTAACCCAATAATCGTTGACATGACGGCCCATCACACAGGCTGAACACGCGACCGAGTTGGGCGGTTGTCGCCAATCCATCACCATCTATCCGAAAAGGGGTTTTCCATGGCACACGAAGATGCCGGACACTATGCCGCCAAACATCCCGGCGCCAAAATCGACGAGGCCATTGCCGCCGCCATTGCCGGCAAGGAGAAAGAGGGGCGCATCACCTGCGTGGCAGCCCATGCCATTGCTAAAAAACTGGGCTGTTCCCCGGAGGTGGTAGGAATGAACGTCGATCTGCTGGAAAAGCGAATCCGCCGCTGTCAGCTGGGGTTGTTCGGTTATGATCTGAAAAAGAAGAAAGTGGTAAAACCGGCCGCCTTGGTGACAAAAACCCTCAGGCGTGCCATCCAGGAAGCCATGGCGGACGACCGCATCACCTGTCTGGCAGCCTGGGACCTGGCAAAGAAAATGAGCCTGACGCGGCTGGAAGTATCATCGGCCTGCGAAGCCATGAAAGTAAAAATTTCAAGCTGTCAACTCGGCGCGTTTTAGTCTCGGATCTGAAATCACTTCCCGGCAGCCAGCGATTTGAGATAGCGGAACAGGTTGCGGGCGGATTTCGGTGGTGTGTTTTTTTCCTTTTCCTTGCGTGCACTGCGCACCAGCTGCCCCAGACGACGGCGATCCGCTTCCGGAAAGAGATCCAGAATCTCGCGGAAGCCGTCGTCATCCCCGTCAACCAGTCGGTCCCGCCAGGCTTCGATCCGATGGAAGGCGTTGGCCTGCCCGTAATCACCCTGTTCGATCGCCAGGAGTGCCTGTTCAATCGGTTCGGCATCCACGCTGCGCATCAGCGCGCCAATGTATTGCATCTGACGCCGCCGGGCCCCGTGCGATTTCATGGCTCGTGCGCCCTGGATGGCATCCAGCAAACGGGTGGGCAATCCCATCCGGTCGAGCTGGTCATCGGAGAGCAAAACCAGTTTCTCCCCCATCTGCTGAAGGGCGGTGGCCTCTTTTTTCAGCCGGGTGCGGCTCTTTTCAAGATCGTCGTTCCTGTTCATGCATCACCGCCGTATCCACAAACCCGATGTGCGTCAACGGTTAAACACAAAATGGGGTCCAAGGGCACCCCACGGGCACCGTTTCGGCTTAGACCCAAAACAGGCTCAGCCAGGGGAAATAGGTGATGACGACGAGCACCCCCATTAC
This sequence comes from uncultured delta proteobacterium, assembly GCA_963705475.1. Classification (GTDB taxonomy): domain Bacteria; phylum Desulfobacterota; class Desulfobacteria; order Desulfobacterales; family Desulfosarcinaceae; genus Desulfosarcina. Next base: position 63,177 of record CAVPJS010000002.1, on the reverse strand, counting down.
GATCAACAAGTATGGCAATGACGACCGGTAGAGCAAGGTCACGGGCTTTTCGAATTTCAGACTGGCAATGAAAAGGTTGATGCCCACCGGTGGTGTGGAGTAGCCGATCTCCAGGTTCACCAGGAAAATGATGCACAAGTGGATCGGATCGACGCCGTATGACAGGGCGATGGGCACGATAATGGGCACCACGATAACGATGGCGGAGAAAATATCCATGATGCAGCCCACCGCCAGCAGGAAAAGGTTCAATCCTGCTAGAAAGAGCAGCTTACTGTCACTAAATGCGGTCAGCCATTCTAAGATCCGATTGGGAATCTGTTGATCCACCAGGAACCCGGTCAACCCCAGGGCAACCCCCAAAATGACGATAATGGCGCCGGACAGAACGGCACTTTCAACGACAATCGACGGCAGCGCGTTGAAAAAAGAGATCTCTTTCAAGACGAAGCACTCCACGACGACCACGTATATCAGCACAACGGCAGACACCTCAGCGATCGTGACAATCCCACCGTAAACGCCTGCCAGAATGATGCCGATCACGGGCCAGTCCCAGATTCCGTCTAAAAAAGCGGTTTTCAAGCGCTGGAAGGAGATGCCGGCGGCGGGACCGTTCCGTCGGCGGCCGGCGGCAGCCTGTTTGAAAAATGCGTAGACGCAAAGCGCGCCGATGAGCGTCAGGCCCGGGACGAGTGCCGCTTTGAAAATCTTGCCGATATTTACCTGCGCGACGACCCCGTATAGGATGACGGGCAGGCTCGGCGGGAAAAGCAGCCCCAGGCTCCCCGAGGTGGTCAACAGTCCCAGGGTAAATTGATCTTCGTACCCTTTTTTGCGCATCACCGGATAAAGGATGCTGCCCAGGGCGACAATGGTCACGCCGCTGGCACCGGTCAGGGCGGTAAAAAAAGCGCAGGCGAACAGGGCCGCCATGGCCAGTCCGCCGGGAAGCCATCCCACGAGCGCGTCAATGAAATTCATGAGGCGCTGAGGCGACCGCGTCTCGGTGAGCAGGCACCCCACAAAGGTGAACAGCGGAAGCGCAACCAACACGGGCATGGCTCCCAGGCGGTTCATTTCGATCAGAATGGTCTGAAGCGCCAACCAATCATGCGCCACCAGGTAGAGACAGGCAATGGACAGGGCGGCAATCACGGTAAACAAGGGCGCTTCCAGAAGCGCCAGGAACAGAATGGCAACGATGGCAAGGGGCAGTGGGTTCATGGTGCCGGCTTGGCCAGATGGACGGTTCCTGCCGTCGGCGGGGACGCTAACCGGTAGATCAGCGCGGCCAGGTAACGAAACGCAGCCACGCTGAAAAAAAAAGGAAAGATGATCGACAGCCGCCCCCAGTCGCCGAACATGGCGATTTCATTGTTGACGAATTCGATGGCGGTGACCAGAAGGATTCCCATCACCAGGGCGCCAAACAGATTCACCACTGCCGCCGACCACCATCGGATGCGGCCGCTGCAGTAGCGTAGGATCAGTTCGAGCCGGATGTGCCGCTGCTGCCTCAGGGCCAGCGATGCGCCTAGCAGGGCCAACCACAGAACCAGATTGGGCCCGGCCTCAAAAATTTTATGGGATGACAGATGAAAGAGATTGCGTGAAAGGATATTAAAAATGATAAAAAAAACCAGCAACGAAAAGCAAAGCACGATGACGCTTTTTTCGAAAAGCGCCAGCGCATCGTCCACACGTTTGATGGCTTTGATCATATTTTCATTTTACCCGGTCCCGGTGCTCCGCGATCAATCCACGAACCCGATCGAACAGCGCTGTTGAGTAAAGGGAAGGGATGCTGGTCTGGTAATTCTTTTCGGCGCTTCGTTGGAAGGAAGCAATTTGCGCAGGTGTCGGCGGGATCAGCGTGATACCCGCTTCGCTGAGCACCTGAACCGCTTCGGCGTTGTCCTTGCGGGTCAACTGGACCAGTTTAGCAGCGTATTGCCTGGCCAGCCGGCTGACGATTGCCTGATTGCTGGGGGCCAACGCGTCAAAGGTTCGTTGGTTCATCAACAGGGCGCCCGTAGCGTTGACCACGGCGAAATCGAGCATGTACTGTACCCTCGCGTACCACTGAAAGGCAACCGCTGCAAGCGGCGGAGAATAAAATGAATCGATCATTCCCGTCTCAAGTCCGGTATTCACATCCGCCAGTTGGAGCGGGTAGCCCTGCACGCCGAAGGCGTCCAGGAAGTTTTCGGCCACCCGATCCCCTTTCCACACCCACATCCGGGTTCGCTGCAGACGGTCCATCGTGTCGATACGCTGCTTTGAAAAAAAGTACACGAATCCGGCTTCGGCAAACCCCAGCAGGACATACCCCCTTGCTTCAAACCGGCCGGCGAAGTCGTCGAACATTTTTTGCTTGACGTAATCGATCTCGTCATAGGTGCTGAACAGCAGGGGCGCTTCGAAAACCCTGATTTCCGGCAGAACAAACCCCAAGCCCACTCCTGAGAACCCGCCGGCTTGGAGGCGGTTGACGCGCATTTTTCTCAGGACATCCACTTCGTCTCCACTGACCCCGCCGGCATATATCCGAATGGCCACATCACCACCGGTCTCTTTTATGGTCGCATCGGCAAATTCATGCAGGGTTTGGGTCCACCGGCTGCCCTCGGGCATCACCACGGCAATTTTTATCTCGGTCGGCCCGGCCGTCCCGACACGGGGATACGTGCACACGGCCAGGCAAATCACGGCGAGCAACGGAATGATGGGTTTGGTTGGTTTCATGGGTTCAATTCATTTGAAGGGTCAGCGGGTCAGTCGGTGGCGCCCCGTCTATTCGAAAAGGGTATCCACGGCGGCCAGATAGGCGGCCGCCCGGCGACGGGCAATGGCATTGTACAAAGCCACCTCGTTCTCGCCGGTGGGATGGTCGACGATTCGCTGCATCATGTTGACAAACCCTTGTCGGTCCTGCTGTTGATACAGGCAGAACCGACCATAAAAAAGATCCGCCAGAAGATAATCGTCCCCGGCGATCGTTTTCACCTGTTGATAATGGATTAGGGCCTTTGTCTGGCTTCCTCCCATCATGGGCGGCCGGGAGCCGAAATAGGCCATCAGGAATAGATGCGCACCCCCATGATTATATGCAGGATCCAGTTCGAGCACCCGTTCCATGACCGTCCGGGCCACATGTGCCTGGGATACGGCCCGGACAGAGTCGAGGTTGCGGTTGACCCAGGCGCCCAGGTTGAACCCGTACCAGAAGAGTGGGGCCACATCCTTCCTATCCAGGGTATCCAGATAGGGGGTGATGGTGCCGACATGCTGAAATGCCGCCGCCGCACCCGGTGAACGTCGTTCCAGCGCCATCAGGGCATAGCCGAGACCTTTTTCGTAGTATCGGTTCACTCGATCTTTCAGTAAATCCGTCTCCTTTGCCCTGCTGGCTGAAGGCGGGACTATAAAAAGCGTCTCATCCAGCCGGGTTTCCACAAATCCGAAGGAATAGCTTGCATACATCCGAGACAGCATCGTCAGCATTTGACGATCTTCGGGTGCGTTGGCCAGCACGGTTTCAAGCAATTTAATATTGGCCGGGAACGCCTTGTCCATCAGGTCCCAATCGTCATCCCGCTCATAGGCCGTCATCCCTTGATCCACCAACTCGGCAAGCTGACCCACGATCAGGGGTTTTGGCGAGCAGGCCATCACTGCCAGCGAAATCGCAACCAGTAGTTTCCAGTGATGATGCGGATTAAACAGATTCATTCTCCTGAAGATCGTCCACGCTTCCCATGGCCAGTTCCTCTCCGGACGCCGGCATGTTCATGTATTGTCGTCGACTTCATTAACGCAGTTAACTTGAATTCACAACCCCTGCACCGTTTGAACCCTCCCCGCGGCAAGCCGCGGGGAGGGTTCACCGTAAGGATGACCGTCTATTTTCAGTTCGCTCGCTAACCCCGCCGCAAGCGACGAGGAATGCGCTCGCCACCGCGGTTCAAGCCCCTTTTTTTATCAACCGGGCCACCGATTCAATGTGAAAGGTGTGGGGGAACATGTCCACCGGCTGGACTTCTTTAACCGCATACGCCTCCTTGAGTTCCAGGATATCCCTTGCCAGGGTGGCCGGGTTGCAGGACACATAGACAATTTTCTCCGGCCCCAGCCTGAGCACCTGTTTGACCACTTCCTTGTGCATGCCGGCGCGTGGGGGGTCGATCACCAGCAAATCCGGCGCCGCCGATACGCTTGCCAGGGTGTCCTTGATATCCCCAAGGATAAATCGGCAGTTGTCGATGCCATTCAGGCGGCAATTCTTGCGGGCATCAGCCACGGCGCTCTCAACCAGTTCCAGGCCGATCACGTTGCCGGCCTGTCTGGCCAGGCAGATGGCGATGGTTCCGGTGCCGCAATATAGATCCAGCACGCTTTCGTGCCCCTTTAACGCAGCGAATCGACTGACTGTTTCGTATAGCTGCCGCGCACCTCGGGTGTTGGTCTGGAAAAAGGAGTTGGCTGATATCTCGAACGCGAATCGGCCGATCCGGTCCGTCAATGCCGGTTCGCCGGCAAGGTGGATTTCCCGCTCCCCAATGGCCACGCCCGAGCGCCTGGCCGTAATGTTGTTGACCACGGAAACCACTTCGGGAAACCCGGCGATGATCATGTCGGCAAGCGGCATGACCGCGTCGCGATCCTCACTGGCCGTTACGATGTTGACCAGCCATCGGTCATGGGCCACCGAGTGCCGCAGCATGAGGAAGCGCCAGAAGCCTTCATGGCTGCGAAGCCCGTACACCGGTCGGTCCGAGGCACGCATGAAGGTGCGCACGGCATCCAGAATGCGATTTCCCGCCTCCGGCTGCAGCAGGCATGCCCGGGTATCCAGCACTTTGTAAAAGGTGCCGGGCACATGCAGGCCCAGTGCGAAGCCGACATCCGCATCGCTGCCCATTTCCTGGGGCATCAGCCAGCGCCGGTCCGAGCAGGAAAATTCCATTTTGTTGCGGTACCCGAAAATCGTGTCGGACGGCAGCGTCGGATGAACCACCGTTCCGCCCATCAGGGCGATGTGCTCCAACGATTCGGCGACGTGGCGGCGTTTCAACGCCAACTGGTGCGGGTAGTCGATGAACTGCCACCTGCAGCCGCCGCAATAGCCGCTGTAAGGACATGGCGGCTCCACCCGCAAGGGCGATGGTGTCAGGAGCGCCTGTACCACGGCGTCGGCATAGTTGCGCTTTTTTCTGACGATGCGGGCGGCCACCCGGTCACCGGTAACGGTCTGATCGATGAATACGGCAAAGCCGTCGATCTTGGCCAGCCCCTTTCCACCAAAGGCCACATCGATGACCTCGCATTCGACGATCTGTTTATTCTTTACGGTCATGATAACCCCTCGTCGTTCAGCGGTTCAACGTTCCGGTTTCACGGTTCTAAGTCGAAGTCCCGATTATCTTCCAAGATTAACGCGGTTGAGGGTCTCGGTTAGCCCGGATCGATGAATCCTTTAACCCAGAACCGTTGAACCGTTGAACCTCGGTCGCCTGTTCTGCCGTTTTTTACTTGCCCTGTAAAGCGATTTTCTTTACTTTGAACGGGTCTGATCAACAATCAACCGTTTCCAAAAGACGTTCCGGACCATTTGTTCCATTGGTCACGCGATCATTTTCAACGATTCATTTAACCCCCAAAAGGACCTTGCCATGAAAAACACGGATTATTCGAAGGCGCTTCACGTCGATGGAAAAGCCATCACTTTCTTTGATTTCAATCAGTTTGCCGCCGACACCGGGGCATCCATTGAAAAGCTGCCCTATTCCATCAAGATCCTGGTTGAAAATCTGCTGCGAAAGCTCGACGGACGGGTGGTTACGGAAGCGGACCTGTCCAATATCGTCCGCTGGCAAAAAACCTATGCGTTGCCGGTTGAAATCCCCTACCACCCTGCACGTGTGCTCATGCAGGACTTCACCGGCGTGCCGGCAGTGGTGGACCTGGCCGCCATGCGCGATGCGGTAAACGCTTTGGGCAAGGACCCCGCGCGGGTCAACCCTTTGGTACCCACAGAACTGGTGGTGGATCACTCCATTCAGGTGGACTGCTTTGGCACCGACGACGCCCTGGAGAAAAACGTGGCCCTGGAATACAGTCGCAACCGCGAACGGTATGAACTGCTCAAATGGGCCCAGAAGAGCTTTTCCAATTTCAAGGTGGTGCCCCCCAACTCCGGCATCTGCCACCAGGTGAACCTGGAAAATTTAGGCCGGGTGGTCATCACCCAGGAAGCGGGCGGCAATGCGATCGCCTACCCGGACACGCTGGTGGGCACCGACTCCCACACCCCCATGATCAACGGCATCGGCGTGATGGGCTGGGGCGTAGGCGGCATCGAAGCCGAGGCGGTCATGCTGGGTCAGCCCTACTACATGTCAATCCCTGAAGTGATCGGTGTCCGGCTCACCGGAACCTTGAAAGCGGGCGTCACCGCCACGGACCTGGTTCTCACCATCACCGAAATGCTGCGCAAGGTCAATGTGGTGGAAAAATTCGTGGAGTATTTCGGTCCGGGCATGAAAAGCCTGTCGGTGACCGATCGGGCGACCATCGCCAACATGACCCCCGAATACGGGGCCACCCTGGGATTTTTTCCGGTCGACGAAAAAACCCTTGACTATCTCGCCTTGACCGGCAGAGGCGACCGCGCTCGGATCGTCGAGGCGTATACCAAGGCCACCGGCATGTTCTACACCGGCGAAACGGATCCGGAGTTCACCCAGGTGGTGACGCTTGATCTGGCGACGGTCCAGCCGTCGGTGGCCGGCCCCGCCCGCCCCCAGGACCGCATCTCCCTACCCGATCTCAAAAAGACCTTTGCCGACATCCTCGGCTGCGAATACGATCGGGATGCCGAGCTCAAGCGCATTTCTGAATTTCACGATGAATCCGGCTGCAAAACCGTGCGTGCCAGGCGCTGCCGCCCGGTGACCCAGCGCCAGTTCGACATGGAGCTGAACGGCCAGCCGTTGAAGATCGGTGACGGCAACATCGTCATTGCCGCCATCACCTCGTGCACCAACACGTCCAACCCCCACGTGCTCATGGGCGCCGGCCTCATCGCCAAAAAGGCTGTCGCGAAAGGCCTCAAGGTGCCGCCCTATGTGAAAACCTCGCTGGCGCCGGGATCCAAGGTGGTCATGAATTACCTGGAGGCAGCCGGCCTGGTGCCTTACTTCGACGCCCTGGGCTTTCATCTGGCCGCTTTCGGTTGCACCACCTGCATCGGCAACAGCGGCCCGCTGCACCCTGACATCGAACAGGTCATCTCAAAAAACGATCTGAACGTGGCGGCCGTGCTATCCGGCAACCGCAATTTCGAGGCCCGCATTCACCAGAAAATCAAATCCAATTTCCTGGCATCACCCATGCTCGTCGTCATATTCGCACTGGCCGGACGGGTGGATATCGACCTGACCTTGGAGCCGGTCGGTATCGATCCCAACGGTGAACCGGTTTATCTGGAAGACCTGTGGCCGTCCAACGATCAGATTGCCGAGCTGACCAACACCCACGTTAAAAGAGCATTCTACGAAAAGGAATACGCCCGCATCTTCGACGGCGATCGTTTCTGGGAAGCCCTCGACATTGATCGAAGCACCACCTTTGCCTGGAACGACGCCTCCACCTATATTAAAAACCCGCCCTATTTCGAGGGATTCTCCCTGACGCCGCGGCAACCGGGGGATATCACCGGCGCCCGTTGCTTTCTCCTGCTGGGGGACACGGTCACCACCGACCACATATCGCCGGCCGGTGCCATTCCCGAAGATTATCCGGCAGGCCGGTACCTGATCGAAAACGGCGTGGCCGCTGACCAGTTCAATTCGTACGGTTCACGCCGGGGCAATCATGAGGTGATGATGCGTGGGACCTTCGGCAACATCCGCATCAAAAACCAGTTGGTGACCCCCAAGCAGGGCGGTTTCACCCTCAAATATCCCGAAAAGACGGAAATGACCAACTACGATGCAGCCATGGCCTATGCGGCTGAAGGCACCCCATTGGTCGTACTGGGCGGCAAGGAATACGGCACCGGCTCCTCCCGGGACTGGGCGGCCAAGGGGACCACCCTGCTGGGCATCAAGGCGGTCATCGCCCGGTCGTATGAGCGCATCCATCGCAACAACCTGGTGGGCATGGGGGTGCTTCCCCTGGTTTTTTCAGACGGGGAGAGCGCCCAAAGCCTCGGGCTGGACGGTTCTGAAACCTTCACCATCTCCGGGATCGACGGCATGACGCCACGAAAGCAGCTGACCGTCAGGGCCGTCAAGGCAGACGGGCGGGAAATCAAATTTACGGTCATCTCCCGGCTGGATACGGAGGTGGACGTGGAGTATTTTGAAAACGGCGGGATCCTTCCCTGCGTGATTCGCAAAATGATTGCGCAGGCAACCGACTAGCGCACGGCTGCCGACAAACCTATTCCAGGCGGCCCATGATGACCGGGTCGCCTGATTTTATATGAGCCCGGCATTTTTTTTTATTCTTAGCAGGCCCGGGCTCAAGTTCAGGTGCATGAGCGAGGAACGGCAACCCAGATCGATAAACACCCGTTCCAGGTCGTCAAACAGCACAGGCCGATCCGGCCATTGATATGCCTTTGCCTGCCGGCGCAGCGACGCCCACGTCTTTTTCGCCTCGGGGTCATCGCTGAAAACCGCCCGCATGGCCCGGTCGCAGAGAAACATGGCGCAGACCACCGGACGTACGGTCCACATGCAGCCTTGGCTGCCGAGGTAGACGCATCGATGCCCCCTGTTGACCCGGTTCAGCACCGCCTCCAACCGATCCAGCCCGGCCGGTGTGGCGTGCAGCGCGTTGATCACCGTGTCGGCAAAAAAAGTGATGATGCCGTCCTTTGAACAGCAGGCGCTGGTGTGGCTCAAGTAACAGGTGTGGGTGCACACGCCGCTGAAATATCGCTGCAAAAAACGATCCGTCGATCGTCTGAATCGCATGTAATCACGGATGGATTCGATGAGTTCAGCTCGTTTTGCGTCATCGATTTGCCCGAGTCCCCGTCTGACGGTTTTCAAGGCGTCGAGTTGTTCCTGCTGGTAATCGTTCATCGGCAAGGCCTGGGTATCCACGTTAACAGCGGCGGCAATTAATTGGTAGGTCCGTCTGTATGGGATAACCTGCTGATTGTCAATGCGATGCCGATTTTGCTGCAACAATGGGTGAGGATCGGCGATCTTTTTCCCTTGACGATTTTCTCCGATTCCCGGATAAATTGACCCGATGCCGCAAGGTCTTCTATTTCGTGACCCGAAAGACCGGATCCGGCCCCACGCACCGCCAATACCATACAGGAACGAACCCGCATGCCAGAACACGATGGACCCTCCGGTCATCCCATGGATCAGATCGCCGAGCAGTTCAAAACGTCTGCCAATCCTGCGCGTAACGAGATGCCATCGAAAACCGCTTCGACCGTTGAACCATCCCCCAATAGCATCGAATCTGCCGGTATAAAGGGCTCCGGAGGTCGATTGTCCCAAAACGCTCAAGCGACATTTGGTCCACTATCCCTCGCAGCGGACCAAATCGAGGCGCCGTCGTTTTTCGTGGACAAGAAACTCGCTTTGGTGTGGATGAACCGCGGCGGTACAGACCCCTTTTCCCTTGCCCTGGCCGAGGCGCTGCCTTCCGCCGGCGCAGGAAATATCTTCGAACTGCTCCTCAGACCGGCCATCAAGAATTCAGTTGGCGACTGGCAGGTGTTGTTTTCATTCGTCTATATCCTCTTGCGTCGCTCCACCGCCAAAGATACGTTTGATCGCGAAACCGGCTTCATCTCCAGGAATCACCTGCCCGCCACAGACGTCGAAACCGCCCTCGCCCCATCCATCCACCCATTTCTGGTCGACAGCTGCATCATCGGGAACAAAGGCGAGGCCAGTCACTCGCCCCTGCGCATGTTCGGCATGGAATTCAAGGAGGGGACCCTCTTTTTGCTCCGACGGGATCCATGGCACGCTGCAGTGTCAGCACCCGGAGAAACTGAGTCCGCCTTCACCGACACCGGCCCTGGGGATGAAAAAGAGGCAATCTGCATATTGTCGGTACGGCTGAACAACGCCCACCGCATTGCCGACAGGATGCTTCCCGAGGTTTTCTTCAAATTGATGGATCGAATCAGGGACGAAAGTGACAGCGTTGTCAAATCCTTCGGCGGCAAGCGGGTCGGCGGCAGCGGTGGGCAGGTCGACTACCTGTTTACGAAAAACGCCGGAAGGAACCCCATCTTCAGCGCCATCTGCTGCGCAACCCGGATGAACCGACAGATGAAGGTAATGGAAGAAAAACGCCAAACCCAGGAGGGATGGGCTGATGAGATCCGCATGAACATGGGCATCAGCCACGGCACGGAAGAACGGACGGCCGACGCACCGAACGGCTGCGTGGAATCAACGATCCCCGGCGGGACCTTTGACCAGGCCTCGTATCTAAATACCGTTGCCGGTAAAGGGGAGATCTGGATCACCCGCAACGCCGTGGCCCAATTGCCCAGAAAGCTCATCGACCAGGTGGTGGTGGGCATCGATCGCCAGGGCCGGTTTCTGCGCAATTATTTCACCCGGATATCGGACCTTCCGCAAGCGGTCGTTGCCGGGCTACCCCATCCCGATCTGGGCAGGCTGTCCATCGCCCGCATTTTAACCATTGAAAAACCAGGACCGGATCAACCGGTGACGAAGGAGGGTTAACCATGACGGAAAGCAGCCCGTTGGTAAGGGTTCACGTGAACATTGAACTGCCCGCAGCATCCCTTCAGGCGGTGGTGGCCAATTCAAAAAAAATGGCCGGCCAGGATGAAAACGGACGCTACCGGGTGGACACGGCCGATACACTGGCCGCCCTGATCTCAACCTTCCTTCGGGTCAAGGGCTTCGACGAGTTTGCCCGGGATGTGGGCAATTATTGATTTCGCAGCGGAACGGCCGCTTTGTAGACCATGACGTTACCGTCAATCGCATAGGATTTTAGGCTGGCAGGGATCAGAAAGCTGTCACCTTTTTTAATGATCACCCCGACCCCTTGACGACCCGCTTCAATTCGTCCTTCTCCGGCTGTGCACAAGAGAATTTCGACACTTCTGACGGCGGACGAAACGTAAGGCTGACCGTTCGTGGGCCGGATGACGGTAAGTGAAAACTCCTCGGCCGGGCAATGGTAGCTCGATTCAGACGGCCCCACCGGCATCGGTTCGAGAATCTGGATAGCGGTATCTTCAAACCGGACAACGCTGAGCAGTTCCGGCACGTCGATATGCTTGGGCGTCAACCCGCCCCGGAGCACATTGTCCGAATTGGCCATGAGTTCAATTCCCACGCCGTCCAGGTAGGCGTGGAGCTGGCCGGCATGCAGGTACATGGCCTGCCCGGGGTCAAGGCAGACCAGGTTCAATAGGGCCGGGGAAAGAATCCCCATATCCGTCGGGTAGGCGCGAGCCAGGTCGACCATCCACCGGAAGACCGACGATGTGCCCGCCAACGGCCCGGCCTTGAAAAACACTTCCTGGGCCGCCGCCGTGCGCCTATCGGCGGAGAGGGTCATCATGGCTTCGAAAAAAAATTGGATCCCGTGGCCCGGGTGCCTTTTCAGATGCTGGAGGGCATGATCGAGGTCCCGGGGGCACACCGGGGTCAACAGGTCGACGGCTTCAGCCGGCGGCCGAAATCCGTTCAGCCCCCAAAATGGCGTCAGGGCGCAAATTAGTTCCGGTTTGTGGTTGTCATCCCGGTAGTTGCGGTCCGGTGCATCCAAGGCCTTGCCTTGACGATTTTCCCTGTTGAACCCCTCTATCGCCCGGCGTTTGCTGGGATGCGCCTGTATGGAAAGCGGTTGGGCGGCAGCCAGCACCTTGAAGAGGTAAGGCAGGACATGCCCGAACCGCCTGACGACATACCGGCCCAAAATATCGATGGGTTGCTGGTCGATCAACTGCTGGAGCGGGACCCGATCGTCGCCGGCAATCACCATGGAGGGACCTTTGGGATGCGTGCCCATCCACAGTTCCGCCTGGGGGTGTTGGGCAGGATTGGGCTGACCGATCAGCTGGGCAATGGCTGTTTTCGATCCCCAGGCATAGGGCTGGATCACGTTGTCGAGACGGTAAATCGGCATGCTTGACCTCAGTCTCATCGTCAGGGGAAGGTTTACTTGCGCCAGTCGCCTTGCTATACGTGGTCGGCGGTGCACAGTACTGAAAAACGGTGTAACGTCATTAATAGCATGATCCTTACAGTCAATGAAATCTTTTACAGTATTCAAGGCGAATCCGTATATGCCGGGCTGCCCTGTGTGTTCGTGCGTCTGACCGGATGCAACCTGCGCTGTCGCTATTGCGACACCCGCTACGCATTCGATGAGGGCAACGCCATGACCGTTGCCCAGATTGTCGACGAGGTGGCGACATTCGGCTGCCACCGGGTTGAAATAACCGGTGGAGAGCCCCTGACCCAGCACGGAACACCGGCGCTGGTGAAGGCCCTGCTTGGCGATGGCCATCACCTGTTGATGGAAACCAACGGTTCCTTGGACATCGATCGGGTGGATCGCCGCTGCAGCCGGATCATGGACATCAAGTGCCCGTCAAGCGGAGAGCATCAGCAAAACGATATCGCGAACCTGCCGCGGCTGACCGCACACGACCAAGTCAAATTCGTCATCGGCGATCACGACGATTTTCTTTTTGCCACGGGGCTGCTGCCCCGTTTACCAGCGATCCTGCCGACGGATCGCATCCTGTTCTCGGCCGTATCCGACCGGTTGCCGCCGGATCGGCTGGCAGCCTGGATGCTTGAGGCCCGAATCGAGGCCCGGCTCCAGCTGCAACTGCACCGGCTGATCTGGCCGGATCAGGAGCGGGGGGTTTGACGACGAAACCATAATCAACCTTAAACATTATATCGTGTTGGATAACCACCCATGCTGAATAAAAAAAAAGCAGTTGTTTTGTCCAGCGGCGGCCTGGATTCAAGCACCGTGCTGGCCATGGCCGCCGACCAGGGGTTTGCCATCTACAGCCTCAGCTTCGACTATGGGCAGCGACACAAATGCGAGCTCCGGGCAGCCGAAAAGGTGGCCGCCGCTGCAGGTGCAAAACGCCACCTGATTACCCGGGTTGATCTGAAACCGATCGGCGGTTCGGCCCTGACCGACGACATCGCCGTGCCCAAGGCCCGCAGCGAATCCCTTATGGCCATAGCGATTCCCGTCACCTACGTGCCTGCACGCAACACGATATTCTTGTCATACGCCCTTGCCTGGGCCGAGGTACTGGGTGCCTGGGATATTTTTATTGGCGTCAACGCCGTGGATTACAGCGGATACCCCGACTGTCGGCCGGAATATATCCAGGCATTTGAAACCATGGCCAACCTGGCCACCAAGTCCGCCACCGAGGGCAAGGGACGCTATCGCATCCACACGCCGCTGATCGACATGACCAAGGCCCAGATTATCCTTGCAGGAACCGCACTGGGCGTGGATTACGGGATGACCCACAGCTGTTATGACCCGTCTCCGTTGGGTCTGGCCTGCGGCAGCTGCGATTCGTGCATCCTTCGCAAAAACGGGTTTACGGCTGCCGGTGTACCCGACCCGACACCCTATGCGTCCCGATGACGGTGCAGTCTGTCCGCAGGGAATCCGAATCCCCCGTGTGCCAACACAACCGTTAAAAAGCAAATTAACAGGTTTTCAAATGGTTATATGGTTCGTTCTGGGACTTGCCGTGGTGCTTCTCGTGGGTCTCGTCACCGCGGAGATGACGGAAAATCCCAAATGGATTCTCCTGTTCAAGACACCGCTGTCCCTGCTGTTCATCGTTGCCTGGACCCTGCAGCCGGCCCTGGATGCGCGCTTTGCCGGTCTTATTCTTCTTGCCCTGCTGTTCTGCCTGGGCGGAGACATCCTGCTGGCCTTTGGTTCCCGCGGCACCTTTCTTCTCGGGCTGGCCAGCTTTCTGTTGGGTCACCTGTCTTATGCCGTCGCCTTTTTTGCGGTGGGTGCGGTCGGCCCTGCCATGGCGGTGGGCGTGATTCTGCTGATGACAGCGGCCGCCTTGGTTTGGCCGTGGCTGGAACCCCACCTGGGGAATATGCACACCCCGGTGCTGGCCTATATTGTGGTGATCAGCATCATGGTTTGCGGCGCGTTCGGCGTTGCCGGCGATCCGACCATTCCCTTGCGTGCCCGCGGTGGTCTGTTTGCCGGCGCCATCCTGTTCTATATTTCAGATCTTTTCGTGGCCCGGCAGCGCTTCATCGCCGGTGCCCCTGTCAACCGGGTGGTTGGATTGCCCCTTTACTACGTCGCCCAGTTTCTACTGGCCTTTTCCGCCGCCTGGGTTCCCGCATGAGGCGAATCCATTCTACCAGCTCACCGGCAACCGCACGGTTTGTTTGGCTTTATTCTGAAACAGCAGGTAACGGTTATTTCGGCCGAACCGATACAGATCGCGGGTAATGGCCACATCCGATCGGCAGTATTCAAGAATTTTGGCCATTTTTCCCTCCCGCCACCACCTCAGGGCATCCAGCCCACCCGCCGTTTTTCCGATATCCAGGGTAACTGATGCCAGGTGGTCCAGTGAGAGCCGATACCCCAGCTGATCTTTCACCTTTTCGAGGATATCCAGGGTGGGGATCTGCCGAAAATCAAGTTCCGTGTAGGCGGAGAGCACCCGGTAGTCGAAACGTTTAATGTTGAACCCGATGACCAGGTCCAGCTGTTGAAGGTGATCCAGCAGCATGGGAACCTGACCTTCGACAAACTCGAAGAAATTGTCCGACTGTGAATCGTAAAGCACAACACAACTGACCCGCATCCGCGATGCATGATGCCAACCGCCCACCTCCTGGGCCGACAGCTGGGTTTCAATGTCCAGCACCCCATAGCGAATGGCCTCAGGCATGGCATCCTTGGCCGGGGGGGCGTCATCCGACGCGTTTTCTTTCTCGACGTCCATCGGCCCGGGAATCAATTCGGAGGTGGGCCGGTCCGCTGCGGAAATCAGGGCCTTCAATAAAAAAATCGCTCCCGTCTTATCGATCGGGCGGTTTCCCGAACCGCATTTGGGAGAATGGACACAACTGGGACATCCGGTTTCACAAGGGCATGTGCAGATGGCCGAATAGGTGGCATCCAGCAGACCGGCACCGTTGGTGAAAGCCTGGGCGCAGAGTCCGCTTCCCCCGGGCAGACCGTCATAGATAAAGATGCCGGCACCCTTCAACTGGGGATGGAAAGGGGTGGAGATGCCCCCTAGATCGTTTCGGTCGGCAAGCACCAACAGGGGAAAGACGCCGATGGCCGCATGCTCCAAGGCATGCAGCCCCCCCATGATGTGGATCCAAGCCTTTTCCCCCAGGGCGGTCACTGCCGCGGGAACCGCAAACCACAGTCCCTGGGTTTCGAAAACCATGGGTGGTAGATCGAGCGGAACCCGCTCCAGCACGTTGCCCGTTCGGGTTTGTATGCGGTCGTAACCGGTGACCTGCTCGGTGACCCGAAGCCGTCCAAAGGCCATCATGGTTCCGTAGACCGGCTTTTGATCAACCACTGCGAGGATCCGGGTCTCTTTGTGAGATCTCACGCGGGTGTGAAAATCGACCCGGGTGGGCGCGACAACAACCTTACGGTTCGTCGAATCCAGGAATTCCACCATAAAGGATTGGCCACGATGCAGATAGACCGCACCGGGATGGGTTTCCCGGTAAACGCGAATTCCATCGATTTCACCCAACGAGGCATTGCTGGCCGCCTCCATGATGGCATACCGGGCACCCGACCCCCGCAAATCCACGAAGCGGTGCGGATTTTTCATCGGCGAAAAACAAGCCGCGCCGTCGGCGCTCAGATAAAGCCCACCGGAGGCGACAGTCTCTCGCAGGCAGGCTTTCATCGGTTCAGGTGCCAGCATGGGGTCATTGACGGACAAGGGCAGTTCGGCAGCGGCACAAACCAGATGCCGTGACACGACATCCGGATTGTAGGGATTGATCACGGCCGCTTCCGGCTGGCGCACCACCAGCTGTTCCGGATGGTTGATGAAATAGTGATCCAGGGCATCTTCTCCGGCAACCAGTACCACCGCCGAGTCTTGACCGCTGCGCCCCACCCGGCCCCCGCGCTGCCAGGTGGCGACAATGGAACCGGGGTACCCGACGAGAATGCATAGATCCAAGCTGCCGATATCGATGCCCAGTTCCAGGGCACTGGTGCTGATCACCGCCAGCAGTTCTCCGGAAGCCAGTTTGGACTCGATTTCGCGCCGCTCTTCAGGCAGAAATCCGGCGCGGTAAGCACTGATGCGATCGGCGAGGTGACCGGAACGGTGTTTGGCCCAGATGGCCAGCAGCTCCGCCAACTTGCGGGACTGGGTGTAAACGATGGTGCGGAGGCCCCGGCTCACGGCCGCCTTGAGCAGCATCAGCGTTGCCGTCAATGACCCGTCCGCCGGATCCATCACGATCAGGTGACGCCGCCCGTTGCCGGCTGTGCTGCGGGTAACGGTTTCAACGCGCAATCCGGTCAACTGCCTGGCCAGTTCGTCCGGATTGGCAACGGTGGCCGACGTGAAAACGAAAGTGGGCGATGCACCGTAATGGCTGCACAGGCGGCGCAGGCGGCGGAAAACCTGGGCCATGTGCGAACCCAGGATGCCACGGTAGGTGTGCACCTCGTCGACCACCACGAACCGGATTCTGGATAGCAGGTCGGACCATCGGTCGTGGTAGGGCAAAACCGAAAGATGAACCATTTCGGGGTTGGTCATCAGGATGTGGGGGGGGGTGTCACGAATCTTCTTGCGCCGATAGGATGATGTGTCGCCGTCGTAGATGTCCGCCCTCAGCTTGACGTCGGGCAGGTGGGCGGACATATTGCTGATGGCGTTGTGTTGATCCTGGGCCAGGGCTTTCAGGGGGTAGATGAACAGGGCGCAGACGGATGCATCCGCAGCAACGGCCTCGAAAACCGGAAGTGAGTAAATCAGGGTCTTGCCGGAGGCGGTCCGGGTGGCGGCTACCGTATGGATCCCCGCCCGCACCCGGTCGATGGTCTGGGCCTGGTGGGCATACAGCCGATCGATTCCCATGGCCTCGAGCAGGTGCTCAATCGGTTTCGGCCAGGGCCTTTGGGTTTCACCGAAAGTGGGCTCGCTGGCCGCAAACTCACGGTGATAGACCACCTGGCCGCCAACTGCGCTGGCAGCCTTGAGTGCACTGATGTAATCGTCGATCAGGGAGCCGTCCGTCATGGTTCGATCACCGGAATCTGGCCTCAGATTCCATTTTTGTGTGCATAGGGGCTTGAAAAACTGAAAAAATACGATATAGTAATAACTTGTCGGCCATGTATGGCCCGCATTCGTTAACCCTAAAGGCAGCGATTGACGACACCTCACCCAAAAAAGGTCCCGCCCGCCACGGGGAAGGACCACTATCGCATGACTTCATCTCCCATTTCAAGAGGAAGGCCATAACGTTGGACGACCCCTTTTTACCCGGCCCAGGTTCCGGATTCCTGGGTGATCTTCGTGCTTGTTTCGCCTCTCGTATGTTTCATTTAAGCCGCCGGAACCGACGTCATCCGCATGACCAGATCGCTGTTGCAGGAGTCTGCGGATGATGGTGAATCAGTTTATTCTGCTTTTCGTCCTGCTGTTGCTCTCCGGATTTTTTTCATCGGCGGAGACCGCCCTGTTCTCGATCAGCCAAACCCGCGCAAGGCACATGGCCAAGGAGAACATTCGATCTCATCAGCTGATCAAGCGCATGAAAGATGATCCCCACAAGCTGCTGACCACCATCCTGATCGGCAACAACGTGGTCAATGTGGCCGCATCGGCCATCGCCACGTCGCTGACCATCAACATGTCCGCCAATTATGCCGTGGGCCTGTCCACCGGCATAATGACCTTTCTGATTCTCGTGTTCGGCGAAGTGATTCCCAAATCCTTTGCCACCCGCAACAACATCCTTCTGGCCAAGCTGACGATCTTTCCCATCTACTGGATGTCGATCCTTTTTTTCCCGATCATCGTGTTTCTCAATTTCATTCCCCGCATCACCGGCAGGATGAGCAAGACGCCGTCGGCCACCGAGGAGGAGCTGATCACCTTTGTTGAAGTGGTGGAAGAACAGGGAGAAATCAAGGAAGAAGAGCGTGAGATGATCCACAACGTCTTCGAACTGGACGACACCAACGCCTCGGAGATCATGACCCCGCGGGCCGACATGTTCGTGGTGGATGCCGACGCGCCGCTCGATTTCAAGGTCATTGCCGAATCCGGATTTACCCGCATTCCGGTAATCGAGGGCGACATCGATCACGTGGTAGGCATTTTGAATATCAAGGACATCTTCATGCATCAGGCCACATCCGAAACCCCTGTGAATGTGCGGGCCATCATGCGCCCGCCCTATTTCGTTCCGGAAAACAAAAAGCTGGACCGGATGCTGCACCAGTTCAAGGCCCGTAAAAACCACATGGCCATCATCGTCGATGAGTATGGCGGCGTCTCCGGATTGATCACGTTGGAGGATGCTTTGGAGGAACTGGTGGGTGAAATCCGTGACGAAACCGACAAAGAGGAGCCCCACATCATCAGCAAAAAGGCCAAGGAGTGGATGGTGCTGGGCAAATCGGAAATCGAAGAGGTCAACGAAAAGGTCGGCATGCATATCCCCGAATCGAGAGAGTACGATACGTTCTCCGGATTCATTCTTGACCGAATCGGCAGAATCCCGGAAGAAGATGAAGTCTTCACCATCGACGGCTACCAGGTGGTGGTGATGGAGATGGATGGCAACCGGATCAAACGCTACCTGGTGCAGGCCCCCCCATCCAAGACGGACTGATCGATGAACCCGCCGACGGTTCCAGCCGGTTAGCCGCACCGGCCCCAGGATTTCAAATCCGCCCCTCAATTTTACCCAATCGATTGCACCACCCTACCCGGCAGGCGCATGGACAAGGGGAGTGATACTACTTTACGCGCTCCACGTACTGCCCGGTGCGTGTGTCGATGCGGATGGTTTCGCCCTCGTTGACAAACGGCGGCACCTGAACCACATGACCGGTTTCCAGGGTTGCCGGTTTGGTGGACCCGGCAGCGGTATCCCCTTTGGCCCAGGGTTCGGCTTCGGTGATGGTCAACTCCACGAAATTGGGCAGCGAGATATCCAGGGCCTTTTTATCGAACATGAGGACATTGCACACGGTGTTTTCTTTGAGAAAGGCCTTGGCTTCGCCCAATTGCTCCTCGGTCAAAAATTCCTGTTCATAATTTGACGAGTTCATGAAACAGTAATTGTTCCCATCGAAGTAGAGATACTCCATTTCGACCGCCTCCAGATTGGCTTCCTTGAATTTTTCGCCGGACCGGTAGGTTTTGTCGAATTGCGAACCGGTAATCATGTTCTTGAGCCGGCATTTGTAAAGGGCCTGCCCCTTTCCCGGTTTCACGAATTCAAACTGGACGATCACATATGGATCACCGTCGATCTCTATCTTCAGTCCTTTTCTTAAATCGCTGCTCTCGTACATGTGGTGTTAACCCTTTCTTGGGGTTCGTGAATGGCAGGGCCCGGCTTACGTGCGCATCGGTGCTCAGGTCCCCGGTTTATCCGTTTCCATGCAACGTCATGTCGTTGTTATCCGCTTCCCATCCATGGGCAAGGCCTCTGCGCGGTGGGTTTCAGATACAAGGGCCTTGATCCGTGCCGGGTCTTTTTTAAATCGGATGGGTCGTCCGGATTCGTCCACGGCGTTGGTGCAGGTGCAGCTGTCTACCCCAAAAGGCCGAACCTGCAGAATGCCGTCGGTTACATTTTCCGGAGAGATGCCTCCGGCCAAGATCACCGGGATTCGGCTCCTGGCCGTCAGCGCTGCAGCCACAGACCAGTCGCAGGTAAGCCCGGTGATGCCGACGAATCCGGCCACCGGTTGGTCGTCATCGGCTGCACCCGACTCGCCGGCGATTACCGTGTCGGTTAAAAAATAGTCGCTCAGCGGTTCCAGCCGGGCAGCCAGCGCCAAGACGGCATCACGGTCCGCTTTGCCCGTCCGCCCGATGGGAATGGAGCGCATGATCTGAATGTCTGGAAACCGTCGTTTGACAGCGGCCTGCAGCTGAAGCGCCGCCTGGACCGAAAGGCCGTCATGGTAATCCAGCCGCTCACAAAAATGGACGATGTGCGGCCGATGGTAATCCAGGGTGTCGAAAACCGCCTCCGGGTCTGAATAGAGCGGAATCAGGCTGCTGACAGCCCCCATCTTCCTGACCACGGCCACGGTTTCGCGGATGACCGGGTCGTGCCGATCATCGATAGCGGTGATCACGCTGCCGATGTGGTCCACATGCAATCCGATCATGGTCCGGGCATCATCCGGCGTCTGGATTTCATATATCTGAACGATGGGGACTGGCATTATCTTGAGCATTCCTGAAGGGTTAAACGTCCCTTACCTGTAGCATCGGTGGCCGTCTCTACCACATTCATGGCCTTTGTGCAAACCGTATCACCCATCGCTAATCGCCGAAGCATTCGTCGGTAAAAGGCACATCGAGGCTTTCTCAAGGAAACACGGGTGGCCCGTCAGGCTTGTTCGAATCGGCAGCCAAGGCATCTAAATTGGGTTGCAGCATTTTGTGATAGGTCCGGATGCGGTCTACATACATGACCGCTTCATTTCCACGCGCATAACGGTGCGCTAGGGTAACGTAATATTTTTTCTGCTGCAACAGCGGGAATACCGACCGGACACCATGCCAGCTGTTTTCCGGTTTGCCCATCCGGCGGGCCAATTGCCTGGCGTCCTGCAGGTGGCCGAATCCAATGTTGTAGGCGGCCAATGCCATGAGCGTGCGGTCAGGTTCGGGCACTGAGGCGCCGACCTGGCGGTGCAGACGGGCCAGATAGCGGACGCCGGCAAAAATTGACGCCTCGACGTCCATTCGGTTTTCCAGATCCATGGATGCCGCCGTTTCGCGGGTGAGCATCATCATCCCCCGCACGCCTGTATAGCTCTTTGCACGAGGGTTCCAATGCGACTCCTGATACGCCTGGGCAGCGACGAGTTTCCAGTCCAGCTTGTATTTTTTTGCCGCCGCCTCGAAAAAGGCCCGATATTTGGGAAGCCGGACGTTGATTCGGCGACGGTACCTGGCCAGGTCTACATAATCGAAGGATTCCAGATGGCTGTAATAGTGTTCGATAAGGCCATTGATGATTTCCCGCGTCTTTTTTTGGTCAAACCACGCGGCGATGGCCTGCTTCAATCGACGGTTGCGCGGATCCGTGGCCCATGTCAGTTTCTGGGGTTGGCCCAGGGTCAGCTTGACGGTCAGTTCCGGATAATAATGATGGTTCATGGACAGGGTGTTTGAGTCCACGACCGTAAGCGGCAGAGCGCGGTTCCACACCATCTGGAGCAGATCCTCGTCACTGTATGCCGTTAGGATCTGCCAGGCAATGCCGGGATACATGCCGCGCAATTCCTCCAGATATTCGATACGGGCGCTGCTGCCGGTCATCCAGAGCGTGTACGCCTCGAGCGCTTTCTTGCTTTGGATGTCCGGACCGCTGCGATGCCCCACCACCTGCTGTTCCACTTCCAGGTAAACCGGCCCCAGAGAAAGCAATCGGGCCGACTGGCCGCCAAAGGGAACGCCGGGGGCGATGATATCGCCCTGACCGGCTCGGAGGGCGGCAATCATATCGATTTCATCCTCGATAATCGATAGGCGAAGGTCCACGCCCAGATGATCGGCAAACGCCCTAGCCAGATCGTACTCGAATCCAACGGGGCCATGGGGCCCCTCGTAATAACATGCAGCATTGTTGCGCGTGATCAGTACCAATTCTCCTCTGGACTGCAGCGCTTCGAGATCATTTTGCGTCAGGGGGGATTCGCATCCTGAAATCACGACGACCATGGCCAGACAGCACCCGATTTTACGCAGCTTGCCGACACGCATAAGACCCCTCCCTGCGGCGAGCCGCGGGGAGGGGCCACCGTAAGGATTAAATGAATCGATTCTCAGCTCGCCCGCCAACCCCGCTGCAAGCGGGGGGGAATGGCCTCGCTATCGCGGTTCAACCAAACGATTTCATGGTTTGCATCTCAGGCCCAGCGCATCGGCTGGTTTCCCGTTTAACAGGGAACCGATGGTAACCTCGTGATTTATAGTCCGGGATGTCGAATTTATCAACCCGGTCTCCGCCTTCGGCTTCCCGGGTCCAACCGGCAACCGCTCCCCGAGGGCGACCCGGCGGCACGGTTGTGATCCGTGCCCGGGCGGACGCAAGCACGATCGCCCGGTTGCCTTTTTCAACTGATAATGGTATGACCCCCCAAACCTGTCAATCTGTTGAATTGTAGGGTATTTGCAACGTTTTAGGCCGGAGACCAAGCATGATCGTCATCATCGATTTCGGATCCCAATTCAATCAGCTCATCGCCCGGCGCGTGCGCGAATGCCGCGTATACTGCCAGATTGAGCCACCGACGGTCACCGCGGACCAGATTCGGTCATGGGCGCCTGAAGGCATTATCCTCTCCGGTGGACCATCCAGTATCTATGAGAAGGACAGTCCCCGGGTGGACGCGGGCATTTTCGACCTCGGCATTCCTGTGCTGGGCATCTGCTATGGCATGCATTTTATGGTTGACACCCTCGGCGGCAAAGTCAAGAAAGCCGACAAACGGGAATACGGGTTTGCCGCCCTGACCGCCAGGCAGCAAAAAGGGCTCTTTTCCGGCGTCGGCAAAGAAACGGTTACCTGGATGAGCCACGGTGATTCCATCGACGGCCTGCCCAAAGGCTTCTCCGTCACTGCATCGACGGCCAACACCAAAGTGGCCGCGATGGCCAACATCCGCAAAAAGTTCTTCGGCGTTCAGTTTCATCCCGAAGTGGCGCATACCGCCAAAGGACGGAAAATGATCCGCAACTTTCTTTTTGACATCTGCGGATGCAGCGCATCGTGGACCATGAAATCCTTCGCCCGGGATGCCGTCAGCCAGATCCGGCAAACAGTGGGTGATAAAAGCGTGATCCTCGGCCTTTCCGGCGGCGTCGACTCTTCCGTGACAGCGCTTTTGATTCACCAGGCCATCGGCAAGAAACTCACTTGCATCTTCGTGGATAACGGTCTGCTGCGCAAAGACGAGGCCGTTCAGCTGAAGGAGAAACTCAAAAGCCACCTGAAGATCAACATCCGCTTCGTCAAGGCCGCCTCGCGTTTTGTCAAGGCCCTTTCCAAGGTGTCCGATCCGGAACGCAAACGCAAAATCATCGGCAAGGAGTTCATGGCTGTTTTCGAGGCGGAAGCCTTGAAAATAAAGCATGCTGATTTTCTGGCCCAGGGCACCCTTTACCCGGATATCATCGAATCCCAATCGGCTTTCGGCGGACCCACCGCGGTAATCAAATCCCACCACAATGTAGGCGGGCTGCCGAAAAAAATGAAACTCAAGCTGGTCGAACCCTTAAAGTATCTGTTTAAGGATGAGGTGCGCAAGCTGGGCAAGGCGTTGGGGTTGGACGACGATTTGGTTTGGAGACAGCCGTTTCCCGGTCCGGGCCTGGCCATCCGGGTTATCGGGGAGGTCACCAGAAAGCGCCTGGAAGTGCTGCGGGAAGTGGATTCAGTGCTCCAGGAAGAGATTCGTGCTTCCGGGTATTACCGCAAGCTCTGGCAGTCCTTTGCCGTTTTGCTGCCCATCAAAAGCGTCGGTATCATGGGAGACGGACGCACCTATGAAAACATCGTTGCCATTCGGGCAGTCACCAGTAAAGACGCCATGACTGCGGACTGGGCCAAGCTCCCCCACCGGCTGCTGGGCAACATTTCCAACCGGATCATCAACGAGGTCAGGGGCGTCAACCGCGTCGTATACGACATCAGTTCCAAACCACCAAGCACCATCGAATGGGAATAGCCACGCCATGAATCATCAAGACGATACCGCCCGGTTCACCCTTCGCGGTGCGCAAGCGGAGCCTGAAGCCCTTTATATGGCGGATGCGGATAATCTGCGCATCGAAAAACTGGGCACACGGGTCACTCTGGTGGCCGTGCTCATCCCCTGCCTGTTGGTGGTTGTTCTGGTCATCGCCTATCTGGATATCAAAAACCGGGTCATCAATACACAGACCTCCGGCTCCATGGGCGTCCAGAATCTATCCAAAGACTTGGAATCCCGTTTTTCCAACCTCTCCCTCAAACAGGCAAAAATGGAGGAACAACTCAACGAGATGTCCAAAGCCCTGGAAACCACCACCGCCGCCCTGCAGATCAACCTAAAAAAAGCCACCACCGAAATCAACCAAATTACCGAGCAGAAGGCGGACCGATCCGCGTTGGCGGCCCTGTCCAACAAAACAGAAGCGTCCGCCGCCGCCTTGCAAAAAGAGATGGCGGACCTCAACGCGGCGTTCAACAAATTCGACGAGGAGTTGGCCGCCCAGATTCTGCTGATGGCGGAGGGCCTGAAAAAGGATCAGGGTCGACTTGCCGACATGGAAAAGAAAGCCCAGCGGCTTGACCTGGAAAAGCTGAGCAAGGAGTCCATGGATCTGGCGCTGGGCCTCGAGCGGTTGGGTCTGCAGGAGATGGTCAAGGATCGAATTCGTGAAATTGAGAAAAAACTGGCGGCCTTTAGCAAGCAGATCGAGGCATTGAACCGGCGACTGGATGCGCAGGCCCAGAAAGCATCACCCCCATCTTCGGCCGGCTCAGCCACGGCACCCTCACCCGTGCCGTCCCTGCCGCCCGCTCCCGATTCCGGTTCCCCAAATATCGTGGAACAGACGATCAATTGAGCCGTTGATCAGCACAGCCCCATGCCCGCCATCCTCTCCTCAATGCGCTGGATGTCCACCGGCAGATCCACTTCGGGAGAATCATAAGGCGTCACCACCACTCGAATTCGATGGCCGTGCTCCATGGCCCGAAGCTGTTCGAGCTTTTCGATCTCTTCCAGCCGCCCGGGCGAGAGTCCGCTGAAGCACGCCAGAAATTCTTGCGTATAAGCGTAGACACCCAGATGCTTGTAGGTCTCGTAACCGGTCAACCCGTCCCGGCCATGGGGAATGGTCGCCCTGGAGAAATAGAGGGCATCGCCATGGTTGTCAAAGGTAACCTTGACATCCTTTGGATCGGTGATTTCACGCCGGTCCACGATGGCAAAGGCAAGCGTGCTCATTTTTACCGTCGTGTCTTCGTAAAATGGCTGTACCACGGCGTCAAAGCATCGTGGATCCACCAGGGGCTGGTCTCCCTGGATGTTGACCACGATGTCCCCCGGATCCAGACCGAGCCGTTCGGCGGCTTCGGCCACCCGGTCGGTGCCGGAGCGGCATCTGGAGGAAGTCATGACGACGCTGCCGCCAAAGCGGTTTACCGCGTCCCGGATGCGGATGTCGTCGGTGGCCACGTGCACAGATTGGATGCATTTCGCCTGCATGGCCCGTTGGCAGACCCACTGGATCATCGGTTTGCCGCAGATGTTGGCCAACGGTTTGCCGTCAAATCGAATGGAGCCATAGCGTGATGGGATGATCACCACGACCCGCATTTAGATAACCCTTTCGGTCATTTGTTCCATCCTCCGATCAGGTGCAGGTGGAGATGAAAGATCACCTGTCCGCCGCCTTTCTCTACATTGAAGAGAAGTTTGTATCCCGAGGCATTTACCTGCTCCTTGTTGGCCATCTGACTGGCGGTCATGATCATTTCCGCCAGAATCGCATGGTCCGATTCGGTAAGGTCGTTGATGCTGCGGATATGCCGTTTGGGAACGATCAACAGATGGACGGGGGCATGCGGGTTGATGTCACGGAAAACGACGACGTGGTCGTTCTCGAACAGCAAGTCGGTTCCCGTCTGGCCGTGAGCGATTTTGCAGAAAAGGCAATCTTTTTGCATGGAGGGCGCCTCCTGTGACGCTTCCTTCGCCTGTCATCGCAGGCGGTGGAATAATTCGGGTAGAGGAAAACAGGCTCAGAAATTCTGTTCCTACCGGTTCAGCAGCAACCTTGTCAAGCAGACATTTTCTCTATCGGGATCGCTGATTCTCCCGCGGATAACCTTTCGGCAAAAACGATGAAAATCCCTGAAATTCATTGCTTAAGTTTTAATTGGCGCGGCCGATATGAACTTACAGCAAAGCGGACTTGCGATACGCTTCAGAACACCACAGGCAACGCCTCCAGGTCTGAATTGAGGCCAATTTTCACAAAAGACCCATACAGCATGTATTCAAGCATATAACACCATGAACATCCTGATTGCAGACGACGACCCCGTCACCTTGAAGCTATTGGCATCACGCCTGGCTGCGTGGGGGCACACGGTGCATCCGGCTGCCGACGGCAACACGGCCTGGCAAACCATTCGCGGCACGCCCGTGGACATGGTCATCAGCGACTGGATGATACCCGGCATTGACGGGCTTGGACTGTGCCGCCGAATCCGGGAACATCAGAAATCCGGTTATATTTACCTGATTCTGACCAGTGCCCACGATTCCAAAGCGGACATGGTGCGCGGCCTTGAATCCGGCGTCGACGACTATATCACCAAGCCCATTGACATGGACGCCTTGCACGCCAGAGTTGAAATTGGCGCGCGTATCGTCAACTTGGAGCGGGCGCTCAACCGTAAGACCGAGATCATCACCGCCAACCACATCCAGACCATCCGCATGTTCTCCCGAATGATGGAAGTTGTTGACGATGAACTGGGGGGACACTGCCGTCGGACGGCGACCCTGGCCGTCAAACTGGCCGGTCTGCATCCCGGTGTGGGCGACGCGGAAACACCCATCATCGAAACGGCGGCTCTGCTCCACGACATCGGCATGGTGGGCATTCCCAAATCCATCTTGAATAAACGCCGAACGGAAATGGTTGAAAACGAACGTCAATTATACCAATCCCACGCTGCGATGGGCGCCCGCATCATCGGTGAAATAGCGATCATGAAACCGGCCGCCCTGCTGGTGCGCATGCACCACGAACAGTACAACGGCAAGGGTTTCCCCGATGGACTGGCCGGTGATGCAATTCCTGTCAGTGCCCAACTTATTTCGGCGGCCTCCATTTACGACAACATGATCCACAAGGGCAAGATCACCCTGGCCGGCATTCCAGAACACCTGCAGCGGATCAGGGGGTACCAGTTGTCGCCTGAGGTGGTGGCGTTGTTGCTTGAAATCAACGCGGCGCAGCAGCATGAACTGGCGCGAAGCATGGCAGATGAACGGGAACTGGACGAACTGACGGCCGGGATGGTGATCGCAGCCAACGTGCGCATGACAACCGGTGCCTTTGTCATGGCTGCCGACACCGAACTGGACGACTACAGCATCGACAAGCTCAAACATTATCAAACCATTGGCGCCATCTCCAACAAGGTGCTGATTCGCAAATCAACCGTGAGGCGCTAAATGGATCTTGCAACCATCATCGGCCTGGTCAGCGGAACCGTTCTGATTCTGGTCTCCATCGTCATCGGCGGCAGCGCCCTGGTTTTCATCAACATCCCCGGCCTGCTGATCGTTGTCGGCGGGACCCTGGCAGCCACCTTCATCAAATTCACGATGTCAGATGTCATCGGCTCCATCAATGTGGCCATGAAAGCCTTTCTGGTAAAAATGGAAGCGCCGGAAAATATCATCAAGGAGATGGTGGACTTCACCCGCATTGCCAAAAAAGAGGGACTGATTGCCCTGGAGAAGGAGAAGCCATCGGATGCCTTTTCCGTAAAGGCGCTGAGATACCTGTCAGACGGTTATGACGAAGGGCTGATCGCCGATATGCTCCACAAGGATATACGCTTGATGGGTCAGCGGCATGCCACCGGCCAGAATGTGTTTAAAGGCATGGGCGATTCCGCACCGGCATTCGGTATGGTCGGGACGCTCATCGGTCTGGTCCAGATGCTGTCCTCCATGGCCGACCCGTCCAGCATCGGGCCGTCGATGGCTGTGGCGCTGTTGACTACCTTGTACGGTGCCGTCATCGCCAATCTCATCGCCCTGCCCATCGCCGACAAGCTGGCCCTGCGAAGTGAGCAGGAGCGGTTGAACAAAAGCATCATCGTGGAGGCGGCCATCGCGATCAACCGGGGTGTCTCCCCCATGGTCCTGGAGGAATCCCTGAAGATTTTCCTCTCCCCCAAGGAGCGGCAACAGTCTGAAGCTGAATCTAAGAACGCCAAGTTGCAGGTAAAGGATGCGTAACGATATTCAAGAATGCCCCCCATGCGTAAAAGGCGCACCCATGTGGGTGACCACCTTCGGCGATCTGATGAGCCTGCTGCTCTGTTTTTTCGTGCTCCTGCTCTCCTTTTCCGAGATCGATCGCCAGAAGTACAAACAGGTTGCCGGATCCATGGAAAAAGCCTTTGGGATGCAACGGAAAAAGAATGTTTCCGAATCGCCTCGCCATGGCCTGAAGATGATTGCCAAGGATTTCGATCAGGAGGCGATTGCCACGCGGGTAAAGGAATTTATCGGTCGCGAGCTGGAAGAGAACTTCGATGCGCTTTACCGGAAAATTGAAGACGACATTGAAATCGAAGCCAAGAAAGACCAACTGGTCATTCGCATGATGGGAGAGAGCACATTTGACTCGGGGAAAGCCGACATCAAGCCCGAACTCAAACCCTTGATCCTTCGAATCGGTCAGATTCTGGCAAGCGAAACCAGCGGCGACATCGTCATTGCCGGCCACACCGACAATGTTCCCGTCACCGGCGGCCCGTTTCAATCCAACCTGAAACTCTCCATCGCCCGGGCCGCCACGGTGGCCCAATTCCTGCTGGACCAGACCAGCATCGATCCCAAACGCCTGTCCACCATGGGCTTCGGAGAATTCCGACCCATCGCGGAGAACGACGTTGAACGGGGCCGACGCAAAAATCGACGGGTGGAAATCATCGTCGGCACCATTCCCCGTCGCCAGGGCATGGCAAATTACCAATAATTTATCGGAGAAAGTCCACCAGGGTGGGTTGAACGACCTGGGCGGCGGTCGCCAACAGGACTTCGTAGGCCGTCTGCTGGACCTGCATATCGATGGCGGCCTTGGTAATATCGGCATCTTCCACACTCGATCGCATGGTTTCTACCGCATTTCCGAAATTCTTCCAATAATCGTCTGTTCGCTCCAGACGTTTATAATCGGTGGCCAAGCCGCTGCGGGCCAATTTAACACGGTCGGCGATCCGGTACAGCGGATCAACCGTATTTTGGACCGCCCCGGGGACGTAGGGATCGGCAAGCAAGGCCGTTTCCAGGTCATCAAGAACCTGAAACAGGTTGTCCGCGCCATCGGTGAACATCTGACTGCCGTCCGCTTCGATCGGAACGGTGATTCCCTCACCCACGACCACGCGGTGGGAACCGCTGTCGCCGTTATAGCCATAGGGGGGTGCCAGGTCGAAAGGCGCCGTATCGCTTCGGTTGCCAGAAAAAAGATAATTGGCGCCGTATTTTGAGTTGGCCAGGCTGAGAACCTGCTGACGGATATTGTCGATCTCTTGTGCAAAGGCCGTCTTATCTTCAATGTCCGGGTTGGTGGCCACCTTCTTGGCATCCTCGATGAATTCACTGACCTGGCCCAGCACCGCTTCGGTAAATTGAACCCGGGTTTTAGACGCCAAAATATTTTCGCGGTATTGATCGACGGTTTTAAGGGTCGCCCGGTAGTCGAGGACCTTGCCGATCCCGATGGGATCATCTGACGGTTTATTGATCCGCTTTCCGGAGGCCAGTTTAAGCTGTGTCTCCATGAGTTGGGTGCTCTGCTTGGCCAGGTTGGCCTTGATATGGTCGGCCATCATTTTAGCGCTGATTCGCATCGTGATCTCCTGTGATTGTTTTACACCATGGCGATAAGCGCATCGAGCATTTCATCCACCGTGGACACCATCTTGGCGGCAGCATTGTATGCGCTTTGAAACTGAACCATGTTGACCATCTCCTCATCCATGGACACACCGGATACCTCCTCCCGGTAGGTGGCCAACTGCAATGACACCGTGGATTGATGGTCCATGTTTACCTTGGCCTGAGAGACGAACCAGCCCACATCGCTGACCAGACCATTGTAAAAATCGTCAATGGTGGCACTGCCGCCGCTCATCAGCAGCCGGTTCTGGATCTCGGCCATGGCGATGGCATTGCTGTTGCCGCCCGGCACCCCTTCTGTATTGGCGGCAGCTGCAATCAAGTTGGTATCGTTGACGATCAAACCGTTGACGGTGATATCCAAAGCCCCGGTAAAGGGTGAAAAAAAATCCCCCCCGGGATTCCCATTCAGGTCGAGGCCACCATTGTGCTGCGTGTTGACTGCGTTGGCCATGGCAACGGCCATATCGTCCAACCGGGTCAGATAATCGGGGATAATGACATCCCTGGCTTCAATCCAGCCCTTAAGCTTTCCGGTTGAAAGGTCGCCGGTCATGTTCTGTTGGGCGCCGCTGCTGCTTTCCCAAAAAACATCTTGAAATCCGTTGGCATTGGTATCGGTGGTCAGGTCCCATGAACGGGTCCGGTCCACCAGGGTGTGGCCGCTGGCGGTAAGGATGGTCAGGTATCCGTCGGCATCTTCGAAACTGTTCACGTCGACCAGACTGGAAAGCGCCTTTAATTTCAAATCCCGCTGATCCCTAAATTCATTGGCGCTGTGTTGGTTGCCGGCCTCGACTTCAGCGATTTTCAGATTCAAACTGGCGATCTCACTGGTCAAGCCATTGATATTTTCCACCGCCCCTTTGATGCTGGCATCACTATCCTTCTGCACGTGGCTCAGGTCGCGGGACAATTTATTGAATACCAGGGTCAGGTGTTCGGCATTGGCCATCAGCGTCGCCCGCTCGGTGTACCCGGATGGATTGTTGGCCACATCTTGCCAAGAATTCCAGAATTCAGTCATCGCACTATTCAAGCCGTAACCGGAGGCATCGTCAAACATTAATTCGGCTTTCTCCAGTGTCTCAAGCTGGGCATCCCAACGCCCCTCCTTGGAGGCGGCGCCGGCAATTTGTGCCGCCAGAAAACGGTCGTAAATCCGCTGAATCGTCCGGTTGGCCCGGACGCCGGTGCCCAGGGTTCCCCCCTCGTAGCGGACCGGTTCGTTCTGCTCCATATTGAGCCGCTGCCGCGAGTAGCCTTCGGTGTTCACATTGGCGATGTTGTTGGCCGTAATATCCAGCGCCTTTTGCTGGGTGATCAGTGCCGTCCGGGCGACATTCAACATGCCGAAAATAATGTTTGCCATGGCTTTGCCTCCGCTATCCGCTATGGATGATCAAACGCTTCCGCAAATGAATCGCCCTCCGCCGGTCGGATAACCGACCGAAGGTTGATGGGTGCCGGGTTTTTGATAAACCGAGCTGTCTTCAATGAGATGGGTGAGCAGTTTCAACGATCCGTTGATCAGATCCAGATGGTGATTGATCATCAGTTGATTACGCCTGTTTTTCTCATGCACATCGCCGATGATCGATCGCAAGCGGTTGGCGCGGTCCAGCAGATGTTGACGGGATGGCGGCTTGATCACTTGCGCCAGTTGACTGATCGTCATGGCGATGCCGTCTGTCCGGTATGCTTCCGACAATCGACCGACCAGCATACGTCTCTTTTCTTCATGTCGTTGCAGCTCGGCGACCAGTCGCTCTTTGTCATGCTGAACCCGATCGAAACGTTCCCTTCCCGAAAGGGAAATCGATCTTTCCTCATCGTCCAGGACCCGTTGCATCTCTAAGTAGCAGGCTGCCTCTTCATCCAGTATATCCAGCAATTCGATGATCTTCACATTCATGGTGTCGTCCTGTGGCTCGCGGTCATGCCCGGGTGTCGATGTGGTCAAGCACCTGGTTGTTTTCAGCGGTTTCGTTGAGCAAGTTCATCGCAATGCGATCGCCTACCACGCGGTAAGTACCGTCTTCAAGTTGACGTTTTAATAGCGCTACCCGGTCTTCACGGATGTCAGGCAGTGAATGCGCTTGGTCGGCGGCGGCCTTGAACCGACGGCCTCTTTCCGTGAGGCTGACGGTATCCTTTTCTGCGGCGCTGTGCCGCACCCAGGTCGTTTCGGTGGGCAGCCAGGGCGCAGCTTCAATTAACCGGCTCTGGGCGGGCAGGGACTGCAAGGGGCCTTTTTCGGGAATTTCCATTTAAGATCTCCTGAACGCAGCTGATCTCGTTTACCTTGATCATTGATCACGGTCCGTTTCCCCTTCTTATCGGTCCTTGGCAGCCAAGGCTTTAATTTCCCGCGTCGGCAAATTTATCCGCTGACCCGTTGCGGGACTATTTTAGCCCCTTGAGCTGATTGAAAATCATGCGGGAAATACCGATTCCGCCGTTTTGCGCCATCTCTCCGGCAATTTGTTCATCCATCATGTCCGTAAAAATGGTTTCCGCCATGGATGGGGGGAACAGTGTGGATTCAGGCACCGTCGCCCGCATTTCACGAATCATGAAATTGAGCAGCAGGGATTCGAACTGCCTGCTGACATTCTCGAGTTCGTCATCGGACTGTCCGTCGTGCCGCAACCTTGACGCGGCGGTCGTAACCGTTTTGTCAACACCGGACGCACGCAGCTGAAACATCGCGGCGCCCATGTCCATCCGGTTGACATCGGCCATCAAATCACCTCCAGATCCGCCTGAAGCGCACCGGCCGCCTTGATGGCCTGGAATATAGCGATCAGATCCCTCGGGGTAACCCCCAGGGCATTCAGGGCATTGACCACTTCACCGATACTCACCCCGTTAGGAACGACCACCAGTTGATTGGCATCCTCCTGAACATTGATCTGGGTATTGGGGGACGCCACCGTCTGACCGTCGGAGAAGGGCAGCGGCTGGGAGACATTGAGGTTTTCCTTGACAACGATGCTCAAATTGCCGTGTGCGATGGCGATGGTAGAGATACGCACCTGCTCTCCCATGACCACGGTTCCGGTCCGTTCATTGATCACCACCTTGGCGTCATTGTCCGGCTGAACCTCGAGCGTGCTCAGGGAAGCCAACAGCGCCATCATGTCTCCCTTGTGCTGATCAGGGACGATGATTTCTATGGTGCCGGCATCCTGTGCCCGGGCAACCGGTTGCGCAAATTGGGCATTGATCACATCGACCACCCGCATCACCGTATTGACATCCGGGTTGTGCAGACTGAACTGCAGGCGGTCACTGTCGCCAAAGTCGTTGGGAACCTCCCGTTCGATGATCGCCCCGGACAGGACACGCCCCACGGTAGGAAAGTTCTTTACCACCGTGGAGGCCGTGCCGCCAGCACCGAAACCACCGGTATTCACCGGACCTTGTGCCACCGCGTAAACCTTGCCGTCGATACCTTTGAGCGGCGTCAGCATGAGCGTTCCACCTTGAAGGTTGTTGGCATCGCCGATGGAGCTGACCAGCACGTCTATGCGGTTTCCCCGTTTGGCAAAGGGCGGCAGCTTGGCCGTCACCATGACCGCAGCCACATTTTTCACCTGTATATCCCTCTGGTCGACGGTCACGCCCATTTTTTCCAACATGGCGGTCATGGATTGAACCGTGAAGGTGGCTTTTTTCCCATCCCCGGACCCGTCAAGCCCGACGACGAGACCATAGCCGACCAGTTGGTTCATGCGCACCCCATTGATCTCGGCGATGTCCTTGAGCCTGGCCGCGCCGGCATCGCCATGCCATCCCAAGCCGGCGGCCACCAACAGGGCGATGCGTGCGATGCGTTGTATTTTCATGTAACCCCTTCTGTCCTTAATTCCTGAACCGGAAACAAGGACAAAAATCAGTGGTTGATTGGTATTTTGATTTCTCCAATGGTGAAGATTGGAATGCCCTTCCTTCGAAACCTTCACGGTTTGGAATTTGGAATTTGGATATTTGCCATGTATTTGTCATTTGGTATTTGGCTATTGCGGTTTAATTCCTAAAAGGGCCACACCTTCATGACAATCGTGGTCAGCCAGCCGGGTTTTTGCCGGTCGTTGACCACACCGGTGCCGCTGTAGGAGATCCTGGCGTCGGCAATATAGGTGGAAAGCACCTGGTTTTCAGCGTTGATATCGCGTGGCCGCACCACACCGGTCAATTGGATGATCTGGTTTTCGTTGTTGATCAACACCTCGCGCGATCCGCTGACGACCAGGTTGCCGTTGGGCAGCACCTGTGTCACCAGGGCGGTAATGTAGGCATTCAGGTCTCCGCTCCGCTTGGTGGTGCCATTGCCCTGGAAATCACTTTCCACACCGCCGGCCACTT
Organism: uncultured delta proteobacterium; assembly: GCA_963705475.1. Classification (GTDB taxonomy): domain Bacteria; phylum Desulfobacterota; class Desulfobacteria; order Desulfobacterales; family Desulfosarcinaceae; genus Desulfosarcina. The sequence goes on along the minus strand of CAVPJS010000002.1, from coordinate 28,839 downwards.
TGGCAAAGGGGTTGAAAAACGGCTGATCGGCCGGGAACCGTTTTTCGGCATTGAAGAACGCATCCACACTGGCGCTCAGGGAGGACGAACGATCCGTCGCCGTGCTGGCCTTGTTGGTCGCCTCAGACGACTCAGCGATTTTTATGGTAACGATGTCACCCACGGTTCGGGCCTTCTGGTCGGTAAACATGGCGATCAAGGGGGCGTCATCATGCCACAATGAGCCGTCCGCCGGGGATTGGGGAATGGCCGCCACCGGGGATGGCGCGGATGCCGGCCGGGAGGGTCCGTAGCTGGGCGCTTTGGACTGAATCGGGGTGCCCATGCCGGAAAACCCATTGGCGCAGCCGGCCATACCGATCCCCAAAAAAAGTATGATCGCCCAAGACCCAGATCTGCGGGCGACGTCAGCAATCGTTGGATGGGCCATGGTGTACCTCGCTAAAAGTTTACTTCAACGGCACCCGGTCCGGTGACCCGGGCGGTAATGATGCGGTTGGAATCCGTATTCACCACCCGGACCATCTCACCCTTGCACCCTTGTTGCTTGACTATGCCGGTGGCAGTGATGGTCATCGGTCCGGCGTTGGCGACGATCTTGACGATGTCACCCCGTCTGACCAGGGGCGGTGAGTCAAACATGCTCGATTGAAGAACGGTGTGGGGATAGATGGCCCGCGTGGTCCGGTTTCCCAGGGCGTCTTCGATGCGCCTGACCGTATCCGAGGACAGATCCGACAGATCGCTGCGTTCAACCGATAGGTCGGCCAGTTGGATGGTCGCATGCTTTCCCAACGGCCGGATCACGGTAACCACATCCGCCATGACGGAGAGGGTCGCATTGACCCAGAGTTTCCGCACCGGCTCGCCGTCCACGAAAAGGTGCAGGGCCACAATCATGCGGCCCAAAAAATCTTCGTTGCGGGCGGGCTCGACCCGGTATGTCAACCTCCCCGTGGGGAGTTGGACGGTTTCATCCCATGCGATCTCGCTGATGGTCACGTCTTCGTTTTTCCATGGCATCCGGCTGCGGATCGCCATTTCGACCGCTTGCCGTATCCGTTGGGCGGGCAACACGGCTGCCTGCCGGGTAATCCGCACATCCGGGGAGCCGTTGAAAATCATCGACGATGTATCGACGCCGGCTTGTTTGAGACGGATGCGTATATAGTCGATGCCCACGAACCGGGTCTGACCGGGCTGAGGGGCCCTGGCCACGAGGGTTGCGCCCAAGGCCACCAACTGGTTCTCCGATGGCCCGGTCAAGGTGGCGATGTCGGACAGTCGAACCGGCTCCTGCTCGACCAGGGACGCCGCCTTGAGCGTGATGCAGGTGGCGTCGGAGGAATAGGCCGCCGGAGAAAGTAGACACACCACGACAAGGATAAAGAGGCAAATAACCGCCTTCCGCATGGGTTCGGTTCGGTTGATTCCATATCTCATCATCGGGCCTATCTTCTCAGGTTGGTTGCTGTCTGAAGCATATCATCCGAGGCCTGAATGGTCTTGCTGTTGGTTTCGTAGGCCCGTTGGGCCACGATCATGTTGACCATCTCATCCACCACACTCACATTGGACATCTCCAGATACCCCTGTGCCAGGGTACCGTATCCATCCTCACCCGGTGTACCGGTGGTGGCATCTCCCGATGAAGCGGACGGCGTGAAAAGATTTCTGCCGATACTCATCAAACCAGACGGATTCACAAAGTTGGCCAGTTCAATATTACCGATTTCAGAGGGTTGGTTTTCTCCGGCCAGCAGGACGGAAACCGTACCGTCGGTCGCGATGGAAACGGCAACCGAATCGACCGGGATGGTCAGTTCCGGTTCCATGGGAAACCCGTCCGAGGTCACCACCCGACCCTCGCTGTCCAGCTTGAATGTCCCTGCCCGGGTATACCCGATTTCTCCGTTGGGCTGGATCACCTGAAAGAATCCGCCGCCTTCGATGGCCATGTCCAATTGATTCTGGGTGTGGTTGAACTCCCCTTGGGTGAACACCTTCTGCGTGGCGGCGGGGCGAACGCCGTGCCCCACTTGGATACCCGTGGGCACTTGGGTGTCTGCGGAGGATGACACCCCCGGCGATCGGAGTGTCTGGTAGAGCAGATCCTGGAAATCGGCCCGGCTTTTCTTGAATCCGGAGGTGCCGACATTGGCCAGGTTGTTTGAAATCACATCGATGTTCAACGTCTGCGCCTGCATGCCGGTGGCCGCGGACCATAGACTTCTGATCATGGTTTCCTCCTCATCTGTGCTTAACTACTTTTACCCACCTCGTTGATGCTCGTGGATGTGGCTTCATCTGCGCTTTGGATCACTTTCTGATAGGCTTCGAAGGCCCGTGACGTCTCGATCATTTCGGTCATGGCCCTTATCGGGTTGACGTTGGCGACCTCCAGATACCCCTGGCTCAAGGTGGTGTCTTCCGGGCGTTCGCCCACGGTCGTTCCCTCCGATGCTACAAATCGCCCGCTACCGGCTTTTTTCAGGGTCTCGCGGTTGGAAAAATCGGTGATCTGCAGTCGTCCCACCTCGTCACCATCCAGGTACACGCTTCCCTGAAGGTCGATTTCGACGGTTCCTTCCTCCAGGGTAATTTCACCGCCTTCACCCAGCACCGGATAGCCGTCGGGGGTTATCAGCAGGCCATTGCTGTCCAGCGTAAAATTCCCCTGCCGGGTATACTGGACGCCCTCGGGTGTCTGAATTGAGAAAAAACCATTGCCGTTGATGGCCACATCCAAGGGGTTGCCGGTCTGACGGATCGCACCCTGGCTGAAATCAATGACGGTTGTGAAAGGCGGTGCATACGGGGATAAGGCTTGAACCCCGTCGATGGATGTCTCGAATGTCTGGGGTTCGGTCTCTTGCGGGATCTGGAATATGGATCGATCGCCTTTATAGCCGACCGTGCTGATGTTGGCCACATTGTTGGCAAGCACCTCCAGTCGTAACTGCTGAACGAGGGCGCCGGCTGCGGCAAGGTACATTCCACCACTCATGGGGTTGACTCCTGATGGGTTGGGTTGGGTTCGTTCATGGCTGACAGATTTTTCTGCAACCTGTATGCCATAACCCAGGCTTTCCGCACCTTCGCTATTTTCAGCCGATTAGACGATCGGAGGACCCGCTAAACCGGCTAAAAACAAAGAAACCGGTAGGCAACAAGTGCCCCACCGGTCTTTTTTTCCTAAAAAAACGACGCCGGCCATCCGGTCAGGCGGCATTCAGCCGCATAACCATGCAGACCTCCGCTTCGGACAATTGCAGCTGGCGGGCAATCGTCGCAACCGCGGCCCCGTCGTGGGCCATGGGCAGAATCTGGTCATAGGACGATTGATGACGGGTCGATACAGGTATCGCTGCCGCCTGAAGTACATCCACGGCTTCGACCATCGACGGATTTCTGACGACACCGCCCAGTTTTTGTCGTTCCTGCTGGATGGTACGAGCCAGGGCGGCCAGCACGGAATCGGTTTTCTGGGCCATCAGGAACATGAGCGCCCGATGGTCGGTACCATGATCCCGGCAGGTGGCAGAAAACGCCGCGCGATCCAACCCACCGGCCCTTACCCGTCTCTTTCGCAAGATACACCGTTTGACGATCCAGAAACCGATCAGCAGCGCGATGACGGAGACGCCCCAAATTCCATAGCTGGCATGTAACATGTTCACCTCTTTCCCCTTTGATCAACGACCCCGACCATGCCGGTCGGCACCTGAAGATCCAGGTCAATCCTCAAGCAATCCCTCCCGGCGCAGTTTGCTTCTCAGATGAATAATGGCCTGCGCATGGATCTGTGAGACCCGGGATTCGGTAATATCCATGACTTTGCCGATTTCCTTCATGGTCAATTCATCGGAATAATAAAGCGAGACGACGAGCTTTTCCTTTTCCGGCAGCAAGTCGATATTTTGGGCGATCGTGGATTTGATTTCTTTCATGGTGGTCATGGACAGCGCATCATCGGCATCACCATGGGCCAGAGAACTGGCAATTGTCGCCGTATCGCATCGTGATGCCTGGCCGACCTCCTCGAAGCTGACGAAGGAGATACTGGACATCCGCTTGACTTTATAAAACTGCTCCAGGTCCATGTTCATCTCTTCGGCCACCTCCTCGTCGGTCACGTCCCGACCCAATTTCTGTTCCAGCTTCACGTAAGCCTTTTCCAGGTCCCGGATCTTTCTTCGTGTGGTGCGACCCAGAAAGTCGCGCGAGCGCAGTTCACTCAACACGGCGCCCTTGATACGAAAGACGGCGTAGGTGATAAATTTATTGTCCCGGGTCGGGTCATACCGCTCGATGGCCTGAATCAATCCGATAATTCCCACATTGACCAGGTCATCCACCTCGATGGTGGCCGGCAGATGAACCGCGATCCGATTCACGATACGCTTCACGTAGGGAAGGTATTCGTTGATGATCTGATTTCGCAGCAAATGGCTCTCTTTTCCAAAATTCTCTTCTCGTGCTTGGGCCAGATCCATATCATCGCTCCACGTTTAGGAATTCTTCCGTTCTGCTTTTTGGTTTAGACGATATCCCGCCAGATCAACGGTCGGCTCTCCGGACGGTGTATCATCGGCTGCGATCGAACGAGTTTATGCGCCAGTTCGGCGAAGTTTCGACTCGCCTGAGTCATGGGGGCCATTTCACTGACGACTTTCTGTTTGCGGACGCCGGCTTTCACCTTGTCGTCCGCCAACACACTCCCGAAATACTCGATGGAGACGTCAAGAAAGCGATTGGCCACCAGGCAGAGCTGTCGGCTCACGTCATCCGCTTCTTTGGCGTTATTTGCCAGATTGACGATCAGCCGGAAATGCTTCTCCTGGTATTTGACGGAAAGGATTTTCATCAAGGCGTATGCATCGGTAATCGACGTCGGCTCAGGGGTGACGACCACCATGATCTCGTTGGCGGAGGCATTGAAATAGAGGACGTTGGAGGAAATACCGGCAGCCGTGTCGATCAACACGATATCGAACTCACACAAAAGTGTGTTCAGTTCATTGAATATCTCTAATTTCTGAGCGAAGGTTAATTTGGTCAGTTCCTGAATCCCCGACGAGGCGGGCAGGATCTTCAGGTTCCCCGGCCCGCTGATGATGATTTCCGACAATTTCTTCTTGCCTTCAACCACATGGGATAGATTGAACTGGGGCGTCAGGCCCAACAGCACATCCAGGTTTCCGAGGCCCAGGTCCGCATCGAAGATGAGCACCCGTTTGCCCGACTTGCCCAAGGCGTAACCTAAATTGGCGACGATATTGGTTTTGCCAACGCCCCCCTTGCCGCTGGTGATGGCGATGACCCTGGCCGGTGAAGGGGGCGCGGCGCCCTTTTTCAGCATCGACTGTCTCTGTCTTCTTTTCTGGTTCAGGCTGATGATCTGTCCGGTATTCGCATAATTTGGCATTTCGGTTCGTTCTCCACGGTCACATGGCATGGGCACGTTGATAACCAACGCCGTCCGATACATGTTTCCTGATCATGTTGATATCGCAGCATGCCCGGCACGGTTTGAAGCCTTCGCCCACGGCTTGTTCAACGCTGTTGAAGGCGATAATATTCTCCGCGTTGATCCGTTTAACCGATTTGCAGGCGCGATGATGAAACAGCTCGGAATTGCGGTTGGCCACGTAGTGGACTGATTCGCTGGCTGCATCGACGTTTACGACACCGGTTTTTGTCTGACCGCGTTTTCTGGAAAAGAGCGTCACCGGGCCAACCGGGAACGTACCAGGCGAAGGCGTCCCGGTCTGTCTATCATCCGTATACTCGTGAAGGCCATCGGACAGATCCACCCCGTCACCGAAAAAAGACGACGGAAGCCCGCATCGCTTAAGCAGATTCATACCGCCCGCCTCACCGATTTGCTCATCCAAATGGGTGAGGAGCAAACGATTCACCCCCAGGGGCGCATAAGCCGCCACACAGGCGTCGATCACCTCGTCCCTGACGGTTGCATTGACCACCAGATGGGTCTCGTCCGGTTCGGCGATTCGGAGCAGTGAGCGGACCTCGATCATCATGGAGGCGTCCTTGCCGCTCATGCCCGGGGTATCGATCAGGACCACATCGACGCCCCTCAGATCGTTGAGCGCCGACTGCAGATGCTCCGTGTCGTGAACGATGCGAAGCGGCAGGTTCATGATGCGCGCAACCCTTGCCAGGGTTTCGTTGGCCCCGATTCGAAAGCGATCGAGGCTGATCAACCCAATTCGGTGCTTTTCCACCACCCGACATTGCCAGGCCAGTTTGGCCACCGCGGTGGTTTTTCCCGCCCCGCACGGCCCCACCAGGGCAATCACGGTCCGGGTTGCGGAACCTCGATAAAAGGGGTCCGCGCTTAAGGGATTGCGCTGCGCACGTCGAAATACGTCAGCCGCTGCGCCCTCGCCTGCCCCGCCCCCACGCGTTGTCTTCGTCTCGGATGTCGTCGCTTGCGAAAACCCTGCCTGCACCGGTATCGACGCCCGTCCGTCCACAGGTGGATGCTGTTTTTCCGCTGTCGGCTCCAGCCGCGGCATCGGCCGGAAGCTCCTGGCATCTGGCTTCGGGGGTTGCGTCGGCGACGATATGGAAACCCGATCCGTTTCCACCGCTGTATGCAGATGTTTCGTCAACACTCCTGAAAAATCGTTGTTGGTACCGGTTTCGTCCGCCGCATAATCGGTGGCCGCGGTGATCTCCACACGCTTTTTTCTCAACGCGCTGAAAAAACCACCCGGTCGAACTTCTTTGGCCGACAGGATCACGGCATCGTCGCCAAACTCACGTTTAACCAAACGAAGGGCTTCGGTCATATCGGCCGCTTCAAAGCGCTTAATCTGCATCTGAGGCCTCCACGGTTCCCACTATTTGTATCTTGGCGCTGCTGACGATCTCATCATAGGAAAGCACTGCCAGCCCCGGAATAAAACGATCCGCCAGTTTCTTGAAATGGCTCCGGATCTGGGCCGAGCAGACGAGCAGGGGTTGAACGCCCAAGGATTTATAATCCTCCATTTTAACGCTCATGTCATCCATGATGGCTTTTGCAAAGGCGGGGTCGATGGCCAGAAATGATCCCTGATCGGTTTGCTGGAGCGACTCGGCGACCTTTTTCTCAACCCGCTGATCCAACGTAAGCACATGCAGCTTGCCATCGTCCGCCTGGTAAAAATTGGTGATCGTCCTGGCAAGGGCCTGGCGGACATGTTCGGTCAGGATTTCCAGTTTCTTGGTGGTGGGGGTCCAGTCTGCCAGGGTCTCCAGAATGGTGAGCAAATCCCGAACGGGAACCTGCTCCTGCAGCAGGTTCTGGACCACCCGGACCACACCCCCCAGGGAGATGAGATTGGGGACCAGTTCTTCCACCACTTTGGGATGACTGCCCTTGATGCTGTCGAGCATTTTCTGAATTTCCTGTCGACCCACCAATTCGTGCGCATGGCGGCGGATCACATCGGCAAGGTGCGTGGTCATGATCGTGGCCAGATCCACGACCGTATATCCTTTGGAATTGGCATCCTCACGGGCCGCCGGGTTGATCCAGAAGGCCTCTATTCCATAGGTCGGTTCCCGGGTGGCGATGCCGCTGATCGTCGCATCGGCTTTACCCGAATTCATGGCCAGGAGATGGTTGACCATCAGTTCCCCGCTGGCGACTTCGATGCCTTTCAATAATATGGAATAGGCGCCTGGTTTGAGTTTCATGTTGTCCTGGATGTGAATGGACGGCACCACGATACCGATCTCTTGGGCGATTTGCCGCCGAATGGATTTGATGCGCTCCAGCAGCTCACCGTCCTGTTCGACATCCACCAGCGGTATCAGGCCATAACCGACTTCCAGGGCCAGCACATCGATGGGCGGTAGGGGTTTGAACGCTTCCGGCGGTTTTTCTTCGGCCCTTTTGGTTTGTTGCAGGGCGACCTCGCGCGCATTTTCCTGCTTGGCCCGCTCGGTTTGAAACACCAGATAGGCCACCAATCCAGCCGTAGCGGATAAAATCAAAAACGGAAGGGTCGGCATCCCGGGAACCAGGCCGAAACCAAAAAGGATAATCGAAGCAACCACGAAGGCCCGGGGCTGAATCAGCAATTGGCTTCCGATTTCAAGCCCCAGATTTTTTTCGGCGCCGGCCCGGCTGACGACGATGCCGGCGGCGGTGGAGATAATCAGTGCAGGAATCTGGCTTACCAAACCATCGCCGACGGTGAGCAGGGTGTAAGTCTGGGCGGCATCGACAAAGTTCATCTCTTTTTGGAATACACCAATGGCCAGACCGGCCAGGATATTGACAAAGGTGATAATAATGCCGGCAATGGCATCACCGCGCACAAACTTATTGGCGCCGTCCATGGCACCGTAGTACTCCGCCTCGCGGCTGATCTGACCGCGGCGCTCCCTGGCCTGGGCTTCATCGATGAGTCCGGCGTTCAGGTCGGCATCGATGCTCATCTGCTTCCCGGGCATGGCGTCCAGGGTAAACCGGGCGGCCACTTCGGCGATTCTGCCGGCGCCTTTGGTGATCACCATGAAGTTGATCACCACCAGGATGATAAACACGATAAATCCCACGATATAGTTGCCGCCGACCACAAAGTTGCCGAAAGCCATGATCACCTTGCCGGCGGCATGGGCACCCTCGTTTCCATGCAGCAGAATCATTCGCGTGGATGCCACGTTCAAGGAGAGCCGAAACAGGGTGGAGAGCAGCAACAGCGAAGGAAAGGAAGACAGATCCAGTGGTTTCAGGATGTACATGCCCACCAAAAGAATGATCAGCGACAAGGTGATATTGAAGGAGAGGAACAGATCGAGAAGGATCGCCGGAATGGGAATGACCATGACCATGAGAATAGACATGGCGGCAAATCCCATTAACACATCGGAATTGTTGGCGACAAAGGCGAACCGGTTTAAATGCTGTTTGCGTTCGGCAAGTTCCATGATGCGGTTTGGCGCTCCTCGATTACTCAAGCGTGGTCATGCAACTTGGAAATAGCACATTTCGTGCCTATTCCCTGCTAATGCATACTTTCTGCCGACCCGCCGCGTGAACAAAATTGAAGCTTTCGTTTATATTAGGTATTTCATCTTCTTAATTTATCGGGAGGCTGTCCGCTCATCGAATTGACCCGTGGGAACCGGCATGTGGGTCAACAAAGCGTCAATTTATTGTCCGCGAAAGACGGAAGTATCGAAAGCGGATAAAGGCGGGCCTGACTGATGACACCGATTGCCGTCGAACCGCGCTAGCGAGACCCTTCCCCATCGATTGCGGCGGGGTCAACGAGCGAACTGGCAATCGCTTTTCATCCATACGGTGCGCCTTCCCCGCGGCATGCCGCGGCAAAGGTGCACATCCGGCATCCGAACCTGATCAGGGGTTAACGAGACCTTTGAGGCGGTAGACATAGGCAAGGATTTCCGCGATGGCCCGGTATAGTTCGGCAGGAATGAAGTCACCGATCTCCGTTGTTTTGAAAATGGTTCGGGCCAACGGTTTGTTCTCCACCAGGGGGATGTCGTTTTCGATGGCGATGGTTTTAATCTTCTGGGCGACAAAACCGGCACCCTTGGCCACAACGGTGGGTGCATGCATCCCTTCTTCGTACTTCAGCGCGATGGCCAAATGCGTGGGGTTGGTAATCACCACGGTGGCTTGGGGCACCGCCTCCATCATTCGCCGTCTGGCCATCTCGCGCTGGACGGACCGGATCCTGGCCTTAACTGATGGATCACCTTCGCGCTGCTTGTATTCGTCCTTGACCTCCTGTTTGGTCATTTTTAAATCCTGCTGGTGCTGCCATCTGGTGTAGGCAAAATCAAGCGCTGCCATAATGAACAGAACCATGCAGGTGTAAAGACATATCTGGAATGACACCTGACCGATAAAACGGATGATGTTGCCGATGCTCAATTGCATGAGGCCGGGAATCTGATCCAGATAGCGATGGATGACGATATAGGCGACCCCACTGATAATGACGAGCTTTAAGACGGATTTGGCCAGCTCCACCAGCGATCTGAGGGAGATCAGTTTCTTGAGACCGCTGATGGGATTGAGTTTGGCCAGATTGGGCGATAGCTTTTCTCCGGTAAAGAGAAAACCGAACTGGGCGACATTGCCAACGACCGCGGCCGTCATAACCGCCAGCATCAGTGGGATCAGCACAACGATGCCGCTGATAAAGATTTCCCAAAACAGGGTATGCATGGTTTCGGGCAGCATGCTCAGGGTTCCGGCGCGCTGATACATGGCGCGCATGACCGAGGTCAGGCGCCCGAGCATCCATGAGCCGGCAAAAAAAAGAACACCGAGGCTACCGGTGAGAATCAACACGGAAGGAATCTCCCGGCTGTGGGCCACATTTCCCTTTTGGCGGGCATCGGCAAGCTTCTTGCCGGTGGGTTGTTCGGTTTTATCCTGACTCTGATCACCGGCCATGGGTCACCTTGCCAATGCCATCAACCGTATCAGGTCAAACAAGGTCACCTGATAGGATGAAAACAGATCGATCAAATACGCCGTGAGATAAGGGCTGACCATAAGCAAAAAAACCAGTCCGATGGCGATTTTCATCGGCATGGCCACGATGAAAATATGAATCTGGGGAACGGTTCTGGCCACCATGCCAAGGGCGACGCTGACCATCAGCATGACCGCGATCAGGGGGGCGCCGACTTTAACGGCCACGACAAACATGTTGGCGGCCAGCCGCATCATCATTCCGATCAGCTGCGGACTGATGTGCATGGCCAGGGGGGGCAGGATGGTATAGCTGTCCACCAGTGCCGAAAAGAACATATGGTGGGCGTTGATCGCCAAAAATACGAGCATCGCCGTCAAATTGTAAAATTGCGCCACAATTGGGATCTGGGCGCTGGTGGCCGGGTCGACCACATTGGCCACGGCAAAGCCCATCTGATAACCGACGATCTGCCCGGCCAGCTGAATACCGGCGAACAGCAGCTTCACCGAAAGCCCGATGGTCACACCAATGGCGATTTCGGAGAAAACGCCGATGACAAACGTCATCAGGCTCAGGTCCCTTACGGTGACGACCGTGTCCACCGCCGGGAGCAGCAGAATACTGACGGCAAGGGCAAGCCCCGCCTTGAAGACCGCCGGGATGGTACCGGTGTCCAGCACCGGTGCACTGAAAACGATGGCGGCGACCCTGAGAAAAATCAGCATCACCCCGTAGAATGCGTCAACGGGGATATTCAGCGTCGCCATGTTTGTTTTCCACGGTCATCGGATGTAGGTGGGCAGATTGATGAACAGGTTCTGCGTATACCCGATGATGATTTTCAGCATCCAGGGGAAAAAAAACAACAGCGCCAGCGCGACGCCCAACATCTTGGGTACAAACACCAGGGTCATTTCATTGATCTGGGTGGCGGCCTGGAACATGCTCACCAGCACGCCGGCAATCAGGCCCACCGCCAGCATGGGTGAGGCAAGGTAGATCGCTGTTTTGATCGCCTGCATGAAGAAACCGGTGATAAATTCAGGGGTCATGGGAGCACACTCCTTCAGGAAAAGCTTTTTACCAGTGATCCGACGATCAGGTGCCAGCCGTCGGCGAGCACAAAAATCATCAACTTGAAGGGCAAAGAGACCATGATGGGCGGCAGCATCATCATGCCCATGGAGAGCAGAACGCTGGCCACCACCATGTCGATGATTAAAAAGGGAACGTAAAGCATAAAACCGATCTGAAAGGCGGTCTTCAGCTCACTGATGATAAACGATGGGATCAGCACCGTGGTGGGAACCTCGCCGACGTTGGCCGGGCGCTGCATCTTCGCCACGTTGACCAGCAGGGCCAGATCTTTTTCCCGTGTCTGGGAAATCATGAACTTGCGGATGGGCCCCAATGCCCTGTCCAGGGCCTGCGTCTGATTGATCTCCTTGCTGATGAGCGGCTGGAGGGCATCCTGGTTCACCTGCTGCCAAACCGGGGCCATCACGTAGAATGTCAGAAAGAGCGACAGGCCGATCACGACCTGGTTGGGCGGCAGCTGATTGGTCCCCATGGCCTGGCGAAGCAGGGAGAATACAATGGCGATGCGGGTAAACGAGGTCAGCATGATCAGGATCGATGGCGCCAGGGAGAGTACGGTCATCAGCAGAAACAACTGCATGACAACAGCCACCTGGCCTTGATCTCCCTCCTGGTCCAAACCGATGCTGATCAGCGGTGCCGGCGTCTGCCCCCATGCGCTGCCGGACATGGCGACAAGACCAAACAGCATAACCGCCAGCAGCCCAAGCAGGATGGCTGTTTTTTTTCTCCGGTGCCGTTGATGGACCTGCCGCAGGGGGTGCGTCTCGATCACAGGTCTTCCTTTCTCCTGAACCCGTTTCCGATTTTTTTCAATCGATCGGACAGGATCGGCCCGAAGGATGTCGACGCGCCAGGCGGCGCCGCCTGCTGGACGATCGCTTCGTCCAAGGTTTGCAGCAGATTGATGCGATCACCGGAAATGCCCAGCACCAAAACCTTTCCCGGCACGCGAACCAGTGAAATGGTCTTTTTGACCCCCATGTAATGGCTTTCCAGCACCTGTATCCGTTTCCCACCGGCAGCGCCCATCCGCTGGCTGCTCAGCCGCCTGATCCCGTATAGGAGCAGAAGAATCATCGCCAGCACCACGCCCAGCGAGGCGATCATTTTCAACCCGGCGGAAATCATGTCAGGTGTCCCGTTCATCCTAGTTTCTCCACCCGTTCGACCGGGCTGATCACTTCGGTGAGACGAATACCGTATTTTTTGTTCACCACCACCACGTCACCCTTGGCAACCAGTCGGTTGTTGGCCAGAATGTCAAGCGTATCGCCGGCCTCCTTGGGCAGTTCGATGACCGATCCCTGTCCCAGTTTGAGCAGATCGTTGATCAACATTTTCGTTCGCCCCAGCTCGATGGTGATTTCCAAAGGGATGTCCAGCAGCAGGTCCAGGTTGGCATCAACGCCTGCAGGCCCCCTGGCACCGGCGCTGGAACGCTCGGCCGTTCCTGCCGCTGCGGCCGGTGAACCCGCTGGGTTTCCGCCGGCGGCAAAGCCGGACGGTGCATGCTTCTTTTTTTCTGCCATCGATTATCCCCTTCCCTGGTCCTGATCGATCACTTCGGTGATCTGAACGGCTTTGCTTCCCTTGACGACACCGGGCATTCCCAGATATTTGGGAACGCGCTCGATGTTCACGATCACGTTGTTCTGGGGACCGGTGTTTAATCGAAGAATGTCGTCGACTTCGAAATTTAAAATATCCTCAACCGAATAGACGGTTTTTCCCAATTCCGCGACGATGTTCACCTCCGTTCGTCCCAGCAGTTTGCGGATCTCATCACCAAAGGAACTGGCCCGGTCTTTCTCCCGAAGGTAGCTGGAACTCAACTGCTCCTTGATGGGTTCGAGCATGAGATAGGGCAGGCACAGGTGAATATTGCCCGAAAACCCTTCCGTGCTGATCGCGAAAACCACGATGACCAGTTGATCGCCGGGATTGACCAGATAAACGAAATCAGGTTTGGTTTCAATTTTGCGCAACGCCAGGCGAACGCGATATGCGTCGGCCCAGGCGGTTTCCAGATCTTTTAACACGGCCATGGCCATCCGCTGCAGCATCCGCCGTTCGATCAGGGTGAATTCACGAATTTTTTCCATCGGTTTTCCATCACCGCCGAACATACAGTCGATCAGGGAAAAAACCAGGTTGGGTTCAAAGGCCATGAGCGCGGATCCGATCAGGGGCTCCATGCCGAAAATGATAAAGCCGGTGGGATTCGAAAAAGCCTTGATGAACTCTCCGAATTTGACGGTCTCCCGTGAGATCGCCTTCACGGTGAGGGTCCGTTGAAAAAGGCTGGACAGGGAGCCCTGGAACAGATTGACAAACTTGTCATAAACTTCTTCCAGGGCGTCGAACTGCCCGCGCTGCATGAGGTTCTGGGTGGTGAGGTCATAGGCGCGAACCTCGGTGGCGACGTCCTGCTTCTCTTCGGCGACATCGATCTCGCCGCTGTCCATTGCCGAGAGCAGCGCATCGATTTCCTCTTGTGACAGGATCTGGTCGGCCATGTTCGATTCCTATTGGACGACAAACTCGGTGAAGAAAATGTTGGTTACCCGCCCCTTTGTCATCAGGGTATTGATTTTTTCCATGATTTGGCTGCGCAGGGCTATTTTTCCATCGGTGGTGCTCACCTCGTCATAGGTCTTGGTGGACAAAATCATTAAAACGGCATCTCGAATTTGGGGCAGACGGCTTTCAATCGTGGCCACCGAATCCGGTTCGCTGAGTTCAAGCGCCATGGTGACGCGCAGGTATCGCTTGCCCCCGTTGCCCGCCAGGTTCACGATCATGGTGTCCAGCGTATACAGGGGGCCAATCCCATTTTCATCTTCTTCAACGGGCATCTCAGCAACTTTCGAGGGGTCCAGGGGCACCTGGGAAATCTTGTTCCAAAGAATGAAAAATCCGGCGCCCATCATCCCCATGAAGAGCAGAACGATCGCAATGATGATGATCAATACTTTTTTGGACATTCGCCATCCTCCGCCGAATGGTTATAAATTTTTCGATAATACCGAATGAAGGATTGATGATGAAGAGAATAAGCACGTTGCATGCCATTATATTTCACATCGTTAAGGAAATGGCGGGGAGAAAGCTATATTCGGGCGCAGGCGAATGATACACGCCGGTTGGACCGGTCTGACGGCCACAAGCACCCCCAATAACGGATGCGCAACCCCACGGTGAAGGACAAAATGCCTGAGGACCCTGAAGGGCGAAAAGAGTGTCAATAATTGCGGGAAAGAGTCAAGGCGTTGACAACGAATGATCGGCGTCATGAAAGGGAGAAAATTGAGCCGGGTGCCAGAAAAATGGAGGCCCTGCCGGCTGCGGACCACCCTGATAAGGGCGATTGCCCACAGCCGGCAGGCTGATGGTGAACGGATCTTACCGCTTGATATTCAGCAATTCGGCCAGGATTTCGTCACTGGTGGTAATGACCTTGGAATTGGCCTGGAACGCCCGCTGGGTGGTAATCATCTCGACAAATTCGGTGCCCAGGTCCACGTTGGACATCTCAAGGGTGCTGGGCGCAATCGAGCCCATCCCCGCCGAGTTTGGCGGTCCGATCAGGGCTTGGCCGGAGGCCAGAGACTCCGCGTACAGGTTGCTGCCCTGTTTGCCCAGGCCCGAATAGCTGGGAAAATCAGCCAGGGCGAGCTGCGCAAAGGGGATCATCGACCCGTTGGAATAGATGCCGGTAAAATAGCCATCCTCGTCGACAGCGACGGATTGCAGGCTTCCGGAGGGATATCCGTCCTGGCTTTGGGCCGTCTTGCTGGATTCCGAGCTGTACCCGGTAATGCTGCCGTCGGATGCACCGGCGGCGTCGAGATAGTTCCAGTTGACGGTCATGGGTGACGTCGCCGGATCGATGCCGGTCAACACGATGGTTGGATTGGCATTCGGAGGTACGCTGGTTGCCGGGTCCAGATTGCCGTTCGCGTCAAATTGAATCGATCCGGTGGATGCACATGCAGCCAGCGGGTTGTCGTGACTCACGTTCACCGCCCAGTCCCACCCCGCTGCGGTGCGTGTGAAATCGACATCCAGAACCGCTTCCGACCCCAGCGAGTCGAACACGGTGATAGAACTCGTAAACACATCCCCAACGGCCGCATCACTGTTCAGGTTCATGCCAAAAGTAATATTTTGGGTGACATTGGGCGCGCTGGTGCCGTTGGGCAGGACGATGTCACCGATATTGCCGGGGGCGCCGGTGGCCGGGTCGAGCGGATATCCCTGGACGATGAAGCCGTCCGGGGTGACCAGGTTCCCGTCCTTGTCCCACTCGAACTGGCCGGCCCGCGAATAATAGGAAGTGCCGTTGGAGGGGTCGTCGACCATGAACAGGCCAGCCCCGTTGATGGAAAGGTCCGTCGCACTGTTGGTGTTTTCCAGGGAACCCGCCTGCCACTGGGGATTCACGCCGTTTAATGTCACCCCGCGCCCGATCTGAAGACTGCTCTGGCTCAACGACGCGCTGAAGATGTTTGCAAAGGATACGCGTGATGCCTTGAACCCGGTGGTGTCGACATTGGCGATGTTGTCGCCGATGACCGCCATGGCGCTGGTGTTGGCCTTCAATCCCGAGATGCCTGAGTACAGTGAACCGATCATGGTTGTTCTCCTTTTTGGACGGTTTTGTTGATTACCTATTCTGGCTGGGCCCCCGTCTCCTCGATGCGGATCACTGAGGAAATGGGAACTTCACCGTCGTTGATCAATAGATTCGTGGCACCGGTTTTATAATCGACACCCGTGACGATACCGGTGGTGTAACTGCTGGAGCTGACGATGGTGCCATCGGCGGTCATGGCCATGACGGTAAACGTGTAAGTGCCATCGGACACGGCCGACCCATTTGAATCCCTGCCATCCCATGCCACCTGCTGTTCCCCGGCTTGTCGGGCGCCCGCCTGGATATCGGTGACGAATCCCCCGAATTGGTCATAGATCTGGATGTATACGCTGTCCGCGTCGTTACCCAGCTCGAAGCGGATGGGGTCCGGGGTTCCGTCGTTGACACCGAACATACTGCCGGTGGCGGTGACCGTTTTGCCGATGAATCCGGAAGCCTGAATGTTATTCAAGGTGGATTGATAGACTTCAAACCCGTTGAGCGTGGACTCGATGTTCTGCAACTGCTCGAGGGAACTGAACTGGGCCAGCTGCGCGGTGAATTCGGTACTTTCCGCCGGGTTCAGCGGATCCTGGTGCTGCAGTTGGGCCACCAGCAGGGTCAGGAAGTCGTCCTTCCCCATCACGCCGTTGTCCTGGTTTTTTGGGGTGCTGCCTTGACTGTATACATCGGATACACTCATGACTGTCATGGTCCTTCACCTCCGGGAATAATCGTGTCGTCGTCCGGTCGACAGGAATTTTGATCAGGCAAAGTAGTTGATCCCTTCACGCGTGGGACGACCGTCGTCGGCGCTATTGCCGTCGTCCCGATTCAAGGTTTCCGGGTCTTGCCCATGCTGCTGTCGCCCGCCGTTTTGAGAAAAATGGTGCTTGAACATCCCTGCGAATTGCTCGCGGCTGTGCTGTTGATTCCCATCCGGGTTGACCATGACCTCGAATTTGTCGATGGTCAGCCCCTGGTTCTGCAGTTCCGTTTTTAGATGGTGCAGATGAGTTTCGATGATCTCCTTGACCACCGGCCGGTCCGTGATGATGCGCACCACCAGTTGTTCCTTGTCCGCAGCGATATTCATCTGTACATTGCCGAGAAATTCGGGTTTCAGCCGGATCTGGATTTCCGACCGGCCATGGATGGAACGCATGGCCGCCTTATCCACGATTTGATCCATCACCGTGGCCTGGAAGGTTTTTACCGCCGCGTCTTCCGTAGACGTCAATGCGGTTGCCTGGCCGGCGGCGGACTTGACGGCCATGGGTGTCGGAGGGTCCCCGGCCATGGCTTTTGTCGTGTCCGGAAATACGGGCAGGGGCTTGGTCTGTTCAACACCCGAGCTTTTTACTGAATCCGGCGACTGGTCTTTTGGCCACTGCGTGTCATCGACACCCGCCGGTTCGGCTCGCCGTGCCGGTTGATGGGGGTCTCTGCCCCGGGAACCGGCCGTATCCGCCTCTGGGCGAGCCGATCCTTGACCCGTTAAACCCATCACCATGGATTCCGGGTCCCTGGTCTGGCCGGCAGCGGCTTGCCGGTGGGGGGCAGCAGAATCGCTCGCCTTTTCAGCGATTGCCGGGCCGTCGGGCAGCCGCTCCTGAATCAACCGGTTGGTGTGAGCCCGTCCGTCATTGCCGACAGGTGCTGCCGCCTGGAACCAAACGCGTGCGCCCGCCTTTTCAACCCCTTCTTCCGGCATGTTTTCCTTCATCACCCATTCGGACGCGGGCGTTTGAATCTGACCGTCGGCGTTTTTTGCAGCCTGGGTGGCAATGCCCGCGGCGGCGGGCTTGGGTCCTTCTGATGCAGGCGTGTCTTCTTGAATCTGACGATTATCGGCATTTCCGGCCCGGGCGGGGACATCCGAGACGCCCGCCTGAACCTGTGAACCGTTGACGGTGTCGCTGGCGGCCTGGCCGACTGCCGGCGCGACGGCTTCAATCTGACGTGCATCCCCTTTCCCGGCCTGGGTGGAAACGCCTGCAAGAGCCGCCTGAAATAGCGGGTTTTCGTCGGCGGCGTGGGCTTGCTCGACGACCGGCGTGTTTTCCTTTGCGGCCGTCATTTCTGGAATATCGGGCAATGCGTCCTGGGTAGACATGCCGTCAGCATGGCTATGCGCATGGTGGGCGAGCATGGCATCGATTAACCCTTGCGGAAGGGGGACGGCCCAGATGTCGAAACTGCCGCCGTTCAGCGAACGGGAACCCTGATGATCCTGCGAGAATTGATCCTCTGCCTCGGCCATCAGGGCCTGCAATTGATCCAGGGCAGGCCGATCGGGGCCCAGATCGCCGGTTTGAAAATTGAAAATGCCTTCGCCGTCAGCGCCCGCGCAGGTGCGGTTCTCCATAAAATTGCGCACCCAAGCCAGGAAAGAGCGGGTGTTCTCATTGGCAGCCATCATGGTGTGGTCAACGAATGGCAGGCCGTGGGGGCCTTTGCCGATATTGCCGGTCTTGTCCCCGAATCCGGGAACCGAAGCGGTGACCGCCTGCATGAATGCGCCAAATGGGTTCATTGACCCTCCCCGCTTTTTTGAATCGTTTTTCTGACAAACTGATTGATCGCCATTTCATCGATGAAATTCATTTCTTTTTTCAGCATCATCCGATGATATCGATCGAGGCTCTGATCCTTGAGTTTTTCCAGAATCTGGCGCTTCTTCATGGCTTCGAGCAACGCCTCCTGTTTTTTCGATTCCCGTTGGCTGATCTCGCTGATCACCTTCGCCTGCCTGGTAATGCGCTCGGAGAGCCGTTTGAGATAGAGTTGATAGGCCACCACCTGATGGCTGGAAACGCCGGCTGCCTGTTCCTGTTTCAATGCGGTGCGCGTATCCGCCTCTTTTCTATTCAACCATTTCATCTGCAGTTGGGCCGCCATCACTTGTTGACGAATCTCGGCAAGATCCTTTTTCAGTTTGTCTTCGATAAATTGCCGATGGTCGAGAACCGTCTGCATGTTGAACCGGTACATGGTTGTCCTGTTACTTGAGCCATCATCGGAGAAAGCCGAACCGGCATCCTTCCGATACGCCGATCCAACCTGTTAGCTACCTTGTTAGCAACCACTATGCCATTTCTATTTATTATGCATCTAACTGTTTTTACATTTAATTTTCAACGTCAGGTCCCGGTACGTGTTTTTGCGCCTACCATCAGGGGGGCAACAATTACCGCCACCGGCGTTTTTTTCCTGGAACCGGAATGCATAGGTGAAGAAAGCCATTAGGCCATCATGCCTTTCAGGGCCTCGATACTCTCTTCAAAAGTCACCGCTTCGTGAATGCCCTGTCGAAGATAGTGGTTGATGGGGTCGATCATCTGGATGGCAAAGTCGATCTGGGGATTGCTGCCGGCCACATAAGCGCCGATGTTGATGAGGTCTTCGGCCTTTCGGTAGGTCGCCAGCGCTTCCTTGATCCGGCCGGCGTGGTGTTTGTGATCAAGATCGGTGATGTCTTCCATCACGCGGCTGATGCTCTTTAGTATGTCGATCGCCGGATAGTGATTTTGGTTGGCCAGATCCCGGGTGAGCACGATGTGGCCGTCGAGAACCGAGCGGGCCGCATCGGCGATTGGCTCGTTCATGTCGTCGCCTTCCACGAGCACGGTGTAGAGCCCGGTGATGGTGCCGCGATGGGACGACGTCCCTGCCCGCTCCAGCAATTTGGGAAGCAGCGAAAATACCGAGGGCGTATAGCCTTTGGTGGTGGGGGGTTCGCCCAGGGACAAGCCGATTTCCCGCTGGGCCATGGCCAGTCGGGTAACCGAATCCATCATCAGGTTGACGTGGTTGCCCTGGTCACGGAAGTACTCGGCAATGGTGGTGGCGATGAATCCCCCCCGCAACCTCACCAGCGGCAGGTGATCTGACGTGGCGACGACGACCACGGATTTTTTCAGCCCCTCCTCCCCGAGATCCTTCTGGATAAACTCGTTGAGTTCCCTGCCCCGCTCGCCGATCAGTGCAATGATGTTCACATCTGCCGAGGTGCGCCGGGCAATCATTCCCAGCAGGACACTTTTGCCGACGCCGGAACCCGCAAAAATCCCCATCCGCTGGCCGCAACCCACCGTCAGCAAACCGTTGATGGCACGGATGCCCAGATCCAGCGGCTGCTGTATGCGGTTTCTGAGCAAGGGGTTTACCGGATTGGCGTATATGGGATACTCATCGTCAGTCGCGATCGGCCCTTTCCCGTCGATGGGATTGCCCAACCCGTCGATCACCCTTCCCAGCAGCGCCCTGCCGACACCCACATGCGCCTTCTCTTTGCGCGCCTCTACCTTGCATCCGGGACCCAGGGCGCGAATATCTTCCAACGGCATCAGCAAAACCGAGTCCTCCCGAAACCCCAGCACCTCGGCACTGACCACGCCGGTTCCCCCCTCGGTGGTAATATCGCATACACATCCGATCTGGGATGCCGGTCCGCTGGCTTCGATCACCAGGCCGACGATTTTTTTAACCCGACCGTTGGCCCGTATGGGAACCACGGACGCCAGCATGTCATGGTATTTGTCGATGCAAAATGGCTGGAACATGTCGATGGGCTCAGGCTTGGGTTGAATTTTTGGGCAGTTGGGCGTTCAGCAGGTCTTCGATGATTTTGATCTGTTGTTCGATCCGTGCATCCAGATCCCCGAGTTTGGTCTCGATCGTGCAGCCGCCCCGTTGGATCATTTCATCCGCCTCGAGATGCAGAAGCGCACCAGCGTCATCGGCAAGGAGCCACTCCTGCTTGCACCCATTGACGGTGTCGATATCCTTGGGATTCAGTCTTACGGTCAGATGACGGGGGTCGACCACCTTTTTCATCGCGGCTTTAAGCACCTGTTGAATCACCGGGCCGTGCTCGGTTTCATGGCCGATGACCTTTTTGGCGATAGCCAGCGCCAGCCGAACCGTTTCCGTCTCCATCCGTTCGACATCCTGCTGTCGGATGCGGGCGACTTCTTCCACCGCGCGCGCCAGCGCAGCGGCGCCTTGATCGATTTTTTCCTGCTGTGCGGCAATCATCTCGGCCCGGCCCTGCTCCCTGCCTTTGTCGAAGGCCGCTTCGGTCAGCTGTTGAATCTGTTCTTTTTCCCGAGTGTGCACGCCCACGCCGGAAGGGTCACCCCTTCGGTCAAGTGCACCACCCACGAATTGTTCACAGGCGGATGCCGTCTCCCTGACGTCTTCCCGGCTGTCGGGAATTTCCGGGAAGTAATAGAGGGCACATGACCCGGACGAAGAAAATGGGTTATCTTTGGGCGAATTAGCCAACAAATTCCTCCCCTCCCCGTCCGCTGACGACCAATTCACCCTTTCTTTCCATATCCTGGACGATTCTGGAAATTTTCTGCTGCGCATCGGTGACATCTTTGATTCTGACCGCACCGGACACATCCATTTCCTCCTTGAGTATGCCCGCCGCACGTTCCGACATATTGCTGAAAATTTTCTCTTTTACTTCGTCCGTCGTCGCCTTGAGCGCAACCGCCAGTTCCTGGGATTCGACGGAACGCAGCACTTTCTGCAGCCCCCGGTCATCCACGAGAACGATATCGTCGAAAACGAACATGTTCTGACGGATTTCATCAGCCAGTTCGGGGTCGTTCTCCTCGATCTCCTCGATAATCTGCTCCGCAGCAGTCCCATCGATCATGTTCAGTATTTCGGCCAGGCGCGGCACACCCCCGGCTTTTTGCGTGGCGGCGGTTTCCTTGTTGGACAGAATTTCTTCAAACATGTGGTCGATCTCCGCTAACATGCCGGTGGCCACCTTATCTAAATTGGCGATGCGGTAGGCGACATCGGGTCTCGTTTCGTCGGGCAGAAGCGCCATCACCTGGCTGGCCGCGTGGGGTTTCAGGTGGGCAATGATCAGGGCAATCGTCTGCGGATGTTCATTCTGAATCAGCTGGATCAGGAGCTCAGGCGAAATGGATTGAATGGCTTTGAGTTGGTTCTCTCGCTTCTCCTCTGAACCGCCCCCTGCCCCTTCATGCGCCGTGTCCGTCTCTCTGCTTTCAATTTGCTTGGGTGGCTGTGCCTTCTCAAGAAATTCTCGGGCCACCCCTTCGACCAGCGCAGGGGATACCGAACCCAGCTTGGACTGGAGTTTGAATATCAACTTTCGCTCCCCTTTGCTGAGTTGATCCAACACCGGGGCGACGGTGTCCCAGCCCAGTGCTTGAACAAGGATGGCTGCTTTTATCGATCCGATGAGATTTCTTGGGTCCATGGTTCAAATCACGTTTCTTTAAGCCAAGCTTTCATGAGTTGCGTGGAACCGGAACGATTTTCATTGATCGCATGTTCTATCTGTCGTGTGTAACTGTTGTCTTTGTCCGACTCGGCATAGCGTCGCTCCAACTCCTTGATGGTCTGCGGAAGCTGCTCCAGCATCTGGATTTCATCGATGGGCGTCGATGTCAGCCAGCGTGCCAGCGGTTTGATGATCATCATGAAGGACAAGAGGAAGAAGATTGCCGTCGCCGCATACTTGATCAGGCTCTGGTGCGTCTTGATGGTCTCCATCCACCCGGACGGTTCCGGCAAAGCGGTCACATCGGCGGCCAGTTCCACTTCAAAGGGGATGTTGACCACTTCTATTTTATCGCCTCTGTCAGCATCGTAATCCACGGCACTTTTGACGATATTCTCAAATTTGGCCATTTCCTCCGTTGTTCGGGGAACATACTGCGCCGGCTCCCCGTCGGCGCCCTCTTCAGGCTGCTGGTAGGTGCCGTCCACCACCACGGCCACGGAAAGGCGCTGGATGCTGCCAATGGGCATGATTTGGCGATTGGTCAGTTTGCCGACTTCATAGTTCTTCGTAAATTGCTGTCTTTGATTTTTACCGGCACCACCGATCCCCGTCGATACCGGGTTGCTGGGAACCACGTTGGTCTGAAGACCGGGAACGCCGGCTGCGGTTCCGCTGGAATCATTGGACACCGAGCTGGATGCCTGTTCGCTGCGAATCACCGAATTATCCGGCAGGAAGAGCTCCTCTGTTTTTTCCTGCTGGGTGAAATTGAGCAGGCACGATACCCGGACGATGGCCTTATCCTGCCCCAGAACGCTCTCCAGCATGGTTTTGACGCGGCTTTCCAACAGCCGTTCTTTTTTCTCCTGAAAGGCCAGTTGGTTGGAGGTAATCTGACTGACGGTGGATTTTTCCTTGAACCCGGCGAGCATTTTCCCACTGTTGTCGATGATGGTGACATCCTCCGGACTCAAGCGGGATACACTGGAAGAAACCAGATGAACGATGCCCTGAACCTGCTCTTTGCTCAAATATTTGCCGCGCCTCAGCTTGAGAATGACGGATGCGGTTGCCGGATCCGCCTCTTCGATAAAAAGGGATCGGGCAGGCATGACGATGTGCACCCGGGAGCTTTCCACCTCCATCAAGGTATTGATGGTTCGGCTCAGTTCCCCTTGAAGCGCCCGCTGGTAATTTACATTCTGAACGAACTCGGTCATACCCAGCTGCGTGTCGTCAAAGACCTCGAATCCGATGCCGGTACCCCGCGGCAATCCCTGCGAAGCCAGTTCCAGCCGCGTTTCGTAGATCTTCTCATAGGGGATGCGTACACCCGTGCCGTCCATGGTGAGCTGGTAAGGGATCTGCTTTTCTTTCAACTGACTGACAATTTCAGCGGCATCTTCCGGCGCCAGATTGCTGTACAGCGGGTGCAGGTCGCCGGTTCCCGACCAGGTCAATAAAAAGGCCAACCCGGCCACGGTACCGCCGACCAGGATGGCCATGGCCACCAGCTTTCCCGTTGAGAGGCCCTGAAAGGCCATTTTTAGTTGCTGCGGCAGTGTGGACAATGAAAAGGCCATCGCTACTCCGTTTGATGGTTCAGCGTTCTGGGTTCAAGGTTCAGCGTTCCGGGTTCTGGGTTCCGGGTTCAGGGTTTCAGCCCCGAGCTTATCAGCTCACCGGCTTATCAGCTTTGAGCCTTTAGCCTTGAGCTTTCAGCTTTGAGCTTTCAGCCTTTAGCCTTTAGCGATCAGCCAACTATATGGACATTCGGCGAATTTCGTCGAAAGCGGTCATGAGCTTGTTGCGGATCTGCAACACCAATTCAAAGGAAATCTCCGCTTTTTTCATGGCGATCATCGTGTTGTGAATATCCTGGTTCTTGCCGGTGGTCAGATCGTTGATGGCTTGATCCGCCTTCAGCATTTGTCCGTTGACTTCGGTCAATGAGCGTTTGACATAGTCACCGAACGATGTGGACGACGCCTCGGGCAACTGTTTTTGTGGCGCATCCATTTCCGGCAGGATCGATTGCAAATTCGAAATCGTCAGATCGTTCATGTGGTTTTCCCAATCTCCAGTGCGATTGCCGTCATGTCCTTCGTGGCGCGGACCGCTGTGGCGTTGGCCTCGAAGCTTCTGCTGGCGGAAATCATGTTGACCATCTCTTCGACGATATTGACATTCGGCAGCCGGATATAACCGTTTTCGTCGGCATCCGGATGACCGGGATCATATTTTTCCACAAAGGGCTTGTTGTCCTCGATGACCCGCGCCACCTTGACGCCGCCTGCCCCTTCACCCAGGCGTTCGTCCAGCACCTCCTTGAACCCCCCCGTTTCAACCGCTTCGAAGATGACATCCTTGCGTTTGTATGGCTCTCCGGTTTCCGTCCGTGTCGTGTTCACATTGGCCATGTTGCTCGAAATGAGATTCATTCTGAGTCGTTGGGCACTCAATCCGGTCGAGCTGATGGTCAGGCTGTCGAGAAAATTCATCTTATTTGGATCCTCCTGTAATCGCCAGTTTCAGCCCGCTGAACTTGGCGGCGACCATCTGCGAAGAGGCTTTGTAGAGCAGGCTGTTTTTTGCCAGGGCCGTCATTTCACGGTCGATGTCGACACCGTTTCGATCCCCGCGAAGCAGGAGCGGATCATCGGCTGACTGCCGTGTAATTTCTGATGGGGCGTCGGGCTCGGGCACGCTGGGCAGGTGCCGCCCATCGGTCTGGGTTAACTGCGTCGACGCAGCCGTCGGCATCTCCCGTTGAAGCGCCTCTTCGACATTCATCGAAAAGGGCTTGAAGTTGGGCGTATCTGCGTTGGCCACATTGTTGAGGATCAACTCATGGTTGCGTGCCCGCAGATCCAATGACCGGGTCAAGGTCGAAATCGCGCCACCGAATAGATTGACTGGATGGTTGTCCATGACAGGCCTCACTGTAATGATTCTGTTTGTAGGTGAGCAAATTATGTACCAGCGTACACATCTGATTTGCATTCCATCTCTTCTCGGTATTCATTCAACTTGTTTCGCAGGGTTCGGATACTGATTCCCAACATTTTCGCGGCGTGCGTCCGATTGTCGCCCACTTCACTCAGCGTATTGATAATCAGCTCTTTTTCCATTTCCCGCACGGTCATCCCCGCGCTCAGTGAAGGCTGTGGGGGCGTTTTTTCAACGCCCGCCTCCAATATCAGATGCTCAGGCAGTAGTGTTTCGCCGCTGCCGATCAGGACACCGCGCTCGATGGTGTTTTCAAGTTCGCGGACATTTCCCGGCCAGGGTTGCTTGACCATCAGATCCATGGCCTGATCGGATATGCGCTGCATCGCCTTGGCATTCCGGCTGCAAAAGCGCTTAAAAAAATAGTCGGCCAGCAGGGGGATGTCGTTTTTTCGTTCCCGCAGCGGCGGAATCGTCAAAGGAATGACGTTCAACCGATAGTAGAGGTCTTCGCGGAAGGAGCTGGATTTGACCGCCATTTTCAGATTCTGGTTGCTGATGGCGATCACCCGTGCATCAATTGGAATCGGCCGGCTGCTTCCCAGCCTGACAATTTCCCTTTCCTGCAGCGCACGCAGCAGTTTGGCTTGAAGCGGCAGGGCCATTTCGGTGATTTCATCCAACACCAGGGTCCCTTTTCCAGCGCTTTCGAATTTGCCGATTTTTCGGGAAATCGCCCCGGTGAAGGCCCCTTTTTCATGACCGAACAGTTCACCTTCCGCCAGCTGCTCCGGCAGCGCGGCGCAATTGATGGCCACATAGGGTTCATTCTCTCGGCTGCTGTTTGCATGGATGAATGAAGCCAGCAACTCTTTGCCGGTGCCGCTCTCACCGGTAACCAGTATGGTTGCCGTACTGGGGGCAACTTTTCTGGCCATGTCGAGGACAGCGAGAAGCGCGCTGTCCTGGGTGATGAATGATTTGGTCCTGACCGGATGGATTGGGTTGGGCCCCGGTCGGTTCAGGATATCCCGGGCCGCCTTCTCGAATGCATGTTCGATCAGCTCCGTTTCCATTGGATCGATGATGAAATCGGACGCACCCGCCTGCATGACGGCAATCGCCTCCTGGGCTGTGGTCACCGCCGAACCGATCAGGATGTGGATGGAGGGGAAGTGGCGCTTGACCTGCGCGGTCAAATCCAGGCCGGACATATCATCAGGCCCCAAATCGGCGTATAGGATCTGAAATGGCCGCGCGTGCAGCATCTCCAACGCCTTGTTTGCATCGACGCAGGATTCGACCTGCAGGGCGCTGTTTTTTTCGAGCACACCGGCCAGATGTCTGCGCATATTCGAATCGCTAACGACAAGCAGGGCAGAAATAGGTTTCATCGTGCGTCTTTGGGTTAAACCAGGCGTTAAGACATTTCAGTCCACGTTCGGGTTCATATTTGCACGGGTTCGGTGCACGGTCCGATGGTAATGGGTGCTGGAAACCCGATCCAGATGGCACTCCCGTTGGCATTATCTGCAAATTGGTTGCCATGGAAGACGAATTGGATCGATCCATGTGAAAGCAATTCTTAACATTCTGGTATTTATTTATTTTACTGTCTTTGCTCAGGATAAAAACAGCGATCGGAAGGCCGAGAAACCGGCCGATCGGGCGTCAATTCGATCGATCGATGTCAGCCGGTTGACATCGGTTCAGATAGAGATTGGTTTTTCCATTAGACGCGGTTTAAGACAGCGGAAAGGCGGAGATCGGTCGGAAGAGACCGTGCATGGTGAGTGGGGGTGAAGCAATACGCAGATATTTTTCCGCCTCAGGCGGATCGGTTTTTTACGATTCTGTCGATGTTAGTTATGCACATTTTTGCAGCTCATAGCGCTTGATTTTTTCCACCAGCGTGGTGCGTTTCACCTGCAGGAGCTGAGCGGCCCTGTTTTTTACCCACTTGGTTTTTTCCAGGGACTGATAGATCAGCTGTTTTTCGAATTCATTGACCGCCGTATTCAAGCAGAGCCCATCACCGGTGATTTCCGGCGCGCAAAAGCTGTCTGCCGGCGATTGATTTTTCATTTTTCCAGGCAGATCATTGATCTCGATCTCCCCTTCCCCTTTAATCACCACCACCCGTTCCATCAGGTTGGCCAGCTCCCTTACATTTCCGGGCCATGGGTGCTTCATCAGCACGTTCAGAGCCTCGTCGGAAATCGATGTGACATGGGTCTTTTTGGTTTGGTTGAGACCATCTAAAAAATGGGTTACAAAATGGGGAATATCCGATCGTCGTTCCCGCAGGGAAGGCAGCGCGATCGGGATCACGAAAAGGCGGTAAAAAAGGTCCTCGCGAAAGTTGCCCTTCTGCACTTCCTCTTCCAGATCCCGATGGGTGGCGGCAACGATTCGAACGTCCACCGTCACCGTCTTGCAACTGCCAACCGGCTCAAAGCAGCGTTCTTCGAGCACCTTGAGGATCTTCACCTGAAGGTCATGGCTCATGTCGCCGATTTCATCCAAGAAGATGGTTCCACCGTTGGCGGCTTCGAACTTGCCGACTTTATTGGCCGTGGCACCGGTGAAGGCACCCTTCAAGTGACCGAACAACTCGCTCTCCAGCAGGTTTTCCGGAATGGCGCCGCAATTGATCGAGACAAAGGGTTGATCCTTTCTATAAGACTGCTTGTGGATGGCGTTGGCGATCAACCCCTTCCCGGTTCCGGTTTCCCCGTTGATTAAAATGGTGCTGTCGCTGTCGGCCACCCGCTCAACCAGGCGGAAAATTTTCTGCATCAGTGCACTTTCACCAACGATTCCTTTAAATGGATCAATCTGCTTGGATGGTGAAGCTGAATCCTCAGAAACCTCGCATGTATCGCCGTCGCTGATCATTGCTGAATTCTGCACGCACATACCTCCTGCTTTGACAATAGTATTTGAAAAGAGAATCGAGGGGATGCAACATTGTTCAGCAATTTCGTTGCCGAAATTGACAGGCCACCCACCTTTTTTTTAATTCCACCAGCTCATATTTCAGGGGCAGATACTCATGACACAACATATAGATATTTTTTCTTCTTTGAACCTTATCCGTTGTACTCCCCCATATACTGTATTTTTTCATTAAAATAAGGATTTATCGAAATCGTGAATCATGTTTTCAAGGTTGATGCCCTGCACCCAGATCTTTTTTTTGCAAAGTGCAATCGGACGATTTTGGCCGGTGAGCAGCATAACTTGTGCCTCGTCATAACCGATTATACCTCTGATGGTGGAATTCTATTTTCAGGAAACCGCATCTGGTATTTGGACCGATCGGTTGACTACCACTCTCGCCGCTGCGATGAAGACCACAGGGTTCTTTGCATTTTGCAAATTTTTGCATTCTGCATATG
>CAVPJS010000001.1:0-335486 GCA_963705475.1 uncultured delta proteobacterium | reverse complement strand
CCACCCATGCCCCGGCACAGGGCGATGGCGATCCGGGTAACCCGGTTGGAATGCTGCTCGGTGTATGGGTCACGCGCTTCAATGGCCCCAACGAAGGCGTAGAGGGTGGCCAGCAGGTTTTCGTAAATATTTTCGTAGAGGGCGACGTTTTCAATAGCATAGGCCGCTTTGTTGGTCATAAACGACATGTAGTACAAGTCTTTCTCCGAAAAGCGAACATCCCCATTCAGCGACGACACGGCCAATACGCCGAACACTTTTTTACGGATGTTCAACGGAACCAGCATGAGGGACCGGATGGCTGCAGGCACCCCCCGCACGTTGCTGTTTTCATGGACCAGGAGAGGCTTGTCCTCATCGCAATTGTCCAGGATCAACTGGCTGATATCCTTGTTGCAGGCGCACTGCGCGTCACCTGGAGCAGTTGAATGGTCGTGCTGCGCCTGCGGCCCCCCATTTCCACCGGCAACGGACCGGGCCACCTGCACCGGCCGTTGAATCGCCTCGTTGATCACATAAAAACAAGCCTCGTAGGCATGGGTCAGTTCGGTGGACAGGTCGACCACCCGCTTGAACAGGTCGAAGCTGGAATCGATGGTGGCAAAGTCGGTCATGATGCGGTTGAGGGTGTTAAGTTCCTCGACTTTGTAGGTCAGCTCCCGATTGAGATTCTCGATCCGGTGCTTTCCCTCCACCTATTGGGTCAGGAAAATGTTTTTGATAAACAGCTGACGCTCCCGCAATACCCGTTTGACACAGATTTCCAACTGATTCAGGTTCACCGGCTTGATCAGGAAGTCGACCACACCGTTTTTCAAGGTGCGGATGGTATTGTCCAGGGACGGATAACCGGTCATGATGATAACCGGGATGGTGTTGTCCACCATACGAATGTGCTCGGCCAGCTCAAGCCCGTCCATTTCGGGCATGTTGATGTCCGTGAAGCAGCAGTCGATTTTTTCTTTTTCGATGATGTCAACGGCGAGACGACCGTTTTCAGCAGTCAGGATGTGGTACCCTTTTGCCATGAAATATTCCGAGGCCACCTCCAGAATACTCTCCTCGTCATCCACAAACAATAGGGTCTCTTTGGGTGCGTCTGTCATTGGGGTCATGGTTGATCGGTTTTCTGTGAATGAAACTGGTTTCGGAACCCCGCCGCAAATCGGCGGTGACCGTCAAGGCCGCTTGCCTGACATGTTCCAAATATCGGCATGCCGATTTTAAACTAAAGGCGTTCGGTTAAAAAAAGGAGTGGTGGGCAATGCGATCTAAATCGATTCGTACGGGGGTTAAAAACTTGTCACCCGGTGCATCCGGCCGGGGAACGATTTTAAAAAAAACGCCTCCATGTCGCGGGAAACAGCACCCACTCGACCGTAGTCCACACCGGTTTGAATCCCCAGCCGCTGCAACAGGTGAGCGGTGTCTTCGGTGCAGATATTGCCGGCAGCGCCAGGGACAAAAGGGCATCCGCCCATACCGGCCAGGGCGGTGTCGAAGATCGAGACGCCGTATTTCAGTGCGGCCATCAGGTTAACCAGTCCCAGACCGCGTGTGTCGTGAAGGTGCAACGCCAGGGGCACCCGGCCGGCCAGGGGAAGCACCGCGTCCAGAACCCCTTCGATCAGCGGCGGCGATCCCATTCCGGTGGTGTCTGCCAGCGCCAGCACATGGACCCCGTGTTCGACAAACCGTCGGACAATGCCGGCAAT
This sequence comes from uncultured delta proteobacterium, assembly GCA_963705475.1. Classification (GTDB taxonomy): domain Bacteria; phylum Desulfobacterota; class Desulfobacteria; order Desulfobacterales; family Desulfosarcinaceae; genus Desulfosarcina. The sequence continues at coordinate 333,771 of CAVPJS010000001.1, read as the reverse complement.
GCGCGTGGCGGGGATCTGCCCTTCGTCAACGCAACCAAAGGCGCACTGGACACTGGCTCGGACGTGAAGACCGGCGGATATCGCCTGATCAATCATGCGCAGCCCCTGGACCAGTGCGTCTTCATGGGTCATGCCGGCATTTTTGCGGCTGTGGGAGTCACTGGCGGAAAGGGAGATTTCCACGGCCGCGATACCCGACGCCGTGGCGCGTTCCAACCCCTGCCGGTTGAGCACCAATGCCGAGTAAACCACCCCGTCCTGGTGGGGAAGATGTCTGATCAATGTGTCCGCGTCGGCCATCTGGGGCACCTTTTCAGGATGGACGAAGGAAGCCACTTGTATCTGTTTCAGCCCGGCTGAGACCAACCGGGCGATGACGGACAGTTTTCGGGGGGTGGGAACCACGGTCTGTTCGAACTGGAAGCCATCGCGCGGCCCCACCTCCACCAGCGTCACTGCATCGGGCGTCACCATGTCCACGGGTCCTCCTTATCATACCGCCACCACCAACCGGCTTCCCGCAATTTCGGAGATGGCACCTTTGAGGACAATCGGTAATTGTTATGCATTCCACGATTGCCGGGCACCCTTCCCGTCAACCCGTTTCCGTCCTCTTTAATGAGATTGCGCCAAATTGGCATCGTTTCATTCTCGATCAAGCAAACCGCCTGGGCGGCCGGCGGCGGCGCTGACCGCTGTCCTCAGAAATCAGACCGCTGTCCTTTTTCACCATATACCTTTGCCGCGAGTCGGACAATGCCCGATTGGATGGCCGATCGATCTCGATCCAAACATGAAAACACTTGACGTTGGCCACGGCCGGGCGGTAAGTGATGCTATTTTGCCAAGTGGGAAGGATTACTGGTAAAACCCTTATGAATAGCCGCCTGGAACGCCCCCTTAAGATCTGCCTGCTGAGCTACCGGAGCAATCCCCACTGCGGCGGCCAAGGGGTTTACCTGAAAAACCTGAGCCGGGCACTCAAAGATATCGGCCACCGGGTCGAAGTGGTTTCAGGCCCCCCGGACCCCGGTCTGGACCCGGACATTCCGATTCACCGGCCGGCCTGCTTGGACCTATACAATCCGGAGGGCCTGTTTCGGGTTCCCACCCTCAGGGAGTTGTCCGACCCGGTCAACATCATGGAATGGGCGGGTGTTTCGACCATGGGTTTTCCCGAGCCTTTTACCTTCGGCATCCGCGCCCAACGTTTTTTACGCACCCGCATGCGGCGCTATGACATCGTTCACGACAATCAGAGCCTCTCTTACGGCATCTGGTCCATCGCCAAAAAAATTCCCACCGTGGCCACCATCCACCATCCCATCACGGTGGACCGGGACATCGCCGTGCGCGCGGTGCGGCCCTTTTGGAAAAAACTCAAGCACCTGCGCTGGTTCTCCTTCATTGGCATGCAAAAACGCGTATCGCGCACCCTGCGCCGGATCATCACCGTCTCCGAGTGCGCCCGGGAAGACATTGCCCGGGATTTCAAGATTCCCCGGGAGCGCTTTGCCGTCGTTCCCAACGGCATCAACACCAACCTGTTCTACCCCATTCCCGAGATTCGGCGGGAGCCGGGCCGCATCATCGTCACCAACAGCTCCGACGTTCCGCTGAAAGGGCTTTTCTACCTGCTCCATGCGGTGGCGGAAATAGCCAAAAAAAGGACCATCAGACTGGTTGTGGTCGGGACACCCAAGAAAAACGGCGGCATCAGCCGGTTGATCCGGCGCCTGGGCATCGGCGATTTGATCGTCTTTACCGGCCGCATCAGCGATGCGGAATTTGTCCGCCAGTATGCCCGAGCGGCTATGGCGGTGGTCTCATCCGTCTATGAGGGATTCGGTCTGCCGGCGGGCGAGGCCATGGCCTGCGGCGTGCCGGTGATCAGCACCACGGGCGGCGCGCTTCCCGAAGTGGTCGGTGACGCGGGAATTCTGGTCCCCCCGAAGGACCACATGTCCCTGGCCCGGGCCATTGGCGACATGCTGGATCACCCGGAGCACGCCAGTGCGCTCGGACGCCGCGGATACCAGCGGGTGCAGCAGCACTTTACCTGGCAGCGGGCGGCCGAAAAGACCGTAGACGCCTATCGGGAGACCATCCTTGATTACCGTTAATTTCTCCCGTCTGGCCATCCGCCCCGGCGATCGCATCCTGGACATCGGCTGCGGATCCGGCCGCCACACCTGCGCGGCCTATCGGCTCAAGGGCGTAAGGGTGACCGGTGCTGACCTGAACCCAACAGATCTGAAGGAAGCGCGCGAGCGGCTCAGCCTGCATGACCGGCTGGGCGAACATGGGGGCGGCATCTGGAGCCTCTCCGCGGCCGATGTGACCTGCCTGCCCTTCCCCGACGCCTGCTTCGATCTTGTCGTCTGCAGTGAGGTGCTGGAGCACATTCCGGATCATGAGTCGGCCATGCGAGAGATCGTCCGGGTGCTCAAACCCGGCAAATCGCTGGTGGTCAGCGTTCCCCGCTACCTTCCCGAGCGCATCTGCTGGGCATTGTCCGATGACTATTTCAACGCCAACCAGGGCCATGTTCGCATCTACCGCAAAAGCGAATTGATCAACGTGCTGGAGCGGGCGGGCGTTCGCTTTTTGGGGCGTCATTACGCCCACAGCATCCACGCCCCATATTGGTGGCTCAAGTGTTTCGTCGGTCCCACGCGAACGGACTCGGCAGCGGTCAACCTGTACCATCGCCTGCTGGTCTGGGATATCATGAAAAAGCCATGGGTGACCCGGTGGATCGATCGTCTGCTCAATCCGCTACTGGGAAAAAGCGTGGTGTTGTACCTGCAAAAAGACCAGGTGAATCGCATTTAATAAAAGGCCCATAAAATATTTTAATATATAAATACGATATGTTAGAACTTGTCAAAAAACATAAAAATAAAAGACGGCGGCCACAACTCCCGGTCCAAAAAAGCCCTTGACATTCAAATCATGGTCGACTAATTAAGACGCTTCTTTAGTCGTCACCACGGCAAAAGAAACCTTATAATCCCCAGTAGCTCAGTCGGCAGAGCAAGTGGCTGTTAACCACTGGGTCCGCGGTTCAAGTCCGTGCTGGGGAGCCAAACAAATCAAGGGGTTACAGATTTTCGTCTGTAGCCCCTTTTTCTTGTTCCCCACACCATTCCCCATACCCAAAATAGCAACCCAAATGAATCCAGGTACAAAATCTTAGAAAATCGAATTTAGCTGCGTGGGGAATAGTGTGGGGAGTGATCCGCAATCCACCCCATCACCAACTCCACCACAAACCCAATCTCATCCACTGCCAGCGTCCTACCTTTTTCAATCTGATGCCATTTACACAGACTTACACGGCAGCAGGTGGCGGTTGCCTATTGGATTACCAGGCAATGATACTCACAGCCAAAATGCCTATCGGCCAAAACCCATAGATGTCCTTAACCTTTATATCTGGTTTGGGATGAAAGTTTTTAATTGAGGCGGGTGTTTCATGCAACCATGTTGTGCCATTTGCAGCTGAAGTATGCTGCAATTTTCATGTTGGTGGGATTGCGGTGACCACGGTATATGCTATCAGGTTAATTACCACTTATTTTATATACGTGATAAATAAATACTTTTGCAGTGTTGTCATGTGCTTAATTTCAGAATAAATTGGTCATAGGTGCACTTTTCATAGATAGATTCTGACCATTTGATAGTTTTTTTAATCTTGATAAGAACCATTGCTTGCATGGTCTGATTATCTCCAACTGGATCCGCACTCGCCGGATTTTAATCTGTTGAACCTCGCACTGTTTCTTCCTAATGCAACTAAGATTGACCGATAAAGACACCACTGAGATCAATGCTGCCAGGATGTGACAGTTCAGTAAGGGATGACAAATGCCGCACATCCAGATGAACCGCAACGACAATAATCAATCAATTCTCATCGTCGACGACGACGAGATGATTTTGGATATACTTTCCAAAGGATTTGAGATGTACGGTTTGAATGTGGTCAAAGCTCATAACGGTCTTGATGGATGGGAACTTTTCAAGAACAAACCAGTGAAAATCGTTCTGACTGACATCAGTATGCCAGGGTTAGATGGCATCGAACTTTCTCGACGGATACGGAATGTGTCACCGAATACCACGATTGCTTTGATGACCGGCGGTGATGCTTACATCGCCAAAGAACTCTTGAATGATAGGACGGCAAAATATCTGTTCACGAAACCCTTTGCAATAAACGACGTCTGTAAGCCTCTCATTGCAGATGCGCAGAGGACCTAACCCGTCACCTTATTTGTTTATTCCAACGCCACATCATCCCATCTGCTTATCCAGCCAATATGCAGCGTACCCGACGCCGAGGCCCAGCGACAACATGATTCATGGTCGACACAGGGGCGTCTCTTTGAATTTCCAGGCAAAGATTCCGACTGCAAGGAGACCGAATATTATGCCTATGACTTTGGGGAGTATGATTAACAATTCAGTAATTTCCAACCACTTTTGCCACTTCAGGTTTGTATCTCGTCCCGACACTATCCAAAATTATCGCACATGTGACGATAAAACCGCCAACCACGGTAAGCATACTCGGAACTTCATTGATACCGAAGATGGGCAAGTAGACCCAAATGACCCCACCGACGACCTCCACCAGGGAGAGTAAATTCAATTCAGCCGCCGGGAAATATTTTGCGCCGAGCGAAAACAACATTAACCCCACACCGATCAGCGTGCCGTGAACCATGCTGAGATAGATATTGCGAAACGGCATCAGCAACGAGTCACTTTGCATAAAAATTATAATGGCAGTCAAAATTACGCAAAGGATTCCCGCAAGTGCGACCGTTGCAAACTGGGGTGTTTCTTTTCGCCACCTGAGGCACACTGAGAAAATTGAGAAACCACATGCCGCGGCAAATCCCGTGATCGTTCCAAGGACGCTTCCGGCTTCCAATCCCTCAATCACCATCACGGTAATTCCAATGAGGGCAATGGTCATCGCAACCCAGGTTGTTGGACGGATCTTTTCCTTAAGGATCACAATGCCCATGAATGCAGCTAGAAAGGGGGTGGTTGCAAACAAAAACAGCGTATTGGCAGCAGTTGTCAGCGTTATGGACCAGATAAAACAGATAAATGCTCCCACGAGTCCGAAGGCGCCAACAACACCTGGCATGCCGATTCTTTTGAAATTGTTAAAAAACCGGCCACCATCTGTTGTAATGATGCAGATGCATAGTATTGTCGCAACCGTCAGGCCCCTGAAAAACAGATATTGCCAGCGATAGTTTTGCGGATCGACCATGTAACGGATCGTAAGTGCACCAAAAGACCACAGCATGCCTGCAGTCAATACGTAGAATAGCGCTTTTGAGTGAGCTGTTTCAGTCATATTTATTTCATTTCGGTCAAGGTCATTGCCTGACAATACCATTGATCTTAGCCTGACTCAGATTGCATAGATATGGTCTGCCTTCAAGGTTTATTTGTCATCCGGCATATTTGGAAATCTGAAAATTCACCCGGGATCCCAAATTGAACAACTCGCAGGGGCGACCCGGATTTACGGAATACGGGGAAGTGTCTGGGGATGAAGGATGAGATGGGGATGCGGTGATCTGGATTAGTTTGTTCTGGCCAAATCCCGAGGAGGCTGCAGCGCCTTCCTTATAGATGAAAACACAAGCGTTCTGGACCCCGCGCCATTGGGATAGACAGCAGAAACGCCAGGGACGGATGTTTGGCGGTTCGTTGGATGTAGTGCAGGTTTCGGTGGAACCTGATGTCGTTGGATGCCATTACAAATCTGTATACGTACGAAAATTCCAGCGGGGATGCCGAAGGTCATCTATCACAACATTTGACAAGGGCGCGATTCGGAAGCTGCTCGGAATTAATCCCAACCAGTCAGAATCGCAAGCTATGTAAAAATGCTGGTATTAAACCTGTGATCAAGATGTCTTCCTGAAAACCAAAATATATGAGATTCGGATCGTTTTGTTTCCTTCGGTGAGACGGTTCAGGAATTTAAGGACTTGCTCTGGGGGAACTTGTTCTACGGGTCCATCGCCGAATTCTCAGCCATAACATTTTTTCTAAAGACTTTCCCCCCACGTTTACTATGGTCAGCGAGGATGACGTCATCGCTCACGTGCAAACTGGCCCGTGCCAAAACTTTTGAACGTTACCAACCAATTGACAATGCATCATGCCGATAACGTGAATGGGGGTGTTTGAAGGTGTGCGTCAGTGTTGAAGGATCTTCGACAGAAATAGTTGGGCGCGGTCGCTGCGCGGCGTCCCGAAGAAGTCATCTTTATCGGCGTCCTCGACGATTTCGCCCTCGTCCATGAAAATTACCCGGTCGGCCACGCGTCGCGCGAATCCCATTTCGTGGGTCACCACCATCATGGTCATGCCGTCGTCGCGGGCCAGTTCCTGCATCACCTCCAGCACTTCGTTGATCATTTCAGGATCGAGCGCGGAGGTGGGCTCATCGAACAGCATGGCGAACGGATCCATGGCCAACGCGCGGGCGATGGCCACACGCTGTTGCTGACCACCCGAAAGTTCGGACGGGTACTTGAAGCCCATGCCGCTGAGCCCGACACGGTCAAGCAGCGTGTTGGCACGGTCCTCGGCCTCCGACTGAGAGCGACCCAGCACCTTGAGCTGCGACAGACAGATGTTCTGCATCGCCGTCATGTGTGGGAATAACTCAAAGGTCTGGAACACCATACCGATGTGGGACCGCAACTCCGGCAGATTGGTATCCGGTGCGCCGACGGAAACGCCGTTCACAGTGATCGTGCCTTCCTGGAACGGCTCCAGGCCGTTGACGCACTTGATCAGCGTGCTCTTGCCCGAGCCCGACGGCCCGCAGACGACGATGACTTCGCCCTTCTCCACGCTCGTCGAATTGTTCTTCAAGACGTGGAAGTCGCCGTACCACTTGTTGACGTTTTGAATATCAATCATCGGTGCATCTTTTGCTGAAGGTGTTTGACGTAAAGCGACCCGAAATAGCACATCACGAAGTAGACGAAGGCCGCGAAGACATAAAGTTCGATCAGGCGCGAGTCACGCTGCGCCACGTTTACAGCCGAGGTCATGAAGTCGGCCAAGCCGACCACGAAAACCAGCGAGGTGTCCTGAAACAAAATGATCGTCTGCGTCAGCAGGATCGGCAGCATGTTGCGGAACGCCTGCGGCAGAACGATGTAGCGCATGGTTTGCAAGTAGCGCAGGCCCAGGGCGTAACCGGCCCACGCCTGCCCGCGCGAAATGCTAAGGATGCCCGAGCGCATGATCTCGCAGTAGTAGGCTGCTTCGAACAGAACGAAGCCGATCAGCGCGGACTGGAAAGCGTCCACTTGCCGCTGAACCAGGACCGGCACCAGGAAATAAAACCAGAAGATCACGAGCAGCAGCGGCAGGGAACGGAAGAAGTTGACCCAGACCGCGCCGATCCACCGGAAAAGCGCGATACGCGATAGCCGCATGAGCGCGAGAATGGTGCCGAGGACGATACTGCCGGCGGCCGAGAGGCCGGTCAGCAGAAGGCTGAGTTGCATGCCCTCCCAAAGATACGGAAGGTTGCGCGCAATCACGCCGAAATCAAAAGCCGCCAGCATCACGTTTTCCCCTGCACGCCATATCCGGGAATGCGGGTCCCGGCTTCGACGCGGGCCGTGATGAGCACCACGATCATGGTGATTACCAGATAGATCAGCGTCGCGGCTGTGAACGCCTCGAATCCCTGGAAGGTATAGTTTTCGATCTGTCGCGCCTGATAGAGCACCTCGGCGACGCCAATGGTCAGTGCGAGCGAGGAATTCTTGAAGATGGTCAGGAATTCCGACGTCATCGGCGGCACGATGATCCGATAGCCCACCGGAATCAGCAGGTAGCGGTAAACCTGCTTCGTGGTCAGTCCCATGGCGTAACCGGCCATGCTCTGGCCGCGCGGGATCGATTCGATGCCGGCGCGAACCTGCTCGGCGACACGCGACGCGGTGTAGGTGCCCAGGCATAAAATGGCGCTGGTGGCTTCGGGAAAGGGCATGTCCCGCTTCATCCAACGACCTAAATCCTCACCAACGAGTTCCGGCATTACGTAGAACCAAATGAACATCTGCACCAGCAACGGAACATTGCGGAATAGCTCCACGTAGGCCATCCCGAACAGGCGAAGGGGTTTGCTTGGCAACGTTCGGATGACGCCGATCAGCGAACCGAGGGAAAACGCGATGATCCACCCCAGCGCGGAGACCAGCAGGGTCCAGCCGAGTCCGGACACCAGCCAATCGAAATAGGGCGCTTCGATAAGGATGGCCCAATTCCAGTTGTAATTCATGAGTGGCTCTCAGGTCGGAGTCAAAATGTCGCACGGAGGCCGCCCCGTGGACGGCTTCCGTGCGTTATGCGATTACTCGGGGAACGCTTGAACCGCGAAGTTCGTTTCCAACGTGTCGCCCATTGGAACCATAAGGGCTTGGCTGCCCGGGATGTCGCTCATAAACCACTTGTTGTAAATGTCCTTGATTTCGCCAGAGCGGAACAGGCCGGCAAGCGTGCGGTTGACGACCAGGCGCATGGCCGAATCGTCGCGCGGCAGCATCAAGGCATAGGGGTCGAACGACAGGAACCGGCCGACGACTTCGTACGCAGCCGGGTCCTTGGATTTCGCGATCAGGCCGAACAGCAGGATGTGGTCGGTGGAATAAGCGTCGACACGGTCGGTTTCCAGCGCCAGAAGTCCCTCGGCGTGATCCTTCACACTCAGGATCTTGACGTCCTTGATGCCGAGCTTTTCGATGCTTTCCTTGATCGCTCGTTCGTTGGTGGTGCCCTGCGCCAAAGCGATCGCCTTTCCGGCCAGATCTTCGACTTCCTTGATCCCGGAGCCCTTTTTGGTGAGGATTTTGGTGCCGGTGATGAAGGTCGTGTAGGCGTAGTCGACCTGCTGCTGACGGGTCAGGTTGTTGGTGGTCGAGCCGCATTCGATGTTGATGTTGCCGTTTGCGATGAGCGGAATGCGGGTTTGCGGCGTGACCGGAACGAGCTTGACATTGAGTTTCATGCCGAGTTCCGCCTCAATGGCTTCCACGGCCTCCATGCACAGATCCATGGAATAGCCGATCGGCTTGCCTTCCGGGCCTATGTAGGCAAAGGGCACCGACGATTCGCGGTGACCGAGGACGATCGTGCCGGTTTCCTTGATTTTGGCCAACGTGCCGTAAAAGTCGGCAGCATTGGCGTCCGTGGCGGCGAACATGGCCGCGGCCGCGCCGAGAATCATAAGCTTCTTGAACATTCTGATACCCCCTTTTGCCTTGTTGCTCCGGAAGGGATAGCGCACTAATAAATCGCTTTTCGAAACCATCCTCATCTCCCCCCGAATTGTGCCCTGCGGATTTATATGCCCACCATAGTAATACCGGCCTGAATCGGCCGAAAAGATAATAGCAAGGTACTGACCGCGGGCGACCGTTGTCAAGTCGAAATTGTGGGACACGGGACTGGATCCGGCAGTTTTCAGGATAGCTACGGACGTCTATTACCAAATAACTTTCTTGCGTCCATTAACTGCCGAGTATGAAGGAACATCGCCTTGTTGATCGCTGCCAAAACAAACCATGTGGACAGGCCTTAAATTCGGTGGCACCTTGGGTTTATCGGTCCCTCTCATTAACAATTTCTGGGAAATGGCCTTCCTTGCAGACCAGTCCGTGAATTGGCTCGCTAAATGTAACGGCAAATCCGGCAAGATCCCGGCAAACAATCTTACCAGTTACCTTCATCATACTATCAAAATTAAACAATGGAAACTTAATCGTAATTGGCTGACCAACGGCTACCTTCCTATTGGTTCGAACAGACAAGCCACAAGCACCGATGTTTTTGATTACATCACGGAATGTTCCTTCCAGCACCTTATATTTTCCAATAATGTATGAGGCATTGCGGGGATGTTTTCATCGGTTATTTTCCATTTATTAATAATCCGCCCACCGCCGGTAGATTACCCGCAGAGCGGGCTTTTCCCGCCACACAGCGCCTAAAACGGCAGGTCAAATTCGTGAAAATCAAATTGGGACGGTCAAAAGCCGCCCGAAGGGGACGAGCCATGGATGGTGATCATCAAACCGAGAGGACTCTGGCGGATGATCGACCGCTTGACCGTGGACATCCCATATGAACGGAAAACGGTCTCGTGACAAAAAACCCACTTGACCGAGGACATCCGGATACAAGGCAAGCTGGGCGGCGTAATGTCGCTTCAGTTTGCCATCAGACTCATCATCCATGTACTCGACACCACGAAGCCCAACAAACGTCAAATTCGGATAGATCCGCAATCTATGCCAATACATCGACTTTCCAATCCACATGACTCCAAAACCGAGGGTTGGGGTTGGGTGCCCCTCCCTGCCTGCCAAAACGAAACAGGGAACCGGCCCTGGATATCCATCTGCTGGAGTTGTTGTGTCCGATTCAATTCGGCCTGACTTTACCACCCAGACACATCCAACTTTTCCCCTCTCAAAAATGTATCCAGAGCCTCTATTACGACACCGGTGATGGTATTGCCGTTTTCCTTTGCGTATCGTTCAGCCCGCTCAGCCAGCTTGCAAGGTAAATGAACCGTGATTTGCTTAGTATCGTCAGAGCATTCGGCAAAGTCTGGTTGGTCATCCATGGGGTTCCTTTCGGTTGGCTCAAATTAGTTTCAGGGCTTGCTGAGAGTTTATACCGCAATCGCTAAGTTTGATAAAGTCATCAAGTGAACTAAAGTCCATAGCTATTCGCATCGATTGGCGGGTGAGGATAGACTCCCAGCAATTCGTTCAGAATCCAAGACCTCCCTTGAATACATCCACTCAGCGAACCACCTCTTCAGAGTATGCCCTTTCTATGCTTTTCATCAATTCATTCGCAATATTGGCACTTTCTATACGCATGATGCTTTCCTGCGCGCTTCCATAGCTCAACAGATTGATACTGCCGTACCACACGATCTTCTGATCCATAACTGCAAATTTTTGGTGGATATTCGATTTGAAAACGACACTGGCTCCGCAATCTGTCAACAGGTCCAATGTCCTTTGGATCAGTGGCGTGATCCTTCGGTTTAAAATCATCCTTCGGACGAGTAACGATAAGAACACGGATTCCCTTTTCGAGCGCCACTTTCAGGTGTTTTGTCATTTGAAGCGTGCGCAATTTTCGGACGAACGGACTCACGAATAAAATCTCTCTTTTAGCGGCATTGATATCCTGATTGAAAACAGGCAAAAAGTTATCTTTATCAAAGATGATATCCAAAGGTGAATCATTCATCTCCTCGCCTTTGGCCTTGTATCCCATGGAAGCGTAGCCATTGAGCCGTTTTTGATACATCTTTTCCAGCATCCTGACCTGGATATCCACATAATCGTAAATTTTCACCTCCTTTTTCGTCTTGTACAATCGGTGGAGCCTCCCGGCATACTGCTGCAAAGTGCCTTTCCATGATATCGGCATGGCCAAAAAGAGAGTGTCGAGACGTGGTTCGTCGAAGCCTTCTCCGATAAAATGACCGGTAGCCACCAAGATGATATTTCTGTCTGCAGGAATGTCAGCGATGCTTTGAAAAATTTCCCGAGTGGCTTTTTTCCCCATTCCGCCCATCAGGACGATAACATCCGGAACCTTTTCCTTCAGTCTTTTGGCAAGCGATTCAACATGGGCGGTTCTGAGGGTTAATACAAGGCCGTTCCTGCCCTGGTGATAGTTGTTCAGCACATCGTCAACAATCTGCTGATTCCGAAAATCGCTTTCCATGATTTCGGCATATAATTGCTGGATGGATACGTTCTTGTTCGTCGATATCCAGCGAAACCCGCAATGATGTGAATCGGGGAAGGATGTAATGGTCAAACGGCCTGATCTCTGCCTGCTTTTTGGGATTGTCTCGATATCGAATGGGGCCACAATGCATCAACAGAATCGGATGATGCCCATCTTTTCGTGTTGGCGTTGCGGTCAGGCCGTAAATGTATTTGGCGTTGGTGGTTTTCAGGATTTGTTCATAGGTGAATGCCGATGCATGGTGGCACTCATCGGCTATGATCATCCCGTAATTTTTCACACATTCCTTAACCTCACCTTTCCGGCTGAGCGATTGCATCACGGCAATATCCACAATCCCGCTCAAGGAATTTATTCCGGAGCCCAATTGGCCGATAACACTTATCTTCTTCTTTCTCCCCCTTTTCTTGGCTGAGGTGGCGGGCTGCTCCGGCAGCGGCTCATTTACAATCAGAAATTGCGACAGCCTTTCTTTCCACTGCGACAGCAGGCTGACCTTGTCAATCAAGATAAGCGTATTCACTTTTTTCTCGGCAATCAGCTTAATCGCCACAATGGTTTTGCCAAAAGCTGTTGTTCCTGACAGTATTCCGTTATCTTTAGGCAACAGGTGATTCAGGGCCAAGGATTGTTCTTCTCTAAGTCGGCCATTGAATTCCACATCAATCCTTATACCTCTATTGGTTTTATCGATATGCCGAATTTCAATTCCAAGTTCTTCAAGTTCGGAGACCAACTCAGGTTCGCATCCTCTTGGCAAGCACAGGTACTCTTTTGTTTCATCTGCGCAGGAGATGACGCGTGGGTGCCCATAGGTCGGTAAACGCATGGCTTGCTGTCTATAGAACATTGGGTTTTTAAAAGACGCGAGCCGTTTTAACCGATTCATCGCCTTTTGAGAGATACCCGCCTTTGGAACGAACAGCATATTTGCTCTGACGATTTCGATGTGCTTCGGGAAATCATCTCTCTGCAATTCGATTTTGGTTTTCGAAGTTTTCCATGGTTTTTCATCATCCCCTTCTTCATCCTGTTTCAATACACCCAACTCATGACCATCGCCGATCTCAGATATTACTTCTTCAAGTCGGTTTTGAGGGATTCTTTGAATTGTGGATAGAAATGCCCATTGGTCCGCATAGGATTGGAAATGCTCATCGATAAATTCACTGTTGGACTTCTCTCTTGCGGATTTTTGTAACGGCAATGCAATCAAATTACCCAACCCCCCCTTAGGCATGGTGTCCTGGCTGGGAAACAGCCGATCATAGGACTTGAATCGTATTTCATGCCTTTGGTTCATGGCAGCGGTAAGCAGGATCGTTCCAAATTTACGTGCCAAGGCAGCGGAAACAGGGGTTTCGAAGAAAAACCACACATGCCCGCCTTTGCCGGAACGTGACCGCTCAACGGCGACAGGAATAGTGAGTTTAATGCAAACATCTCTGAAAACGGTAATATCGCTTTGCCAGGCTGCTTCGTCAAAATCAACGGCTAAGAAGTGGCATGTTTCATCCTGTAGCATTGGATAGACGCCAACAACGATGTTTCCTCTCAGATGATTGTCAATGGCATTTTTTTCCAGAGCCGCATAATCTTTGTTTTTACATGTTGAACAAGAAATTGTTGGCTTTTTGCAAACGCCTGTCTGCCATTGATTCAGGCAAACAGGTGAATAGCCGGACGTGCCTTTGTTTTTGTTTTCCCATCGCTTTGCATATACATCGCTGCGGCCTTTGAAAAGCGACATAAATAGATGAATCTTGGCGTTAGAATCCGATGAATTATCGACAACTGATTTGAAATTATGCGCAACAGATTCACCGCCAGGTGTTTTTTCAACACTTTTGATTTCTCTAGGAGTCTTTCCGAGAGGATCTAAGGCCGTTAGCCCCAATTTAGCTCTTAAGCGGCTATTTTCTTTTCTTAATCGCTTTACCTCTTCCAATAAAACAGTATATTTTCCGAGCAATTTCTTATCATCCATCTATTTCTCAACTCGTCGCCTCCGGTAAGGCGTCATCATATTGTTAACTCGGTAGATTTTCGATGCCTGAGATGTACGCTTCATTCGAAAATCTATGGGCTTGAAGGATCAGACCCCTTTCGATTTCACAGGATTACCCACGGTCAGATCAAGCCGTCCTTCGTGGACTATATTTTCATAGCACTCGGGGCAATACAGCAGATCATAGACCATACGGAAACAGTCTTGCTCTATGACCTCCTTACGACAGTTGTCACAGGTGCCAAACATTTTAAACCTGTCCTTGTAAAACATTTTGTTCCTCCAGATTCATGAGGGGGAGAGAAGTTGAAGGTACCCCATCCGTCAGGATATCCAGCCAATTGGGTCCACCTCCGTCGGTGCATGACAACCACAATACCGGCTCTCTGCCAATGGACACAGCATATTTTGTACCATTTTAGTAGGGTGCAACGAATGTGATAAATTATCAGTTTGTTAACTTGTTTATCGCTCTTCACGATATTGTACGTTTAATGATAATTATGTAATTTATTTCATAGGTTTTCATCACTATCGACATAACTATACCAAGGCTGATTTTCCGGCTAAGATGGAGGGGGTACGTGTGGATGATCGGATGGATGGCCAAACATCGATTACATTCTTTCCATCGTCATGATGGCCTATCGGGTATTCGATCAGCGTTTCGGGCGAGTTTACAGTGCCAAGGGCGAGAAAACGGTTCTCGTTCTTAAGGCTATCGACTGTATCCTAACCTTGCAGCGTGGCCGACCTTCAGGACAAGAGCCCGAACGTCAGCGAGGAAATGATCCGGTACGTCTTGAACAAACTGCGGGCAACGGATCCGGTTGAATGCCTTGGACGCAGCCTGAACGCCCGGTGGCAATAATCCGCTGAGTCAGCATGCAATCTGATGGGTGAATATTATCCTTGTGTGCGTATATGAATCGCCAATCCTTGACAGACATCAAAGGCTGCGTTCCAGGTTAACAATGGTTTTGGAAGGACTGAAATGGTTCGCGTTAAAAAAGTGCATCAGCTTGGAATCATTTCTGTCCACCAGGATATTTACTTTTTTGACGTTGAGATCTCTCAAATGATCCATAAATTCATTGATCAACCGCCCACCGATACCCTTATGCTGGTAATCGGGATCAACGCCGATGGTATCTAAGGTGGCACCCTCCTGGGAGATGCCATATTCTCCCATATAGAGTTCGCCCATCACAAACCCCACCACCGTTCTATCTGCTATCTCTGCCACAAGTGACGTAGGCAAATACTCTTTGGACCTAAAAAGCTTTTCAAATTTCAGCTCATAATACTCTGCCCGGGAAGCCTTGAATACTTTTTCATCAATCCTGACCACAGCGTCAAAGTCGTCAGTATTCATGAGTCTAAATTTAATGGCGCTCTCGTTCATGGGGCCTCCTTTCACTTTAAGGTCATTATTTGAGATTGAATGCATCGCGTTGAGGTAGCTTATACCATTTATCGAAAAACCTTATATTTACCTCGGACTGCGATCTATTTTGATTGGTCGATCTTGTGCTAAGGCCAACAATTGAACAATAATGTGCAAATAGAACTATTTGGAGCATAGCTGAGGTATGCCAAATGTCGCAAGTCTTAATGGATATACACGGATGAGCAGGACCATCATTTGCTGTAGATTTGTTTTTTCAGTTTACCATCCATTCCTTCATTTATGTTCAATTGCCGCTTCCATTCATAAATTGCCCGCGGTAAACCGCTGGTTGGGCTCTGCCTGCAATGGCAGTGCGGGGCAGCGCCGGTTAGATGAAAATCGATTTCCAGTTCGCTCGCTATGGCGGCCCAATCCATCGACCAAGGCAACGTGTTGTTGAAGCGGACTTTGCACTTTGCAGGCAAATCTTTTATACTCCGTGTTGAATGGGGGATCCATGGCAGGCCAAGTTAGCGCCTTTGTCTTTAAAATAGCGGGTCAATAGCCCCTCTATAGGTCTGATGATGAGGTTGGTCAATGGCAGATATTCGAAGTAAAAAGAAAAAAGTAACCTACGAAAGAAGAAAAGATCCACGGCTGGAATTTCATTGCAACGCCATGGTTCAGGGGATGGATGGTGTCTTGACCATTACAGACATCAGTTTAGGCGGCGTTTTCATAGAGATAGGCGAAATGGATAAAATGGCAATTGGAAAAATTGTGACCATTAATGTCAAGCTACCGACTGAAACCCAGGTCGTTAGATTTAAAGCCAAAGTTGTGAACCAAACCAATCGAGGCATTGGATGTCAGTTCATATCGCTCGAAAAGTGGGAAAAAGAAGCGATATGCTTGTGCTTCGAATATTTTAAGGACACGCTTCCGGCTGGCTGCAGGTAGTACGCAGTTGATTTTAGAATGATGCGTGTGCGCTGTTAACCGGGTTAATCCTGTTCAAGGTCGACACGAGGAAATTGACCATCCCGGCAGATTTTCTCTTCAACCGGATAGTCAAACATGACGGCGAACCCTTTGTACTGAGACCGTATCACCGTACCCGTCACGCTGGGCTTTTTATCGAAAGCCAACACAGGAAAGCGAAGACTGATCCGTTGTCCATCTTTGATGGTTCGTCGACTGATAATGTAAATCCCTCCTGCGCTCACGTTCCGGACCAAATCCCGATAGGTTCCTGACTTGACCGTGTATTTCGCACTGAACAAGGCAATGTGGCGCGGGTGGCGGCGTCGATTGGCAAAAGTGTTCATTGTTATTGGCCCCTCCCTGTGGCAAGCCGCGGGGAGGGGCCGCCGTAAGGATTAAAAATCGATTTTTAATGGGCGAGCCAACTCCGGTCGGCGAGGGGGTCAGCGCGCGCCGTCGCGGTTCACCCTGTCTCGCAGTTTGCCAGAGCTCTTGAAGGTCACGACACGCCTCGGTTTCAACATCAGATCCTCTCCGGTGGCAGGATTCCGGCCTTTGCGTTCTTTTTTTTCCTTTACGCGGAATTTGCCGAAACCGGAAACAAGCAGATCATCACCGACTTCCAGGTGGGCCTTGATGAGTTCGAGAAGAAATTCAGCAGTCTCCAGCGATTTCTTTTTGGGAAAATCCAGTTGGGCCTGGATCTGCTCTACGATGCCCTTCTTCGTCAGTGCCATGGGAGGATCTCCGTCTCAGCGATGATGGCAGTGGTGGGTGAAACACCATTAAGTGTACAGAAATTCCTATTCGTGTCAAGAGGTTGGTATTGCTTGAAAAGGCTTACTGTTCGGGATTAATCGCACAACGCCATCCCGATCCATGCACCAACACGCTTGTTAAACCCGAAATTTTCAAGCCGATGGCCTGAAGATGGGTAAAGAACAGTTGCCGGGTCTGGCGCCAGGATGGCAGGTTGATGAAGAACCAATATCTGAAAAGAAGCGCGGCATGGCAATCCTCAGCGCACGACGACCCGAAAACGAGTTGCATCTTGGGAATGCCGGCCTTACCATTTTGAGTACAATCTTTGATCTAAAAAAAACAGGAGAAGAATCATGCAGACGTGTCGATTATACGATTTCCTGAAAGTTCTTGAGCCCTGGCTTGATCGTGATTACATCCGAAGGGTTTATTTAACAGACCAGGACCACTTGATGTTTTTTTTCACCGATGGTGGACAAAAAGCCTACCATATAGACGACTGCACCAAGGCCCAACTTAAAAATATCCTCGCCGATATCCGGGAAAAGGGCATTGCCGTCGAAACCGCACAATGAAAAAATAGAAATGAAACGCCTGGAAAAGGCCATGCGGTTTCCACTTCGTGGTCGGGTTGAACCCTCCCCGCGGCAAGCCGCGGGGAATCTTCCCCGAAAGGAAAAAAAGCGATTTTCAGTTCACTCGCTAACCCCGCTGCAAGCGACGGGGAATGCGCTCGCTATCGCGGTTCACAACACAACAACGAAAACACTCGGCATTCACCGGTTTTTTCAATTGTGAGAAATCCTTATCCAGATCACCCCTTGCGCGATATCTCTGCAAGCAACTGCCGATACAATCGGTAATGGGCGAACGGAACGGTAATGCGAGGCCGGTCATCGAGGCAAGGAAGGTAATGACCGCTTTCAAGCAGGCCTGGCACCGTCTCCATTACCGCCTTTCTCACGGCCGCCTCATCCCGGGCCAATGCAGTTGCGTCAATCCCTCCGACCAGGGCGACTTCAGATCCGAATTGATGACGAAGTTTGGGGTATTCCATACCGGCACTGCGGATGTTGCTTATCCAGAGGCCGTTGATGCCGGCATCGATAAGCGATGGCAGAAGCGAGGTCAAGTCACCGCCTGTGGTGCAGAGAATGCGAAGCGGAACGCGGTACTGTTGCAGCAGGTCGATGACTTTCCTGTAGCCGGGTATGGCAAAGCGTTCAAACATTGCCGGAGAAACCACGGGTGCATGGTTGGAGGCAATTGGCTCATAAAAGGAGGCATAGTCAACCGACACGTTTGAAAGCACCCGCTCGAGGCAGTCACAGTAAAAATCGGTGGTCCTTTCAACAAGGCCTTCCACCACCTGCGGCCTTTTCACAAGCGCAAAGCAAGCGGCGCGCAGAGAGTCCCAATCACCCACACCCAACATCTGCAGAAGACCGCCGCCTGAGGCATCCACATAGAGAACGCGGCCTTGTTGATGGTTGCGTTGGCTTCGTTCGACAAAATTTTTCGCATACCTTGACGGCTGGTTCGGATGGTAATGTCGGTCGAAAGCGGACGGGTCGTCGAGCATACCCGGCGCTTTTTGATAGTAGGGGTAGCTGTGCAGCGTCAATCCGACGGAATGGTGGGGTTCCAGACTGAAATAGGTCGAAAATGACTGCTGTCGGGGAAATCCCTCCCGGTACCATCTTCCGAGCGTGCCCTCGTCAGGTTCAAGGTCGAAAAAAGGAAACCGGTCCGTTTCACCGCCCAAAAGGGTCCTTAAAAATCGTTGTCTCTGGGTAATTCCTCCCACTGTCATCCCCGGTTGTTGCTCAAAGGATTGAGAAAGAATCGGGTAAATCCGAAACACAAAAAATATACTGTGAAATGATCCTATCGGTCAAAGAATAGTAGCGCGGCCGACCTCAATCGTAATTGGCACGTGTCACTTCATCACTCAGGGTTGGCGCGATCAGTGGCCTCCATGCGGCGTCCACCCATGTACCTAAATGGGTGTGCATATCCAGATACTTTTTCGGTATGGGGTGCGTACCGACGACGACCTCGATGCCATAGCGTTTTTCAAGGAAGGCTTTGAATGTGTCGATATGGGGGCAGGGGGGATAACCGACAACAAGGCCGGTAGCCAGATGGACAGCCGTGGCGCCATTTTTCACCATCTCTTCACCGGCATATTCGATGTTCCCCCCCGGACAGCCATCGCAGGTCGTAAAACCGACCAACTCAACGTCGAGGCCCGCGTATATGCTGAACGCGCCTTCCTTGTTCCTCATCGCTCGCAAACACTTCCCGCCCGCACAGCGTCGGTAGCGATCGCAGACAATTATTCCAATCTTTTTCTTTGAATTCAAATCAACGCCTCTCATTAGAAATTAAACACTTTGGCTTCGGCAGCCAAGTCTATCAAATGGGGCCCACCGTCTAATATCATGTTTGAAAAAAATTTTTTCTCGTCAACCTGACGAGCCTTGGCACACGGAATTCAGACGCCTATTGTGACCTGGTTCTCAACCAAGTAAGGCAGATAGTCATTCGGACAATCTCCGGTCGGCGTGGTAATGTCCATATCTCTTCCGGAATCAGCCCAACGAACGCCATTGTCAATAAAAAATACATCGGTTTGGTGTCCTTTTGAATGCGCGATTTTGGCAAACTGAAAACACCGTGTTGCCGCCTCATTGTCATCTCGGCTCAGGACAAATAAGAAATTGGCCATGCGCGTCCTCCTTTTCCTGCTGAATTGAATACCATAATATTCAGACACCCGGTTTAAATCCGGGCATCCGGAAGCAGGGGGCATCGAGGCGGTTGCACAAAAACGCCTCGGCGACCTGCTGAACATCGCCGGCGATGCCACAGATCAGCCGGATACCGGCAGACTGAAGCATCCTGTCAAACACGTCGCTGATACCGCAGCAAATGACGGCATCGGGGTTCAGTTTCTTTACAATCTCGAAGCGCTCGGACGTGGAGTACATATCAAAAGCAACTTCCCGCCGGTCGACTTCGGCTTGACCCTCGTAATCGATGATCAACAGACGGGTGCATGTATCCAGCACCGGTGAAACCCTATGATGGAATATGGGTATGGCGATTCTAATCATTTCCCATCACCCAAAGGCGTCTGCAGATGTCGGTTGAACCTTGCCCCGGCCCTGGTCGTCACCTGTGATCAATGGCACCCGCAGGTTGAAGCCAGGTTGGATGCGAAGGCGGTCTCAGCCAGAGACCACCAGAGCGGGTTGACCGGGGCGTCATCAATCGTTTGGAGGGGCGCCACCTTCGCCATGTGATGGTGGTGACCGCAGGGAAACGCCCGATCCAAGAGGATCTCCACTTGACCCGGTTCTTCATCCGGCTTCATCTCATCCGATTCATTTTGACAACCCCCCGCATCGGCACGCGTGGGGGATACAAAAAAAACCGACGCGGTCAATCGATGGATATCCGGCGAATTCTGGCAGGCAAATGTATGGGCGCCGGTATTCACGTATTCGAACCCCGGTGAACGCGTGATGCGCACCCTGACCGGTTTGGCTTTGCTGTTGTGGGCATACATGCCCAACAGGCGGTCAAACAGAGGGTACCCCAGGTGCCAGCCCGGCACCGCTCGGCCGATCTCGCCTTTCCGGTAGCATCGGCATTTTCCGATCAGATCGAAATGTTGCACTGTCTCTTCGGGGTAGACGCAACGCAGGGTATCCAGGCTCTCTAATGTAAAACACGCCATCGTATCATCCTGATTCACGCGGTATTCCAGGGCGGCGACATTAAACAGGGAATCGGGAATTCTTTGCATCGCTTCAAACCGGGGGGTATGGGTGTCATCGAAAAGACGGCTCCGACGCAACACCTGTTCCTCGTATGAAAAGGCGTCAAAAACGGTCGTGTTGTCATATGGATAGCACTTGATTGAAAAATAGCCCCGCTTTTCCGCCGGATTTTTTTCTTCGTTCATGGCGGCTTCAAGTTGGAGGCGGTATACGCCATGGGCATCCGACAGCCACATATACCAGGCCGGCACCTCTCCCCAGATCTGACTGGCCGCCTCCATTCCCAGCAGATCCTTCAACTCATCGATCCACGAGGTGGTCAGCAGCATGCTGTTGACTTTATTCTCAAAGAAACTCTCGCACTCAGTCCCCATATCCGCCATGTTTTTCAAACAACTCCTTTACGATTTCATTTTTCTCCCGCCCGTCAGTGTTTATTCCATGATTCCGGGCGGTCTCAATTAAAATGTCATCCGGGTAGGCCAGGGTCAGGGCGTAACTGGATTCATAGGATTCAAAAAAATCATCGAATGCCAGGTTCTGCTGGGCTTCTTCCAAGCCTTCACCAAAGCTTTCAACTACCTTTCCGACCTGCTTGAAAAAGTATTGTCTGCAGAATGTTCTTTTGCTCTTATCCACCATTACGTTTCCACCTTATTTTTTATGAGCGGCCACCCTTCAAAGAAGTCTGCCTGAACCATGATCACGCTCAAAAAAAGAATCGTCCATACCAGCGAGGTGTCACCGGGTTGGGCAATACCGGGTACCTTGGCCAGGAAAAAAGTTGCCAGGGGAGAGTAATAAAACCAGTAAAACAGCATGCCGCCGCCGACGGCGAGAACTGTCCGTATGACGGCCCTCAACCAGCGAATTGGGATATTTGGGAAATTATTGAAATAGTTTTTCAGGATAAACGCGGCCAGGATAAAAAAGCCGCAGATCTCCCCGGCATGGATGAATCGAAAATCGGGCCCGTCGGTGTATTGCCCGCCCATAAATGGTTCATCCCAAAAATAGTTCATGATCTGCATCAGGACGAAGAGAACGACGACACCCAACACAAAGGTGACGACAAGGACAACCACCCCCTTGGCCCAGGTGGCTTCGCCATCCTTTTCAAGATATTTCCAGGGGTACGCTTCCCACAGCAGTTCCGACGCCACGATCCAGAAGAGTATACATAGGACCAGGCCCAGCCCGAAAAAAGCGCTGCCTGTGCCGGCAAGGCCGGCCCACCAGGATTCCACACCCGCTTTGTCCTGGGCCGGGTAGAAAAGATAGCACACATGGGGATGAAACAGGAGTATGTAGATGATGTTGCTGAAAAAGGTGACGGCAAAAAATCTGGACCAGGCCGTGACCCCCCGATCGTCGTTTTGCCAGGGCCATCGGCCGAAACCCGTGCTCCAGAAAAGGGCCGCCAGCAAAAAGGCCGTGAAGTAATATACGATGGCGGTGGATGCGTTTTCCTGGGCATTAAATATTTCGGCACCCTGACCGCCCGAAGCAATGATCGACTGTGGGCTGAAATAGGCGATGCCGAATTTGCCGATAAATCCCCAGAAAAAAATGTAGACCAGAAAAAGCATCAGCACAACGGCAACGGCGGTCATCGCGATCCCCCGCTGGACGGGTCCGAATCGTTGCGTCGAGCTTTCCGGAAACGGATAGCCGCCGGCAACGTTATTCAACAGCACGATGGCGGCAAGAAAACCCACGACCAGCGAAAAACCGTACATGGGGGTGTACAGTTTCATCACCGTATTGGGATTCATGAAAACATACCACAGCAGCCAGACGATGCAAAAAACCGCCAGCAGATTGATCAATCCGAAAAAATAATTGAATTTTTGCCCTGTTTGCACAGTCGTATTCATCTGCTCGACCCTCCATCAGGACAGCGAAGGGAAAGGTGATCGGGAGATCAACGATTCCCCTCCACTGTCCTGCCTATAAGGCATCCTTATAAAAGGCAGTTAGAAAACAACATGATCCCCGTTGGTCAGAAAGGCGTTGCTCGCGGTGGCCACGGTTGACTGTCTTTTGTATGACTTATATTTATCGGTGCCTTTGACGACGGGGACACCGGCGGCGGCGGCTTTTTCAGCCCAGATCCATCCGGTGCAGTGGTTGCAGGCAAGCTTTTGAATCTTGAACGCCTTCACACCCTTGATGATATCGTCAAACTTGGGGTCCCATGTCTCAAAGAGCGTAATGTGCAGCCCGCCGTAACAACCGTAGGGTTTGTATCCCTCAAAATTTTTGCGGGCATAGGAGAACAGAGAGAGAATCCCCGGGTGGCAGCAGCCGGTCACCGTGACAATCCCCTTGTCCTTGACATTGAAGTAGAAGACATTTTCTCCCCTTACCCGCAACAAAATGGGAACGTCGAAATTCCTTATGGCTACCCCCGGCATGGGGTTATAGATGCCATCTTTTTCGCCGTCCGGGTCGCAGAGAATCAGCTTTCCGGTATGGGGGACATCATTCTTGCAGACATGGACATCCTTGCCCTCCTTGTTTTTGGCCGTCAAGTGCGCACCCTTGAGCAGCGCCATATCCTCCGGATAATAGGTCTTGGGCGCATACATGGTGATGTCCGGTTTGTGCTTCAAGGTCGATTCGATCCCCCAGTAGTGGTCCAAGTGCCAGTGGGACAGGACCATGAACTCGATCTCGCCGCTCTTCAGCATGGCAGGGATGTTGTTCATCTCGTAAATGTAGTCCACCCAGTCGTTGTTCCAGCCGGAGTCCAGCAGAATCTTCCGCTCTTTACCCTCTAACGTGGTCACGGTGATCAGGGCCATATACCCGCCGGCATTGTCCCAGTCCCACGGGATGTCGTACTGGTTGGTCATCGCCCCGCCATAATCCAGCATGTGTTTTTTCAAATTGTCATTGTCGAACCAGCTGGTTTCGCTGAGCACATCCACACGCACGCTTTTCACTTCGCCGAAATCGATCTTTTTACCCGCCTTGGCCTCGCGGGTCAGCGCCCCGGTTCCGGTCAAAGAGGTCGCAACGCCCGTGGCCGCCAATGATTTTAAAAATGTTCTTCGTTTCATTGAACTCCCTCCGATTGAATTTTTTGGTTTGAATCAGCCTGCTTCTCTTTCCATCCCCTTGCGCAGATCGTAGAGCAGGTCGATGATCATGTCGCCCTCCTCCGCTGTCAGATCGAGCCCATAACCATGCATCACCTGAACGACGAGATGCCAGTCATCACGGGTTCGGCCGGCCTTTTCCGGATCGGCAACCGAAACATGACATCCCAGACACTTGCTCTGATAGAGCGTGTACGCTTTCGCATGCATCATCTTCTTTCCGCTTTTGGCCTCCTGCATGGCAACGCTGTGACTTCCGAAGACGAAGAATCCAGATACCATGACCCCGACAAGAGCAAGCGTCCATAAGACTCTTTTTCGAACCCACGCACGTTTCATTGTGATACCCCCTTTTCCGTTGGATGATCGAGATGGTTGATGGAAGCAGATGTTTTGCCAAAACCCTGACGATGCAAAAAAAGACATTACCAAATCAGCCCCGTTCTTCGATTGCACCATCGGTGATATCCAGAAGTTGGTGCATGACTGGTTGCGACAGCGTTTACCTGCGTTCGGTTGAAGAAAGAAGATCTGCCCAGAAGACTTAAGCAAAAAGCGTACTATATCGGCGGGCGAAAAGCAGATTGATTCCATCTGTCCGGATTTAAAAGAAATTAAAAAATTAACTTGATTTTGGCGTGGCCGACATTCTATATAAAGGGAACATTTTTAATCTTTAACCCACAGACTATGGAAACAAAATGAACCCAAATAAACCGCAACCCGGCCAACAGGTGAAACGATCCTTTTCGACGCCGAAGATCGATGGTCGGGCTTTCGAGGGAACGGTCTCGCCCGATGAATGCCTTGACGATCAATATCAGATCATCCTCGACAACATCACGGACGGTGTATACGCGATTGATTTGAACTGGCGGGTCACCTATTTTAATCGCGCAGCCGAGAAAATTACCGGCATTCCGGTAAAGGAAGCCATCGGGCGGTCCTGTTTTGAAGTCTTCCGCAGCAACGTTTGCGAAAGCAATTGCGTCCTCCGCGAAACCCTGGACACCGGCGCCCCGGTCATCAACCGACCCATCTATATTGTTCGTGCCGACAAGAAGCGGATCCCCATCAGTTCGACGACAACGCTATTGAAAGATGGCAGGAATAGCGTCATCGGGGGTGTCGTGACCTTCAGGGATTTGAGTGATCTCAGCGAACTCAGAAGGGCGTTGTTCAAGCAGCATTCATATGAAGATATCGTGAGCAAAAGCGCCGGCATGCACAAAATTTTTTCTATCCTGCCGCAAATCTCCCAAAGTCACAGCACGGTATTGATTCAGGGCGCCAGCGGAACGGGCAAGGAACTCGTCGCCCGTGCGATTCACAACAACAGCTTGCACAAAGATGGGCCGTTCATGGCCGTCAACTGCGGGGCGCTACCGGACACGCTGGTGGAATCCGAGCTTTTCGGCTACAAGGCAGGCGCTTTCACCGATGCGAAAACGAACAAGCCGGGGAGGTTCGAACAAGCCCGGAACGGCACCCTTTTGCTGGATGAGATCGGCGACATATCGTCTGCCATGCAGGTTCGTCTCCTCAGGGTGCTTGAAAATAAAACCTTTGAACCGTTGGGATCCAATCAACCCATAAGCACCAACGCCAGAATCATTGTCGCCACGCATCACAATCTTGAAGCGCTGGTTGAAAAGGGAACGTTCAGAGAGGATTTATACTACCGCATCAACGTTGTGAAGCTATCCCTGCCGCCATTGTCGGAACGCAAGGAGGACATCCCCCTGCTGGCAGATCATTTCATCGAACACTTTAACCGTCTGACGGGAAAGAGCATTGCAGGGATATCCCAAAGAGCCGTCGCCACACTGATGCTGCACGAATGGCCCGGCAACATCCGCGAGTTGGAAAATGCCATCGAGCACGCCTTTGTTCTCTGCAGGGAAGATATCATCCGCGTTGCCTGCCTTCCGGACCACATCCTTCCTCCCACAGCAATATGCCCGATTTCGCCTGGATTGACGCTGAAAGAAATAGAGCGACGGGCCATCCAGCAAGCACTCGCCAGAAATCGGGGGAAAAAGGTTGCCACGGCCAACGAACTTGGAATAAACAAAAACACGCTTCGTCGCAAAATACTTCGGCTGGGCATCTGAACGGTCGATCGATCGAAGAAGCCTGCCGGCTGGTTCTGCGCAGCATGGCACCCGGCGCTTTTACGCCTCAGCCGCCCGTCAGCAGCATCGCGCCAGATAAATCCCATTGGTGGTCACCGACCGCTGCAGGGGATTGTCAAATTGAACCCTATGGCCCTCGGCGCTGACAAAAACAGCTGAAAGCAGGTGTAGAAATGCATCCTCCGGTGGATCGTTGGACCAGAGGGCGAAGATGCCATGGGGCTTTAAAAACGATTTCAGCCGGCGCATGCCCGCTTCAGAGTAAAGGTCCGCGTGACTGGGGTTCAGCCAGAATCCAGGGGTATGGTCGATATCCAGCAATACGGCGTCAAACCGGGCACGCTTCTCCTGCGGGTCAAAACCGTCACCTCGAACCAGTCCAAAAAAGTCGGCATGATGGTAGACACAGCGATCGTCAAGGGTCAGGGTCTTCCCATTGGGCACCAGACCTCGGCGGTGCCAATCGATAACCGGTGCCAGGGCCTCGACGACGACCAGGCGCTTCACCTGTTTGAATGCCAGGGCAGCCGCCGCCGTGTAGCCCAACCCCAGTCCGCCGACGACGACCTCCCACCCCGACCCGCCCAACGCCCCCAGGCCGATGTCCGCCAGGGCCACTTCGGCGTCATGGAACAGACTCGACATGAGATATTCATCGCCGAGTTTGACCTCGTATACCTCGCGGCGGTTGAGGGACAACATGCATCGGCGCCGAAGAACCAGCTCGCCCATGTGGGTTTTCTGGTAATCGAGTTCTTCAACAGTTAACATCGATCGATCACGGGAAGCGGGCACCGTCCCTTTCGCCATAATTGGTGACGGCATCGTATTGGGCTTCGAGGCTTGTATACCGGGCGATGATTTCCCGGGCCAAGGCATTGGCTTCCGATTCAAGCTGATCACAGGACGATCGGTCACCCATCTGTGAAATCCGACGCTCTATGTTTCGGGCGGCATCGAGGCCCAGCGCCAGGTGTCCCGCTTCGTGCGCGATCAGGTCGATCATGTATCGCTTCCACCGGTCTGCCAGTTGCGGCGCCAAATCACCCGTATTTTTCAGGCGCGGAAAGGTCTGCCGAATGTGGACAACCGTATTGACCTCGGTGATCCGACAGGTGCCGTCTCCATCGAATGCCCACCCGAACTGCCAGTCGATTTCCCACTTGGTGTAGGCATCGAAGGGTTTACCGTTTTGCCGGACGGGCGTATTCCGGTCAAGACTTTGCCTGATCTGCACGGACGTCTGACCGACTGCCGGATAGTACTGCTTCTGGATGTTTACTACCGGCTCTGCATTGGCATGCGGCAGAAATACCAGGGAGAAGAGCAGGATGGCGGCTGCCGTGCCAACGGCGATGGAGCGATTCAAATCCATATTGGCCGCCCATCGGTTTTTGGGTTTATTTTATTTGGAAAATTTTATCGATGCCGCCGCGACGACACCCCACACCCAGTTGTACACCAGAACGAAAGCCGGGGTCCACATGCCCAGGCTCAATCCGGCCAATCCTTTGTTCGCCTGGTATGGAAAAATGAAAAACAGCTGAACCGCGGTCGGCAGGAGGCTCAACAAGCTACCCTTGAGCAGGAACCGGGATTTCAAAAAGGGCAGCACGAACAGCAGCCCCCAGATTCCCCCCCAGACAATCCGCGGATAGAGCCAGCCGGGAGTCAGGGACGGGGCGATGGATACGCCGGCCCACCGGGCGATGCCCAAATCGCCGAACTGCCAGACCACAAGACTGTTGGCCAATGCGCCCAGGCAACCGGCCGAAAAACAGATCATCATTTTTTTCATTGGAACCTCCACCGACTGCCGTTTGCATTAATCAAAACCAATGCTGCCGTTCAAAGGGGAAAAAGGACGCAAGGGCCGCTGCAGCGCTATGCAAGTTAAGGTTGACGATTTGCCATATTAATCATTTAAATCGCGATGTCATGGCGATGCAGCGGGCAATGGCCTTGTCGGAGGGTCACCGGGACAGTGTCGGCAACGAGAAGGCGCCATTGGCTCTTGCATGAAGATCCGTCTCGGGTTAAAGTGTGATTGACCGCCGATGCGCATCCGCGAGCCGGTTTGGTATGGAACCGTGAGATCAGGAGCCGCTTCCCATGGCCCAGTGGAACATGCCCGTTGAACCCGATGAACTGCTTTACGCCCTAAAGGTGGGCAATGCGGCAGCGCTGAATCAAATGCCGCTGAAGCATACGCCGGGCCAAGGTCTGGAAATCGTTGACGATGAGACCGGACAGATACAGACCGTGCATTTTGCGGACCACGCAGTCAACCGGTTCGGCGTGGCCATCGCCCGGGAGTTCGACAACATGGGCTCAAAATTTTTCTCGCTGATGACCCGCATCGGCGCGCTGATGCGGCTGCTCGAACACGATCGGGCAAAGCCCTACGTTGAACTGGAAGGAGAATTTACCAAAATCCGCAATGCCATGATCGAGACCATGGCGTCGTTTCCCATCTCGCCCGAGGGCTTTGTGGACGTGGACAAGTTTTTCAACCAACTGGAAAGCGCCAGGAAAAACAGTCCCCGTCAGACAGACCATTAACGGCCGATCTCATCATCCCTCAACCACCATCCTTTGCACCAGCGCGCCGGTTGGACAGGATTCGAGGCATGCCCGGCACGACAGGCAATCCGCCGCAGCAACCGGGTCTGCATCGAAATAACCGACCACCGTATCGAAACCCCGGCCGGCAAAACTCAATCGGGACTGCTGGTGCGCCTGTCGGCAGATCCGGACGCAAATACCGCACAACACGCAGCGGTTCGGGTAGTAGTCCAGCACCGGGTGGCGAACGTCAACCTCCGGCTCCTTGAGTACCCGTTCGAAGGGCTTGCATCCCAGGCCGACACCCAGAAACTTGGCAATTTTCTGCAGCTGGCAGGCGCGGTTGGCCGGACAGGGTTTGCATGCCACCCGGTGAACCGAGAGCAGGAGTTTGAGTGCGGTCTTCTGAAGGCTGCGGACCGCATCGGTGCCCGTGTGAACCCTCATGCCGTTTTCCACGGTCACCGCGCAGGCGGCCAGAGGCTCGCGAAAGCCGTCGATCTCGACGAAGCAGAGGCGACACGCAGCCGGGGCATCGGCCGGGGCGTCTGAGTCCAGCCAGCACAGGTGGGGAATATAGATGTCGGCCGACAGACAGGCCGACAGCACGCTGCTGTCACCCTGGGCCTGGATCTTCCGGTCGTCCACCGTCAGGGTCACCATCGTTGATGATTCCTCTTGCATCCGATCGCTATCTTTCAACGTTCGGCTTTTTTATTCTCTGCCGGCCGTTCGATAATGGGCGCCAGGGCTGCCGGTGAGATCTTCACCACCGCATCGTAGTCCGGTGGGCAGGCCACCATGCACTCTCCGCATTTGACGCACAGTTGCTGGTCAATGCCTTTCTTGCGGTTGCTGGTGGTGAATACCGCCTCCACCGGGCAGCACCCCACACAGGCATCACATCCCCGGGCACATTTGTCCAAATCGATATAAAAGGCGGTCAGCGTCCGGCAGGTGCGCCCCGGGCAGCGGGCCTCCTTGATATGCGCCTCGTATTCGTCCCTGAAATAGGCCAGGGACGTGAGCACCGGGTTGGGGGCGGTCTTGCCAAGCCCGCACAAAGACCCCTGCTTCACGGCCCGGCCAAGTGTTTCCAGATGCGCCAGGTCTCCCTCACGCCCTTCACCGCGGGTGATCCGGCGCAGAACGTCCAGCAGGTGGCGGGTGCCGATGCGGCAGAATGTGCATTTACCGCAGGACTCCTTCTGGGTGAAATCCAGAAAATAGCGCGAAACATCGACCATGCAGCAGTCTTCGTCCATCACCACCATGCCGCCGGAGCCCATCATGGCCCCGGCCCGTGTCAAGGCATCGAAATCCACCGGCGTATCGAGAAATTCGGCGGACAGACAGCCCCCCGACGGTCCGCCGATCTGCACCGCCTTGAACTGTTTTTTGTTGGGAATGCCGCCGCAGATGTCGAAGATCAGTTCTCGCAGGGTCACACCCATGGGGATCTCCACCAGCCCGGGATGGGTCACGTTGCCGACCACGGAAAAAACCGCAGTGCCCGGACTGTGCGGTGTGCCGATGCCCCGGAACCAGTCGGCCCCCTTTTCCAGGATTGGCGGAACCGTGGCCAGGGTCTTGACGTTGTTGATCACCGTGGGTCGGCCGTCCAGCCCCCGCTCCACCGGATAAGGCGGGCGGTGCTTAGGCATCCCCCGGTAGCCCTCCACCGACCGGATCAGGGCGGTCTCTTCGCCGCAGACAAACGCACCGGACCCCTGGAACAGGTCGATGTCGAAATCCAGTCCGCTGCCCAGAATATCCGTGCCCAGAAACCCTGTTTGCCTGGCCTGCTGGACGGCGGCGGTCAGAATTCGCACCGCTAGAGGATATTCGGCCCTCACATAAAACAGACCCCGGGCGGCGCCCACGGCCATGGCGGCGATAATCATGCCTTCGATGACCTGATGGGGGTTGCTTTCCAGCAGGGTGCGGTCCATGTAGGCACCGGGATCCCCCTCATCGGCGTTGCAAACGATCCACTTGTCGCTGCCCGATGCCGCCCGCCCCGCCCGCCATTTTCTGGCCGTGGGAAATCCCGCACCACCGCGTCCGCGCAGCCCGGCGGAATCGATTTCGCCAATCACCGCTTCAGGCGCCCGGCAAAGGGCGGCGGCCAACGCACCGTAACCCCCGTCGGCGATATATTCATGGATCTGTTCCGGATCGATTCGTCCGCAACGGTCCATAATCACGCGCTTTTCCCGGTTGAAGCGGGCGAACTCCATCACCGATGGGATCATCTCGTTTTCCACGGTGGCCCCCATGATGTGCTCAAACCGCGGGTCGCCCTCTTCCAGAAACAGCTTGACCAGCATCTTGGCCTTGCCCGGGGTCACCTCCGGGTAGAGAATGGGCGGGAAACCAGAGTCCGGATAATCGATGATCACCACCGGTTCGGCGTAGCAGTGGCCCACGCAGCCCACCGTGTGCACATGGGCGTCGATGCCCCGCTCGGCCAGGGCCGTTTCGAAGGCCGCCTGGGTTTCCAGGGCGCCGGAGGCAATGCCGCAGGTGGCCATGCCGATATGAATCTTGGGCAACGGACTCTGATCGAACTGCTCCCGGCGGGCCCGGGCCTCGTCGGCAATGGCCTGGTATGCTGCTTGAATGCTCGGCATGGCATCTTTTTTCATTGTTGAAATACCGTCATGATTGGGCCGTCTCCCGTTGCGCCTTCTCCTTCTCAAGACGGACCCGCAG
Organism: uncultured delta proteobacterium; assembly: GCA_963705475.1. Lineage (GTDB taxonomy): Bacteria > Desulfobacterota > Desulfobacteria > Desulfobacterales > Desulfosarcinaceae > Desulfosarcina. The sequence goes on along the minus strand of CAVPJS010000001.1, from coordinate 302,476 downwards.
GACCAACCCCTCCACCTTGCTGGGGGCCATGTGACCATGTAGGGTCTCGCCCACCAGGGCCACCGGCGCCAGGGCGCAGCACCCCACACAGGCCACCCGTTCGATGCTGAATTCGCGATCCTCGGTGGTTTCGCCCTCCTGGATCTCCAGTTTGCGCTCGAAATTCTCCAGGATGATCTCACCGCCGCGCACATGACAGGCCGTTCCCATGCAGACCTTCACGGGATTTCTTCCGGGCGGGTTGAAGCGGAACTGGTTGTAGAACGAGGCCACCCCGTAAACCTCGGATCGGGTGACGGCCAGATGGTCGGCCACCAGGGATAGGGCTTCGTCGGGCAGGTAGCCCAAGGCCTTCTGGGCCATCTGAAGCAGCGGGATAAGCTGACCCCTGCCGGCGGGAGAGGCGGCGACCTGCTGTTGCAGGGCTTTCAGGTGCAATTCGTCTTCAGCGCTAAGAGGAAGCGGCATGGTCACGTTTCGGCTCTGGCATTGTTGGTTTCGTTATATCTTGTCCATGGCGCCATAGGCCGCCTGGATGCGCTCGCGCAGTAAAAAACAAAGCCGTTCGAGCATGAAAAAGCCAAAAGGCGTGTCCTCCTCCATGCATTTTCTCAATTGTCGCCCCTTGAGGCGGATCACCGTTGAGTCTTTCTGGCAGCTGGCCGAAGACATGAGTACATGGGGCTCCCCCAACAGGGCCGACCAACATCCCAGGGTCCGGCCCTTGCCCAGGGCGTCGATCACCACCGATCCCTTGTGGCTGCCGACATCCATGGCACGCTCTAAGAACACATACCCGTCAACGATGATAAAAAGGTCTTCGCCAAAGTCACCCTGCCGGAAAACGTAGGCGCCGGCGTTGTATTGATCAAGGCTGCAAAATTCGGAGATGGTGGCCAGGTGTGTCGGGGAGATGTTCTTCAGGAACCCGCACGATTGCAGCGTGGACTGGATCTCAGTGTCGGTCATGGTTTCCTCCGTTAAACGTCACACTTCCCAAAACCGTCAGTGTAGGGCGCTGCGCTCTGCTGGTAAGCCTGCATCAACCGCGCGCCCCAGGCCCGGGATGCATGCTTGAAAAACAGATCAGTCTGTCGAATGTACATGGCGGCCTCTTCTGGGCAAGCGACGAAAGCGATATTCGACGGCGTGTTGCTGGTCAGCGGAGATAGAACGCCTGCCTGTTGTATAGTATGCTGAAAAACCGGGTGTCAAATTAAACTTAACATACGAATTCCTGGGTTTATGGGATTGAGGGCTTGCGGAATCGGCAGGCTAAGTCATGTCCAGCCGGAAATAGTAGCTTGTGGTCCAGATCAAGGCCGCAGGAATTTTTAAACCGGAGGCGCAGCAGCGCTGAGTCGAGGATTAAAAAATACGAGAACGCAGAGTTGGGCCACGAGATGCTAGTTCTGGATCGACATGAACCGTATTGCCGTCCGAACGCATCGAAATCGCACCATGCGTGCCGGTACACAGGATCCGGCTGCCCGCTGCGCGGTAACGTTCCGTCACCTCGGCATGCGGGAATCCGAAGCGGTTGTCGGCGCCGGCACTGATCACCACCACCGTCGGCGCCACCGCGGCAATCAGTTCAGCTGAACTGGATGTCCGGGACCCGTGGTGGGGGGCGAAGAGAACCGTGCTGGCAAGCCCCCTTCCCGCCCGTTGCACCAGTTGGCTTTCCGCCCGGGTTTCGATATCCCCGGTGAGCAGAAAGGCGGTCTTTCCCATTGCTGCCCTGACGACCAGGGAGCCGTTGTTGCGGTAACCCTGGTCCATGTCGTCCGGTTGGTTTAAAAACCCCGGCGGCGGGTGAAGGACCGTTAGGGTCACCGGTCCAACAATCGTTGTTGCAGCACCGGCATCCATCGTTCGTACGACAATGCCTTGATCACGGCATGCCGCCATCAGCGCTTCATAGCCTTTCGTCCTGTTGACATCCCCATTGCTCCACAGCTCCCGGGCATTGAAATACCTGGCAATGTATATCAGGCCATTGAGATGATCGGCGTTGGGGTGGGAGAGGACGAGGATGTCGACGGTGGCTATTTTCTTACGCCACAGCAACGGGGCGACGACCCGCTGCCCCATATCGAACAGGCGGTTGTCGGAAAACCCCCCGCCGTCATAGAGTACAACGCCGCCCCCCGGCAGTTCCATGAGTGTGGAGCCCCCCTGCCCCACATCAATGGCCGTGACCTTGAGATCCCGATGCCAGAATCGTTGATAGGACCAGTATAATCCATCACCGGCAGCCAAAACCATCGCTGCTGCCAGCACCCACGGGGCAATGGTTGTTTTACGCAGGTTCAGCAAGGCCCAGCCGGCCATATAATACAAAAAGATCTCAATCAAGGATGGGGTCACGGTCTTGACTGCGGCAAAGGAAAACCCCGCAAAAAAGTCAACCCCCATCAGCGCCAGGTGAAGGATCTTAAGGCTCAGCCAGAACCCCAGCGCGGCAGCGGGTTCGAAAAAAGGTGAAACAAAGGCCGACACCAGCCCTGCCGGAACCACCACCAAGCCCACCAGGGGAACGAGAAACAGATTGGCGGCGATGCCCACCACCGATGTCTGGTTGAAATGAAGCAGAACCACGGGCGCGGTGCCGGCGATGGCCAAGGCGGAGACCAGAACGAAGTTCACCACCCTCCTGCCGCCGGCCCGACGGGCCGGGGCGGGGTCCGGCGCCTCGGTGACCGCGATCTTTTCCAAACCGTACACAATGGCCAGCACGGCGGCAAAGGAGAGTTGAAAAGAGATGGAAAACAGGGCCGGTGGGAAAAGGGTCAGAATCACCAACGCCGCCACAGCAAGGGTATTCAAGACGTCCTGCGACCGTCCCAGGATCAGGGCGGCCAGAAACACCGCCACCATGAACTCGGCCCGCTGGGTGGATGGGGACATGCCGGCCAGGAAACCGTAAGCCAGCACAGGCACCAGCGTCGCGGTCGCCGCCCACTGCCGACCCCATCCCCGCCAGAGCAGGGGCGTAAAAAAAGAAAAGATCCAGCGAAAAACCCCGAAGGCCAGGGTGGCCACGATACCCACGTGAAGCCCGGAGATGGCCAGCAGGTGGCCTACGCCGGCCCGGTTAAACCGTTCGCGCAGCTGGTCGTCGATGCCCGACCGGTCACCGAAAACCAGGGCCTTGAGCACGGCTTTTTCATCCGCGGCGGTGCCCCCGCCGACTGAATCGATCATCTGGGCCAATCGATGGCGGGCCGCGAGGATGAACCGCCTGGCCGAAGACCGGGTGCGCTTTCCGTTCAGTTGGATTTTTTCCGCCTGCACCCAGGCGCTGCCCTGAATGCCTTCAAACGCCATGTGCCGGCGATAGTCGAAGCCGCCTGGATTGTGAAAATTGCGAAACGATCGGATTCTGGCCGGAATGGTCACCTGGACGCCCTGATCCAGCTTCGCCTCCCCCATGACCGTCAACCGGAGGCGGCCCCGAACCGGCTTTGATTCCGCTTCACGGGAAAGGGTGTCCACGTCCAGTAAAAGGCGGGTCCGGCCATAACGGACGATGGGCGAATCAGCCACGGTTCCGTGGATTTGCCAATATCCGGTGTCGAGATAATGCGCGAGGTGGCCGGGTCCGTGCACGGGCGACACCCACGGCACCATGGCCAGGTATCCAGCAGCCATGGTGGCCAGCAGCGGAGACCATCGCGCTGGCTGGTCCCGCTTCAGACAAAGGGCCAGCCGAAGGGCTGATGCAAGCAGGATAAACAGTGCCGGCATAACGAAACCCGGCAGCGTCTGGGTTAGCAGGATGCCGGCCATTAGCGACAGGGTGACGGGGATGGCCGGGCGGCAGTAGGCAGCCCCGGAAATGTCAGGGATTGGGGTCACTGGCTGGCTATACCCCCGACAGGGTGACGTCGATAATCTGCCGGCCCCAGACAGCCGTTGTTCAGTTCCTGGCCATTGCCGAGTTCGTGATTGGAGATTAAAACCATTCAATAGCCATAATTGAAATTCGTGCAGGGATCAACTTTAGAGTTTCGGCATTAAAAGCCGGAATCAGAACAAGAATCTCAAAAATTCTGTCCGGTTCTCTATAAAGCCCAACTGACCTATTGAATCCTGGCACTTATCAACCGCAGATTTTATTCTGCCGCCTGGTTCAGTGTCTGGTGTCATTCCCGCGAAAGTGGGGCACACCGTTAAGCCTTAGCGCTATCCACTATGCTCGATCGGCTTTCTGGATCTTGGATATTCGCTTCGCGGATTCCGGGATGACGCATGCTGGAGTTCCGTCAATCGACCACCTTGCTCTTTGAAGACAAGCTAAAATCCTGATCGACAGGTATTGGGTGGGCGTTGATATAGATTGATTGGGAATAGATAAAACAAAGCAATTAATATTATCATCCCCGCCGGGAATAAATAAACATCACATCTTTTATAAGCTCATTAAAACACCTGATAGATTGGAGAAAGCTGCAAATTGGAAAAAGCTTGTTAAAGTTGAGTCCTATCTTCTGTATTTTTTTTCCTTCAACACAGACCTAACAAATTTCCCGAACTTTTTATCTTTTCTCTTTTTTTCTAAATAAGACATTTCATAAAAAGCAGATTCTTTATTTAATTTTGTAAAACTATTATAACGGTCCTGTGAAATAACCCCGTCTTTTAACGCAGCCAATATTGCACAGCCTTGCTCTTGTGTATGGGAACAATCAGTATAGCGGCATTGATTTGATAACTCTGCTATTTCGTCGAAGGTACCATGAATACCGGTATCAACCTCAAAATTTCCTAGTTCTCTCATACCTGGCGTATCTATGATCATTGCCCCATTTTTTAACATTATCAATTGACGGCGGGTTGTTATATGTTTCCCTTTTCCGTCTTTTTCTCTTACGTTATTGGTTTTAACTCGCACTTCATCCAGAAGGTTATTTATTAAGGTAGATTTCCCAACCCCCGATGATCCCAGCAAACAATAAGTTTTCCGAGGATACAACAACTCTTTGACATGTTTCAAATTAGTATTGTCTTCATTGCTAAAAGGCAATACGTGTATGTCAGGATTAAGATCATGAATTTCATCAACCTTTTTATCTATCTCACTAACTGGAAGTAGATCACTTTTACTTAATAATACAATCGGTTGTATATTGCTCTGATTTATCATAACCAGATAGCGTTCTAATCGTCTAAGATTATAATTGTTGTCAAGTGATTGAACGATCAAGCCAGTGTCTATGTTAGTGGCTATTAATTGGAACTCGATCTTCTTACCAGAAGTTTTACGCTTTAAGATGGATTTTCTTGGAACAATCTCACTAATTATGGCAAAGGAATCATTATCAAAATACTGGGCAAGAACCCAATCTCCGGTGGCTGGATAATCTAATGGCGAATCAGCATTGAATATAAGCTTACCAGTTACTTCGGCTGATACTTCTCCCTTGCCGTTGTTAATGGTAAAACTATCCTTATTTACAGTAGTGACTCTTGCAATTTGATGATCGATTAATTTTGTGGAATCAATTGCATCAAAAAACCACGTATTAAATCCCAATTGTTCTAAATTTATCGAAAATTTATTCATAAATATTACTCAATTTCATGAACTAAAGTTGATAAGACATGTTTTGGTTGTACTCAATAATAAAAATTGCAGAGTCGAGTAGACCGAGGGAACCTCCCCCTCAGTCTCTCACGCAACCGAACGTGAACCTCTCGGTTCATCCGGCTCCTATCACAACGATTGATTTCCTTTGGCTAATCGTGAACCGATTCTTTGTTCCAGCGCGCTTGGTGTGATTTGCGTTTTCATTTGCTGTCGCCCCTTGTTTGTGTTTATGGCTTAACATAAGCATCTTTGAGCATTTGCATCCGACCGCTTTTAAATATTTAAAAATGTTTTCTATACCTGCAAACTAAAATATGTTCTTTCAAGAAAGATTAAAAACGCGCATAAAAAATGTTTTGTATTCTTCAATTGAATTTATTCTAGCCTCCTTTGGACCTCCAAGAATTCCTTTAAAAGCTTTTTGACAGTCATTCAAGATAGATCCAAACTTATAGCCGTCATCATATCTTTCATTACGCAAGGGGTAAAACCACATTCCATCATCCTCAAGAATGAAAAATCTGTCCTGACATTCAGAAAAATCATGCCCCCAATTGAATTCTGTACCAGCAAACTCCTTGATGTCAAAACCGTGATAAGCTTTTTCATATATTTTGATTTCTATTTTTGGATGGCTTGTTTTGATTTTCTGTACGTATTTAAGGGTCATGGGGGTAGGAGCATGGTGATCTTTTTCACCGAGTAGCAGAAGAATCGGTGAATCAACTAAATCAATATTATTTAATTGCAAATAAGATGAAGGATATAAAATGACCACGGCCGAAAATCTTAAACCGTCTTCATTAGTAAAACAATTTCTGATTTTCTTTGACTGCGCCAACAGGGAGACAAGCCCACCCCTTGACATACCCAATACACCAATTCTACTTTTATCAATTTTAGGATGGGTGGTAAGCAGATGTAGCCCAGCATAGGCATCTGCTACACGCATGGACACCGTCACCTTTAGATACAACTCATTTGGCATCCTTACGTCCCGCGTGCTTTGGTTATCTATGATTAAGGTTGCTATACCGAGTGCATTTAGTGTGCTTGCCATTTCATGCATGTGATTTTTGGGTATATCTAGTGTTACTTCACCTACTCCATGTAGTAGGATAACGGCTGGAACTTTTTTTTTAATATTTTTGGGCATGGACAAAAATCCATTGATTAACACTTTCTCTCCAGCATTTTTATTTTCAAAAAGCTCTTTAAATGTTGCATTAGTACTATTAAAAGTAAGGTTCCCTTCTCTTCCATCTGAAAGATCTGAGACAGGTTTATCTTTTGTACAGCTTGAAAAACATACCAGCAACAGAAGAAAAAGTATAATGGATTTAATATTCAATTTTGACATATAAAATATCTCTAATTATTTTTGATAGCTATCATAACCTCTTCCAACTCCATAACAGGTAGTATTTCAAACTCCATAATATCACTCCAAACAGTAACCCATGATAGGATATCATTAGAATTATTGGCTTCAAATAGAGCAAAACTCTTACCACCACTGACATCAACCCATTCGTTAATAAGTTTAATGCGCTCCGGTCTCATAGGGCCTTTCTCTTGTGTTCTTTTTACCATCTCTTTTTTTATGCTCAGGTTTCCAAGTAACTATCGCCATAAAAAGCATTTATCGGCACACAGGTGCTGTTCAATATCCTGGGGACGTTCGATGATGATCTCCTCGAGCACCAGCGCTAATTGGGACGCATCATGCCGATTGGCTCCGGTCACGACGAGTGACAACGGGACACCACGGCCGTCCACCAACAGATGTCGCTTGGTTCCTTTTTTTCCCCCTGTCGGTCGGATTCCGACCAACCGCCTCTTGCGCCAAGGGTGCCTTAACCATGGCTCCGTCTATGCTCTGCCACTTCCAGGCAATTCCCTCCATCTCGTCGTATTCAGCAAGACCGGATCGCCAAAGCGCAACGAAGAAGCCCGCACGCATCCATCGCATGAAATGGGTGTGGATCGCACTGGGACTTCCGAAGCGCTCCTTGGGCAAGGCTTTCCACTGACAACCCGTTCGCAAGACATACATGATGGCTTCAAATTTTAGAAGAAAAACACACATTATTTACGGATAAGTACTTAGTCCTTCCTCTGCGATCATTGCATGGAGTTCTTTTGCCATACAGCCGTACCCGAAGGCACGGCTGTATGGGGACGTTAATCACAATTAGAGAACAGAAAGTTGCTCTTTTTCTTAGGACATGTTTTACTTTTTCAGCCTTTTACCCGCTTGATGGTCCCATTGCTTAGCATTTGTTGAAACTGAGATAACAATGCCTTTTCCTCTTTGTCAATATGACTATCATCGTGAGCACAATCCATGATTTTATTATACTCGTCCGGTGTTACTTCCAGGTCTCGCATGGCATGATTGATAAGTTCTTTGAGGTTTGACGCTGACTTGCTTGGCTTTTTCATAATTACGCCCTCCTTGATTAAATTTTAAACGACATCCAATTTCTTTCATTCTGCCTGTTGCCACTTGTCACAATTCATTTTAGATCCATGACACCATCTTATTCTGGTGTCAGATCTATTACAATCACCTATTATAATTATTCCACAGCCGAACTTAATCATTAATTCGCTGCGAAGAAAATGCAGGTTTCCCACAGAAATGGATGAATCCATATGAATAACATCCGATTCTGCTTAGCGACCATCCGTCCAAACCTATTACCATATCCGATTGATTATTCAACATAAATCAGGATGGCCCCCTAAAAACCTGACATTTTGGGCGAACTTAGAATGCGAATATTTGTGCTAATTTGCGTGTTATTTCACTGCGAACTAATTGCACCCTGGAATTATCGGACAACCAATTAGTTACTTGGAGTGCGTTGTTTACAGTGGAAGGCAAAATTACAGATTAATTGAGAGACTCTTGGTTATCAAATACAACGAAATCATTGCATATACGATTTGGATGGACGAAACCGCTTCGCGGCAGGTCACCCTCTTGATCTTTTGTAGTCGCCTTTCTATCGTGCCCGTCACGCCCTCATTTTCCATCACCTGATCGTGTAAACTACCTTTTTGAGTTTGTTTACGATCAGTTTCTTTTACAAAATATCCTCTATCCTGACCGTTTTCATTTCGCAGCCAACCATTAATATAAGCGCCTCCTATCTGGCGCAGCATCGCTTCGGGTATTTTCTGTTCTATCCTTTCAAGTATTTCGTCCGGGTCTGAATTAAAATTCTTTGCACGATTATGCGCATTCACCCACCTCTTAAATTCTTTCCGAAACCGCTCCAAAGCATCCATTGTATCTTCTAAATACCAATTTAAAGTTAGTTAAAGGATTAAACTTAAAGAGAGATGCTATGACCCAGGTTGTGATGTATTGAAAGTGTTTTATCGATCGTTCCGCAACAGTGCAAGTATAGGTTATCGATATATCTGGAAGGCTGCAACCATAAACTACTGCATTGCGGGCAGGTATCGGGACGCGGCCAGGGATAATTTCGCTGCTGTTTAAAAAGCTGCTTGAGATTGACTGAAACACACATTATCATGGGGATGCACGGTTAAGTGGGATCTGTTGATCCCGGTGTTTTCAGGGCGGATGGAGCTGCGAACTCCTCCGCCCTATTAATTGAAATAAAAAAGCCCCTGAAACGAGGCTCATTTAATTCGACCATCTCGGCTTGTCTGTCAATCCTGCGTGATTTTTTTCCCCTAAAGCTGAATTATTGAATCTGGGGTCCTACCTTGTCTTCATATCAAACATGGTAAAAGTACAGGAATAAAATACCACAAAGTGGTATTATTTAAATAAAAAATATAAACTTTTTTACATAATCTTGATTCAATAAAACAACGACAAAATGATAACTATTTGTAAATTCTTATGATTTAAATAACCACAATGTGGTATATTATTTGCTTCCTCTATGACCACCTTCCACTCGAAACATAAGGCCGAATCATTTCAGCTTTTACTTTCTGGTAAGCGTTTTTTGATGATGAAGCATTTACAGGGAGATTGACCATGAAAAAAAAATACCGGTTTATCGCTGGAGTCTTTTTTATACTGGTTCTGAATTTGGGAATATTGATTTTAGTGAGTCCTGTTATGGCCTTTTCATTTGAAGCAAGAAAAAGTGCGACTTGGCTATATCCTGATCATCAAGATATAGAGAATATATTTAATACAAAGGATTACCCAGCGATATTGATCGGCCCTAGCTTCTTTTCAGAACCAATCAATAAAATTGGATCAGATCCGACTCATCACCTTGTTTTTAATCGACTCCAAGTTATTGGGGGAGCCAATCTTTCTAACACTGCTTCTATTTGGCTTGCTCTATTTGATGGTAAAAAATTTGATTCTGAATCTGGTGTTTTCCTTTCCGAATCAACACAACCACCAGCAACCCCTGTGGCGGAGCCAGCGACTTTAATTCTACTTGGTACAGGTCTCTTGGGATTGGGTTTTGGAGGAAGGAAATTCATTAAAAAATAGATTTTGGGCCCGCTCATTGTGTGTTAGTCAGGTCAATTATGCCCTGCTTTTTTCGCCAAGAACTGATTGCAAGACCTATTATTTATTTCGTTCTAAGTGAAGAGTCGGGTGGCGCAGGGAAATTTCACCCCCACGCTCCCACAGATCCGTGCGTGAATCTCTCGATTCACACGGATCCTCTCATCCAGTTGATGGCTTATACCACCAGCAACCTGACTTTATGCCCAGGTTCCTCCCATTTCTGGTTGACCTGATCATAAAGCCGGATAAGCCAACCCCTTCGCTCCGCCTCCATTACAGGGATTTCAACGCTACTGCGAGTTGGTCCGCCCCTGTGCCTCGCATCAGTACGCTCACCCTCGTGGGGTCTCCACTTGGATTTCTCCCTTAGCATCGAAACGACAGGTTCCCACGTTCCACACAAAAGCCTAACTCAGATTCACGCCATCTTTACGCCGGAGGCCGCTTAGGCAGTAAACAGGTTTCCCCTAAACTTATCCTGGAACCAATATAGAACCCCAGTTTTGACCTCGTCCATGATCTTTCGACGCCTCATCGAATGGTTCGCTTGCGCTCGTCTCTCTGAGTCATACCTGCCACGATCCTATGTCGCGACTTTTCCTAAACGCTCACGACCCTGGCTCTTTACCAACGCAGCTTTAGGTGGTTTGAAGCCTGCTCCTGCAAGCCGGCTCCGAGGGGCCTGCCCTCATCTTTTGTGCAGTTGCGCACACTTTTGGAAAAAAGTGCGCTCGTGGCGCACTATATTGAGATAATCATCGTCCTGAGCGAATTACAGATATCATAATATTTTCTTATAGTTCTAATTGTTTGGTTTGGTCTCGACCAAACAAAATAAAACAATCTTTATACTCCCAGCATGGTTACTTCAATTTTTCGGGTCCGGGAGCGGTTGTCGTGATTGATCGCCACCACCTGCTGCCAGGTGCCAAGCATCAGTCTGGCACGCCGAATGGGCAAGGCAATAGAAGGTCCCAAAAGAGCCGCCTGCACGTGGCTATGGCCGTTTCCGTCATGCCAGGCCAGTTCATGGGCGTAAGCAAGGTCTTTGGGCGCCATACGGTTGATGGCGTCTTTGAGGTCTTGGACCACGCCCGGTTCGAACTCAATTGTCGTTAAGGATCCGGTGCTGCCAATGATACAGGCACTGACCTGGCCGTTTTGAATACCTGACCGCGCAACGATATGATTCAAGTCGTCGGTGATATTCCGAATGTCCGGACCGGTGTTCAGGTCCACCTCCATGTTGGCGAAATGAAATATTACTGTGGCCACAAAATCTCCCTTTAATTGAACCCTCCCCGAAAGGAAAAAAAGCGATTTTCAGTTCGCTCGCTAACCCCGCCGCACGCGACGGGGAATGCGCTCGCAATCGCGGTTCAGAAATTCACTTGTAAAATGAAAAATTTGCCGCGGGGAACGTTCTGCCTGTAACGGCAGTGCTGCGCAGGACCGCAAGGAAAAAAATCGACTTGAGCACTGAAGTCAGAATCGGAGATATAAAACCGATCGCGGCTGGAAGCCGCTCCTACGCTCCCCCAATCCCTCAATTCGTAATCCGGTATTCGTCACTCAGTCTTCAGCCTTCCGACCGCCGTTGTCGTTCACCCAGACCAGTGCCCAAATTCAATCTGCTTTGCTTGCTAAATACCAGCGGACCCGGCGCCTATCGATAGGCCAACGCCCTGCCATCGGCCTGGAACAGATACAGGCGAGTCGGATCGATGCCAATGGAAATATCTTCACCCCCGTGCAGGCGACGATCGGCACGCAGGCGGGCAACCACCCGCGTGCCATCGCGCAAATCGAGGTACACCATCTGTTCGCGGCCAAGCAGCTCGGTCATCACGACCCGTCCGTGCAGGCGCTGATCCTCGCCCACCAGATTCGGGTCGACCACATCCTCGGGACGCAGGCCGATTTGTGCCACCTGGCCGAGCGATCCGGTCGGATTGTCAAAGCGGGACTCGAGACCTTTACCCAGCGCGATGCACTCTCCGGCCAGGGTGACAGCCAACCCGTCACCGGCGGCGTCGAGGTGCGATGCGATCAGGTTCATGCTCGGCGAACCGATGAAGCTGCCGACGAAGCTATTGACCGGTCGCTCGAACAGTCGCTGCGGCGTATCGACCTGTTGCAGACGGCCCTCCTTGAATACGGCCACGCGATCCCCCATGGTCATGGCCTCGACCTGATCGTGGGTGACATATACCGTGGTAGTGCCGCTGCGCTGCTGCAGCGCGGCGATTTCAGCGCGCATCTGCACGCGCAGCTTTGCGTCCAGATTGGACAGCGGCTCATCCAACAGGAATGCCACCGGGTCGCGAACCAGGGCGCGCGCCATGGCCACCCGCTGTCTCTGGCCACCCGACAGCAGGCCCGGCTTGCGATGCAGCAGCGGCTCCAGTTCGAGCATGCGGGCCACCTGCAGCGCCCGCGCCCTGACCTCGTCTTTCGGGACCTTGGCCATGCGCAGCGGAAATTCGATATTGCCCCGCACCGTTTTGTGTGGATAAAGGGCGTAGCTCTGGAAGACCATGGCGATGTTTCGCGTCCGCGGATGCAGGTCATTGACCCGCTGGCCGTCGATAAGCAGATCGCCGCTGCTGATGGCCTCCAGGCCGGCAAGCATGCGCAGGGTCGTCGACTTGCCGCATCCGGAAGGACCGACCATGACCAGGAATTCACCATCCTTGATCTCGAGATTCAAATCGTACACGGCCTTAAAGCCGTTGGGATAGATTTTGTTCACGCCACGAAATGCAATGTCCGCCATGATTCAGCCCTTCACTGCACCCTTGGTGAGCCCTGCAATAAACTCTTTCTGCAGGAAAAAGAACAGCACAACGACCGGCAGCACCGCCAGCAGGGTACCGGCCATCATCGCACCGTAGTCGGCCTCATAAACGCCGACCATCTGGTTCAGGCCGATCGGCAGGGTGAACCGGTCGCTACTCTGCAAGATGATCTGCGGCCAGAGAAAACTGTTCCAGGTCCCCATGAAGGCGATCAGACAAAATGCACCGATCATCGGCCGGCTGACCGGCAGCACCACGTGCCAGAAAATTTGAAATTCGTTGCAGCCGTCGATGCGGGCGGCCTGCAGCATCTCGTCGGGAACCGACACCATCGACTGGCGGAACAGGAACATGCCGAAGACATTGACCATACCCGGAACGATCAGTCCGAGATGACTGTCGATGAGACGCAGGTGGTAGATCAGTTCGTACATCGGCGCGAGCAGCACGGGGCCCGGAATCATCATGGTGGCGATCATGACCCCCATGATGGTCTTTTTTCCGGCGAACGCATACTTGGCGAGGGCGAACCCGCCCAGGGAGGAGAATAAGAGCTGGACGATGACCGTCACGCCGGCCACGAAAAAACTGTTCATCATGAAGCGCAAAAAAGGCATCTGCTTGAAGAGACTGGCGAAGTTCGCAACCGTCAGACGATCGGCAGGCGGCACGAGGGCATAGACGTGAAAATCGGCGTTGGCCTTGAACGCCGAGGCCACGAGCCAGACCAGGGGCACCAGGCACAGTATCGAGAAGAGCACCAGGACGCCGGTGATGATGACCCGCCGCATGTCAGCGTCCCTCCCTGCCGGCACCGGTGATTCGCAGCTGAACGATCGACAGGACCAGCACCATGCCCGCCAGCGTCCAGCCGATGGCGGCGGCATAGCCGAGGTCGCCGCCGAGAAAGCCGTTCTGATACAGGTACATGACGATGGTCAGACCGGCCTGATCGGGGCCGGAGCCGTTGCCGAGCAGCAGATAGGCCAGCTCGAACAACTGGAACGACCCAATGGTCGAGAGCACCACGACAAAAATCATCACCGGCTTGATGCCGGGCAGGGTGACATGCCAGAACTGCGACCAGCGGCCGGCCCCGTCGATGGTGGCGGCTTCATACAGCTCGCCGTCGACGGACTGCAGGGCCGCCAGAAAATAGACCATGTTGAAGCCGGTGTAGAGCCATAGGGCGACCATGACCAGCGCCGGCATGACCAACTCAGGCGTCGACAGCCAGCGCGTGGTCGACGGCAGGCCGAACAACGCGTGCAGGCTGGCGTTGAGCAGACCGAACTTGGGCGCGAGGATGAGGGTGAACAGCAGGGCCGAGAAAACCAGGCCCATCAGATTGGGCGAGAAAAAGATGAAACGGAAGACATCCCGGCCCCGGACGTCGGGACGGTTGAGCAGAATCGCCAGACCGAGACTGAGCGGCAGCTGAAGCGCGACGCTGCCGATGGCAAAGGCGGCAGTGTTGCGAAACGCAGTCCAGAAATCGGGGTCTTGCAGCAGAAAGCGGTAATTGTCGAGGCCGACGAAATGCTGGGCCTCCGGACCCGAGGTGATGTAGAGCGACAGAATCATGCTCCGGATGATCGGGTAGGCGCCGAAGATCAGGAAGCTGAGGACGAACGGCGTCAGGAAAAGATACGGCGCGGTGCGGGAAGAGCGCAGCTGCATGATCACCTCTTGGCGTCCCAATCGGGTTCACGGGCCATCTGTCGACGCACATAGTCGGCGGCCGATTTCAGCCGATGACGGACATAGGATTCGAAGCCTTCCGCGCCATGGGAACGATACTGGCCGTAACAGGAAACAATCGACTCGTTGAGCTTGGCCACCGCCACCGGCAGAAACCCGCTGGAGTAAAAAGGCGGCACCTCATCGGCCAGAGCGATGAACTGTTCGCCCAGCACCTGGTTGCACCAATACGGCCGCGCTTCATGATAGGCCGGGTCGCTCCAGGCCTGGCGATCCGGGGTCAAGATGTTCGTGATCCGGAACAGCCGCCCATGCTGCTCGGGCGAGCCGTAGTAAATGGTCTTGGCAAACCGCCAGGCCAACTCGGGATCGTTGGCCGAGCGGGCAATCCCGAGCATGGTGCCGCCGACCTGGCTGGTGCGCAGACCGCCTGGCACGGGGGCCGGCAGGGGCACCAGCCGCATTTTGCCGTGCAGGTCCCTGGCGTAGGTCTGCAGCTGCGACGAACGCCAGTCGGGGCATAGTGCGGCGACATAGAAGCCTTCGATGAAGCCGCGATAAAAGGAGAGATCAAAATTGCCCAACGACTCGGCCATTCGCCTATCGCCTGATTCGGCGACCAGCGGAATCATCCAGGTCATGGTTGCCACCGCGACGTCGTCGTCCATGCGCAGCTCACCGTGGGGCCCGAAAATCCCACCGCCACGCTGCATCAGGAAAATCTGGAATGCCCAGGCGTCGCCATGCTCGATCTGCAGCAGGTAACGCTGGTCCTGAACCAGCAATCCGCGCAGTTCGCGAAAGTAATCGTCCCAGGTTGCCAGGTCTTCCATGCGCAGTCCGCGCTGCGCCAGGTAAGGGTCGACAATGTCGGCGCGATAGGCCAGCATGACCGGATGGATATCGTGCGGAAGCCCGAAAATGGCCCCACGGTCGGTGTAGGTGGCCAGGGCATTGGCCGGAACCCGCCCGATGATGCCGTCACGCTCCAGATAGGGCTTCAGATCGAGGAACCCGACCCTGTCGAGCGGCCCGCGGAAAAAACCGCCGGCCGCGCTTTTTTCGATCTCGACCAGATCGGGGATGTTCACCGCCGCCCAAAGGGCCGACCGCAGCTTCTGATTGACCGCATTGAAGTTGACCAACTGCACGTCAATCTCTCGGCCGGTCTTGGTCGAAAAGGCCTGGGCGGCCTCCTTGTAAGCATCGGCATGGAGAGCACCGAAGGTCCACATGGTCAGGTCGGCATGCCGCGTTCCCACCGGATTGACAAGCAGGTACAGACCGGCGATCAGTCCCATGGCTGCAATGAGCAGCGGCGCCAGACCCAAGGGCATGTCATCCAGCCAGCGCCGAATGGGTCCTGCTGTATCGACCGCTTCTTCCTGCATGCCCCTCCTTGCCTGGTGTGAATGTGTCGTTCCTCGGCCTCTCGCACAGGCAGGCTGAGCCATGCGATTCTTGTGGGCGTCTGGGCTTAGCGATATCGCTGCGGCAGCCACCCCCGCTCGACGCACTCCCGAAAGCACCACTCGGGCGTGGTCTCGGTGCGATAGCTCCAGAAAAACCAGCCGTGGTAGTGTTCCAGGGCGAGGAGTTGCGCGGCGCCATAGGCGCGGTAGGCAACCTCCGCCTGGAATGCATCCATGTGCTGGAGCGCGTGGTTGAACGGCCCCTCGGCCCAGAGCGAAACCACCTCCAGGTTGAACCCCAGGCTCCATTCGCCCACAATCGCGGGCAGCCCCAGCTCACGTTGGATGAGGTCGCCCTCCTGCCGCCGCAATAGCCCCGCCTTGTGCAGGTGCCCGTAGATATCCATGTCTAAATCCGCACGTTCGAAACACTGGTAGCGGTGAACGTCGAAGATGACGTTCTCATGCTGGGGCGGCTGAAGGAATCCCAGGTATTCGCTGTGCGGGCGGAAGCCGTCGTGGAAAACCACGGCCACGCGTTCCGGCGGGCAGTGTTTGCGGATCGCTTCGTAGGCACGCAGGTAGTAGGCCTTGAGCAGCTCGGTGGGCACCTCCCAGCGCGGTTCGTTGAGCAGCTGGATCGCGTGAAGGGCAGGCGAGCTGCGGTAGCGTTCGGCGAGCCGTCCCAGCACCGCGACCGAGTGCGCCAAGTAATCCTCACGCGTGTGCCATTCGCAGACGCCCAAGATGCCGCCGTTGTCGAAGGCGTTCTGGCAGCCGGGCGCCGCATGAAGATCGAGGACAACATGCAGGCCGAGCTCAGCCGCCCATCCCAGCGCACGATCCAGCACGTCGATGCCGCCGACGACAAAGGGATGGGGGTCCACACCATACTTGGCGTGATAGGGATAGGGTGGACCGAAGATCCAGTGCCCGAGGGGGATGCGCACGGCATTGATGCCGGTATCCGCGAGCCACGCAAAATCCTCGCGAGTAATGAAGCGCTCCCAGTGGCCGCGCAACCGGGCTGGCGCCTCGCGGCCCAGTTCCGCGCTCCAGGTGGTCTCGTCGGTTGCCGCGAGACCCTCGAACAGGCTCGGCGTCATCCATTTTTCCAACACCAGCCAGCCGCCAAGGTTGACCCCGCGAAGGCGGGTGGTCGGGATTGCAGTCACATGACCCGGCATCGCTATTTCTCATCCTCCCATCGGTTATGCGTGTCGCACCGCCATCCGATGCGCAACGGCATCTGTTTTCGATCATTCGTGCAACAAATTCGAATGGTAGGCATCTTCCCCATCCTGTTTTCTACTATTTCCTACTGATAAATCAATAATTTTCCGTTAACTGCCCTGCGATGGACGGCTCGCGGCTGGCAGCCGCTCCTACAATCCTCCAATTCGTTAATCCCTAACTCGGGATTGGCTTCTCGTCCTCAGTCCTCTGCCTTCTGGGCGCTTTTCATTGCAACCCAATCTTCCAATTCCAAAGCCCGGGACGATTTTTAAGGATCACCGCAGGCGGCACCGGCTCGTCCAGGTGGACGAACATCTGGATGCCGGCCCGCTCGAGAATCGTTCGCTTTTCGGTGATGTCCAACCGCCAGTTGGGGAAAATCCAGTAGTCCGGACCGTGCTGGTCAGCCCAGGCCTGCTCGCCCCGGGGACTGTCGAAGGGCACGCGCAGCCTCATGTCGTCAGCCAGGGTTCGGGAGATACACAGGGGCCAGTTACCGGAAAGGACGATCCCCAGTGGCAGGGGGCGTTGGCGGCACAGGGCAAGAATGTCCGCTTCACCCAGCTCTGGACTGACGAATGCACCGCCGAACCCCAGGGACTTGAGCGTCTCCAGGCATAGGGCGTTGGCCGAGTTGCAGAAGGGACCCGCCCACAGGTTCAGTCCCCTGGGGCGGTTGAACAGCGCCATCTGCCAGGGGGTGTTGAGCACAAACTGACGCGCCCCCTTTTCAAGGCACTGTCTCAGCAGGCCGGTCACCCGTGATTCATCGTCCGGCCAGACGACCGGCGGCAGCCAGATCCACAAATCGCTGGCCGCCGATTGGCCGAGGTTCGCCGCTACAGGTTCCGAGAGCCAGACGCCCGCGACATGGCGCCCCGACGTCCGGGACGGTGTCCGGCTCACGCGCACCTCCACACGTCGGGAGGAATGTTTCAGGGGCTCGGGCAGCGCTGTGTTGAAGCCGGAGGGAGCGACCGGCGAAAGAGGCCCGGCTGCCGCCTCCACATGGGCCATCATCTCTTCCAGGGCTTTTTCCCGGCGGTCGATGAGAAATACCGGTGCACCCGGTGAGGGTGCTTTTTTTCCTCCCAGATTCAGCGGATAGCGCCCCTTTTTGGGTACAACGCGGGTCACCCGGCAGATGGTGTGGCCGACTTCGTCTTCGTAGCCGACCCGCAGCACATCGCCGGGCAGCAGGGCCTGGCGGACCACCACCCAGGGGTTTTTGACCGGTCCCTGCACCTTGCCCATGAACAGGCCCGAGGCGGTCTGCCGCCGGGTATCGATGGGCGTTTGCGGTCGCTGGGGTAAAAACTGGTAGTGGGTGGCCTCGCGTCCCAGGCTCTGGGTCAGCAGGTCCAGGGCGTCGCGTTTAATCCGGGCGTCATTGCCCTGATCTCGAAGCATCCGGTAGGCGGTCACGGTGTAATAGACATAGTGCGGCCCCTTTTTGCGGCCCTCGATCTTCCAGGCAAGCACTTTTTTGACCTGGCCCAATATCTTGACCAACACGTCCACCGAGAAATCCTGGCAGGAGAAGGCACGTGCGATCCGATCTTTCTGGCCTTTCGGGTCTGCCTGGCGGTAGTGGCGGCGGCAGGGCTGAACACAGTGCCCGCGCAGCCCGCTTTTTCCTCCCATGTAGCTGCTCCAGTAGCAGCGACCGGACACCCCGTAACAAAGGGCGCCGTGAATGAAGGCCTCCAGCCCCAGGCTTTTGGGGCAGGCATCGGCCATGGCCTTGATCTCATCGATGGAAAGCTCCCGGGGAACCACCACCCGATCGACGCCAAGCTTCCGGGCGATGAACCCCAGGGCCTTGGGAAAGGTGACATTGGCCAGGGTGGAAAGGTGGATTTCGCCATCGAACCCCACCTGGCGCGCCAGGGCAACAACGCCCAGATCCTGGACGATAAGGGCATCCGGGTGCACATGGCGCTGCAGGCTGTCGATCAACTGCCCGGCACGGTCCAGTTCGTCAGGCTTGAGCAGGGCGTTGACCGTGACGTAAACCTTCACCTCCCGATCGTGAGCCAGGCGGACCAGCTGGGCCAGCTCCTCAATTGAAAAATTTTTGGCCTCCATGCGCGCCGACATGCTTTTGAGGCCGCAGTAGACAGCATCGGCACCGGCAGCCAATGCCGCCAGAAAAGCGGCGCGGTTTCCCGCCGGGGCGAGAATGGCCGGCTGGTAATCAAGCTTCATCGTCATGCTCGATGGTAATCATTCGGCTCATCGCCGCCACCGTGTCCATGCTCTGGCTGAGAGGGGCCGGGACGACACCCCCCCAGGAGGCAGGAATATCCCGCGGCTGGGTGGCCACGAAGCGGTTCACCAGAATTATAAACCGTCCCAGGGGTGTCGTTGAAATCATTTTCCGTCCTCTTCGTAAATTGAAGAAATGATGTCAAATCGAATGGATCAGGGATTCGGCGCGTGGCGCCGTCAAAACACGCATCAAGATCTATCCTCAATATAGATGCCGGTCAAGAGCGTAGACCGGAAATCGGACTCAGGCGCCCGTGAATCCGTGAACGGCAACCGCATCGGCGACAGAAATCGCAACGGTTTCGGCCGACGCCCGGTGCAACGGTTGCCTGCCAGGGCAGCCCCTTGCTGATCCGGCAACCTGTCTTATATTATCGGCCATGGTCGACAAACGCCAAAGCGCCTGCGGGCGCGGAAAAGGATGGGCACATGAAACTGGCAGTCAGCGGTAAAGGCGGCGTGGGCAAAACGACATTTTCTTCTCTTTTGGCACGGACGCTGAGCGACCGCGGCATGAAGGTTCTGGCCATCGATGCGGACCCTGACGCCAACCTGGCGGCGGCCCTGGGTATTGCCGATGCCGACAAGATCACCCCCATCGCTGAGATGAAAGAGATGATCTTCGAGCGCACCGGCGCCCAGCCCGGGACGATCGGCGGGTTCTTCAAACTGAACCCCAAGGTGGACGACATCCCCGACAGCCTTTCCGTCAAGATGGACAACATCAAGCTTATGCGCCTGGGCAGCGTGAAAAAGGGAGGGTCCGGCTGCCTATGCCCGGAATCCACCCTGCTAAGAGCGCTGGTGATGCACGTGGTGCTGGGACGCGACGAAGTGGTGATCATGGACATGGAAGCGGGCATCGAGCACCTGGGACGGGCCACGGCGCAGGCCGTGGACAAACTGATCGTGGTGGTCGAGCCGGGTCGCCGCAGCATCGACACCGCCGAGCATATCCGGCGCCTGGCCGCCGAGATCCGGTTGGACCACGTTGCCGTGGTGGGCAACAAGATCCGCAGCCCCAGGGATGAAGAATTCTTGCGCCAGCATCTGCCCGACTTTGAATTTTTAGGCTTTCTGCCTTACGACGATGCGCTCATCGAGGCCGATCTCTCCGGCGCCTCCCCCTATGATACCGCAGCCACGGCCAAACAGGTCGTGGCCGCCATCATCGACAAGCTGTAGGCTGATGAACAAACCCAACCGGGGCGCCGCCCAGGGGCGCCGCCGATATCCGTCGCGACGAAAGCCACCGGGCAAGCGAATGGACCGCCGCATGCAGTTCTCCCCCGGCGCCGACCCGCAGCTCAAAGCCGTCTTTTCCGGCATCGGCGTTCCACGGAACCGACCCTTCAGGCCGGACCGGTTCCAGACCGAGGCCGTAGCGGCCATGGCCGAGTCCGACTGCCTGGTGACCGCCCCCACCGGCGCCGGCAAGACCTGGATCGCCGTCCAGGCCATCCGGCGCACATTTGAACGGGGCGGGCGGGCGTGGTACGCCTCGCCGCTCAAGGCCCTCACCAACTCGAAACTGGTCGAGTTTTCCGGGATCTTCGGCTCAGAAAATGTGGGCATTCTCACCGGCGACCGCAAAGAGAGCCCCGATGCGCCCATCATCGTCGGCACCACCGAAATCCTGAGAAACCAGCTTTACGATGCCATGCACCAGGGCGTTTCGCTGAATACGGACCTGGTGGTGCTTGACGAAGCCCATTTTCTGGGAGACGAGGAACGCGGCGTGGTGTGGGAGGAGACCATGATCTACCTGCCCCCGCGCATCCCTCTGCTGATGCTGTCGGCAACGGTAGGCAATGCGGGCGCCATCGCCGACTGGCTGACGACCATTCGCGGCCGCCCCTGCCGGGTGGTGGCCGAAACCCAGCGGCCCGTGCCGCTCTACCCCATGGTGTTGCACCCGTCGGGCACCCTGCTGCCCCTGACCGTCAAGGGCGGGCGGGGAGCCAAGGCACTCCACAAAAAGGTTGAACGCCTCATCGGCGCAAAGCAGCTGCCGGAGATGCCCCGCCGCCGCGGTCTTCCCCCTTTTGGCGACATTCTCAGGGTGCTCAAGGCCTATGACCTGCTGCCGGCCATCTTCTTTTTAAAATCCCGCAGCGACTGCGACGCCGCCCTGAACCTGTGCCATGGGGCCGTTCCGCTGCCCGACGAGAAAAAGGCCGAAATTGCCCACCGGGTTCGAACGCTCACCGACAGCTCGCCGCACCTGGCCCAACATCGCCAGCGCATTCATCTGGAACAGGCCGGCGTCGGCGCCCACCACAGCGGTCATCTTCCCGGCTGGAAGCTGGTGGTCGAACGTCTGATGAGCGAAGGCCTGCTGACCGCCGTCTTCGCCACTTCCACCGTCGCCGCCGGCGTCAATTTCCCGGCACGCACCATGGTGTTTTTCAACTCGGACCGGTTCAACGGCACCGAATTCATCCCCCTGGACGCCACCCAGCTTCACCAGATGACCGGCCGCGCCGGTCGCCGGGGCATGGACAAGATCGGCTTCGGCCTGGCCGTTCCCGGCCGCTACATGGACCTGCGGTTAGTGGCTCGGCTGCTGTCATCCCGGCCGGGAAAGGTGATCAGCCGCATCCGCATCAACTTCTCCATGGTTCTCAACCTGCTGCTATCCCACTCTCCGGCCCAGATTGAAGAGCTGCTCAAGCGATCCTTTGCCACCTGGCTGCTGATTACCAAAGCCGAGAACAGCCGACAGAAAAGCCGCATGGCCGATGTTCACGAAGTCCTGTGGGAAGATTTTCTTAGACACCTGAACTTTCTCAAAGAGACCGGATTTGTAGACGATCAAGACCGCCTCACCGGAGACGGAATCTGGGCGTCACAACTGCGGGTGGATCAGCCCCTGATCGTTGCCGAATGCCTGCGCCAGGGGCTGCTGCCGGACGGGGATGCCGCCCAGATGGCCGGCGTGTTCGCCTGCATGGTCAACGAAAGGGAAACCGATGACCGCATGGAGGGTCGTCTGGTGCCCAATCGGCTCAAGCGCACGGTGGGCCGCATCCAGAAAAAATTGACCGGATTCGCCCGCCACATGAAATCCCGCGGCTTCGATGTCCGCCAGTTCTACCTGCGGCCCGCCGCCATGACCCATGCCTGGGCATCCGGATATCCGTGGGAAAACATTATCAAAGCATACGGCATGGCCGAAGGCAACCTAGCCATGCTGATCACGCGCACCGCCGACAACCTGCGCCACGCCGCCAACCTGACTGATGTGTTTCCCGAAGCCGCGGCCACGGCCCGCGAAGCCATCGCCCTGATCATGAAAGAGCCGGTGATAGAAGGCGCAGATGAGGATGAAGCGGATCGATAAAATCCAGATACATCTGCCGTCGTTTATGTTATTACTAACATATCGTCATGGCGCAACAATGAAATCGGGGCACAAGGAAACCGGGAGAATCGTTCATGGACAACTTCCATTCATTGCTCGAGTCATCTTCAGCCGAACACGGGCACCTCTGCCCGGGACAGGTGGTTGGCGTGCGCATGGCGATTTTAGGATGTCGACTGATCGGGATCAGCCAACCCAAACGGATCGATCAGATTAAAAAGCTTTTGGTTTATGTGGAGATGGATCGCTGCACGGCTGATGCCGTGGCCCATGTCACCGGTGTCAAACTGGGGCGACGGAGCCTCAAGTTTGTCGATTATGGAATTATGGCCGCCACCTTCGTGAGCCTGGACACCGGGGATTCTTACCGGGTGCTATCCACGGAGGAGGCAAGGGATCTCGCGCCGGTTTACGCGCCGGAATTCGCCACAACGTCCGAACGGCAGATCGCCGCTTATACGCGCATGCCGGACAGTCTCCTGTTCCGCGTCCAGAAGGTCCGCGTAAAGTTCGATGAATTTGACTTGCCCGGTCCAACACGACGAAAAGTGGCCTGCAGCCGCTGCGGCCAGCTGATTCGGGATGCCAGAGAAATTTTCCGGCAGGGTAATCCGGTCTGCAGGCCATGCACCGACCAAGCCTATTTTACGCATGCCCGCGACATCGTGTGGCATGATATGGGATGGTCACCAAGCAGGCATCACAACACCCAAACGACCCATGAACCGATGGGATCTTCGATAAACACAAAATAAGGAGGCCTGTGCGGTGTTAAAAAAAATCGGGCTAAACGATTCTGTGGGGACAACCCTGGCCCACGATATCACGGAAATCCGGCCGGGTGCGTTCAAGGGGCCGGCGTTTCGCAAAGGTCATACGGTTTGCGATGATGATATTTGCCGATTGCAGAAGCTGGGCAAAAATCATCTCTACCTGATCGACCTCGAAGAAGATGAAATCCACGAAAACCAGGCTGCTTCGATTCTCGCAGAGAGCTTGGCCGGGGAAGGGGTCGTCTGGGAGGATGCCCCAAAAGAGGGCAAGATCAGTCTTCATGCCCAATATGACGGCCTGTGTACCGTTGACATCGCGGCCCTGGCGGCTTTTAATATGGTCGACGAGGTGATGTGCGCCACGATTCACAGCCACACCCTGGTAAAAAAAGGCGAGATGGTGGCGGCAACACGCGCCATTCCCCTCGTGATGACGCGGGCTCCCATCGAGCGTGCGGCCGCCATTGCCGCTCAGAATGGCGGCGTTCTGAAAGTGCGTGCCCTGAAAAAAGCCCGGGCAGGTATGGTCATCACCGGGAGCGAAGTGTTCAACGGGCTGATCGAAGACCGATTCGCACCGATTCTAAAGGAGAAAATCGAGGCCCTCGGGTCTGACGTGGCCGGGGTGACATGGGTTCCCGACGACCCTGAAAAAATTCAAGCGGCGATCGAAGACCACTTGGCCGGCGGTTGCGATTTGATCCTCTTGAGCGGCGGGATGAGTGTGGACCCGGATGATGTGACCCGCAAAGGCATCGCCATGGCAGGGGGCGAAGCGATCCACTATGGCGCCGCAGCCCTGCCCGGCGCCATGTTTATGACCGCCTACCTCCATGGAATTCCGCTGCTGGGGATACCGGCATGTGGGCTGCATCATCGCATCACCGTATTGGATCTGATTCTTCCCAGAATATTGGCGGGTGAACGTATCGGCAAGAAAGAACTCGCATTTTTCGGGCATGGCGGACTCTGCCGCGATTGCGATGCCTGCGTCTATCCCCACTGTCCTTTTGGAAAAGGAAGCTGATCCGCCATCCGAAGTCATGAAGACCAGATCCAAATCAGGGTGATCACCCCCGACAACAAAAGCAGGCTTTCCACCAGAAACTCCAGTCGCATGCTGGGCAGCATCCGCCCTTTGTCGTAGGCGCTGACCAACATGAGCATGGCCGCCGGACAAAGGGTCAGGAAGAAACCAAGCCCGGAAATCAGGCCGACGGCCGACCCGGCGGCCACCAGAATCATGCAGCCGACCAACGTTCCTTTAAGCAGAACCACGGTTTTTCGGTTCCCCAGCAGGATAGGCAGGGTTTCCTTGCCCATGATACGATCACCCTGAACATCCAACAGGTCGAAAAACGCGGTGCGGGCAAACACCAGGGCGGTCGCCCAGACAAACACCCCCCCGATAGCGACGGTCAGTGTCCCCTTGCCCGTGATCCCGGGCAGCAGCGCCACCACCACCCCCCAGGCCACGGCGATGAGAAAGGTTTTTGAGCCGGGAATATCCTTGATCCGCCGAAACTTGAACCCGAAGCCGTCGGGCAACAGGTAGAGGTTGTAGGAGAGGCCGAGCAGACTCATGATCAGCAGGATCGCAAAGGCGGCAGCCCCCATGGCCGATGCGCACAGAATGCCCAGGCCGCCGGCAGTTATAGCCAGGACAGACAACAGTCGCCGGTTCCGCTCATAAAAGCGGGCCCGCTCCGGATCGTTGTATTCATCTTCAGCCGTGCCGGTGAGGTGATTGAGCAGGTGCATGGAAAGCACATAGAGCATGGCCACGGCCACAGGAGCGAAAGCAGTGGTCAGCCCCAACGAGCGGATGCAGGCCAAGCAGAGGCATCCGGCCCCCACGGCCACGTATAGGTTGGTCAGCAAGAGGGTCTGAATCATGTTGTAAACGGTTCTGACCACGCTGGATTGCCGCCTGGCCGGCAGCTTTTCCAGTTCCCGGAAAACCCGTTTTATGATCCAGTTGGGCGTTGACGCGCCGGCGGTAATCCCCACCCGGTCAACCCTGTCCAGGCAGCAGACGTCCAGCTCGGCTTCAGTTTCCATGAGGAAGGCCGGTTTGCCGGTCTCCCCGGCAATCTCGGCCAGTCGTCGGGTATTGCCGCTGTCCTTTCCCCCCACGACGATAACGGCGTCTACGCGATCAGCCAATTGTTTGACCTCTGCCTGCCGCTTTTCCGTCGAATCACAGATGGTGTCGAAGGTTTTGTAATGGGGGAATTGGTCGGCGGCCCAGGCTTTCACCTGGTCGTAGAGCTTCATGTTCTGGGTGGTCTGGGCCACGATGATGGCCCGGTCGAAAGCAGGCAAGGCTGCGACGTCCGCCATGGTGCTGACCACGTGGCCCGACGGTCCGGCATACCCCACCAGCCCCACCACCTCCGGGTGGTCCCGGTCACCGACAATAATGGTGGCAAAGCCTTTACGAGCATGAACCCGGATGATGGTCTGGACGCGGATGACTCGCGGACAGGTGGCATCCACCACCTTAAACCCCGCGTCCTTGAGCCGCTGCTTGTCCTCGGGAGGCACACCGTGGGCCCTCACCAACACGGTGCCGGTCCCGCGCTCCGGTATCGTTTTCAGGACAGTGATCCCTTTTTTCTCAAAGAGGGAGAGGACCTGGGGATTGTGGATCAGGGGGCCGTAAGTGAAAATGGGTTCAGCGTATTTGCCCGGTGCATCCAGGGCCAGTTCCACCGCCCGCCTCACCCCCATGCAAAAACCGGCGGTTTTGGCGATCTCGATCTTCATCTATAATTCGGTACTACCCATAAAGTGCCTTTTAACGATAGACTCAAAGCAGCGGTTTAAGGAGATCGATGACAAGGGCGTCCACCATGTGGGGCAGCGGGTCGTTCGACACCCCGATCAATTCGACATTCTCCTGGGATATGGGCAGAATGAGCTTGGTGGCCGCACAACCGGACACGGCTTCAGCCATTTTGGGGGTCACTTCACCCATCATGGCATGGGCCAGCATGATGCCCAGGGTACCGATCACCACATCCACCCGGGTAACCGTCCGCACAATTGCGTTTTCCCCCGATGCCCCCCGATTGGCTCCGGCCTTGAGCATCTGGGCGGCGGCAATGGCGTTGGTCCCCAAGGCGATGATCTCCACGGACTCGCCGAAGCATGCTTTGATTCTCTTGATAATGGTGCTGCCGATACCACCGCCCTGACCGTCGATGATACCGACCGTTTTTCTTGAAGACGGCTGGCGCATGAATAGACCTACAGTTTTTCAATCCGTGTCCGGGACCTGCGCTTGCGCTTGGGAAGCCGCCGGCTGGGCCCCTTTTTGCGGGTGGTCGGCACCCACCCCGTGGAAGCACTCTCCTCGCCGCCCTTTATCGCCAGGTAACGGGCCATGGCAATCTTTTCCTCGAAGGCAGCGGAGCCCAATGCGGTGGCGCCTGCCGACTCGGCGGAAGTCACGACTTCCCGGTCGCTGCTGACCACCAGGGCTTTGGCCTTTTCCCGGCGGACCATCCGCCGTATCACATCGTCGGCACTCTCACCACCCTGCGAAAAACGGATGGCGATACCCTTGATTTGATCCCGGGAACCGTAAAGGGAGGGTTCGGCAGCGCCGTCGAAAACCACCGTAATTTTATGCGGTTTCAATTTTTTGTAGGCCGCCAGCATATCAACCAGGGCGTCACGGCCCAGTTGCAGGTCCTGCCGATCCATCCCGGCCAATTCCGGGGATTGGCGAATCAGGTTGTATCCGTCGATGATGAGGTGAATGGCCATGATGCAACTAGCCTGTCCGGAGCAGCCCCAGCAACCGATCCAGGTCGTCGTCACTGAAAAAATCGATTTCCACCCGCCCCTTCTTGCCTTTTCGCTGAATGCGCACCCGGGTGCCCAATTGGCGGGACAGTTCTTCGGAGACATCCCTGAAATAGCGCTGTGCAGAGGTCAATTCCGGGGTGGCGGGCGGTTTCTTCTGCGTGTTGATCCGCTTGATCAACGCTTCGGTGTCGCGCACCGACAATTTCTTGGCCACCACCTCCCGCCAGGCGGTCTGCTGTTTGGCCGGCGTGTCGGCCCCCAGAAGGGCCCGGGCGTGGCCCATACTCAGAGCGCCCGCCATGATGCTCTCCTTGATCGGGTCGGGAAGCTGGCGCAAACGCAGAAAGTTGGCCACAGCACTGCGGCTCTTTCCCACCCGCTCGGCCGCCTTATCCTGGGTCAGGTCAAACTCGGTGATCAGCCGATGGTAGGCCTCGGCCTCCTCCATGGGGTTCAGGTTCTCCCGCTGGATGTTCTCCACGATGGAAATCTCCAGCATCTCGGCATCCGAGACATCCTTTACCAATACAGGCACCCGGTCCAGGCCGGCCAAGGCGGCCGCCCGCAGTCGCCGTTCACCGGCGACGAGTTCGTAGCCCACATCGTCGGCGCGCACCAGCAGCGGCTGAATGATGCCCTGGCTGCGGATGGATTCAGCCAGTTCTTCCAGTTCGGCCACCGCAAAATGACGGCGCGGTTGGTAGTGGTTCGGCCGAATCATATCGATTTCACATAGAAAAAAATCTTTCCGCGTCACTGACGACGATCCGGCCATTCCTTCCACCGTGCCCAGATCCGGGATCAGCGCATCGAGTCCCCTGCCCAAGGCCATTTTCCGTTTCTTCTTGGCGCCGGAACCAACGTTGCTTGGCTTAGTTTTATCTGGCATGTGGTGTCCTGAATTGTGTATGACTGACCCGGACCAGTCACATCGGTCCGAGCGGATCAGCGTTACCGGAAAACCTGTCAGGCGCGGCCGGCATGATCGGCGTCCATGATCTCCTTGGCGAGGGAAAAATAGCTGACCGCCCCGGAAGACATGGCATCGTAAAGCAATATGGGCTGCCCGAAACTGGGCGCCTCACCCAGGCGGACATTACGGGGAATCGTTGTCTTATACACCAGGTCCTTAAAGTGGTTTTCCGCGTCCTCTGCCACCTGGTGGCTCAAATTGGTGCGGCGGTCGAACATGGTCAGCAGAATACCGGCAATTTTGAGCTTTGGATTCAAGCCGCTCTTGATCCGTTGAAAGGTCTGAACCAGCTGGCTGAGTCCCTCCAGGGCATAGAACTCGCACTGAAGTGGAATCAGCAGGGAATCGGCGGCCGTCATGGCATTTACGGTGAGCAGGCTCAACGACGGGGGACAGTCGATAAGAATGTAATCGAAGTCTTCTGCAACCGTAGCCAACAGGCGCCGCAAGGCATGCTCCCGGTGGGGGCGGTCCATCATCTCCACATCGAAGCCGATCAGTTCCACCCGGGAGGGCATGATCTTGAGGGATGGGATCTGGCTGTCGACGATCACCGCAGCCGCACCGGTATCACCGATCATTCCATGGTAAAGGGTTTTTACCAATTTGGATTTTTCCAGTCCCACACCGGTGGTTGCATTGGCTTGCGGGTCGCAATCCACCAGCAGGGTCCGTTTTTCAGAAACGGCCAGCGCCGCCGACAGGTTGACGGCCGTAGTGGTCTTTCCCACGCCGCCTTTCTGGTTAGCGATGCATATGATCTGTGCCATGGCGCCCAGCTTTAACACAAAACATGCTGTTTGAAAAGAATATTAGAATGTGCCATGCTAAGTTGAAACGCAATGGAAACAACCGTTGCCCTTGTAGATAAAAAGATTATTAACATGCCGATAAAAAATAAAATATTTACCATTTTCACGATGGTCGCATTTCTCATTTCCACCATAGTGGTCATGGTTCCGGAAGGCAGCTGCATCACCCTTCAGGAAGAGCGGGAAATGTCCAAGGAATTTATGGCGGTGGTCAGGGCCCAGTTTCCGCTGATCGACGATCCGATTATCAATGACTATGTCAACCGGGTGGGCAAACGCATTCTGGCCGTCATACCGCCCCAGCCTTTTGATTATCAGTTTCATGTGCTCCATGTGGATGTCTACAACGCCTTCGCGACCCCGGCAGGCCACATTTTCTTTAACAGCGGCCTGTTCGCCGCCCTGGAGTCTGAAGAGGAACTGGCCGGCATTATCGGCCATGAAATTGCCCACGTGGTCTGCCGCCACATTTCCGACCGAATCGAAAGCTCCAAGAAGATCGGCATGGCCACGCTGGCCGGTATGGTGGCCGGGGTGCTGCTGGGTGCCGGCGGTGCAGCTGCAGCGGCCGGCGCCGTGACCGTCGGATCGGTGGCCGCCGGTCAGACCGCCGCCCTGGCCTACAGTCGTGAAAATGAAATGCAGGCGGATCAGCTGGGCCTTGAATACTTGACCCTGGCCGGCTACAGCGGGGAGGGGTTGCTGACCTCATTGAAGAAAATCCGCAGCAAGCAGTGGTACGGGTCCGAACAGATTCCCACCTACCTGACCACCCACCCGGCGTCCGAGGCCCGCATGAGCTACATCGACAACTGGCTTCACCAGAACCGATCGGCAGCGGTCCAAGAGCACGGGGAAGTCGGCGGATTTGACCTGGTACACACCCGGTTGATCGCCCTCTACACCGATGAAAAGGCGGCGCTGAACCGATTCGCGTCGAACCTCGAAGCATCGCCGGGCAGCCCGCTCGACCATTATGGATATGCGCTGGCATTGACGCGGGTCGATCAGTGGCACGAAGCGGCCGAACACATGAAGCGGGCCATTGAAGGCAATGCCATGGCCACCTCGATGCTTCAGGATTTGGGAAAAATGTATTTCCATGACGGTCAGTATGAAAAAGCCATGGAAGCCCTGTCGACAAGCAGTTCCGAAAAAAATCCCGAGAGCAGACTCTATCTGGGCCGCACTCAGATGGAACTGGGCCGCATCGCTGAGGCGAGAGATACGTTCGAGAATCTGGTGCGCTACAATGAAAACTATACCCAGGCCTACTATTTTCTGGGGGAAAGCAGTGGCCGGCTGGGGGATATGTTCAGCGCTCACTACAACTTAGGCCGTTTTTACCGCCAAAAGGGAGATCTGAAGAACGCCGGTTTTCATCTGAACCGGGCCTTGAAACTGGCTGTTGATGACGCCCAGAAACAGATGGTGGCGCTTCAACTCGAAGCCCTGGACCCCAAAAAAGAGAAAAAACCAGGCGCCGGGTGATCGCTGGCATTGAGTACCGGTTGTTTTCAGCGCATACCCTGCCGGCGATATAGAACCCTCCCCGCGGCAAGCCGCGGGGAATGCCCTCGCTGGCGCGGTTCAAAAACCTGATGCTACCACAAGGTAACATAAAAAGACGTTGACAAGCCCCACGATTCATATTAACCATTTTAGTGATGCTAATTTTTTCTCACTTTTCTATTTTTTTCTAATCGAACGACCGTTGTCTTATTTCCGCTTGCTTTAACCCCTTGGGCGCCCATGCAATGCATTTCCGGCAGCCGGGAATGCTGCCATCGGTGTTCTCCAGCCGGCGGGTCAGACTATCTGCAACCACTTAACCTCAAGGAAGTGGTATGAAAAAATGGATATTCGCGGCCGCTCTGGTCGGTGTCGGCATCGTAATCGCCTTTCCCTTGTTCAGTATGACCTACTATACCATGGTGAGGACTTCCACGCCGGAGTTCTGTGCCTCCTGCCATGAAATCAAACCGGCGGTGGTGGCCTGGCGCTCTTCCACCCACACCAACAACGCCGCCGGTGTCGTCGTGGACTGCATGGACTGTCACCTGCCGGCCCCCCAGGACACCTTCGACTTTTTCTTTTCTAAAAGCTACCATGGCATCAAAGACGTTGCGGTGCACTTCTTGGTTGGCACGTACGATAGGGATAAAGCCCGCGAAGCAGCCTATGCCGCCTTCGACAACGATCAGTGCCAAAAATGCCACCGCAACCTGCTGCACATGCCCACCCAACGTGGTGCCATGCTGGCTCACCGGTCGGTGATTTATGCCCGCCAGGGATACGAAAAAAAATGTGTTGATTGTCACTACGACTTAGTCCATTCCGAAAGGGGACTGGTAATGTTTCGACAGACCCGCCAAATTCCCTACCAGGCCAAGGGGTTGAAACAGCTGTAATACCCAGATAAGCGATTGGGTTTTTTATTTCGTCGGATATTAAAAACAGAAAGGAGCGGCATCTATGAGGCGTACATTGATGTTCTTAACCATCGGACTGCTGGTGGTCGGCCTGATGGCGGTACCGGCCATGGCCCAACCCAACTTTGCCAAGGTCAAGGAGTACCGCATCGAACGCAGTGTGCCCCCAGAAGCCCAGGCGTGTATCGAATGCCACCGGGCAACCACCCCCGGCGTTTTTGCTGACTGGGCCAAGAGCCGACACGCCAACGCCAACATCACCTGTCTGGATTGCCACCTGGTCCAGCCTGGCGATCAAGACATCGCCCAGGATCACGAGAAGTATTACAGCCGCTCCGACATGCCCTGGGGCGAAGCCAAATACAAAATGCCCATCGCCTCCATCGTGACCCCCAAAGACTGCTCCCGCTGCCATCCGGACGAGGCTACCCAGTACAGCAAGTCCAAGCATGCCAACACCATCGAGATTATGTGGAAGCTGGATCCCTGGCTGAACAAGGGCATGAACTCGGACATCGAGCGCAAAACCGGCTGCTTCAACTGCCACGGGACGGTCATCACCATTGATGATAGCGGTAAGATCGATCCGAACACCTGGCCCAACGCCGGGGTCGGCCGGCTTAACCTGGACGGCAGCAAGGGGTCGTGCACCTCCTGCCACACGCGCCATCGTTTTTCCGTTGGCGAAGCCCGAAAGCCCGAGGCCTGCGACCAGTGCCATCTGGGGCCGGATCATCCCCAGATCGAAATCTACGAAGAATCCAAACACGGCACAATCTACCACGCCTACCAGGACGAATACAATTTCGATGCCGCCGGTGGCACCTGGACCGCCGGCGTCGATTACCGCGCTCCGACTTGTGCGGCCTGCCACATGAGCGGATCCGGCAAGGAACCCACCAGCCACGATGTCACCCAGCGGCTATCCTGGGAGACCCAGGCCCCGCTCACGGTCCGTCCCCAGGATTTCAAACCGTTTCCCTCGGGCACCGATTGGAAAGTGGAGCGCCAGAAGATGAAAAATATCTGCAGCTCCTGCCACGGCGATTCCTGGATCAACGATTTTTATGACGGTTTCGACAAGGCCGTGATCGAGTATAACGAGGTGTACTTCAAACCGGCCGATGCCAAACTCAAAGAGCTCTATGAAAAGGGGCTCCTGGACAAGACCAAGTACTTCGACGAACGCTTGGAGGTGGAGTACTACGAGCTGTGGCACCACGAGGGGCGCCGGGCGCGCATGGGCGCCATGATGATGGCCCCGGACTACGCCTGGTGGCACGGCTTCTACGAGTGCAAGCTGCGCTTTGCCAACTTCATGGAAGAGGCCAACCACCTGATCGAAACCGGTCAGAAAGCATACATTGCCAAAGATTTCCCCAACGCGACCGGGGACACCACCCGGCCGGTGAAGATCTTCGGCAAGACCCCGTAACGACCGACACCCCCGGTCACCCAAAAAGCCGTCCCGCTAACCGGGACGGCTTTTCTTGTTTTGAGGCTTGCCCTGTGGTCAGCCGTTCATGGGTTCGGCATCAACCATTGAACCCTGAACCGATGAACCTTCGAACATTGGGCCCTTTCAGTTGCGGTCAAACCGTGAGAACTGCATGGAAAACGTTCCCCGCCCCTGGGTGGCCGACCGCAGGCTGGTGGAGTAGCCGAACATCTTTGCAAGGGGCACGGTCGCCTTGATGGTCTGGGCCCCCAGCTTGGGTTGGATGGATTCGATTTTTCCGCCCCTGGCGTTGAGGTCCCCGATCACTTCACCCATGAAATCTTCCGGGACGATGACTTCGACGGCCATGATGGGATCCAGCAGAAATGAATTCCCCTGGGAAAGGGCCTCTCGGACCGCCATGGAGGCGGCCACGGTAAAGGCTAGCTCCGAGCCGTTGGTTTCGCGGGTTCCAGCACCGGTGAGCACCGCTTTCACATCCACCACGGGATACCCCATCAGGATGCCGCTCTCGAGAGATTCCATCACCCCTTTTTCCGCCGCTTTCACCAGTCCGGGGGCCAGTTCCTCCTCTGCCAAGCGTGATTCGAATCGCTTGCCTTCACCTCGGGACAGGGGTTCCAACCGAAGTGTGATTTCGCCGTAATGGCGGTTGCCGGCGACTTCCTTGTCAAAAATCGCGGATCCGACAGCGGCGGTGTCGATGGTCTCCCGATAGACGACCTGGGGTTTGCCCACGTTGACCCGGGTATTGAACTCGCGCTGCATGCGGCTGGTGATGATTTCCAGGTGCAGTTCTCCCATACCGGAAAGAATCGTCTGGCCGGTGTCTTCGTCTTCCCTGACCCGCAAGGTGGGGTCTTCGGCCATGAACTTCTCCAGCACCTGCTGGAGCTTCTCCTGATCGCTGTGGGTTTTGGGTTCAACGGCCACTGAGATCACCGGTTCGTAAAAATCCATTTTTTCCAACAGCACCGGATGCTCCTGCTGGCACAGGGTTTCACCGGTTGATGAATCCTTGAGCCCCACGACCCCGACAATGGCCCCCGGGCCCACCGTGTCTACCCGCTCCCGCTTGTTGGCATGCATCAACAGAATGCGCGACAGCTTCTCTTTCTTATTCCGGCCGGGATTGTATACCTCGGTGCCGGCTTTAATTTTGCCGCTGTAAACCCGGACGTAGGACAACTTCCGGCCCTCCATCATGGAGACCTTGAAAATCAGCGCCGCCAGTGGCGCTTTTTCATCCGGCCGGCAATAGACGGTTTCTCCGGTTTCCGGATGAACGCCCTTGATGGCCGGAACCTCCGCCGGGCTGGGGAGAAATTGAACAATGGCATCCAAAAGTGGCTGTATGCCTTTGTTCTTCAATGCACTGCCACACAGCACCGGCACCAGTTTCAATGCGACGGTGCCTTTTCTGACGGCAGCGATGATCATCTCCGTGTCGATGGGTGCTTCAGCCAGGTAGGCCTCCATGATCCCGTCGTCCACCTCCGCAAGGGTTTCCAGCATCTGGTCCCGGTGTATTTCCGCATCTTCACGGTACTTGGCGTCGATTTCCTCGGCACGATAGCTGGCCCCGAGCGTGTCATCGTCCCACCGGACCTGCTGCATGCGAATCAGGTCGACGATACCGGAGAAGCTGTCTTCGGTACCCATCGGAATCTGAAGAATCAGGGCATTGGCCTTGAGCCGGTCGCGCATCATTTGAACCGTGCCGAAAAAATCGGCGCCGATGCGGTCCAGTTTATTGATAAAGGCAATCTTGGGAACCTTGTAACGGTCGGCCTGTCGCCAGACCGTCTCCGACTGGGGTTCTACACCGCCTACGGCGCAAAAAACACCTACGGCCCCATCCAGCACACGCAGGGAGCGCTCCACCTCGATGGTAAAGTCCACATGGCCCGGCGTGTCAATAACCTGGATATCCCGGCCATTCCACTGGCAGGTGGTGACCGCTGAAGTGATGGTGATGCCCCGCTCCTGCTCGTCGACCATCCAATCCATCACCGCTTCACCGTCATGGACCTCGCCGATCTTGTGTGATCGCCCCGTGTAATACAGAATCCGTTCGGTGACCGTCGTCTTGCCGGCATCGATGTGGGCGATAATGCCAATGTTCCGAATATTATTTAGTTTGTCAGTCTTTTTCATCGTGTCAGCAGCATATCAGCGGTTAAAGGAAATTCCAGCGGAAGGTGGCCAGCCAACGTCTGCACCTCCGCTCCGTCAACGAGAATTTGAACCTGGTCGACCTCCGGAACGTTAAGGATCAGGGAATTGACGATTGAAAATAGTGTCAGTTGCTCCAATCGGCAACTCCCGGGATGGTTTTCCTGCAGATGGGCGGAAAAATCCACTACCGCCGTTCCATCGCCAAGCAGAAAAAAAGATCTCAATCGCGTCTCTTTGGGTATGGTGGCCAAATTGCCACGCGCAGAACCGTTGATCAGTTCCAATACCAGTTGTCGACTGAACGCCGTCGGTTCGCCCGGATTGACCATTATACGTGCTTCGGCAATCAGCAATGGACGCGTCGCATCGGCGAAATAAAGATGAACGAGCTGCCGACCCCCTTCATCGGCGGCCCAACCCGGCAGCATGCCGGGGCCATGAAGCACCAACCCGGCAGTTATCAGCCAGCCGGCAAATCGCAAAACGGCGATGCAGCCGTGAAATAGATTCATGGAGGGCTTCCTGCCCCGTCTCGTTATCCGCCGTGGAAACGGGATGTTGCCACAGCCGGCGAAAAAGATCATGTATGCCAAGGGCCCGGACATGTCAAGACCAACGCGGCGTATTGGAAATTACCCCGGTGGATTCGATCGCCACCTGCGGATGACGGGAGACAGCATAAAAAAGGCGAGCCCCCGCTAAACAAAGCAGGCGCCCGCCGGGGTATGGAAAGGATCGTCGTCTACGATGCCTTGATGGCGTCGGTCAGTTCGGGCAGAAATTCTAGGATATCGGCTTCGATGCCCACGTCGGCCACCTGGAAGATCGGCGCCTTGACGTTCTTGTTGATGGCCACGATGAACGGTGCGCCCTTGATGCCGCCCATGTGCTGAAAGCTGCCGGAAATGCCGCAGGCCAGGTAGACCTTGGGCTTGACCGTCTGGCCCGAGGTGCCCACCTGGCGGGATTTCTCCAACCACTTGGCATCCACGATGGGCCGCGAGCAGGAGACCACGGCGCCCATGGCATCGGCCAACTCCTGAGCAATCTCGATATTTTCTTCGTCCTCGATGCCGCGGCCCACAGAAACCAGCACGTCGGACTTGGTGATGTCCACGTCGCCCACTTCGGCTTCGACGACTTCCAGGAAGGTGCGCTTGACCGTCAGATCGCCGGCGTCGCCGGATTTATCTTCGACGCTGCCGCCGGCGGATCGACTCTCGTCCGGGGCAAAGGCGCCCGGCCGCAGGTTGACGACCGCACCGCTGGACATGTCAGCGGTCACATGGGTGCTGACCATGCCCGAATACTCCTGACGAATCACTTTCAATGCGGTGCCGTCCACGCCTTCGATTCCCACCACGTCGGCCACGAAGGTCGAATCCAGCTTGATCGACAAACCGGGGCCCAGGTCCATGCCGAAGGTGTCGTTGGAAACCAGTAAGATGGCATCGGCGGGCAGCACGTTGACCAGCAGTCTCCTG
The DNA here is from genome assembly GCA_963705475.1 of uncultured delta proteobacterium. GTDB lineage: Bacteria > Desulfobacterota > Desulfobacteria > Desulfobacterales > Desulfosarcinaceae > Desulfosarcina. Next base: position 265,655 of record CAVPJS010000001.1, on the reverse strand, counting down.
ACGACTTCGGCATTGGGGTAGGCCAGCGCGTCATGGTTGAACTTGAGGACCCGGTTGTAGGAGGCGGCCACGGCGTCGGCCACCTTGTCGAGCGCGGCACCCGAACCGGTCACGATGGCGGTGACGGTTGCACCGGCATCGATTTTCTTGGCCGCGGCAACCAGTTCCAGGGCCGAATCATCGGCCACGCCGTCTTTGTGCGTAATGTATGCATAAATATCAGCCATTATTTCAACCCTCCTTTGGCTTTCAAGAGTTCGATCAGCTTGGCAATGATCTCTTCGGTGCTGCCCTCGAGCATCTCGGCCCCCTCGCCCATCTCGGGCACGAAGTAGTCCAGGCGTTTGACCCGGGCACCGGCAGCGCCCACCGTGGCAGCGTCGACGCCCAGATCGGCGGCACCAAGCTGCGGGATCTCCACCGAAGCCACCTTGCGAATGCCGCGGATACCCACATAGCGCGGCTCGTTGATGCCGGTCTGGATCGACAGCACGCAGGGCAGTTGGATCTCGTTCATCTCCTGGTTGCCGCCTTCGATCTCGCGGCCCACCTTGAGCTTGTCGCCGTCCACCTCGATCTTGTTGACCAGTGATGCATACGGGTAGTCCAGCATGGCCGCCAGCATGCCGCCCACCTGGGCCGCCCCGTCATCGGCCTGGGCGCCGGTCAGGATCAGGTCGTATTCGCCCTTCTCCACCGCCGCCTTGAGCAGGGTGGCGATGCCTCTGCCGTCGGCGCCGTCAAAGGCGTCGTCACACAGCAAAAGGCCGTTGTCGGCACCCATGGCCATCTCCCGGCGCAACACCTCTTCCGATTCGTCGTCGCCCACGGTGACAACGGTGACGCTGCCGCCCACCTTGTCGCGGATCTGAATCGCCTCTTCCACCGCATAGTTATCCCACTCGTTGACCGAGTAGACCAGGTCGTCGCGCTCGATATCGCTACCGTCGCGGTTGACCTCGATCTCGTTCTCGGCGGTATCGGGGACCCGTTTGACGCAGACTAGAATTTCCATGCATTCCTCCCGTTACGTTGATTTAATAACCTTTGGCGAAAATTGATAATATTAAAATTTTAAACCTCAAGCGCCAATTTCCAAATAAATCCCAAATTTCGATATTCAAATCTCAAAGGCGGTGTGGCCCGGTTTGGCGTTTATTGTTTTGGTCATTGTGATTTGTTTGTGATTTGTTTTTTGATTATTGGGATTTCAATGCTGTTTGCAACTGTATATCCGAAACTGCCCTATTCCATGTGCTTGACAACTAGCTCGCTCAAGTCGATGGCTTCCATCTTGCCCTCCATGCCGGCCACCTTGATGGCGTCTTCCATGTTGACCAGGCAGAAGGGGCAGGCGGTGACGATCACGTTGGCACCGGCTTTGGCGGCCATCTCGACACGAAGCACACCCATGCGCTGCTCCTCCTCGGGTTCGTAGAACAGCATCAGGCCACCACCGCCGCAGCAGAACGACCGGTCTCGGCAGCGCTGCATCTCCACCCGCTTCAACCCGGCGATGGCGTCCAGCGCCGCCCGCGGATCATCGTAGACGTCATTGTGGCGGCCCAGGTAGCAGGGATCGTGATAGGTATACACCTTGCCGTCGCCGTTGGCGCCGGTCAGCCGGATGGCGCCGGATTTGACGTTGCGGGCAATGAACTGGCTGATGTGTTCGACCGGCGGCAGCCCCTGGTAGTCGTTCTTCAAGGCATTGTAGGCGTGCGGGTCGGCGGTGATGATGTGCTTGGCCCCGCTGTTTAGGATGGCATCGGTGTTCATCTCCTTCATGGTCTGAAACAGCATCTCTTCGCCGAAGCGCCGGATCTCGTTGCCGCTGTCTTTTTCCTGTTTGCCCAGGATGCCCACATCGGCACCGGCCCGGGAAAGGATGGTCGCCGTGGCCTTGCCGATGGCCTGCATGCGGTCGTCATAGCTGGTGATGCTGTCCACGAAGTAGAGCGCCTCGGCCGAATCGACGGCCAGGTCCTTGACGGTCACTCCCTCGGGCAGGTCCTTGGTCCAGTCGGCGCGTTTCTTTTCCATCTTGCCCCAGGGGTTGCCGCGCTTTTCCAGTGCGCTCAAGGGTTTCTGCAGGCTCTGGGGCACCATGCCCTCATCCACCATGCCGCGGCGCAGGTCGACGATCTTGTCGATGTACTCGATCCCGATGGGGCACTCCTGCTCGCAGGCGCCGCAGGTGGTGCAGGACCAGATCTCGTCCTCCTCGTAGATGCCGCCGATCAGGTTCTCGCTTTTCTTGAACCGGCTGCCGTAAGGGTAGATGGGGTAATTGGTAAAGGCCAGGTCGCGCCCCTTGATGGAGATGAAGCGCGGCGAAAGGGGTCGTCCCACGGCGTTGGCCGGGCAGTTGTCCGAACAGCGGCCGCAGTCGGCGCATGAGTAAAAATCCAGGATGTGCTTCCAGGTGAAGTCTTCCAACCGCTTGACGCCGAAGGATTCCAGGTCGTCCAGCTGTTCATCGGTAATGCCGTGACGCACCGGTTTGACGTTGCCCTTGGCGATGCGCATGAAGAACACGTTGAACAGCGAGGTGATCACGTGAAAGTGTTTGCCCAAAGGCAGAAAGCACAGGAAGAAGAAAAAGGTCAGGTCGTGGATATAATAGGCAACGATGTGAAGGGTCTGCAACGTCTCCAGCGATGTTGAAAGCAGGGCGTTCTTGAAAAACCAGGCCAGGCTGGCCGGCGCCAGGAACTCGGCGTGAAGCCCAGCCTGGGTGTTGGCGGCCACACGGCTGGCCTCGAAGAGGCTTTCGGAGATCATCAGCGTCGCGATCATTCCCAGGACGAACAGCGCTTCGGCCGTGTGGTCCTTGCCGTATTTGGCCGGCACGGCGTAGCGGGCAGGTTTGACCACCGCCCGGCGAAAGGCGGCGATGGCACAGGCGATCAGCACCGCCGTGGCGGCGTAGTCCTTGAGGAAATTGTAGATGTCGCCCAGCCATCCGCCGAATCCGGGCATGACGAAATTCGGAGCGATGCCGATGACGACCAGCGAGCACGAGCGGATGCTCAGGATCAGAAAACCGGCGAAAATGACGATATGCACCACGCCCGCCAGCAGGTAGCGCGGCTGGCGATACTGGCCCAGCCAGATTTTTACCACGTTGACGATGCGCTGGGGAATATGGTCGAGGCGGCTGTCCGGCGCCGCCTTGACCAGCGGCGCCAAGCGAATGGCCATGATATAAGCGAAGACGGCGACGCCCACCAGGGGAATCAGGATCGAGAAAACCACCGTGGGTATAAAAAGAAAAAAATACTTGGCCGGAGCGATCAACGCGTTTTCCATATTTAACCCTTGTTCTCCCCTCGGTTTCGTATTAAGATATAGAAAAAAAATGAATGAAGATTCATTCAGTTTTTAACGACTGATTCCAATCCTGTCAAGGAAAAATTTTGGCGACGGTGTCCATCCCCTGCCACTGACAACGGGGGCGTCGATAATTCTACGAGAACGATTTATCGCGCCCTGCACCACCGATTGCGCACGCACCAAAAATAAAAATTAACCATTGATATCATTGATAATAACAGTGTCTCAAGATAGGTGAAAAGTGATTCAGCCGCAACAACCGCATCCAACAGGCATGCGGGCCTCATTTATTACGATCGCCCATTAAAAACAAGGAAAAAGGAGGTTCACGTGAGCACAGACAATCCCTATCTGAAAAAACCGTGGTTGACCCACTACGAAGCAGGCGTTCCCGAGCATGTCCAATATGAAAACATCTGCCTGCCGGCGTTCCTGAAGCGATCGGCCGAGACGTTTCCAGACAAAATGGCCCTGACCTTTCAAGGTTATCAAATCAGTTTTAGCAAACTGGACGAAATGGTGGATCGATTCGCCGCTTGCCTGACCGACTTCGGTGTAAAACAGGGAGACAGCGTGGCGATCCTGCTGCCCAATCTAATCCCTTGTGTGGCCGCCTACTATGCCATCCTGCGCATCGGCGCCATCGCGGTCATGAACAACCCGTTGTATTCCGACCGAGAGTTGGCGCATCAGTTCAATGATTCCGGATCCAAGGTGCTGATCACCCTGGATCTGCTCGGCAACCGAATGATTGATCTTCGACCAAAAACCAAGATTCAACAGATTGTCTACACCAGCATCGGTGACTATCTCCCCTTTCCCAAAAACCTCCTTTTCCCTCTGGTGGGCAAAAAAAAGGGCCTGGCTGCCGACGTCAAACCGGCCGACAGCCTCTTCAAATGGAAAGACCGCATCGCACGTCATGCGCCCAACCCGCCGCAGGTGGCGCTGGATTTTGAAGCGGTGGCCATGTACCAGTATACCGGCGGCACCACCGGTGTCTCCAAGGGTGTCATGCTCACCCACGGCAACCTGAGCAAACAGACCCAGCATGTATCGGCCTGGTTTCCCACTTTCGGCAGCGATGAAATCATGCTCGGCGCCCTGCCTTTTTTTCACGTGTTCGGCTTATCCACCGCCATGAACCTTGCCATTTTCAAGGGTTGGGGAAATATCCTGGTACCTAAACCCCAACCCCCTCAACTGTTGGAAGCGATCAGCAAATTCAAACCCACCTTTGCACCACTGGTGCCCACGATGTACATCGGCATGCTCGAGCACCCTGACATTTCAAAAACAGATCTGACCTCCATCAAAGGCTGTTTTTCCGGCAGCGCCCCGCTGCCGGTGGAGATAATCAGCAAGTTCGAGAAGAAAACCGGTGCGGTGATCGTTGAGGGTTTCGGCATGACCGAATCCTGCCCGGTAACCCACATCAATCCTTTCAAAGGCAATCGCAAAGTAGGCAGCGTAGGGCTCCCCATTTCAGACACCCAATGCCGCATCGTGGATCTTGGCGACGGGGCCACGGACGTTCCCGTGGGAGAAACCGGTGAGCTTCTGGTCAAGGGCCCCCAGGTCATGAAGGGCTATTGGAACCGCCCCGACGCCACCGCCGAAACCATCACCGACGGGTGGCTGCACACCGGCGATATCGCAAAGATGGACGAAGACGGCTATTTCTACATCGTCGACCGCAAGAAGGACATGATCATCTCCGGCGGCTTCAACGTCTATCCCCGGGATATCGAAGAGGTGTTTTTCGAACATCCCAAGGTCATGGAGGCAACTGCCATCGGCATTCCGCATGCCAAACGCGGCGAGGCCGTCAAGGTGTTCGTCGTATTGAAGGAAGGCCAAACAGCCACCGCGGAAGAACTGCTGAAATATTGCCAGGACAAACTGGCCAAGTACAAATGGCCCACGGACATCGAGTTCCGCAAAGAACTGCCTAAAACCAATGTGGGCAAGGTTCTTAAAAAAGATCTCAGAGCCATGGAGCAGCAGAAAAAGCAATAGGCAATGGGCCGTGTTGGATCGATCGCTGAGAGATGCCAATGAAAACGGGGGTTGCACGCAGATGCAACCCCCGTTTTCATATAGATCAGATATCGACTTATTTGCCGCCGAACGCGTCTTCGGTAATTTCAATGGACGCCTCGCAGGTGGTCATGATGGCGTCCATCTTGCCCATGGTAATGGGCAGCACCGCCTGCGTGAAATACTGTACACTTTTCAGCTGACCTTCGTAAAAAGCCTGATCTTTTTTCTTGGCTCCCTTTTCCAGTCGGGTGGCCGCGACGACGCCCCGCCAGAGCAGCATCCAGGCCATCACCACATCGCCGGAAGCCTCCATGAACGGGTGCGCAAAGGCAAAAGCGCTCATCACCTTGGGTGACATGGCGGTGGCACCCAGGTGCATGGCCACTTCACCCAGTCGGTTGAGCGCCTTTTCCACCCTGGCCGCGTAATCCTTCAGGCGGTCGACTGCCTTGGCCTGGGCAATGGTCTTCTGGATTTCGACCATCAGGTCCATGATCGGTTTGCCCTTGTTCATGCCCAGCTTTCGGCCCAGTAGATCCATGGCCTGAATGCCGTTGGTGCCTTCATAGATCATGGTGATGCGGCAATCCCGCAAAAGCTGCTCCTGGGGATAATCCTTGATAAAACCGTATCCGCCATAAACCTGCACACCCGTGCTGCACACTTCAAAGGCCTTGTCGGTGACATATCCCTTACAGAGGGGAATAAGCAGATCCACCAGGCCCTGCAGGCGGGCTTCTTCCGCCTCGTCATCGGTAACTGCGATCTGATCGGAAAGGTAGCCGGCATAATAGAGCAAACTTCGCATGCCCTCCACATGGGACTTCATGGAGATAAGCATGCGGCGGACGTCCGGGTGCTGAATGATCGGTACGGAAGGTGCGTTGGGATCCATCATTTGCAGCAGATTCTTGCCCTGAATTCGTTCCCTGGCGTAATTGACCGCATTCATGTAGGACGGGCTGGCACAGCAGAAGCCCTGCATTCCCACCAGCAGCCGCGCCTCGTTCATCATCAGGAACATGGCCCGCATGCCCTTGTTTTCTTCGCCCAGCAGTTCGCCCACACATTGGCCCTTGCCGCCCAGGGTCAGTGAGCAGGTGGCGTTGCCGTTGATGCCCATCTTGTGCTCGATGCCCGTACAGACCACGTCGTTGAAATCGCCCAAGCTGCCGTCGTCGTTGACCCGGTATTTGGGGACCAGAAAGAGAGAGATTCCCTTGGTGCCCGCGGGCGCCCCTTCAATCCGGGCCAGCACCGGATGGACGATGTTCTCCACCATGTCATGCTCTCCGGATGAGATGAAAATCTTGTTGCCGCTGATGGCGTAGGTGCCGTCTTCATTTTTCACGGCGGTGGTGGACAGGTTGCCGACATCGGAACCGGCTTCGGGCTCGGTGAGCAGCATGGTGCCGGTCCACTTGCCGGTGAACATGTTTTTTAAAAAGCGTTTCTTCTGCCGCTCCGTGCCGAATGCCTCCACCAGCAAGGCGGCGCCATGAGTCAGCCCTGGATACATCATGAATGCATAGTTGGCACCATTAAAATAGTCGCCCGCGGCCAACGCCACCGTGCGGGGCATGCCCTGCCCACCGTATTCCGGATCCTCGGGCATGGCCAGCCATTCCCCTTCAACGAACAGGTCATATGCGCGCTTGAAGCTCTCTGGAACCAATACCCGGCCATTTTCAAAACGGCATCCCTGCTCGTCGCCTTCTTTGAAGGTGGGGAGAATTTCTTTTATCGCAAGATTGCGCGCCTCACTGATAATCAAGTCTATGGTCTTCTTGTTGAATTCTGCGTACTTTTCATGTTCGCTAAACGCGCCGACGTTCAGCTGTTCATGAAGCACGAAATCAACATCTCTCCTGTCAGCGATTACCTGTGCCATGGTCTATCCTCTCCTTGTTGACTGGTTGATCCGCCGGCGAATCGTGCACGCCGGTGATATGCGGTTATGTAATCAATCGGCTAATTCTGTTTCAGCGCCGCCGCCGATGCCCTTCATGAAAAGATCCACCAATGGGTCAGCCATGGATACCAGATCGTATTGACCGCCCGAATGGATCCAGGAGTTGATCACCTCATCCACCGCACCGTTGATGAATCGCTTTACCAATCCCATGTAGAGATCCTTCCTGATGGTCCCCTCATCCTGGCCCAATTCCACCACCTCGGATATAATATCCCGGTACATCTTGGACATCTCTTTGATCTGCTCGTTCCCGAGCCGACGATTCTGGTGGGTTTCCGCCTGATAAACGATGGCCATGTTGCGGTCTTTCTGGAATTCCTGCAGATGAACGCGAATCAGACATCTCAGTTTTTCTTCAGCCGTTACCGGCGTACTGACCGCATCCCGAAAGCGCTCGAAAATCTGGCGGGTCTTGTACTGGTAGAACTGAACCAGAATATCGTCTTTATTCTTGAAATAAAGGTAGATGGTTCCGTCCGCCACCCCGGCCTCTTTGGCAATCTGGGCAATCGTTGACTGAAAGAACCCCTGGTCGGCAAATACGGTAATGGCCGCCTCCAGGATTCGTCGGTATTTATCCGTATTTTTCTTATTCGTATTGATGGCGGACCTCCTGGCAGCGACAATTTATGAATGAATGTTCATTCATTTATCAAAGGCAAAAACACCCTGTCAAGCGTTAACATCAAAAAACCGAAAAACCCGACACACGCCGTCCAACCCTAACTACTTGCGAGTAATTGGATATAAAGCGGTTCCGACCGGGCCGCACGACGACACCAAGTTGGCTTGAGCCGATCCTAAACAAAATGAGTATACATTCATTCACTGTCGAGATTGCCGACGATGGATAACAAATGGGTTTGGGCACTGGATGCAAAACCCATTCTTTATATATTGACATGGTCGATGGGCTTGGGTTAGTTTCGGTCTTTGGCTCACATCGTACGGTTCACGCTCACCCCTTATCCATGCGTGATTCGATATCATCCTTCATGGCATCGACCCCATGCCATGACAAACAGGAGGAATGTCAAATGATTGTTGCGGAAAGAAAACCCTTTGAAGAGATCAGGACCATGGTCAAGGACTTTAAAAAGGTCCTCACCGTGGGGTGCGGCACCTGTGTGGCGGTATGCCTGGCAGGCGGCGAAAAGGAGGTCGGTGTGCTCAATGCCGAGCTTAAAATTGCCCGCCGCATGCAGGGCGACCCCATCGAAACCGGTGGTGTTACCGTGGAGCGGCAGTGCGACATGGAATTTCTGGAAGCGTTGGACGGCATCGTGGACGAATACGACGCAATCATCTCCTTGGCCTGCGGCGCCGGTATTCAATTTATTGCCGAACGATTCCCTGACATTCCCGTTTTTCCAGGTGTCGACACCAGCTTTATCGGCGTCAATCGGGAGGTGGGCTGGTATGAGGAAAAATGCCGGGCCTGCGGCACCTGCGTGCTGGGTATGACGGCCGGCATATGTCCGGTCACCATGTGCGCCAAGGGACTGTTCAATGGACCCTGCGGCGGCACCAACAAGGGCAGTTGTGAAATCAATTCCGACCAGCCCTGCGCCTGGCAGCGCATCCATGAGCGACTGGCCAATCAGAATCGACTGCAAAATATCATCGACATCTGTCCGCCGAATGACTGGCGGAATCAGACGCCCAGAACCGTCGTTCAACCTGGCTACAAGGATCGCCTAGCCGCATTCGGTATCAAATAGTCGATTCGGCGGCAAGCAACCACGAAAACGGAACAAGCCAATAGAAGGATTCCCAAATGAAATCAGGAAGCAATCTTGAAAAGATACTGCGTGCCGGACATTTTGCCTTTACCGGGGAACTCGGGCCGCCCCGCGGAACCAACGTGTCGGTGGTGCGGGAAAAGGCCAAGCATCTGGTCGGCATGGTGGATGCCGTCAATATCACCGACAACCAGACCGCCATGGTGAGAATGTCCAGCTGGGCCGCCTCGTTGATCGCCATCGAGGAGGGGCTGGAACCCAATTACCAGATGGTCTGCCGGGACCGAAACCGCCTGGCCATGCAGGCCGACATCCTCGGTGCATCGGCTCTGGGCATTCGCAACATGCTCGCCTTGTCCGGCGACCACCAGCAGTTTGGCGACCATCCTCAAGCCAAAGGCGTCTTCGACATCGACTCCACCCAACTGATCGGGATGGTCAAAAAGATGCGTGACGAGGGAAAATTCCTGGGCGGGGCGGACATTGACGAACCACCCAAAATTTTTATTGGCGGGGCGGCCAACCCGTTTGCCGAACCCCACGAATGGCGGGTGCATCGCCTGGCCAAGAAAATCAAGGCCGGCGTGGATTTCATCCAGACCCAATGCATTTATAACATGGAAAGAATGCGCCAGTGGGTCAAAGAATCCGTGGACATGGGGCTCACCGAAAAGGTCTATATCCTGGCCGGCGTCACCCCGATGAAGAGTATCGGTATGGCGCGCTACATGCAGCTCAAGGTTCCCGGCATGGACGTTCCCAATGCGATCATCAAACGACTTCAGGGTGTGGACAAAAAAAAGGTGGCCGACGAAGGCATCAAAATCGCCTGCGAGCAGATCGAAGAGTTCAAGGAGATGAAAGGCGTCGCGGGCATTCATCTCATGCCCATCGAATGGGAGCACAAGGTGCCGGAAATTGCTGAGCGGGCAAAAGTCCTGCCCAGACCCGTGGTCTGATCAGCGCCGCACATCCAAAGTCAACCAACGATCACCAAAGGAGTTTTCAAGTGAGTACTGAATCTAAAAAAGTCATGGTCATTGGGGGCGGGATCGCCGGACTGACGGCGGCCTGGGAGCTGGCCGGCCTGGGCGCGCAGGTCGCGCTGGTGGAAAAAGCCGACTACCTCGGCGGACACGCCATCCAATATGCCTGCAAGGCAACCGACGAATGCCGCCATTGCGGCGCCTGCGCCGTGGAAAGCATGCTCAAGAACGTGGTCAACGAACCGTCCATCACCGTCCACCTGGCCACCCAGGTGGACGGCATCCAAAAAAACGGAAATTTTAAGGCCAGCCTGAAAAAAATTGAGGCGGCCAAGGACCTGAAGGCCTGCGAGGCCGGTTATCCGGCCGATCCGACGGGTTGTGCAGCCGTCAGGGGCTACTCCTTGAACAACAGCAGATACTATCTGGCCGACGGCAGCCTGAACCCGGAAACAACCGGCGGCGCAGGCACCATCGAGGTGGACGCCGTGGTCGTGGCCACCGGCTTCACCCCCTTTGATGCCCGACTAAAGTCCACCTACCGCTACGACGATCTGGAAAACGTGGTCAGCGGTATGGATCTGGAATCGGGCAAGCGGGCCAAGGGTGCGGTGCTGCGGCCCTCGGATGGCAAGCCACCCAAAAAAATCGCCTTCATCCAGTGCGTGGGCAGCCGCGACGAACGCCTGGGCAACCTGTGGTGCAGCCAGGTATGCTGCCCCTATGCCCTGAGAACGGCACAGGCCATGAAGCACAAGGACCCGGAGCTGGACATCACCGTATTTTACATGGACATTCAAAACACGGGCAACGACTTTCCCGCCTTTTACCAGAAATGCAAGGAGGACATGAAGTTCGTGCGCAACATTCCCGTGGACATGTACAAAACCGACGACGACCGTGTCCGGACCCGGTTCATGGCCGCCGAGGGCAGCAGTGAAGCAGTGGACGATGACTTCGACCTGGTGGTGCTCTCTGTGGGCATCATGCCGGCGGCCGACAATGCATCGCTGTCAGAAATGGTCGGCGCACCGCTCAACGGTGACGGCTTCTTTGCCTGCACCGACAAGTTGAACCGGGCGATCACCGGCCAGGATGGCATTTTTGTGGCCGGCACCGCTTCGGGACCGAAAACCATTGCCGAATCCATCGCCCATGCAGGCCAATCTGCCGGCGAAGTGATGAAATATCTGGGGAGGACCTCATGACGCAAGAACTAAAAATGGAAACCATCAACCTGGCCACCGACGTGTTGGTGGTTGGTGCCGGGATGACCGGCGTGAAGGCGGCCAGCGAGATTGCCGCCAGCGGATACCGGGTGGTGCTGATCGATGAGGGTGCCGGCCTGGGTATGGCGGCAGGCGCCTCGGTTGCCGATCTGGATGGTGAGGAACAGGCAGCCCTGGAGGCCTTATTGGAAACGGTCAACGGATCGGAAATGATCGACGTGATGACCGGCACCCGGATGGACGGCGCTGCCGGGGTTCCCGGGGACTTTCGGGTGTGGCTGTCCGGCAATGACGACATTGTCGAAAAGTCCGTCGGCGCCATCGTGGTGGCATCGGAGCTGGTCGCTTGCCCGTTGAATGAGGCCTATGGGTTGAGGCTGTCCGAAAGGGTTTTCAGCCAGAGCAGGATGGAAGCGGCCCTTGCCGAAGACCCGGCCGTATTTTCAGGTAAAACGATCGCTTTCATGGTAGGACTGGCCCAGGATGGCAGCCCGCTGGTTCTCGAACGGGTCCTGAAGGGTGTGCTGGCCATGGAAAACATGGAGGATACCAGTGCCTATGTGTTCGCCGGGGATCTGAAGGTGGCCGAAGACGGACTGGAACGACTCTACCTGGAATGTCGTGACAAGGGGGCCATGTATGTCAAGCTCACCGAAATGCCCGCACTGGCCCAGGAGGGCGATGCCCTCACCATCACCTACGACGATCCGATCCTTCAGCGCAAAGTGCAACTGTCTCCCGACATCATTGTGGTCGAAGAGGCCATCGGTGCCGACCAGGTCAATAGGGCCCTGGCCGAAATGCTCGGCCTCGACATGGGATCCATGGGGTTTCTGCAGACCGACAACGTTCACCGCTTACCGGTCTCCACCAATCGCGAAGGGATCTTCGTGGTCGGCGGCAGTCGCCGGGTGAAAAAACGCTACGGCGCGTTGATGGATGCAGAAAATGCCGCGATCCGGATCCGCAACCTCTTGGGCGACGGCACCATCACCGTTCCGGCCAACAAGGCGGTTCTGGACTCGGGCAAATGCACGTTCTGCCTGACCTGCTACCGCTGCTGCCCCCATGGCGCCATTTACTGGTCCGCCGACAACAAACCGGTTATCTCCGCGGTGGCCTGCCAGGGCTGCGGTATCTGCGCCGCCGAATGCCCCATGGACGCCATCCAGATCGGTGACTTCAACGATGCCGAAATGATCGACCGGGTCACCCAATCGGCAACCGTCAGGACCGGCGATTCCCCCACGATCGTGGCTTTCTGTTGCCAGAACAGTGGACTGGAAGCTGCCCGCATGGCCGAGTCCTTCGGTATGCCCCTGCCCAAGGGGCTGAAAACCGTGGCCGTCCCGTGCGCCGGCAAGGTCGACATCGACTACGTCCTGCACGCCCTGGCCGAAGGGGCCGACGGCGTGGTGGTCATGGCCTGCCACAACGGCAATTGCAAATCAGAAAAAGGCAGCCTTTACGCCGGCTGGCGCGCGGCCAATGCCCAGGAGATGCTGACGGCGATTGGTCTTGAAAAAGAGCGCATCTGTTTCGCGACCACGGCTTCGAACATGGGGGCTGATTTTTCCAATATCCTCATGGCGATGGAAGAGACATTGAAATTCAAATAGGCCATTTTTTCCTTGTATTTTACGCCTGATTCGTAAATAAGGATTAACTTGATTATTTTTGTCAAATTGGAAATGTCGGTGGTCAACTAAAAACGGAGGAATTAACAGTATGGCTGATGAAGCGATCAAGCTCGGCGGAAAAAGACGATCCGTTTTCATCGATAAGGTGAAGGAAATCCTCCCCGAAGGGGGAAATCTGAACCTTTGCCTGACCTGCGGCGCTTGCTCATCGGGGTGTCCGGCAACGGGTCTGGAGGGAATGGATCCCCGAAAGTTTTTGAGAATGGCGGCCCTGGGCATGGACGAAGAGGTCTTGAGCACCAAATGGGTCTGGATGTGCAGCATGTGCACGCGCTGCATGTATGTCTGCCCCATGAAAATCAACATCCCCCAGCTGGTATTCAACGCACGGGCCCAATGGCCCCGCGACCAGCGCCCCAAGGGCATCCTGGGGTCTTGTGACATGGCCCTGCGCAACGACACCTGCAGTGCCATGGGTGCCACCGAGGAGGACTTCCAGTTCGTCGTCGAAGATGTCCTGGAAGAGTACCGGGAAGCGCAGCCCGAATTTGCAGAAATGCAGGCGCCGATTAATAAAAAGGGGGCCGAGTTCTTCCTGAACCAGAACTCCAGGGAGCCGGTGACCGAACCCGATGAGATGGTTCCCCTGTGGAAGATCCTGCACCTGGTGGGTGCGGACTGGACCTACGGCACCAAAGGCTGGGCCGCCGAGAACTACTGCATGTTCCTGGGTGATAACGAAAACTGGAAGCACATTGTCGAGGTGAAGAAAAAAGCCGTGGAGGATCTGGGCTGCAAGGTCTGGCTCAACACGGAGTGAGGGCACGAACTCTTCGCAGTCCGGTTCGGACTGGATAAATTCAAGCTCGACTACAACTTCGAAATCAAAAGCATCATTCAATACTATGCCCAGTGGATCCGCGAGGGCAAGCTGAAACCCAGCTCTGAATGGAACAAGGAGCGCAAGATCAAGTTCACGGTTCAAGATCCCTGCCAGCTGGTGCGCAAAACATTCGGCGACCCGGTCGCCGAGGACCTGCGGTTCGTGGTCAAGGCGGTGGTCGGTGAAGAGAACTTCATCGACATGCACCCCAACCGCTCCAACAACTTCTGCTGCGGCGGCGGCGGCGGGTTCCTGCAGTCCGGATTCCCGGATGAGCGCCGGGCCTACGGCAAGCTCAAGGCCGACCAGATTTTGGCCACCAAGGCGGCTTACGCCATCACCCCCTGCCACAACTGCCACGCCCAGATCCATGACCTGAGCGATCAGTTGGATCACCCCTGGCAGACCGTCCACCTGTGGACCCTGCTCTGCCTCTCCCTGGGCATTCTCGGACCCAACGAGCGCGAATACCTGGGTGACGACCTCAAGGATGTGGATGTGTTCCATCCCGAGTCGTCGAACATGTAATCGTTACTAAAAAGAAAGGCCGGGCCCATATGGGTGCCGGCCTTTCTTTTTCTGCCTTCAGTTTTTCTTAAGCGTGAACCGCCAACTGCAGACCGTGAACGGTTACAGCAGCATGGCGCCTGCAGAGGGTTTATCCTCAATCATTTACGCCCCCCTTGGACAATTTCACCGCACACACCTTTAACTCCGGGATACCGCAGATGGGGTCCAAGGCGGCATTGGTCAACTTGTTAGCCGCCGCCTGGGCAAAATGGAAAGGAATAAAGACCGTACCATCCACAGCTTTTCGGGAAATCCGCACCCGGGCCTGAATTTCTCCCCGTCGGGAAGCGATGGTCACGCGCTCGCCGTCTTCGATGCCCATCCCCTGGGCATCGCCGCGCGTGATCTCCACGAAGGACTCCGGCTCCCGCTCGTTCAAGCCCTCGGTCTTCATGGTCATGGTACCGGTATGGTAGTGATAGAGCACCCGACCGGTGGTCAGGTACAAGGGATAGTCGTCATCGGCCACTTCCGCCGGCGCGATCCATTCGATGGCATGGAACAGCCCTTTTCCGCGGGTGAACTGGGCCCCGTGCAATATGGGGGTGCCAGGATGTTCCGGGGTTGGACAGGGCCAGTGGAGCCCCTCGTGTTCGATGCGCGGGTAGCTGATCCCGGCATAGGAGGGGGTGACGCTCGCCAACTCGTTAAAAATGGTCTCGCTGTCCTTGTATGACATGGGGTAACCCATGCGCGTGGCAATCTCGCTGGTAATCTTCCAGTCATCTTTGGTCAACCCCGGCGGATCGACCGCTTTCCTCACCCGCTGCACCCGCCGCTCCGTATTGGAGAAGGTGCCGTCCTTCTCGGCAAAGCACTTGGAGGGAAGCACCACGTCGGCCATCCGGGCGGTTTCGGTGAGAAAGATATCCTGAACCACCAATAGTTCGAGGTTGCTCAAACTCTTTTCGGCATGGTTCAAGTCGGGATCTGACACCAGCGGGTTCTCGCCGATAATGTAGAGGGCCTTGAGTTCTCCGCTATGGGCTTTGGGGACCATCTCCGTGACCTTGAGTCCCGGTTTGGTCGGCAAACCGGTGACGTTCCAGGTCCGTTCCATCTTTTTGATGGCATCCAGGTTGTCCACCGCCTGGTAGCCGGTGAGCACGTTGGGCAGTCCGCCCATGTCGCAGGCCCCCTGGACGTTGTTCTGCCCGCGCAACGGGTTGACCCCCCCGCCCCGGATGCCCAGGTTGCCGCAAAGCATGGCCAGGTTGGCCAGGGATTTGACGTTATCGGTCCCCGTGGTGTGCTGAGTGATGCCCATGCAGTAGAGGATACTGCCGGCCGGCGCATTGGCGTAAAGCCGCGCCGCATCGATGAGCTGCTGGGCCGGGATCCCGGTGATGGATTCCACGTGTTCCGGCGTGTATGTCTCGACGACCGCCTTCAGCTCGTCAAACTTTTCCGTGCGCTCCTCGATGAAGGTTTTATCGTGAAGATCTTCTTTGATAATCACGTGCATCATGCCGTTGATCCAGGCCACGTCGGTGCCCAGGTTGGGTCTCAGCCAATGCTCGGAAAACTGCGTGATCTTGATCCGTCGCGGGTCCACCACGATGAGTTTGGCACCGCGCCGGGTCACCGCCCGCTTGACGAATGATGAAAGCACGGGGTGGTTTTCGGTGGTGTTGGAACCGGTGATGAGGATGACATCCGCCTCCTCGATGTCGGCAATCGTGTTTGTCATGGCGCCACTTCCGAATGCTGCGGCCAGACCGGCCACGGTGGAGCTATGTCAGAGCCGGGCGCAATGATCGATGTTGTTCGTCTTGAGCACCGCCCGGGTGAACTTGTGGGCGATGTAATTTTCTTCATTGGTGACGCGGGCCGAGGTGAGCACCCCGATGCTGTCCCCGCCGTGGGTGTCGCGGATGCGCTTGAGCTTGTCGCCGACCAGATTGATGGCCTCTTCCCAGGTGGCTTTGCGAAAGGTGCCGTTCTCCTTGATCAAGGGATCGGTGAGCCGCTGATCGCTGGCGATGAAATCGAAACCGAACCGCCCCTTGACGCACAGGCTGCCGTTATTGGGAACTTCTTCCTCGACACCAGTGATCTTGACCACCCGGTTGTCGCGAACATGAAGGTGCATCTGGCACCCCACGCCGCAGTAGCTGCAGGTCGTGCGCACTTTTTGGGTCTCCCAGGGTCGAACCCGGTACCGGACATCCTTTTCCACCAAGGCCCCAACCGGGCAAACCTGCACGCACTCACCGCAGAAGACGCAGTCGGAATCTTTCAGCGGCCGGTCGCCGGCGGCGATGATTTTTGTCTCCGCGCCACGGTAGCCGAAGCTGATGGCATTGTTCACCTGCACGTCGTTGCAGGCCTGAACGCAGCGGCCGCATAGGATGCAGCGGGAAAAATCCCTGACGATGAAAGGGTTGACCGTCTCCATGGGATAACGGGCCGGGGTTCCCTGAAAGCCCTCACCGGTCACCTGGTAGCGGTAGGCCAGGTCCTGAAGGCGGCAGTCCCCCCACACCGGGCAGAGCTCGCCGCTGCCGTCGTCTTTGGCCACGCCTATCTGAAATTGGGTCCAATCGCTGTCGTCCCGTCCACGTACCGCACAATTGTGGTTGCCGGAGGAAAGCATGAGGCGCAGGATCTCTTTGCGCGAAGCCACCACGTCCGGCGATTCGGTGCGCACCACCATATTGGGGGAGGCGGGGGTGGAACAGGCCGGCAGCAGCGTCCGGGCCCCTTTCACCTCAACCACGCAGATCCGGCAGGCGCCGGTGGGCGTTGCCCCCTTCAAGTGGCACAAGGTCGGAATATCGATGTGGCCCCGCCGGGCTACGTCCAGGATCGTCTCCCCCGGTTCAATGGGAAGCTCGTTTCCGTTGATCACCATCAGGTTCGTCGGTTCCATGTGCAGATGCTCCTTTGGGGAGGGTCCGTTGGCAGTGGTCGCGTGTCGGCGCAATCGTCGACAAGCAGCCTATTTTTCCTATAGAAAATCGACCCTTTTGTCAATCCGGGAATACCGGTCCAATGGGATGTCATTTATAAATGTTCCTTCAATCATGCAACTGGCGACACCCTGTTTCGGTCATTGGTATTCTGCCGGTGGGTCTTTTCTGCCGACGACCGTAATCGTCAGCCCGTTTTCGACCACCGGTTCCGCCCGCGCCGTAAAACCACCCCCATATATCCCAGGGCGCCCAAGATACTGCCCGCCACATCCGCAACCCAGTCCAACGCATCGGCTTGGCGCGCCGCCACGAAAGACTGGTGGAATTCATCACTCAGGCCGTATAGGGCGGCAAAGAGGACGCTGATCGCCAGCAACGGCAAGGGGGCCCGTCTCTCGGGCCAGGTCGCCCGGCAGGCCCGGAAAAAGAGAACGGCCAGCAGTCCATAGGCGACCATGTGCATCAATTTGTCTTTCAGCGGAAAGGACGGACCGAACTCGGGCGACGGAAAAGAGGATTGGACGAATATCGCCACGCAAAGGGCAATGACCGGCAGCCAGTCTAGGACATATTTTTTCATGGCGGGTTTCAAAGGGGCAGACAAAGCTTAGCGCGCCTGTTCGTAAAATCCGGGGGCGGCAGCCGCATCGAAATCATCCTTATGCAATCAACTATTCGCCGAACAGGTCCAACGCCAGGCGTCTGTCAGCCACGTGGGCCGTCACCAGCGCCATAAACTGGGCCAAGGGGAGCCCGTAGCGGACGGTGCCGTCCAGCGTGCGGACCGATACGGTTTCCGCCGCCTGCTCTTTGGCGCCGCAGGTAAGAATCAGCGGCGTCTTGGCCAGCTGGGCTTCGCGAATCTTGCGGTTGAGGCTCTCCGTCCGGTCATCCACCTCAACCCGCAAGCCTTTGTCAATCATGGCTTGGGCGATTTTCTCGGCAAATGGAATCAGGTCATCGTTGATGGGCAACAAAACTGCCTGAATCGGTGCCAGCCAGAGGGGAAACTTACCTTCGAAGTGCTCGATAAGAATCCCGAAAAAACGCTCGATGGAGCCGAAGACCGTCCGGTGCAGCATGATGGGCCGGTGCCGTTCATTGTCCGCTCCCACATAGGTCAGGTCGAACCGTTCGGGCAGGCTCATGTCCAGCTGAATGGTGCCGCACTGCCAGGTCCGCCCCAGGGCGTCCTTGATGTGCAGGTCGATCTTGGGCCCGTAGAAGGCGCCGTCGCCCTCGTTGATGCGGTATTCATGGCCATACGCATCGAGGGCCGAGCGAAGGCCGTCGGTGGCCGTTTCCCACTGCTGGTCGGTACCGATGGATTTTTCCGGCCGGGTGGACAGCTCCAGATGAAAACCGAGACCGAATTGGTTGTAAATCCGCTCCTCCAGGCGCAGCAGGTCGATAATCTCAGCCTGGATCTGCTCCGGCATCATGAAAAGATGGGCATCGTCCTGGTGGAATGCCCGGACCCGAAACAGGCCGTTGAGCACACCGGACAGCTCGTGACGGTGCACCAAACCGATCTCCGCTGCGCGGATGGGCAGCTCCCGGTAGGAGTGCGGACGCGTGCTGTAAAGCAGCATGCCGCCGGGGCAGTTCATGGGCTTGATGGCATAGTCCTGCTGGTCCACCTCGGTGGTGTACATGTTCTCACGATAGTTTTCCCAGTGGCCGCTTCTCTCCCACAAGGTGCGCTGGAGAATGATGGGCGTTTTGGTTTCCACGTATCCGGCTTCCCGGTGGGCATCTCGCCAGAAGTCCAGCAGGGCGTTCCACACCGCCATGCCCTTGGGGTGGAAAAAAGGCATGCCCGGCGCATCGTCATGGAAGCTGAACAGATCCATGGCTGCACCGATCTTGCGGTGGTTGCGTTTCTTCGCCTCTTCGAGAAAGTTGAGATACGCCTTGAGTTGCTTCTTATCGAAAAACGCGGTGCCGTAGATTCGCTGAAGCTGGGCCTTGGATTGATCCGCCCGCCAGTAGGCACCGGAGACCCGCATCAGTTTGACCGCCCGCACAAATCCGGTGTGCGGCACATGCGGTCCCCGGCACAGGTCGGTAAAATCACCCTGCCGGTAAAAGGAGATGGTGCCGTCTTCCAGATCGGAAATCATCTCGGTCTTGTAAGGCTCATCTTTGTAAAAATCCAGGGCATCGGCTTTGGACACCTCATGGCGCTCGACAGGAATCTTGGCCTTGATGATGCGGTTCATTTCCGCTTCGATCTTGGGGAAGGCCTCCTCGGAGAGCGGCTCCATATCGATGTCGTAATAAAAACCGTCCTCCACCACCGGCCCGATGGTGAGCTTGGCATCGGGATAGAGGTTCAATACGGCCTGGGCCATGACGTGGGCGGCACTGTGGCGCATGATTTCCAGCGCTTCGGGATCCCTGGTGGTGATCAGCCGCACGGCGGCATCCTGCTCGATGATCCGGTTCAGGTCAACCAGTTGGCCTTCGATTTCCATGGCCACGCAATCCCGGGCCAGTCCCTCGGAAATGCTCTTGGCCACAGCCAGTCCCGTGGGAAAATCGTCAAAGGGCTTTCGACTTCCATCGGGAAGTGTGATATGTATCATTTTTTTATGGCCTTCCGTATTAAAGGTTGAGCTTGGCGTCAACAACGAGTATCCGAGAATTCCCCAATAATTCATTGATAAAAAAATAACTTATGAAACGTAGGGAAAAACCCTCACCGGGTCAAGAGAAAAATATGGACCGCATCGCCAATCCATCCTACCGCTTCATCCGAACGCCTGCCGAACTGGAAGGGTTTGTCGGCCGCATCAGCCAGGAGAAAATCCTTGCCGTGGATCTTGAGGCGGACTCCATGTTTCACTTTCAGGAGAAAGTCTGCCTGCTGCAGATGGCCGGAAACGGTGAACATGTGGTTATCGATCCGCTTGAAGTCGACGATCTTTCATCCTTGGCCCCTGTATTTAAGGATAAAGCGGTCTGCAAGGTATTTCACGGTTCAGACTATGACGTTCGTTCCCTCTATCGCGATTTCTCGATCGAGATCAACAACCTGTTCGACACGCAGTTGGCCTGCATGTTCTTGGGTGAACGGGAAACCAGTCTCGGAGCGGTGGTGGGCAACCGGTTCGGTATTCAACTGGACAAACGCTTCCAGAAAAAGGACTGGTCTCAACGGCCCCTGCCGGAAGGTATGATCGAATACGCCGCCTCCGATGTCTATCACCTGATCCCCCTTGCCCGGATGCTGATGGATGAATTGGAGCAAAAGGGACGACTGGACTGGGTCAAGGAGGAGTGCGGTTACCTGTCCGACGTCAGACCCGTGGAAAACGGCAGCGATCCGTTGTTCCTTCGATTCCGCGGAGCCGGCCGCCTGCCGCGGCGCAACCTGGCGGCGCTGGAGGGACTGCTGCAATATCGCCGTGAACTGGCCGCGAAAAAAGACCGCCCCTTGTTCAAGGTCTTTTCCAACACCACCTTGTTGAAAATCGCGACCGAGATGACCGATACCCCTCAAGCCATGGAAACGGCCCGATGTTTGAGCGCCAAACAGATCCGTATTTACGGCAAACCCCTCTCCGCGATCGTAAAAAAAGCCAAGGGCCTTGCCGAAAAGGACCTGCCCACCTATCCACGAAAGCGGCGGCCATCGGTGTCACCCAAGGTTCCCGAACGGATCAAGGTCATCAAGGCCTGGCGCGATCGGATGGCCGACAATCTGGGACTGGATCCCGCCCTCCTGTTCAACAAGACCCTGATGACCGCCATTGCCGTTAAAAAGCCTGCGGACAGTCAAGGACTGCGCTCAGTCGAGGGAATCCACAACTGGCAGGTGGAGGTGTTTGGAGAAGCGCTCCTGACCGTTCTGTCCACCCTGCCCTGAACCCACACCATCGACACGCTTTCACCCACGCTGAGCGTTTCCCATTTGGGTTTCACTAACTTCGGGACTTCTCGTCGGAGCGGCTTCCAGCCGCGATGAATAAAATAGACCGAAGCCGACTTATCGCGGCTGGAAGCCGCTCCCACAGCCGGTCCCAGGACACATTGAACCCTCCCCGCGGCAAGCCGCAGGAAGGGTTCACCGGAAGGATTTAAATCGATTTCCAGTTCACTCGCTAACCCCGCCGTAAGCGGCGAGGAATGCGCTCGCTATCGCGGTTCATTGGGGGTCCGAATGGTGACGATTGATTCGACTTGACAGGGTTTATTGATCCGGCGGCAGCATTCGGCAAACCGGTGAGGATCGACCGTCGTAGCGGATCAACGCCCCGTCGCTGGCACGCCCCATGGCGCAGTTGACCACGATCGTATCACCAATAGCAGCCGCACCGGTCTGCTCGTGAATGTGACCGCAAATGACCAATGCCGGCGAACAGCTGTCCACCAGCCGTCTGACGGCTCGGCTGCCTGCATGGAATCGGCCCAACACCCGGTCCCTGACGCCGTAGGGCGGTGGATGGACCACCAGCACACTGCGGGCATTCAGCATGCCGGTTACCCGATCGACGGTGTCGGTCTCTTTGAAGCCCAATCGGGAACGAAAGGGCAGCGGCAGGGTGCCGCCGATGCCAATAATCTCCACATCGCCAAAACGTGCCGCCGACAGATGAATGGATCGAAGCCGGGGAAATGGCGGCAACAGACGCACCAGATGTCGATGGTCACTGTTTCCCCTAATCAGCAGCACCGGCAAGCCCAACCGATTCAATGCGTGGAGCATGACCTCGGGATGCCCGCGTCTGGAAATGTCCCCGGCCAGCAGCAACATGTCCGGTCGATGGTCGGCAATCTGGCGGGTGAGACGCCGAATCCGCCGGGGGTGGCCGTGGATATCGGCTGCTGCGTAAATCAGCATGGTTCGTTTCACCTTTCATTGACAATCATCGGTCCCGTCGCAAGCTGTGGCGGGACAATCTACAATAATTGCCTTGACAGGTAAACCGCTATGATGAAATCAGAGTAACATGTTGACATGCCTTTGATTCGATATCCGGAAAGCCTTCGCATGTCCCTGAGACGATTTTTTTTGCCACCGGAAATGGTCCAGCAGCCACGACCGGAAATTTGCGGATCGGATGCCGTTCACATCTGCCGGGTACTTCGCCTGTCTGACGGTGACGCCGTGGAACTCTTCGACGGCGTCGGAAACGGCTATCTTGCCCGGATCGTGTCGGCTTCCCCCAAACGTGTCGTGTTTCATATCCGTGAGACATATCCGCTTCTGTCTGAATCGTCGGTTCATATCACCCTGGCTCAAGGGATCCTCAAGGACCGCAAGATGGACGACCTGATCCGCCAGTTGACGGAACTGGGCGTCGATTGCTGGATGCCTTTTTATGCGGCGCGATCGATACCTGTGCCAGCCAAAAAAGGCATGCAGAAGCGGTTGGGTCGATGGGAGAAGATCGCCCTCGAGGCAGTCAAGCAGTGCCGGCGTGGACGCGTTCCCTGTATTGCGCCGGCGGACGATTTTGAGGCCATGTTGGCGGCGTCGGCCGGGTCCGATCTAAAAATCATTTTCTGGGAGGGCGCGCCGCTGGCGTTTGATATTCCGCCAACCGCCCCGCCCAAGCCAAAAAAAATAATGGTAGCGGTGGGCCCGGAGGGCGGATTTGACCCTGCCGAAATTCAACGGGCGCATGCGCATGGATTTCTCACCACCGGTCTAGGCCCCCGCATTTTAAGGGCCGAGACAGCCACCCTGGCCGCCTGCGCCCTCGTGCAGTATCGCTTCGGCGACATGGGGCCTGGAAATTGAGTCAGAGGAGGAAAACCGATGAGCAGCCCCCCCTGGCAGATTCATAATCCCGACGGTACCTTTCGCGCGATCGTCACCAAAACGCTCCCCGGCCGACGATGGCTTGATATTCTCACCGCTGTCGATTGCCGCGTCGAGGTCTGCCACAGCAAAGCGGTTTTGGACACCGAAGCCATCGAGGCCGCCATCGGCGACCGTTGTGACGGCGCCATCGGCCAACTCACCGAGGCGTGGGGAAAGACGCTTTTCGATGCGCTCAAAGCCGCCGGGGGCGTTGCGTACAGCAATTATGCCGTGGGGTACAACAACGTGGATCTGGATGCAGCCACCCGGGCAGGCATTCCAGTGGGCAACACCCCGGGGGTGCTCACTCAAACCACAGCCGAAATGGCCGTTGCCCTGGTCTTCGCGGCAGCCCGCCGTGTCGGCGAGGCGGAACGCTTTCTGCGCGCCGGCCGCTATACGGGCTGGCTGCCCGACCTTTTCCTGGGCACCCTCCTTCACGGCAAAACCCTGGGCATCATCGGCGCCGGCAGGATCGGCGAAGCCTTCGCGCGCATGATGATCCAGGGCCACGGCATGCAGGTGATCTACCATGACCTTGTCCCCAACACCGATCTGGAAGCATTTGTCGCCGACTACAATCGCTTTCGGGTCACCCAGCACCTGCCGCCGGTGGCCTGCCGCCGCGCTGAATCCGTCGAGGCGCTATTGGCAATAGCCGACTGCGTCAGCGTCCACACGGTGCTGGACGACACCACCCGCCACCTCATCGACGCCCGGCGATTGGCCCTGATGAAACCGGATGCCATTCTGATCAACACCAGCCGCGGACCGGTGGTCGATGAAGCCGCCCTGGTGGACCACTGTCGGCGCCATCCCGATTTTCGGGCCGGATTGGACGTCTTCGAGCACGAACCAGCCTTGGCTCCCGGCCTGGCTGAATTGACCAACGTGGTCATCGTGCCCCATATCGCCTCGGCCACGCGATGGACCCGGGAAGGCATGGCCACCTTGGCAGCCTGCAATGTGGCCGGCGTCCTCAACGGATATCCGCTTTGGCGGCAGCCGGACATCCTGCCCTTTTTAGAGAAAGATGCACCCCATGCCATTCCGAGCATCCTCAATGCGCAGGCCCTTGGGATGGTTTGAGCAACGGGATTGAATGTTAATTTTCAGTCAACTTTTCGATGATCTAAACAAGCAACAAAGCATTGAAAAATTGTCTTTGACCGGGTAAACCAGTCCATCGACCCGGAATACGTCAAGGACCGCTCCTTGAACACCGAACTGATGGTCAGGTTCGAAACGATCAACGGCAGCAACAAAGGAGACCCCATCATGATGCGATTTTCCAAAAACAACGACGCCCTGGGTACCGTCAACCGCGGTAACCCCACCGAATCAAGCCTGTGCACCCTCTGCCGTGCCGACTGCACCGGAAAGTGCGAAACCTGGCTCTCCAGCCTGGTCGGACGCAAGCTGCTCTATCCCCGCAGCTTCGGCATCGTGACCGCCGGGGCCGACAACACCACCCACGTGGGCGTTTCCTATAATTCGTTGCGCATCCAGGGCTACGCTTACGGCGCCCAGGGAATGGCCGTAGGCCTGACCAACAGTGCGGATGACTGCATCTTTCCCAACGTCACCCTGGAAACCGAATTCGGCAACAAGATAAAAACCAAAGCGCGCATCCCACTGATGACCGGGGCCTTGGGCTCCACCTTCGTTGCTCAGAAATACTGGGACTCCTTCGCCATTGGCGGCGCCCTGGTCGGTATCCCCGTGGTCATCGGAGAGAACGTCGTGGGTGTGGACCGCGAATCGGAGATCGCCACGGGGCCCGAGCGAAAGGGCAAGATTAAAAAAGCCCCGGAGCTGGAACGCCGCATCGAAAGCTACTTTCGATACTACAATGGTTACGGGGCCATCATTGTTCAGCTCAATGTGGAGGATACCAGAAACGGTGTGGCCGAGTTCGTCGCCGATAAATATGGCGACAAGGTTATCATCGAGCTGAAGTGGGGCCAGGGCGCCAAGGACATTGGCGGTGAAATCCAAGTCACCAGCCTCGACTATGCCTCATTCCTCAAAGAGAGGGGATACGTGGTGGACCCGGATCCAACCATACCCGAAGTGCAGGAAGCCTTCGAAAACGGCTCCATCAAATCCTTTGCCCGCCACAGCCGCCTGGGAGGCACCAACTTGGGCTCCGTGCAGCAAGTCCGGGAAGATTTTATGAGCAGCGTAGATTACCTGAGAAGTTTGGGATTCAACCGGGTAACCCTGAAAACCGGATCCTACGGCATGGAGGAACTGGCCATGGCCATCAAGTTCGCCACCGATGCAGGCCTGGATCTGCTGACCATCGACGGCTCCGGCGGCGGCACGGGCATGAGCCCCTGGAACATGATGCAAAGCTGGGGCGTCCCCTCCATCAACCTGCATGCCAAAGCATACGAATATGCCAACATTTTAGCCGCCAAGGGGCTGAAGGTGGTGGACATGTCTTTTGCCGGCGGTTTCGCTTTGGAGGACAGCATCTTCAAGGGACTGGCCCTGGGCGCACCTTTTACGAAACTGATCTGCATGGGGCGGGGCATCATGATCCCCGGCTTCGTGGGCTGCAATATCGAAGGGGCACTCTTCGAAGAGAAACGTGCCGAGGTCAATGGACACTGGAACGAACTGCCCCGATCGGTTCTTCAGGTGGGATCCTCCGCCAGGGAGATTTTCGCCTGCTATTTCGACGTAGAGAAAATCGTAGGAAAAGATGAGATGAAGAACGTTCCTTACGGGGCCATTGCGTTGTACACAATGGTCGACAAACTCTACTGCGGGCTGCAGCAGCTCCTTGCCGGCGCGCGGAAGTTCTCGGCCAATCAGATTACCCGAGACGATATTTTCGCCGGCAACCGTGAAACGGCGAGGGAAACCGGCATACGCCACATGTCTGACGCCAACGACGAAAGCGCCCGTAAAATACTCAACTCCTGAGAATAATCGGCTACCGGGGAAGCTGCCCGGTCGCACGCACGCGCAACACAAGGCAGCATTAGTAAACGCTTATGCCGGGTTGGACCAGTATCATTTTCTGATCCCCAGTTTCTTCATTCTTGAATCGAAAGTGGATCTATTGATGCCTGCATCACGGGCTGCCCGGGTCACAACCCAGTTGTTTTTAAACAGAAGCGATCTAACATATTCTTTTTCAAGCTTTTCCCATGTATAATCGGCAAAAGGAATCGCGGCTTTTCCTGGTAAATTTTCATTTCCCGAAAGCATTGTTTCCTTTAGATCCGGAAGGCTTTCGATTGGGGATTCTCTATTTGATTCTTGCTGCTTAAAATGATCCGGGATGTCGCTTACATTTACAATAACCGCCTCGACTGTGCTGAGGATGTATTTAACAAAGTTTTCAAGCTCACGGATGTTCCCTTCCCATTGATACCTTACCAGATAGATTAACGCCTCGCTTGAGATTCGTTTCTGCGGAATTCCCAATTCGACGGACTCCCTCTTGATAAAATAGTTTAACAGAAGGGGAATATCATTTTTTCTTTTCCGCAATGGCGGCAAGTGCAGCGGAAGGACATTGAGGCGGTAATACAGGTCTTCCCTGAATGTCTTTTCTTTAACCGCCTTTACCAGGTCTTTATTCGTGGCTGAAATGATCCGCACGTTGATTTTGCGGATTTTAGATTCACCCAACAGTTTAATCTCGTTATTTTGGATGACTCTGAGTATGCGTGCCTGTAGTGGTAACGACATATCACCGATTTCATCTAGAAACACGGTCCCACCGTTGGCTGCCATGAGAAGGCCGGTCTTGTTTTCCGTTGCGCCGGTAAAGGCTCCCCGCTTGTAGCCAAACAATTCGCTTTCCAACAGCGTTTCCGGGATGGCACTGCAATTTTGAACCACAAATGGCTTGTCTTTGCGCGAGCTGAGGTTATGCAGCGCCGTGGCCACGAGATCTTTTCCGGTTCCGCTTTCGCCGGTAATGAATACGGAAAAGTCTGTCCGTGCGTAATCGCGGACCCTTTTCATGGCATTTAGAAAGGAGGGGCTTTGGCCAATAATTTGCACTTTGTTTCGAATTTGACCGAGGGTTTGTTCGAGTTCGGTATTTTTCTCGATCTGCGCTGTATGCTGCAAGGCGTTGCTTAAAGCGATTGCGCCCATATCGACGATGCTCTTCAGGAGCCGAAGATATCGTTTATCAAGATTTAGACGACTGCCTCCCGAACTAGTATCAACGATCTGGACGACGCCGTATACCTGACCATTTTTCAATATCAGCGGGAAGGCAAGAATCAGGGCACTCTTTAGCTGCATATCCTTTTCAAAGCTTGCAAAATGACGTGGATCCGTTGCCGCCTCGGAAACTGTCATTTCACCATGCTCCATCACCCAGCCGACAATGCTTTTTTCTTTGGCGCTTATGGAGGCTCCTTTAATGATGTCGATTTTCGATGGTCCACCTAAAGACTCGATGCATATATACCGGTCTTTTTGTCTGATCCAAATTGAACCGCGCTCAACATTTTGTGTGTTTAATAGTAATTCCAGGAATCTCTTCCTCATTTTGGCTGGGTCGAGATCTTCAAAAAGGACGTGGTAAAAACTGGCGTCAATTTCATTCATCATACGCGCCACATTAAACCAACTTAGATAGCGTGGACCCTCCCCGCGGCAAGCGGCGGTGAGGGTCCACCGTAAGGATCATAATCAATTTTTCCGTTCGCCCGCCAACCCCGCCGCACCGGTGGGCGGGATCTTAACTTCGCTTCAACGAGCGGCGGGGAATGCGGTTGCTGTCGCGGTTCAATTCGATGACGAATGCGTTCTATTACTGTTGTTGGATGCTAATGAGATTTCCGTGGTGTGTCAATATACAAGCAATTTATTATTATATCGTCACGCAAGAAAAAAAGTGGTTAGGCATGAATGAGTGCGACCCAACGGCAATCTGTATTGGTGAAGGAAGATGGAGCCACATTGCGGATTATGGTGTTCTTAATTCTTCGGGATACCAATAGGGGTTGGTTTCATTTTTGTCTGTGTCGCCATATCCGACATCAAGCGCGTCCCAGTCATTCCAATCGATGCCACCGAGGTCATTAATTTCCATCAGGACATCAAAAGGGAAGGCGGTGTGGACAATTTCGACTTTTTCCATGCCCATTGACATCGGTACACCATATGCGTCAGTCACCGTCGCATACACCTCACCGCTTGTTTGCTCCCAGGTTTCCAATTCTTCCCAAACGTCAAGCGGGAAAAAATCTGCCGCGGAAGTCGGGGTCGCGATACTCAGGCATGCAATGATGGCCATTGCGGCCAGTGCTTTTAAGTCTAACGTTTTTCTTTTCATTGTTGCCTCCTCTCTTCTTCGGTCAGTGGCGATTGACCGTTTTATGGAATGGGCTTCGACATTTCTTTTATATGGGAACGAATCGAATCGCTTTGTGCTGTTCAAATCTGGTGATTTTAGCATCCGATTCCGATTTACCAGAGTAGATACCAACCGAGGGCTGGGCTTGAAGGTATGGTCGAGTATGCGGGCGGTCTGCTGATTGTAAGGGTAACCCCGCACAAGCTTATTATACCAACCAAAGAGTGTTCTGGGATACATGGCCTCCTCCTCTCTCATTTGGTCATCAAAATCGCTTGGGTATTAAACAGATTGGGTTCAACAACTCATAGAGCAGAAGGTATGCCAATGCGTCGTTAGATTTTAACCATTTGTTATCACTATGGAATTTTGAATTAGCGAGCATCTTGCCAATTCAAACGGGTCAAAAAAATACGGATAAATTATAAAATTTATTAAATATCGTGATTTATGTTGATAAATCGTAACGGTTTCCCAAGACCGGCAAAGATGGCGAAATAGGCATTGTTATGACCAGCGTTGCCGAAATCCGCACTTTTGATCAGAGTGTTGAACCGCGATCATCACGATGTCCGCAGATTCGAATTGAACTTGCGTGTGTGGATTGGTGTTGGTCAGCGCGGTTGGAGCAGTTAGGCCGTTCCTGCAGCTACATGGGTGATTGGATCGAGCAACCTAATGTGCCGCTGCTACGCCTCGCTTCCCTCTTTTTTCTCAATAATTGTGAAAAAAAGGTTATATTTATGCCTAAATACTCCCGATGGCGTTCATTTTCTATTCAATACACGTCCATCAATTGAATGGATACATAACAACCCACCGTAATTATTTAATTAAAATATAATGGCACACGTATTGCTTTTTTTGAGAACAAATCAATTCTCACATGGAGGAGTCATCAGACAAAACGATATTTGCTGACCATGAAACCGAAGAAATAATCTCCGCACCAAGGGGGCAAAATGAAAAAAATCAAGTTTATTTCGGCGTGTATTGTGGGCGGTATTGGACTTTTGGTTATCCTTATTCTGAATCGATTTGAATGGGGGCGTAAAATCAACGGATGGGCGCTTAAAATTTAAATGACAATGGCCGCACCCGGTGGATGCTTGTCCATCGGCTTCACGTGAATCCAATCATTCACAGCGCGCTACGACACCTCTAACGGGGCACAATCATCGGGTCTGATTAGATAATAGATAACCATAAAATCCGCTTTGAGTCGCTTTAAGCTGGCTGCTATGGAGGCCATGATGTTGCTCCGTGACCCTCCCTGCGAGTGAATCGCGGACCCAAAACGTGACCCGCATTTGGAATTGACGACAAGCTCCTGCCGGTGATCGGCTATCAATTCCCCCAAAACAGTTTCCGCCACCGCGTCGCCGCAGATAATTGCACCCTCAAAAATATTGATGCCGTCATCCATAAGTGTTTCACCGTTGCCACCGGTCGCCGTCCCGAGACCATCCAGAGGTGTGATCGCTTATAACCCGTCGCTGGTCAGTTTCCATCGACCATAGTCAAGTTGCAGCCCCAAACGGATGCAATCCTTCCGTTGATCGATTGGCTGGCCCATTTCCCCCCTTCAACGGGGTTGATCTGGACGGTTTCCGATGTTGACGGGTACCCCCTGAAGCGATACGATCTGCTTCGCGAACAGACAGATGTTTAAATTTTTTAAACCGTCTCGAACCGCTGATTCAGGAGGGCATGCAGGCATGCGCCCCCCCATAAAGTTCTCGTGGCCGCGGACGGCAGCGAACAGTCGCTGCGGGCCATCCGCTGTGCCGCCAACATCTTTCCACCGGCCCGCACCCACATCGTTCAGGAAGCCATGGACAAGCATTTCGGAGGCGTCGTTTTAGACCGCCGGGGGCTGATTACGTTTATCGATGAATATTTTGTCGGTCGGGTCAGCGATCAGGTGCTCAAGTTGGCCGACCAACTGGCGGTGCAGATCATATAGGTGGTTTTGTATCCATGCATTTGATACAGTGATGCGGTTATTGTACTTTTGCTTCGGAGAACCATAGCCGTATGAGTTACGATTTTCCGAGAACCCTGAACCTGTGAACCCTGAACCTGTGAACTCGGAAATCTTAAGAAAAAAACTGATCGGCTGGTACGCAACCCATCGGCGACGCCTGCCCTGGCGGGAGACATCGGAGCCCTTTGCCATATGGGTCTCGGAAGTGATGCTTCAGCAAACCCAGGTGGCCACCGCCATCCCCTATTACCGTCGTTTTATGGATCGCTTCCCCACGCCCGCGCATCTGGCCGCGGCCGATATTCAAGCGGTGCTCAAACTGTGGGAGGGCCTGGGATACTACTCTCGTGCCCGCAACCTCCATCGAGCGGCCAGGGTGGTCACGTCCCGATTCAACGGTCGGGTTCCCGATGATCCTGAGGCATTCCGGTCCCTGCCCGGTGTGGGGGACTACATCTGCGCCGCCGTCCTGAGCATCGCCTTCGGCCGGGTGCTTCCGGTGGTCGATGGCAACGTCAAGCGGGTGCTGTCACGCCTGTTGGAGATCGACACCCCCGTGAATCGCAGCGGCGCCCATAAGATTTTTCAGGCGCCGGCAATGGAACTGGTCTGCCCGGAGCAGCCGGCCGATTTCAACCAGGCCATCATGGAACTGGGCGCGCTCGTCTGCCGCCCAAAAAATCCGGACTGCGTGACCTGCCCGCTCTCCGACCTGTGCCTGGCAAACCGACACCGCACGACAACCGACTACCCAAAGCGCGATGCATCCCGGAAAACGCCCCACCGGCATCTGGCCATCGGGGTGATCCTGAAAAAGGGAAAAATGCTGGTGGTCCGGCGACCGTTGGATGGTTTTTTAGGCGGGCTGTGGGAATTTCCGGCTGTCCCGGCCGAGAAAGGGCCAACAGACCGGCATGGCGTTGAATCAAGGCTGGCCGCGGAAACCGGCCTGAAGATTGCGGTGGACCGTCGACTGACGACAATCCGGCATGCCTACACGCATTTCACGCTCAGCGGCGACGTCCATCTGTGCCGGTATGTGGCCGGCCGGGTGCGTCTGAAAAGCGCCCATGGCCATCGGTGGGTCACCCTCCGATCGCTGGCACGCCTGCCCCTGCACAAGGCCAACCATAAATTCCTGGACGCCCTGAAATCGGCATTGGGGCCGTAGAAAAACCATCCGCCGTCACCTGACCAAAGGCCCAAGTGGGCCACTAAAACTTCCGCTTTCAGCTATCGGCTTTGCGCTTTCTCAACTTTCATCCACCCGGCTGATCCAATACCTCGCGGATGGTTCGGGCGATCTCCTGGACAGTGACCGGCTTCATCAACAGTGCGCGGATGCCCAAAGACGATGCCATCTCCGAGGAGATGCGCTTGCTGAACCCCGTGCAGATAATGATCGGGATGTCGGGGCGGTGGTGCAGAATCTCTGCTGCCAGCTGATCGCCGGTCATACCGGGCATGGTCATGTCCGTGATCACCATATCGAATTCATCCGGCCGGGACGTGAACCGTTCCAGCGCCTGGTGCGCACGGGTGGTGCCGACGGCATGGTACCCGAGATCGTTGAGCATCTCCAAACCCACTTGAACCAAGAGCTCCTCGTCGTCGACAAACAGGATGCGCTCGGTCCCCCGGGGATAGACCGCCGGCTGGCTGGACACCGCCTCGGCCGGGTTTTCCAGCACCGGAAAAAAAACCCGGAAAACCGAACCCTTGCCCGGAATGCTATCGACGACAATACGGCCGTCATGATCATTGACGATGCCGTGCACCGTCGCCAGCCCCATCCCCGTACCTTCACCCACCGCCTTGGTGGTGTAGTAAGGGTCGAAAATGCGGTCCACCACCGCTTTATCCATCCCTGAGCCCGTGTCTCTGACCGAAAGCTGCAGATAGCGACCGGATGGAAGAAAAACACCGCTGACTGTCGTGTTCTCATCCACCAGGCAGTTTTTCAGGGTCACGGTCAACGTCCCGCCCCGGGCCTCCATCGCATGGGCCGCATTGGTGCACAAGTTCATCAGCACTTGATGGATCTGGGTCTGGTCTGCCATGACGGTTCCCAGGTTGGAGGGAATTTTCTGGACGATGTCGATGGTGGCAGGGATCGAAGCGCGCAGCAATTTCACCACCTCCTTGAGCACGATGGCGATATCGCAGGGGACCTTCTGGGACTTGCCCTGACGGGTAAAGGTCAGAATCTGCTCCACCAGGCCCTTGGCCCGCTCGCTGGCCTTGAAGATGTTGCCCACATAACCCTGAACCCGGGCGTTGTCGGCCGTGTGCATTTGGGTCAGTTGGGAATACCCCAATATAGCCCCCAGGATATTGTTGAAATCATGGGCAATGCCACCGGCCAGGGTGCCGATGGCTTCCATCTTCTGGGCCTGCTGAAGCTTCAGTTCCAAGTGCTCCCGTTCGGCCTCATACTCCTTTCGTTCACTGGTGTCGATGATGATCCCCACCATGGTTTCCGGTTGGCCGTCCTTGTCGTAGCGCACCACCTTGGCTTTGGTGTGAAACCACTTCCAGTGACCCTGACTGGATTGCAGTTTGAACTCATGATCGAACATGGGTGCCTGACCAGCCACATGCCGGTTGAATTTCAATCTGATTTCTTCCCAGGTTTCCGGGGAGGTTTTTTCGCGGATAAATTTCAAGCCCTCGGCCAGAACCGACTCGCTATACCCCAGCAGGGCATAGATGCGCTCGTCGACACGGAAGGAGCTCGCTTTCAAATCCAGCTGCCAGATCCCGGCGCCGCTTACATCCAGCGCCAGAAGGAGCCTGTCCTCGCTCTCTATCCGGGCCGACTCCATTTGCCGCTGCTCGGTGATGTCTCTGGCGATGCCCTGGGTGCCCACGAAAACCTTGACATCAGAATCGCCGGAAATGTAGAGCCCTTCGGCATCCACCAGAAAAACGGGATCGCTTTGCGTCGCCTGCGGGCCATTTTTCTGCCGGTTGGCGTAATTCCCAAAAGCATGGATGGCCAACCGCTGCGTACTTCGACTGCCGGTATTCCGCTCGTTGATCCGATGCCTGGCAATCTCCCGGTCATCTTCACGAATGTAATCGAGAAAGGGCCGGCCTATCAGTTCTTCAGGAGTCACCCCATAACGCCGTATCGCGTCGCTGACAAAAGTGAATCGCCCCATGGTATCCAGTCGATAAATCACGTCGGGGGTCGATCGGATAATCGAATCCAACTCGTGTTGTGAGCTTAAGAGGGCAGATTCCGCATCACGGTGTTCGACGATTTCCTTCTCGAGTCGCAAATTGACCTCTCGTAAAGCCTTCTCCCGGCGCCGAATCCGGTCGGCCATGGTGTTGAAACGGGAGGCAATCGCACGGATTTCCCGCTGGGGGGCTTGAAACTCGACAAAATCGTATTCTCCCTGAGATATCTGTTCGGTGCGCTGGATCAGCTGTTTCAGGGGAGAGATGAGAAACACCTTCAATACGATCCGCAGGGTGACCAGCAGCACCAGGGTGACGGCGGCCAGTGTGATCAGGCTAAACCACATGAACTGGCGCCCTTTCTCCCGAAACCCTTTTTCATTCAAGGCGATGTCGAGATAGCCGACCAGCGTTTCACCGTGCACGATAGCGGTTTTTTCCGCTGTCGTGCGGGCCGGGTCGCCGCGCTGCTTTTCAAAAACAACCGTTCCCTCGTGGTCCGTCACCTTCAGTTTTTCCACCAAGGCATTTTCGAAAAAGGAGTTGCATATTTTTTGAATGCCCTCCTCATCGAGATTCCAGAGGGAAATCTCCAGTGAGTCCTGCAGGTAGTCACTGAAAGATTTCAGGGTGTCGGCGCTCTGCAGCGCCGCCTTGTGGGACATGTAACCGTAAGTGAGAATGACGACCATGGCAAACACAGCGGCCACCACGAGTAGGATGCTCAGAATCAAGTCGCGCGAAAGGGTCCTGTCTGGGCGGCGGGCCGGTTGAGGCGGCAGCTGTTCAGTATCCTTCTGGAACGTCGCTAAGGGCATGTCAGTGATGATTCCGTCTCAGGGAAAAAATGTTGATCTGTTGAAACATATCGGCAGGCGGGTGGCCGGACAACAGTTTTTTTTAGCCTCACCGGGGAGATATCTCACTTGGCACCACAACCACACCCGGTTGACTGACCGTTGGACGGGGACATCGAGCGGGCGTTGACGATTCGGGAGATGACCGGCACGACCGGCCGAACCGCCGACCAGATCCGTGATATGACAACGGCGAGAACGAATCCGAGGACAAATCCCACCAGGCCGAAGACAACGCTATGGCCGCCGCCGGTTCCATCCATGTCACCGTACCCAAGCGCACCCGTGAAGGCACCGGCCAGTATCCCGAAGACGGGCAGCAGATAGAGCAGGGCCATACGGGACAGGATGGTACTTGATTCCACGGTGAGCATCACCCGGTCCCCCACCCCAGCCCCTGCCCGGTTGAGTGCCCGCGTCCGTTCGGTGCGGGCAGCCCGACCCCCGTGGCATTGAGAAACGGCGCTGCACCTGCCGCACCCCTGGCCTTTTTCAGCCACCACCGTGGCCTGGCCATCATCACCGGTCTCGACGACAAATCCAAGCGTCTGCGCCATTTTGCGTCTCCATGGCCCTATCCGTCCATCGATTTAAAAATATCAACCAGGGTCTCGGCACCG
The DNA here is from genome assembly GCA_963705475.1 of uncultured delta proteobacterium. GTDB lineage: Bacteria > Desulfobacterota > Desulfobacteria > Desulfobacterales > Desulfosarcinaceae > Desulfosarcina. The sequence continues at coordinate 230,539 of CAVPJS010000001.1, read as the reverse complement.
ACCATCCCGGTGAACCGCTGGACGAGTTGCCCCTGCCTGTCTATGACCACAATGAATGGAATGGCGCGACCGCCAAACCGTTCAAAAATGTCCCGGCGCTGTTCGTCTACCAGGGTAAGATCCACCTGCAGGGGGACAACACCCATGACGCCGATAATATCCAATAGTGTTTTGTCCTTAAAGGTGGACCGCTCAAGGGCTTTGCAGTTGATGCACCAGTCTGCGGTAAATTCCACCAATACCGGCTGCCCGATCGACTGCGCGAGGCGATGGTCCGAGTAGGCCTGCCAGGGGATGTCCGCATCGCCGCCGTTCCATGAAGCGTCCCGAAAGCCGGTTACCACCACGACGGCCAGGACCAGGATCAGAGCGGGGCGCAGCCTTACCCGTGAACCGCGGGTAAACCGGAAGACGAGGCCGGCGCCGATACCCAGCACCAACGCCATCCAACCGGTCTGCCGGAGGATGGGCGGCAAAAACCCCTGGACAAAAAACAGGCCCGCGGCCAGCAGGACGAAACCGAGAACCATTTTAACATCGACGGCCAAACCGCTGGAAAATGAAAGCCGGGCAAGCAAACCGGGCCAGAGCAGCAGCACCATATAGGGGAACGCCAGGCCGGTGCCGATGGCGCTGAAGATAACCATGGCTTCCTGCGCAGACCGTGTGGCAGCATAAGCCAACACCGACCCCAGAAACGGCCCTGAACACGGGGTGGAAAGAACACCGGCCAGCGCGCCGGTGAAAAATGCACCCACGTGGCGGCTCATGGGCGCCTGATACATAAACTGGGGCAACCGCCATGACCACTCGGTGAAGGTCGCGATCGCCGCAGTGAACAGAAATAGGGACAACAGGAGCCGGAACCAGGGATGCTGGAACTGCTGGCCCCACATCCATCCGAAACCGGCGGTAACCGCTCCCAGCACGACGAAAAAAACAAGGCTGCCGGCCAGCAGGGCTGCGGCGGCCAGGGTCCGTGAACGGGTCGTGCCTGTCGTTTCCCGCAGCAGCGCCTGAATTTTGAAGGGCATCACCGGGAGGACGCAGGGCATCAAGTTGAGAATCATTCCGGCGGCAAAGGCCAAGGTACTGTGGGCGACAAGCGTTTGCATCATCAGGCCCTCACTTCTTTTTTACGAGGCCGTCAATTGTTGCATCAGCGCATCCCCTGTTGCCACCGGCAGCCGGCAGGCACCGTTTTGGCACACATAGGCGGTGGCCTTACCCCCGGCAGCGATTTTATCCTTGAAGAGAGGCGATCGCAGGGCCAGTTTCGCCGCATGGGATTCGGAAACGATCATGACCAGGCTGCCGGGCAGAAACGCGCACCGCAACCGATCCTTGAACGAAGCTGCATCACCGCCTGCCGGGGTGACGACGATCACCTGGTGGGGCGGATGCAAAAAATCTTCGAAAGCCAAAAGCATCTCGCCGAAAGCCGACGGATTGGCTTCCATCTGAGTGGAAAAAGCGCTGAATCCCCTCTTGGCCCGTTTCAAATAGGCGGGTTCAAGGGTCAAGACAGCCATTTTCAGGCTGTCCGCGTCTCCGGTGCGCAGATGATGCCGCAGCAGCAGCCGAATGGGCAGCGAACTGGGGAATTTGGGGGCGCCTGCGATCCCACCGTGCACCGCATCGAAGCGGGTCTTGCTGGACGAAACGACACGATCCATCACGCCGTCCACAGGCAGCCGACCACCGGCGGCCGGGGCCAGCATCTGCCGCACCGCCCGGGCGAGTTCGCCGGCGGACTGGTTGACCAGATCCCGCTTTTTATCGTAGCTCTGGCGGATTTTTTTGAGTATCGTGAGAAACCCCACCGGCGAGCCGCGGTCACCGTCCCGAGCCGGGAAATAGGTTCCCCCATAAAAGGGTTCCCGATCCGGGGTCAGCCACACCGTCATGGGCCACCCGCCGCGGCCGGTAATGGCCTGGACGGCACTCATGTAAATGGCGTCCACATCGGGCCGCTCTTCACGATCGACTTTGACGGCAACATAGTTGTCGTTGATATACTGGGCGATTTCCACGTCTTCAAAGGACTCTTCCTCCATGACATGGCACCAGTGGCAGGTGGAGTAACCCACGGAAAGCAGCACTGGCCGGTCCAGCCGCCGCGCGGCATCAAATGATTCATCCCCCCATGGGTGCCAGTCCACGGGATTGTGGGCATGCTGCAGCAGATAGGGGCTGCTCTCCAGAAACAGCCGGTTGGTGTAAATCGCCCGGCCCTGGTCGTCGAGGTGCCGGGTTCGTGGGCGATAGTCATCGCCGCGCCGGCGCGCCATTAACCGAATTTCATCCTCCAGGGTCATGTTGCCACCCCTGTTGACTGACTTGCCTGTCAACAACCTGACTATCGCACCAGCGGGTAATTTTCCCGCGACCAGCCAATCACGCCGGTATCCAAATGATAGGCGCGCTGAAAGCCCAGTTTTTCGAAAATGGCGAGGCTCTTTGCGCTGCGGTTGCCGCTTCGGCAGTAAATCAAATAGGTTTTTTCTCTGTCCAGGGCCTTGATCCGTTCCTTGTAATCACCGGAATAAAAATCCAGCAACAGCGCCCCTTGGATGTGGCCATCCTGGAACTCTTTGGGTGTACGGACATCCAGCAGCACGACATTGGGGTCGGCCCGGTGGCGGTCGAGCAATGCCTTGAAATGAATGGGTGAAATAGTCTTCACGACCGGCACGTCTGCCGAGGCTTGGCACACGGAGGCGCCGCACAGAAGGAATAGAAGCGTCGCCATCCATATCAATGGTCGTCTTTTCATCGGCCAACCCTTTATTCTGAAAATCCGCGGGCGCTTGACCCTTTGCCGGTGATTGTCGCATGAATCACAAATCACCACATTGTGGTAAAGATAAGAATCGTTTCTGTATATTCAATGCGTGGGTCGACGAGACCAGCGGCGGGCTGAAAATGCAAAACCGGAGCACCGACGTCCAGCGGCTTGTCCGGAAGGAACCGCGATAGCGGGCCCAATGCCCGTGCTGGCGGCAGGGGGGCGTTTGGGATTGGGTCTCGGGATCTTGTTGTTTATTGCACGGCCCTATATCCGGCAGGTACGGATGTCGGTGACGATGATTCCCTTGGCCCCGATTTTGGTAAGGCTGTCCATGATCTGATTCACATCCCGCTTTTTGGACATGGATTTGACCGCCACCCACCCTTTTTTGCTCAAGGGGGAGACCGTGGGGGATTCGATGCCCGGGGTGATGACGCAGGCCACCTCCAGCATGGTTTCGGGGATATCGTACTCGACCATTACATACTCCCGGGCCACGACGATACCGCGGATCCGGTCCATGAACGTATGCACCCGCGCCTGCCGTTCAATGTCCCGGGTCCGGGCCGCCAGGATTGCTTCGCTGCGCAGCAGCGGGTGCCCGACCACCTTGAGCCCTGCCTCCTCGAGGGTTCGCCCGGTTTGAACCACGTCGGCAACGGCGTCGGCCACACCCAGGCGGATGGCGATCTCCACCGCCCCGTCCAATCGGATCACTTGGGCGTCCACGCCGCGGCGCGTCAGGTCTTCGAAGACCAGTCGGGGGTAGGAGCTGGCGATGCGCTTTCCGGCAAACTGGTCAGGGGTCAGATCCGCGTCTGCGGGAACGGCGTAATGGAAATCGGACCTGCCGAAGCCCAACGACATCAGTTCCACCACCTTTGCCCCGCTGTCCAGGGCCAGGTCCCGGCCGGTCACCCCCATGTCCAGGATACCTTCGCTCACATAAATGGCGATATCGCGGGGACGCAAAAAAACGAACTCGACCCGGTTGGTGTTGTCGAGAACGATGAGTTCACGGCTGTATCGACGACAATTGTAACCGGCCTCCCGGATCAGCTGCACGGCGTCTTCGGAGAGCGATCCCTTGTTGGGCAGAGCGATTCTCAGCATGACAATAAGATTCCTTTTAAGGCCATCGGGTCGGCACGAGGCAGACATTACACATTATGGTTTTGATGTACTAGCGGCGTATGAGCGGTCCAGAGATATTAGATTCCATTCACAGAAGGTAGATTTTGGTTCAGGCCAAGGCCGCAGTGAGGTTGAAACCGCAGGCGTAGCAGCGCTACGTCGAGGATTTCAGCCGAGCGAGAACGCCGGCCTGGGCCGAAAGATGCCTTTTGTGGATGGAATCTACAGGTGGCGGTAGACATCCTCCAGCTCTATCTCACAGGCGATCATCATCACCTGCACGTGGTAGAGCAGTTGGGATATTTCTTCGGCGGTGCGTTCCCGGCCCTCGTATTCAGCGGCCATCCACACTTCACACGCCTCCTCGATCACTTTCTTGCCAATGGCGTGGAGACCGTTCTCCAGCAGGTGCACGGTTCCCGACTGGGGGTCCTTGCGTGCGGTCTTGTCGGTAAGTTCGGCAAACAGGGCTTCAAATGATTTCATCGAGTGGAACGTTCCTTCCGGATGCCGCCGTTCACGATGGGCGGGCGTGGGCCGCGGCGACGTATAGGGTTCATTTTTTATTTCCGGCTTCCTTTAACAGAAAAGCCGTCGCCTCGCAATGGATAGGGGGCCCAACAAAGGAAGGGCGGCTCTGCTGTTGTGGGGTAACGTAGCAGAGCCGCCGAGGGTAGAGGGATTGAATAATACGTATGGGGTGTTAGAGTAGAATATAATCGGATCAACCATCCCTGTCAAGGAAAAAATACCACATTGTGGTGATTTTTCTTCTGCCCCGCAATTTTAGGGATCAGGTCGAATGCGGATGCGGATGGCCGGCAGGATCGGGTGATGTCGCCATCACCTGGATGGAATCTCCGCAGACGATCTCACCGCCCTGAATCACCCGGGCGAAAACCCCCTCCCGGGGCATGATGCAGTCGCCGGCCTGGTAGTAGATGGCACAGGGTTTGTGGCAGGTCTTGCCGATCTGAGAGACTTCAACGATAACCGTCGTTCCCAGCTTTACCTGCGTTCCAATGGCCAGCTGCGTCCAGTCGATGCCTTCGGTGGCCACATTTTCGGCGAAATCCCCGAAAGTCACATCCAGTCCCTTTGCCCGCGCCCCCTGGATGCTTTCTGAGGCCAGAAAACTCACCTGCCGGTGCCAGGGGCCGGCGTGGGCGTCCCCATCCAGACCGTGGTTGAGAATCACCCGGGCCCGGTCCACGAGGGTTTTTCGGGTTCCTTTTTTCCGGCTGACGGCGATGGAAACGATCTTCATGACCCCTCCTTGGAAGCCTCCTTGGCGATCAAAAACAGGCCGTATGTGGCAAACAGGTCCGGTAAAAAACGGACCCGCCTCCCGGACCGATCCTGTCGGTCTGTGTTGATACCCACCTCTTTTAGGATTCTGAATCCCACCTGTCGGGCGTATCGCCTGAAGTCGGACAGGGTGATCACCCGGATGTTGGGCGTATCGTGCCACTGGTAGGGCAGCTGCGGCGTCACCGGCGCGTGCCCCGTTACCGTCAGCATCATCCTTACCCGCCAGTGGCTGAAATTGGGAAAGCTCACCACGCAGCGCCGGCCGATTCGCAGCATCTCACGGATCAAGGGCGCCGGATCATAAATCTGCTGCAGGGTCTGGGCCAGGATCACAAAATCGAAGACATCGTCCGGATAGTCTCGGACCTCTTCGTTGATGTCTCCCTGGAGGACGGTCAACCCCCGTTCGATACAACGGGCCACGCAGCTCTCGTCGATGTCGATGCCGGTGCAAATCGCATTTTTGCGGGTTTTCAAGTAGTGAAGCAGCGTGCCGTCACCGCATCCCAACCCAAGCACCCGGGCCCCTTGCGGAATCCAGGAGGCCACCAGCCGAAGGTCGTAGCGAATTCCGTTGCCTGCATTACACGTCGATTTCACCGTCCAAGAACCCTTTCATGATACCTGAAAGACGGTCACTGGGAAGCAGGAAGGCATCGTGCCCCCACTGGGCCTCGATTTCGCAGAAGCTCACTGCCAGTCCGTTTTTTTTCATGGCCTTGACCATGGCCCTGGACTGGTAGGTCGGGTAGAGCCAGTCTGAGGTAAAGGAAATCACCAGAAACCTGGCACGAGCGGCCGCAAAGGCCGCCACAGCGGACCCGTCACCGTAATGCCGCTCAAGATCAAAATAGTCCGCCGCCTTGGTGATGTAGAGAAAGGCATTGGCGTCGAATCGATCCACAAACTTGCGGCCTTGATGGCGCAGGTAGCTCTCCACCTGGAAATCCGCATCGAAATTGAAGGAGAAATCGGCCTTGTCTTGAAGCCGCCGGCCGAATTTGAGCCGCATGGATTCGTCCGAAAGATAGGTGATATGACCGATCATCCGTGCCACGGCCAGCCCCAGGTCCGGTTTCTTTCCATCTTGATAGTCTCCGCCGTTCCAGTTGGGATCGGCCATGATAGCCTGTCTGGCCACTTCGTTGAAAGCTATGGCCAGCGCGCTGTGCCGGGTGGTGGTGGCCAGAAGCACGGCGGATGCAACCCGGTCCGGGTAGCGCACACACCATTCCAGCGCCTGCATGCCGCCTATGGATCCGCCGATCACCGCGTGCAGCCGATGCACACCCAGGTGGTCCATGAGCCGCTGTTGAGCGTCCACCATATCCGTAATGGTGACCACCGGGAAATTCAATCCGTAGGGCTTGCCGGTGGCCGGGTCGATGGATGCGGGACCGGTCGACCCCATGCAGCTGCCCAGGATGTTTGTGCAGATCACGAAATGGCGGTCGGTGTCGATTCCCTTCCCCGGCCCCACCATGAAGTCCCACCAGCCCGGCTTGTCGTCGCTTTCGGTGTAAGTGCCCGCAACATGGGCATCACCGGAAAGGGCATGCAGAATCAGAATTGCATTGGTCCGGTCGTCGTTGAGGCGGCCGCAGGTTTCATAGGCGAGGGTCACCGGCCCGATGGATGCGCCACAGGCCAGGGTCATGGATGCCGGGGGGTGGGCGAACGTGAATGTCCGCTTTTCCACCAGACCCACCGATGCCCCCTGCTGATCGTGCTGGATATACTCACTCATGGTCGATTTTGGCTATGGCGGACTTGAACACATCACAGGTGCGGCACAGCTTCATCTTCTCTTTCCAGGAAGCGTGGACAGTCCCGTCGCAGATGGTGCCGTTGATGAACCAGCACAGGTCGCCGGTGGAAAATTCCCAGGCCGGACACGCTTCTCGCCGCTCCAGGGGACAGGAACGGGTGTCCCAACAGGGTTGGATGCCGTTGTTGGCCAACAATTTGCGGGTGACCAGAAAGTAGAGCTGGCGCTCAACGTGGACGGGAATGGTTCGCCAGCCCTGCTCATAACTGTGGATCGCCTTGATCGAGGTTCCCAGAAGCTGCGCCATCTGTTTCTGGGTTTTTCCCAGTTTCTTCCGCAACACGCTGAATTCTTTGTCTTTCATGGCTTTCCGTCTCTATTTTCCAATTCCTGGATAGCTGCAAGCGATGGCTGCATTGAAAAGTGCCGGCCCATACCGCGGCCAACCATACACCCAAGACCAGCTGTAAGTGGGAAACTAACATGCCGTATTTACCGGAAAATGCTCACATCCAGCCACACGTGCCACTTCGTGGTATGAATGTCAACATTTTTTAGCGGTCCAGGAGAGGCGGGGTCAAGCCACATCCTGCTTGATATCGATCCCGAGCTTCTTCATCCGCTTCCAGACGGTCACCCGACTGACCCCCAGCATCTTGGCCGCTTTGGATTGATTGCCGCCGGCCTTGCGCAGCACACGGATCAGGCTTTCCCGATCCTTGACGCACCGCTGGTCCAGTTCACAGGTTGCCTTCGCATCGAATGCCCCGTGAACGATCTTGTGGGGCAGATGTTGGGTGCCGATGCCCCCGCTCTGGCAAAGCACGAAGGCATACTCGATGGCATTTCGCAACTCGCGGACATTGCCCGGCCAGGCGTAATCCGTCAGGGCTTCAAGGGCGTCGGGCGTGAGCCCGATAATTTTCTTGCCGCTGCTGGTCGCATTTCGCCGGATAAAGCTCTGAGCGATCAGCGGGATGTCTTCCCGACGCTCGGACAGAGGCGGGCAGTGCAAAGGAAAGACGTTGATCCGAAAATAAAGATCCTCCCGGAACAGTCCCTGTTCGATCAGCGCATCCAGACGCTTGTGGGTGGCGGTAATCACCCTGACATCCACGGGGATGGACCGATTGTCCCCCACCCGCTCGATCTTGCGGTCCTCGAGCACGCGCAGCAGCTTGATCTGGATGGCAGGGGGAATGTCGCCGATCTCGTCCAGGAAAATGGTCCCTTGATGGGCGGCTTCGAAACGGCCCACGCGGGTACGGTCCGCACCGGTATAAGCCCCCTTCACATGACCGAAGAGTTCGCTCTCCAGCAGGTTTTCGTTCAGTGCCGCACAGTTGACCTTGACATAGGGCTTGTCGTTGCGGCCGCTGGCCCTGTGGACGGCCCGGGCCACGAGCTCTTTGCCGCTGCCGCTCTCACCCTGAATCATCACCGGTGTGTCTGACGGGGCCACATTTTCGATCATCTCGAAAAGGTTCAGCATCGCCGAAGATTTCCCCAGGATGCCGTGGTATCCCTCGTCCAGGTGAAAGGTCTTGCGCAGGTTGCTGATCTCCTGCTGCTGGCGGATCTTTTCGGTGATGTCGGTCAGCGTCTCGACAGCGCCGATGATCTCGCCCTTTTCGTTGCGCAGCACCGATGCACTCTTGATAATGTGCACCGAATGGCGGTCCTTGTTGGTGATCAGGCATTTCTTCTCTTTGATGACGCCTCTGTTGAACAGACCGCACCACTGCTTGCCGGCGCCCTGCCCGATAATTTTGCATCCGGTACAATTCAGAATTCGGCAGGACTTACCGATCAGTTCATCGGACCCGTAGCCGGTGACCCGCTCCGCCGCTGGGTTGACCGCAATAATACGACCCTTCGGGTCGACCACCATCAAGCCGTCCTGCAGTGTGTCCACAATGGTTTTCCAATATTTGGCAATATCCATGACGCAACCGCCTAAGTGTTAACTCTATCAACGAAACATGTTAACCTGTTAACTTAACAATTGTTAACTTAAACGGTTTCATCCACGATTGCAAGTATCTTCAACAAAGATAGTTTATTCCATTATATCTATTTGTTAAAACTTTTTTCATTCAATTCGCCCCCCTGGCACGCCCGTTGCTCAAGGATCTGCAGTGAAAATTGGTTCGCTACGGTTAACACTTTCCACGAGGAGGGGATATGACAGAGAAAGGATGGAAGCACACAGCCATCGGTGCCATCATGGGAATCGTATTCCTGCTATGCGCCGCGGCACCCGGCGTCGCCTTGGCGGAAGACGACGTGAAGCTTCTAAAGCAGCGCCTGGAGCAAATGACACAGGAAATGGAGGCCGTTCAGAAGAAGCTGGAAGACATTGAGCGGAATAGCCAGGCCAAGGAAGAAGAGATCGAGGAGATGGACGACCGGCTGAACAAGGCCGAGCTTCACACGGCCACGGACAAGGTCGCCTTCGGTATCGAGTTTCGCTCCCGTGCCGACACCCTTAAATACAAGGACATCCAGGCGGCACCCAGTTCCTTGGTCGGCGCTTTCTTTGAACCCACACCCAACGGGTTCAATGGTGCCACCCTTCCCCAGATCCAGCAGGCCATCGGCAACATGGCCGCCGCCGGCATGATCCCGCCCACTGAAACGTACGACGCCACCAACGACATCCTGCTCACCAACAAGTTTCGGCTCAGCATGCATTCCAAGGTCAACGACCAGCTCAGCTTCGACGGCCGGTTGGCCGCTTACAAAACATTCGCCGACAGCAGCGGGGTCAAATTCAACCAGGGCAGCCTGGGCGACGTCACCCTGGACGGCAACACCGCCAGCCTGCCCCATGGGGACACCATCCGTCTGGAGCGGGCCTACTTCAACTATAAAAAGGATTGGGGTAGCGTTCCCACCAACTTCTCCGTGGGCCGGCGCCCGGGTACCGACGGTCCGCCGCTGGAGTACCAGAACTACAGCCTGGAGGGCGGCTCGCCACTGGCCACGATCATCAACTGGCAGTTTGACGGCGCCTCCTTCAACATGGGTTTCGAAGAGGTCACCGGCATCCCCGGAGCCTCCTTAAAATTGTGCTACGGCCAGGGATTTGAAAGCGACTGGGGCAACACCTATTCCCTGGGCAACCAGCAGGCTGATGTGGATGACGTCCATTTTGCCGGTTTCATCGCCACCCTGTTCGACAACGACTCGACCAGCGCCGTGCTCAATTACGCCCATGCCTGGGACATCACCGACGGTTTCACCGGCCTGACGGTCATGCCTTTTATTGCCACCGAAAACCCGGACGGGACGTTTACCTTCGAGCAGAACACGGGCGGCTACGTGACACGGATGCAGCCCCTGACCAATATCGGCGATTGGGACGCCCTGTCCCTGCTGCTGCGCACCAACCTAATTGAACGCTTCGACACGGATATCGACCTGTTCATCTCCGGCTCCTGGAGCCACACCTCCCCGTCGCAGACATCCGATAATCCTTTCTTTAAACTCATGGGCCAGGGGCTGCTCAACTCCAACGGAGAGCTCAAAGACCGCGACGGCTACATGATCTACCTGGGTGCCGTCTTCCCCATGCCATGGGATGCCCGTTTCGGTCTGGAGTACAACTATGGATCCCAGTACTGGTTCAACTTCAGCGGGGCCGAAGATTCAGTGGTGGCCAGCAAGCTGGCCGTGCGGGGCAGTGTCTATGAAGGCTACTGGCATCAGCCCATCATCGGCGATAACTTCTTCGCCACCCTCGGTGTGCGATACTACGATTACGAGTACTCGGGCAGCGGCAACCCCATGGGCGAGCCCATGAAGATCAGCGAACTGAGCTCGCTCGATGCGCTCAATCCGGTGATCGACAAGGTGTGGGACGGCTACCTCAGCCTGACCTTCCGCTACTAACTGGCAAAAGGAGCCTGAAACCGTCCTCTGCGGGAACCGCTTCCAGCATCGACTCGGAAAAGAAGCGGATTCTGTGCAGAATTAAGAGATTAGGCAAGCATGAAACATGCAGCGATCATCATAAACCACCCCCAACAGCAATACGAAGGCCTGCGGACCTGCGTCGGCCTGCTGTTAGCGGGAATGAAGGTCCAGATGTTCGTACTTCACCATGAAATCGAAAATATGGATGAAGCCTACCGTGACAACATGGCCTTTCTGGACGAAATCGGCGGAAAGCGGTTTTCCAACAACTCGGAAAACGCCGAAAAGTACAATTTTACCCATGTGACCATCGCTCAGGCGGCAGCAAAGATCCAGCACGCGGATATCGTCATCCCGCTTTAGCCGGAAATCGGATCAACGCCCCAAAGAGGTTTTGCCGTGAAAATTCTTCACATCTTAAGATCGGAGCCTGACGAAACGGTGGAAAAATTGACGGTCACCATGAACATGGACAACACCGCATCGGTGGTCATGCTCTACGAAGACCCGGTGGACTGGCCGGCCCTGGTGGACAAGATCTTCGAAAACGACAAGGTGATTTGCTGGTGGTGATTTCCCAAGACAAGGCGATCAAGGCCGCAACGGATTCGCTGGCCATCCTGGTCAGCACCGACAAGCATCTGGACCACGTGGTCAACCTCACCACGGCCGCCTTTGCCAAAGGCAAACGGGTAATCCTTTTTTTCGCCGGGAAAGGGGTGTTGTTGACCGTGAATCCCAAATTCCAAACACTGGTGGGAAAGGCTGAGTTGAATATCTGTGACGCCAGCTTCCGGGCAAACGGTTTGCACGGCAGGGAGCATGAGGTGCCTGGGGTCACGATGGAAGCCTTCTCCACCCATACCAGGAATGCCGAGATACTGAAACAGGCGGATCGCCACCTGGTTTTTTAAAAATCATTAACCCAATTAAACCCGATAATGGTATTATCTACAAGTAAGGAGGCAACATGTCTAAAAGAGGACTTTTCATCGCAATCGCGCTGGTTTTTCTGTTTTCCACCGTCGGCGTCACCTTTGCCATGGAAAAGGGCAACGACCGCAAGGGCAAGTACACCTACCGCAAAGTTTACAAGGCCTGCATGGAGCGGGGAGAGGTGGATTCCGCCAAGCCGCCCATCAGCCCGGATGCCAAAACCCAGGCCCAGTGGACCCGCGCCTTCGAAAAAAAGGATTTCGAGGAATTTGGCTGCAAGGCGGAGTGGGATGCCTTGTCAGAGTCGGATATTGCCGACATATATGCCTACCTGCATGATCACGCGGCAGACTCACCCACCCCGGCCAAATGCAAATAATCCACCACGCCACTACAACTTGGGCAAGCCGGGTTCACCACCCGGCCGGCCCCGAGATCGATCAATGGAGGTATCAATGAAACCCGTGCATCTGATTGCTTCAGCAGTTATCGTTCTTCTTCTTCTGGCCACCTTCACCGGCTGCGCCACCCAGCAGCCGGCGGCACCGGTCGCAGCAGCGGCCGAGCCGGCATTTGAACCGTTTCACGACATCGTCGACATGGCGTTCGTCGCCGAGCACCTCACCATCCCCATGGCAGACAGCGTCATGTTGATCGATTCCCGTCCCTACAAGCCCAAGTATATTCAGGGACACATCCCCATGGCCGTCAGCATGCCCGACAGCCAGTTCGACAAGATGACCGACCAGCTGCCGGCGGATAAAAACAGCCTGCTGATCTTTTATTGCGGCGGCCTGAAATGCAAACTGAGCCACAAGTCCGCCATGAAAGCGGAAGCGCTGGGCTACACCAACGTCAAGGTGTTTGCCGAAGGCTACCCGGCATGGATGGCAGATAATACCCACTATCCTTCGGTTTCGGCCGAGTGGGTCAAGGCGCAGATAGACAAAGGCGCCGACATGGTTCTGGTAGACTCTCGACCCCAAAAAGCCAAATATGACAAAGGGCACATTCCCTCGGCAATCAGCATCCCGGACACCTATTTCGACGATCAGAAGCACCTGTTGCCCACGGACAAGAACAAGCTGGTGGTGTTCTATTGCGGCGGTCTGCACTGCAAACTCAGCCACAAGAGTGCTGCCAAAGCCATCGACCTGGGCTACACCAACGTCAAGGTCTTTTCCGAAGGTTACCCGGCCTGGGTGGCCTATGCCGGAAAAGCGTCGACGGCAGTCGTTGCCGCCACCACCATCAAGGGGGGAGCAGAAGAGGGCAGCATCGACCATGCTGAATTTCGCCGCATCGTCACCGAAAATCCCAAGTCGGTCTATCTGGTTGACGTTCGCGATGCCGATGAATTCAAGAAAGGCAGCCTGAAGACAGCGGTCAACATTCCGGTGGATGACCTGGAAGACAAAATCAAGACCCTGCCCACCGACAAGCCCATCGTCTTTATCTGCGGCACCGGCGCCCGCAGCGGTGAAGCCTTCTACATGGTTCAGGATGTCCGTCCTGAATTAAAAAATGTTTTCTACGTGGACGGGGAATTGACCGTCAAAAAAGACGGATCGTTCGATCTGCGAAAACCGATCTAAACCGGGGACATCAAAAAAGGGAGACGACCCATGAAGTCAAGGCGAGGGAGCCGATTCAGCGTGCCCTGCACATTGCTCCTGTTCACCATCGTGTCACTTGGCGGGCCTGCGGTCTGCCGGGCGACGGGTAATACGGAGGAGCGGGCGCCGGGCATTACCATGGCAGACCAGGCCACCAAAAAGAAGCAGCTGTGGATAACCACCGACCATTCCCGGCTCGAAGAACTTCAAAAGGATTTCCGGTCCGGTCCGGAAGTGACCCAGGCCTGCCTCTCCTGCCATACCGAGGCGGCGGATCAGTTCCACAAGACCATCCACTGGACCTGGAAGGCTTACACGGATGAAAAGGGCCACGTTTTCGGTAAAGGCGGTGATTCGATCAACAACTTCTGCATCTCGGCCAACAACATGCAGGACAAAGGTTGTCTGAGCTGCCATCCCGGATGGGGCAACAAGACCGAAGCCGTCAACTGCCTGAACTGTCACGGTCAGAAGTCCATCAATTGGGAGGAGTCCTTCGATGACCTGGAAGCCTTTGCCGGATCCAAAGACCCCGATGAGCAGGAGATCGCCAAGGAGATCCGCGGCAACATTCAGGCGGCCGTCCAGTCCGTGGTCCGGCCCGAACGCCAGAACTGCGGATCCTGCCATTTCAAAGGCGGCGGCGGCGACGGGGTCAAGCACGGTGACCTGGACACCTCGCTGACCAAGCCCAACAAGGCCCTGGACGTTCACATGGGCAGCGACGGCCAGAACTTCAAGTGCACCCGCTGCCACACCACCACCTTGCACAACATTGCCGGCCGGGTCTACACCCAACCGGCGGCCACCGACCGCAAAAGCCTGATCGAGGACGATCTCACCACCAAGATCACCTGCGAGTCCTGCCACAGCAGCACACCGCACAAATCCGAGTCCAAGGCCAACGATCATACGGACAAGGTGGCCTGCCAGAGCTGCCATATCCCCGAATTTGCCCGGGTGAATCCCACCAAGATGTCCTGGGACTGGTCCCAGTCAGGCAAGTTGAAGGATGGCAAGCCCTACAAGACCAAGGATGAGTTCGGCAAGGACAGCTACCTGTCCATCAAGGGCCAGATGAAATGGGCCAAGAACGTCAAACCAGAGTACTTCTGGTATAACGGTTCCATCAGCAGCACGACGGCCAGGGACGCCATCGATCCGGGTCAGACCGTCCAGGTCAGCCATCCGGTCGGCAGCCGTGATGATGAAAATTCGCGCATCTTTCCCTTCAAGGTTCACCAGGGCCGGCAGCCCTATGACAAGGTCCACAAGACCCTGTTGGCGCCCATGCTCTCGGGTCCCGACGGTTATTGGAAAACGCTCGACTGGAACCGTGCCCTGACCATAGGCAATGCCACGCTGGACATCCCCTTCTCGGGGGAGTTCGACTTCGTGGACACCACCTACGTCTTTCCGATCACCCACATGGTGGCCCCCAAGGAGAATGTGGTCGCCTGCAACGAATGCCACACGCACAACGGCAGCCGCCTGGCCAGCCTGTCCGGTTTTTACATGCCCGGACGGGACAATTTTTCGCTGTTGGATTCACTGGGCTGGATCCTGGTGCTGGGTCATCTGCTGGGGGTTGCCATCCACGGTCTGACCCGGATGTTCACCAACGGCAGAAAGGAGGGTAAATAGCCATGTCTGCCAAAAAAAAGATCACCATGTACCTGTACACCCGCTATGAACGATTCTGGCACTGGCTGCAGATGGCCCTGATCTTCGTGTTGCTGGTGACCGGTTTCGAAGTCCACGGCACATTTCCCTTCCTGGGCTTCGACGAGGCCGTGGAGGTACACAACTTCATCGGCTTGAGCTGGCTGATCGCGTTCGCCTTTTTCGTTTTCTGGGTCTTTACCACCGGCGAGTGGAAGCAGTACATCCCCACCACCAAAAAGATGTTCCAGGTGGTGCTGTACTACAGCTACGGCATATTCAGGGGCGAAAGCCACCCGGTGCCCAAACGCAAAGAGGCCAAGCACAACCCGCTTCAGCGTCTGGTCTACCTGTCACTGGCCGCCTTTCTGCTGCCCGTGCAGATGGCCTCGGGGTTTCTCTACTGGGGGTACAACTCATGGAAAGCCTGGGGGTTGGACTGGCTGACGCTGGACATCCTCGCCTTTATCCATACGGCCGGTGCATTCGCCATCTTGTGTTTCATCATTGTTCACGTCTACATGACCACCACCGGGCACACCGTCACCGCCCACGTCAAGGCCATGATCACCGGCTGGGAGGATGTGGAAGAGGGTGAGGTGCAGGAGTGGGAGAAGGCCGCCGACCGCCAGCCTGCAGCTTGATCACCTTGCGCGCCTGCTTTGCACAACGAGAAAAGCCCCGCCGGCGGATGACACCGCTGCGGGGCTTTTTAGTCCAAGCCATGGCCGAATTTAGGCAATTTCAATATACGCCAACTCACCGGCCATTGTCTTTGTCAACGAGAATGAGTTCACCGGCAGTCTGTCTCAAAAACATGGCGTAGGCGGCCGCTGCGCCGACATTTCCGGCCCCCACAATTCCGACGGTGCGTTTCTGGATCATATATTCCCCTTGCCGGGATTTACATTCCGCTTCATTTTACCCTGCAACGGGTGCTATCTGTGCATTGTAAATATTTCGTTGACCTTCTCCCAATTAATGACATGGAAAAACGCATCGATATATTCAGGCCGACGATTCTGGTATTTTAAACTGATCTTCAACAGTTAGATTTTTAATCTAACATAATTACAGAAAGTTACAGGACACAGAAATGTTCTTGGCACTACCCCCATGCCAAGCTTACAAAAATCGAAAATTAAATTTCGCGAATGGTCGGCGGCATCGCCACACCGACGGCCTGAAACACTTTGCCGCACACGCCCTCTGCTTTGCTGCGCACTGCCAGGCAATTGCCGTTTTCTTCTATGTGAGTCTCCTGCAGCGCCTTCAAATCCTGCTTGATATGCGACCATTCGAACACATGGCCGGCTTTTTCCAGGCAGCGCTCGAGTTCCTTGCGCAGGATCAGGGCCAGAAAACTGCAAAAGACATGTCCGCGGATCGTATCGTCACACTTATGGAAGATGGGACGGGTATCGAGGATCGATTTTACATCCCGGAACACGCGCTCGACCTGCCACAACTCCTTGTACTTCAGCGCGACTTTGTCGGCGGTGAGATCTGTGTTGGTGCGCAGCACCCACTTGCCGTCAAAACGCGCTTCGGTTTTCACTTTTTTAAAATCGATCCGAGCACTGTTTTTTTCCATTTTGATATATTTACGGTAGCCCTTGTTGCCCACAAGCGCCTTGGGGCCCCTGGGAATCTTTTCTTCCAGGGCAGCAATGATGGCTTCCCGCGTGAGCTTGTCTTTGACGGCTTGGCGTTCGTTGAGACAAACGATGTAGCGTCGGTCTGCCAGCCGCACCTCTTTTACCTTCAGCGGAGAAGGATCCTTGGCCTTGGCGCCGACCGGGTGCACTTCCCGGTACCGCCCGCCGCAGGTAAGCACCTGCTGCTGGACTTCTTTATCTTTTCTCATCCGCGTACCCAGAATGTAACCGATCTGATCGTCTGCCTCCAGGTACTCAAGATTGCCGGCGCTGATCATGCCGCGGTCGGCAACGATGCAAAACCGTTGGATGTTGAAGCGCCGCCGCATCTGTTGGCTAATCGTCTTCAGTGTGCTGACATCGGTGGTGTTGCCGGGCCACATCTCGCAGCAGATTGGCCGCCCCTCATCGTTAATCACCACGGCCACCACCATCTGCTTCAAATCCGGCCGATGATCTTTGCTGAAGCCTCTTTTGCCGATGCTTTCTCCGCCTTCGCCTTCAAAGTAAATCGACGTGGTATCAAAAAACACCAGCTCGAGTCCGGTGAACAGATCGCGCCACATGTTGAACAAGTCTTCTTCAATCAGATCTTTATTGCAACGGGGCGCAAAATCAGAAGCGCTGCTTTGATCAGCCAGCGGCTCTCCCAAACATCCCATGGCGCGGTAAAGATGATGCAACTCAATGTGCTCGGTGCCGGCAATGGCATAATCTCTTCGCCAGCGATCACAATAACGGTCGGATCCTGAACTCATCAGTCGATGCAACACAGTGAGAAAAATCGCTCTTTCGACATCGAACTCGAACTTGCGACCCTGCAGCAATCTGTGCAGCGCCGCTTTGATGCCGCTTTGTTCCCACAGCCGTTCGAAGATCAATGTCGGGCCGATCTTAACAGTGAGGGCATGCGGATCGCTGTGGCCGGTCAATATCAGCATGGCCTTTTCGGAAAATCGAGAAAGCGAGCGGATCAGCGTCTCTACGCGCCCCTTGTCCTGGAGTTGATCCAGGCGGCCGATCGTGGCAATGACCCGCTGCTTGACCTTGCCTTTGATCTTGTTGTTTTCGACAATCTGAAGATACTGGTACTTGCCGGATTTTTTAACTCGAGCGAACATGGGAGCCTCCTGAATAGACACTCCCATTTTTAAAGTTTAAGGCTTTACCTGTCAATGTTTTTGACCGAATTCTGTGGCACTACCGTTTGGAGCTCATAAATTTTCGCCACTAATGAAAACAGGTAGTTACGGGTAAAAGTGACTTAAAATTGCCTATCAACTGTAGAAGAAAAGTTTTACATACGGAACCCGTATGCAGCAGTGGTAATCAGTCACCCGCCACCGCCACCGCCACCCCACCACCACCACCGGCGCCGGGACCACTTGGAGTTTCAGTTATGCTTGTGGAAAATGGTCCTTCTATCACTCCTGCAACTGGAAAATTTCCAATGGCCCGCACAGTAAACACATATCGGGTTCCATTGATCAAACCACTAACTTTATAGTATGTCACATTTCCCACATTCAATTTGCTGCTTTTGCCCGAAGGATCCGTGTACAAAATGTCGTAACTCGTCAAAGCCTTCTCGTTATTAGCATCCCAACTAAGTGTAACAGAGCCATCTCCAATAGAAGAAGTTAGATTTGTTGGAGGGGCAAGGTAGGTAACCGCTTTGAAGGCATTAATTCTGCCTTCAGTTAATACCTTTCCAGTAAGAGAAGAATTGTAATCCACTGTATTAAGAATCGCGTTTCGAATCTGGAAATGGGTATAGTTTGGATTTTGTGCTTTCACTAATCCCGCAACACCTGCAACATAGGGAGACGCCATTGACGTGCCTTCATAATAATCATAGTCATAACTGCTTATAATTATAGGTTCTCGATAGAGTTCAAGGTTATCAATGTAGACCCCGTCTTGGGCAATTGAAGAATCAGAATAGAGCCCAAAGCCAAAGTAAAAACCTGACAGTACGTCCGCCATCGCCGTTAAATCAAAAGAATCATTAACAAATCCAATGGTAGATCCTGTTCGTAGGTTACCCAAGAAAGCTAAAGCCGCATCTGGTAAAAACCAGTTTGTACCGTCTTCCGATCCAACTAAAAACAAATAGTCAAATCCGTTTTCTAACTCCATATTTATCCTAAATGAAAGTTTGTAGTAATTATCTTTGACCGGAGAAAAGGGGGTTCCTGAACCAGCAAAGCCGACAAACGAGTCAGTGTTATTCAAGTAATTACCTCCCGGGCTATCCTCAAGTGAGTTAGATCCTCCGACTCCAGTCCCGGGAACAAAACTCCATGAATAATTGGTCCCGCCAACGACCCATCCTGATGGAGATGGATCAAAATCCTCAGTATATAAAACCACTTTGTTTCCGGATGTAAACTCGGGAATAGAGCTATAGACGTTCTCTCCTGGGGCAGCTACATCCACAGAAGCCAAACCATAGTTTGAAAAGCTTGTCAGGTTATCATCTTGATCTGTTGCTGCCACTGCGATGATATTGGGTAGATCATAACTGGAAGGGTAACTTGGAGTCTGATCATTGTCATCGCCAATGCCGTCACTTCCTCCATTCCCCGCTGATGTTACGAAAAGAACACCGTGATCATTGGCGTAGCTTATGGCATCATATAAGCTTTGAGAAAAATTAGGTCCTCCCCAGCTTGCGTTGATAATATCGGCACCATTGTCTACAGCATATAAAATGGCATTTGTTGCATCGCCAACTGCCCCAACTACTCCTCCCATTCTGAGAGCCATAATTTTGGTACTCCAGTTGACACCTGTTATCGCTTCTACATTGTTCCCACGGGCTGCAATAATACCAGAAACATGTGTGCCATGAGAATTATAATCTTCGGGGCTATTATCGTTAGCCCAGAAATCCCAACCATAGATGTCATCAACATAACCGTTGTTGTCGTCATCCACTCCCCCTGTCCCGTTCGATTCCGCATTGTTCAACCATATATTGGGATCTATCTCAGGATGGAGGTATGCCACACCTGAGTCAAGCACTGCGACGATGACATTGTCTGAGCCCGTTGTGATGTCCCAGGCCTCTGGAGCATCGATGTCCGCATCATACGTCCCGGAAACTCCGTTAACCTGCTGGCCAGTATTGTGCAATCCCCATAACTCACCAAAATCTGTATCAGTTGGCATTGCCGCGAAATGAATGATGTAATTTGGTTCAGCATATTCCACGTTTGGGTCCATTTTGTAATGTGCAACGGCTTCTTTCACGGAAATATCCGATGGGAGTTTTATACGCCTCACTCCTATGGGTTCGATCCGTTTTATCTCTTGAGCTTGCAGGTATGAATGCAATGCCTTCATCTCGGCTTGTGGGGTCTTTTCCTTGAATTTTATGAGGACTTCACCGGGCATAAATTCTGCAGAAACCTGTTTCTCAATCGGCAAAGCACCGCTCCCCCAAAGGGCTTGTGGTCTCCCGTCCGACCATGCAAAGGGGACGTAGAAAAATATAGCAACACATACCAACACAACGATTTTCTTTATCTTTTTCATGTTTCCTCCTTTTGCAATTATTGAAAATCTACCATGTAATTTGGTTCCGAATACTCTACTTCCAAAAACCCCTCAAGGCGTTTCATGACTTCCTGCACCGAAGAGCCATTTTCGATCTTCATACGATATATATTTAGCTTTGGAACGACCTTGATAGTTCTTAGGCAAAGTCTTTTTTGGATAGTTTTTATGCTTTGCAAGTCTGTGCCATCTTTAAACTTTATGAGGATCTCGCCAGGAATGTATTCATAGTTTTCTTTACCTATGGGAGCTAATTTAGGATTCTTAGTTCCCTTGGCTTCAGATGTATTAATTTGGTTCACCAAATCTGCGTTAAAATCGCTTTTCTGGTATTTACATGAGATAGAAAATACAAAAATCATCAAACATATAAAACTGATTATATATTGCATGATTCCTCCATAAAAAAAGCCACCTTCCAATGAGCCGTTCGGCTTTAAGATCAGGATTTAAGTATATGTAGTTTGTTGGGGAACTCAGCAGTGTAACTGCAAAAAATGTGCAGAATTTGAGTATATGCGTAAAATATATAATGCAAAACATATCAATGGGTTAAGATTATCTAAATTGCTGTTATCACAATGTGGTATTGATATAAACTTCTCAATGAGAAAAAGTTTTCATATATTATAGGAAATCTATGTGAGATGCACTTTCCTTTTCAAAGAATGGCGTAAGGGAAACCTTCAATTTTTTTTTAGCCCATAGTCAAGAACTGCCTGTTTTTCAACCATGCATAATGTCCTAACTATATACCAAAAAAAGGCTGAGCGGTGACCTGTTCTGATACATCGATCTGGTAGTTATTCCTCAAAAAAAAAGGAAATACCATAAATACAGATCAGCTCTGAGAACACTTTCCAGATGAAGAGACATGCAGACATTTTTTCGAATCAATTTTATGGAAGCAAGGTCGCCGGTGCCCCCTCTGTGATTATGAGAAGACTTACCACTTGAGTGGTGAAGCGATACGTTCAGGCCTCTTTGAATGCGGCTGTTGTAAACGTCAATTTACGGAAATCACAAAAACGCCAATGCGCAGCACCAAGCTGAAGTTTTGGAAATGGTTCTTAGCAATGTACTACATGGTACATTCAAGCAAAGGTGTTTCCTCGGTATTCATGGCCTAATGGATTGCCGTCACCCAAAAGACCGCTTGGAAAATGTGTCATGCTGCATAAGCGGTACGATTCGTTTAAAAGGGGACGGTGTAAGGCTACCCCCGACAAGATTAAATTTTGACGATTTATGCAAATCGACGTCATTTTATTGTCAGTGATTTGATGCAGCATCTTAACAGGGAAATCTTCAACGTACTGTAATTTTATTTAATTTTTTTTGGTATCGATATTGCGTATTCTCCTTGGTTAGCTAAAGAGCAGTTAGGACCTGGCAATCGATAAAATCTGAATAATTGATCCAGGCAATATTTTTGACAAGAAGGGTTCAGATAACTGATGACGAACATGAAATACTTATCGGCTTTTTTGATTTGCATTTTTTTCCTTATTTGCGGTTGTAGAAGTGATGGTGGTAGCGCAGATTCGGATGAGTTCATTCCCGGAGCAGGTACTGAGGACTATACGGCTCAGGATTACGCAACGAGTTTTAAGATGTGGGAACTCTATGATTTACCCTTTTCTGACGTCGATAAGAGCGGGGTGGGAGATCTCAACATGTGCTGGGCAGCGACTGCTGCGAACCTGCTGGCATGGGCCGGTTGGACCGTCGACGAGGATGATGCCTTTGATATTTTCAGGGCTCATTTTGAAGACAAGCCAGGTTATGTCAACGATGCCTTAAGTTATTTTTTTGCCAATTATGAAACCAGGGTCAGTGTTAAACAGGTTTTGGTGAGAGAAAGCCAGTCGCATATGCTATTAGATTTCATTGTCAGCGCAGTTCATGAGGGCAAAGGTGTTGCAATTAAAATAAACGATTCCGGTAAAAAATTTGGTCATTTTTTGACCATTTTTGGATACGGTTACTTTGCCGATGAAGATAACTTTATCCTATATTTTACAGATTCCGATGACGGTTTGCATCAAATGCGGGATTTTAAAGTCGAATGGAATGATGCCGATGGTGCGTGGGAAATTCAAGATTTGTATCGCGGTTACTATCTTGAATACGCCCTATCGCTAGCCCTCAGTTAGGCCTGATTGGCACCGGACCCAGGAGCCCCAAAATCGCGATGAACCCTCCCCGCGGCAAGCCGCGGGGAGGGTTCACCGTAGGGGTACAGAGCCGATTTTCAGTTCGCTCGCTAACCCCGCCGCAAGCAGCGGGGAATGCGCTCGTGTAGCGGTTCAAGTATGGAAAAAAGTCATTTATTTCTATTCCACCGTCATCATAGAAAAAAACTTCCGCCAGGCTTGGTTGACGGGCTTCATTGAATTAGTAGAGTGCTCCGGACGAGTCGATGATGGAAAATTCCAGATCGCTAATTCCTTTGTCTAAACCGCTATCGGTCAAACTGGATAACGGGAAACGGACACATGATATGCTTTTTAAATGACCCGGCCCAGCACCGCGAAAATGCCGCCTCCGACCATCCCGCCGATGCCGATGGCGACCACCGACAAGTATCCAATTTTCTTTTCAGGTTGATCCACGAAATTCAGACTCCTTTCATGGGGGTGGTTATTAGGGATGTCAGCAATCCACGTCATCTCAACGACAGGCTGGGCTAACCCGCTGCTGCCACTCGGGGCGTTTCGCTCTTGGCAGCACCTTCCGATGGCAGGCACGGGCCAAGGATACGCTGAATGTCCTTTCCGTCGATTTTCTCTTTTTCCAGCAACAGTCTGGACATGGCTTCAAGTTCATCGCGGTGCTCACTCAAAATCCGCCGAGCTGACTGGTAGGCCGCGTCGATGATTTCCTGAGATTCGGTGTCGATCAGCGTCTCCAGGGTTTCAGAGTGGCGCTGCATGGCGGGTCCTTGGCCCAGAAAGGGGTTGGGCGAGGCTTTTTCCACCAGCGACCGGTTGGGCATCTGTTTGCTCATCCCGTATACCGTGAGCATGTTGCGGACGATATCGGCCACCTTCTCCAAATCGTTGGCGGCCCCGGTAGAGACTTCACCGAAGATCAGTTCTTCGGCGGCCCGGCCGCCCAGCAGCCCCTTGATCTTTCCCAGCAGTTCGCTGCGTGACATGAGAAATCGATCTTCCAGGGGGGTCTGCAGGGTGTAGCCCAGGGCGCCGATTCCCCGGGGAACGATCGAGACTTTCTGGACCGGATCGGCCCCCGGGGTGAGATGGCCGACGATGGCGTGACCCGATTCATGGTAGGCCACCACCTGACGTTCGTGGGGGTTGATCAGCTTGTTCTTCTTCTCCAAGCCAGCGATGACCCGCTCGATGGCATCCTGAAAGTCACCCTGGGAAATGGTCTCTCTCTCCGTGCGCGAGGCCAGCAGGGCAGCCTCGTTGCACACATTGGCAATCTCGGCGCCGGCGAAACCGGGGGTTTCGGCGGCCAGTTTGCGGAAATCGACCTGGTCATCGAGCATAAATTCACGCGTGTGCACGGCAAAGATGTCCATGCGCCCCTTCAAATCAGGGCGGTCAACCAGGATCTGACGGTCAAAACGCCCGGGCCGCAAGAGGGCCGGATCGAGCACCTCGGGACGATTGGTGGCGCCCATGATAATGATGCCGGCCTGGGGATCGAAACCGTCCATCTCCGTGAGCAGCTGGTTGAGGGTGTTTTCGCGCTCGTCGTTGCCACCCATATAAACCCCTTGGGCGCGGTTCTTGCCCACGGCATCCAGTTCGTCGATAAAGATGATGCAGGGAGCCTTGTCCTTGGCATCCTTGAACAGATCGCGCACCCTGGCGGCCCCCACGCCCACGAACATCTCTACAAAATCGGAACCGCTGAGGTTGAAGAAGGGCACCCCGGCCTCACCGGCCACCGCCCTGGCCAGCAGGGTTTTGCCCGTACCCGGAGGACCGATCAGAAGGATCCCCTTGGGCAGTTTGGCCCCCAGCCGGGTGAATCGCTCGGGATTTTTGAGAAAAGAGACCACCTCTTTAACCTCCTCGACGGCCTCGTCCACACCGGCCACATCGTTGAATGAGACCTTCTGTGAGGGATCAACGGCATAGATGCGGGCCTTGTTCTTGCCCACATCCAAAAAGCCGACGCCTTTGCCCATGCGACGGGACAGAAAACGACCCAACAGAATGAAGAACGCCAGCGGCAATATCCAGTTGGAGAGAAAGTTGGAGAGCCAGTGGGATTCGATCTTACCCCGGTAGTCCACCCCGTGGGCCTGCAGATCGGCTATCAGCTTCGGGTCGTCGAGACGGGTGACCACGAACTGGCGTTCGGCCTTCTTCTGGGCGTTGTCGTTTAAAAGGCCGAAATCAAGATTCCAGGGCGCCTTCTTGTGGGCCGGCTGAAACACCGGAGATTCATTTGCAGCGCGGCCTCCGGGAGCCACCGGCGCTTTTTCCAGACCGAAGATGCGATCCGTTTCTACGATAACACTCTGGATTTTGTCGTTGGTGAGTAGATTCCTGAAGCGGCTGTAGGAGATTTCCTTGACCGCGGCGCCGCTGAAGAAGATCGACTCCAGCATAATGATCGAAGAAAAGACAAACAGGTAATAACCCAGTGAGAACTTGTGATGCTGTTTCATGCTGACCTCCCGTAGGAGCTCCGTTCTGATTAAAGCGGCGCGCCTTTCCAGATAGGTCATGGTTCGGGTTACACCGCCAATTGATCCGTGTCCGTCGACCGTTGGGGGCGGACACGGGATTTACTATCCGACCGTCACCTGAACGTAGCCGTTTTGTCCGGTGCGGTGATCCAGCGCTTTGAACAGGGCCTGCTGGTGGGGCGGCAAGGACTTGATTAAAGCCACAAACCCCTCGACTCCCTGAACGGGCAGGTTGTTGACATCCACGATCACATCGTCCTTTTCAAAACCGGCTTTTCCCAACAGCCCGTCGGCATCCACCGATTTGATGGCGACTCCCAGGCCAGGGTCCAGACCATAGTTCCGGCTCTCCTCGGCCTTCAGGGGGCGTACCACCACGCCCAGACGATCTTCAAGAGAAGCGGCGATCCGTCGAACGGCGTCATCCAGGCTGCCGATGGTAACGGTCAGATCAACGGTTTTCCCATTTCGCTTCACAGTCAGGGCAGCCGTGTCACCGACCGGTGTGTCGCCCACGAGGCGCTGCAGGCCAGCGGCATCCTCAATCGTTTGGTCCTGAAACTTGATCACCAGGTCTTCCTTTTTCAGTCCATCGGTATCGGCCGGACTGTCCGGAACCACATCGGCAATCAAGGCTCCCTTTTTGTCTTTGAGTTTCATGGATTTGACTTGCTCGGGCGTCAGGTCGCGTATGCTGACTCCCAGCCAGCCGCGGATCACCTTGCCGTGGTCGATCAACGCCTGGGCCACATGAACGGCCATGTTGCTGGGAATGGCGAAACCAATCCCTTCAAAACCGCCCGACTCGGAGGCAATAGCCGCATTGACGCCCACGACCTGTCCCGCCAGATTGATCAACGGCCCGCCGCTGTTGCCCGGGTTGATGGCTGCATCCGTCTGCAGATAATCTTGGTAGGATGTGGGGTCGAGGACGCCGCGCCGGTGCTTGGCACTGATGATTCCCTGGGTGACGGTCTCGTCGAGCCCTCGGGGATGGCCGATGGCCACGACCCAATCGCCGACTTCCATCCGGTCCGAATCGCCGAAGGTCACCGCAGGCAGTTTCTCATCGGTCTCAATCCTGATCACCGCCAGATCGGTTTTCGGGTCCGTGCCCACCAACTTGGCCGGGTAGGTGGTGCCGTCGGCCAGCAGTACATTGATCTCGGTCGCCCCGGCGACCACATGGTTGTTGGTTAGGATATTGCCCCGATCGTCGATCAGCATGCCGGTTCCCAGGCCTTTCAACTCCTGCTTGAACTTTCGCGGCACCTGGGGGCCGTTGAAAAAGAAATGGAAAAACGGATCGTTGCCAAAAGGCATCATGGGGTTGGAAATTTCCCGTCGCTGGGTGACGTCGATATGGACCACGGCGGGTATGTTCTCACTGGCCACGTGGGCAATCGCCGTTTTCCAGTTGACCGTTGATGCGATGGCATCCGTCGGTTTAACGTGCTCATCCTTGGCGGCAGGGGCCACTGCAATGTGGTCTGAAGGCGATTGACACCGTGTCAATCCCAGGGCCATGATCACCATACAGACCGCCAGCAGAAAACGCAGGTGATTTTTTCTTCGAATGACCATTTTTCTCTCCTTTGTCTATGGGTTGAATTCACCGTCATGGCGGATCTCGTCCATGACCTGAAACGTAAGCCCATCTGCCAAAGTTCGGTTTAAGCCTGTTTCCGATTTTGAAGTAGGACCCGACTGGTAAATTGTGTCGGGGTATGTCCTACGGTAAGCCACCAACTCATTGATATATCTACCTGGAATTAGATTTTCCATGAAGTTGGCAATCCTGGACTAAAGCAGATTGACACCTGATTCATCCAATTGGCGTATCAAGATGCAAACTGGCTTTTTCCGTTCCTTGAAAAAAAAGCGGCGGAGCCATTCGCTGTCAAACGATTGGTTCCGCCGCTTTGCTCCCAGCCATCAATCTTACGTAAATCATGCCTGCTGCGAATCAATTACCTTCAGCTTCAGCCGGTTGATTGTTGAGTCGCTTTCCAGAGCCCGTGCAGGTTGCAGTATTCTCTCGCCGTCAATTCGGCGGCATAAACGGCAAAAAATGCTTCCGGCATTTCTCCCGGTTTCAGGAATTGGCGATAAGCCTTGCCGTCGGCAATCGCCTCGATCCAATGGATGTAGTGCTTCTCCTCCATGGGATGGGCAACGTCACCGACTTTGACCTTGACGCCGCCATCCACCACCTCGATTACCGGAACATGCTTTTCCTTGGCCGCATCGACGGTATTTTCGGTCATCACTTTCATGGGTTCGCCGCAGCACACCAGTTCCCCATCGCCGCCGTTGACCACTTCCACAATGTTGCCACATGCATCGCATTTGTAAACTTCCAGTCTTTTTGCCAAAATAGACTCCTTTCATGGTTAGAATTGTTGCCACTTCTGGGATATCGATGCCGCGCTCGCCGGTATTCGGATATATTTATATTAGTTGCCTGCTTACGACGATAGCCAGGTTTGCCCTGGATCATGATTTTTCACGCTTCGCGGACCCATTCCCGGGCCTTGGCCATCTCTTTCATATCAAAATAGCGGACCTCGGCTGAGGTAAACGGCTTGACGAAGACGGTTACCCCCTTTTGCCAATGAGACTCGCCTACCACAGCCAGCCGTTCTATGTCGTTGAAGTGTTTCGCCGCAAACTTGGTGTCTTCCCAGAGTGCGCCGGCTGTCCAGCCTTCAAAGTCGTGCAACTCGGCCAACAGACGGATGGGTGAGCCGTTTTTCATCTGGCTTTCGATCATCGGGACAAATGTTTCGTAATCCGCCCTGCCCAACTTCTCACGGAACTTGAGGGTGACAATGGTACCCACTGGTGTTGGATCCACTTGAATTTCGTCAAATCCGATCGGCATGTTTACACCTCTCTCCTGTAAACTGGCTATCGCTATTTGATTCGGGACATTATGTCAGATTAGCGATGTTGAATATGGGTTCACCTCGGTATTTCTACTTATAGCCTTTTAACAATTCAAATACTTATCGGGATGCTGGGCCTGATGCGCGTTTAACAGCCTGTCCCATCGGCTGTATACCGGTTTTATGATGCCGAAACTCGCGATGAGAAAGTTCTGATGATTGAAAAATCCAAATATTGCTCTTCGCATCTCAAGAATAAGGCCCCGGAATTTTTCACGCGCGTTAAAACAAAAATGGGCGGCGAGAACGGATGATTAACTTCGTCATTCTGGATGCAATGTTTCAAGATCGTAGGTTACCATCCACTTGCATCCTGGAACCCTTGACCCCTCGAACCCTTCTGAGTTATGCAATGTCCAAAATACGCGTTCCGAAATGACCCCGCACAGCGACTTTCCATGCAAAACCCCCTCACCTACCGGCACATTCTTGTGCTGGCCGACATCGAAGGCAGCAGCGGCTGCGGCAGCTACCGGGCCTCGTCGTTCCTGACCAAACCCTGGGCGCAAGCCTGCGCAGCCATGTCCCGGGATGTAGATGCCGTGGTGAAGGGTCTTTTCGATGCCGGGGTGCGACAAGTAACGGTCAAGGATTTTCACCGCACCGGCCACAACTTGCTGCCGGAGCTGATCGACGGTCGCGCACGCATCGATTGTGGCTACCGCCGGGGCCCTGTGCCGGGCCTGGGTTCGCCCGGTGGCGCCGATGCCGCGATGATGCTCGGCATGCACGCGGCAGCAGGAACGCGGGGATTTTTGCCCCACACGCTGACCTCGCGCCTGGCATCTCTGGTTGTCAACGGCCGCCCGCTGGCAGAGGTGGAGTTGTTCGCCGCATCCTTGGCCCCATTCGGTATCCCGGCCGTGTTCTTCTCCGGCTGCGCGGCAGCCTGCGCCCAGGCCCGTGAACGCATCGCGGGTATACGGACGATGGCCATCGACAAGCGGATCCCTCCGGAGGCGCTGGATACCGGCCGGTGGCGCAGCGATCTGGCACGGGCCGCCGTCCAATCCCTGTCCAACATGGCGGTGGCGCCTTATCGCCCCGACGGCCCCTTCCAGGCCGACATCACCATCCGTGACGGGGCAGCGGCAGCTGCAAAAATGGCCGACCCGTGGGGATTTAAACGCGCCGGTGCCACCGTGCATATCGATGCGGATGATATTCACGCGCTTTACACCAGCCTGATCCGCCTGTGCTACCTGCCCCCGCTGGCCGAAAAGACCCTTCCCTACAGCCTTGGCCTATACAACCTCGTCGGTCGTCTGGGCCGATCGTGGGTCCGCCGCCAGCTGGCTTCATCCTCCCACGATTGACAGCGCGGGCGCCTTCATCTATACCACCAACCGGAAAGAAATGTCCGCGACCCTGATGAACATCGACTGTCAACTTGTGATGGTCGCATGAAAAATCAGATTTCGGACGGCTCTGTAACAAGTTCGAGATCTCGATCTGCGAAACCTAAAAACAGCACAACTGCGGGTCCCGACTGCAGGGGCGAGGAATCAATCGTAGCGCAGATATCGGACGATTTACGAAGCCGTCAACAGTGAACCATGATCAGCATTGACAACCTCAGCAAGAGTTTTGGCGGCCGCGTGCTTTTCGACGGCGTCAGCTTCAAGATCAACGCCAAAGAGCGCATCGGCCTGGTGGGGCGCAACGGCCACGGCAAGTCGACCCTGTTTCGCATCATCGTCGGTGAAGAGGGCTATGATGACGGCGCCGTCACCATGCCCAAAGGCTATCGCATCGGCTACGTGCAGCAGCACATCCAGTTTACCGAAACCACCGTGCTGGCCGAGGGCATGAAAGGCCTGATGGCATCGGAAAAAGATCACCACTGGAAGGTGGAGAAAATCCTGGCCGGCCTGGGATTCTCCGACGGCGACATGGTCAGAAGCCCCCATGATTTCTCCGGCGGCTTCCAGGTGCGGCTCAACCTGGCCAAGGTGCTGGTCTCGGAACCGGACCTGCTGCTGCTGGACGAGCCGACCAACTACCTGGACATCACCTCCATCCGCTGGATCGAGAATTTTCTGCTCGCCTGGCCCCATGAGCTGATGCTGATCACGCACGACCGGGGATTCATGGACAAGCTGGTGACCCACACCGTGGGCATTCACCGCAAGAAGGCCCGAAAGATCGAAGGCAATACCGAAAAGTACTACGACCGCATCGCCCAGGATGAAGAGATTTACGAAAAGACCCGGCTCAACGACGAGCGACGCGAAAAGGAGATCCGCCTGTTCATCTCGCGATTCCGGGCCAAAGCCCGGCTGGCCAACATGGTCCAATCCCGGGTCAAAACCCTGGCCAAGATGGAAAAAAAGGACAAGCTGGAGCAGGCCAAAAACCTGGAGTTCTCCTTTCGCGGCAAGCCTTTCAAGGCCAAGCAGGTGTGCACCGTCGAAGGTCTTTCCTTTGCCTGGGGGGCGCAGCGGCCACTTTTCGAAGACCTGGATTTTTCCATTCTGGCCGGGGAACGAGTCTGCGTCGTGGGTAAGAACGGCAAGGGCAAGACCACCCTGCTAAAAGTGCTGGCCGGCGGTCTGCCCCCGGCAACGGGCAAGGTCACCTACAACCCGCAGGTCGAGTCCGGCGTGTTCGAGCAGACCAACGTCCAGAGCCTGGTGGACAGCCGGACCGTAGAGGAGGAGATTCTCTATGCCCAGCCGGACGTGGACCGCCAGAAGGCCCGCAACATCTGCGGCGCCATGATGTTCGAAGGCGACAGCGCCTTAAAGAAGATCAGCGTGCTCTCCGGCGGCGAGAAAAGCCGGGTGATGCTGGGCAAACTGCTGGTCACTCCGGTGAACCTGCTGATGCTGGACGAACCCACCAACCATCTGGACATGGACGCCTGCGACGCCCTGTTGGCTGCGATCGACAATTTCGACGGTGCGGTGATCATGGTCACCCACAATGAAATGTTTCTGCACGCCCTGGCCGACCGGTTGATCGTCTTCGATGACCTCGGTGCCCGCATGTTCGACGGCAGCTACCAGGACTTCCTGGAAAAGGGCGGCTGGGGGGACACGTCGGCGATGGCCCGGCGGCTGGATGATTCCGACGTCGACCGATCACCGGACCTTCACCGCCTCACGAAAAAGGAACTCAGGCGCCTGCGCTCCGAAATCATCACCGAAAAATCGAAGGTGCTCAAGCCCATGGACGATGCGATCGCTGCGGCAGAAAACAGTATTGAAAAAAATGAGGCCCTGCTCGATCGGTTGAACCGGGAGATGGTCGAGGCGTCCGAACGAGGCGATGGGGCCCGGATCGGCCCCCTTTCGCAAAAAATCCGCACCTGCCAGGAAATCATCGAAACACGTTTCGCCGAAATGGAGCAGATGGACGACCAACGGCAGCGGCTGGAAAAAAAATTTGAACAACGTCTGGCGGAATTGGACGCTTGAAACCCATCCTGCTGATCAATCCACCGGTTACCAAACCCTGCGAACCCCCGGCAGGAGTGGCCAAACTGGCCTGGGTGCTGCGTGCCAAAGGGGTCGACTGCCGAATCTACGATGCCAGCATCGATGGCATTTTAGGGCTGCTTAACCGGCCGATGGCGGCCGACGACACCTGGTCCCGGCGGGCGCTGGCCGGCCGGACGGCCAACATCGAGGCCCTGCGATCGATGGCCCTTTACGGCAACCTGGACCGCTACAAACGGGCGGTCATGGACACCAACCGGGTCCTTCACATGGCGGGCCTTGAATTCGATGCGGCCCTCTCCCTGTCCAACTATGGATCGCCAGCCCGTTCACCGGTTCGCAGCGCGGATTTACTGCAAGAGGCCGAACAATTCGAATCCAACCCGTTTTATTCCATCTTTTCTGCAACGCTGGTGGATCTTTTCGGCCAGCGGGAACCGGCGATCGTCGGCGTGTCGATCAATTTCATGAGTCAGGCCCTGTGTGCCTTTGCCATCATCGGTTTTATCCGCCAGCGGCTGCCCCACCTAACGATCGTCTGCGGAGGCGGCCTGGTGACCTCCTGGATGCACATTCCCAACCTTGGCAACCCGTTTGCGGGGCTGGTCGACGAATTGGTCTGCGGACCGGGCGAAAGCCGGCTGATCGAGATGTGCACCGGCGAAAAAAGCATCGACCCCACGGTCACCGGCTATGATTATTCTTGGGATGAACCGGGCCGCTATTTATCACCGATGAAGGTGCTGCCCTACAGCACCTCGAGGGGGTGCTACTGGAAAAAGTGCGCCTTCTGCCCGGAAGCCGCTGAAGATGCGCCTTACTCCACCGGCACCCCGCAGGCGCTGGTGGAAGACCTGAGACGAACGGCCGCCCGCCATTCGACCGGACTGGTCCACTTTCTGGACAATGCCCTCTCACCCCGGCTGCTGGAACACCTGATCGAACACCCGCCCGGCCTACCCTGGTACGGATTCGCCCGGGTCACCCGGCACCTCGCCGACCCCGGCGTTGTCAGCGGGTTGAAACGATCCGGATGTGTCATGCTGAAGCTGGGGGTGGAGTCCGGGGATCAGGATGTGCTGGATGCCCTTGGCAAGGGCATCCATATCGATACCGTATCCCGTGCACTGGAAACCATTCACCAGGCGGGCATCGCCACGTACGTGTATCTGCTCTTCGGCACACCGGCGGAGGACGAGCGCAGCGCCGCCAAGACGCTGGATTTTACCCTTGGCCATGCATCCTCCATCGATTTTCTCAACCTGGCCATATTCAACCTGCCGGCATACGGCGACGCGGCGGGGAGCCTTAACACGGAGGACTTTTATGAAGGTGACCTTTCCTTATATCGCGAGTTTATCCATCCCCGGGGCTGGCGCCGGGAACGGGTGCGGCGCTTTTTGTCCAAGGCGTTTAAGCGGCCTGGCGCCATCCGGACGATCCTGAGCAACGATCCGCCGTTTTTCACCTCCAACCACGCCCCGTTCTTCGGTTGTGACCATTGGTCAGAGGGATAGGATGGAAAGCTCGGGCAGGAGGCGGCTTCGATCGCTTTCTACATTTTTGCGTTATTGCGGTTCAAGCAGCGGCAGGATTTCCAGCGGGTGGTCAACCAGGGTCCGGCAACCGTTCTCGCGGAGTTCTTGCGGTCCCTTGAAACCCCAGGCCACACCCACGGCGTGCATCCCCGCGGCACCGGCCGTCTTCATATCCACGGCGCTGTCCCCCACAAATAAAAAGGTTTCGGGCGGTATCCCCATCCGCCGGGCGATGTCCAACGCCGACGCCGGATCGGGTTTGACCGGGAAACGGTCGCTCTGCCCCATGACGACGTTGAAATCCCACCGGTCAAAATAGGCATTCACATACCGGACGGTAAAATCATGGGGCTTGTTGGAGAGCACCGCCAGTGGCAACCCTCTTGTTTTCAGGTGGTCCAACAGTTCCGTGATGCCCTCGTACGGCCGGGTCTTGTGGTTCCAGTGCTCCCAGTAAAGTTCCCGCGCCCGGCGGACACATGCATCGACGATCTCTTCCGAACGGCCGTCGATGGGCATCGCCCGGGTGACCAGCATCCGGATGCCGTTGCCGATAAAGCGTCGGTAATCATCCGTGGTGTGCCCGGGAAATCCGTATTCCGCCAGCATCAGGTTAACCGAATCCCCGATGTCCGCCAGCGTGTCCAGCAGTGTGCCGTCCAGATCAAAAATGATGGCCTGAATAGCGTTCCTGCATCGATCGTCCATGTCCACTTTATTCTCCCTCAAACCGCCATGTCCGCGGTGTCAATCGCTGCCCGCACTTTTTCTCAACCTGGCAATGGGCACGGCGGGCAGGTAAATACAAACGCGGGTTCCCCGATCTACCTGTGATTCAACGGATATCCAGCCGCCATAATTTTTCACGATACCATAAATCGCAGCTAAACCGAGCCCCCGGCCAACGCCTTTGGTCGTGAAAAAAGGTTCGAACACCCGTTTCCGGGTTGCTTCATCCATGCCCCGCCCGCTGTCCGCGACGGTCAAGGTGACATATGGCCCGGGCAGCAATCCCGGGAAAGCCGGTGCATTCTTTTTGGTGATCAATTCATTCCCGCAGGCAATTTTAATGCGGCCGTTGCCTTCGATTGCCTCCGCCGCATTGGACAGAACAGCCGACAAAACCATCAGGAACTGAGATGAGTCCCCCCTGGTTTTCAAGATGACATCGGGCAGGCTGGTCTCCAACGCAATCGATGGGTCGAGGGTGTGTTGGAGCAAGGGCAACGTGTTGCGTACAAAATCACTCAGTGAAATCTCTCTGCCCTCATAATTGCCTTTTCGGGCGTATGCCAGCAACTGGGTCGTCAGTTTCTCCATTCGCCCCGCCGATTTCCGTATGGAGCCAATATACTGCGAGGTCTTTTTATCCTTGGGCACATCTATTTCAAGCATGTCAAGGGTCCCCACGATCACAGACAGCTCGTTATTGAACTGGTGGGCAATACCACCTGCCAGCTTGGCGATGGCTTCCATCTTTTGCGCTTGCTGCTGCTGCCACTCGAGCTTCTTCTGTTCGGTGATGTTGCTGACGGCGATTCTGGAATGCTTGCGCGTGTCGTCGCTGTGACTGATCAGCATGCATTCAAGGTTCGCATAAAAATCGCTGCCGTCATTTCTCACCAACCTGATTCTGAAGGACTGCAAATTTCCGGATTCCAAGAGGTACTTGTGACGAATGTAGTACACATCCTGATCCTTGCGTTGGATAAACCGACTGAGCGGTCTTCCAATGAATGCTGATCGCTCCATCCCCATCAGTGTGGCGAAAGTGAGATTGGCCTCGATGATGGTTCCTTTTTGATTGATGGTCAGGTAGCCGACCGGTGCAATGTCATACAAATTGGAATATCGATCCCGGGCCGCTTCAAGTTTCTCCTGGATGCGGCGGAGTTCGTCGTTCTGCATGCGCAATTCCACCTGGTGCACACGAAGCTCATGGATCATCTCCGCCATCTGACTGGCCGACATCCCTTCGGTCTCCGCGGCATCTGCCGGCATTGGTTTCATTTGCCTTTCGGCACGCCGCCTGAGTTTCGAGCGGTCCATATTTTCTTTGCCATTTTCCATGTTCGCCTGAATTGGCCGATGGCAGCCACGCCGGGTCCCGCACCGTGATCGCGATCTCAATCAGCTGGCCGCTTGTCGTCCTTCGACACAGTGGCAGTCAGCCAGACATCCAACCGCCTGACGATATCACTGGGTATCAGTTGGATGAGCCGGAATGATCGGTGCGCGGTTTTCGAGGGTTGCCCGCGGTTTGGCAGCGCCGCTAACGACTATCCCCCCGACCGTCTGACCGGATAGCCCATCTCTTTCAACTCGGCCATCAATACATCCCGGTGATCCCCTTGAATTTCGATGGTGCCGGCCTTGACCGTGCCGCCGCCGCCGCATTTCCGCTTGAGTGTTTTGGCCACTTGTTTCAACGTTCCGTGATCCACGGGCATGCCGGTGATCACGGTCACGCCCTTGCCTTTGCGGCCTTTGGTGGCCCTTCCAATTCTGACGATACCGTCTCCTGTAGACGGTGCCGGCATTTTCCGGCAGTTGCAGCGGTCCAGCGGTTGACGGCATGATGGGCAGTCTCGGCCATGCTCGGTGGAGTAGACCAGTCGGGTGTTCCGGTTTTGGTGATGCGTCATAGCCATCCTTTCCACATGCATTGCAGGAGGTTCAACAGCTGACCTTGCGCCGCAACGCCTTCTGCTTTCCCCGCCGGGTCTTGTGATCCATGCGGCGCCGTTCGGAACCACGGGTGGGACGGGTGGGCTTCCGTCTTTTAATCGGCGCCAGGGTGCTGCGGATCAGTTGCGCCAAACGCATCAGCGCCGCATCCCGGTTTTTTTCCAAGGTGCGATATTCTTGGGCCTTGATCACGATGACGCCGCTTTTGGTGATTCGCTGGTCCCGGCAGCGCAGCACCTGCGCCTTGACGGATTCCGGCAGAGACGACGCACCGATGTCAAAACGCAGATGCACCGCCGAGGCCACCTTGTTCACATTCTGCCCGCCGGCCCCCTGGGCCCGAATGGCCGTCATTTCAATCTCATTTTCCGGTATGGACAATTGGTTGGATATCGATAGCATGTTTCATGACCATTGACGTTTGATGAGCACCCGGTTTTAACGCGGATCATATCAGAGAGCGGTCCCGATTGACAAGGTCGACAACCCAGCAAACCGGATGATTGAACGGCAATGCGCTCGAACTGGAAATCGATTTTCATCCCTACGGTGGTCGACGCCCCGCGGCAAACCGCGGGGCGTCGACAAAAAATAACTTGCATCTTTGACCATGTTTCTATAAATAGTAACGCCGAATCAGGAAACGACACCCCGCCAAATCTGTGGGCGTCAACCGCAACCGATAGAGACGTGAAGGGAGAGACATGAAACGATTGCTGATTGTTGTGATGATGATCGTGGCCTTGCTGGCAGCCCCGGCTCAGGCCGTCGAACCGGTTAAAATCGGCATGATCACCACGCTGTCTACCAAGGCCGGCTATCTCGGCGAGGAGATTCGCGACGGGTTTCAATTGGCCATCGACCAGGAAAACGGCCGGTTGGGCGGCGTACCGGTGGAACTGCTCGTGGACGACGACGGCCGCAAACCGGAAAAAGCCAAACAGATCGCCGAGCGCTTCATCAAGCGCGATGGGGTGAGAATCATGACCGGCATCGTCTTTTCCAATGTGGCCATCGCCGTCGTGCCCAAGGTGGTGCAGCAGGATGTCATCTATGTGAGCGCCAACGCCGGGCCGTCTCTGCTGGCCGGAAAAGACTGCCACAAAAATTACTTCAATGTGGCCTACCAGAATGACAACCTCGATGAAGTCGTGGGCAAGTACGTCACCGACGCCGGGTTTAAGAACGTCTACCTGCTGGCGCCCAACTATCCGGCCGGCAAGGACCACCTGGCCGGGTTCAAACGCTACTACCAGGGCGCCGTCGCCGGCGAGGTTTACACCAAGCTGGGCCAGTCGGACTACGCCGCCGAAATCGCCTCCCTGCGCGCCGCCAAACCGGACGCCGTATTCTTTTTCCTGCCCGGGGGCATGGGCATCAATTTCCTCAAGCAATACGCCCAGGCCGGCCTAAACCAGACCATCCCGGTGTTCGGACCGGCATTCTCCTTCGACGAACGCCTGCTTCAGGCCGTCAAAGATGCGGCCATCGGGGTAAAAAACGGATCGCAGTGGTCCCACGACCTGGACAATCCGGCCAACCGGCAGTTTGTCGATGCCTTCAAAAAAGCGTACGGCCGCACCCCCACCCTTTATGCCAGCCAGGGCTACGATGCCGCCCGGCTGCTGGGCAGCGCGATCAAACAGGTGAACGGCGATGTCACCAACCTGGACGCCCTGCGCGCGGCCATCCGCAAGGCGGACTTTGCGACCGTGAGGGGAAAATTCGCCTTTTCCGCCAATCAGCACCCGGTCCAGGACCTCTATATCCGTGAGGTGGTCAAGGACGCCGACGGCAATTACACGAACAAGACCATCAAGACGGTCTTCACCGACCACAGCAATGTGTATGTCGAGCAGTGCAAAATGGATTAACAACATGCTCCTCTTTATCGAACAACTGCTCAACGGCCTCCAGCTGGGCATCATGCTGTTTCTGATGTCGGCCGGTCTGACGTTGGTTTTCGGCATCATGCAGGTGATCAATCTGGCCCACGGATCCTTTTACATGATCGGTGCCTATGTCGGCGCCACGGTGACCGCCCGTACCGGATCGTTCAGCCTGGGCATCCTGGCGGCGCTGCCGGCGGCGGCGCTGGCCGGCATGCTGGTGGAAATGCTGGTGATGCGGCGGCTATACAAAAAAGACCATCTGGATCAGGTGCTGGCGACCTTCGGCCTGATCATGTTTTTCAATGAACTGACGCGGATGATCTGGGGACGCCAGCCTCTGTTTATGGATGTGCCGCCGTGGCTGTCCGGCAGCGTCGAAATCATTCCCGGCATTCCCTACCCCGGTTATCGCATTGCCGTGATCGTTGCGGGCATCCTGGTCGGGGCACTGCTATTCCTGCTGTTTACCCGCACGCGCATCGGCATGCAGATTCGCGCCGGGGCCAGCAACCGGGAGATGGCCGGCGCATTGGGGGTGAACATCCGTTTCCTCTTCACCCTGGTTTTTGGGTTGGGGACCCTGCTGGCGGGCCTGGCCGGCGTGATGGCCGGCCCCATCCTGGCGGTGGAAGCCGGCATGGGAGAGAGCATCCTCATCCTCACATTCGTGGTGATCGTCATCGGCGGGATCGGTTCCATCCGTGGCGCCCTGGTGGGGGCCCTGCTCGTGGGCCTGGTGGACACCCTCGGGCGGGCCTTTCTGCCCGTTGTGCTGCGCCTGTTTCTTTCGCCGGCTGATGCCGATGGCATCGCGGCCTCCCTGGCTTCCATGTCGATCTATATCCTTATGGCGGCGGTTCTGGTTTGCCGCCCGCGTGGGCTGCTTCCGGCCCATGCATAAGCTACCGGCAACCCGCAATTTCCTCTTTGTTGCAACGGGCGCTGCAGTGCTGCTGGGGCTGCCGGCCGTTGCCGGCATGGCCGGCGAGCCCTATCTGGTTTCACTTTTCAGCCGCATCCTGATTTATGCCCTGGCCGCCGTCAGCCTGGACCTGATGCTGGGTTTCGGAGGCCTGGTCAGCCTGGGGCATGCCGCCTTCTTCGGAATCGGGGCCTATGCGGTCTGTATCCTGTCGGTGCATGGTTTCGAGGG
The DNA here is from genome assembly GCA_963705475.1 of uncultured delta proteobacterium. Lineage (GTDB taxonomy): Bacteria > Desulfobacterota > Desulfobacteria > Desulfobacterales > Desulfosarcinaceae > Desulfosarcina. Next base: position 191,853 of record CAVPJS010000001.1, on the reverse strand, counting down.
TACACCGCTATTGACCTGGCCCGTCGAGCTTAACGGCCACCAGAGCGGGTTGATTCTCTGGCCGGCGGCCGTCTTTTTATCCGCCGCGGCTTCCGCCGTAATCGGCGCCCTGAGCCTGCGCACCAGCGGCATGCATTTTATCATGATCACCCTGGCATTCGCCCAGATGCTCTATTACTTCTTCGTCTCCCTGGAGGCCTATGGGGGCGACGACGGCATCAGTCTCTTTTCCCGCAACACCTTGCCGGGCATGGATTTAAACGATGATGCCCAGTTTTATTACCTCTGCCTGGCCGCGCTGGCCGTATTCCTTCTCTTCTCCTACCGGCTGGTTCACTCCCGATTCGGCATGGTGATCCGGGGCTGCAAGCAAAATGAACGGCGCATGAAATCCCTGGGTTTTCCAATATTTCGGTACCGGTTGGTCTGCTTCATGATCGCCGGCGCCGGTGCCGGCCTGGCCGGCGCACTGATCGCCAACCAGACCGAGTATGTCAGCCCCAACCTGATGCACTGGACCCGCTCCGGCGAGATTCTCGTCATGGTGCTGCTCGGGGGCATGGGAACCCTGTTCGGCCCCATCCTGGGTGCTGCGACGCTGCTGCTGCTGGAGGAATTGCTTTCGATCTACACGGAGCACTGGATGGTCTATTTAGGCCCGTTCCTGGTCCTGGTGGTGCTGTTCGCCAAACAGGGGATTTACGGGTTGATCGCAGGGGGAGACATCGACCATGACTGAATCGCTGCTTTCGGTCCAATCGATCTGCAAGCGCTTTGGTGCCGTCCAAGCCAGCGACAACTTCTCATTGGAGGTGGCCCGCGGCGAGCTGCATGCCCTGATCGGTCCCAACGGCGCCGGCAAAACCACCGCCCTGAACCAGCTGTGCGGCGAAATCATGCCCGACAGCGGGCAGGTCTTTTTTGACGGCCGGCGGATCACCCGGATGCCGGCCTACCGGCGGGCGCAATTGGGTGTGGCGCGATCCTACCAGATCACCTCGGTGTTCACCCGTCTCACCGTAAGCCAGAACCTCTCACTGGCCATTCAGGCCCACCACGGCCACAGTTTCCGCTTCTGGAAAAAGGCCGCCGACGATCCAAGGATCCGCCGGCTGGTCCTCCCGGCAATGACGCGCGTTGATCTGGAAACCCGCGCGGACGTGCCGGCGGCCAAGTTGTCCCACGGGGAGAAGCGGCAGCTGGAGGTGGGCATGGCCCTGGCCGGCCGCCCCAAGCTGCTGCTTCTGGACGAGCCTTACGCCGGCATGGGGCCCGGTGGAGCCGTAGAGTTGACCAAATTGATTCGACGGTTGAAAACCGAGGTAACCATCCTGCTGGTGGAGCACGACATGGGTGCGGTCTTTTCGCTGGCCGACCGCATCTCGGTGCTGGTCTACGGGCGGGCCATCGCCACCGGAACACCCGGTGAAATCCGCGCCAATCCGCAAGTCCGCGAAGCCTACCTGGGCGATGAGGCAAACGGATGCTCAACGTAAAAACGATCGAAACCTTTTATGGAAAAAGCCAGGCCCTGTTCGGCGTCAGCCTCCATGTGGGCGAAGGCGAAGTGGTCACCCTGCTGGGTAGAAACGGCATGGGAAAAAGCACCACGGTGCGATCGATCATGAGCCTGACGCCGATCCGTTCGGGCCGGATCCTCTTCGATGGGACCGCCATCGACCGACTGCCCAGCTATGCCGTCGCCCGGTTGGGCATCGGGCTGGTGCCCGAAGGCCGCCAGATCTTTCCCAACCTCACGGTCCATGAGAATATGAAGGTCACTGCCGCCAACCGTCAGGGCGCGAAGTCACCCTATACGCTCGACGGGGTGCTGTCCATTTTCCCCCGTCTGGCGGACCGGCTCAAGCATTACGGCAACCAGCTGTCCGGCGGGGAGCAGCAGATGCTGGCCGTGGCCCGTGCCCTGATGACCAACCCAAAACTGCTCATTTTAGACGAAGCCACCGAGGGTCTGGCCCCGTTGATCCGCAGGGAGATTTGGCGGGCGCTGGCCCTGCTGAAGAACAACGGCCACGCCATCCTGCTGATCGACAAAAACCTCGATGCCCTGATGAAGCTCGCCGACCGACACTGTATCATGGAAAACGGCCGGGTGGTGTGGCGTGGCAGTACGGCGGAACTGGCTGGAAATAAAACGCTGAAGTCCCGCTATCTGGGGGTATAGGATGTCAATAATACCCCTCCCCCGGCCCCTTGTAGTCCTGAATCGTGTTGCCGCCGTCGATGACGAGGGTCTGGCCGGTAATGTAGGTGGATTCGTCGGAGGCGAGAAAAGCAATCAGGTCGGCGACCTCCTGCGGTGTCCCGGACCGTCCCATGGGGGTATGCTTTCCCGCCGTCTTCTCTTCTTCGGTGGAAGAGGCCGTCTCGATCCATCCCGGAGCAACGCTGTTGACGGTGATGCCCTCACGGGCCACCTCCATGGCCAGGCTGCGGCCCATGCCGACCATGGCCGCCTTGGCCGCGCTGTAGGCCGCCTCCCCCGGATTGCTCACCAGCGGACCGGTAACCGATGAGACGTTGACGATGCGGCCGTACTTGTTCTTCAGCATGTGGGGCAGCACCGCGTGGGTGGCATTGAAGCAGGTGGTCAGGTTGCGATCGATGGATTTGTGCCACTCCCGGGGCGGCAGCTGCGCCAGGTGAACCATGACCTCGGGATCGCCCACCCGTGACATGCCGGCATTGTTGACCAGGATGTCGATGCGCCCAAACAGGCTGATCACGTCATCCACCAGGGCACGGGTCTGATCCATGCGGGTCAGGTCGGCCGTCCGCGCAGCGACCCTGCCCCCCGAAGCTGCAAGGGCGGCCTGCCGTTCGAAGATCCGGTCGGTGGTCGACGTGATGGCCACGCCGGCCCCGCCGTTCATGAAAAGTGCCGCGGCAGCAAAACCGATGCCGTGTTGGCTGCCGCACCCGGTTACCAGGGCCACCCGGTTTTCGAAGCGTTTTTCGTTGATGGACATCGGTGTCTCCAATCCGTTTACGGGAATAGCCTCACGATCCGGCCAGACGGGCGATCTCGCCCATGCATGCGTCCCAGGCCTCGACCAGGCGGTCGATATCGTCATCGGAGGCCACGGGCGGCACGAGCATCATGTTGTGAAAGGGCGTGATGATGAACCCCCGGTTGGCCAGGAAGAGGTGGGTGTAGTAAATCATCCCCCAGTCAAAGGCTGCCTTGGCCTGGCTGCCGGTGGTGGGCGGCTGCGGAATGAACTGCAGTTCGGCACGGGCCCCGCAGCGCGTGACGCTCCAGGGCAGACGATGGGTCGCGATGGATGCTTCCAGGCCGTCGGCCATGCGGTCGGCCCCGATGATCATCCGCTCGAAGGCCGCCGGGGTGGCCACATCCCTCAGGGTCGCCCGCATGGCCTTGACGGCCAGGGCGTTTCCGGAAAGGGTGCCGCCGATGCCCATGGGGTCGGAAAGGCCTTTGCGGCCGAATGACGCATTGATGGCTTCAGCCACGTCTGCGGTGAACCCGTAAACCGCCGCCGGGATGCCGCCGGCGATGCATTTGCCCAGGGTAATGAAATCCGGCCGCAGGCCATGGGCAGCGGTGTAGCCGCCGGGTCCCGATGAGAAGGTGTGGGTTTCGTCAATCACCAGATAGGTCCCATAACGGCTGCAGGCATCGCGAAGCTGGTCGTGATAGCCGGGTGCCGGAAGCACCATGCCGCAATTGGTCATCACCGGCTCGGCCAGCACACAGGCCACGTCCCGGTGGGCGAGGGCAGCTTTTAGTGCACCACCATCATTGAATTCCACCACCCGCGTCAGGGCGTTCTTGGGTATCCCGGGGTTGACGTCATACTCGGAGCGCAGGGCCAGGTTGCCATCGGGACCGAGGTGAACCAAGGCTTCATCGATGCTGCCGTGATAGCACTCGTTGAAAACAAGGATTTTTGGACGCCGGGTCAATGTCCGGCAGATACGGATGACATAGCGGTTGGCCTCCGTAGCGGTCATGGCCACCTGCCAGAAGGGAAGCCCGAAGCGGTGGCCAAGGTCCTTGCCCACCCACAGGGCATCCTCGCTGGGCATCATGGTGGTGATGCCCCTTCGCACCTGGGCGGTTACGACATCGACCGTGGCCGCCGGGGAGTGGCCAAACATGGCCCCGGTGTCACCCAGGCAGAAGTCCACGTAGGTGTGGCCGTCCAGATCGACGATCCGGTTGCCCGTAGCGTGGTCGATGAACAGGGGATAGGCGGTCCCCCAATCTCCCATCCAGGGCATGGGAACGCCGTTGAGCAGGCACGACTGAGCCTCGGTAAACGCAGCCTTGGATCGTGGGGTGCGCGTTTCATAGACCGCGATTTCGCGATTCATCAGGGTGTCGAGCTGGCGGTCGGTGACCATCTGTTGCGGCCGGGTCATGCAATGCTCCTTCGTGGCAATAATCAGTGTGCCGGATCGTTGGGGTCGCGCACTGCTGGATATGGCACGATCAACTCCGTGGGGGAGGGTTTGCGCAGGACCGCAGGGACCCACGGCCAGACGCGCCGGATCACCCCAAGATAAGGCGCTGAGGATCGCATTTATCTCTCAAAATGGATAGTTCTTCCGCAGACGGCGGCGGGATCTGTGCGGCCTGCGACGTGTCCACGGCAAATCCCATGTTGTCGAGAACATCTTCTTTTCTCACGCCCTGGAAGCAACCTTTCAGTACCATCCGTTTGGTCCCCGGATCGAATCCCATGATGGCCATGTTGGTAATCACGCAGGAGGGCCCCCCGTCAGGCAGGCCGGCCTTTTTGCGGCCGTCCGGGCCGTCGAGCCATCCGGGGCTGGTCAGGTAATCCAGTTGAGGGACGAATTTGCGCTTGGCATGCTGCATGAAGATGATCGTCCGGCTGACAAAAGAGGCCACGTCACAGGCGCCGCCGCTGCCGGAAAACCGCACCGTGGGATGGTGGTAGTCGCCGATGACGGTGGAGTTCAGGTTGCCATAGATGTCGATCTGGGCGGCGCCCATGATACCCACCACCTGCCGGCCGGTAAATCGGTTCTGCATGGTGGCGAAGGCATCCGCCAGGCCGCCGTTGACCGAGGTGGCGAACATCACCCGGGAATCGCCCACGGCCAGAGGAACCTCTTCCAGCTGGGAGTCGATGGCGCCGGTTTCGAAAAAGATCACGCTGTTGGGGGCGCTGATATGCTTGGCCGCCATGGCGGCCAGCATGGAAATGCCCGTTCCGCAAAACACGATATCGCCGTCGCGGATTTCCCTGGCGGCGGCAACGGCCATCATCTCTCGGCTGGTATATTCGGTCATCGTATTCACTTTTACCCTATCTTTTCAGCCTGAGGTTATCAAATGGTCATCAATGCCCGAGACCTTTGAAAAGGGTCCCCTTTCGTTCACGTTCAAGAAAGGCGAAAAATTTAACCGCGGGAACATTGAGAATATTTCGAGGATTAAATTTTGAGCCTGACGCGGAAGTTGGGCGAAAAGGGGCCTTTTTCAATGGTCTCTATCGGCGGTCGAGGCCTACGGCATAGCCCGTCCGCGGATCGGCCTTGATCTTCTTCAGCTGACTGGAATCGATTCGCGCCAGCATCTCTTCATGATTCTGGGATGAGAAGACTTCCGTTTCCAGGTATGCCTGATAGCGGTTGTCGTCCAAGGCTGCGTCCCGATATTGGTACAGCCGGGTCGGGTCATAGTCGTAATGCCGGTAGCAGGCGGTGGGCCAAGCCCCCATGGGGACGTGCACCACGGCATCCACGGTAAAGAAGGGAATTTGGTTGCGTTCAGGCGCCCCGCGCAGGAGGTCGTCCTCGACCAGTGTCTCACAGGTGACGATGAGGTGCCTGGCCGCCTTGGCCTGCTCTACATCGGCAAAGGGCAGGCCGTTGATGCGGGCGGTTCCCTGGCGGTCGGCGGCCTGGACGTGAATGATGGTGACATCCGGGTTGATGGCCGGCACCAGCACCACCCGGTCGGTGTCGCACCAGCCGCCGAAGGGGTTGTCCAAGATGACCAGCTTACGGTCGGGGACGCGTGGGTTTGATTGGCGTGCGGTCTCCGAAAAGCCCCACCGGTGGACAATATCCGACCCCAGCGAGGAACGGGTCGGCAGGAACGGCACGCCCATGGCCCCGGCCATGAACCGCAGCGTCATCTGGTAATTGCTGTAATCCTCGACCGGCAGCTGACCGGATTCGACCGCCTTGCGGAAACGGATGCAGGTGGAGGCGAAACGTCCGCTGCCGGCATAGGCGATTTCGAGCCGGTCAACGCAGCCGGCGCCGATCAGTTCGTCGACCCCCTGGCCGTTGGAGTGCGCGTAGAGGTGCAGGCCGCATTTTTTCTGGCGGATGATTTCATAGACCGCCGCCATGGGATTGCGGTTGATGGTAAACCCGCCGATGGAAAGGTGCGCGCCATCGGGGACGAACCGCGAAATGGCATTCGACAGGGACATCAGCTTGTCACTATTTACATTCATGGGCGGGTGTTCCCCTTGGTATCTTAATGCGGAGATTCATAATTTTTAGGTTTCCGGTAAACCCGGGTTTGGCATTGGTTTGTCGTCTATGGTGGTTACATGGTCAAATCCGGAAGCTGCCCCGTGTCGAGCCATCCTCTCAGACGATAGTAGTCGTCGATCAGCTGTCTCAGGTCGGCGGAGGCGATGCGGCGCCCGTCGGGCAGGGCTTCGTTCAACAGCCGTTTGGGCAGCCAGTCGTCGGCGGCACGCAGACCCTCTCTTAAATTAAACCGGCGGGCGCTGTCGGTGACACGGGCCGCCAGCGCTTGAAGATCCGGCTTCTGCATGGTCTCACCGGTGGTCAGGGCGACAATCTTGCCGATCTCCTCCCAGGGGTACAAATCCCGGTAGAAGCGGCAGACGATCAGGACGTCGAAAAGGGTGCAGCGGTCTTCGAAATCGATGAACATGGCGGCTTTGTCTTCAATCTGGTCCGGATCGATGAGCCCGCTCAATTCAGGTTTATAAAAGGTGGTACGCAGGTGGCAGGCACCCCGGTCGGCCACGGCGTAGGCCAGGCCCATGCCTTTGAGCACCCGCGGATCGTAGCCGGAGGGTTCGAGCCCCTTGACATGAACGGCGATCTCTTCCAGGCCCAGTTCCTCGCTGGCCGGACGGATGCCTTCGGCCAGCAGTCCGCCCACATCCTGCCGCAGCACGATTTTTTTGAGCAGTGCGGCGATCTGATCGGGCTGGTTGTAGTCGATTTCCAGATCGATTTTTCCCCTTCGACTGGCTTCGATGGCAAATGCGGCCAGGTTGCCCGAACTCATGGTGTCGAGCCCCATGCGGTCGCACAGGTCGTTGAGGTAGACGATCTCCTCGATCTGATCGACCATGCACAGCCCACCGAAGGCGTATATGGTTTCATACTCCGGCCCTTCCAGGGTCAATCCCTGGTGGCGGCCCTGCTGGACCCGGACCGATTTGCCGCAGGCCAGAAAACAGGTCCGGCAGGCCTTGGGTTTCGGCTGGCAGCGATCCCGGATGCTCTGGGCATTGATGTTTTCATGTTGTTGCACCGATCCCTGAGACCAGTACCGGCTGGGAAATCCACCGGCCTTGTTGAGAATATCCACCATCATGGGCGTACCGTTATTGCGATAGGCCTGGGTGACGGGATGGTCCTTGTATAGCGCCAAGTTCGCCTTGGCATAGGCTTTCAGGCCTTGCGGATCGGCAAAGGGGCGCTTCTGGCTGCCGTGAAAAACCACGGCCTTAATTTTTTTGGAGCCCAGCACCGCCCCCATTCCCGTGCGGCCGCATACCCGCCATCCGTCGTTCTTGACGACGGCAAAACGGACACAGTTTTCGCCGGCCGGGCCGATCACCAGAATGCCCGGGGACGCGGCCGCCACCCGTTTGCGGACGGCCGCCTCGGTCTCGAAGGTGTCCAGTCCCCACAGATCGTCCGCCTCATGAAAGAAAGTCCCCTGATCGGTGATCTCCAGCCACAGCGGACGATCCGAGGCCCCCTTGATGATGAAGGCATCGAAACCGGCCCGGCTCATGGCGATGGCCGCACTGCCGCCGGCATAGGACTCGCTGTAAAGGCCGGTCAAAGGGGATTTGGAGAACATGCCATGGCGGCACGACCCGTGGATGGGGCTGTCTGTGGCCGGCCCCAGCGCCAGCACCAGGTGGTTGTCGGGGGAAAAGGGGTCTACCCCTGCCGGGTTGCGATCCAGCAACAGTCGGGTTCCCAGTCCCTTGCCGCCCATGCAGGCGCGAAGAAATGCGTCGCTCAGCATTTCCGTCTCGCAGGATCGGTTGCTCACATCGACGGTCAGTGTCTGTTTAAAATAACCATGCATAATTTATTTCCTTTGACATGGCCAGGGGTGACCCGATGGCCGGGGTTCGGCAACATCCTTCCGGAAGCGGCGGATGGTTGCTCATGCCAGGGCCGCATGCGTGTTGGAAGCCGCCGGCGCTGCAGCGCGATGTTGCGGATGGCGCTGACGCTTCACGAGCTGCTCGAAACCGTGTGAACGCCGGCGTGGGGTGCAAGGCGACGCTTCCGGATGATGTCAGCCAATCTCTTCGAGACTCTCTTCGAGTATGGAAAGGCCCCTGTCCAGCTGTTCATCGGTGATGACCAGCGGCATCAGGGTGCGGATAACATTGCCAAAATTCCCGCAGGAAAGCAGGACCAGCCCCTTTTCAAAACAGCGGCCCACCAGGGCCTTGGCCTTGTCGGTGGCCGGTTTCTTGGATTCGCGGGTTTCCACCAGTTCCATGGCCAGCATGGGACCTTTGCCGCGCACCTCGCCGATGATTTCGTAGCGTTCCTGCATGGCGGCAAAGCGTGCCCGAAGGGTCTCACCCAATACCACCGCCCGGCTCATCAGGTCGTCTTCAAACAGGATCTCCATGACGGCCAGCGCCGCCCGGCAGGAAACGGGGTTGCCACCGTAGGTGCCCCCCAGCCCCCCCACGTGGGAGGCATTCATCATGTCGGCGCGGCCGATTACCGCCGACAGGGGCATGCCGCCGGCAAAGCTCTTGGCCATGGTGATGATGTCGGGGGTCACGCCCCAATGGTCGATGGCAAAAAATTTCCCCGTACGACCGGCGCCGCTTTGCACCTCGTCGAGAATCAGGGCGATGCCATGCTTTTCGCAGATGGCTTTCAGTTTCGGAAAATACTCGGGGGGCGGCGTAACGAATCCGCCCTCCCCCTGGATGGGTTCGGCGATCACAGCCGCCGTCTGTTCCGCGGCCACATGACTGATGAAAAATTCTTCGAGGTAATCGGCGCAGGCCGTCCCGCAGCCCGGATAGGTCAAGCCGAAGGGGCACCGGTAACAGTAGGCAAAGGGCATGCGGTAGACTTCCGGGGCAAAGGGTCCGAAGCCGAACTTGTAAGGTTTTACCTTGCTGGTCAGGGTCATGGCCAAGAGCGTGCGGCCATGGAAGGCGTTTTCAAAACAGATGACCGCAGGTCGCTTGGTGGCGTAGCGGGCCACCTTGACCGCGTTTTCCACCGCTTCGGCGCCACTGTTGGCAAACAGGGTCATTTTGGTGAAATCCCCGGGTGCGAGCTGGTTGAGCCGCTCGGCCAGTTCCACATAAGGTTCGTACATGGCCACGTGAAAGCAGGTGTGGATGAATTTACCGGCCTGGTCCCGGATGGCCGCCACTACCTTGGGATGGCAGTGCCCCACGTTGTTCACCCCGATGCCGCCGGCAAAGTCGATCAGTTCACGGCCGTCGACATCCACCATGACCGCCCCGTGGGCCTCCTTGATGAATGCGGTGGTGGTGTTAAAGGGTCCCTGGGGGACGTGCTGGTTGCGTTTTTCAAGCAGTTCTTGATTTCGGCCTGGCATATCGGCAACTCCTTTGTTGAATGATTGATTGGGGCCGCTGAAGGCTTTGTTCATCGGGACCAAATACCCTATTGTTCTTGTTTGCGCGAAACATTTTACTTGCCATGATCATTTTAATTGAATATGCAGTTAATAATTGCATGCGGCACCATATTGGCATGACCAGCCGCAAACACGGAGGAATGGTTTTGAATCATAACAACAGCACCGCAGGTTCAAAATATATACTTTCAGCTAACGATTTTTGCAAGGCAGAACAAGGACCTCACAACCGCCACCCGTCGACGATCGAAAACGCCGACCCACACCATATCAAAAAGTCCATAGAGAACTGAATCGGTCATGCGGAAAAATAAAAGCGCGGCGCTCAGAAAACCGGATATCCTCGAAAGCTATTATCAGGTGCTCATCCAGGAGGGCCTCGAAGGCACTTCGATCAGCAAAATCGCCAACCGGATAGGTATTCATCCGAGCCTTATCATCCATTATTTCAAAAACAAAGAAAATATGAAGCTCGCGCTCGTCGACCTGCTGATCGAAAAATATCAGTCCCCGGCAATGATGCGCTTCGACCATATCGAGGACGACCAAGAACACTTCGATGCGATCATCGACGTGCTGTTCTCTTTCAAGTGGAGCCGCACCGTGGACCCGGGGGTGCATTTCGGGTTTTATTACCTGAGCCTGAGAAATGAACAGATATTGGAGCGCTTCAGGGTCATGTTCAAATGGCTGCGGGACTACCTGTGCGAAAAGCTGATCTATTTCACCGACAAAGGAATCATCCGGGTAGCCGACGCGGTCAAGGCGGCCGATTATATCGTTACCCTCATGGAAGGCCTGGAGTTTCACGCCCAGTTTTTAGCCGACGGGAAGCCTTTCGAGGAGTTTGCGCAATCGGCCCGGAAAGCCCTGGTCAGCGCATTGAAAAACGGCGAATTTTGACAGTTTGGTCCATGATCGGGTTGACACGCATCGTTCTTCCATCGGAACGCGTTTAAATCGGCGGACGCTGGGCGTCTATGGCTAACTCAGGCCGACTATTTTTTTGGGAGGAAGCATGCGAAGCGTAAACGAAGCCGTAATAGTTAAACGAACGTTCAATTAATAGTTTCGAACAGCCGCTCAACCATTTCCAACGAAGGAGCATCGAATGCGAGATTACGACGAGCATTTCAAAAGCGACTACCAGGGAAGAGACATCAAGTCGGCCTATGCCGAGGCGCGCAAGATGGTGGATATCATTCTGACCCCTCTGGACCAGACGCCCCTCGAGGTCCGCCAGGAAATTGCCAGGAAAACAGTGCGCAATTTCCGGGATCACATCAACAAGGGATTTTTAGAATACCGCAAATCGGTAACCGAGTCCGGCAATTTTGCCTATACGGAGTGGACCGGTCAGGGATCGGTGCTGGTGGATGCCCTGGGACGCGAGTTTTTAGACATCCTGGGCGGTTTCGGCCTTTACTCATACGGCATCCGTCACCCCAAAATCGTGGCCGCGGTCAAGGCCCAGCTGGACCGATCACCCCAGTACAGTCAGGAGCTGCTGGATCCGCTCAGGGCGGAGTTGGGCCATGTGCTGGCGCTGCTGACACCGGGAAAGATCCAATACGGCTTTTTCGCCAACTCCGGAACCGAAGCGGTGGAAGGAGCCATGAAACTGGCCAAGCTGTATACCGGCAAAAAGGGGTTCATCGCCATGCTCAAGGGATTTCACGGCAAAACCCTGGGCAGCTTGTCCCTCATCGGCAAAAAAGTCTTCCGCAAGCCCCTGCTGCCGCTGCTGGACGGGGTGCAGCATGTGCCATTCGGGGATGCCGAGGCCGTGGAGCGAATGCTGGCGGCAGCCAAGGCCGTCGGTCAGGACATCGCCGCTGTGGTCGTCGAACCGGTCCAGGGCGAAGCCGGCGCCATCGTGCCGCCGGACGATTTCCTGCCCCGCGTGCGCGAAGTGTGCAACCATTATGGCGTGCTGCTGATCGCCGACGAGGTTCAGACCGGTTTCGGTCGTACCGGAGAGATTTTCGGCGTCGATCACTGGGACGTCACCCCGGACATCATGTGCTTCGGAAAAGCCCTGGGGGGCGGCGTCGTGCCCATGAGTGCCTTTTTCTCAACGCCTGAAATCTGGTCATGTATGGAACCCAACCCGTTCATGCACACCACCACCACCGGTGGCAACCCGCTGGCCTGTGCATCGGCCCTGGCGGCAATCACCGTAATGATCGAGGAGGATCTGGCCGCACAGGCCAAGAGCAAAGGCGAATACGTCCTCAGCCAGCTTGGCGTACTCAAGGCGCGCTATCCCGGCGTGCTGGCCAAGGCGCGGGGATTGGGGCTGTTGCTGGGCATGGAGTTCCCAACGGACGGCATCGGCTACAAGGTGGCTTCCGGGCTTTTCTCCCGCGGGGTATTGACCGCAGGGACCCTCACCAACGCCAAAAACATCCGTTTCGAACCGGCCCTGACGATCCCCCATGAAACATTGGACGAAGTCCTCAACCGTCTGGAGGATGTGTTTAGATCCATCGATCGGCCTCAACGGAAAAAGGTCAGCAACCTCTATGCCGGCCGCATGCTGCATGTGGACCTGTCAACCGGCAAGGTAACCGCCGAGCCGTTGAATGCGGAATGGGCCAGAGAATATATCGGCGGCTGGGGGTTGGGCGCCAAATACTACACCGAATCGGTCGATCCCACGGTCGCCCCCCTGTCACCCGACAACACCATTGTCGTCATGACCGGCCCCATGGCGGGAACATTGGCGCCCACCGGGTCCCGGACCTGCGTGGTTTCCAAATCGCCCCATACCGGAACGATCTTCGAATCCAACATCGGCGGTGCATTTGGACCCGAACTGAAATTTGCCGGTTTTGACGGCATCGTCATCAGCGGAAAAGCCGACCGTCCGGTGTGGCTGAGGATTGAAGACGACGAGGTCTCCCTCGAGGAGGCGAATTCACTGTGGGGCACTGGAATATTCGCAACCGAACGGACACTGGAAGAGGAGATGGGACCCGGTATGAAAAGCCTTTCCATCGGGCCGGCCGGCGAAAACGGGATCCCCTTCGCCTGCGTCGGTTCGGAGTCCTACCGGCAGATGGGCCGGGGCGGTGTCGGCACCCTCTTCGGCGCCAAAAACCTCAAGGCCGTCGCCGTCAGGGGTACCGGGGGCATCCAGGTTGCCGAAATCGGCGAGTTCTGGGGCAAGGTCTCCGAGCATCTGGCAGGCAACCTGATGACCATCGAGAACCAGTGGGCCAAGGACCAGGGCACGCCCATGCTGGTGGATGTGACCAACGAAATGGGCATCCACCCCACCCGCAACTTCACCCAAGGCGTCAACCCCCATCGCCGGCGGCTGGATGCCGACGCCGTGGCGGATGTCCGAATCGGTGACCGGGCTTGCGCCACCTGTCCCTTGGGATGCGGCAACTTCACGTCGGTCAACGGCGTCCAGGTCGAAGGACCCGAATACGAGACCCTCTGCCTGGGCGGATCCAACTGTGACATCAACGATATGGAGCAGGTCATGCGATTCAACCGCGCGTGTGATGACCTGGGGTTGGACACCATGTCCACCGGCAATGTGATCGGTCTGGCCATGTCCCTGACCGAATCCGGTGCCGCCGATCTGGGATTGACCTTCGGTGACGCTGAAGCCTACCTGCAGGTGCTGGACGAGATTGCCAACCAATCCACCCAGCGAGGTCGCGAGCTCTCCCTGGGTGCGGCCCGTCTGGCCGACAAATATGGCCAGCCCGACCAGGCGGCCCATTCCAAGGGTCTGGAAATGCCGGCCTATGACCCGCGCGGCAATTACGGCATGGGCCTGGCCTATGCCACCAGCGAACGGGGCGCCTGCCATTTACGGGCGTTCCCCCTGTTTGCCGAGGACCCCTTCAAGCTGAAAGATTTAGCCAAGGATGTCGTGGCGATGCAAAACGTCAACGGGGCCAAATGGTCCATGTGCTTCTGCGACTTCTGGGGATCGGTGAATACGACGATCATGGCCGAGCTGCTGACTGCCGGCCTGGGGCGCCAGGTGTCTGCCACAGACCTGACCAGAGTCGGCGAACGGGTCTGGAACCTGTTGCGCATGTTCAACCTGGCGGCGGGATTTACCGCAGCCGATGACACCCTTTCCGAAAAGCTAACCAAACGGGCGCTTGAAAACGGACCTCACGAGGGGCGGACCCTCAGCCCCGAAATCCTGGAAGCGCTCAAGGGTTTCTACTATCGCCAGCGGGGGTGGGATAAAGCCGGACGGCCGAAAGCGGCCAAACTGCGCGAACTGGGGTTGGCCGATCTGATCGAACAGGCTTGAACTGAAAAATGAAATCAACCGGGGCTGTCCTGAATGCAGCGGCGGATCACCGGCATAATGGAGGAACCAATGGAAAAACACCTGATGGCCATTCCCAACCGATGTACCGGATGCAACCGATGCGTGTATGCCTGCTCGGCGGTCAAGGAGGGAATGTTCATACCGTCAAAGGCGCGGATTCACGTCAGCAATATGGCCCACGAGGGCTACTCGGTGCCCAGCGTCTGTTTTCAGTGCCCCAAGGCGTCATGCTTGGAAGCCTGCCCCACCGGGGCCATATTCAGAAGCGAGCGCGGCGTGGTGGTGGTGGATGCCAAGAAGTGTGACGGCTGCGGCAACTGCGTTTCCGCCTGTCCCTATGGCATGATCGAACAGTACACGTCCGGCATCGCCTATAAATGCGACCTGTGCGGCGGGGCGCCGGCCTGCGTGGCCGAGTGCCACTATGGCGCCCTGGTCTTCAAGGAAGCCGACAAGATTTCTCTCCGCTGCCGCAAAGACCAGATGAAGCAACGCAGTAAAACGGGTGACCCGGAAGAAAAGCGACGGGCCCTTGCCGTTGAAGTGTTGAAAGGGGCCGAACGCGTGCCCCGCTCTGCCGGCTATATGCGCTGAAAAAAGGAATCGAATGATGCCCCACACACGAACCAGCACACCATTGGATGATGGCTACCGCATGCCCGCAGAGTTTGAACCCCACACCGGCTGCTGGATGCTGTGGCCCGAGCGGGGGGACACCTGGCGCCTGGGCGCCAAACCCGCTCAGGCCGCCTTCATCAATGTTGCCGCGGCCATCTCCGCCTTTGAACCGGTGACGGTCGGCGCCAGCCGCGGCCAATGGGAAAATGCCCGAACCGGGCTTCCCGAAGCCGTCCGCGTGGTGGAGATCTCATCCGACGATGCCTGGATGCGTGATGTGGGCCCGACCGTCGTGGTTGACGGCCGGGGGTCCATCCGTGGTGTCGACTGGCTGTTCAACGCCTGGGGAGGGTTGGACGGCGGCCTCTACTTCCCCTGGGATCAGGACTGCCGGGTTGCCGCAAAGGTCCTGGAGATCGAAGGGGCCGACCGCTACCGGGCGCCTTTGGTCATGGAAGGCGGTTCGTTTCACGTGGACGGCCAGGGCACCCTGATCACCACGCGGGAATGCCTGCTGAACCGCAACCGCAATCCCCGGCTGACCCGCATTCAGATCGAGGCCTTGCTGAAGTCATACCTGAATGTACACAAGGTGCTCTGGCTCGACAAAGGGGTGTACATGGACGAGACCGACGGCCATGTGGACAACCTGTGCTGTTTCGTCAAGCCCGGAGAAGTGCTGCTCACCTGGACCGACGATTCCGACGACCCCCAGTACGAGATATCCAGGCAGGCCTTGGCGACGCTGTCCGCCGAGACGGACGCACGCGGCCGACGGCTGGTTGTCCACAAAATCCATCAGCCCGATCCAATGGTGGCCTCCGAAGCGGAATGCGAGGGACTGGATGCCAGCGAGACGGCCAAGCCCCGCAAGGCCGGTGACCGTCTCGCCGCCTCCTACGTCAATTTCTATATCGCCAACGGCGGGATTGTCATGCCGCTTTTCGACGACGCCCGAGACCGGGCGGCCATGGATCTGCTGGCCCGGCTCTTTCCGGATCGCAAGGTCGCTGGCGTCAGAAGCCGGGAGATCCTTCTGGGTGGCGGAAACATCCACTGCATCACCCAGCAGATCCCCACAGGTGGCCCATTGGCATGAACGAGGGTATTCGTCAGGAGCCGACCACTGGAAAGACCGGCGCCGCACCCCATCACGAAAAAGAGGAAACCATGGCCACGATCAAGGTGGCGGCAACCCAGATGCCGTGCAGTTCGAAAGTCGAGGAAAACCTTTCAGCAGCCGAAATGCTGGTACGAGCCGCAGCCGGCGAGGGTGCAACCATTGTTCTGCTTCAGGAGCTCTTCGAGTCCCTCTATTTTTGCCAGGTGGAAAAACCCGATTTTTTTTCTCTGGCCACCCCTCTTGGGGAAAACCCGGCGGTTTCGCGTTTTCGGGCAATCGCGGCAGAGTTGCAGGTCGTTTTGCCGATCAGCTTTTTCGAAAAAAAAGGCCAATCCTTTTTCAACAGCCTGGCGGTGATCGATGCCGACGGCACCGTTTTGGGGATCTATCGCAAAACCCACATCCCCGATGGCCCGGGATATGAAGAGAAATACTACTTCAGCCCGGGCGACACCGGTTTCAAGGTCTGGAAAACACGCTACGCCACCATCGGCGTGGGCATCTGCTGGGACCAGTGGTTTCCCGAAGCCGCCAGGTCCATGGCGCTGATGGGGGCCGAGATGCTGCTCTACCCCACGGCCATCGGGTCTGAGCCCTCGAATCCGTCCTATGACAGCCAGCCCCACTGGCAGACCTGCATGCAGGGCCATGCCGCAGCCAACATCATGCCGGTTGTCGCCTCGAACCGCATCGGCAGCGAAACCATCGACGGGTCCACCCTCACCTTCTACGGGTCGTCCTTCATCACGGACAACAAGGGAGCGCTGCTCGCCCAATGTGATCGACAGTCCCGGGGCGTCATCACGGCTGAACTGGACCTGCCGGCCTATGCCGCCGAGCGCGCGGCGTGGGGACTGTTCCGGGACAGGCGACCCGACGCCTATGCGAGGCTGTTAACCTTGGACGGTGACCACCGGTCATGAAGCGATTGGCTGCCAGGCGCCTCAGAAATGCAACCGACCGCCTGCGGCATGCCGTCATCTATGAAATTGTGGGTCTGGTCCTGGCCGTGCCGCTGGCGGCGTGGGGATTTGGCACCGATCTGATGGATACGGGCGTTCTGGGCATCTTTTTCAGCATCCTGGCCATGGTCTGGAACGTGGTTTACAATCACTATTTCGACATCCTGCTGCTGAAAAAGGGACGCGACCCCGCTCGGCGGGGATTTGGGCTTCGCGCCGTCCACGCCCTTCTATTCGAAGCGGGGTTCATCATCGTCAGCGTCCCGGCCATCGCCTGGTGGCTGTCGCTTTCCCTTGCGCGGGCACTGGCCATGGACCTGGGATTCACCCTTTTTTACATTGCCTACACCTATGTGTATAATTGGGTCTATGATTGGGTTTTCCCCT
The DNA here is from genome assembly GCA_963705475.1 of uncultured delta proteobacterium. Taxonomy (GTDB): domain Bacteria; phylum Desulfobacterota; class Desulfobacteria; order Desulfobacterales; family Desulfosarcinaceae; genus Desulfosarcina. Next base: position 174,556 of record CAVPJS010000001.1, on the reverse strand, counting down.
ATCCGGATTATCGCCATGAAACCAAAGCAATCTGTCCACAAAAATAAGCAAAGGGATCTGTTCCGCACGGAGTTGACGACGATCATCGATCACGGGCATGGGCTGGTCAAATTAGCCAAGGCCGTCAACTGGGATCGCATGGACGCGGCGTTCAATGAACGCCATCGCCCGGGCAACGGCCGACCGGCGACCAGCACCCGGTTGATGGTATCGCTGCAATACCTGAAGCACATTTACAACCTCAGTGATCATGATGTCGTTTTCGGGTGGGTAGAAAACCCCTACTGGCAGTATTTGAGCGGGATGCAATTTTTCGAGCATGACCCGCCGATCCATCCGTCCAGCATGTCCCGTTGGCGCAAACGAATCGGTGAAGCCGGGGCCGAAGCACTGCTCGAGGAGGCCGCTGCTGCCGGGTTGAAGATCAACGCGGTCAAATCGCACCCGTTCAAACGGGTCGCCGTGAAAACGATCGCACCTGAACGAGAAAATACCCGTCACGCACCCAATTCATTGAACATACAATAATTCCATTTATTCGGGGATCATCGTGTGTGTCATCGCCTTTGCCCCCCAACGAAAGCGCCACCGGTGCTGCCCCTAATAAACGAAAGCAGCGTTTCATGAAAATCGAAGGACGCATCGTGTTCACCGTAATCCTGGGTCTGGCTGCGATCGGCTTGCCGGTCCTGGTCCACGCGCAAACGCAGCCGATCCCGCGGCCCCATCAGGTTCAACGGTTGGCGAACTGGCTTTTTTTGCATCGCGGCGCCGAATCCGGACTCCCTTTCAGCCACGTCGGGGATCTGCAATTAAAAGAGTGGTGCTTCACCTATGACGCTGCGGCGGCCACCCTGGCCTTCATCGCACAGGGCCAACCCGGGGAGGCGAAGCGTATTGTTGATTTCTATATCACCACCCGGCACACACACCGGCTGGGCGGTATCATCGAGGCGGTGCTCGCCGTCCCGCCATATGACGGCAAGGATTGGTCGGTTCGCACGGGGGCCAACATATGGCTGGGATTGGCGTCTTACCATCTCTTCAAATCGACGAGGGACCGAAAATATTTGACCTTTGCGGCCCAGATCGCTGACTTCGCGCTGGGACTGCAGGACCGCGACAGCCACAGCCTGACTTATGGCGGAATGAAGCTCGGTCCGCCGGGAGACGCCGCCGTCGATGGGGATCAGCATTTCGACTACAACCCACACTTGCCCGGCTTGGAACAAATCTTTTCCACCGAAGCGGCCATCGATGCCTTCGCGCTGTTCGACATGCTTGAAAGCGAACCCGGAATGGAGCGTTTCATAGGCGGACGGCAGGGCTGCCTGCACTGGTTGAAAACGGTGGCCTGGAATCCCGACCAACACCGATTCAATCGTGGGTTTTACCAGAAACCTGATTTTACCGTAGCCAGCGATGTTCACGCCTGGGGTATCTCCGCGTTGGGTGTGGTGCGGCTCGATGCAATCGAACCGGGAGCCGCTGAGCAGATGGTTCGATTCGTCGAGGAAAATTGCCAAACGACGGTTTCTTACCGCTCACCGGATGGACGGGAGGCAACCGTGACCGGATTTGATTTTGTGGATCATGAGGCGCTCAAGGGTCTGAAGCGCCCCCCCCTGGTTTCGCCGGAGTGGACCTTTCAAATGGCCAACGCCTATCGCCGGTTATCGGATGATTTCGAAGCGATGGGTGAAAATCGGAAAGCGTCAACCTATGCAAAAAAGGGAAATTATCTTCTCAAGCAGATGATGGCCATGGTCTCGACCCAAGACCATGCTTCCGGGCTTCCTTACGCAACCCTCGGCGGTGTCCCTGTCGGCCATGAACACAACACCCCGGCTCAAGGCAGTTTCAGCACGATTGGCGTCGCCTATGGCATCCTGGCCATGACCGGTTATGATCCGCTCCGTTATCCAGGTGAACGATGAGCGTGGTGGACTTAAACATAAAAGAGAAACTTGCGCCGATTACCGGCAGCGCGGCGGGAATCGGTTTTTCAATCGGAAAAGCACGATCCACGGAAGGTGCCCGGACGCTTGTCAGCCCACGCGCCGAGGCGTCGGTAGAAAGCGCCCTATTCCAAATAAAGGCTTCCTGCTGAAATGATTCACCATGGAATGACCAGATCCGCTCAGATCGCGGTCTTTCGGGAACCCATTGAAAAAGGAGCGAATCGCCGCCGTGAACAAAGAAGATATCGAAGCCATCATCCGCAAGGCCAGCGTATGTCGGCTGGGCATGCTCGACGGGGATACGCCCTATATCGTTCCCCTTTGCTTCGGCTACCGGGACGACACCCTTTATTTTCACGGGTCGATGAAGAGCAGGAAGGTCGCCCTGATTCAAAAGCACCCGAAGGTCTGTTTCGAGTTCGACATCCTGGCCGAACCCCTATCGGCGCCTGATCCCTGTGACTGGGCCATGCGCTACCAGAGTGTCGTCGGGTTTGGTAAGGCCGTCTTGGTTGAAGCGATCGAGGAAAAGCGGCAGGCCCTAGAAATTATCACCGCCCAGTATGCCAAGGGACCCCATGTGTTCACGGCGTCGAAGCTGAAAGCCACAGCGGTGATCAAGGTGGCCATCGGGACCATGAACGGACGGCAGTCCGGTTTCGATCCGCAGAAAAAAACCGCCTGATGGGGCCGAGTGACACGGTCCGAGCAGGCGGTGGTGGCTGTGGGTGAACCCGCCCCATGGCAAGCCGCAGGGAGGGTTCACCGCAAGGATAAAAAAATCGATTTCCAGTTCGCTCGCCACCCCCGCCGCAAACGGCGAGGAATGCGCTCGCGACCGCGGTTCAAAAACGGCGGCGCTGAAACTTGCCCATCAATGGGACTTGGCGCGCGTCCAGGCTTCATCCATGATCCGGTTTTCCTTGCCCAGGTCCTTGGTGAAGTGAAGTTTTTTCATGATCGCCGGTGTCGGGTAAATCCCCGGATTGTTGAGATCTTCGGGGGTAATGAAAGCCTCGGCCGCCGCGTTGGGCGTCGCAAACTGGTTGTAGTTGGAGAGCTCGGCGCCGACTTCGGGCTCCAGAATCCAGTTGATCCACTTGTGCGCGGCATCCGGGTTGGGCGCCTTGCTGGGGATGCACATGGAATCATACCAGATTTCACTGCCCTCATCGGGGATGACGAAACCCAGCTTGTCCGGTTCTTCGGTGACCGATTGAATGGCATCCCCGTTGTAGACGATGGCCGCCACCGCCGTACCGGCGACCACATCGTTCTTGCCACCCACACCCGGTTTGAATCCCATGCAGTTTTTGGTCCGTTTGGTGGCCACCAGCAGGTCGGCGGCGGCTTTCAGATCTGCGGGTTTGGTGCTGTTGAAGTCCCTGCCCTGGTAGACCAGGGCGATGCCCATCATCTCGCGCACGGAGTCGATCAGCCAGAATGCGCCGGCCTGTTTGTTGGGGTCGAACAACACCGACCAGGACTTGGCCGCAGCGTCGCTGATCTTGTCCTTGCGGTACATCAGGCCCACCGTACCCCACTGATAGGCAACGGAATATTTATTTCCCGGGTCATAACTGGCTTCTTTGAAAAGGGGCTTGAGATTTTTCAAGTTGGGAAGCTTGGCATGATCCAGGGGCTGAATCAGCTTCTGGTTGATCAACACCGGCATGATGTAATCGGATGGGACGATGATGTCATACTGGCTGGCGCCGCCGGCCTGCAGTTTGGCCACCATCTCCTCGTTGTTCTCGTATATGTCCAGCCGGACCTTGATGCCGAACTTTTCTTCGAAATCGGCCGGCATCTTCTCCTCATCCATATACTCCGACCAGGTGTAGATCCTGAGTTCCTCGGCACTTGCGGCCATCCCGCCAAAAAGCACCAATACCAACATGAGCAGACCGATTTTACGCATCTTTTCTCTCCTTTTTAGGTTCTGGGTTCTGGGCATAGTAACCTAATCGTCTTGAAGAAATGACATTTGAATCATCATAGTTAAAAAAATCAAAATGACAATCTACTGCTGATTATTGCACGTATTTGAGATTTGGATATTGCAATTTGGAATTTATTTGAGATCTATTTTTTTAAAGTTTGTAATTTAATTTTGGTACTTGTGATTGGTTGTTTCCGGTTTAGGGGTTACGGGTAGCGTTTTTCAATGCCTTAAAACCCGGAACGGTGAACCCAGAACCCTGAACCTGGCTTTTACCCATGGCGCGTGAAGCGTTCCGTCAAAACGACCAAAACCACCGTGACCAGCATGATCAAGGTCGACAGGGCATGGATTTGCGGGGTAACCCCCCGCCGGACGGCCGCAAAAATAAACAGCGGCAGGGTTTGCGACTCGGGACCGGCCGTGAAAAAACTGATCACGAAATCATCCAGGGACAGCGTAAAGGCCAGCATGGCACCGGCGATAATGCCCGGCATCAGAAGCGGCAGGATCACCTTTCTGAGCAGGTACCAGTTCGTGGCAAACAGATCCCTGGCCGCCTCCTCCACCTCACTGCCGATGGCCACCAGACGGCTGCGCACCACCAGGGCGACAAAGGCGATCTGGAAGGTAATGTGGCCGATGATCATGTTCACCAGGCCGGGTTCGAAAAGGGAGGATGCCAGCCGCAGCAGGCCGAAGGCCACCACCAGCGACGCGGCCAGGATGATGTCCGGAATGACCACGGGAATGTGCAGGATGATATCCAGAAAATTATTGGTGCGGGAACGCCAGGGAAAACGATCCATGGCGATGGCCAGAATCGTGCCCAGGATCGTGGCGATGATGGTGGAGATGACCGCCAGCAGCAGGGTGTTCCAGGCGGCTTCGAGAATCCATTCGTTTTCGAAGAGCTTGAGATACCATTTGAGGGTGAACCCTTTCCACACCATTCCCCGGCGGGCGGCATTGACGGAAAATATCGCCACGCCCGCCAGCGGCAGGTAAAGAAAGGCCATGGTCAGGTAGGAGATGAGGATGATGAACGGATGTTGGCGCCTCATACGATCTGGACCTCCTTGCCTTTACGACGGTAAATCTGAAGTCCGATCATGGTGAGGACCATCAATCCCATGCTGATCGCCGCCCCGAATGGCCAGTCCCGGCTGGTGCCGAACTGCTGCTGGATGAGATTGCCCACCAGCATGTATTTGGCTCCGCCAAGCAGATCGGGAACAACGAACATACCCATGGCGGGGACGAAGGTCAGGATGATCCCCACCGACAGGCCCGGCATGGTCTGGGGCAAAATGGCCTGGGTAAAGGTGCGCACCCGCGAGGCATAGAGATCCTGGGCCGCCTCAACCAGCGCCCAGTCCAGCCGCTCGACACTGGCGTAAAGCGGCAGGGTGACAAAAGGCAGAAACATGGATACCATTCCCAGATAGACGGCAAAGGCGTTGGGGTACAACGGGGCGCCGTTCGGGATAAAGCCGAAAATCGCCGCAAGGCGCGCAATGGGGAGCTCCGGGGACAAAATCAGAAACCAGGCATAGGCCCGGATGACCATGTTGGTCCAGAACGGGATGATGACCAGGGTCAACCACATGTAGCGGCTGCGCTCGGGACGACCGGCAATAAAAAAACAGAGCGGATAGGAAAGGATGACGGATACCAGCGTGGTAAAAAAGGCCACCACCACCGACCGCCAGAGGATCATCAGGTAGTCCGGGGTCCAGCCGAAAAGGGTAAAACCGGCCAGCCGCTTGTAATTTTCCAGGGTGAAGACCCATTCCAGTTGACCATAGGCTCCCCGGGTGACCACGCTCACGACCACCAACACCAGCCCGGGCAGCACGAGAAACAGCATCAGCCAGAGCATCCCTGGCGTCAAGAGCAGTGACCCGCGTTTGAGCAACTGCTGCCGGGTGGTCAATTCCCCGTACCAGGTTAGCATCGAATCCGCGCGTTTAGTCTTCAAGAATCACCAATTCCTTGGGAGCCAGTTCCAGCCAGACCTCGCGACCGGGATCAATTCGCCGGTAGGAGCTGGTCCGCACCCGCAGCGGTCCCGGTTCGAGCCACAGGTCGAAATTGGTTCCACGGTATACGATTTCGGTAACCCGCGCTCGGATGCCGTTGCACTCCGGTTCCTTGTCGCCGATACCGATCCACTCCGGGCGGATCGCCACGGTGCCCTCCTGCCATGCGGGCAGTTTGTCCAAGGCCAGAAAACCGAAAGCCGTCTGAACACCACCCGGCGCTTTCGTGCAGGAAATCAGGTTGGCCGCCCCCAGGAATTTGGCCACGAAGCTGTCCGTGGGGTTGTCGTACACCTCTTCGGGCGACCCGCATTGGACGACGCGGCCTTGGCGCATCACGGCCAATCGGTCGCTGCACACCAGGGCTTCGGATTGATCGTGGGTGACCAAAATAAAGGTCCGTCCCAGTTTGCGCTGCAGCCGTCGCAGATCTTCCTGCACCTGGGCGCGCAGGCGCGCATCCAGGGCACTCATGGGCTCGTCCAGCAGCAGCACGTCGGGTTCGTTCACCAGGGCCCGCGCCAGGGCTACCCGCTGCTTCTGGCCACCGGACAGTTGATGGGGATGGCGCTGGGCCATGGCGCTCAAATCCAGCATCTCCAACCGTCGGTTTACCCGCTTTTTGATTTCGGCATCCGGAAACTTGCGGGAACGCAGCCCGAAAGCGATATTTTCATAGATGGTCAGGTGGGGAAACAGGGCGTAGCTCTGAAACACCGTGTTCACCTGGCGTTTGATGGCCGGCAGACGGGTGATATCCGTGCCGCCGCTGAAAACGTGGCCCGAATCGGCCATTTCGAGTCCGGCAATGATTCGCAATAGGGTGGTCTTGCCGCACCCCGACGGACCCAGCAAGGTAAAGAACTCCCCCGACGCGACATTGAGGGTGACGTCGTCCAGAGCGATGACATCGCCGAACTGCTTGCAGATATGGCTTACCGCGAGGCCTTGGTCAATCGTGGGATTCTGATTCTGGTTCTGATTCATCGTCTCGGAGATCCGGATGCGTGATCCAGCTAAGCGTTAACATCAGGCGGTCGGCAACAGCCCTGCCGTCGCAATGGGTTCCGGTCGCAGCGTGAAAATAACCGCGATGGTTGACCCAATCATCCGTCAGGCCGATGCTCAACCACCAAAAATGGGATGAAACACCTTGACCAGGGCCCGGTCCGGCAGCACGTCCGTTTTTTTGGCCGCCCGGCCGTTTACCGACACGATACCGACCGAACGGAAGGGGACGCCCAGATGGACAATCAGATCGGCAACCGTCGACTGAGCCGCCATGTGAACCACACAACCCGTTTCAGGGTTGTACCCCTGGACCCACTTGTCCAGCGTCCCGTATAACTTAATGGTTAGCTGTACGGTCATTGCCGTCAAAAGTCAAAGGTCTTTTCCATGGCCTCGTCATCCACGACCACCACTTTGTTGTGCGGCGGCAGCGGCTCCTCGTAGAACATGCGGGGCAGATGGTCGTCTGCCGGCGTAAACCCGGCCCGCCGGTTAAAGTCCCGCTCGGCCTTGAGCACGCGCAGCCCCAATTCACGCCACGCGTTCTGACCGAATGACGCCCCGGATTTTGCAGCGACCATGCGATAGACCGTGGCAATCCCTTCAGGCGAGGCCAGCCCGGTCTGGGCGAAGTCGCAGATGCCAACCGAATCCACGGCCGCCATGTGGATCTGCGTATCGCGGGAGGCTTCTACCTGGCCTTTGGCCGAAAAGCGGTCCAGCGTTCCCCCGAAGGCCTCCAGGTTCTGGTCCACCACCCAACCGGCGGTATGGTCACCCCCCATGGGCGAGGTGGCATAGGTCACCGCCATGCCCTGGATGGCCCGCGGATCGTAAGCGGCCATGCTCTGGTTCTTCATGACCGGTACCCGGGGGTGGTTGAAATGGTTGCCCACGGCGGCCGGGCCGTTGCCGATCAGTCTGCCGAACTCGCTTCCTGCAGCCACCTCCTCGACCATCCGGATGGCGGCGGCGGCATCACCGAACGGCCTGTGTCCGGCGTCCATGGCCACGGCCACGGCCACACCGGTGCTGATGGTGTCCAGGCCGATATCATCGCATAGAAAGTCCAGCCGGGCGATGCTGTCCAGGTCGCTGTTGCCGATCATGGCACCCATGGACCAGATGGTTTCGTATTCCAGGGAGGCGGTGACGTACCGGCCGTCCGGGTCGACAAACTCGTTGGAGCAGTCGATGATGCATTGCGCACACCCCTTGTGGGCGTTCTTGCCCCCGCGCTCGCGGATGATCCGGGCCATGGTTTCGCCACTGATTTGTTCGGCGCCCTCGAACTGCCCCTCGCGCGCGTTGCGGGTGGGCAGGGCGCCGGCTTCATTGATCGGCGCCACCAGGCAAGCCGACCCCAGCGCCGGCAGGATCTGGCCGCTGAACGCGTCGGCCTTGACGGCTTGGGCATATTCCTTTGCCGCGGCCTTGAACGCCTCGGGGTCTGCCAGCGGATCGGCGGACTTGCCTTTCCGGCTGACGATGATCGCCTTGAGCCCCTTGGCACCCATGACTGCGCCCAGACCGCCGCGGCCTGCCGCCCGGCAGGGGCGGCCGTCCAGATCGGTGGTTTGAATCGACGCGGCAGCCAGCTGCATCTCTCCAGCCGGACCGATACAGGTGATGCTGCTATGCACCCCATGGGCGGCTTTGAGTTTCTCCACCAACGCGTAGGTTCTGGAACCTTTGTAATCCATGGCGTCCACTAGCGTTGCGGCGCCGTCCGCATCGATGTGAAGGACCCAGCATTCGTCGGCCGCGGCCCGCCCCTCGACGACGAGGGCCGTGATGCCGAGATGGGCCAGCGCCGCTGCGACGGTTCCCCCCACATTGCTTTCCTTGATGCCGCCGGTCAGGGGGCTTTTTGCGCCCACGGAGAGACGGCTGGTATTGATCAGCGGCGTACCGCTGAAATAGCCCGGCGCGAAAATCAACACGTTTTCGGGCCCCAGCGGATCGCAGGTGGCAGGGACATGATCGTTGATGTATGATGAGGTCAATGCCCGCCCCCCGATCCCACGGTAGGCATCCGGCACGCTCTGGTCCACCACCGTTTTGGCCGACATATCGACGCGCACAAATTTCATTGGATCTCCTTTCGACAAGGGCAGCCCCCTCCCCGCGGCAAGCCGCAGGGAGGGGGCTGCCTGCACCGGCGGTGCTTGGCAGCACCGCGAGGATAAAAAATCGATTGTTCAGTTCGCGCGGTTCAAATGGCTTTCACAAACCTGGACAAACCGGTATAGGCGGTCATCAGGCAAACGACGGTGTCCGGTCTGCGGCCGCAGGCCGGTCGGCATTGACGGCCGGACGGTTGGCTTTGCTTTTCCGGGAATCGCGGGAGTAAACGCTTTTTTGCTGCAAGGTTTCGTCGATGGTGACCCCCAGTTCGGCAAGGTTCCGGAAACAGTATTCGCGGGCATCCGCCTCGAGTTGCTCAGGCACAAAGACCCCTTTTTCGGTAAAGGCATCATCCACCATCATCTTGACGAAGACCGACGCACACTGGCCGGTCAGATAGGCTTCATGGCTGAGGCCTGAGGTTTCAAAGGCTTCCACCAGCCCCGGCCCAATGGCATAACTGTCGATCTGGATGGGATTGCCATCCTTGACGCCCTGCACGCGAACCAGGAAGGCCCCTTCCTCGGCGACGACCCCGTCATTGATGATGGCTTTGAGTTCATCCGGATATTTGGGCGCCGGCGGACACAGCTTCAGAATCAGGTCCATGGGAACGATTTTGGTGCCGTTGACATCCACCGGCTGGTCGGAGAGCAGACCCATTCGGTAAAACAGCTCGGAGAGCTTCACGCCAAAGCCGCCGTATTTGAAATCCACATTCTTGACGCCCTTGAGCACCTTGTCAGCCAGCAGGCCCATGGTGACCGGCTCATCGTGTTCGTGGTCCACCATGCGTACGTCCCGATCGATACCTCTGAGTCTCATCCGGATGGGGCGGCTGAAGGGTTTGTCCAGAACATGCTTTCCATTTTCGAAGCGAAAGGTCTTGTAGGCCATATCCCAGAAGGCCACTTCCGGGGACCACCAGAAAGGCGTAAACCGCTTGGTCAGAACATTCTCGAAAACAAAAATACTGATGGTTTCGCAGCGATCCATTTTCTCGACGGCTTCCCTGGCCATAATGTTAGCCAGACCGGGCGATGAACCGGCGCCGACGAGTGCGGTGAGCCCCTTGGCCTTGAATTTTTCATGCCATTCGGAAAAGAGCAGTTTGTAGCTCTCCACGAAACCGATATCCTCCATGGGGCCTGCCATGTCAAAATAGGAGGCATTCACCGCCAGGGCCGCTTCCATGACCAGCAGGTTGAAATCCAGCGGCAGGCCGTTCACAATCAGGTCACACCCCTTGGCCGCCTGGATGACGTTGTTGACGTCACTGGCATCCAGTTGAAGGGCCCTGGCCTTGCTCAGGGAACCGCTCAGCGCCTCTGCGGCCTTGCGGTCATAATCCGCGCAGATGATTTCAGACACCCCGGGATGTTCATTCATCCGTTTGGCAATGGTGCTTCCCTGAGCGCCTACCCCGATCACAATGATGCGTTTCATGCGTTCTCCTTTACAGCTGAATTGGGCGTCGACGCAATCCGACGTCGGGTGCAGATCCCGCCGGACAGCTTATCGGTTTTAAATGGATTCGATTACCGTCAGATTGCGTTGATTGCCGGGCGCGGATGCGCCGCTGTCGACCGGGACCTATGCCGCCCCCAGCCTCCACATAAGGGATCCGAAAATTTATTGCAACAATAATTTTGACAAATTTAACGTATAACGCTATTTTTACGAAAATATTTAATTGAATTCGTTTTTATAACCCAACAACACCAATAAACAGGGGGAACCAGACATGAAAGCAACTGCATCAGGGGTTCAAAAGCTGGACCGCATCGATCGGAAGATGGTTTCCCTGCTTCAAAAAGATGGACGCATGCCCATCGTCAGCATCGCCAAGGAGCTCGGCATCTCAGAGACCACCGCCAGGAGCCGGTTGAAACGGTTGATCAATGAGAACGTCATCAAGGTGATCGCGGTCAGCAACCCGATCCGCCTCGGCTTTGAAATCATCGGGAACATCAAGCTCAGCATCGACCTGAAGAAAAAAGATGCGATTCTCCAGGCCCTGAAAGAGATTGACACCTTGAATTACGTGGCGCTGACCACAGGCGGCAACGACATCGACATCGAATTTATTGCCGGCTCCCTGTCAGAATTCAAAACACTCATTTTTGAACGGATCAGCCAGATCGACGGCGTGAATTCGGTAGAGACGTCGCTGATTGTGGAAATAATCAAAGACACGTGGGATTATGGAACGGCGTGGGACGACTAGACGCAGCATGTCCCTACGGCGAACCTGCTCTTTGGATGTCGATCGCAAGAAACGCCTTCGCGTTCGACGAGGCTGAGCTAATATCCCGACGGATTGCGATCCCTTTCACCGTTGGCGGCAATGCATCACCTTCCTCCCCCAGATAATGGGTTTGGGCTTTTCAGACCGCAGCGTCGATCGAAGCGACAATACGCAAAAAGGAACGCTGCACCGATCATTCGGACCATTCAGCGCATACCCGCCAGCTCGTCTTGTCGGGCCATTTCAATTAAAATCAGGGTTCACCGTCGACAAATTGGTAGGTTTGGCCTATCGCCAAACGATCAACCGGCTCACATTGCGTGTATCACCCGTGGCTGCTTAAGTTAACCGTGTAAGTACAGTGGGGTAGCAGGCAAGAACTGCAGGAATGGTAAACGGGGAGGATACAACCAATGAAATGGTCATTCAAGGTAGGCCGCTTCGCCGGCGTCGACGTGTTCATGCATTTTACCTTCATTTTGCTTCTCGGCTGGGTGGCAATGGTCCACTGGCGTCAGGGACAAAGCCTGACCGCTGCACTGGCCGGGGTCCTTTTCATTCTGGCGGTCTTCGCGTGCGTCGTACTTCACGAATTTGGTCATGCCCTGATGGCCAGGCGTTACGGCATCAAAACGCGTGACATCATCCTGTTGCCGATCGGCGGTGTGGCACGCTTGGAAAAACTGCCGACCGATCCAATCCAAGAGCTGTGGGTCGCCCTTGCCGGTCCTGCCGTGAACGTCGTCATTGCCGTGGCCCTGTTCATCTGGTTGAGGGCCACAGCATCGCTGGAACCGCTGCAGACCTTGACGATCACCACCGGACCCGTTTTGGAGCGAATCATGGCGGTCAATGTCTTTATGGTCGTTTTCAACATGATCCCGGCTTTCCCCATGGACGGCGGCCGTGTGCTGCGTGCATTGCTGGCCACTCGCAGGGAATACGGCCGTGCGACGCAAACGGCTGCAACCATTGGCCAGGGCATTGCGGTCCTTTTCGGCACGATTGGATTGTTTTACAACCCTTTTCTGTTGTTCATCGCCTTGTTCGTATGGATCGGCGCCGCCCAGGAGGCGGGCATGGCCCAGATGAAATCCGCCTTTGGTGGCATCCCGGTGCAGCAGGCCATGATCAGTGACTTTAAAAAGCTCGACGTCAATGACAGTTTGAAACGCGCCGTTGAATTGACCTTGACCGGATCCCAAAAGGATTTCCCGGTGGTCAACGACGGTCGTCTGGAGGGCGTCCTGACGCAGACCGACCTTCTGAAAGCACTCGCCGATCAGGAAAACCATCCTACCGTCGCTTCGGCGATCCAGAGAAATTATGTCACGGTTGAGTACCTGGACATGTTGGAATCTGCGCTTGCCAAGCTGAACGATTGCAATTGTCACACCCTGCCGGTGATGCAGGAGGGCAACATCGTGGGATTGGTGACCATGGACAACCTGGGTGAGTACCTACGAATTCAGGCCGCCATGAAAAACTGATCACAGCGGAATGTCGACAATAACCAAACGAATGAAAGTATAACGTGCACCGTGCAACATCGCCAATCCCATCGCTACGCGGCATTGATTCTTCTGGCTGGGGCTGTCGTCTCCGGATGTCACCCCCACACCATCGATCGGTCTCCCGAGCCGATTGAACAAGGGGGCATCGCTTTCAGCATGCCCTCGCCGGCGACTGCACCGACAAGTGAAAATTGGTGGTCCGCGTTTAACGATGCTAAACTGGATTCACTCCTCGAAAAAGCCCTGGATAACAATTTCGATGTCATCAGGGGGTTGTCCAGGATCGATCAGGCCGATGCACTCACCCGCCAGACCAGGGCCGCCCGTCTTCCCCAGCTTGATCTCGAGGCCAGCACCCTGAAGGATTGGGCCGACGGCGATACGCGCAACCGGTTGGATGCGGTCGGTGGCGCATTGGCCTGGGAGGTGGATGTGTTCAATCGACTGGGGTCCGAAGCCCTTGCCCGCCAGAGTGAGCAGGTCGCCCGCGTGGAAGATCTGCGAGCCATCCGGCTGAGTTTGTCAGCCGAAGTGACCAACGCCTATTTCGATGCCGTCGAGCAGCGCAGCCAGTTGGCGTTGCTCGAACAACAGATCGACGTGGACCGGGATTTGCTGGAACTGACCGAGCTTCGGTTTGAAGCAGGGCTCACGGCGTCTGTGGATGTGCTGCAGCAAAGCAGCCAGTTGGCCGAGACGGAGAGCTTGATCCCCCCCACGGAGGCGTTGCTGCGGGTTTCGGAAAACCGGCTGGATGTGTTGATCGGACAGGCGCCGGACGCGGTGGATCGTGTGGATGACGGCGATCGGTTCGTTGATATCGGGGACCTCCCCTTTATCGGTGTCCCCTCGGACCTGCTGCTCAACCGTCCGGATCTGAGGTCCCTGAAAAGCGAGCTTATCGCCGCCGATGCCGAAATCGGAAAAGCCATTGCCGAGCGCCTGCCGCGGATCACCTTGGATGGGTCTCTTTTTTACGGCAGTGGCTCGGACTTTACCGGACCCGCAGGGCTGTTGTTGGGATCGGTCGTTCAGCCGCTGCTGGACTGGGGCGCCCGCAAAGCGGAAGTTGAGCGCAGCCGCGCTCTGTATGTCGAACGGTTGGCAACTTTTTCTCAGGCCTACCTGGCGGCAATCGAAGATGTCGAAAACAGTCTTTACCAGGAACGCAAGCAGCGTGAGTTTCTGGATCGGTTGGAGCGCCGCCGCCGTTTTCTGGAGCGCACCGTCGAAGAGACCAGGGATCGGTATACCAACGGCCTGACTGATTTTCTGCCAGTCCTGGATGCGCTCAAGGAGCTGCAGCGGATCGAGCGCATCATCGTACGGCAGGAGAGAGCCCTCCTTGGATTTCGCATTCAGCTCCACCGCGCGCTGGGTGGACGCGTTAACGCCGCCTCGAGTGGAGGTTCCATATGATGAACCATGAAACATGTGCTAAAGTCGTGCTGTTAATTTTTCTGGTGGGGAGTATCGGAATGCCTGGGGGTGGTCAAGCAAGTGCTCAGCAGGCCGTGCCCGTGATCGTCAAAGCGGTTGCGACCGATCGCTTCGTCGACCGTGTGGAAGCGCTCGGAACGCTGCGCGCCAACGAAACCGTTGAATTGACCGCAACCGTTTCCGAAACCGTGACCGGCATCCATTTCGAAGACGGTCAACGCGTCGAAGCCGGCCATATCCTGGTCGAAATGACCAACGAAGAGGAGCATGCCTTGATCGAAGAAGAGCGCTCGACCGTTGCCGAAGCCAAAAAGCAGTATGATCGGCTGCGGCCTCTGGTCCAGCGCGGGGCGGCATCCATATCGCTGCTCGACCAGCGACGGCGGGAGTATGAAACCGCCAAGGCCCGGCTCCGGGCGATCGAGTCCAAGCTGCAGGACCGCCTGGTCATCGCACCGTTTGACGGCGTTGTCGGTTTGCGCAATATCAGCGTGGGCGCACTCATCGAGCCGGGGGATCTCATCACCACCCTGGACGACGACAGCGTCATGAAGCTCGATTTCACGGTACCCTCGATTCACCTGACGGGGCTTAACACCGGGTTGCCCATTGTCGCTACATCGCCTGCCTTCACCGGGCGCCAATTCGAGGGTACCGTCGCCAGCATCAGCAGCCGGATCGATCCGGTCACCCGCGCGATCGTTGTCAGAGCGATTCTACCCAATCCAGAACGTCTGCTCAAACCGGGTCTGCTGATGCAGGTCACCTTGCTGAAAAACCCCCGGGACGTGGTGGTGATCCCCGAGGAAGCGCTGATCCCGTCCGGTCGTGACAACCACGTGCTGGTCGTGAACCGATCCGACCAATCCCCGCTCGCCCAGCGTCGCCAGGTAACCACCGGCAAGCGCCGACCGGGCGAAGTCGAAATCGTGGACGGTCTGCAACCCGGTGAATTCGTGGTCGTTGACGGGACCATGCGTGCCAGACCAGGACAGCCGGTTACCGTCATCGCCGTGGACAGCGGCGCCGAACCCCTGGCCCGCCTGCTGAACCAAAAACGGGGAGGAACGGGTCCATGATCCTATCCGACGTTTCCGTCAAGCGTCCGGTGTTTGCCGCCGTGATCTCGCTGCTGCTGATTGTCTTCGGTCTGGTCTCCTTCGGCAGGCTGCCTCTGCGTGAATACCCGGACATCGATCCCCCGGTGGTAACCATCGAGACCCTCTATCCCGGCGCGTCTGCGAACGTCGTGGAGACACGCATCACCGAACTGATCGAAGAACGTATTGCCGGCGTCGAAGGCATCCAGTTCATCGCCTCGACCAGTGAAGACGGGTTATCCACGGTGACGATAGAATTCGATACCGGTCGGGATGTCGACGGGGCGGTCAACGATGTTCGGGACCGCGTCTCGGCAATCCTGGGGGATTTGCCGGACGAAGCCGATCCGCCGGAAATCCAGAAAGTCGATTCCAACAACGATGTGATCATGTGGTTGAATTTAGTCAGCGATCGCATGACCGTTCCGGCCCTGACGGATTATGCCGATCGGTATCTGGTTGACCGGTTTTCGGTACTGGATGGTGTCGCCCGGGTGAGAATCGGCGGCGGTCAAAACTATGCCATGCGAATCTGGATCGACCGCAGGGCCATGGCGGCGCGGGGGCTTGTGGTCAACGATGTCGAAACCGCCCTGCGGACAGACAACCTGGAATTGCCGGCCGGAAGCATCGAGTCCCAGGCGCGCAGCTTTACGGTGCGGGTCAAGCGTGCGTTTCAAACCGCGGCGGATTTCAGTCGCCTGGTGTTGGCCCGCGGCGCAGACGGCCACCTGGTTCGCCTGGGCGACATTGCCCGCGTCGAACGCGGCACCGAAGAGGACCGGACATTCTTTCGCGGCAATGGCGTGGCCATGGTGGGCATGGGCATCATCAAACAATCCACCGCCAACACGATCGATGTGGCTCGCGCCGCCAAAGCGGAAATGCTGCGCCTCAACCCCACCCTGCCCGAGGGGATGGAAATCAAACAGAGCTACGACACATCTGTATTTGTCGAGGGCGCCATCAAGGAAGTCTACAAAACCCTGCTGATTGCCATCGGCCTGGTCGTTTTGGTGATCTATCTGTTTCTGGGCAGTATTCGGGCCACGATCGTGCCGGCCGTGACGGTTCCCGTGTCGATTATCGCCAGTTTTATCGTTTTGAATATGCTTGGATTCTCCGTCAATCTACTCACGCTGCTGGCGCTGGTCCTGGCGATTGGGCTGGTCGTGGACGATGCCATTGTAGTCCTGGAAAACATCTACCGTCGCATGACGGAAAAAGGCGAATCCCCCCTGGTCGCCGCCTACACGGGGACCCGCCAGGTCGGCTTCGCGGTGATTGCCACGTCCCTGGTCCTGGTGGCGGTATTTGTTCCCATCGCTTTTCTGCAAGGGGATGTGGGGCGCCTGTTTTCAGAGTTTGCCATCACGATGGCGGCGGCGGTCTGCTTTTCCAGCATCGTCGCCCTGAGCCTCTCTCCCATGCTGGCATCCAAAATCCTTAAACCTAAACTCGCACAGGCTGTCCGACGCACCCTGATGGACCGCTTGTTCGAATCCACGCGCAAACGATACCGTCGTTTACTGGGCCGCACCATGAAGCGTCCCCGGCTGGTGGTGGGCCTTTTTTTGACACTGATTGCTGCAATGGTGTGGCTGTTTGGTCACATCCCCACGGAATATGCACCCAAGGAAGACCGCGGGGCTTTTTTTGTCATCGTCAACGGGCCGGAAGGCGCCTCCTATGCCTACATGGAAGCGTATATGAATGAAATCGAGCGCCGCTTGATGCCGTTTGTCGAAAACAGAGAGGCGACCCGGCTGCTGGTCCGCGCGCCGCGAACGTTTTCGAATTATGAGAACTTCAACACCGGCATCGTCATTTTCGTACTCAACGACTGGGATCAGCGGCGATCCGCCTGGATCATCATGGACGAGGTCCGCACCAAACTGGCAGGGCTTCCGGGGGTGCGCGCCTTCCCCGTCATGCGCCAGGGCTTCGGCGCGTCCATTCAAAAACCGCTCCAGTTCGTCATCGGCGGCGGTACCTACCAGGAGTTGGCCCAATGGCGCGACACGCTGCTGGCGCGGATCGAAGCCGACAATCCGGGACTGATCGGGATCGACTGGGACTACAAGGAAACCAAACCCCAGGTGCAGGTGAACATCGACTATGACCGGGCGGCCGAACTGGGGGTGACCATCGGCAATATCGGCCGCACCCTGGAGACGATGCTGGGCTCAAGGCGCGTAACCACCTATATTGAAGCAGGTGAAGAATATGACGTGATTCTGGAAGGCGAACGCGAGCGTCAGCGCACACCGACCGATTTAGAGAACATCTACGTGCGCGCATCACGCAGCGGCGACCTGATTCCGCTGTCCAATCTGGTAACGCTGGAAGAATTTGCCGATTCAACCGCGCTGAACCGGTACAATCGCGTCAGGGCCATCACTCTGGAGGCCAACCTTGAGGACGGCCTGGCCTTGGGCGATGCACTGGCCTACCTGGAAGGACAGGTCAAAGCGCATCTACCGGACAATGTGATCATCGATTACAAAGGGCAATCCCGGGACTATAAATTCTCGACCCGGTCGATTATATTCGTTTTCCTGCTGGGCATTCTGGTGGTGTTCCTTGTCCTGGCTGCCCAGTTTGAAAGCTATATCAATCCGCTGGTGATCATGCTGACGGTGCCACTGGCGATTGCAGGCGGGTTGCTCGGACTCTACCTTACCGGGAGCACCTTGAATCTTTACAGCCAGATCGGTTTGGTCATGCTGGTCGGCCTGGCCGCGAAAAATGGTATTCTCATCGTCGAATTCGCCAACCAACTCAGGGAGCGGCGCAAGTCCTTTGACTATGCCATCCTCAAAGCCTCAGAGGTCCGGCTGCGTCCGATCGTGATGACCGGCATCACCACCGCAGCCGGCGCGATCCCCCTGATTCTTTCCTCGGGGGCCGGTGCAGAGACCCGCATGGTGATCGGGGTCGTCGTTTTGGCCGGTGTATTGTCGGCGACGCTGTTTACCCTGTTTGTCGTGCCGGTCGCCTACCGCTTGCTCTCCAGGCGAACGCATGCACCGGGGCAGGTCGCCCGCAACCTTGCAAGAGAGCAGGGCATGCTGAAAACAGGGCCAATCCATCAAGTCAACGACAAAATGATAAACGGATGATTCCAATTGTTGCGGTTCCAAGTTAAACTGCGTGCCCAGCGGCAGATCGATGCAGCTGAAAGTCCAACCCAGAAATGTCAGCTGTTACCATTCGTGGTCGGGAAACTATCGTGGACCTGAAAAGAACCCGCTTCACCGAAATGCTCATTGAGGCGAACGGCCTTGATCCGGACGACTTCCACCATTGGCTTTTCTGTCCCGGCATGCGCTTTCATTCACCCGACAAGTGGTGGGGTGATTTGGGCCGGCGTGATTTTCCCCATGAGGGTGTCGACATTTGCCTGTACACCGATGGCTCTGGACGGGTGCGTCGCCTCGACCACCAAACCCGCATCCCGGTGATGCACGACGGCGTGGTCAGGTCGGTGTTTACCGACTATCTGGGTCAGGCCGTGGTCGTTGAACACAGCGAGACCCAACCTGAAATCGGCACGTTGATATCGATTTACGCACACACGAAACCACTGGATCACGTCAAACCCGGTGTTTTCGTGGAGCAGGGGGACATCATCGCCTCCATCGCCGATACCAGGCGATCAAAAGCACAAATCCTCCCCCATCTGCACTTCACGCTTGGGCGCCCGTCCCCGAATCTCGTCTTCGAAAAATTCGTCTGGAATGACATGCGCGATCCCGGCCTGGTCGACCTGTTGAATCCACAGCGGCTCATCGATTGGCCCTGGTTTGCGGTGGATCCACAAAAAGCGCAACGGATGTGTCCCTACTGAGGAACTCGGCCCTTGAAAACACCCACCCGCCACCGCAATGTCACGGCAACGCGTTTGTTTTTAGATGCTTGCCAGTTTGTTCGTGCCCAATCGGTTGTCGCTGACCGGTTCGGCAGACAGTTTCATCCCAGCCGCGATTTTGTTGAGATCGACATCACCTACAAGTGCAACTTGAAATGCATCAACTGCAACCGTTCATGCACGCAAGCCCCGAGCAATATTGAAATGCCTGTCGCCGATGTAGAGGCCTTTATCGCGCAGAGCATTGATAGAAAAATCGCCTGGAAACGCATCCGCATACTGGGCGGAGAGCCAACCCTTCACAGTCGTATTTTTGACATTACCGACCTGTTGATCAATTATCAGAAGCAGTATAATCCTTCTGTAAGGCTGGTGCTGGGAACCAATTTCTTCGGGGATCCCGTTCATCGGGTGCTGGAGAAACTGCCTGACGCGATCAAGCTGAAAAGCACGTTGAAGTCTTCCCGCGTCAATCTGTTTAAACCGTTTAATGTGGCACCTATTGACACGCGTGTGAACCGATTTTCTGATTACGCCTGCGGCTGCCGCATCATGAAAACGTGCGGTTTGGGATTAACGCCGTCGGGGTATTACATGTGCGCCGTGGCCGGTGGGATCGACCGGATCTTTGGTTACCATCTGGGCAGGCGTGCGCTACCGGATGACGCCGACACGTTGTCGGACCAGATGTCCGCATTTTGCAGATTGTGCGGCCATTTTGGCTTCCAGTGGCCGACACGGAGAACCAAATGCTCCGAAACATGGCGGTTGGCTTATCGACGTATAAACAACCATTGACCCTCGCGTTGTCAAGGAGACTTACAGCCGTATGACCCACCTCAGCATACTGCATGTGATCGGACAGCGGCCGGAAATGACCGGGAGTGGGATCTATCTTGAGGCGATGATTAGAGAGTCTCACAAGCACGGGTTTTCGAATTATTGGGTTGCCGGTGCTCCGCATGGAACGATTCCATCCTTGAAGAATCAGCCTCAAACCGAAGGCGCATACGTTTTTTTTGAATCGGAGACGCTCAATTTCCCCGTTACCGGCATGTCGGATGTGATGCCCTATAAAAGCTCTCTGTTCAAAGATCTGAAGGGCAGGCGTCTGACCGCCTATAAGTCGGCGTTCACCCGGGTACTTGAAGATGCCGTCAACCAGTTTAAGCCGGATATCATTCACACGAATCACCTTTTTTTACTTTCGGCCCTGGTAAAAAAACGGTTTCCGGCCCTGCCCGTGGTGGCAACCTGCCATGGCACGGAACTGAGACAATACCATAATTGCCCGCATTTAAGATGTTTCGTAAAGCGCTATTGCCGGCACTTGGACAAGGTCATTGCGCTGACAACCGATCAGAAAAAAGATATCCACCGCCTGTATGGGATCCCGTTTAATCAAATTGTCGTTGTCGGCGGCGGATATGACCATACGATGTTTACCCGCGGCCCAAAAGCCCCTGCCGGGACCGTTCAAATCCTCTACGCCGGCAAATATAATCGCAGCAAGGGCGTTCCCTGGCTGCTGAAATCACTGATGAAGATCAAGCACCAGGACTGGCACCTGCACATGGCGGGAAGTGGGAAGGGACCGGAATTTGACGACTGCATTGACCTCGCAGAAAAATTGGGCCGAAAGGTTACCAATCATGGTTACGTGACCCACCGTCGATTATCCGAGCTGATGAAACAAGCCCATATCCAGGTGCTGCCTTCATTTTTTGAAGGTCTCCCCCTCGTGCTCTTCGAGGGCCTGGCCTCCGGATGCCGAGTTATCACCACCGAATTATCGGGCTTCAATGAGATCTTCGGGAACGCGAACAGCGACACGATCGATCTGATTCAACTGCCGCCCCTTGAAACCATCGACCGACCTTATCAAAAAGATGAAGCCGATTTGGAAAATGGGTTATGCCAAAGGATTCTCAACATGATGGCGGCGGTTAAAAAATATCCGAATGTTGATGATCCCCAGGCAGAAAAAATTGCATCCCGCTACGCCTGGCCCCGAATTTTTGAACGCACGTTATCCGTCTACAGGGATGCTGTTGATCAAAAAAACTGAACCCGGTCACCTCCTTATCAAGATTGACAGGTTAATGATGACTGCTAAACCGGTGAACGTTGATGTCAAGGCCGTTGTCCTGTTGATCATCCTCTGCGCCAGTTGGGGGCTGCAACAGATTTCAATCAAAATCGCCGTGCAAAGTGTCGCCCCTGCGCTGCAGGGAGGCATTCGATCGATTGGTGCCGCGATCCTGCTGTATCTGTGGATGGTCGCGCGCAGGGAAAAAATATTCCTCAATGACGGCACCTTCTGGTGGGGGATGGCCGTCGGCCTGTTCTTTTCCATCGAATTTTTGCTGATATACTGGGGCTTGGAATTTACCAGCGCGTCGAGGTCGGTCATCTTCCTCTATACCATGCCCTTTTTCACCGCCATGGGGGCCCATTGGTATGTACCTGGAGAGTCTATGGGAAGAGCCCAGCTTGCCGGTCTATGCTGCGCGTTCCTGGGAATCATGATCGCTTTCAGCGAATCCATCGGTAAGCCGCAATCGTTAATGCTCATGGGTGACACCATGCTGTTGCTGGCAGCCGTCTTCTGGGCGGCGGCGACAATTATGGTAAAAGCCAGCCCGCTGTCCAGAATCCGGGCCAGCCGAGTATTGTTCTACCAGCTTGTCGTATCCGCAGTCGCGCTGCCGCTCGGAGCGGTGCTGCTGGGGCAAGCCGAAATCACGCATGCGACGCCGCTTGTTCTGGTTTGCATCGCTTATCAGATCATTTGGGTCGCCTTTATCACTTATCTCGCCTGGTTCTGGCTGATCAGAAATTACCCGGCATCGAAGTTGAGTGCCTTTTTATTTCTTACGCCGCTTTTTGGTGTCCTGGAAGGCATCCTGCTGCTCAATGAACAAATCACTTATCGATTACTGACTGCCCTGGCAATGGTTTGCACCGGAATCTATGTCGTCAATCGTACACCAGGCAACAATTCATCCGAGCCGACAACGCTTCCAGTGGTCAAGGATTGACCTGCTCTCATTTTTTATTGCCCCTTGACCCATGCGACGAATCCATTCTATGCATGAGTTGACGCATTTATGGGGCAATACGATGAATCCTCTCAAATTAAGCATCAGTCGAATCTTTCTAATCCATATGGCGCTTGTCGGCGTCATTTCCATTTTTTCTCTCGGCTATCTTTGGGTTACATCCGAATGGTCCAGGTTTGAGAAAGAGGCGAACGCACTGCGTGCGTCCTATCTGGAAAGCCAGAAGGTAACATTAAAACGAGAGGTTAATCAGGCACTGAATTTCGTAAATTACATGAAATCCCAAACTGAGAAAAGGTTGCAAGAATCCATAAAAGGCAGAGTCAACGAGGCCTATGCCATCATCGAGAATATTTTTTTGAAAGAAAAAGACACCAAAAGCACTGAAGAAATTGAGGAGCTTATTAAACAGGCCCTCAGGTCCTTGAGGTACAATGACGGCCGCGGATATTATTTTGCCTTTACGCTGGAAGGTGTTGAAACGTTATTCGAAATCAGGCCTGAAATGGAAGGCACGAATTTGCTGCAGGTCAGAGGGGGTGAAGGTGAGTTCGTTGTTTCCGATATGCTTGCCGTCATCAGAGAGGATGGCGAAGGATTCTACAAATATACCTGGCCCAAACCCAATCAGCAAGGTTTTTTCCCAAGAATCGCTTTTGTGAAATTGTTCAACCCCATTGGCTGGGTTATCGGTTCCGGGGAGTATCTCGATTATGTTGAAAAAGACATTCAGGAAGAATGCCTGAAGTGGATTTCAAACATCAAGTTTGAAAAGGATGGCTACGTGTTTGCCGGAAAATGGGACGGGTTGGTCTTATCTGGTCCTGAAATCGGCAAAAACATGTATGATATCGAGGATACCAATGGTGTTAAAATCGTCCAGGAACTCATAACACTGGCCAAAGAAGGCGGTGGTTTCGTCGAATATGTACTTCCGCGATTCGAAGGTAAAAAACAGGCGCCTAAAATCAGCTACGCTGCAGGCGTACCTGAATGGCAATGGTATATTGGCGCCGGTTTGTATATGGATGAAATTGACAGGGCGCTCGCGTTAAAGCAGTCCGAACTCGAAGGAAGAATCAGAACAACCATCATAAATACGACGTTGATCCTTTTTTCGCTGCTTATTTTCATCTTCCTGATTGTAAAACTACTTTCGGATCGAATAGATCACAACATCAAATTGTTTAAAAATTTTTTCAGAAAGGCCTCTTCAGATGCCATCAAAATTGAAGGAAATGCAATTTATTTCTATGATTTTGTCCAGCTTGCTGAATCGGCAAATGATATGGTTGAGAACCGAATCAGGGCGGAAAAGGCGTTACGTGAAAGCGAAGAGAAGTTTCGGATGCTGGTGGAACAATCCCCGCTCGGAATATCCCTGATCGGAGAAGATGGTCGATACAAGTATGTCAACCCACGATTTGTTGAGATGTTTGGGTACACGATAGACGATGTCCCGACAGGAATAGAATGGTTCAAGAACGCTTATCCCGATGACGTCTATCGCCGAAAGGTGATGCAAGCATGGTTTGATTATCAGCGGCAGCCTCAAACTGGACGATCCCGGCCATATGTGTATACGGTGACCTGCAAGGATGGATCGCAAAAAGAGATCAATTTCAAACCATTAAATATTAAGAACCGTGATCAATTGGTCATATATGAGGATATTACCGAACGGTCGCGACTGGAACAGCAACTTCAGCAAGCACAAAAAATGGAGGCCATAGGAACGCTTGCGGGTGGGATAGCTCACAATTTCAACAACCTGCTGATGGGCATCCAAGGCAGAGCATCGTTGATGGCGTTGGAGTTGGACCCTTCCCTCCCCCAGCAAGAGCATATCAAAGCCATCGAGGAGCAAATCGTCAGTGCCAGCAATCTCACCCGGCAGCTACTGGGCTTGGCCCGCGGAGGTAAATACGAGGTCAAACCAATAGAGATCAACGAACTGTTGCTTTCCAGCGCAGCCATTTTCGGTCGTACCCGCAAGGATATTCAGATCCACAGCAACCTATTTCCTTCGTCACTGGTTGTCGAGGCTGATAAACGTCAAATTGAACAAGTGTTTTTGAACATTTTCGTCAATTCCATACAAGCCATGCCGGACGGCGGCGAAATCTACCTGGAAACATCGATCCGAAGTTTAAATGCAGCCTTTTGCAAACCGTATGCGGCGGTACCCGGTCGATATGTCAACATTTCTGTTAAAGACACCGGTGTCGGGATGAACAAGGAAACCTGCCAGCAGGTCTTTGATCCATTTTTTACGACCAAAGACAAGTACCTGGGCACTGGATTGGGTTTGGCGTCGGCCTATGGCATCATAAAAAACCACGGCGGTGTGATAACGGTTAATAGCGATCTCGGCCACGGAACGACGATCAGTGTCTATCTGCCGGTATCGGAAAAAACAGCCCATGCAGAGGTGCTTACCGATGATACGATCATCCGAGGATCGGGAACCATTCTCCTGGTAGACGATGAAGACATCATGATTGATGTGGGTAAACCGATGTTGGAGAAATTGGGCTATGGCGTCATTGTCGCCAAAGGTGGAGAACATGCTGTTGATGCGGTATCCGACAATGGTGACAATATTGATCTTGTCATTCTTGATCTAATTATGCCGGGGATGGATGGCGGCAGGACTTTTGACGTGATCCGGCAGATTCACCCCAAAATGCCGATCATTTTGTCCAGTGGGTATTCTCTCAAAGGCAAAGCGACGGATATCATGCAAAGGGGATGCAACGCATTTATCCAAAAGCCGTTCAATATTTCTGAACTGTCGCAGTTGATTCGAAAGGTGATTGATGAGGGTGAAGGGTCAGGTCAAGCGTAACCATGCCAGCTGTCGCTCTGATCTGGCAGGCTTTGTAGGCATCGCCCAAGGCAAGCCTGAATGATCCATCGCATAAGCGCAAATACGGTGTCCATCGTTACCCGTATCAATCAGCGGTGGGACATTTTTCATGTGTTCCATGATTGAATAAATGGCGTATACTCGGTATCCGGATGCAGATCTTCCCTCACCGGTGAAAAAATTTCGATGACGACTGAATCTTTTATGGCATACGTGCCATGTTTCGCATCACCGGGAATGCACCAGCTGTCTCCCGGGTTACAGGTGTATACTTGATCACCAATGAACAACCGGGTTCTGCCGGACAATAGATACCCAGTTTGCTCACTGGGGTGTTTGTGCGTTGGGATGCGGGTCCCCCTTGACATCCTTAATTCGGACATCAAGGTTTTTTCTCCGTAAACCAGCGTTTTTTGCTTGATGCCTTTTATGGTGGAGCGGTATCCTTCGCTGCTATTTTTGTTGAACATGGGGCATTTCCTTAGGCCACCATTTTTCCCCTTGTAGAAAAAATTGGCCCGGCAAGTGCTTTTTCATTTTCTTCGTCTCGTCACCCATTTTGCGCAATGGTGGTGAGGGGCGTTTTGAAAACCCTTGCTCAACCTCACCTGCTTCCGGGACTTCTGCCCATTTACTTCTTAAAGTGCGAGGTGGCTTTTTCGAATGCCGCCGCAAGCGATTTCCAGGCTTCCTCAGCCCCATCTTTGACATCATCCCAGGCGTTTTCACCAGCCACTTCCAGTTCAATAATTTTCGTTTTCATATCCTTGCGGAGCTTCAGCAGGGCCTCGCGTTTCTCTTCAAATTTCTTCATGGCATCGGCGCTTTCATGCTGAGCCTTGGCCTCCAGCTTGTTGCGCTCGATATTCCAGCGATAGTTCAGGTCGTCAACTTTTTTTTTCAATTGATCCAAAAATTCTTCCTTCTTGATTGGCATGATTACCCCCTTGTTATGGTCTAGCGTAAAATGATAGCCATCACCTATCGTAAGGTCAATAAAGCACAGGCATTTTGCCAAGTTCTTTTAGGCGGAACATTTCTTCGGGCAGACGGTTCCTTGTGGATCGCTTCACGATGGCTCCAGGTCCTTGCCTGCCACCTCTTCCGATTGACTCATTCCCAGCCGTCTTTTGGTTGCACGGACGACGTCGTCCATGATCAGGTAGAGCGCCGGCACATAGAGCAGGGTCAGCAAGGTGGCGGCCAAGAGGCCGAAGCTGATGCTCACCGCCATGGGAATGAGAAATTGGGCCTGAAAGCTGTGTTCCAGAAGGAGCGGGAAAAGCCCGGCTATGGTGGTCACGGAGGTGAGCAGTACCGGTCGGAAGCGCGATCTCCCGGATTCCTTGACTGCCTCATTCACCGTCATCCCGCTGCGGTGGGCCCGATTGATGAAATCGATGAGAATCAGCGAATCGTTGACCACGATGCCGGACAGGGCCACGATGCCGAAAATGCTGATGATGGTGAATGCCAGTCCCATCACCAGGTGGCCGACGATGGCGCCGATGAGTCCGAAGGGAATGGCCATCATGATGATCACCGGCTGCAGGTATGACCGGAACTGGGTGGCCAGCAGGAGGAAGATGCCCATGAGGGCAAGGGTGAACCCTTTTTTCAGGCTCTGCAGGGACTCCTCGGTTCGTTTTTCCTGCCCTTCCAGGTCATAGCGCAGTCCCGGATATCGCGCCAACAGCTTGGGAAGGAAGTCCGCTTTGAGATCGGTAACGATCGTGCTCGCGTTGCCGATATCCTCATCGATGTCGCTGCTCACCGTAATTACCCGCTTGCGGTCCACCCGACGGATCAGGGAATAGGCCCGTGAGCTGTCGACCTCGGCAATCTCGCTGAGTGGGATCTGCCGGCCGTCCGGCGTGCGGATGCGGGCCTGCTCGATGGCATAGAGCGAACGTCGGTCCTTCTGCGCATACCGGACCTGCACCTTCACATCATCTTTGCCGCGCTGGATGCGCAGGGCCTCTTCGCCGTAAAACCCCTGACGCAGCTGTCGCGCGATATCACTCATGGTCACACCGAGGCTCTGGGCACCATCCCTGATCCGGAAACGCCGCTCCGGTTTGCCCGGCTTGAAATCATCGACGATGTCGTAGGCTCCCGGGTATGTTCTCAACTCGTCCTTGAGTTCCGCCGCGGCCTGCTCGATCTGTCTGAAATCATCGCCGATAAGCTGGATTTCGATTGGGCTGCCCGCCGGCCCCCCTTCGATGGTGAAAAAAGAGAGTTGATCCAATCCCGGGATTTCTCCGGCAAGGGTGCGCCACCGGTTGATCACCGTGTTGACCGACAGCCTGGGACGCTCGGCCGATGAAATCATCTCGATCCACACCTCACCGCAGTGGCCGCCGATCTGCTGGGGTTTCCAGTCCCGCCGGGGAATGAACCCGGTCAACGAGTAGGTGTTGGTAACGATGGATTTGCCTGCGTCCAACTGCCCACTGAAGGCCTCGTTGAGTTTAAGCGCCTGCCGTTCCAGGTAATTGATGGTTTGCGCGGTGGTCTCCACCGGAGTTCCCAGCGGGTAGTTGATCTCGGCAATCACCCAGTCGCTGTCGCCCTTGGGCATGAATATAAAGGGCACATAGCCGCCACGCAGAATTCCCAGGCTGATGATCAGCACCCCCAGGCCGATGGAAAAGGCGAAATAGCGATTCCCCACGACGTAATGCAGCGTCGGCATGTAGATGCGGTCAATGACCAGCTGGAGGCCCTTTTCGATGCGCTGCCTGACCCGCTCATGGATCGTCCGGCCAATCTTTTCACCGGCACGCCGACTCCTGAGCAGGGCCCCCTCCAGATGCGCCGGAAGGATAATCAAGGCTTCCCCCAGTGAAACGATCAGGATGGCAATCACCGCGCGGGGCATGACACTGATGAATTTCCCCATGATGCCGGAGATGAACATCAGCGGCGTGAAGGCCACAACCGTCGTGGTGACGGCCATGAGCACCGGCCAGCCGACTTCTCCCATGCCGTCCACCACGGCGCGGTCCGACGATTTTCCCTCTCCGTAGTGGGTAAAGATATTCTCACCCACGATGATGGCATCGTCCACCAGGATGCCAAGGGTCATGATGAAGGCAAACAGGGAAATCATGTTGATGGTTTCCCCGTTGTAATCCAGGACCATGAAGGCCCCCATGAAGGAGACCGGGATGCCAACGGACACCCAGAAAGCCAGGCGAAAGTTGAGAAACAGGGCCAGGACGATGAAGACGAGAACAATTCCCTGGAACCCGTTGCGCAGCAGCAGGTCGATGCGGTCCCGCACCATGGTGGACAGATCGAACCAGGTGGCCAGCTGGATGCCGGCTGGCATGCGATCTCTGCTTTCCGCCACGTATTGCCGCACCGTATCGGAGATGGCGATCACATCTTCCTGGCTGGTACGGTTGACCTGAACCAGTGCCGCCGGCTTGCCGTTGAAGCGGGCCCTGATGTCCGTATCCTCGAACCCGTCGACCACCGCGGCCACCTGACCCAGCCGAACCACGGTGCCGGCCGCATCGGTTATCAACGGCAGGTCTTCGAACTCTTTGCCGGTATACAGCTGCCCCTTGGCGCGGACGATTATCTCTCCATGGTCGGTCTTGATGGTTCCGCCGGGCAGGTCGAGGCTTCCGGTCCTCAGCGCCTGGACGACCTGGTCGAAGCTCAGACCGTATCGCCGCAGATTTTCCTCGGACACCTCCACCGCGATCTCGTAATCCCGCACCCCCACCAGGGTAGCCAACGAAATGGGCCCGGTATCCACCAGGTCATCGCGGATGCGATCCGCCGTCCGGCGAAGCATTTTCTCGGACACATCCCCGTAAACCGCCACGGTAATGGCCGGGTTGCGGTTGATGATCTCGGTGATGATGGGATCCTCGGCCTCATCCGGGAAGGTATCGATGAGATCCACCTCGTTCTTGATGTCATCCATGATCTTCTGGACATCGGCCCCCTTGTCAAGCTCCACGGTCACCGATCCCAAGCCTTCACGGGAGGAGGAGTATGTACGCGAAATATTCTCGATGCCCTTGATCTTTTCCTCGATCTTGATGCAGATCCCCTCCTCCACCTCCGCCGGGCTGGCGCCGGGATAGACCACGGAGACATTGATCATGTCCAGGGCGAACTGCGGGAACATCTCCCGCCGCATGTTCATGACCGTCAGCAGCCCCGCCACGATGATGAACATCATGATCAGGTTGACCGCGACGCGGTTATTGACGGACCATTGGGCGAGTGATTTCATAGAAAATCAGCGGTCGGATGTCGGAGGGCAGAGGTCGGAAACCGGACAGCAACTGTAGTCAATATTGAAAAAGCTGCCATTCGTGCAACCCTTCCCGCATCTATTGGTTAGTTGTGCTTTTCCAGTTTTTCATTAAGCGATACAGCATTGCGTTGACGTGATCGTATTCCTTGTTCAGGCAAAGACATTCATCCTTTTCCAAATAACCGCAATCCCGGGCGAAAGCCAGCCACCCCCGGGTCTCTTCCGAGGATCCCAGGGCATCGTTTAGATGTCGAAAAAACACATTCTCATACTTTCGTTTGGCATACCCTTCACGGATATTGATGGCTACCGATCTCGACGAACGCCTGATCTGATCGGTCAGCGAATAGACCTCTTCCTTGGGAAAACGAGCGGAACACTTGAAAATGTCCATGGCGAGCGAATACGCCAATCGATACACTTCCAGATCCTTGATTGTTTTGATGGCCATTTTTTTCACCGTATACTGTCCATTACGACTTCAGAACACGATCCTCCGGCATCCGTCATCAGACTTCAGACATCTGACCTCAGTCCTCTGTTCTTTGGTCACAGCCCTCAGTCCTCTGACCTCAGTCATCATGTCCTTTGACTCCGTCCTCCGCCCTCCGTCTTCAGCCGTATTCTCATCCCCGTCACAGCCCCGGAAAGCGGGGTGGTGATCACGAGGTCCCCGTCGGACAGCCCGTCGCTGATCAGTACGGATTTCTTGAAGCGGCGCAGGACGGTCACCGGCCGAATGCTGAGCTGATCATCCACGGCGAGGAATACGGTGTCCCCGTCATGGATCAGGTGCCGGGGCAGCCGGTGGACGTTCTCCACCCGGCGGCCCTGGATTCTAACGGTGACGAACATCCCCGGTTTCAAGCGGTCAGCGGATTGGATGATAGAATCACCATGGGTTGGTTCGTCCACCTCGATCACCACGGGCAGGGTGCGGGTGGTCTGATCCAGGGCGGCCTTGACCCTTGCCAGGCGGCCATGCCACCGCTTCGGCGTGGGGGTCTCCATGAACAGCACCTCCACCGGCAGCGCCTGTTCTGATCCAAAGTCATCGGGGAACCAGGCCAAATCGGCCATCGGGATCTTGACTTCAATGTCAAAGGCACCGGCGCGGTAAATGCTGCCCACCGATTGGCCGGCCGCTAAATGTTGACCGGTTTCCACCGCCTTTTGCGTCACCCAGGCATCGAAGGGCGTGTCGATCTGGCAGCGCTCCAGATCCAGGATCGCCTGTTCCAGGGATACCTTGGCCATCTCCATCTGGCTATCCAGGCGCATCCGTTCGGATCCAGTGATGGCCAGCTGATTCTCCAAGGTTTGCAATCGTTCCCGGCTGGTAAGGTGCTGGCGCTCGGCTTTGTCCAGGACGCTCTGGGGGGTTACATCCATTCCGGCCAGCTGTTTCAGCCG
Source organism: uncultured delta proteobacterium (assembly GCA_963705475.1). Lineage (GTDB taxonomy): Bacteria > Desulfobacterota > Desulfobacteria > Desulfobacterales > Desulfosarcinaceae > Desulfosarcina. The sequence goes on along the minus strand of CAVPJS010000001.1, from coordinate 143,674 downwards.
CTCGACCTCCGCTAACGCTAAGGCTACATCCGACTGGACCAGCTTGATGCTGGCATTGAGATTGCGCACATCCTGTGCCAGTCGATCCAGTTCGGCCTGCGCCTGCCGGATGCTCCCTTTGGCCCGCCGCACCGCCAGCTCATAATCCCTCGGATCGATGGTCAAGAGCACCTCACCGGATTTCACGAACCCCCCTTCGATGAAGGCCGGATGCATGGCCACCACCTGACCGCGAACCTCGGCCACCAGTTTCAAGGACTCCCGGGGGGCAACCGTCCCGTAGGCGTCGACGATCATGGGAAGGGTCTGTGATCGGGTGGTAACGACCTCCACCAGCCGCCCTTCCGACGTGCGGGTCTGCTTTTCGGCGCGGGGCCGCAACTTAACCAGTGCGATGGCAATGACCACCGCCAGCAGCAAGACGGCGGCAACTCGAACGGTTTTATACAGCGCCCCTTTTTTCATCGGGTTAGGCCTTTATCGTTTTCGCATCCGAACAGCTGTTCCGAGAGGAATCGGTGGGAGCTGGGACCGGAAAAACCAAGTCAATCCAGCACTGGGATCAACCTATCGAATAAACAGTTGGTTTTCAACGTCTTTTTAGGAGCCATGGGAATGACATCAGTGGCGGTCGGACGTCAAAAAAAGGTTCGTTTGTAGAATGGGCAGCTTGTTACCCGCTTCCCATGGCTTTTTATTCCCTGTTCGATCGAGCCGTTGGGAGTAAGGCAGATCAGAAAAAGTTCTGGACATTCCAGCCGACCATTTGTATAGTAAAAATAAATGCTCCTTTCGTAAACGCCGATACCTATGCCACCGATATCCATCGAATCCTTTTGCGGCCGGGTGATCTGCCGTGACCAAATCAGCGAAATCGCGGTTATCGTCGACACGTTCCCCAAGCTAACCCGCACCGAACTGGCCAATACCATTTGCGAGCTGTATTCATGGAAGCGGCCGACCGGCAAACTCAAAACAGTCGAGTGCCGCCAGTTTCTGGAGCGCCTGGATGCACGGGGCATTATCCGACTGCCTGCATGCAAAACCCAATACATCAGGCAGACGAAGCCGACTACCCACAGGACCGGGCGGACGGATAAGCAGTCGACGATCTCGTCAAAATTGAGCGAGCTGTCCCCGATCGTGCTAACCCGAGTCCGGAATTCCGCCCAGAGGCGGCTCTGGTGTGAGTATGTGGATCGATATCATTACCTTGGATACCGGAACCCCTTCGGCGCGCTCCTGTGCTATTTTATCCAGTCCGGCGTCGACCAGGCGAGTCTGGGGTGCCTGCAATTTTCCAGTCCGGCCTGGCGGATGGCAGCCAGGGACAACTGGATTGGCTGGAGCGATGAACAGCGCCGGACAAACCTGCAAAAGATCATAACTAACAGTCGTTTCTTAATATTTCCATGGGTTCAGGTGAAAAATCTGGCCAGCTCGGTGCTTTCCCTGGCCGCCAGAACAGTGCCGCGAGATTGGCTCGACTGTTACGGTCGTCGACCGGTTCTCATGGAAAGCCTGGTGGATGGAAAGCAATACAATGGCACCTGTTACCGGGCCGCCAACTGGGTGCATGTCGGGGAAACAACGGGCCGGGGCCGCATGGACATACAGAACAACCGTATGGGGGTGGCCGTCAAGGATATTTATCTCTATCCACTGTCAAAAAAGTTTCGTCGAGAGCTGACGCAATCCTGAACGGTTGTCACCAAGTTACCGGAACACATACTCATTTTGAGGCTGCCGCATCAGCCGAACAATTGGCGCGAAAAAGCAAAATCGATGGTCTCGAAAAAAGCTGGTTGCATTTTTTTTAACCACAACATATGGTCTATTTAAAGTGTTGCACAACAATATGATGTGGTTGAAATCTCGCTTTCAGCTTTCTAAGAGGCCGCCGAGGCAAAATCGATTCGGCGTCATCTAACCTATCGACATCAAATTAAAATATAGCCGGTTCGGGTTGCAACCGAGAGAGCGGAGCTATACTGAAAATGATCTCTCCTGAAATAGCTATATGCATTGTGAGAAGGCTGACTACACAGCTTATTTAACCGCTTCTATGTAAAGGGAATCTGCTTTGTATTGATTACCATCATCGTCAAGGTCCAATCCATAATCCGACCAATCTGAAACCAAACTGGTATTATATTCCTGAACAATTACATACTTATAACCAATATTTATAAGTTTTGATTTCAAGTTGATTCTGTCATACATCCATTGATGAGTTTCACCCCTTTGTCTGGCATCGCCCAGAACAAGATTCTCAAAAAACCTTCTATATGGTTTCTGTTGACTTGTGCCATAAGCTTCCTTTCTTACGGACATCTCAAGCAATGTGGCAATGTATGAATCATGATTGGCATACTCGGATGGATTCTTTTCACAAGAAGAAATATGTTCGATGTAGGCCTTGCAAGTGGTTTCGAAATCCGGGACAACCACACGGTGAATTCCTCCAGGCTTCAGGACTCTCTTTGCTTCCATTAAGAACATGTCTGCAACATGTCTGTCTAAGTGTTCTAATACATGTGAATGATATACGACATCAACAGAGTCACAGCTGAACGGAATGCCTTTTCTCAGGTTGTGAACCAAAATATTATCTGGAATAGAATTAAACTTTTCAAGACGTTCTCCTCGAACAAAAAGCGGAATAATTGGTGTCAACACCTTCATTTGCTTCAGTCTCAGATATATCGACCAATCGACATTGACCACCCCTGGCTTTTTACTGGTTTTTGTCCCGCATCCTAAATTTAGAATAATCATAGCGATCCCACGCTGGATTTGATAACTTTGTGAACTATTCCCTTCTTTAGTTTTATATATTTATCAAATTATTAATAAACTGCCAATCAATTTTTACAGCGATACGACAAACTGTATTAGATGCTCATAGTCCGTGAAGCTTCGATAATGCCAGTTCCCTTCATGCCGCGGAAAAAGTGTGGTTTTTTTGTTCCATCTATTTTAAGAAAAACTTCAGTCGTATTTTTATAAAAAATCGATATGAGCAAGGAATCGATATCAAATTTATGTAGACTAATTAGGAGATAAGATTGGATAAATGGATCAACCGGATAGCAGATCTGGTTAAGGTTTCAGCCTATGAAACAGAAGCAACCAAAAAATACATTGATGGCGCGCCACACATCAAACACGCTTCATTAAGAAGGCTTTACGGCAGGTTGATTATCTATATTTTTAAAAAGGTGACACAACATAAGAAAACTCTCAAAGTCTTGGATTTGGGTGCCGGCGAAGGATCAATTACTCTACCATTTCTTGAACTAGGCGCAAAAGTCGTAGCAGTTGATATCTCTAATAAACAGCTTGATCTGTTAAAGGCCAAATGTGGGAACTTTGGTGGCATGTTGGAGGTACGATGTGAAGACGTAAACGAAACACTCAAAGACAAAAGAAAGCAATACGATATCATTGTTTTTAATTCATTTTTGCATCATATACCGGACTATTTGGGAATGATTAGAGAAGCGACAAGTGTCCTCACAAAAAATGGTTGTTTTTTATCCTTTCAAGATCCACTTCGTTATGATTCCGTTGGCAAAGGCACCATGACATTCTCCTCAGTCGCTTATTTCTGTTGGCGAATATTTAAAGGCGATTTAATAGGTGGAATTTGGCGACGCATCCGACGTTCCCGTGGATTATATTTTAGAGAATCGGTACATGACAATACTGAATACCATGTGACAAGAAATGGCGTTGACCAAGAAGCCATTCTTGGATATTTTCATGAACAAGGGTTTGATTGCAATATTGTGACTTATTTTAGCACTCAAAGCTGTCTATTTCAGCATGTAGGTTCCAAGATGAATATGAAAAATACGTTTGCCTTAGTGGCACAGAAACATATGTGAGTTGGAGATCTAAAAGATGGCATCTATCTTTTAAATTTTATGCACACATCCTCAATCGCCCCAATCAGCAGTTTCCTTATTTTCCAAAGCGATTTTTGAATCGTACAGTATGCTAAATGCCTGTGGGACTAATGAATTGGCACAAAAATCCGATTCAGAACTTCAAAAAAGGCTATTTAAAGGAATCGGTGCACAAGGTTTCTCCCAATTGGTGCAGGTATTCATCCGCTTGGCGGAAGTGCCAGTCCTTTTAACATTTTGGGGCATGCAACTTTATGGTGAGTGGCTTATGCTATCAGCCATACCGGCCTATCTCAGCATCGGCGATGGGGGGTTCGCTACAGCCGCCTGTCGAGAAATAACCATGAGAGGTGGTTCAGGTGACAAAATAGGCATACAGGCAGTCTTTCAAAGCACGTGGCTTTTGCTTATCATGGTCTCAATGGTTACCGGTCTATTGGCGTTTTGTCTCGTGGAAACGGCGCCGCTTCAAAATTGGCTTGGCTTTTCTGACATGAATGGTTTTCAGATCAAGATTGTTCTGCTTCTTCTCGTCACACATATGCTGATCAATTTTCAAGGTGAGCTTCTCAATGGTGGATTTTGGGTTACTGGCCGCTACCCGGCAAGCATGTATTTTATAGCTATTTCTCATCTTCTTGAGTTCGGAGGTCTTGCTGTCACTGTATCATTGGGGGGCGGACCGATACAGGCGGCTTGCGGTTATCTGTCTGGAAGAATTCTGGGGACTGGACTTATGTGGCTCGGTCAGCGCAAAGCCAGCCCGTGGCTGAGGCACGGATTTACCCATGCCTCGTTTACCGAGATAAAGCGACTTGCCCCCCCGGCCTTCGCATCCGCGGCCTTTCCTCTTGGAAATGCTCTGAATATCCAGGGTATGCGGCTGATCGTGGGGCTGGCCCTCGGCCCTTCTGCCGTGGCTGTGTTCGTGCCCTTGCGTACACTAAGTCGCATAGCCATGCAGCCTGTGTCAATAATCAGCCGGCTGATACAACCCGAATTAGCTCTGGCCTATGGTGCTGGAGACAACGCTCTTTTTCAGAGTATTTTCGATCGATCTTGCCAACTCTCCCTTTGGGGTTGCATTGGAGTATGTCTCATTGTAGGGCCTGGGGCATACTGGATATTTCCTATATGGACGAGTGGCATGGTAGCGGTGCATTGGCCCTCCTATCTCGTTCTACTTGGCGGCATGATAATCAACAGTATCTGGTATACTGCTCTAATGGTCCCTTATTCCATAAATTGCCATGGCAGTATTGCAATTTATTATATCCTTATATACGGGCTCACAGCATCCGGACTCGGCTACCTCGGAGCGATAGGATTTGGTCTTGGTGGTATTGCGCTTGCACTCTTTTTGGCAGAGACCACAATGGCTGTCGTTGTCATTCAAATTGCCCTACCGCTGGCACGCTCTGATATGGTTCAATGGATAAATACAGTTCTACGGTCACCTTTAAAACTGGTTGGCATGTCGGGAGTAAAATTAAGACACAAATATCGAACAAACCAGAATAATTCTCAAAACAAATTTTAAGATGCTTACGACTTCAAGCTTAGATATCAGCAGGTACCTCCTATTTTATGTTTGCCAAGAAATTCAAGAATAGCAGCTATCGCACACCCCGGTTTTTTTTCTATCTTGGGTTGCTAACTATCGGCCAAACTGTTATCAGACCAGCCCTTTCGTTTACCGTATCTGATTGGTTTTTCTTATTCTCATTCTTGTTTACTATTTCTGAAAGCCTTTTGAGGAGGAAAATAGAATCTAGGTCCCGCCCTATATGATCAGTGGGTTGTTACTTTTCACGATGGGAGGCGTTCTATCATCAATTTTCGCAAAATTCCCTTTGTTCTCCTTTATTGCCCTTATCAAGTATCTCTACTTGATTGGAATTTGGTTTTGGCTGGGCACCGTTTTATTGAAAAAAACCGATCAAATACGCACCGCAATAGTGCTTTGGACATCATCAGCGGCATTATCTGGTTTTAGTGCACTTGTGCAGCTAATTTGGAATGACATCATCCCGAATGCAACCCCTATTTTGAGTCGAATGGCAGGCCTAACTGAACATGTAAACGAATTGGGCGGACTAACGAGTATTGCTCTGATCCCTGCCATAAGGATGTTGACCCGTTCCTCAGATAATATTTTTCACTTCGTTCATTCTTGGATGTGTACTATTTTTATTGCCGTAGGACTTCTACTATCCGTTTCTATGTCTGGAATATTAGCGCTTCTGGTTTCAATACTGGTTTGGTTTTATTTATGCCGATTTACACTTAAGTTTTTTTTAGTCACTCTCATTTCAACTATATTATTTTCCACTGCTATTTCAATTCAAAGCAGTTATGAAGGCGTTTCGTTTCTATCCCGCATCTATGAAATATCCAACGATGGTTTTGGTCTTTACACCCTTCAATCAAGAATAAACACATACTCTGCGGCTTGGGAAACTATAAGAAACAATCCTCTCTTAGGTGTCGGCTTAGGTCCTGATGTCGGTTTGACCGAAACTGGATATGCCGTCCACAATGTTCTCTTATTAAATTGGTTTCAATCAGGCTTGTTTGGATTGATGGGAATGTTAATTATATTAGGTTCGATAGCGTTGGAAGCATACAAAGGGATTAAGGATCCAAGGCGAAAGCCACAACAAATGTTAGGCATTGCTCTTTTTTCATCCTACATCGCTTTTATAGTATTGGGGATAGCTCAACCGATTTACTATAATAGATTTGGCTGGATTTCTGCTGCTTTATTGATGGCCCTAAATTCGAGTCGCCATCGATCTGATGACTGGCCAAGGGCATACATTGCATCAGATCGATTTATTACGATAATGTCACCTAAAAATCATTTCATCGTGGAAAATAATATTGAATTGAATAATATGGTAGGACCGGTATGTAGAAAATCTTGATTGCCAGGCTACTATTATCATTCTTTGTTGTATATTAAGTTTGACCATAGCACGCAATATAACTCAGATTGTAACCACTTTTTCAATCAATCGCTTTCAATAGCAGGATACCGCAACTATCTGCTCACCACCTTGAGTTTTCAACCATTCACCAAACGGGTTGCCATAGTAATGGGCTATCCGTTGTCAGCGCCTAATCGATTCACCATAGTTGTTGTATTTATTGTTGAACAACACCTTCAATATTTCTTTTTTGATCCCGTGTCTGAAAAAATATGAAAATTCGGCATCCTTAATCTTATACTACTCCTCGATTGAGGAGGATAATTCCTTTTAAAAGATTATGTTAGATCATCGATTTCTGGTCATTGGTGGTTCGGGATTCATCGGCACCCATCTCACAGAGGAACTTACCAAGCTTAATGCTCCGGTGCTTAATATAGATATAAGTCCTCCTAAATTAAACCTTCACCGTAAACTATGGACAGATTGTAGCATAATGTCCGTTGATCGTCTGTATGCATTATTTGATCAATTTAAACCTACTCATGTTTTTCACTTGGCCGCTAGAGCAAATCTCAATGGACAAAATATTGCGGATTTTCCAGAAAACACGATTGGTACTGACAATGTAATAAAATGCGTAAACAATTGCAGTAGCGTTTCGCGCTTCATTCATTTTTCTACCCAATATGTTGTTCGGCCTGGTGTCTTTCCTGAAACTGAGAACATACTTTTACCGTATACTCCATATGGTGCCAGCAAGGCAGAAGCCGAGACAATTGTTCGGAACAAATGTTATAAATGCTGGATAATTCTCCGCCCCACCAATGTTTGGGGACCTTTTCACCCTTTCTTCCCATATGAATTATGGAACTATTTAAGAAGCAGGTTATATTTTCACCCAGGATTTCAACCGATAATTAAGCATTACTCTTTTGTTACCAATGCTGTGGACCAGGTAAAGGCAATTGCTTTAGCGAATCTCGAATCGGTATGTGGGAGAGTGTTCTATATCACTGATCCTCCAATTGATAATGCAGAATGGATGAATGCCTTTAGTGTTGCCCTGACTGGTAGGCCAGTTAAACATATCCCAACAAGGTTGTGGCAAGCTCTTGCCAAAATGGGCGATGTATTGACCATTTTAGGATTAAAATTTCCAATGTCGTCTGAACGATTTTTTAGGCTCACCGTCAATGAGCAGGTGCCATACGAATCAACAATCAAACTCGCAGGGCCATCAAGAGTGGGCATTGATGAAGGCGTACGCATATCAGTGCGCTGGTATTTATGCCTCCTGGCAGGAAATCCGGTAGGACAATGGACAGTTTAAAAATCCTGCATGTTGTAGTCTGATTGCGCCCAGGTACGCCGGAGCAGGGATGGCATCGCAATTGATGGCTCGCTATCAAGTTAAGGCGGGACATAAAGTGGCTATTTGCACGACGAATGTCGATTTTCCCAATGGGACCCTCATGGTGCCTTCAGGCAAGCCAGTTTTCAGAGATGGGATCTCGATATGGCAATTCCCCGTGCAATTCAGACCACTTCTTTTGTCTATTCAGCTTTGGAGATGGCTGAGGTCTAAAATCATGTTCTTCGATATTGTCCACATCCACGGCCTTTACCGCTTCCCGGTGTCTTCTGCAGCTTGGTGGGCGAGGAGAAGGCGTGTCCCTTATGTGATTACGCCTCACGGCGCTTTAGATCCTTTTCTTTATAGACAGAGCCAATATAGTGTATCCTTAAAAAGAATTTATGAACACCTGTTCGACATCCCCAACCTGAATCATGCTGCGGCGGTTCACTATACTGCCGAAGATGAGGCAGAGCGGGCGGCTTTCCTTAAGCTTCGCACGCAAACTGTTGTTGTTCCAAATGGTATAGATTGGGAAAGCTATCGGCGATACCCCCCAATGGGTAGCTTCCGCCGGCAAATTAAACTCCATGAATCTACTCCGTTGATACTGTTTCTCGGCCGCATAAACTTCAAGAAAGGTTTGGATTTACTTGTATCTGCATTTGGCCGCGTGGTGCAAAAGCATCCGACCGCTCGCCTTGCTATTGTCGGTCCGGATAACGAAGGTTACGGCTTAAAAGTACGACGGTGGTGCAATGAGCAAGGACTCCAAGATAAAGTTTTTTTCGTCGACCATCTTGGGCTTGAAAAGGTTAAAGAAGCATACGTTGATGCAGATGTATTCGTATTACCCTCCCATACTGAAAACTTCGGTTTGACGGTCATTGAAGCAATGGCATGTGGCACTCCGGTAGTCATCTCTGATCAAGTAAACATTTGGCGGAGAATTCAAGAGGCCAGGGCAGGGATTGTCGTTTGCCTTGATCCATGCGCGGTCGCAGATGCTATATGTATGGTGCTTGATGACAAGAGAGCAGCCGGGGAAATGGGGGCGCGGGGCCGGATTGCAGCGGAAAAAATATATGCCTGGCCAGGTATCATAAAGCAGTTTAACCAGGTGTACCGCGAGTTGATCAGTGAAAACCAGGCAGGTCATTGCCGGCCGGCAAATTGAAGCATGAAATTTGATCTTCTGTTGTCTCGACTGAACAAATTTTCCCATGCGGTCAGATCTAAACAATTGCTGAAAGCATTGGTTTCATACGGCGTTATGGCTGGAGCCGAACATCGTACCGTTCTTCAAAATAAGATAGCAATGGTTGTAGATATCGGCGCCAATCGCGGGCAATTCTCACTGGCCGTACGAAGATGGGCCCCCAAGGCCAAAATCGTCTCCTTTGAACCGCTAAATGCAGCCGCTGCCACTTTTCGTGATGTATTCAGGCAAGACGTTGCAACCACCCTTCACCAAACAGCAATCGGTCCAGGGGCTGGTCAGAGAAACCATTCATGTATCAGCTGCTGACGATTCGTCTTCCCTATATCCCATCACACCTTTGCAGGCACGGCTTTTTCCCGGGACCCACGAGGTCCGTACGGAAATAGTTAACGTGGGACCTTTGTCCGACTATGTTAAACCGGAAGAGATTGTACCTCCTGCCATGCTCAAGCTGGATGTGCAGGGATATGAACTGGAAGGGTTGCGCGGGTGCGAGGACCTGTTGGGCAGATTTTCCTATGTTTATGTCGAGTGCTCGTTCGTAGAACTTTACAACGGACAGGCTTTAGTGGATGACGTCATGGCGTGGCTTCGGGATCGGGGCTGGCGCCTCGGCAGTATTTACAATATGACCTGTGATCGGAACAGACGAAGTATTCAAGCCGATTTCCTGTTCGAGAAATCAAATCGCCTTCAAGATGAATGATGAAGATTCTCATCTACGGCCTTAATTATCACCCGGAACTGACCGGCATAGGCAAGTACACCGGTGAAATGGCCGAATGGCTGGCGAAAAATGGACACCAGGTAAGAGTCGTCACAGCACCGCCATATTATCCAAAATGGAAAACCGGTGAAAATTTCTCTTCTTTTCGCTATCGTATCGAGACGCTCAACGGTGTCAAAGTATTTCGATGCCCATTGTATATTCCCCGAAAACCCGACGGCTTAACGCGTATTCTACATTTGTTGAGTTTCTCTTTGAGCAGCCTCTCGATTATCATTTACCAGAACACATGGCGCCCCCACGTGGTGATCAATGTCATACCTTCCCTATTTTCAGCCCTAACCGCCCTTCTCGGCGCAGCACTTTTTAATGCAAAGACCTGGCTTCATATCCAAGACTTCGAGTTGGATGCCGCTTTCAACCTTGGCATTCTAAAGAAAAAAAGGTTAAAAAAATCAGCAGAATATGTCGAACGCATGATTTTAAAAAAGTTTGACCGCGTTTCTACCATATCTCTTTCCATGTTGAGAAAACTGCACCGGAAAGGGATTGATCAATCGGCCGCGTTGTTATTGCCCAATTGGGTCGACACCGATCAGATTTTCCCTTTAACGGGTCGCAATTCATTACGAGATGCGCTTGGTTTTAGTCGGGAACATATCGTAGCGTTGTATGCCGGCAATATGGGAAACAAACAGGGCCTTGAAGTAATAATCGATGCCGCGCGAATAACGGAAAGTAAAAAGCATATCCGGTTTGTGCTCTGCGGTGAGGGACCGGCGAAATCAAAATTGAAATCTTTATCATCCGGGCTGAACAATGTCCGCTTTATACCGCTGCAGCCGCTACAAGAGCTTAACCGGCTGCTCAACCTTGCAGATATTCATCTTCTACCTCAAAAACCCGAAGCGGCCGATCTCGTTATGCCATCAAAGCTGACCGGGATATTTGCGTCGGGAAAACCCGTTATCGCAATTGCCGATCCTGGCACTGAGATGGGTCGGGTCATCAAGGGTCGCGGAATTATTGTAAAACCCGGTGATATCCAAGGTTTTGCCGATGCGATTGTCGCGTTGGCCAACCAACCGGATCAAAGAGAAAAAATTGGGCGGGCCGGCAGATCCTATGCAGCCGAGCTGTTGGACAAAAATCGTATCCTGACTCAATTTGAAACCACCTTGAACGATTTCGTCGGCACCCCATTGACCAATGGAAAGGCCGATACCATAGGTTAGTCAGCATGTAGGTAAGCTGCAGGCACCTGGCATCACCCGCGATTTCTCACCTGCCGTTTTGCGTCAAATCATTTCCAGGCAATACCATCTGACAAAACGATTGAGATAGGCATTCGATATGCTCAGAGAGCGAAAAAATATTATTGACCAGATGCACAAAGCATTGGATATCGGCTTGACCATTGCCGCATTTGTCAGCGCCTATTTTATTAAAGTATATCTGCTCCCGGAACCCTTTCGTGGACTCCTTGAGACCCCAAATTATTTTATCGTTTTGTTGCTCATCGTCATTATCTGGCCGCTATCGTTTAACTACGTCAACCTTTATTCATCCTTCAGGAATCAATCAGTCCATCAACTTATTTTGAAAGTCGTTAAATCTTCGCTTATTAGGCCTCATCGTATTGAGTTTTGTCATGTACCTGTTAAAGATTAACGATGTCAGCAGGATCATGATGTGCATTTTCCTGTTGACCGATATGCTTCTACTCATATTGAGTAAAAGCATAATCTACCGAATCTTAACAAAAATGAGGAAGAAGGGGTATAACTTTCAAAACATACTGATCATCGGCGGACGCGAACGGGCCAAAGAGGTGATTCGTTCCATCAGCGATCATTCGAGTTCGGGATATCGCATTTTAGGATGCCTTGGACTGTCTGAGTCCGAAATTGGAGAGACGGTCAAAAGCGGCATTTGCTACATAGGAACCGTAGAACAGTTAGAGCGGATATTGATCGATCACGTCGTTGACCAGATCATCTTTGCCTTGCCGCTCGATCTGATTAAAAATATAGAAAAGCACATAAGAATAGCTGAAGAACTTGGAATATCCGTTCGTTTCATTACCCGATTGGAACCTGCATAAACTTTGCTATAACCCCGAAATCGCCCGCCTTCAGATAGAAGGTTTTTTGGGCATGCCGACGATGTGTTTACGCACGATACCCTCTGGCAACGGCGAACTTCAACTTAAAAACATCCTGGATTTTTTTGGAGCGTCGATATTGATCGTTCTGTTATTGCCCATTTTTGTGTAGCATCTGCCTTGCTGATCGTATTGTTTTCTCCAGGGTCGGTATGGTTCACCCAAGAACGCTGCGGGCTCAATGGCAGACGATTTAAGGTATACAAATTTCGCACGATGGTTCACGATGCCGAACAAATCCTGAAGCAGCTGGATGCAATGAAACGAGGCCGATGGCCCCGCATTTAAAATCAAGAAAGACCCGCGCATTATCCCTTACATTGGCACATTTCTCAGAAAAACGGGACTCGACGAATTGCCTCAGCTATTCAATGTTATCAAGGGCGAAATGAGTTTGGTCGGTCCCAGACCGCCAATTCCTGCAGAAGTTAAAAAATATGATTTATGGCAGCGCAGGCGACTGTCCATGAAACCGGGAATTACTTGCCTTTGGCAATGTTCTAAAAAGCGAAACGATATTTCCTTTAAAGAGTGGATGAGTTTGGATTTAAATTATATTGACTCATGGTCATTGAAACTTGATTTTAAAATATTGGTCAAGACGGCACTGGTCGTTTTTACGGGGCAAGGCAGATAGACAATATCAAACTGTCTACCAATATGATGAAAAGCCTGTATCCGATTATTGTTGTTATATCTCTTTTTGTCATCGCAACCATTCCCATTCTCTTCGCCGCCGTTCAACCGTGGGTGTGGTCGCTGTACTGCCTGCTGATGATCAGCTGCATTTATCCTGTCTTTGTGGAGCAGCGCAGGGAACCAACAGCTTTCCCTCGTAGCTTCGGATTTTTAATAAATCGGTTGTCATATTTTTCATCTGGACGCTGTTTCTGTGCATTCCCTTTCCGCAGTCCGGTCCTTTCTTTTCTCAGTCACACCCGCGCTGAAATCCTTTCCCGTGCATGGGCGTTGAACGGCAGCACTCTCGACCTGGGAAACGCCAGCTATTTGTCAAAGCCTGCATTATCCCGGTGGGTCTTTCTACTCAGCCTGGGACTCTTCTTTCTCGTGGTTCGGAATCTCTGCTCCGAACGAAAAACACTCAAACGCGTTGTATTTGTGATGATCGGGATCGGCCTGATAGAGGCGGTATACGGGTTGATTCAGGCGCTGGTACCGTCCATGGGTGTACTCTGGGTTGATTATATCCAAGACTATCTGGGAACTGCTCGCGGCACATTTATCAACCGCAACAGCTTTGCGGCATTTATCGGAATGATCTGGCCGCTGGCATTGGGCATCACGCTGGCAATGACCGGCCGGGTTTACTCGTTGAAGGAAGTGCTGGCATCCGACAGACTCAACCGGCAGGCGCTGATGGCAATGGGCATCATCGTTATTCTGCTGGCCCTGATTTTCAGCCGCTCACGGGCCGGTATCGTCAGCGGGCTTGTCGGATTCCTGGCATTTTCGATCATGGCGCGAACGGGAATGAAAGCCTTGGCCTTGCATACCCGTGTGTTGATGGGCGGCGTCATCCTTCTGCTATGCATCTACACCATGACCATCGGCGTCGGACCGATTGTTCAGCGATTTTTAACCCTCGGTGCCGATGGCGGTTCACGAATGGATATCTATCGGGATAGCCTGCCGATTATCAACGATCACCCGCTGGGCATTGGCTTGGGAAACTATGAAAATGTGTTCCAGGTGTACAACCAATCCTTGACCTCGGACAAGACGGTCATCCATGCCCACAATGACTATCTGCAGCTTCTGATAGAGACGGGCTGGATCGGATTCTTCTGCGATCATGAGCGCTTTTTTCATTTTCCTTGGAAAAAGTGCCCGACGCATCAAACAACTCGATTTTAGAAAAGACCCCCTGCGTTTTTATTTAGCCGTGGGTGCCTTCAGCGGATTGATTTCGATGAGCTTTCACAGCCTTTTTGATTTCAATCTGCAGATTCCTGCCAATTGTCTCTATTTCGTTGTTTTGATGGCTATCCTCAGTGCTTGTACGCAACCAAGAAAAACGATTAACGTCGAACATCGAACGTCCAACATCGAAATTTTGAAATAAAACGATCATAGCCAATCCTCACCACCACCTAAACAGTGAATCCCCCAATGATCGATCTACACTGTCATATTCTGCACGACCTGGACGACGGAGCGAAAACCGCTGCGGAAAGCATGCAAATGGCACAGGCCTTTGTGCGCGCGGGTTACCGCACGGTTGCCGCCACCCCGCACATGGTTCCAGGGACCGCCTGGATGCCGTCCATCGACCGGATCAAAGCACGGGTCGCCGCTTTGAATCAAACCATCAAGGATGATGGTTTGGGGTTGGAAATCGTACCGGGCATGGAAATCGCCTTAGACCCGCAGATTCCTGATCTGCTTGATGACAGCCGTCTGCTGACCCTCGGGAACTCCTCCTGCCTGTTGATCGAGCCGTCGTTCCAGCAACTTCCGCCGGGATGGGAGCAGGTCATCTTTTCAATACTGGCCAAGGGATATTCAGTGCTGCTGGCCCACCCCGAACGATGCGCGCAGCTGTCAGCCAATCCGGACCTGATCGACCGGCTCATCGGATCGGGTGTGTACCTGCAGGTCAACTGGGGCAGCTTTCTCGGCCAATACGGCCGGACGGTTGCCCGCAAGGCCCGGCTTGATGGCCGGAAACGGCCAGATCCACTGCCTGGCCACCGACAGTCACCACCCGGGATGGCACAACCCGGCGGGCATGCAGGCGGCAACGGCCAAACTGCGTGCACTGATCGGCCAGGAGAACCTTCAGCGAATCACCACGGACAACCCGTTGCGCGTGCTGAGCGGCGAGGTGCTTCAGCCGATGACAAAGTATCCAGGCAACGAGCGGGACGAAGCAAGAAGCGCTGGTGGCGATTTTGGTAAAATAAATTGAAGCACAACCCTATTCGTATCCTGCTAACTGCGTTCCTGTCCGCGTTGGGGTGCTGGTCGGTTTATTTCAACTGGCCGCAACGGGCAGTTTGGCAGGCCGGCTATACCTTTACGGACGAAGAGGCACAGCAGCTTAAGGTTTATCCGAAGGCCCAGTATGAACTGGGCATGCACGCCTGGCTGCAGCAGCAACCGGAGCGGGCCGCTGGGTTTTTCCGGCAGGCCGTTTCGCAAGACCCCCTATTTCTCGACGCGTGGCTCAGGTTGGCCGAAACCGAGGCTGCGCTGGGCGGTGAAGAAAAAGCCAAGGACATCCTGACCTTCACTACCGATTTGACGGAGCAGGTGGTTCGCTGGAAGTGGGAACAGATATTGCTGGCCCGTGAACTGGGCATGCAACATCGCCTTTACCGCAACACCAATTATCTCTTGTCCAAAAAAGTGCTCGTGCAGGATGCGCTGCAACTGCTGCACACCCATCTCGGCGGTGATCCTTCAGCCGTAGTCGCTGTTTTGGAACCGCCAAATCTGGCAGCTTATCTCGACTGGTTGATGCGCTGGGGAATGACTGAGGAAAGCCTGATCGTGTGGCAGGCCATGAATAGGGTCGCCGGACCGGAAAAGGAAATCGCCCTGCAGTATGCCCATTTTCTGCTGAACCACAAACGAATTACCCCATCGGTGGACATTTGGCAAAAGTACACCGGCAGCACCGGCCTGACCAATCCGGGATTCGAAACCAGCATTACCGGACAGGGGTTTGATTGGCGCTACTGGGGTGAAAAGGACGGCAGCTGGGAGTTGAAACGGGTTTATAACGAGGCTGTCGAGGGTGAATATGCCCTTAAGATCAAATTCGATGGGCAAGAAAATGTTTCATTTCAACATCTCTACCAGATTTTCGCAGTCAATCCGCAAGACAGATATCGTCTGACGTATGCCTGGAAAAGCAGAGCAATCACGACGGATGAGGGCCCGTTTGTGGAGATTGTCGGCTACGACACGCAGGGGCTTTACCGCGCCGGACCGATGATCACGGGATCGAATGGCTGGCACGAGGAATCCATCGAATTTGAGGTGCCCGCGGACAACCTGGCGGCGGTGGTGCGTTTGCGGCGCCGGACCAGCATGCGGTTCGACTCCAAAATCCGGGGCACGGTGTGGTTGGACAACTTCCGGTTGGAGAAGACAACAAATCAATTGACGAGGTAATCAGATGGCACCAGATCAAGCAGGATGGGCAGGCAATTCCGGAGATCAAATGCTACCGGATATAGCTGGCAATCATCTTCCGGCCAACCAATTTCAAAAGCCGTTCTATGACTGGCAGGAAACCGAAGAGATCCAACTGCGCGACTACATCGATGTCATCCTGCGCAGAAAGTGGCTGATCCTGACGGTGCTCGCACTGGTGTTTTTGTCGACATTGATATTCACGCTGACCGTCACCAGAATCTATGAGGCGTCGGCGGTCGTCGAGGTCAGTCAGGAGAACCCACATGTGACAAACTTTCAGGAGGTATTGGGTTCGGAGATCCAGGCCCGGGAATTTTATGAAACCCAGGTCGAGCTGATTCGCAGCAAGGCGATGATCCACCGCGTGATCGAACAACTCGATTTAATCGCCCATCCCGTTATCCGGAAAGTAGTTTTCAATGACGGTCAATCAGGATTGATTAAGCGGATCCGAAGTGCGTTCAAATCCCTGGCGGGAAGGTTATCGCCCGGCCAGGTCCAGCCTAGTGGTCGCCGAGGATATTGCCGCGCATCAGGAGGTGGCCAAATACCTGTCGGAAAACCTCACGGTCTCCCCAAGCCGCAAGTCCATGTTGATCGATGTGGCCTTTCGATCACCGGACCGCCGGTTGTCCCAATCGGTGGTCAACACGATCGTTGAAGATTTCATCAGATGGAAGATGGAACTGAAGGTCGAGGCCTCCAGCATAGCCCGGGATTTTCTGATGATGCAGATGGACCGGGCCAAGATCAACCTTGAAAAAGCCGAGGAGCGCCTCAACGAATTTGCCAAACATGCCGGGATCGTTTCCCTGGATGCCCGTGTGAACAGCATTTACCGTCATCTGGAGGAATTGAACTCGGCCTTCGCTGACGGCCGAAGCCAACATGATCTCAAAAACGGCCATCTACCAACAGGCCGTCAAAGACGGCCATGCCAACCTGCCGCGGGTGTTGGAAAGCAACCTGATCGCCAGCCTGAAAGACAAATACGCCGATCTGAACTCTCAATACGAAGAGTTGAAAGCGACCTTCCACGACGATTATCCCAAAGTAAAAACCCTGAAAGCACGCATGGACAGCATCGCGGCCCTGATTGAAGCGCAGGAAAGAGGGATCTTTCAATCCATTGAAAACGAATACGAATCCTCCAAGAAGGTCGTCAGCACCATGGAAAAGCGAATCGAGGGGCAGAAGCAGCTGGTTTTGGATCTGAACGATCGCGCCACCCAGTACTCGATCATGGCCCGCGAAGTGGACACCAACAAGGCCATCTACCAGAGCCTGTTGCAGCGCGCCAAGGAGATCGAATCCATGGCCGGTGTATCTTCGAGCAACATTCAGATCGTCAACCGCGCCGACCTGCCGCTGTTGGCCGTCAAGCCCAACGTCAAACTCAATTTACTGTTGTCCATCGTTCTGGGCCTGCTCGGTGGTATCGGCTGTGCATTCATGGCCGAGTACTTCGCCGACACGGTGACCAATCCCAGCGAGATATCGGATAGATTTCAAATTCCACTGCTGGGCACGATTCCACAGGCCAAGCCCGACGAGCATGGACTGGAAAACGCGTTTCTGCGTCATCCGCGGTCCCCTTTTTCCGAAGCCATTCGCTCGACGCGTGTTTCCGTTCAGCTGTCCGGTTCCGGTACCCGCTCCAAATGCTTCCTGATTACGAGCACCCTGCCCAGTGAGGGGAAAACCACCCTGGCTGTCAATCTGGCCTTGAGTTTTGCCGCCGCCGGCGAAAAAACCGTGATCATCGATGCCGACTTGCGCAAACCCCGTCTGCATGAAGTGTTTGACCTTAAAAACACCGCGTCAACGGCAATGGCATGTCGAGTTTTCTGGCCGACGTCACCAATGACCTGAAAATGTATAACAACCTGGACTAAAAATCTGGGAATCATCCCTTCCGGACCGGTTCCGCCGAACCCGGCGGAATTGCTCGCCTCCGATCGGTTTAAAATCCTTCTGCGCAGGCTGACCGACCGATACGACCGAATCATCCTTGACGGCCCGCCGCACATTGGTTTTGCCGACACCTTGATCCTGTCCAAAATGCGTCGGTGGCATCGTCCTGGTCAGCAGCATCGGAGAATCCAGCCGTGAAGCCATCGGGCATTTCAAGAGATCCATTACCAATGTCAACGGCAGGATTCTGGGTTGTGTCGTCAACAAGGTAGATTTCAACAGAAAATACGGCTACGGGGGATACTACAAATCCTATCAATCCTATTCAAGCTATGGGTTGGAGAAGCAAGGCAAGGAACTGCTGCCGGAGAATACGTTGTAAGCGCTAGCTGTGGAATAGAATTAAATCCATTAAACAGAGAGGAACGTTAAATGAAGAAAGGGTCAAAATATAATGGATCCACCTTGATGGTGGTGATTTTTTTAGGTCTTAATTTTCAATTGGCAGTCTCGACATATGCCGCCTGTCCGGAAGACATTTTTGCCTATTGGAAGCTGGATGAGCCAACCCCCGGCGCTGCAAATGGCACCTATGCGGACTCTATCAAGGACAATGCTGGGACGGGGAATGTCAATCCCACGGCAGCCAGCGGCATCGTCAATGGAGCTCAGGCGTTCAACGGCAGGAATACGCAGATCAATGTACCGGCCGACAACTCATTCGATTGGCAAAGCAATGAGAGCTTCTCCATCGAATTTTGGATGAAAACAGACGGTGTTGCTCCTGTTGAGGATCAGATCATCATCGGCAGGAATGACATCCCGGCAACGGGTTTACACTGGTGGGTCGGAGTCCATAGCACGGATGGCCTGGTTTCTTTTTTCTTAAGAGAAACCAACGGATTTGGCCGTGACCTCTCAGGGGTCGGAACCATCAGCCTTACGGACGGATCCTGGCACCACGTCGTGGCCGTGCGAGACGAAAGCACTGACGATAACATCGTCTACGTCGACGGCGTCGAGCAGGGCAGAGTGAATCATAATTATGGAGCCGGGTTCGGTTCGGCAACGGCCGCCCTTAACATCGGCTGGCTCAATTCTGGGAGCGGTTTCTTCTTTGATGGGTTGATAGACGAAATCGCCCTTTACGACCGGGCGCTGTCCCCGGCTGAAATTCAGGCCCACCACGTTGCCGGGCTGGCCGGAGACGATATTTGTTCGGGTGTTGCACCGTTTGTGCCGTTTCCGGACGATACCATTTCCCTTTGGCAGCTCGACGAGCCGACCGCCGGCGCCCCGAGTGGCACTTACGTGGATGCGTTTAACGGCAACGATGGGACGGGAAATGTCAATCCCGTGCCAGCCATCGGCATCGTCAATGGGGCTCAGGTGTTCAACAGCGCGAATAATACCCAGATCAATGTGCCGGCCGACAATTCATTCGACTGGCAAAGCGACGAGAGTTTTTCCATCGAATTTTGGATGAAAACAGACGGCTTTGCGCCTGTTACTGATCAGATCATTATCGGCAGGGATGACATACCAGCAACGGGTTTACAGTGGTGGGTCGGCGTCCATAGCACGGATGGCCTGGTTTCTTTTTTCTTGAGAGAAACCAACGGAATTGGCGGTGACCTCTCAGGGGTCGGAACCATCAGCCTGACCGACGGATCCTGGCACCACGTCGTGGCCGTAAGAGACGAAAGCAGTGACGCTAATATCAGTCTACGTCGACGGCGTCGAGCAAGGCAGAGTGAATCATAATTATGTAACCCGATTCGGCTCGGCAACGGCCGCCCTTAACATCGGCTGGCTCGATACGGAGACCGGTTTCCACTTTGATGGTTTGATAGACGAAGTCGCCCTTTACGACCGGGCGCTGCCCCAGACTGAAATCCAGGAACACCACGACGCCGGCCGGCTGGGTAAAGGCGTTGACACCCTGCGCCCCGAACCGGTTGCCGATGCCGGCGCTGATCAAACAGTAGAGGAAGCCACCGAGGTAACGCTGGATGGTTCGAATTCGAGCGATGCGGACGGTGCGATTGTCTCCCATCGCTGGGAACAAACCGATGGGACCGCAGTAACCCTCACCACTGTTCCCCCGGACAAGGCCACCTTTACCGCACCGGATGTTGCTGCGGCAGGAGAGACCCTGACGTTCCAATTGACCGTCACCGACGAAGACGGTCAAGCGTCAATGGACACCATCCGTGTCAATGTCAGCGACAGCACTGGCGGCGGTGGAGGAGGTGGTGGTGGTTGTTTTATTACCACGATCTTCTAATCTGCCTATTTGCCTTTAGGAATAAAAAACGATAACATCGATTGCGCCAATGGCGTTAAGGGCCGCGAAAAGAGATTGACACCCGCCGAACAATTTCCATCAACACAAACAATTGCTCACCGACTTTATCCGGCAGGTGGGTGAGCGCAGCGACACCCCGTCACTGATCGTGCTGATCGCCGCTGATGCCGATTACCTGAAGTTTTGCCGGTCAATTGTCGCTCCGGGCAACGAACCCAGCGCACCATTTGCCGAGGCCCTTTCAGCCGTTTGCCGTGACAACGGCGTGAATCCCAACCGTCTTAAGGAAAAACTCACGCCCGCCGCCACGGCGCTCGGTCTGATGCCTGCAAGTTCCCGATACCGCTGTCGATTACTACCGTCTTCTGGGCGTTCGATCCAAAGCTGACGCGCAGGAGATCAAAACGGCCTTTCGCAGAAAAGCGGGCCGGGTCCATCCCGACGCCAATGCAAACCTCACGGGCAGCAGCCGGCAATTCGTCGAGTTGAACGATGCCTATCGTACCTTGCGCGATCCGGTATTGCGGCATCGCTATGACATCAGCCGGCAGCATCTGCCGCAATGGCACGAACGCCCCACATGGTCTTTCCCGGCAGATGAAAAACCCCCTATTTTGGTCTGGTATTTGGGCGGCCTGATTTTCATTTTTTTACTGCTGCTTCTTTTTTTGGATATGATCGGCTATTAAAAACGTAGTTTTAAACAATACGGGAGGTTCATGTCATGATTGTTTTTAGAAAAAAAAGAATCGAAATCAGAATCGTGGTCTTCGCACTGGCCTTTTTAATGGCCAGCCAGGGTGCGGCCGTTTTGGCCGATTCGGACAGGATTTATCCGACCAACAAAGCAACCCTTTATCGTGGTGATAAAGTCGTGGGTGTGTACACCAAAGAGGCACCGCTTCCCGAAGGGTCGATCATCTCCGCTGACGGGAGGTGTGCCGTCAAGCTGGACGATTTGTACCTTGTGGGTGAAGATCAAAGCCTTTTTTCCATAAATACCTCCGGAATGCAGAGGAACCTGTTCGTCAAGGCGGGCACCATCTATTTCAAAACGTCGGCAATGAAGCGGGATTTTGCATTCATAACGCCGGACGGCCCGATCAATGTCCAACGCATTCGACTCAATGCGGCCTTTGGTGATGGCTCGATTAAAGGGTACGTAACGGTCACTAAAAACCAGAGTGAATTGGGGGTGGCGGAGGGCGGATCAATGGATGTGTTCACCGATAACGGCCTGATGACGATTCAATCCGGCAGGAAGATTATCCTCTCGCAAGCGGATATGGGAATCGGACTGCCTGAGGACGAGAAACCGGCTGCCGAGCAACCACCCGCTGACAAGCAGCCAGCGGAATCGAAGCCTGGCCTGTCGAAGAACAAAAAGATTGCTTATGGTGCCTTGGGGGTCGTGGCGATCGCAGGCATTGCCATGGGATTAGGCGGCAGTGGCGGCGGCGGTGGTGGCGGTTCCGTGAGTCCGTCGACACCATGATGGGGGCAAGACCACATCAAATCGCCAAAAAAAATCGTTGCGTGGTGCATGTCACAAAAGGAGTCACCGTGGTGAATGACGTTAAACTGACATCCCGTATGCATGCGTTCAACGCGCATGCCCTTAGGTCAACCCTGTTGGCTGCCCTTTTACTACTGATGAGCCTTTCTTTTTTTGGCGCATGCGCTTCCACGAACCATCCCCCCCCGGACAACCAGGCGAATAATCCGGCGGCCGTCGACTATTCCCTGGGAGAAGACGAAATCAGCCGGATGAATGAGATGATTCTCTCCCAGGTACAAATGAACAGTGATCCGGGTGATTATCTGCTGGGAGAGGGCGACCTGCTGCGAATCAGCGTTTTCGAGGCCAAGGAGCTTGATACGACGGTCCGGGTCAGTTCACGCGGCTTGGTTACGCTTCCGCTGATCGAAACCGTAGACGTAAAAGGCCTGACCGCCATAGAGGCTGAAGAAAAAATAGAAGCCCTTTACCAAAAACAATACATCAAGAATCCCCACGTCAGTATATTCGTCGAAGAGCACATCAGCCAGCGCATCACCCTGGTGGGTCAATTTAAAAACCCCGGCACGTATGATTATCCGACCAAACAGAGGCTGCTTGACGCCATCGCCCTGGGTGGCGGTTTGAGCGAGAAGGCGGGCCAGATGGTTCAAATTCGTAAATCCCGCCGTACACAGGGGCCGCCCGATGTCGTTATGGTCGACCTGGACCAGTTGATCAGAAAAGGCAACGTTCAGCAGAATATCGAGATCAACGGCGGCGATGTCCTTTTCATTCCGGAGGCCGGGGTCTTTTTTGTGGACGGTGCAGTGAAACGACCCGGCGCATATGCAATCAAGCACCAGACCGTTATCCAGGAAGCCCTGGTGGAGGCGGGAGGTATTGAGCCTTGGGCGGTCAAGGACAAGATCAAACTGCTGCGCCTGATGGAAAACGGAGAGCGGAAAATCATCGATCTTGACCTGGGCCAGACGGACATTAAGGAAATGGCCATAAAGGATCGGGATATCCTGATTGTCGATGAAAGTGGCGTCGCCGGTTTCAAAGGCATCAGTGTGTCTATTCTCGGCACCGGTTTTAGTTATTGGGGACGATAAATAACCATATTGAGCGGCAGATAGCGCGGGTTGACCGGGGCAATCGTTTTTTTATCAAACGGATGCCGCCGCTTTATTGATCATGAACCCGCTTGACCTGTTGAGGCCTTAAAAGCCTTCGATTTCACCGGACGGCAGTGTCGAACTGAAGATTTAACCCTATGAATATCGAATAGATACATTCGGTTGAATTTTCGATCGCCATTGACCCGTATCGGAATCGAAGGTTTTTTTCGGTCCCTTTTTTTTGGGACCTGCCTGGTTTGGGTAAAGAGCCACGCACATCTAATTTAAACCATATAATAACGAATTGTTAGATTTCGAGTTGCTTTGCTTTTGACTCTTGGTCGATTTGTTGTATATGATACCGGGTACGGAAATCGCAAGGATCGGTGCACCATTCTAATTGTAAACGGCTAAACCACGGAACATGTACCTCGATCATTATCATCTAACAGCAAAGCCCTTTGATTTAAGCCCGGGGCCCCGCTTTCTCTGGCTCGGTGAAAAGCATAAAGAAGCGCTTTCTACCTTGATCTACGGGATTCGGGAGGACTTGGGATTCCTGCTGCTGACCGGTGATGTGGGTGTGGGCAAAACCGCCTTGATCCATCGCTTGATCAGCAATCTGGATTCATCCACGATCGTGGCCCACATCACCGACCCGGGGTTGGGATCCATGGATTTTTTCAAGCTTCTGGCCGTCGAATTCAACATCCCTACCGAATTCTACAGCAAGGCGCCCTTCTTGATTGAGCTGGAAAAATTCCTCTACGCGGCCTACTCGGATCATAAAAAGGTCCTGCTGATTGTCGACGAGGCCCAGCGGTTGAACAACAAGCTGTTGGATCAAATAAGGGTTCTTTCCAACATCGAACTGAGCGACCGAAAACTGATCAACATCTTTTTGGTGGGCCAGCCTGAATTTAAAACCATGTTGATGGCCAATAGCAACCGAGCCATCCGCCAGCGGATCGCCATCACCTATCACATTTATCCGCTGAGTGAAGCTGAAACCGGGCAATACATCGAACATCGCCTGAAGGTGGCCGGTGCCACACGGAAAATTTTCAAATCGAACGCGATCCGGGAGATATACCGATTCACCGGCGGCTATCCCCGCGCCATCAATATTATCTGCGACCATGCCTTGTTGACGGGCTATGCGTCAGGCTTACAATCAATCGATTCAGGCGTAATCGCGGAATGTGAACAAGAGCTGAACATTCGCGCCGGCTTTGATTTCAGCCGGCCCGCTATTCAGACGCCAACCGGTACACCCCGACCCGATGCGTCCCAACCGCCACCACGCCGGTCCATGTCCCTGGGCGTTCCCATGCTCATCGGCCTGATTGTCGTTCTGGGCGCGTTGACGAGTTATTATCTGCTGTGGCCTTCGCCCCGCTGGACGAGAACGCCGGACGCCCGAAACCAAATGGCGGACGCCTCCACGCAACACACGGGCACCGTCCCCGAGGCGCCACCCAGGATAACCGAGACAAGCCAACAGGCGCCTTCCCAGGTATCACCGAAAAAGGAAATCGCCCACGCACAGCCTGAGAAGCAAACCGGTCCCCGGGACAACGTCGCCCCCGATGAAAAATTGGCGGTCGCCAAAGACCAGCCGCCGCTTTATACTGCCCAAGTTTCTCCTGCACCCGATCCATTGCCTGCTATCAGTGCGGTGGACAGGCGAGTGACCGTGCCCGCCAAAGCGGAGCCAAAAGCAGACCCGAGTGCTCGGAAAGAGTCGGCTTTCCAGGATGAGCCACCGACCCGGGAGGCAGAGACCGGCGTCGCTGGTCAAACGACAGTGCCGGCGGCCGAGGCGGCGCCGGAACCCGCCAGGTCCACCGATACGCCTGCCGTTGACAGCCCTGTGACCGCGGCCGGCAGGGCGGCGGCGGCCATGGTAGCCGTCCTGGCTGACGAAACCGGACCCAAAACTGGTCAGGCGCCTCGGGAAGCGACGGTCGCAAAAGGTGCATCACCCGCCCGGGAGGCTGATGCGGGTGCGGGTCGCCAAACAGCGCAACCTGCAGCCGAGGCGGCGCCGGAACCTGGCCGGTCAACCGACGGCCCTGCGGTTGACAATCCTGTGGCCGCGGCCGGTAAGGCAGCGGCAGCCCCTGCCGTGGTCGCTGCCCCGGCGGCAACGCCGAAACCCAAAGCGGACCCGGCCCCCCGGAATGAGACTGTGGCGCAGGAGGCACCGCCTGTCCGGAAAGTTGACACGGAGACCGAAGGTCAAGCGGCAGCCACGATTGCCAACGCCGCGCCGGAGCCTGCCCCATCCCCAGATCGTCCTGGGGTTGAAAGCGATGCGACCGCTCCGGGCAAGACGGCGGCAAGCGCAGCCGTCTTGGCGGCCCTGGCCGCCAAACCCGGTTCACCGGTCAAACCCGTCAGCCCGAATGGCAATGCAAGCGACAAATCAGCTGCCGACGCATCGCAAACCGGCGCCACCGCAAGCCCAGGTGCAGTTGCACCGGAGAGCAAGGCAACGATTTCACCGTCCAACGCAACCGCCGGGCAAAGCACGCCGGCTGAAAAAACGCCCGCAGGCGGCCGCCCGGAGCCACCCATCACCGCGAAAGCAGAAACGCAGCTTCAATCGTCCGTTAAACCAATCGAAGGCGCCGCACCATCGATAAAAAAACCGGATAAAAATGACCTGGAAAATCGAATCCGATCATTTTTGCAGAATTACTGCAACACCTACGCGGCAAAGGACTTCGATGCGTTCACCAATTTGTTTATTCCCGACGCCAGGGAAAACGGCAAGCCGTTCATCCGCCTGTTGCCCACATATAAAAAGAATTTCGAACTTATCGAAGCCATTGAATATCGTATTGAATTGCAGCAATTCTCATATGACGAGAATATGGGAATCGTAACATTAGACGGGGATTTTTTCCTGAAATGGCTGCCGCCCGACAAAAAATGGCGCGAAAACGCGGGTACAATATCCATGAGTCTTCAAAAAAAAGGACCCTCTTTCTTGGTCCGGCAGCTTGACTATCAGGGAGGCAGCACCAAGGCAAAGTAAATCACCCCGAGCGATGGCTCAGTTTTGGATTGAACACAATTTGACTGATCCCCTTTGCCTCTACCTGTAAACAACACGGAGAACTCAATGACCCAGCGACACCAGACCCTGATGCAAAGACTCGATGCCGGCACCGTATTGGTTGCCGAAGGTTATATTTTCGAGCTGGAGCGCAGGGGATTCTTGAAGGCCGGCCCTTTTGTCCCGGAGGCGGTTCTCACCTATCCGGAAGCGGTGCAGGGCCTGCACCGGGAATTCGTGCGGGCGGGAACCGATGTGGTCGTGGCCTGCACCTACTACGCCCACCGTTCGAAACTGCAGTCCATCGGCATCGAAAACGCCCTGGAGGCGCTGAACGTAAAAGCCATCGAACTGGCCGTTGATGCCGCGCGGGAAACCGGCGCCCTGGTTGCCGGCAATATCTGCAACACCTGGGAATACGACCCGTCGGACCTGAACGCGTCGGAGGAGAAGGTCAGGCCGATTTTCCGGGAGCAGGTCCAGTGGGCCAAAGACGGCGGCGCCGATTTCATCATCGCCGAAACCTTCAGCCACTACGGCGAAGCCCTGCTCGCGTTAGAGGAGATCAAACATGTCGGCCTGCCCGCCGTGGTCACCTTCAGCCCGGTGGCCCAGACCACCTGCGACGGGTTTTCCTTGGCCGAGGCGTGCAAACGGTTGGCAGACAACGGTGCCGATGTGGTGGGGCTCAATTGCGGCCGGGGGCCGAAAACCATGCTCCCGATACTCGAGCAGATCCGCGGCGCGGTGAGCGGCCACGTGGCCGCCCTGCCGGTGCCTTACCGCACCCATGACCGGCAGCCCTGCTTTTTCGATCTGAGGATGGAAGACGGCAAAAACGCCTTTCCCGTGGCGCTGGATCCATTTTTATTGAGCCGGTTCGAGATGGCTGATTTCGCGGTGAGGGCCAGGGACATGGGCATCAACTATATCGGCATCTGCTGCGGGGCCGGCCCCCACCACGTGCGGGCCATGGCCGAAGCCCTGGGCCGAACGGTCCCGGCCAGCCAATTTTCCCCTGAGATCCAACGCCATCCCATCTTCGGCGACCAGCAGGCCCAGCGGCAGAATTATGTGGAGTGCCTATACGGGCCGATGCCGAAAGAAAAACCAGCGTGATCGTCGACCATCGACCACCCAACATCGAATAGTGAAAAGGCGCAGCCCGCAAAGCACAAATTACAATGTCCAAATTCCAAATAAATTCTAAATTTCAATATCCAACCCTCAAATCTTCAAGATCATAGCATTTGGAATGTTGGTCTTTGCGATTTATTTGTCATTTGTTTTTTGGCTATTGGTATTTAGTCGTTACTGTTCCTGCAGTTCAGCGATCCCGGCAAAGTGGTCCAGCGCTTCCGGATTTCTCAGGGCATCCTTGTTCTTCACCTCCTGGTGGTGAATCACCTTCTTCACCGCCAGTTCCACCTTTTTCATGTTCAGGGTATAGGGGATGTCCGGCACCGAGATGATCTTGGCGGGCACATGGCGCGGGGACGCATGCAGGCGAATGGTCTTGCGGATCTTGTTTTTCAGATCCTCGGAGAGTTCGGCGCCCGGGGCCAGTTTGACGAACAGGATCACGCGCACATCGTTGTCCCAATTCTGCCCCACCACCACGCTGTCCTCGATCTCTTCCAACTGCTCCACCTGCCGGTACAGTTCGGCAGTGCCGATGCGCACGCCGCCGGGGTTCAACGTGGCGTCGGAGCGGCCGTGCATGACCACACCGCCACGTTCGGTGACCACGATGTAATCGCCGTGGCGCCAGATGCCCGGGTAGACGTCAAAGTAAGCGCCGTGGTATTTCTTTCCATCGGGATCGTTCCAGAAGTAGATGGGCATCGAGGGAAATGGCGCCGCACAGACCAGTTCCCCCTCCTGGCCCACCACGGGGTTGCCGTCGTCGTCGAAGGCGAACACCTTCATGGCCAGCCCGCGGCACTGAAGTTCACCGGCATATACCGGCCCCATGGGATTGCCCAGGGCGAAACAGCCGTTGAGGTCCGTGCCGCCGGCAATGGAAGCCAGCTGCAGGTCGGACTTGACGGCGTCATAGACGAATTCGAAGCTTTCGATGGAAAGGGGTGATCCAGTTGAGAGCACCGCCCGCAATGGGGCCAGATCGAACTCCGCTTTCGGCCGAACGCCGGCGGCCTGGAGTGCGGCGAGGTATCCGGCGCTGGTGCCGAAAACGGAAATTTTCTCATCCTGGGCCATCTGCCACAGGGCCTTGGGCGAAGGATGAAACGGATTGCCGTCGTAAAGCACCAGTGTGGCGCCGGTGGCCAGGGAGCTGACCAGCCAGTTCCACATCATCCACCCGCAGGTGGTAAAGTAGAAGATCGTGTCCTCGCGCTTGAGATCGGTGTGCAGCATTAGTTCTTTGAGGTGGTGGATCAAAATGCCGCCGGCGCTCTGGACCATGCACTTGGGCAGGCCGGTCGTGCCCGACGAATACATGACGTAAAGCGGATGATCGAAGGGCAGCTGGGCGAAATCGATCTCCAGCCCCTCTTCCGCCGATTTGAAATCGGCATACAGCACGGCATTGGGGATGGCGCTGATGTCCGGTGTTTTCCGGGCATACGGCACCACCACCAGCCGTTCCACCGAGGGAATCTGGCCCATGATGTCGGCGACACGCGCCAGTGAGTCCAGTGGCTTGCCCTTGAAAAAGTAGCCGTCGGCGGTGAAAAGCACCTTGGGCCGGATCTGGCCGAAGCGGTCCAGGACGCCCTTGATGCCGAAATCCGGCGAGCAGGAGGACCAGGCCGCCCCCAGGGAACTGGCCGCCAGCATGGCAATGATCGATTCGGGCAGGTTGGGAACGAAGCCGGCCACCCGGTCGCCGGCCGCAACCCCGGCTGTCTTCAGGGCCTTGGCCACCCGGGCCACCTCGTCATAGAGGTGGGCATAGGTCAGGGTCCGCCTGACCTGGTCTTCCCCGCGGAATACGAGGGCCAGCCGGTCATCCCGATGGCGCAGCAGATTTTCGGCAAAGTTGAGGCGGGCGCCTTCGAACCAGCGGGCGCCGGGCATCTTGGCTGCATCGTCGATCACCCTGTCATAGGGCACCGAGGCCTTGATCGCGGCAAAATCCCACATCTCCTTCCAGAACTCGGGGATATGGTCGACAGACCACTGATAGAGGCCGTCGTAGCTGTCGAAAGATGTGCCGTACCGCTCGTTGATCAGCGTCATGAACCGGAACATGTTGGATGCGTTGATCTGCGCTTCAGACGGCTGCCACAATAATTTGCTCATGCGTGGTTCTCCTCCCTGCGAGTCGATGGTTGAAGCCGATAGAAAAAGCCTATCGATACTGGCTGCCATCCATTGAAAACAGCGTCTGGTAGCGGCTGCCTTGAGGACTTCGCCGGTTAATAAACAAGGTTCATTAGTTGAAGTCGTTCATATCAGAATGGTGAACGGTTGACAATATGGGAAAAGGTCATCAAATTAACACCAAAATAAATTTCCGGATTGAGGAATTCTGGAATTTAGGAATTGTCTGAGCGGCGCTCAGCCGCGAGACCGTATGGGAAAAAACGTCGTTGGAGCCTGTTTTAAGAGAGGCATGTCATGCACTACGAAGGCAACATCATTCGCCCCCCCAGTGAAGCCAACAGCATCCTGCTCCAGGTCACCGTGGGCTGCTCGCGCAACAAGTGCACCTTCTGCGGGGCCTACCAGGGAGAGCGGTTCAAGATCAAATCCGATGACATCATCATGGCGGACATCGCCTTTGCCGCCGCCCACTGCCAGCGCCAGCGCCGTGTGTTTCTGTGCGACGGCGACGCACTGATCATCCCCCAGAAGCGGCTCATGAAAATACTTACCGAAATCCGCCGCCAACTGCCCTGGGTCACCCGGGTCGGCGTTTACGCCAACGCCAAAAGCCTGAACATGAAAACCGTGGATGAATTGAAAGCACTCCGGAAAAACGGCATTGGCATCGCCTACATGGGGCTGGAGACCGGCGACGACGTCACCCTCAAGGCCATCAACAAAGGCGCCACCGCCCAGCAGATGATCGACATGGGAAAAAAGGCCAGGCAAGCGGGCATCAAGCTCTCCATCACCGTACTGCTGGGTCTGGCCGGACGGGAGCGGTCCCGGATCCACGCCCGGGAGACCGGCCGGGTGTTGTCCGCCATCGATCCGGAATATGTGGGCGCCCTGAGCCTGATGCTGATACCCGGCACCCCCATGCACGAGGATGCCCGCAGCGGCCGGTTCACCCTCATCGAGCCGGACGAAATGCTGGCCGAGTTGCGCACCATGATCGCCGAAACCCACCAGTCTCAGGGGCTGTTTCACGCCAACCACGCCTCCAACTACCTGCCCATCCGCGCACGCATGCCCAAAGAGAAAGCCAAGACCCTGGCACTGATCGACGCGGCGCTGGCAGGCAAGGTGGCCCTGCGTCCGGAGTGGATGCGGGCGCTTTGATTCGTCACGAAAACCGTCCTCAAAACCCTTGCGCCAACATCAAATCTTTTGTATCAACCCCCATTGACGTCCACACTTGATTGAATCCATCGCAAAAGGAGCAGGATTACATGAGCAAGGGCACCCCCAAGACGCAGACGGCCATCGACGATCTTTGCATCAACACCATCCGCACCCTTTCCATGGATGCAGTGCAGAAGGCCAACTCCGGTCACCCGGGCGCACCCATGGGGCTGGCCCCGGCCGGGTATGTGCTCTGGACGCGGGTGATGAAGCACAACCCCAAAAATCCGGACTGGCCGGATCGCGACCGCTTCGTGCTCTCCGGTGGTCATGCCTCCATGCTGCTCTATAGCCTGCTGCACCTGACCGGCTATGACCTCAGTCTCGAAGAGATCCAGAATTTCAGGCAGTGGGGCAGCAAGACCCCCGGCCATCCCGAATATGGACACACGCCCGGGGTGGAGACCACCACCGGCCCCCTGGGTCAGGGTTTCGCCAACGCTGTCGGTATGGCCATGGCCGAACGGCACCTGGCCGCCAGCTTCAACCGTCCCGGTCTCGACATCGTGGATCACTTCACCTATGTCATGTGCGGCGATGGCGACATGATGGAGGGCGTGACATCAGAAGCGGCCTCCCTTGCCGGCCACCTCAAGCTGGCCAAACTGATTGTTCTTTACGATGACAACGGTATATCCATTGAAGGAAAAACCGGCATCGCCTTTACCGAAAACGTGGCCAGGCGTTTCGACGCCTATGGTTGGCAGGTGATCAAGGTCAAAGACGGCAGCGATCCCGATGCCGTCGAACAGGCCATCCTGGCGGCCAAAGCCGAAACCGGCAAGCCGTCGCTGATCATGCTCAAGACCCACATCGCCCACGGCAGCCCCAACAAACAGGACACGGCCGATGCCCACGGCGCCCCGCTGGGCGAAGAAGAGATCCGGATAACCAAGGCGGCATTGGGCTGGAAGGAAAAGAAGCCCTTCGCCATTCCGAAGAAAGCCATGACGGCATTCCGCAAATGCGTCAAGGTGGGTGAAAAAGCGGAAAGCCGCTGGAAAACGGCATATCAAAAATACAACCGGAAGCATCCGGATTTGGCCGACGCCTGGGTCAATGCCCTGACCCGCTTCATGCCCAAGGGCTGGGAAGCGAACCTGCCCCAGTTCACGCCGGAGGACGGCCCGATGGCCACCCGTGCCGCTTCGGGCAAGGTGCTCAATGCCGCTGCCGCCATTTTTCCCAGCCTGATGGGCGGCTCAGCCGATCTGGCGCCCTCGAACAAAACGTTTATCGACGGATCGCCTGAATTTCAAAACAAGCATTTCGACGGCCGCAACATCCGCTTCGGCGTCCGCGAGTTTGCCATGGGTGCCATCATGTCCGGCATGTTTCTGCACGGTGGCGTGCGCCCCTATGGCGGCACCTTTCTGGTGTTTTCCGACTACATGCGCCCGTCCATCCGCCTGGCAGCCCTGATGAAGCTGCCGGTCGTCTATGTCTTCACCCACGACAGCGTGGCGGTGGGTGAGGACGGCCCCACCCACCAGCCCGTAGAGCACCTGGCCGCCCTGCGGGCCATCCCGAACCTGACGGTAATCCGACCGGCCGATGCCACGGAAACCGCCCAGGCCTGGCAAAAAGCCATCGCCATGAACGACAGCCCGGTCGCGCTGATTCTCAGTCGCCAGAAGCTGCCCATCCTGGAGGCGAAGCAGACGGCACACGGTGTTGAAAAGGGGGGCTACGTGCTTTCGGACTGCAAGGGAAAACCCCGCATCATCCTCATCGCCACCGGGGCGGAGGTCCACATCACCCTGAAGGCGCAGGAGCTGTTGGCCGGCAAAGGCGTTCCCGCCCGAGTGGTCAGCATGCCGTCCTGGGAACTTTTTGAAGATAATTCAACGGAATTCAAAAACCGGATTCTTCCGCCGGCTGTCAAACACCGCATCGCCGTGGAGGCCGGCATCCCCATGGGATGGGAGCGTTACGTCGGCCCCGGTGGAAGCGTGGTCGGCATCGATGGGTTCGGGGCGTCGGCGCCGGGGGGAACGGTCTTGGAAAAGTTCGGTTTCACGGCCGACAGAATCGTTGAAACCGCGCAACGGATGCTAAAATAATCATCCGTCGCCAAGCTGACGAAATGACGGGGGCGCCTGCAAAGGCGCCCCTTTTTTTACAACAGTTTTCTGAGGAGATGCCGATAATAGGAATTGACGGGTTCGTAAAAAATAACTGTTGCTCTGACAAAAGGTCTGTTATTTCTATATTTTCAGACATTGGACCTGAGTATTAAAGATGACCGGAACCCATGGAGGCGCTCTTGAAAAAAATTTTTGCAGGCGTATTGACCGTGCTCATGGTTACGTCGCTGACGGTTCCCGGCCTGGCCGGTACCCGCGACGATTGCATCGCCAAATGCAAGCAGGCCGGGGATTTCATCAAAACCCAGGGAATCGATACCGCCATCAAGGAGATCGGCAACAAAAAAGGCAGCTTCGTCTGGAACGATGGCGTCAGCTATGTTTTCCTGATGAACATGAAAGCCAAAATGTTGGCTCATCCGCACAAACCGGAACTGACCAAGCCGGCCACCCTGATCGAAGCGACCGATGTGGATGGCAAGGCCTTTTTCAAGGATTTCGTCAAAGCCGCCGAAAAGGGAAAAGGCTGGACCCATTACATGTGGCCGGTCCCCGGCATGGAGATCAACAAACCCAAGCATACCTTCATCTACCGGGTGCCGGATACGGATTATTTTGTGGGTGCCGGGTTCTACGTCATGTCGCCAGGCGTGTTTTACTGATCTGAATCATTTCCGCCACGATGCTCACGGCGATCTCCTCCGGGGTTTCGGCCCCGATGGACAAACCGATGGGCGAATGGACCCGGTCGATATCCGCTTGTGTAAAACCTTCCTTGAGCAGCGCCCCATAGATGGCGTCCCTTTTCCTGCGGCTGCCGATCATGCCGATGTAGCCTGCACCCGTTTTCAATGCCTGAGCCAGAACCGTTTTGTCATGAAGATGCCCTCGGGTGAGAATGACGATAAAATCATCCCTGCCCACGGACAATCCCGAGAAGGCATCATCAAAATGCTCCAGCACCCGGATCTCGGCGGCTTCGCGAAAGCGTTTCGGGTTGGCATACGCCTCCCGGTCGTCGGCAACCGATACACGGAAGGCCGCCATGGCGGCCATGGCGGCCGTGGACCGGGCAACATGCCCGGCCCCGAAAAGATAGACGGTAGGCACCCGATGCGTCGGCTCGATCACCACGAAAGCGCCGTCGAAGGCCAGTGTCCGGACCGTCGATGATTCGGCCGCCAGCACCAGCACCTTTTCCCGCTCCATGTCCGGCAGGGGAATATCACCGACGATCTCCCCGTCGACCGTAGCCAGGCAGTGGACGGTGGTGCCGACCGTGTTCCCAGATCCCATGACAATGGTGAACAGCGCTCCTTTTTGTCGTTCGTCCAGCATCCGTCGCCATCGATGAAAGACCGTCCGATTCAATTCCGTGGGCGACACGCAGTCCAGCAGCACCTCCGCCTGCCCTCCGCAAATCATGTCCATGCTGTCGACGGCGTCGTGGCTCAGGTCAAAAGCCATCCTGGCCGATTGTCCCAACCGAATCAGTTCTGCGGCCCGGGACATCGCCCCGGCCTCCAACAGTCCCCCACCAATGGTGCCGATGCCGTGTCCGTCGGCGGTGACGATCATCTTGCTGCCCGACGTGCGCGGGGTGGAACCGGCGTGACTGATAATCGTCGCCAGCACGAATGCACCGCCTTTATCCAGCAGTTCGCAGGCCGTTTGGGCAATTATGCTCATGGGTGCATGTTCCTTTCTCCAGTTTTGAATCCGCCGTTTGCCGGTGCCAGTGGAAACCGCCAATTGATTATGTTAAAAAATTGGAAAGCATAACCCCTTTTAGCGACGCTTTCAGACTAGTATAAGAGACCCGCTCTTGCTCCAGCCGCAGCGCCGGTGCCCACCGATTTTGCCTGAGCCCTTGGTACACGGCAGCCTCTGCAGGGTTCAGGCAAGGCAGATTGCGATTGAGCGGCGCCTGTTCCTTGCCCCAGAGCATTCGGTGGTCCAGCAGCGTGCGCAGATCCATCAGCAGTGATCGCGTGTGCGGGAAGTAATGCCTGATCTGATCCAGCATGGCGAACCCATGGGTATCGATATCTCCCCAGTAGTAAATTCTCTTATCCTCTATCCAAGCGGATGACGCTAGCCGATCTAGACCATAACCGAGTCCGAAAACGACCATCGATTTTTTTACCCCCGGAAAAGCCAACCCGTTAATGTCGTTTTCGGTGATGAATACCCGCTCCACACCGGGCGGATCGAGCCTGGCGAAGTCATCGGCAGGAATCTGCAGGTCCGCTAGTCCGGCGATGGTCAAATCGGGGTCGAGCAAGCGAAAACGGATCTGGGTGGGTTTGGATAGAAATCCGTAGCGTTGCTCGAAACCTGCGACACCGGTAGAACTATGATCGATGGCCGCGGCCGGCAGCACGATGTCCAGCAGCTCGGCAAGGAGCTTTTTGTGATGCCCGATAAACTTGGTGTCGATACCTGTGATTTCCAATTGGCGAATGTAGATACCCGGCTGGGGGTGGTCCCGCAACCATGCCAGCACCGCCAGCAGCCTCGCCCAGCTTTTTTCGTGCTGCAGGGCGATCAATGGTTTTCGGGATAGCCAGGGTTCAAGATCGGGCAAGTCCCTTGTAATCCGTTGGCAAAGTGCCTCGAAAGCGCCAGCCTGCCTTTTTTTGCCGATAAAGCCCAGTGCCGCGGCCGGGTGTTCGAAAACGGCGGCAACCGGTAGCTGGTTGCGGCCCAGTTGACGGTGGTTGACTTCGCGCCATTCAAGATCGTAGTTTTTATGCCCGCCCGATCCGGCCTGCCCCACCAGTTCCTCGATCCACGCTTTCACCTCGCCGTAGTGCTCTCCCAGTTCGCGCGGGGTCGGACATTTCAGCGGCACACGTAGCGGGAAAAGCGGTTCCGCAGTCAATTGTGCTGACAAGAATTGTCCCCGGTTCCACAACTTTAAAAGCCGGTCCCGGACCTCTTGGGGGCGTGTCCAGACGGTCATGCGGACCGGGCCTCCCGTTCGGCGCGGTATTCTTCGATGGTCAGGTTGCGCAGCTGGGAGTGTTGGCCGTTTTCATTGTGCACGAACCCGACGCCGGCCACGTAAGGCTCGATGATGTGGATTTTTTGCAGCGGCGTGACGATCAGCAGCTGCAGGTTGAGCCGCTTGAAAAGCTCCAGGGCATAGCGCGTGGATTCGTCCGAGCCGCGGCCGAAGGCTTCGTCGATCACCACGAAACGGAAGCTGCGCGATCGCACCGCCCCCCACTCCAGGCCGAACTGATAGGCCAGGCTGGCCGCCAGCACGGTATAGGCCAGCTTCTCCTTCTGGCCGCCCGATTTGCCGCCTGAATCGGTGTAGTGCTCGTACTCGCTGCCGTCCTCACGCCAGCGTTCGGAAGCGGCAAAGACGAACCAGTTGCGCACATCGGTCACCTTGCGCATCCAGCGTTTGTCCAGCTCGCTGGTGCCTTCGCGGCCGCGGAAGCGATCGATGATCTGCTTGACCTGCATGAACTTGCCTTCGGCATACTGCTCGTCCTCCGATCCGGTCAGGCTGCCTTCGGTGCAGGCGCGCATTTGCTGCTGAAAGTCGCGGATGTCGGCTTCCGGATTGTGCTGGGCTTCCAACTGGATGAAGCGGCCCGGATTGTATTCGATATCGGTCAGGGAACGGTTGATGCGATCAATGCGCTCCCGGATGGTCTGGCGCTCACGGTTGAGCTGGGACTGGAAATTGGCGATCTCGCGGATGGTATTTTCGTTGAGCAACTCCTTGAACTTTCTTTCGAAACGCGGCAGATCGTCTGCCTGCAGGCGGGCCAGCATGCTTTCGTACTCGGCGGCGGCCTCCAGACGGGCATCGGTCTCCTGGGTCTCTAAGGGGTAATCGCGGCGATAATCCTGCATGGCCTTGATGACGCGCGCTTCGAGCGTTTTCAGGCGGCGGTCTTCGGCATCGATTTTAACCTGCAGCCAATCGCGCATCTTGCGCTCGTTGTTGTCGCAGGACTCGACGCTCAGGCGGTGTTCGCCCAACGATTCCGATCGATAGGCTTCCAGCGATGTCACCCATTCGGCTTGTCGGGCATCGGGCGTTTCATTGACCGTCTGCCGGCATTCGTTCAATTGCCGGTCGGCCTGCTGCTGTTTTTCCTCATTTTGGGCGTGCTTTTTCTTGACTCCATCCAGGGCGGCGGCATTGTCGGCCATGGCTTGCTCCAGCTCCGCCAGCTGGCGGCCCAGGGTGGCCAGTACATCCGAAGCGGCTTCCAGGGCCTTTTTTTCGTCCTCCAGGTCGGCAATTCCCCGGGCCAGCGACTGCCAGTCCATTTCACTGAAATCGCGCATTTCGCCCATCTTCTCCAGGGCGCTTTTGCGGGCCGCAATATCCTGCAGGCGGCCCTGCAGGTCGGCGAGCTGGTCGGCGGTTGTCTGCATGGCCCGTTCGAGCTGGTCGGCACGGCCGGTCAGGACGGCGATCTTGGGTGCGTTGCTCCAGCCCAGCACATAGCGGCTGCGGTCGTCCAGGCGATGCCGGTCGTCCTTTTCATGGCGCATCCCGCCCGATTTGATCTGACCGGCGCGGGTGATGGCCTGCTGCTCGCGGCTGAACTGTTCCAGGGTCTCGCAGCAGGCGAAGTCGAATCGCCGGCCCAGTTCGTGCTCCAGCCAGTAAAAAAATACCGAGTCCGGTTTGATGTCCAGTTTGGCCGCCAGCGAATCGGGATGCAGGCGGGTCGTCCCGGCGACGCGTTCGTCACGAACGCGAAAGTAGACCAGCCGGCCGCGCAGATGGGTGCGGTCCACCCAGCCGGCCACTATGCCGTAGTGGCGTTCGGGAACCAGCAGGGAGAGGCCGAAATTGTGCAGCAGACGCTCAGCCGCCCCCTCCCAGGCCGCCGCTTCTTCTCTGACCTGGATCAGCTCGCCGGCGAAGGGCATGTCGACTTCGTCAATTTTAAGTGCCTCGCAGAGCATCCGGCGGATGAGGATCTGTTTGGCGTCGATGTTGCTGCGCCGCTGGTGCAGCGATTCGAGCTCCCCGTTCAGCTGTTCATGCTGCTGTCTCAGTCCCTGCAGCTCGACGGCGGCCTCGGTGTGCGCATTCTTCAGATCCGCTTCCTGCCGTGCCAGGTTGGTCAGCAGCGCATCGATGCGGTTGCGGTTGTCAACGAACGCGTCGATGGTCAAGGTCACGGGCAGGCCGGCCTGCTGCGCCAGGTGCTGGTAGCGCCCGGCGCGTTCCTTACGGCGGGCCTTGCGCTCGGTTTGCTCCTTGATCTGCACCTTGAGGCGCTCGATGCGGTCGCCCCCCTTTTCGGCAATGGCCTGTTTCAGCTGATCCCGGCTCCCCGACTGCTCGCGGTGCTTTTGCGACAGCTGAGCCACCTGCTGGTCCAGCAGACGCTGCTCGTCGCGCAGGTTGGCCAGGCGCCTGACCAGCAAATCCGCTTTGAGCACGGCAAAATATGCCCGCAGCGAATCCCGACAGGTGCGTAAATGGGTGCGCTGCTGCACGATGCTGCGGTGCCGGTCGCAGTCGGCCGCAAGGGGAGTCAGGAGCGCAATCTGCCGTTTGGCTTTGAGCACGGCTTCATGGGCGCGGTTCAAATCGTCGACGTGACCGATCAGGGCATCGATGCGCGGCTGCACATCGGCGGCTTCGAGCATGTGTTCGCGGACAAACGCGGTCAGGTTGCCCACGGACTTCATCGAAACCGTCTGCAGGAACAGATCCAGGGCCTGTTCGTTGTCGATGCCGAAATGGCGCCTGAAGAGCGATGCATAAGGCGGAAAGCTATCGAACAGGTGCACGCCGCCAGTGACGCGCAGGCGCTTGCGCAGTTGGTTGAGGTTACTGCCGAAGTTCGCAAAATGGGTGGCGATGGTCAGCGGCTGGTCGGCCATCACATAAAAACGGCCGGGCTGCCCCTGCATCTCCTTGTGCCAGAGCACCTGCGCCAGGGTGATATCCTGGCTGTAGCCGTCGTTGCGGAACTCTCCCAGGATCACGGAATAGCTGTTGTGATCGCGCAGGGCCACCGGTTTGGCGGATTGGCCGGTTTCGCTGCGTTCGGACTTGTAAAAACCCAGCACGTAGGAACGCAGCGACCGCTCCCGGCTGTCGGCTCCGGCAGCCTTGTTGTAGGCGATCCGCTGGGCCGGCACCAGCAGGGTGGTCACCGCGTCCACCAGGGTGGACTTGCCCGAGCCGATATCGCCGGTAAGCAGGCTGTTGTGTCCGCCCAGCTGCAGGGTCCAGACGCGGTCATGAAACGTTCCCCAGTTATAGACCTCCAGGCGCTTTAAACGAAAACCGGCCAGCGCGTCGCTGACCGCAAAATCAAGCAGTTCCTGATGTGCCATCAGGCGCCCTCCTCCGCGGATGAAGTCTCCCCGGACAGATGATCAAGGTAAACCTTGAGCCGGGCATCAAACTCGTTGAGCCACTGGGCATCGACGAACGCCTTGAGAATCCGTCGAACCTCGATGGACTGCGGCTGCCCGCGCAGGCGGCGGACGAATCCCAGGTCCACGATCTTGTTGATGTGGGCGTCGACCTGATCGACCAGGCGGGCTTCATTGGTGCCAGCCGGTAAAAAGGTGCGGACCATCTCGACGATATCGTCGCGCGACAGAATCAGGCGCGGCTCCCCGCCGCCGGCGTCGGATTCGGCCAGCTTGCGCCGCAGCAGCGCCACCACCAGGCTGACGGGATAGGACAGCTGACGGCGCGCCACCAGGCGCGGCGGCGGTGCTTCGTCTTCGGCGGCCTCACGGGTATGCAACCAGGCATAGCCCTCGGCTTCATCCAGCATCAGGCTCAGCCCCATAACCGCCACATAATCCCTGACCCGGGCCTGCAGGTCCAACAAGTGCTGCCACAATCCCGGATCGGCCTCCTGGTAAAGAACCCCTTTCATCAACGTGACGACGACCCTGGACAACGCGTCGCCATCGGCCGGGGCTGCTGGAGTTGTGAACGTTTCGGGTTGCATGGATTGTCTTACCTGCTCCGGCTACCGGTTAAAGATCACCCGCGGCAGGCGGGCCACGCGCTCCCATCCCTGCTCGTCCCGCCACGCGATGCAGTCGGGGGTGGTCTCATCGAATAGCGCATTTTCATCGCCGGCCGCAAGGCAAAGGTAGACCACCACCTCGGCCAGACCCTCCTGGATGGGGTGCTCGAGCGTTACCTCGCGCAAGGTGGTCTGGTGGCGGACCGCCAGCAACCGACGGATATTGGCCTGCAGCCGCGCCTTGTCCACGATGACCTGGTCGAACAGCGCCTCGGCGTCGATGCACGCTTCATCGCCTGCCCGCAACTCGGCCGTAATCAGCGGTTTGACCGGCGGGGAATACATCGGCCGTTCCATGGGCATGTGGACCGTGGGCGCCGCTTCGTCGATATCCATGAAGCCACCGGGCGGCAGGGCGTCGCGCACGGCCAGGGCCGATGCTTCGATCTCGTGCAGCAGCTGCATAATGCGCCTGTTTTCCAGAAAGGCCCGATCGTCCAAATAGCGCCGCAACTGCTGCGACAACCGGGCCACCGTGCGCTGGGTTTGCTCGCCCGCCTCCAGCCAGTCGTAGTGGATGCGTTTCAGGCGGGGATCCGCCTCCAGGCTTTCAATGGCCGGCAGCGCAAAAACGTGGTCGAGCAGTTCGGAGAGCTCTTCCTGCCGCGCCGGCGACATCAGAAAATCCCAGAACGCGCGAAAACTGCGGCCCTGATCCGAATCGGAGATGGCGTCGCGCTCGCCGAATATCTTTTCCAGCAGCAGCCCCTTACGGCCTTCCCAGGTGGCGATCTCCTCGCGAACACGGCGGTCGAGTTGGCGGAAATTATGCTCGACTTCACGGAAATCGCCCAGCAGTTCACGGGCAACGGAACTCGCCTGCTGGAACCGGTCCCTTATGGCCGTATCGTCCAGCAGGGCCAGATCGCCGCTGCGGATGCGCTCGATCTCCCGGTCGATCTCCGCTTTGCGCGTCTCCAGCTCGGCGATCCGGGCGTCGGCATCGGCCTCGGTGCCGGTAACCATCTGCCGCAGCAGTTCAAAAACCGTCAACAGGCGCGATTCGGTACCCACGAAGGTCCGCTGGGTCAGGCTTTCCAGCCAGGCCAGCGCTTTTTCGGCAGCGGTTGTCAAATCGAAATGGGCCTCATCGGACCCCGGCGGGTAGAACTTGCGCAGCCAGCCCTTGTCGTTGCGGGCCCATTCATCCAAATAGTCGCCGGCGCCGCGGGCAAAGTCTTCGATGCCCAGCGTCTCCGTCAGATGGAACAGTTCATCCTCGAGTTTGGACGTCAGGTCCTGCTGCGCCATCACCCGTACGTTGGGCTGGATGAACACCCGGTGCAAAAAACTGGCAATCAGCGGCGCATGGTCGGCCATCAGCAGCCGCCAGGTCGGATGGGTTTTGCGCAGGGTGGTGAGGTTGGCGAAATCCATATCAACGTTCCTTGATGGTCGCCATTTCCGCTTATTCGTCAATGGCGTGGGGAAGGCTCGCCCGCACGTCCGGATAACGGGCCAGCATGATCATTTCGGCCCGGGACGAAACATAACTGTCGAAGATGAATTCATTCCAGTAGTTGCGGGCCAATCCGTATTTCATCAGCTTTTCGTAGGCAGGAACGGGCGCCTTGATACCCGTCTTGGGCAGCGTCCATTCAAAAAAGGCTTCCCACTGGGCCACTGGGCCGGTCGCGTAACAAGAGCCGTTCAACTCTCCCAGAATATAAGGTGTTATGAAAACGAGGGAATAGCCTCTACCCTGGTCGGGAAACGGTTCGGGAAGCAACCGGGCAAACCAGATCTCCCCGGACTCACCCAGATACCCGGCGGGAACGATCGCTTTCACGGATTGGCCGGTTATGAACTCGGTAAAACAGACACGGCCATCCGTTACCCCTTTGTGACGGTAGATGCCCATTCTGGAGCGCTGCATGATGTCGAAAAGGGCGAGCAACCCCGGATCCAAATCCATGGCCTTACCGACATCAATGGCCACCGTGGCCAAGGATTCTTTCTTGAGCCCGAAGCAGAGATCGAAAAATCTCCAGCAGCTAAAATAGGCGCCAGTCAGCGGACTGATGGGCGGCCCGGAAGGCAGATACACATCTTCTGCATCAGTATAGGCCTTTACCAGACGTGCGAGCGCAGGCAAATCCGAAAGCTGCTCGATCATGACCGACAGCTTGTTCTGCGCATGGGCATAAACAGCGTGCAGCGGGTCCAGAGCGGCCATCTCTTTTTCCGAAATAATGGTTTTCTCGAGTTCTGCCGCGCTTTTCCGGGCATGGCGATAAACCTGCAGATCAAGAACTTTTTGGTTGGACTGCTTGGAAAGCGCCCTGATCGTTTTTTGGGCGATAGGCCCGCGCCCGGGTGTCTTGAGTTTGTTTTTTCCCATATGGCTCTCTGATAAAAAAAGCGTACGTCCACCATGCCTATTGCAGTCACTCTTTAATCAACTGCCTCATTTTGTCACGGAAATAGCAAAAACTGGGCGATGCATTGGTCGATATTCTCATGTGGGGCGGTATTTTCTCTGCCCATCTCGATTTTTCCGTGCCGATTGCCTGCCAGCCTTTGGCGCGCAAAGCCGAACAGATCGAATTGTTCCTTGTCTTCATTGATCTGCCTGCCCTCCTGGTCGCCTTTCCATACCACGCCCTTGCCTTCATTCATCACAAGAAAAGAAAAAGGCCTGCCGTGTTTTTGCCCCTTTCTTCTCTGGCGCAGGCGTTCTTTCTGAACATGGGGCCGGCCGGATTTATCCAAACCGATGGAAAGTTCATAAGTGATTGGCCGTGCGTTGCCGTCTTCCTTGTAATAGACTTCGATTTCGATCGGACCGTCCTGCCCCTGGGAGCGAATGCGGTCGAACCCCCCACGCCCCCGAATATCGCAAGCCTCTTCCACACCGGTTTTTAAACAATCGGCAAGAAAACCGAATGCATCGAAAAGCGTGCTCTTTCCGACACCGTTTTTTCCGATCACGGCAGTCATCGGCGTCAGTGAAACGGCCTGTTGGAGGCTCCAGAGCTTTCCAATCGTTACATCTTTCAAAGCTCTGAAATTCCGTATCCGAATCCCCTCAATTTTGGCCATGGCGTCCTCCAAAAATTATTCATGATCGCCACCCCCTTATTTTGAAAAAATTTGATTTTTAAAATAAAACAGTGTGCATCCTTTTTATTATGATGGTTTTCTAAAATATATGTTGTTATCCCAAGACGTTTTGTTAACTGTCGACAATGAAAAAGTCAATTATTTTAGTATATTTTATGCGTTTACCACGGGACGTATTCACCGGTTGGCAAAAACCGCAGTCGGGCCTTTTCCCCCGACTCGAAATACGGATTGCCACCGTTAACCGGCCAGCCCCAGAATCGTTTTCGATGTATACTCGCCCACATCGGCCAGTCCGTCCATGGGCATGAAGCGGTTGGCGTTATTGGAATAAAGGCAAGTTACCGACGGCGGGAAGTCCTCGTCGGCCTCGTAGAAAATGTAGCACAGGAAAATCTTGGGCAGGGGCCGGACCACGAAAGCGAAATCGCCGCTGACTGAGGCAGGCGCCGCCTCGCCGGAAAGCGTTTTTATTATCAGGTCGATTTTTGTTTTGATCTTGGAAACCGCCGGCACCACAATCTGCTCGGTGTGGGAAGCGAAGGCGCCCACATAGGGTGCCGAATCGGGAAACTCCTTGAACGCCCGAATAGGCTCCAGCAGGGGAAGCTCGGCTGTGGCATGTAAAGCATAAAGAGAGAGCAGAATGCCGATGATGCCGGGCGGGTCCACGTCTCCCAAGGTGATGCCCTCCGGTGCAATGACGCAGGCCTGGCCAAACGCGGTGAACGAATAGGTCTGCCCGTTTTTCTCGGCGGGAAGACGCTTCTCCAGATCCCCCGGCAGATTCCCATAAAGCCGCTCCAGATTGGCCCTGGCCTGTTTCATGTAGTTGTCGGCCATCATTGTGCATCCCTTCGTAAAAAATCCATGGATATACCCTGCCGAGCCTTTCCAGGAGGCTGTATCAAGACAGATAGCATCTAACCCGCTAGCGTTGCAAATTCAAGGATAGAAAGGTATAGAAGGCCGAACCGACTCGATCATTTCAGGAGGATCCGTATGAGAACCCTGCGAGACAAACTCTCCCACCTGTCCTTTTTGCAGGCCGTTAAACTGCTTGGGCCCGGTGGCCGAGAGCTGATCATGGATGGCGGCAAATTCGACATTGACCTGTATGCGCAAGTGACCCTGGATGACCAGCGATTCCGTCTGGCCGTAGATGAGGCATCGGTAACCATCGGCCTGAGCAACGACAAGCGTCAGCGTTTCGACTTGGGTTGCAGCGCCTGCAGCGGAGCCTGCGTGCATCAGGGGGCGGCCCTTTCCCTGATTCTGGAAGAAAAACTTGCCCTGGGATTGTCGGCGCCGCCCCCGGCGCGCATCCCCATCGAAAGCCTGGACGAAGCGGCCCTCATCGACCAAGCCATAAC
Source organism: uncultured delta proteobacterium (assembly GCA_963705475.1). GTDB lineage: Bacteria > Desulfobacterota > Desulfobacteria > Desulfobacterales > Desulfosarcinaceae > Desulfosarcina. Next base: position 99,204 of record CAVPJS010000001.1, on the reverse strand, counting down.
CGAACGCCGGCAGCGCGCCCGTGACGAAAAAATGCGCCTCACGTCCATGAAGCCGCAGCAGTTGTGGACCGATTATGTGGTCACCAACCAGCTCTCCGGTAAAAGTTATCGACTGGCCCTTCGCGGCTGGCAGCCGGGCGAGTCTTATTGCGCCTGTCCTGATTTCCGCAAGAACACCCTGGGCACCTGCAAGCATATCCTTTACGCCCTGGAGCGCGGCCGGGCCAAATTCCCCAAGCGCATGCAGCGCACTCCGGCAATCGTCGAAGAGATCTGCGTATACCTGCGCTATGGCAAGCGACTGGAACTTCGCCTGCTGCTTCCCGAGCAGCTGGCGATGCCGATCCAGACCCTGCTGGCGCCGCTGAGGGATAAGGCCGTCGACGACCCAAGGGATCTGTTGCAGCGCATCGGAAGGGTGGAACGCCAAGGCGCGTCGGTGACGATCTATCCGGATGCTGAAGCGTACATCCAGCAGTTGCTGTTTCAACAGCGCATGGCGGCAGTAATGGCCGAGATCCGCAAGGATCCGGCGGCCCATCCCCTGCGCAAGACCCTGCTGAAGACCGACCTGCGGCCCTACCAGCTGGACGGCATCGCCTTTGCGGCCGGAACCGGCCGGGCCGTTCTGGCCGATGATATGGGCCTGGGCAAAACCATCCAGGGCATCGGTGTGGCCGAACTGCTCTCACGCCATACCGCAATAGAAAACGTCTTGATCATTTGCCCGGCCTCCCTCAAGTCCCAATGGCGCAGCGAAATCAGACGGTTCAGCGACCGCAGCGTCCACCTGGTGCTGGGCAGTCACAACGAACGGCCGGCGCAATACGCATGCGATCAATTTTTTACGGTCTGCAATTACGAACAGGTGCTGCGCGATATTCTGGCCATTGAACGCATAGCCTGGGACCTGATCATCCTTGACGAAGGCCAGCGAATCAAAAACTGGGAAGCCAAGACCAGCCGGACCATCAAAGCCCTCAAGTCCCCCTTTGCCCTGGTGCTGTCCGGCACGCCCCTGGAGAACCGGCTGGATGAGCTTTTCTCGGTCGTGGAGTTCATCGACGACCGGCGGCTGGGACCGGCCTTTCGGTTTTTCAACCGCCATCGGGTCGTCGATGACAAAGGCAAACTGCTGGGATATAAACATCTGGACCAACTCCGTGAGACATTGCGCCCGATTTTACTGCGCCGCACCCGCCGGCAGGTGCTGGATGAATTGCCGCCCCGCACCACCGAGGTGATCCGTATCGCCCCCACTGAAGAGCAGGTAGACATGCAAAAAGGCCACCGCAGCATCATCCAGACCATCATCAACAAAAAGTATCTGTCGGAGATGGACCTGCTCAGACTGCAAAAAGCCCTGCTCATGTGCCGCATGTGCGCCGACAGTACCTTTCTGGTGGACAAACAGGCCCCGGGCTACTCCAGCAAACTGGCGGAGCTGGGCGGCCTGCTGGATCAACTCGGAGCAGAAGCGGACCGTAAAATCGTTTTGTTTTCCGAATGGACCACCATGCTCAACTTGATCGAACCCCTGCTGGACGCACGTAAGATGAACTACGTGCGCTTGGACGGTTCCGTGCCCCAAAAAAAACGCCAAGAACTGATCCACCGCTTCCAGGATGATCCGGCCTGCATGCTTTTCATCACCACCAATGCCGGTGCCACAGGCCTGAACCTGCAGACAGCCAATACGGTGATTAACGTGGATCTGCCCTGGAATCCGGCCGTGCTGGAGCAGCGCATTGCCAGGGCGCACCGCATGGGACAAAAGCAGCCGGTGCAGGTCTTTCTGTTGGTCACCACCGACACACTGGAGGAGAACCTGCTGGCCACCCTGTCGGCCAAGCACCAACTCTCGCTGGCGGTTCTGGATCCGGACACCGACACCAGCCAGGTGGAGATGAGCACGGGCATGGAAGAGCTCAAACGCCGCATGGAGATCCTGCTGGGGGCTCGGCCCGAGGCGGCCGAAGACGAGAGCATGAAGGCCGAAGCCGAAAAAACAGCCGCGGCCCTGGCCAGGAAGGAGAAGGTGGCGGCCGCCGGCGGCCAGCTGGTGGGCGCCGCATTTACCCTGATTGGCGAAATGTTCGCGGATCGGTCAGAGGACGATGGCCTGGACCAAATGGCCGAGGCGTTCAAAGCCAAGTTGGGCGATTGCATGGAAAGAACGGCGGATGGCCGGTTGAACATGACCATCACCCTGCCCGACGAAGCCATGTTGAACACCATGGCCCGCTCCCTGGCGAGTATCGTGGGGTTGGGGGCGAAGCCTTGACGGATCCGTCAGATATGAATAACGATAAGAGATAGATATGTCATGAAAGAGTTTTTCAAGGTTGAGACCATCGACGGGGTTCTCGCCCACGCCCCGTCCTTTCCAGCGATGGATACGGAGATGGTGGCGCTGGCAGACTGTCTGGGCCGGGTAACCGCCGAGGATGTCTACTCCGATGTGGACATCCCCGATTTCAACCGGTCCACCATGGACGGATTTGCCGTCAGGGCGTCCTCCACCTTCGGCGCATCCGAGGCCAACCCCGCCTATCTGAACGTACGCGGGCAAATCAGGATGGGGGGCCGGCCTGACTTTTCCATCGGCCCCGGTGAGGCGGCCAGGATCGCCACCGGCGGCATGCTGCCCGAGGGCGCAGACAGCGTCATCATGCTGGAGCACACCGATATGCTCGACGACACCACCATCGAGGCCTATCGGAGTGTGGCCCCGGGCCAGCACGTCATCGAAAAAGGCGAGGACATCCAGCATACCCAACCGGCACTGAAAGCAGGAACGCGGATCCGTCCCCAGGAGGCCGGGCTGCTGGCCGCCTGCGGGCGGACGGAGACGACCGTTTTCAAACGCCCCCGCGTGGGCATCATCTCCACCGGTGACGAAGTGGTGCCGGTGGACCAGGTGCCCGGCGAAGGACAGATCCGGGACATCAACACCCAGACCCTGTCCGGCCAGGTGCTGGCGGCCGGCGGCCTGCCGATGGTCTTCGGCATCGTCAGGGACGATCGCGACGACCTCATGGACAAGTGCCGTCACGCCCTGGAATCAACCGACATGGTCATGATTTCAGGGGGCAGTTCGGTGGGGGCCAGGGATTTTACCGTGGAGGTGCTCAACGCCCTTCCCGACACCGCGATCCTGGTCCACGGAATCTCCATCAGCCCCGGCAAACCGACCATCCTGGCCCGCTCGGGCGGCAAGGCATTCTGGGGACTGCCCGGCCATGCCGTGTCCGCCATGGTGGTCTTTGCCGTGGTGGTCCGTCCCTTTCTGGACCGGCTTTGCGGACTGCCGCAGACGGTGCGGCGATTCCCGGTTCAGGCCGTCCTGAGCCGCAACCTGGCCTCAGCCCAGGGGCGCGTGGATTATGTCCGCGTACGCCTGATCGAAGTCGACGGCCACCCCGTGGCGGAACCTGTCCTGGGTAAATCCGGACTGATCAACACCATGGTCAAGGCCGACGGCCTCATCGCCATCGGCATGAATACTGAAGGGCTGGAGCAGGGCGCCACGGTTGCGGTGATGCCGTTATGACGGCCGCCAGCCAATTCGAATTTTTTTGGTTTCACGCTTACCAGGCTGACGGGAGTTACCCTTGAACACCAAACGCAACGTCTATCTCAACATGAAGCCCTTAGAGGAAGCGCGGCAGATCCTCTTCGATCATTTTCCCGGCACAGGCACCATGACCGCCGAAAGGGTAGCGCCGCCCGATGCCGTGGGCCGGGTCCTGGCCGAACCGGTCGTCGCCGCCGTTTCATCGCCCAACTTTCACGCCGCCGCCATGGACGGCGTTGCCGTTAAAGCCGAGGAGACCTTCGGCGCCAGCGAATCCCGACCCAAGGAACTGGCCGTGGGCACTCAGGCCATCTTTCTCAACACCGGCCATGTCATGCCCGAGGGCACCGATGCGGTGATCATGATCGAAAAGATCCAGACCGTGGGCGACGATCGAATCCGTATCGAAGCACCGGCTTTTCCCTGGCAGCACGTGCGCAAAATGGGCGAGGACATCGTGGCCACCGAACTGCTCTACCCCCGCGGCCATACGGTGACTCCGTATTGCGTGGGAGCCTTGATCTCGGGCGGCATCTATCGGGTTCCGGTGAGAAGAAAACCGAGGGTGCTGATCATCCCCACCGGATCGGAGTTGGTTGATTGGCGCACCACCGCCCCCGAAGACCTGAAACCGGGGCAGGTGCTGGAGACCAATGCCTACGTGCTTGAAAAAATGATCGACGCCTGCGGAGGGGAGGCATTGCGGCACGAACGGGTCATGGACGACCTGGATTTGATCAGGCAAACGGTGGCCGACGCGGTGGCCGGCGATGTGGACATGGTGATGACCATCGGCGGGTCATCGGCCGGCTCCGAGGACTACGCCCTGCCCGTCCTCCAGGATCTAGGACGCCTGCTGGTCCACGGGGTGACCATTATGCCCGGCAAGCCGGTGATCCTCGGCGATATCCAGGGCAAGCCCTTCTTCGGCATCCCCGGTTACCCGGTGTCCGCCATCATCGCCGTCGAGCAGTTCGTTCAGCCCCTGATCAGGCAGATGCTGGGCATTGCCGATTATCCGCGCCAGCGTGTCGCCGTGGTGCCCACCCGCAAGATCGCCTCCCGGCTGGGCGTGGAGGAGTTCCTGCGGGTCAAGCTGGGTCAGGTGGGCGATCGCATCGTGGCCACGCCGCTGCCCCGGGGGGCCGGCATGATCACCAGCCTGACCGAAGCCGACGGCATTATCCGCATCCCCAGTCAGGCCGAAGGCATCAAAGACACAGACCCGGTCCTTGCCGAACTGCTCAAGCCCCTGCCCGTCATCCGCAACACCATCGTCATCGTGGGCAGCCACGACAACACCCTGGACGTGCTGGCCGACCAACTGCGCGCCGGCGACGGGGCATTGACCCTCTCTTCCAGCCATGTGGGCAGCATGGGTGGGCTCATGGCCGTCAAACGCGGGGTCTGCCACCTGGCCGGCGCCCACCTGCTGGATACGGAAACCGGCGGATACAATCTATCTTACGTAAAACGCTATCTCCCAGACATACCGGTCCGATTGGTGAACCTGGTAATGCGCGACCAGGGCCTGATCATTCCCAAAGGCAACCCCAAGGGCATCGAAGGCATCGACGACCTGGGACGCGAAGATATCGTTTTCATGAACAGACAGGGGGGGTCGGGGACGCGGATCCTGCTGGATTACCGTTTAGGACAGATCGGCCTCTCCCCGGAACAGATCAACGGTTACACCAGCGAAGAGTTCACCCACATGAACGTGGCCGTGGCCGTGCTGAGCGGCACGGCCGACACAGGACTGGGCATCTATGCCGCGGCAAAGGCCCTCAATCTGGATTTCATCCCCGTGGTTACCGAACAGTACGATCTAATCATTCCGCAGGTCTATTTCGACGACGCCAACATCCAGGTGCTTCTGGAGACGATCAACACCGCTGCATTCAAGACGCGGGTGGAGGCCCTGGGCGGATACAGCACGGCGAAGACGGGTACCGTTATCGCTCTCTAATCTGAATTCTGTCTTCCGACTTCTGACTTCGGGCACATGAAATACCGTAACAATAATCTTTAGTTCTTTTCACATCGATGGTCCACTATTTGGTACCGATGAAAAAGCATTATACCCTTCTTGACCACACCGCCGATCTGAGAATCCGCGTCAGGGGTGACGATCCGGCCGATCTGTTTAAAAAAGCCGGTCTGGCCCTGTTTGACCTGATCACCAGGTCGGAACGAGTGGAACCGCGAGAGGTCATCGAGGTGACTGTCACCGGCGACGATCCGCCGGATCTCATGGTCAACTACCTGCGGGAACTGCTCCACCTGTGGACGGGAAATGAAAAATTGGTTAATCTGATTGATATCGTTGATATCTCAGACACCGCCGTGTCCGCCCGGGTATCCACCGACCCATATCAGCCCGGGCGACATGAGATTCTTCACGAAATCAAGGCAGTGACCTACCACCAGATCGAGGTGAGCCGTACCGAGGACGGCTGGCAGGCGACGGTGGTGTTCGATGTTTAGGAGGTTGAAATGCAACTGAACCAGATCGGCCCCTATTGTTATGAAATTCCCAAATCCGGGTCGATGAACGTGCCGGGCCGCATCTTCATGAGCGGCCGCATGGCCGCCAACCTGCACGAAGCGGAAGCCCTCAAGCAGGTGGCCAATGTGGCGTCGCTGCCCGGCATTCTCAAAGCCGCCATGGCCATGCCCGACATGCACTGGGGCTATGGTTTTCCCATCGGCGGCGTGGCCGCCTTCGACTGGGACAGCGGCATCATCTCACCGGGTGGCGTGGGCTACGACATCAACTGCGGTGTGCGCCTGGCCGGCACCGGCCTGGAGGAAAAAGAGGTTCGGCCAGTGATGGATCGACTGGTGGAGGCCCTGTTCCAGAACATTCCGTCGGGCGTGGGCGCCACCGGATCGGTCAAGTTGTCCACCAAAGAGGAGATGAACGTGCTGCGTGAGGGTGGTCGCTGGGCTGTCCGTCACGGCTTCGGCGAGGGGTCGGACGTGGCGTGCACCGAAGACGGCGGCTGCATGGACCAAGCCGACCCGTCCGTGATCAGTGAGCGGGCCCTGGCGCGGGGCGCCAAACAACTGGGCACCCTGGGGTCGGGCAATCACTTTCTGGAGGTGGGCGTGGTCGATGAAATTTTCGACGCGGCGGCGGCCCGGACGTTCGGTCTTTTCCACAATCAGGTGACAGTCCTGCTGCACTCGGGCTCGCGTGGGCTGGGTTACCAGGTCTGCGATGACTCCCTGGCCTTCATGGCCAAGCACGTCAAAACACTGGGCATTCAACTGCCCGATCGCCAGCTTGCCTGCGCCATGATCCAATCAGAGGCCGGCCGACACTACTTCGCCGCCATGGCTTGCGCGGCCAACTACGCCTGGGCCAACCGCCAGATCCTCTTGCACCGGGCCCGGGAGACCTTCCAGCAGGTGCTCGGCATCGGCCCGCGGGACCTGGCCATGCATCAGGTGTACGATATCTGCCACAACATCGCCAAACGGGAGGCACACACGGTGGATGGCAAGTTGCGCACGGTCTGCGTGCACCGCAAAGGAGCCACCCGGGCCTTTCCCCCGGGCCACCCGGCCATCTGCGAAGCCTATCGGCAGACCGGTCAGCCGATCCTGATCCCCGGTGACATGGGCACTGCCTCCTATGTCATGGCCGGCACCCAGACCGCCATGGATGAGAGCTTCGGATCCACCTGCCACGGCGCCGGACGGATGCTCAGCCGCACGGCGGCCAAGAAGCAAAGCAGGGGGCGGTCCATTCAGCGTGAACTGGCCGACAAGGGCATCCTGGTCAAGTGGACCGGCCGCAGCACCCTGGCCGAAGAGATGCCTGAGGCCTACAAAGATATCGACGAGGTGGTCGGTGCCGTCCATGGGGCGGGGCTATCCAAAAAAGTGGCCCGACTTAGGCCGATTGGCGTCATCAAGGGTTGATGATGCACAAGAATCAGGGAGCAAACCGCCAGCACACGACTGTAAGTCGGCGCTGTCGAAAAGGAACGGAAATGCGCGTGGGAAAGTCGATGTGGATCACCCTGACCGGATTTGTCCTCTTGCTGTTCGCCTGTATTGCCGGCGCAACCCTTGGTGATCGAAACCTGTCCACAACCCTCGACGGAAAGGACCCGCCGGCGATGACCGTCGGTCAGGCGATGATTCTGGGCGTGGTCGAAGGCCTGACCGAGTACCTGCCGGTCAGTTCGACCGGCCACTTGCTTCTGGCGGGGCGGCTGATGGGCATTGGCGAGTCCCGATCCGCCTCGGTAGAAGAGCGGCAGAACACCCAAGATGCGGTCGATGCATACACCATCTGCATTCAGGCGGGTGCCATCATCGCCGTGCTGGGGCTCTATTTCAGTCGCGTCAAACAGATGCTGCGGGGACTGGCGGGAAAGGATCCGGACGGAAGCCGGCTGCTGGCCAATGTGGCGGCCGGCTTTATACCCGCAGCCGTCATCGGGTTGCTGTTCAACCGGATCATCAAGGCTTACCTCTTCGGGCTCTGGCCGGTGGTGACCGCCTGGTTCGTGGGCGGCGCAGCCATCCTGGCGGTGGGCTGGCGCAACCGCACCAACCGTGGACCGGTTCATGAAGGCCTGTCGCTTGAGGAATTGACCTGGCGCATGGCGCTGGTCATTGGTTTTGCCCAGTGTATCGCCATGTGGCCGGGGGTGAGTCGCAGCCTGGTAACCATCGTGGGCGGCCTGATTATGGGGCTGTCGCTGCCGGCTGCCGTGGAGTATAGCTTTCTGCTGGGCGTGGTGACCTTAGGGGCGGCCACGGCGTATGACGCCCTCAAGCACGGCCAGATGATGATGCAGGCCTTCGACCTGCTTCCCATCGCCGCCGGCCTGCTGTTCGCCTTTCTCTCGGCCGTGGCGTCGGTCAAGTGGATGGTTTCCTATTTGAACCGCCACGGGCTGGCTGTTTTCGGCTATTACCGAATAGCGCTGGCGCTGGTCACGGCCGCTTGGCTTCTGACCGGAACCATGTGACGACCAGATTTACGCAAGGAGCCTGTTTCAAAACGTTTCAGTTCAGCCAAGATCAAGGCGGGCGATCATTTCAACCGCAGGCGTAGCAGCGCGACGTCGAGGATGGAAATGTGAGCCCAACGCCGGTATTGGCCGAAATGGGGCGTTTTGGAATAGGCGCTACGCGTCGGTGACACACCCCTCCGACGCACTCCTCACCGTCTTGATGTACTTGTAGAGGATCCCGCGGGAGATTTTATAAGGCGGCGCTGTCCAGTTCTTTCGCCGACGCGCCATCTCCGCTGTGTCGATGTCGAGGTCGATGGTGTGGGTTGCCGTGTCAATGGTAATGGTGTCGCCGGTTTGAACCAGCGCAATGGGGCCGCCTTCCTGGGCCTCGGGGGTGATATGCCCCACGATGAACCCGTGGGAGCCGCCTGAAAAGCGACCGTCGGTGATCAGGGCCACCTCCCTTCCGAGACCGGCCCCCATGATTGCCGAGGTGGGGGTCAGCATCTCCGGCATGCCAGGGCCGCCCTTGGGGCCTTCATAGCGGATCACCACCACGTCGCCTTTAAGGATCCGCCCTTCTTCCAGGGCCGTCAGCATCGCCTCTTCGGAATCGAACACATTGGCCCGTCCAGTGAAGGCGACGCCTTCTTTACCGGTGATTTTGGCCACCGCGCCCTCCGGGGCCAGGCTGCCCCGCAGGATTTGGATGTGTCCGGTGGGGTGGATCGGGTCGTCCAGGGAGCGCACGATCCGTTGGCCCGGTTCGAATCTGTCTACATCCTTCAGGTTCTCGGCCACGGTCCGGCCGGTGACGGTCAGGCAGCGGCCGTCCAGCAGTCCATGGTCCAGCAGGACCTTCATCAGTGCCGGGATGCCGCCGACGCGGTCCAGGTCCTCCTGGACGTATGTGCCGCTGGGCTTCATGTCCGCCAGCAACGGCACCCGGTCGCTCACCCGCTGGAAATCATCGATGGACAAGGGTACGTCAACGGCCCGCGCCATGGCAATCAGGTGCAGCACCGCATTGGTCGACCCGCCCAGGACCGTCAAGACGACCAGTGCATTTTCAAATGCTTCCCGGGTCATGATATCCCGCGGTTTGATGTCCGCCTTCAGCAGATGCAGGATCGCCTCCCCCGCCCGGCGGCACTCATCTTTTTTCTGGTCGGATTCCGCCGGTCGGCTGGCGCTGAAAGGCAGCGACATGCCCATGGCTTCGATGGCAGACGCCATGGTGTTGGCGGTGTACATGCCGCCGCAGGCCCCGGCGCCCGGGCAGCTCTTTTTGACGATGGCCAGCCGGCGCTGCTCGTCGATGGTGCCGGCCACATATTCACCGTAGCTTTGAAACGCCGAGACGATGTCCAGCTTGACGCCATCCAGCCGGCCGGCCCGTATCGTACCCCCGTAGACCATCAGGGCCGGTCGATTCACCCGGGCCATGGCGATCAAACAGCCCGGCATGTTCTTGTCGCATCCCGGCAGGGAGATGTTGGCGTCATACCACTGGGCGCGCATCACCGTTTCGATGGAGTCGGCAATCAGGTCTCGGGACGGCAGGGAGTAGCTCATCCCCTCGGTCCCCATGGAAATACCGTCGCTGACCCCGATGGTGTTGAAGCGCAGACCGACGAGGCCCGCCTCCTCCACCCCGGCCTTCACCCTGGCGGCCAGGTCGTTCAGATGCATGTTGCAGGTGTTGCCTTCGTACCAGACGCTGCTGATGCCCACCTGGGCCTTTTTCATATCGGCATCGCTCATCCCGATGCCGTATAGCATCGCCTGGGATGCGCCCTGGGATTTGGGTTCGGTGATCCGCGAACTATATTTGTTCAATTTCTCAGTCATTGGGACCCTTTCTACTTCTCCATCGCCGTAAACCCCGACCGCGCCACTTCAACGATTCTGTCAGTTCCCACATCCTGCAAAAATTCATCGATGGACAGGGATGTGCCGGTGACCTGGACGATGAACAATTCATGATTCTGGCGATCGAGTATCTGGAATGGGTATGTCTTGGCAAGCGCCTCCATGCGTCCCTCATCGGCTTCAAACTTGACGATGGCCACCTCCCGCCAGAAGCTTTCGTTCATGTCCAGCTCTTTGGCGGAAATCACCTCGGTGCTTTTCTCGATCTGCTTGATGACCTGACGCATTTTCTCATCGCTGTCTTCCCGAAGGGTGATGGTCATGCGACTGGTGCCGGGCTGGTTGGTCTTGCAGACGGTAAGGGTTTCAACGTTGTACATCTTGCGTCGGATCAGCATGGCTATTTTGTTGAGCACACCCGGCCGGTCCAGCATAAATGCCAGGATGGCACGCCGTTTCATGAGTACTGGGGTTGTCATCGAATTCTCCCGGGTAAACGTGCAGAAATATTACCGGTCTATGGAGACAATCATGTCTGCCACCCCCCCGCCAGCCGGGACCATTGGCAGAATGATCTCACTGGGGTCACATAAGAATTCCACCATGAACGCACCTTTGTGGTCGGCGGCCCGCTGAATGGCGTCGTCGACCTGATCAAGGCTGGAAACCTTCAGGTAGGGAATGCCGTAGGCACCGGCGATGGCGCCGTAATCAGGGTTCTTCATGGGTGTGCCGGCATATCGGCCGTCGTAAAAAAGAGTCTGCCACTGGCGGACCATTCCCAGGTATCCGTTGTTCATGAGCAGGATCTTGACTTCGATGTCGTGCTCCATGATCGTTCCCAGTTCCTGGATGTTCATCTGGAAACCGCCATCGCCGCTTACCGACCACACCCGTTCATCCGGCCTGGCCAACTTGACGCCGATGGACATGGGCAGGGCGCACCCCATGGTTCCGGCACCGCCTGATGTAAACCAGCTGTTGACGGTTTGAAAGTTGTAAAAGCGGGCCAGAATCATTTGATGCTGGCCCACGTCTCCCACAATGATGTCCTTCCCCCGCGTCAGGTGGGACAGGCGACGGATGATGGTCTTGGCCAGCAATTGCCCCTCCCGGCCGATTCCCGCATCGATCTCTTTCTGGATCTGGTCAGCAATTTCCAGGCGAAACCCATCGATTTGGGCGAACCACCGGCTGCGAGGCTTCGAGACAAGAGCGGGGTCCCGCTCAAGCAGCGTGAGCACCTGAGCCACGTCTGCGTTCAGAGAGACGGATGTCTTCACGTTCTTATCGATTTCGGAGGGATCGATCTCCACATGAATCACCTTTGCATGGATCGCGAAATCTTTCAGGTTGCCGGTCACCCGGTCATCGAATCGCATACCGAAAGAAATGATCAGATCGGCATTCATCAGGGCACGGTTGGCTTCCACGGTTCCGTGCATGCCCACCATGCCCAGACTTATGCGATGGTCCACCGGAAGCGCTGATAGTCCGTGCAGGGTAAAGGCCACCGGTATATTGGCCCTTTCGGCAAATGCCTGCAGTTTCGGGCCGGCATTGCTGGAAATGACACCGTGGCCGCAAAGAATGATCGGCCGCTCGCTCCGATTGATCAACCCGATGGCCTGTTTCAACGCCGCCATATCCACCGATGGCGAATAAAAAAAACCCGGCAGCTGCGGCTCACAGGAGCGGGGGTCGAATTCGCAGACGCTCTGGGTCTCCTGCAGTTGAACGTCTTTAGGGATGTCGACGACCACCGGTCCGCCGCGACCGGTTGAGGCCACATACATGGCCTCATGAATCGTGGTTTCGATTTCATCGACGCTGAGCGGCATATAGGTCTGCTTGGTCAGCGGCATCATGACCCCCACCACATCACTCTCCTGAAACGCATCCGTTGCGATGACACCGGTGGGAACCTGACCGGTGATGGCCAGCACCGGCACCGAGTCCATGTTGGCGTCGGCAATGGCGGTGACCAGGTTCATGGCACCGGGACCGGACGTGGCCATGCAGACGCCGGTCCGGGGATGCGATGTGGACAGGGAGGCGCGGGATATGCCCTGGGCCATGAAGGCCGCCCCCTGCTCGTGCCGCGACATGATGAATGACAGTGATTTCTGCTTTTCCATTTCGTCGAAAATGGGCATGATGGCGCCGCCGGTGTAACCGAAAACAAATTTCACGCCATTGTCAATCAAGGCTTTAAGAACCAGTTCGGTGCCTTTCATCGGTGCATTTCCCTTCTGTGTGAACCGCTACAGCGAGCGCATTCCCCGCGGCTTGCGGCGGGGTTAGCGAGCGAACTGAAAATCGGCGCTTTATCCTTACGGTGAAGCTTCCCCGCGGCTTGCCGCGGGGAGGGTTCAATACAACGGCAATTCCAGCAGGGACCGGGTTGAGACGCGAGGTATGAACACAAGGCTCATTTGGGATCGGCCAATTCGACGATTATGCATGCCGTCGAGAGGACAGGTGGTCATCGATCGCCCGCCGTACGTTGAAAAATAATCTGTCTTTGAAAAAAGGCAAGGAAGAAGGCGTTTCATCGCCTTGACTTTCGACGGCCATGAGGCCATTTTAAACGAATATCACCAATTGAAGGATTCGGAACCATAAAACAAGCCCAAGAGACCAACCGCTAAAGCAGAAAGATCATTCCATGGGAAAAACATTGTTCGAAAAAATATGGGCGCCCCACGTGGTGCGAGAATTGCCGGACGGCTCCTGCCTGCTCTACATCGATCGCCACCTGGTGCACGAAGTAACCAGCCCACAAGCCTTTGAAGGGTTGCGGCAGGCGGGTCGAAAGATTCGACAGCCGCGCCTGACCTTTTCCACCATGGATCACAATGTGCCCACCACCGAGGATCGCCTGGAGATCAAGGACCCCACTTCCAAAGCCCAGGTGGATGCCCTGCGGCGGAATTGCGCCGACTACGGTGTCACGCTGTTCGGGTTGGGCGATGATCATCAGGGTATCGTGCATGTCATCGGTCCGGAAATGGGGATCACCCTGCCGGGCCTGACCATCGTGTGCGGCGATTCCCACACCTCCACCCACGGCGCTTTCGGCGCGCTGGCCTTCGGTATCGGCACCTCGGAGGTGGAGCACGTGTTGGTCACCCAGACGCTGGTGCAGAAAAAACCCCGCACCTATTACGTGGAATTCACCGGCCGACCCGGACCGCATATCTCGTCCAAAGACATGGTGCTTAAAATGATCGGCATTATGGGCACCGCCGGTGGTTCCGGGCATGTCCTGGAGTATGGCGGTGAGGCGGTCCGCGCCCTTTCCATGGAAGGACGCATGACCATGTGCAACATGAGCATCGAGGCCGGCGCACGTGCCGGCATGATCGCCCCCGATGACACTACCTTCGACTACATCACTGGCCGGGAACGGCCCTACGCACCCACCGGCGACGCCCTGGAAAAAGCCATGGTCCGCTGGCGCAGCCTCCCCAGTGACGCGGATGCATCATTCGATCAGACCTTGACCATCGACACCGGCCGCATTGCCCCGCAGGTCACCTGGGGGACCAACCCCGGCATGGTGGTGGATGTCGACCAGCCGGTACCCACGCCGGAAAACGCGAGGGGATACACCCCCTCGGATGTTAACAATGCCCTGGACTACATGGGACTTACACCCGGGGAAAAGCTCACCGATGTGCCCCTGGACGTTGTCTTTATTGGCAGTTGCACCAATTCCCGGATAGAGGACCTGAGGCAGGCGGCCGCCATTCTGGATGGTCGCAAGAAGGCTGACCGCGTGGAACTGCTGGTCGTCCCCGGATCCCATCAGGTCCGCATGCAGGCGGAGGCCGAAGGGTTGGACCGCATCTTCAAAGCCGCCGGCGGCCAATGGCGTTATGCCGGATGCAGCATGTGCCTGGGAATGAACCCGGACCAGCTGCGCCCGCAACAGCGATGCGCATCCACGTCCAACCGCAATTTTGAAGGTCGCCAGGGGAAAGGCGGTCGAACCCACCTGGTTAGCCCGGAAATGGCGGCAGCAGCAGCGGTGGCCGGGAAAATCGTCGACATTCGCAACTGGCAGTGAGGAGGACTCGAATGATTTTTCACTCAACGATCACGGCCCAAGGCGTGGCTTAGATCTGAAGGATTATAGGAAACAGACACTTGACCCCAGGAATCCTCGACCCCCTTGAACCCTTTTTTAAAACCATTATCGAAAAGCACATCATACTTAAGGAAATTCCATGACCCCCTTTACCGATCATACCGGCCTCGTGGCCACGCTGAACCGGGCCAATGTAGACACCGACGCCATCATCCCCAAGCAGTTTCTCAAATCAATCAAACGCACCGGCTATGGACCCAGTGCCTTCTTTGACTGGCGCTACCTTCACGATGGCGCGCTCGATATGAATTTTGAGCTCAATCAGCCCCGTTTTGAAGGACGCTCCATTCTGGTGACGCGCAACAACTTCGGCTGCGGTTCCAGCCGGGAGCATGCCGTATGGGCCCTGGTCCAGGACGGTTACCGGGTCGTCATCGCCCCCTGGAAAATGGTGGACGGCAAACGGCTGCCCGCTTTTGCCGACATCTTCAGAAATAACACCACGAAAAATGGCATGCTCGCCATCGAATTGTCGGAGGCAGAGGTGGAAGAGGTGTTTAAAATGGTGGCTACGCACACCGGATTGACGGCTACCGCAGACCTGCCGGCCCAGCGCATTGTCTTTCATGCACCGTCACCACGCACATTCACATTTGAAATTGACAACGCGGCCAAGGAGCAGTTGCTGAACGGGTTGGACAACATCGACCTGACCCTGCAACATGAGGCCGATATCAGCCGGTTTGAAGCCCAATACGATCCGATGATGCCGCTTCGCTGACCGTGCGGCGAACCAAGGAGGCGGCTAATGTCGTCCTATGATGAGGAGTCCCTGCGCTATCATCGCGAACCGCGCCCGGGGAAAACCGAAGTGGTTCCCACCAAGCCCTTTCTCAGCCAGACGGACCTCAGCCTGGCCTATACCCCTGGCGTGGCGGCGCCCTGCCTGAAGATCGCGGACCATCCGGACAAGTCCTACGACTATACCAACCGGGGGAATCTGATTGCGGTCATCACCAACGGGACGGCCGTGCTGGGTTTGGGCGATATCGGGCCCCTGGCCGGCAAACCGGTCATGGAGGGCAAGGCCGTCCTGTTCAAACGGTTTGCCGACATCGATGTGTTCGACATCGAATTGAACACCACCGATCCGGATGACTTCATCCACACCGTCAGGCTGCTGGAGCCCACCTTCGGCGGCATCAATCTGGAAGACATCAAGGCGCCGGACTGTTTTTACATCGAAGAACAACTGAAGGCGCAGATGTCCATCCCGGTGTTTCACGACGACCAGCATGGTACGGCCATCATTTCCGCGGCGGCCATGTTGAATGCGGTGGCGCTTACCGATCGGCGCATGGAAGATCTGCGGGTGGTCGTCAACGGGGCCGGTGCGGCAGGTATCGCCTGCGGCAAACTGTACCTCCAGCTGGGGGTCGCCCCGGACCACCTGGTCATGCTGGATTCCAGCGGGGTGATCTTTCGAGGACGCACGGCCGGCATGAACCCCTACAAAGAGGCGCTGGCCTGCGACACGGACGCCCGCACCCTGGCCGATGCGGTAGTGGGCGCAGACATGCTCGTGGGGTTATCGGTCAAAGGGGCCTTCACCCCGGAATTGCTCCAACAGATGAACCCGGATCCCATCGTATTTGCCCTGGCCAACCCGGATTCGGAAATCGACTACCATGAGGCCAAAGCGGCAAGGCCGGACGCCATCGTCGCCACCGGCCGATCTGATTTTCCCAACCAGGTCAACAACGTGCTGGGCTTTCCCTATATTTTTCGTGGTGCGCTGGACGTGCGGGCCACCGAAATCAACGAAGCCATGAAAATCGCCGCCGTCCATGCCCTTGCCGAACTGGCCCGCGAGGATGTGCCCGACGCCGTGATCCGGGCCTATGGCGGCAAACCCATCCGGTTCGGCCCCGACTACATCGTCCCCAAACCCCTGGATACCCGCGTCCTGCTCAAGGTGGTGCCGGCCGTGGCCCTGGCGGCGGTCGTCAGCGGTGTCGCGCGCGCAACGCTTCCCGAGCAGGCGGTCTATCTCCAGCGTCTGGAGGCCAGTCTGGGACCTGAACGGGAAATCATGCGCAAAATCATTTTTCGGGCACAACGGAATCCGCGGCGGATCGTGCTGCCCGAGGGGGACCATCCCGTAATCATCAGGGCCGCCCACCATGTGGCCAAGGAGGGCATTGCCCGGCCGCTGCTGCTGGGAGATCCGGCCGCCATTCGTTCCCGGGCCGACGCCCTGCACATTGCTTTGGACGGTATCGACATCATGAATCTCCGCCACAACCCCCACATGGCGGCATTTACCGATGCGCTGTATGGCCTGCGGCAGCGTAAGGGATGGTCCATGGCCGAAACGCAGTCGCAATTGAACAATCCTTACGTCTTCGGCGCGATGCTGGTGCGGGAAGGCCTGGTGGACGGGCAGGTTCATGGGATCGCCCAATCCTATCCCAATGCCATCCGGCCGGTGCTTCAGGTGATCCCCCGCCGACCCGGTGTAGCGCGTGTTTCCGGGCTATACCTGGTTATTCTGAAAAACCGCACCCTGCTTTTCGCCGATGCGACGGTCAACGTCCACCCGGATGCATCAGACCTGGCGGAAACTGCCATTCTGGCCGGCGAAATGGCCGAATTTTTCGATATGGCCCCGCGGGTGGCCATGCTCTCCTACTCCAATTTCGGCAGTGTGCGCAATGAAGATACGCTCAGAATCGCTAGCGCCGTTGATCGGGCGAGGGCGAGAAAGCCCGACCTGGTGGTTGACGGTGAGATGCAGGCCGATACAGCCGTGACGGCAAGCATCCTGGACAGGGATTTTGCGTTCAACCGAATGGAACGGGCCGCCAATGTCCTGATCTTTCCGGACCTGGCATCGGGCAACATTGCCTACAAACTGATGAACCAGTTAGGCGGGGCCAAGGTGGTAGGGCCCCTGCTGATGGGCATCGATCGACCGTTTAACGTGCTGCAGCGCAATTCGGAGGTGGAGAGCGTGGCGGACCTGATCGCCATCACGGTGGTGCAGGCGCAGATGAATGGCGGCAGCGGCAACAAGTGAACGAACCTTGCCCGAATGACCATGCGATGGCAAAGGTTTGGTTTTTCGATTCACACGCGCCCATGAAAAAGCCACTATCCTTTATCAAAACCCTTGACCGGATCAAGGTGTCCAACCTCGCCGGACGGTTGATTCGGGACATTGAACGAATCATTCCGCCCGACACGGCGCTGTTTCAGGAGGCGGTGATCATCGCCGGCGCGCCCGAAGCCACCCAGTCACTCAACTACCTTCCCTTCAACCGGCAGGTCCACGCTGATGGAGATGTGACCACGGCGGTGTCCCTGGTGGTCCTTTTTAACAATCTGCGCATGGAACGGTTTTTTCTCAGCGGATTTCGGGAGCGGGTCAGTCGGCCAGTCTTGAACCCTCCCCGCGGCAAGCCGCGGGGAAGCTTCACCGTAAGGATAAAGCGCCGATTTTCAGTTCGCTCGCTAACCCCGCCGCAAGCCGCGGGGAATGCGCTCGCTGTATTCGAACGGCGCCAGACCATCCAAAAAATGAAAATTCCGTTGATTCACCGTTGCCGCAAGGCCCCCCGCCATCAGTGAACCCGCTGTAGCCCCACCCCAAAATAGGTAATTCATTTCCCATATGCAGGGATCGGATAGGAATAAAAAAACACAGTTTCGCCCGCCCTGCCGTCTTCGCTGCCTGGTGGATTAATTTCAAACTCGTCAGTGGCGAAAAACCATTGGCCCCCTCATTGGGCCAGATTATCGACGATAGGCAGCGATATTGCCGTCAAAATGGGTTCGACGAGCATCGATGATCTGGTTAAAAACACGTCTGTGACTCAAAAAAAGGGCACCGATCTTTAAAAAACCATCGACATAAAGAGTTCGGCACAGATATTGTATGTCGAAAGACGGGTGCTTCCCCCTGGCAGTGGAATGAAACGGAGAATAAGGAGTCAGCCCGGACAGACATGAATACGGCCCAGAACACGAACCCAATCTATTCCGAAAAAGAGACGCTGGATCCTGCCGGCTCAGCCTGGTTATCCGGAGAAGAGGTGATCGAGCAGACCGGCATCGCCAAGAGAGATCTGATCCGCTTCATTCAATTGCGGGTGTTGCCCAAATCGATGATGCGGGTATCACCGGTCGGTCGCGACGGCGCCCGGAAAAAAAGTTATTTTTCAAGGTCCGTGCTTGGGCACGTCGCCATGCTGAAGCTACTCAGAGACGAAGGGCATTCCGTGGAGACCATTGCCACTGAGTTGCGGGAAGCGGCGGAAGGAGATCCTTTAACCCAGGACCAACCATTGCCGAAGCTGCCGCCCACCGCGCCTTCAACCGAAAAAAAAACGCACCCAACCACGTCAGCGGACTTTCACCTGCCCGCCGATACCATCGCGGCATCCTCATTTCTGGTCAACGCCGATTTTCGCATCGGGTGGATCAAAGTCGATCAGGGCGATCGGCTGTCCAGAGCCATCAAGAATGAATTGGACGACGATCCATCCGGCACCGTTTTTGACATCATGCTGCGTGCCTCTCTGAAAGAACTGGTTTTCAATTGGCAGCCACTGTTTTCCTTTATCTATCGATTCCTACAGGAAACCACGCCACCGGAAACCTTCAACAGGATGGCACCGACCGTTTCCCTGAACTTGGAAGAAGCCGGTCCTCCGGACGAATCCAGCCTTGGCGTGGCCACGAGAGGTCCCATCGACAGCTGCCCGATTCATCTTGAGGATGACGACGGCCGTGTAAGGGATATGCGAATTTATGGGATGGTCCTGGCGGAAGGGACCCTCTTCTTTTTAGATCAAGACCGTTGGCAGGAGGCGCATCCCGTCGACATCCCCGGTGTTGCCTATTCCACCTCGTCAACGGATGCCGACGCCGCATCCGGGAAACAACCCTTCAGTGTGATCTCGGCCCGGCTCGATGATTCCCGCAGCATCGTCGATACCCTGCTGCCGGAAACCTATTTTCAGATCATGACCCGCATCTGGGACGAAAGCGACCGCGTCCTGTCCTCCTACGGCGGACACCGCGCCAAGCGCAGCGGGACCGAGGTGCAATACATCATCCCCCGGCAGTCGGAGAGGGATCCCGCTTATGATGCCATCTGCTGTGCCGTTGAACTCAGAGACAAGATACGTGAAATCGAAGCGTCGCTGAAAGCGGACGGTGAATGGATTGCCGATATTCGTCTGAACATCGGCATCAGCAGCGGAAGGGACTATCTCCAGCAGGAGGATCCCACCGCCAGCATGGCCTTCATGCTCCCCGGCGGGGCGGCGGACCAGGCCTTTTATCTTTCCGCCATCGCCCATGGGGGTGCCATCTGGATTACCAAATCGGCTTTCAGTCATCTCACCCCGCAGCAGATGAAACGAATCACTTTCGGCATCTATCGCGACGACCGACTGATCCGCAATATCTTCGCGCAGGTGTCAGAGCTTCCGCATGCCCCCGACACGCCGTCGGTAGGCAGGGGAATCCGGTCGCTTTCCGTCACGCGCATTATCGCCGTTCAATCCCCGAAGGCGCCCTGAGCAAAATCAACTGCAACCCGCTGAGACCATACCGGCATTTTATTTAGCATCGATGCGGCAGACAGGTCGATGCATGAGGCCGTGAGCGTCATAGCGGGTTTCCGAGAATTGAATCCTCCCCGCGGCAACCCGCCGGGAAGGTTCGGCTTGCAACGGCCGTGCTGCGCAACACCGGAAGGATGAAAAGCGATTTCCAGCTCGATCGCTACCGCGGGTCAGGCATGCCCCTGGAGCCCCCTTAAATTCTCAGTGATATTGATCGTTTTGGGGGAAAATGCGCGCTTTAGAACAGAAATGGCCGCTTCGGGCCTGGCATTGCCGCACATGAACACGTCAAAGGCGGCAAATTCGCGCTCCGGCCATGTGTGAACGCTGATGTGGGATTCGGCCAGCACCGTTACCCCGGAAATGCCGCCGTTGGGCGTGAAATGATGCAGGTGGATGTGCAGCAGGGTGGCGCCGCATGTTATCACGCACTCGCGCAATGCACGCTCCATGAGCTGCAGGTCATCGAGTTTTTTGGCGCCCCAGAAGTCGATGATGAGATGGGTGCCGGCAAATTGGACCCCGTCTCTTTCAACAAAGTGATCCGCGGGTGTGACGAATTGCGAATGGTCGTGATGTTCAGGCCAGATTTTCTTGCGGGTGGCAGGGTTTATCGGACACCCCGCCGCAGGTGTCGTCGCCTCTCTTTTCATCCATCGGCCCCCCCTTTGGTTAGACATGGCAGTTGGACAACAGCCGCCAGAGCAGCCGTGACATCTAAACTGGGCGGATTTAATTTAAGCAGCCATAAAGTGCAAGTTTTTTCTTACCGTTCATCATTCAAGTCAAGATAGGTGATCATCCCGCTGCCGTAGCGGGCGGCAAAGGCCGGGTCGACCTTCTGCACGGGATTGGCGCCCAGAAAAGCCAGCAAATCGTCCAGATGCGCGCTCCGTGCGTTCAAGTCGGGAACGCTCTTCAGCTCGGCAATCTGCTCTTCGATCTCGAAATATTTCATCTTGTCGTCCAGGGGCAGCTGCCAGAAGAGCAGGAATCCCCGTTCGGGAAAATCCACCCCCAGGATACCGTAGCAATACGCCATGAAAGCGCGCGCCAACCGTTCCTGGACCGCCACGATCTGTGCCTTTGCCTTTTCGATGGCGGACAAATCAAACGGCCAGCCGAGCACTTCGATGTATATCTTGAATTTGGGTTCGGTTCCCGATGGACGGACGGTGATGCGAATGCTGCGGGTTTCGGGCAGATCCGCCAGTTTCAGAAGTAGCACGTTGCGGGAAGAGGTGTCGGTTCTCGACAGGTGGGGCTGAGGTTCGCCTTCCCATCGATCGATCTTTTCCGCCACCTTGAAACCGCCCACCGCCGGAATCTCATTTTTCCTTAGATGGTCCATGATCGTTTTGATCCGGCCGATCCCCTTGGCGCCCAACAGTCGGATTTCGGTGAGATAGTTGTGGCAGTAGCCGTATTTGGCGTAGATGCCGCTCAGGTAATCCACCAGCGTCCGCCCGTCGGCCTTGAGTTGCGAGGTGAGTTCGGCCAGCCACACGGCGGCACCGGCGGCATCCTTGTCGCGGGCGTAGTTGCCCATGAGAAAACCGTGGCTCTCTTCGGTGCCCAGGATAAAATCCCCTTGTCGGCCTTCCGCCTCCAGTCGGTTCATGCGTTCACCGATGTATTTGAATCCCACCAGCAGGTCGCCGATGCACTGGATGCCGTTTTCCGCGGCAATGGTCTCGATGAGAGACGAGGTCACCTCGGTTTTTATGATCAGGTTGTTTTTCGTCAACCGCCCCTTTTTGCGGTACTGGTCGATGGCGTACTCGGACAAAACGATGCCGATCTCGTTGCCGTTGAGGAATTCCCACTTGCCGTCGTGTCGCACCATGATGCCGATGCGGTCCGCGTCCGGGTCGGTGCTCATGATCACATCCGCGCCGATGGCGTCAGCGTTGGGCAGGGCCGCGTCGAAGGACTGAATCACCTCCGGGTTGGGGATGTTGAAGGTGACATGTTCAAAGGCACCGCTCAAGTTGGCCGTGGCCGGGTCCAGGTGGATGTCGAAGCCCATGCCGTTGAGCACCGGATAGACGGAGGTCAGGCCGGTGCCGTGCAGGGGGCTGTAGAGAATCTTGACGCCTCTGGCGTCGCTGAGCTGAAGCGCGGCGACCGCTGCATGGTAGGCATCGTCCACCTCGCTGCCGATAACCGCCAGCAGGCCGTTTTTGCCGGCAGCGTCCAGTTCCATGGTCCGGATGGCGGATACCTTGCCGGTCACCTCGTCCACCAGATCCTGGTCATGGGGCGGAATGAGCTGGCCGCCGTACTGGTCGTACACTTTTTTCCCATTGTCCGTGGGCAGGTTGTGGCTGGCGGAAAACATGCAACCGGAAACGGCGTTCAGGTGGCGGATGGCAAAGGAGAGCTCCGGGGTGCTGCGGGTGCTGTCGAACAGGTAGACCTTGATGCCGTTGGCTGTGTATACCTGGGCCGCCGCTTCGGCCAGCTGCCGGCAGTCTAGATGATCGACCGGATTGGGTCGATCCGCAGCGTATCGACTGGTTTCCGTGAACTGGCGCACATCGTAGGCCAGCACCAGGCCCCGATGCTTGGCGGACTCGCCGTGGGCCTTGATCAGGTATTGGCTGTGACCCTGGGCCGATGCCTGGATGGTCCAGGGGTTGATGCGGTTGGGACCGATGCCCACCAGTCCCCGTCGGCCACCGGTGCCGAAGGGAATCACCTGGTAAAAGGAGTCCAGCAGAAACTCCCATTGCCCGGACGCGACAAGATGGTCGATCTGGGGCACGTAGGCGGCAAACATCTCTTGGGTCAGCCAGGCCTTCAGTCGATCCAGGGCATCGATTTTAAAGTTTTCTGGAAGGTCGAGCGTTTCGAATCCTTTTTTTGCTTTTTCCATCAGGGTCTGGTATTTGTCCATCCCGTTATCCTCGTTGTTGAGTGGGGCGGTTGGAAACAACTTCTGCCAAACAGGAATGCCAATATTTATTTCATTTTTTGTCGGCATTGACAAGGAAAACCACCTTCATCCATGAACGCCCTCGACCGCAAAATCTTCGGCACCCTTTTCTTCTCTATCTTTGCGGCGGTGACCGGGGTGGGCATCGTGGTGCCGCTGCTGCCGGTCTACGCCCACGACTTGGGGGCCAGCGGATTGTACATCGGCCTGATCTTCGGCGCCTTCTCCCTTTCCCGAACGTTTTTCCTGCCCTACTTCGGCCGCCGGTCCGACAAAAAGGGGCGCAAGCCCTTCATCGTCGCGGGGCTTTTCTCATACGCCGTGATCTCGGTGGCCTTCATTCTATCCAGTGGGGTGGAGTCCCTGATTGTGATCCGTTTTGTTCAAGGAATCACGTCGGCCATGATCATGCCGGTTGTGCAGGCCTATGTGGGGGACATCACGCCCACCGGCAAGGAGGGGTGGGTCATGGGACTGTTCAACATGTCCCTGTTCATCGGTCTGAGCGCCGGTCCGCTGATCGGTGGTGTGATCAAGGACCGCTTCAGCCTCGACGGGGCCTTCGTCTGCATGGGTGCCCTGTCCCTCGTCGGATTCGTGTTGAGCCTGGTTTTTCTCCCCCCCACGGCCGAAGAGCGGGTGGTCAAAAAAGGCCAGGCGCTGCTGGGATGGTCGCAAATCCTTTCCGACCGGACCATCGCGGGTCTTTTTCTTTTCCGCCTGGCATACACGGCATGCATCGGCATTATCTGGGGTTTTCTGCCGGTGTTTGCCGACGTGGAATTTTCCGTCTCGGCATCGGGCATCGGCATCCTGGTGATGCTGGGGGTCTTGGTCAGCGGCGTGGTGCAGATACCCATGGGATGGCTGGCGGACCGCTTGAATCGCAAGTCAATGATCGTCCTGGGCGGCCTGGTGGTCACCGGTGCTGTCTATTCCTTTACGCATGCCAACGGTTTCCAGGATCTGTTTTGGGCCAGCGTGGTCTTCGGCATCGGCGGCGGCATCGCCATGCCGGCGTTGATGGCGGCGGCTGTCCTGCAAGGCAGCCGCAGCGAGGCCATGGGGTCGGTGATGGCGCTGCTCACCGTGGCCCACAGCCTGGGCATGCTGGTCGGTTCGTTTATGGCCGGCGTGATGATGGACTGGTTCCAGCTCCGGCAGGCCTTTGTTCTCGGCGCACTGCTGATGGCCGGGGGAACGGTTCTTTTCACGGCCTGCACCTGGCGCACCGATCTGAGTCGCGGCGCGGTTCCCGCCGCCCCGCCACAAATTCCGGAGGGTTGATATGGCCATTGCGATTGATTCGATCGGCATCATCCATACCCCGTTCAAGGACATCAATGGCATGCCCATCCAGCCTTCCGGTGCACGGGATGTTCCCGGCCAGCTGGTTCTGGACCCCCAGTACGAAGAAGGGCTATGCGATCTCGACGGCTTTTCCCATCTGATTCTGCTTTACCATTTCCATCTTTCCAGAGGATACAGCCTGATGGTAAAGCCCTTTATGGACACGGTGGAACGCGGTCTTTTCGCCACTCGCGCCCCGCGCCGGCCCAATCCCATCGGCCTGTCCATCGTTCGGCTGAACCGGATCGACGGCTGCACCCTTCACCTGCTGGATGTCGACATGGTGGACGGAACCCCGTTGCTGGACATCAAACCCTATGTTCCCACCTTCGACACACGCAGCGATGCACGTGCCGGGTGGCTGGAGCAGTCTCAGAAGCGGTCGACGTCCTTCAAGGCGGACCAGCGCTTTAAGGAGGGAAAATAATGCCCTTGCCCCTCACCTTCAATCGGATGGAATTCGCCGGGTCGTTGGGGGACCTGGGGATCGTTTTGCCCCTGGCCATCGGCATGATTCTGGTCAACGGCCTCGATCCGTCGGGGCTGTTTGTGTCGGTGGGTCTCTTTTACATCTTCACGGGGCTTTACTTCGGCATCACCACCCCGGTGGAGCCCATGAAGGTGATCGGGGCCTATGCCATCGCCACGGCCATGAGTCCGCAGCAGATTATGGCCTCGGGGATTCTCATGGGCGCCTGCCTGCTGATCGTCGGCACCACCGGGGCCGTCGCCCTTATCGGCAAATACACCCCCAGGGCGGTCATCCGGGGGGTGCAGCTCTCCACGGGCACGCTGCTCATGGCCGAGGGGATCAAATTCATGCTCGGCAAGACCAAGCTGCAGCTGCTGCACCAAATGGCGGAACCCTACCTGGCCCTTCAGCAGCTGGGCCCGATCCCCGTGGGTCTGGTCATCGGGATCGTCGGCGCGGTCCTCACCCTGCTGCTGCTGGACAACAAGCGGACGCCGGCCGGTGTCGTGATTGTGGGTGCGGGTATTCTCATCGGCTTGTTGATGGGGACCCGTCAGGGGCTGGGAGACATCCGGCCGGGGCTATATCTGCCGCGGATCCTGCCGCTGGGCTTTCCCGATGGCCCGGATTTCACCTTTGCCCTGCTGGCGCTGGTGTTGCCCCAGATGCCCATGACCATCGGCAATGCGGTGATCGCCGAGATGGACCTGTCCATCAGCTATTTCGGCACCGCCGCCCGACGGGTGACGGGCAAAGCGCTGTGCGTAAGCATGGCCCTGGGAAATTTCCTCAGCGCGCTGCTCGGTGGCATGCCCCTGTGCCATGGCGCCGGCGGCTTGGCCGCCCACTATCGTTTCGGCGCCCGGTCCGCCGGTTCCAACCTGATCATCGGGGCCATCTTCATCCTGCTCACCCTGTTGCTGGGCAACCGTATCCTGGCCGTTTTCAACCTGATCCCCATGGCCATCCTCGGCGTACTGCTCCTGTTTTCCGGCAGCCAACTGGCCCTGACCATCCTGGACATCGATGAGCGCAGGGATCTGTTCGTGGTGGTGACCATCCTGGGCATCACCTTGGCGTCGAACCTGGCCGCCGGCTTTATGGTCGGCATCGTCCTGGCTTATCTCCTGAAGTCGAAAAAACTCTCCATATGACCTGTTAATGATCGCCTAAAACGTCGGCTTGCGGACGGCTTCGCAGATCCGATCATTGCTAGGTTTGCCCAAAGTCATCGCCTTGGTTGTCTTCGTCACCTGCATTCTGGTTCCCTCAGCTTTCATCGTCGTCTGAAAAACCGGCGCGTTTCGCGACGAATCCCGACGTATCGAGACCGAGTCTCCTGCGATCCAATCAATCGCCCTGATCATGCTGACTTCCCGCGGACGCCGGGGGGACAGTCAGCGCATGCGGGAGACCGGGTTTGCCGGATGCCTCACCAAGCCGGTCAAACCGGAACAGCTGAAAGACAAGCTCGACCAATGGCTCACCCGTTCCCACGATCAATTATCGTCTAACGGTGGCCAGCTTCAGGGCCAGCCCCAGGAAAACGACAGCGGCCATCCGGTTCATGATCACCTGGGTCTTGGGTGAACGGTTGAGCCATTGGCCGATGGACCCGGCCAAGAGGGCGATACTGCCGAAGACCAAAATGGTGGAAACGATGAACACGCCGCCCAACAGCAGCATCTGCAGGGTCAGTGATCCGCGGCGCGGGTCGGCGAATTGGGGCAGAAACGCTAGGAAAAAGATCGACACCTTGGGGTTGGTGACATTCATGATGATTCCCCGCCGATACAGCTTTGCATAACTCAGCTCATTTCTCCGGCCGGCCGATATCCGCTCCGCGGATGCTCGGAAAGCATGCCAGGCCAGGTAAAGCAGATAACCGGCGCCACCCAGTTTGAGCGCGGTGAACGCCATTGCGGATGCCTGAAAAACCGCCGCGACGCCAAAGGCCACAGCCGTGGTATGAACGACCAGACCCGTGCAAAGCCCCAGTGTCACCAAAAGACCGGCGATTTTCCCCCGCAGGGCCGACTGCGTCAATACGAAGATGTTGTCTGGGCCGGGTGCCAGCCCCAGCATCACGGACGCCATGAAAAATGCCGCCAGCGTTTCCATCGGGATCATCCGCCCACCCCCTGACAGGATGGATCGGCCATGAACATCTCACTAGGGGACAACTCAGAACCTCCCTTTCCAGTTCGATATCAAACCGTTCGTGGACGGCCCCGCTAACCTGTTCGGCCAGATCCAGGATCTCGCGCCCCGTGGCACCGCCCAGATTCACCAGAACCAGGGCCTGCTGGTGATGGACAGCAGCCCTTCCCACACGCCTGCCTTTCCAGCCACAGCGCTCGATCATCCAGCCGGCAGCCAATTTGAATTGGTCGCCGCCCTGGGGGTAGTGGGGCAGATCGGGAAACCGCCGGCGCAAGCGGGCAAGTGTGCCGTCTCCAATCACCGGGTTTTTAAAAAAACTGCCCGCATTGCCGACCCGGTCGGGGTCCGGCAGTTTGCGCTTCCGAATGGAGATGATGGCTTGACGGATGGTCTGCAGATCAATCGAACCCAGATCTTCTACGGCCGCTTTGACGCCCGGATAGTCCAGGACGAATTCTGGCTGCCGGTTGAGCTTGAAAATCACCGCCGTGACGATAAGCGCACCGGCCCAGCGACCTTTGAAGTGGCTGGTGCGGTAGCCGAATCCGCAGGCCCCCGGCAGCAAGGTTACTTTTTTACGGCTTGCGATCGAAATGGCCTCGACGCGGTCGATAACATCCTTTGCCTCGGTTCCGTATGCACCGATATTCTGCACCGCACTGGCGCCGACGCTTCCCGGAATGAGCGACAGGTTCTCGATGCCTGACCAGCCATTGGAAACGGCATAGGCCACCAGATCATCCCAGTTCTCACCGGCCATGGCACGGATCCAAATGTGCCGGCGGTCTGCTTCAATCACATCTATCCCCTTGAGCAGCGGATGCAGCACGATGCCGTCAAAATCTTCCACGAACAGCAGGTTGCTGCCCGCACCGAGAATCAGGCGGCGAACCCCATCGCGTGCATGCCGACCGAGAAATTCAACGATGTCGTCCTCCGAATCGAACCGAACATAGCGAGCGGCGGCCGCCTCGACGTGGAAGGTATTCAGGGCTTTCAGTGAAATGCCGGTTTTCAGTTCCATATGGACCCGTTGGTTGTCTTTGATCGTCTCGCGTCATGATTCACCATTCGTCTCAACCGCCGGCATCAGGGCGATCCCCGTTCGAGACGGCAGGTAAAGGAACAGCCGAGAGCCCCACGCATTGCCCCCCTTGTCCGCTGACGTGTGGTGAACCTGATCCGCTGTCAGCCGGCCGTGGCCGCCAAATTCCCTGCAATCCGAATCCAGCGCCATCCGATAAGCGCCGCCCGGTGCAGGAATGCCATAATCAAAGAACGATTGAGAGGGGTGAAAGTTAAAGGCGAAAACCCACCCGCCCCGCGAAAAGGCGAGGACCTTGTCGCCGTCATGATCCCACAACAGTCCGGGGTCGCCGCCCGAAAGCAGGTCGTATCGGTTGAACAGGGCGATCATTCGGCGGTCGAACCGCGACAGAAACTGGTATTTGAGTCCGGGATCATCCGCCAGGTGCCACAGCCGCCGGGCGTATCGAAGACTCCAGTTGTTTCCCTGCCGGGGGAAATCGATCCAGTCGGGATGGCCGAACTCGTTGCCCATGAAGTTCAGGTAGCCGCTGGCCGCTGTGGCCAGGGTGACCAGACGGATCATCTTGTGCAGGGCCATGGCCCGGTCCACCCCCAGGTCCGGATCGTCGACGGACATGTGGGTGTACATGGCGGCGTCGGCCATACGGAACATCAGGGTCTTGTCCCCCACCAGGGCCTGGTCGTGGGATTCGGTATAGCTGATGGTCTTCTCTTCCCGCCGTCGATTGGTCAATTCGTACCACAGGTTCCCCATGGGCCAGTCTTCATCGGGCGTGTCCTTGACCAACCGGATCCAGTAATCCGGAACCCCCATGGAAAAACGGTAGTCAAATCCGATCCCCCCCTCGGCAACGGGCAGTGCCAGACCCGGCATACCGCTGATGTCTTCAGCCACGGTCATGGCATCGGGCCGGATGCGGTGAATCACCTCGTTGGCCAGGGCCAGGTAGGCCAGGGCGTCCTCGTCCACCGCGTCATTGAAGTAGTCGTCGTACCCGGAAAACGCCTTTTCCAGACCGTGGTGGGTGTATAGCATGCTGGTGATGCCATCGAGGCGAAATCCATCCACATGAAAGGCGTCCAGCCAGTAGCGACAGTTGGACAGCAGGAAGTGAACCACCTGGGGTTTGCCGTAGTCGAAACAGCGGCTGCCCCAGGCGTGGTGGTACCCCCGGCGGCCCTGGTGGAAGTACTGGTATTCCGTGCCGTCGAACAGGCCCAGTCCCTCCACGGTGTTGGACACCGCGTGGGAATGAACCAGGTCCATGATAACGGCGAGCCCCCGTTCGTGGGCCGAATCGATCAGGTTCATCAGATCCTCCGGCGGACCGAACCGGGAAGAGGGGGCGAAGAAGCTGGAGACGTGGTAGCCGAAGGAGCCATAGTAGGGATGCTCCTGGACGGCCATCAGCTGAATGGTGTTATAGCCGGCATCCGCGATCCGCGGCAGGACGTTCGCGGTAAATTCACGCCACGTGCCGATCTTTTCCGCATCCTGGGCCATGCCGGCGTGACCCTCGTAGACCAGCGGCGGCCGGTCCGGCCGGGTGAAGTCCGGATGCCGCCACCGGTAGGGTGAATCGGGCGCCCAAACCTGGGCATTGAAAATGAAGGTGACCGGGTCCTGCACCACCCTGCGGGCATAGGCCGGAATGCGGTCTCCCTCTCCCCCGCGCCAGTGCATGCGCAGGCGAAAAAGATCTCCGTGGCGCAGCATGCCGCCCGGCAGGCGAATCTCCCACTGACCGTCATCGGTCAGCCGGGACAGGGCAAATGCCCGGTCTTCTTTCCAGCCGGTAAAATCCCCCACCAGGTAGATCGCCGTGGCGTTGGGCGCCCACTCCCTGAACGTCCACCCATCCCCGGTCTGATGGAGGCCGAAGTACTCATGCCCCGAGGCCAGATCCAGAAGGTTCATGCGGCCTTCGGTAATTCTCCGGCGCATGCCCTGTATGTGGTCCAGCCGCCGGACAAGGGCCTGGCGATGGGCTTCCAGGTAAGGATCGGCATCGATCATGCGGTCTACGAGCGTGTTGATGTCATCCATTCGTGCAGCTTTTTAGTTAATTAGGGGCCTTTCCAGCATCTTCTCATACAGATCGATGTACTGCCGGGCCGTGTTGGCATGATTGAAGGATGCAGCGCTTTGCTGCATGATGCGTTCAACCTGCACGCGTTTCTTCGTTTTGGGCAGCTTGAAAAAATCGATGGCCTGGGTCACGGCCCAGTAAAGCCCGCCGGCATCGTAGTTCTCGAATAAAAAACCGTTGCCGATGCCCCGATCCACATCGAGATGGGTGATGGTGTCGTGGATGCCGCCGGTATCGTGGGCCACCGGCAGCGCCCCGTAGATGGGGGCGATCATCTGGGGCAGGCCGCAGGGCTCGAACAGCGAGGGCATCAGGATAAAATCGGCAGCCGCGTAAGCCAGATGCTCCAGGCCCTCGTTGAAATCACAAACCGCCACGCGATTGTGGAACCCGTGATGGTTGACGATATCTCGAAAGGTTTGCTGGTATTCACCGTTGGCCACGAAAACCACCTGCAGGTTCATGCCCCAATAATTGGAGATGATGCCGTAAAAGGCTTCGGCCAGCAGTTTGCAGCCCTTTTGGATCGGGTCCAGCCGCGACGGCCAGAAAAACAACGGGGCGCTGTCGTCCTGGATCAGCCCCAACGTTTTCTGCAGGTATCGTTTGTTCTCCCGTTTGCCGGCCGGGTGATCGGCGGCCTTGTAGGTACGCTGAAGGTCCTTGTCCGTCTCCGGGTTGAAGGATGGATCCGGTGCGTTGAGGATTCCCGCCGCACAGTCGGCATAAAATTTATTGGTCAGCTCCTGACGCAGGGGCCACTCCACGAAGTCATGGCGGCCCTCGACGATCTCTACGAGGAACCGGGGGCTGACGGTGTTGACGAAGTGGGCGGCAAACACCCCGCTGGCTAAAAAATCCACCGGATTGTGTTCCCAGGATTCTTCGTAGCCGGTCGAAAAGTTCTCATAAAAGAGGTGTTGCCAGAAGTAGGCCGCATCGATGCCGCGATCCTCGATATGGGCCAGAGTAGCCTTTACCGTGTGGATGTTGTGTATGGTGAACAGGCAGGGAATGCCCATCTGCCGGGCCATGGCCGGGAGTAGTCCGGTCATCCAGTCGTTGCAGTGGATCAGGTTGGGCCGCACACGGGGAATGATGTTGTTGATCACCTCCCGCTGGAAAGCCAGGGAGAGTTTGGTATTTTCACCGCCGTGTGCCGAGTAGACCCGGTTCAGATAGAAAAAGGCCCGATCCTCGGCCAGGTGCACCCGGTCGTCGGGCATGACGTTGCGGATGGCCCACTGCTCCCGTTCGAGAAACGGCGCCAGCCGGTCGTGGAAAATGGACCGGTAGTCCGGCAGGGCCACATGAACGTCGGCGCCTTCGTTGAACAGCGCACTGACCAGAGCGGCCGATACATCGGCCAGGCCGCCGGCCTTGGCCGTGAGGTACCGCGAAAAATTGCCCATCCGCTGGGGCAGGTAAGTCACTTCCGGGGTAACAATCAGCACACGGGGGTTCTTCTTGGCCGACGGCATCGGTGGCTCCTTTGGTGGTTGGGTTCAGAGGTTCTGGGTTCCGGGGACCGGGTTCTGCGTTGTGAATGGGTGGTTCCTTTTTCTTTAGCCTGCCATAACGACCGCTGGTGGTCAACGCAACCAGAAGGAAACCCACAGGCCGTGAACGCTGAACCGTGAACGCCGAACCGCTGAACCCCTTACGCCCAGGTCAACAATTCCGGCCGGTACCGGATCCATGCGTCGGCATTGGGGGTCACCCGGACGGTGAACCCGTAGCGGCCGGAATCGGTGCATGGCAAGTTGCAGCAGTAAAGGTACGTGCCTGCCGAACGCTCCTCCTTGACGCTCATCATCTTTACCCGCGGATCATCGATGCGGTCCAGATGGCGCATCTTGCCGAAATAGAGTTCCACGTTCAGCTCATCCGGGCGCAGTTCACCGGTCTGAACCAGCGTCGTCACCTCGAATGACTGGTTGACCCGGAAGGGGCCCTGGGCGCTGCGAACCGGTGAAGCCACATGAATCTGGGGCCATTTGTCCAGATAGCGGCGATGCTGGTCGCTGAGCCGGCGGGCCTCCGCGCCGCCATCGGACACCAGCTCCTCGAACCGGCGGCTGGCAGGCAGGTAGAACCGCTCTTCGTATTCAGATACCATCCGCAAGCTGCAGAACTGGGACATGGCCATCTTCATCGAGGCTTTCATCATCTTGAGCCATGCCTTGGGGGTGCCTCCGACGGTGCGTTCATAGTAGAGCGGCGCCACTTCGTTTTCGATAATGTTATACACGGCCTGGCTCTCCACCGCATCCTGATAGTTGTGGTCCTGGTATTCCTCCCCGTTGCCGATGCGCCAGCCCCGCTCAGGGCTGTAGCCCTCACACCACCACCCGTCCAGAATGCTCACGTTGAGCACCCCGTTCAGGGCCGCTTTCATGCCCGAGGTCCCGCAGGCCTCCATGGGTCGCCGGGGCGTATTGAGCCACACGTCCGCGCCCTGGACCAGGCAGCGGGCAATATCCAGGTCGTAGTCTTCGAGAAAGATAAACCGGTGACGAAGGCTGGTTCGCCGGCCGAAATCCACCAGGCTGCGGATGATTCCCTTCCCCTCATTGTCTTTGGGATGGGCCTTGCCGGCGAAAAGGAACTGAACAGGCCGTTTGGTGGAATTGATGATGGCCTCGAGCCGATCGGGGTCCTGGAACAGCAGGTGCGCCCGCTTGTAAGTGGCGAATCGCCGGGCAAAGGCAATCGTGAGGGTGTCCTGATCCAGCACCGACTCCACCGCTTTCATGACATCCAGCGGGGCGTTGCGGCGACCGTACTGCCGGTACATCATTTCCCTGACGGTCCGGATCAGCCGCGAGCGGCACATCTCGTGGGCATGCCAGAGCTCTTCATCAAAAATATCGTCGATGCGTTTGGCATTTTCCGGAATGGTGGAGCCCATGTTCCACTGGGGCCCCAGGTACCGTTCGAAGAGCAGCTTGATTTCCGGTGCCAGCATGGACGGGATGTGGACCCCGTTGGTGATATGGGTAATGGGCGTCTCGTCGTCGGATCGGGTGGGCCAGATGTGGGACCACATGTGACGGGCCACCTGCCCGTGGAGTTTGCTTACGCCGTTGATGTACTGGGCGGTGCGCAAACCCAGGATGAACATGGAAAAGGGAGACTCCGCCGCTGCCCCATCCGGTTGCCCCAAGGCCACCAACTGGTCCGCATTCATGTCGAAACGCGCTTCAAACAGGCTTCAGGTAGGGTTTGACCATGGCGGGCGGGAATTCGTCGTGCCCGGCCGCCACCGGGGTGTGGGTGGTGAAGACCGTGGTCCGCGAGACGACCTCCCGCGCCGCCTCGAGGCTGATGCCGTAACGGTCCATCAGCTGCCGAAGCCGTTCCAATCCCACGAAGGCGCAGTGCCCTTCGTTCATGTGGCTTACCGTCGGCTGAATGCCAAGGGCATCCAGTGCCCGCATGCCGCCGATCCCCAATAACACCTCCTGGGCCAGGCGGGTGGACTGCTCGCCGGAATAAAGCCGCGCGGTAATGTCACGGATCTCCGGGGTATTTTCCGGCAGGTTGGTGTCCAGTAGAATCAGCGGAATCCGGCCGATGCGAATCTTCCAGACCTGGGCATGGATATCGCCACCGATATCGGTCAGGCTGATGACCAGGTCGTTTCCCTCCTTGTCCTTTTGTTTGGACAGCGGCAGGTGATACAGGTCGGTTTCCGGATAGGTTTCCTGCTGCCACCCGTCCTTGTCCAGGTACTGGCGGAAATAGCCTTCACGATAAAGCAGCCCCACCCCCACCAGGGGCATCTTCAGCCCTGAGGCCGCTTTGAGGTGATCGCCGGCCAGGATGCCCAGACCGCCGGCAAACAGGGGCAGGGTCTCATGGATGCCAAACTCCATGGAAAAATAGGCCACCGTCTCCCCCTGGTCCCAGGGGCTCTCGCTGCTGGTCTGATTCAGCACCCGGTTTTCAAAGCGATTGCGCACCTGCTCCAGGTGGGCCAGGTAGCTGTCGTCATGGGCCAGCTCATTGAACCGCTCCTGGGGGACCCGGGTGGCAAACACGATGGGATTTCTTCCAGACACCTCCCACAGCCGAGGGTTGATGCGCCGAAACAGCTCCACGGCGTTCTGGTTCCAGCTCCACCAGAGATTGCGCGACAACGTCTCCAGGAAGGCAAGGGGCTCGGGGATATCAGGAAACACCTGGAATGTCTGAATAAACCTCATTATTAGACTCCTCAATGGCTTCGGTAACGACTACACCACCACAACTGAATTTTCACAATCGCCAAAATCGCTTTTCACGTATCGGTCCGCTTCCCAGTCATTTTCCCAAATCGTCTGGTCGATCAGGTAGCGGAACTGGTATGCCCGGCCCGGCGCCAGTTCCACGACAGCAGTAAACTCACCGCTCTTGAGCCGCTTCATGGGGGTATTGACCGTGCTCCAGTCGTTGAATTCACCGACGATATGTACGGTCTTGGATCCCGGGGCCGCCGCTTTGGGAACCCGGAATGATACTTTACAACGGTCCTTGCTTTTAAGATACTGTTTTTTAAGGCTCACGATACACCTCCTGCTAGTTTTTAATTGTTTTTTCTTATGGTTATTTGAACCATGGCAATATCCAAATCTCAAAAAAACCAACCGTTGTCAGGGTTTTAGAATTTGGTTATTATTGGTCTTCTCTCTTCTCTCTTCTGGCTCCTGTCTTCTGTCTCCTGACTCCTGCCCTTCTACCATCAAGCCCTCAATCTTGACCCACACCCGCAACAACTCGCTCACGCCCCAGGCCTGGGCGTCGCAGCCGCGGGTGTGGTGCGGGGCATCGCCATCTAGAATCTCCGGTACGTGGCCCACGCAGCCGTCATTGATCAGCCGGCTGGTGCTGGCCAGCCAGGCCAGGGCCGTCTCATATTCACCGGAGCCGAAACAGTCGGCCCAGGCTTCGCAGAAACTGGGGAAAACCCAGGTCCAGGCCGTACCGTTATGGTAAGCCGGCTTTCGGCGGGTGTCTTCATCACCCCCATAGACGCCCACATATGGCGCGTTGGGGTCGTTAACCAGCACGCCGTGATGATAAACCGGCAACTCCGGATCGACAGCGCGGTCCGCCAGACTGCGAATGGCCCCGGGGACGATCAGTTCCTGGCAGGCGAAAAGGATACGCCCGGCCACCGCTGGGTCCGTAACCGCCCCCAGCGTCAGGGCAAAAAGCTGGTTGGGCCGCAGGGCGTTGTCGGCGACGGCCTGGGTGGCCGGCGTGCCGGGTCCGGCATGCAGGCAATCGGACAGGTAGCCCAACTCGTCCCGGAAGAACAGGTCCAGAATGGATTGACGCACCTGCCCGGCCAGACGCTGCCACCGCTTGCGAGGTTCCGCTGCATCCACACGGCCCAGGTAGGCCAGGGCCGCCTGCCACAAGGCCTGGATCTCGATGGGGTATCCCTGGCGCGGGGTGCCTGCCGGATAGTTGGTGTCCATCCAGGTGAAATGTGACGGGCTGAAGAGCAATCCGCTGCCGGCGTCCATCACGATGCCGTTGGGGGTTCCGGCCATGATGGACCGGGCGATGGAAAGCAGGACCTGCTTCAATGGCCGCCCCCCGCAATCGGTTTTGAGCAATTTGGACTGGCCCATCACCGTCCCCAGTTCGTCGCATACCCGAAAGAGCCACAGGGGCGCATCGGAGGTGTCCCGGTTGCCCGTGTCGGTTCCGCGGATCATGTTGGGAATGGTGCCGTCCGCAGCGAACATGGCAAACTGGGCGATGATGCTCTGGGCTTCCTCGAGACGTCCGGCGGCGATAATCCCCCGTACCACGATGAGGGTATCACGCCCCCAGTCCAGAAACCAGGGATAACCAGCGATCACCGTCAAAGATTGGTCTCGTTTGACGATGTATTGGTCGAGCGCTTTTTTTAATGCCGGCACCGGCGGTTCCCATTTGGGCGAAGCCTCGAAAAAGCGGCTGATCCGTCGACGCAGGTCAACGCCGGGCTTCTCGGTCGAACCGGTTTCGCCCGCCACACGGGCCGTGAGGATCTCGCTCTCACCGCCGGCCAAGGGTCCGGAAAAGTACCCGGGGCTGAACAGATCCGAATGGGGGTCCTGGCCGCGTTGGGCTTCCTGGGGATGGTGAACCATGTACTGCCACTGGGTCTCGATGAAAAAATCGGACCGCTCCACGTCCATTTCAAGCGCATGGTCGTCAAAGGGGTGAAAAATGAATCCCTTTTCCCGGCGGGTGACCGCGGATGGAAAGCGATGTTCTGAACCGGTGTATGCTTTGGTGGCCTCGTGAAAATTGCGATCCTCGATGTCAGGGCGCAGGATCAGGGTCACCGGTCGATCGTCAGCCAGCCGATCCCTGCGGCCCTGGGCCGGGTGCCGATAGAACACCATGTCAATGGCATTCCTGCCCGGCACCATGCGGATGCCGACACTCAATACCACGTGCTCCCCCTGCCCCGAGGGAATGTGGTACTGCCAGCCGCCCCATGCATCGAAATCGAATC
Source organism: uncultured delta proteobacterium (assembly GCA_963705475.1). Taxonomy (GTDB): domain Bacteria; phylum Desulfobacterota; class Desulfobacteria; order Desulfobacterales; family Desulfosarcinaceae; genus Desulfosarcina. The sequence continues at coordinate 62,488 of CAVPJS010000001.1, read as the reverse complement.
CGAACGCATCCAGGCAGTCTGGGCCGATCTCCTGGGAAAAACCTTGAAACACCACCCAACCCCTCAGTCGGGTCAGCAGGATACGGCGGTCCTCGGGAACAACCGGGCTCAGGTTGGCCGCCAGCAGCGCATCGTAGCGGCTGGGCAGCAGGCCCCAATGGGCATGGGCCCGGGTCATGCCGCCGCGCCCATTGGTGCCCAGCATGTGGATGCGGGAAAGCCGTTTGGGCGGCAGGGTAAAGGTTTTTTTTACCCTGACCTGCCGGGCGGCTGTCAGGTACAAAAGGGGCGACTCATGGTGGGTGCAGCCGTCGGGGTCGTAACAGGAGAGCTTTACTGTTCGCGATCGGTGGCCACCGGCGACCGGCAGGGGGCGGAACAGGGCAAAGGCTTTGCCGCCGGCGTCGGTCAGACTCTCTTCGACGGCCATCGTGGTCCCCTGTTCGGATATGGACGCCCGGAACGGGTGTCCACCGCATATCAACAGAAAATGGCCCGGTGGCACCATCACCTCCCGCCGCAGGTCGACGGGAAACTGCCAGACCACGGTTCGCGGCGTGGCGCCGTCAGGATTCAGGGATCGGCAGAACTCAAGCGGCGATGTATGCAACCGCATGGCCGCCTGGTCCGGGTCCCATTGGCCCAGGTCGCCGATGCCCCGGTGGAACCGCCAAACCTCGAGCGCCTTTGCACGGAGCCGTTGCCTGAGGATGCGATCCGGGGTGCGCGGGAACCGGCCTGCGGCATGGGTGACCCGCTCCAGGTCTGCCGGATCGTTGGTCAGGCAGAGCACCTGTCCCGGCGTCAACGACATCCGCCCCGTCTGGGCCTCGCCGCCGATGGATATCGGTTGCCCGCTGAGCAGATCGAAGGCCGAATCCCCATCCACGGGGGACCGGCTCCGGAACCAGGCTGCTTCGTTGGCCGCGGCCGCATCCAGATTAACCAGAATTAACAATCCCTTGCCACCGGATTGACAGCGACGGGCGGCCACGATGGTATTGCCCGCTCCCTGCTGGATCATCTCCACACGAACCGGATGAAAAAATGCCGGGTGAACGGTGAGCAGGGCGTTGAGCCGGCGGATGGGGTCCACCTGATTCTCCGCCGCCCCCCAGTTCAGGGACGGGGAACCGTGCACGTTTATTTTTTCCGTGGCCAGCCACTCCACCCCGTTGGCGAATCCGAATCCCCCCTGGCTGGAGAGCAGGGCGCACAAGGCGACCCGCATGCGGGCATAGGCCGGCGATGTGGCGGCCAGGCGCTGGTTGTCGTGGGTTTCGGCAAAATGGATAGCGGTGCCGTCGGTCTGAGAGATCTCCATGGCGCCGGGCAGGTAGTGTTCGACCTGGCCCCGGTCGTAGTTTTGAAACAACTCACTGTAAGCCCAGTTGAAATCGGCCCAGTTGAGCAGGTCACGGGTGACGGAGATCTTGCCGCCAAGCCCCTCCAGCAGAAAGATCACGTTAGGAAACTGGTCCCGGACCTTGCCGATCATATAGCGCCAGGCCGTTGTCGGGACCATGTAACCGGCGTCGCAGCGAAAACCGTCCACACCCCGGCGGCACCAGGTTAGAAAGACATCGGCCATATACTGCCACAAATCTTTGTGGCTGTAATCCAAGCGGGTCAGGTCCGCCCAGACCACCCCCCAGGCACCCGGGTTTTCGATCTGGCCGTCCGGTTCCCGGGAGAGCCACTGGGGGTGGGTTTCGTGGAGGCTGGCCGCCCAGCCGGTGTGGTTGATGGCGATATCGATAAACAGCCTCGCCCCCCGGGCGTGAACGGCATCCACCAGTTCGACGAACTGCTCCATGGGCGTGGCCTTGGGGTCGAATTCGGCCAGGGCCGGGTCCACGGCGGTAAAGCTCAGGGCCGCATAGGGGCTGCCGAACCGGCCCATGCGGGCATAGGTGGTGGGCGTGGGATGGATCGGCAGCAGTTGAAGGATCCGGCAGCCCAGGTGGCCGATGATAAAATCAAGCTCCCCGATCAGGTCGCGAAACGTCCCCGAGGGTGGAATGACCGTGTATCCGGCTTCGTCCAGGCTTTTTACGGTCGGGTCGACAACACCCATGGCCCCATTCTTGTTCGGGCCGAATTGACGCACGAAGGCGTTGTAGATGATGTTGGCACAGCAGGTGTCCGCCGGCGCCACGTTGATGGCGGTATTGGCCCCCGGCGGCCACAACGGGTCGGTGCTCTCCTGCTCGAGGAAATACCCCTTGGCCTCAAAGTGTCCCACTTCGGTCAGGGCGACGGTGAGGGTAAAGTGGCCCTTTTCGCCGGCGGTCATCGGGATATCGTACCAGCTCCGGCCCAGCGGATTTTCCTGGCGGTCCACCTGCCGGATGATTTCCCGGCGCACGGACCTGCCGTGCCCCAGGCTGGTCCGCAGCCAGGCCTGCCCCTCCCAGGATTCGGGCACATTGAGGTGGAAGGTGACCGTGTCCCCCGCAAAATGAAGTTGCCGGGCGCCGGGCGCCGGAACCTGTTCGATGGCATCGGATTGAACCATGAATCAACCTTGTCTTGATTGGACGGCGCGGCGCAGGGCCGTCAGGGACTTAATTGAACCCTCCCCGCGGCAAGCGGCGGGGGATGCGCTCGCTACCGCGGTTCAACTTGTTCCAATGGAAAATGAACAGCTGTCGCAATGCGGTAGAATAGGGTAACTGCTTTTCCCTTGTCAACACGGACTTTCCCGTGTCCCTGCAAAACTCAACGCCTTGCCCGAAAGACAAGCACGCCTGCCCACATCACCGCCAGGCCCACGGCCAGGGTTAACGGAAACCAAAAAAAGGTCTCCTTGAAAACAAGGTTCTCTACGGCCTGGGTATTGATACCGATGGCATCGATACCCCTCTTTTTGACTTCCAGAAGCCCCGCATACACGATTCCGATGAAACCGTAGGAGAGGTTGTAGGCCAGCCCCTTGAAGCTGAGCACCGTTGCCCGGCGGGCTGACGATGCGTGCTGGTTGACAAAATAACTGACGTAGAAACCCACCATGTAAAGGGCGGAAAAGGCCACCAAGGCGGGCAGCAGACCGGCGTACGGCCAGAAAAAAACCATGCCGCAGAGGCCGACAAAGGCAGTGGCGGCGGTGGTCCACAGGCAGTAGGCCGGCGAATGGGTTTCCGCGATGTGAAGCGCCAGCCGGGGAATGAACAGCCCCGCCACGGCCATCACCGAGCCAAGGATCCCATAGAGCGATTCGGGCAGCTGCACCATGCGGTAGTATTGGCTGGCCAGCGTGATGACCATACGCAGAATGCCGTCGAAAAGCATGCCGAAGACGATGACGGCCATGACAAAGGGGGTTTTCAGGATCCATCCGCCGGTGGAAAGGGTCAGTTTGAACGCATCCATGGCCGACCCGCCGAACTGCTCTTCACAGGTGCCGTCCGCCTTGGGGTTGAGGCAGATCTCGTCCAGCCGCAACACGGCGGCGATGGTGAACAGGGCCAGGATAAACGTCAAGTAAAGGGGAAACCGCATGGTCTGGGCCTGGGTGAACTGATAACCCGACCCGAGCGCGGCCGTGATCCGTGTCATCAGGTCCGCATCATAAACAGCCGCACCCACGGTCATGGTAAGGATGAACATGACCGAACGCAGTCGCATCTGAATATCCAGCACCCGTCCCCACTGGCCCGCCATGCCCCTGGCCTGGAGCGCGTCATAGGCGATGGCCTCGTCGGCACCGCTGGCAGCCGCTTCGGCCAGACCGCTGAGCACCCGGTTGACCAGGAAAAAGCTGAACAGCAGCGTGGTGTTGCCCCGCGGGGCAAAGCACAGGATCGCCATTTCCACCAGCATGGAAAAGGCGGCGAACACCAGCAATCGACGCCGGCCGACGATGTCGGCCAAGGCGCCCGAGGGCACCTCGGCCATTACGATGGTGGCCGCCCACACCGCGTTGAGAATCGAAAACTGGGCCACGGTGAGCCCGAAATCCAGGAATAGGACGGTGAAAATCGGGTAGTAGAACCGGCAGTTAAAAAACACCCGAAAGGCAATGAACATGCGCACATTGTTCACCGAAAACGGTGATGGTGACGGGTTATCTGGGGCGACGGTTTTCAGTGCTCTGTCCTCTTGTTTGGCGGATGGCCCTTCGTCAACAACACAGTTTCTAGTATAATACGCAAATTTTCCGGATAAAGGCTGAGCGTGGATTATCCGGCGGCACCGGCGGAAAAATTGACAAAATCCGATATTCTCATTAAAGTCTGGTTTGTGGTTTGGTTGCGGGAAAACCCGACGGACGTTCGACCTTTCAGCCCCACCCCATCAATCGACGAGGCGCATATGACCAAGGAAGCGGTAGCCATCTATTGGGATTTCGAAAACCTGCACGCCAGCATCTTCGATGCTCTCAACGGCAGCGGCAGTTATCCGAGACCGGCCAACCGGAACCGGCAGCAGGAGGTGCTGGTTGACGTTCAGGGCGTTTACGATTTCGCCACCACTTATGGCAATGTGGCCATCAACAAGGCTTACTGCAACTGGCACTGGTTTACCAGGTACCGCCAGAGCCTGCTCAAATGCGCCGTGGAACTGATCCAGCTTTTTCCCCCCGGCGCCCAGGCCAAAAACGGGGCGGATATCAAGCTCTCCTTGGACGCGGTTGAGGATATCCTGCGCTTTCCCCACATTTCGTCAATCATCGTCGTGGGCGGAGACAGCGATTTCATTCCCCTGGCCCAAAAGCTCAAAGCCGCCGGCAAGGATCTCATCGGGGTGGGGTGCAAGAACGCCACCAACCGCCATTGGGCCAACAGCTGCTCAGACTTCAAGTATTACGAAACATTCGCCCTTGAGCCACATGATGAGGAAGAGGAGACGGAAACCGCCACCGTCAAGGATGCCGCCGAACTAATCACCAAGGCCATCAAACAGATCGCCCTTAGAAACGGAGACAAGTGGGTGCTCAAGGCCGCCATCCGGCCGGTGGTCAAGCGGCTGGACCCAACCTTCGACGAAGCCAGCTACGGGTGCCGCAGCTTCGCCGATCTGCTGAAAAAACACAACGACAAGTTCCAGATTGAACGGGGCCAGCACGACCATCTGGTGGGCTTGATCGAATCGTCGGAGAATAACCATGCCTAAAAAAATCAGCGGCCCGAGCATCATCGAATCGGCGGGCACCCGGCCCAAGCGCATCGAAGAGTATATCGGGCGGGTCAATTCAGGCACCAGTGCGGTCAGCGTCGCCCGTATGATCTCTCCGCCCGGATGGCAGGAGCCGGGTCAGCGCCCCGCCTTCGACGAATATACCGTGGTCCTCAACGGGCGGCTCCGGGTAGAATCGGAAGACGGCACGCTGGACATCCAGGCCGGTGAAGCGGTCATCACCCATGCCGGCCAGTGGGTGCGCTACAGCACGCCGGAACCGGAAGGCGCCGAGTACATCGCCGTCTGCCTGCCCGCCTTTACGCCGGAAACCGTCCATCGGGACGATGACACGGCCTGACGGCCACCTCAGATGGAGTTCACCATGGCGGTTTCAACTGCGGCACCAAAGGCGAAGACATGAAAAGCATCGTGTTTCTGGCACTGGCCCTTTGTGTGGGGGGCCTGCTGCCGGTTCAGGGGTCGATTAACGCCCACCTGGGCAAAAGCCTCAACCACCCGCTTCAGGCCACCTTCATCTCCTTTTTCGGGGCCATCATCTTTCTTTCTCTCCTGCTCGTGGTGCTCAACCCGCCGCTGCCGTCGGTCTCTCAACTCAAATCCACCCCGGCGTTTTACTACACCGGCGGCATCTATGGCGTCATTTTCGTCACCACCATCTTGATGCTGGCACCGCGCATCGGCATCGCCAACACCCTGGTAGCCACCATCATCGGCCAGCTTATCGTCTCGGTCATTCTGGATCACTTCGGCGTCTTCGGCCTGCTGCGACACCCGGTGAACGGATTCCGCCTGCTGGGGTGTGCAGGGCTGATGATCAGCCTCTACCTGATTCAAAAGACCGGCTGAGGCGCAATCAAAGGTTTTCCGATGCTGCAGCAGGATTTGCATATCCACACCACCTATTCCACCAGCGACACGTCAGTCGTGCCCGAACAGACGATTGCCTTGGTCGCGTCACTCAAGCATGCCAGGATCGTAGGAATCAGCGACCATTTCGAAAATCTCGGTGAAGGCATTTTCGAAGACTATGTCATGGAGATTCGCCAGGCCGGGTTGAAAGTCGGCGTGGAAGTGGACGGGCATAACTGGGTCGCCGAAGCCAGCGGCTGTGATGTCGATTATTACATCTTCCACTGCCGGGATCAGGATGCCGATTATCGTTCGCTGGACAGTCTGCTGGCCACCGGCAAGCCGGTCATCGTCGCTCATCCGGATGCGCTGAACACCGACCTGAACCGGGTGCCCGCCGACTGTCTGATCGAAATCAACAACCGTTATGTGTGGCGAACGAACTGGCAACAATTTTACGGTCCTTTCAAAGATCGCTTCAAATTCGTCATCGGATCTGACGCTCACCAGCCAAACTGGCTCGGTCAGGCGGCAGCTCACTTTGCGGCTGCGCAGCTCGGCATAAAAGAGCACCTGGTCTTCTGAAGGCCACCGATAAAGCGCCTGGAGAGGTTGCGTCGATCAGAAAAGTGGAACCGGAGCAAGGGGTAGTGCGGGGGGGCCGATCACGGTGCGTGACCGGCTGGACAACTGAGTGTCCATTGCGTTGCTCCGGTGTAAATGTAAGATAAGGATGGATCCGCCTTCGTCAACCGGGTCGCGACGAAATCCCCCGACGGCGGTGGCCAGGCGGTCCGCCGCTGCAGGCATCGAACTCATAGCGTTCGGTGAGGCAGGCTTTCATGGCGGCCGGCCGGTGTGATCCGGATATAATCCAGCTTGCGCTGCAATTCACGGATCGTGTCGGCACCACCATAGGTCAGCCCCGAGCGCAGGCCACCGATGATGTCGGCAATCACCGCCTCCTCGTTCTCACGATAGGGAACATCGATCGAAACCCCCTCTGCCGTTTTCCACCCGGCCATTCCGCCATGATAGTCGTCCTGCACCTCACTGCTGGCCATGCCGCGATAGGATTTGAACCGCACCGTTTGGCCATGTTCATTTTTTCGTTTAATGACCGGTCCCGGCGTGGGCCGCGTTCCAGCCAGCATGCTGCCGATCATGACAAAGTCGGCCCCGAAGGCCAGCGCTTTGACGATATCCCCGGGCGATCGAATGCCGCCGTCCGCCACCACGGAGCGGTCCACCCGGGCTGTATTGCGTATCGCGGTAAGGTTGGGCACGCCGAACCCGGTCTTGATGCGTGTCGTGCACACCGCACCACCACCGATGCCGACCTTGATGATATCGGCGCTGAGGGATGCCAGATAATCGGCTCCGGCGTAGGTGGCCACGTTGCCGGCCATAATGCAGGCCTCCTTGCCCAGCAGTTCGCGGACTTTTTTCAGGGTTTTACCCACATACCTGGCGTGGGCATGGGCCACATCGATGCAGAACAAATCCGCGCCGGCGTCGCGCAGGGCCTCAGCCCGCGCCATATCACCGGCGGAACAGCCAAGCGATACAAAGGTTGGGTGGACGCAGGAGTTAAACATCGCAATATTGTCCTCGATGGACATGAACCTGTGCATCACGCCGATCCCCCCCTTGGCGCCGATAAAGTCTGCCATGGCGGTTTCAGTGACGGTATCCATATTGGCGGTCATCACCGGAAGCTTCAGATGCAGCTTGCCGGTCTTGTCGATCATGGAGATATCCACAATCTTGCGCGATTCCCAATGATTGTAGGACGGGACAAGCAGGACATCATCGTAGGTAATCGCATCGGTCATGATAGGTTCCTCAACTGGGGGGCACAGACCCGAAAAATGAATCGATAAAGGCAGGGTGTCCTGACGATCGATCTCGCACGAGGGTCGGATTGTTAAATCCAGTCCTCTGTCAGTTAGCCGTTTCTCGGCAAACGATTCAGGCCATCCTTTCTCTGTTTAACCTGTTGCCCGCTTTGAATCAAGCGCCGTTTTCTCCATTTGTCCGATCGGATGCGCGAGGGTGGCGCCATCTCGCTTCATTTAGGATTGGCACAATACCTTGGGCATGCAGCACTTGAACAGGTACCGCCGGGATGGCTGCCGAATCCTTTTGGGGGGATGGAAAAAAAGTACAGGCGGGCTGTTGTGCAGATAGATGCATCGGGTTGAGAGGGTGTTGACACGCTGGCGCCAACGGACTAAAAAAACGCTACGTCACGCTGTTGAGGTGGAAAGAGAGCCGAATCATGATGCGAAGAATGGCTGCGGTTTTACTCATCCTGGCGACCATCCCGACTATCGCATATGCCACCCCGGCAACCGTTATCAGGATATATGATGGCGATACGCTCAATGTCGATGTCCAGGGAGAAACGGTCAGGATCCGGCTCTATGGAATCGATGCACCGGAATCTGGGCAAGATGGCAATGTTGCCGCCACACGTTTTTTAAGGCGGTTGGTTCTGGAGCATCCCGTGGAAATTAAAATCATGGAGACGGACAAGCTGGATCAGGCGTTTGCCGTCGTTATCCGCGAAGGCAAGGAGTCGAGCGTCAACGCCGCGATGGTTGCCAATGGCTATGCATGGGTGAATCCGGATCAGTGCAAGACTCGATGAATGCTCCCATTGGAAAAAAATAGAATCTCAAGCCAGAATGCTTAAGCTGGGCATCTGGTCGGATTATGATGTGGTGCCGCCGTGGGAGTTCAGAGAGCAGCACCGGAAGCAATGACACCAATCGTCGACCCACCTATCTCAAATCATCCCCTTTTTTCGGTAGAGCCTGACCACAGCGGTGTCCATCACCAGAAACAGGAGGATGGGCAGGAACAGAAAGATCAGGGTCAGGATGGCTGCCAGGGATCGGTTGGACGAGGAGAGCAATGGAAACAGGGTGCCGGTAAAAGATGCCACGCTGCCGCCGCCGATGAGAAAAACCAGAAAGTATTCTGAAAACGCCACCAAAAAGACCACGCTGCCGCCGGCGACCGCCGCCGGGATGAGCAGCGGAAGCTCCACCTGCAACACGATCGCCAGCGTGCCGGCACCCAGGTTTCGGGCGCAAATGCGGTAGTCTTCCCCCATGGTCTGAAATCCGGCCACCAGCGCCCGGAACATGTATGGATAGCTGAACATGGCCAACAGGATGACCACCCCGACCATGGTTTCGGTCAGCGAGAGCTTGATGAACAAAAAGTGGAGGCCCATGGCAAATGTCATGGGCGGAACCAGGGCCGGGGTGAGCAGCAGCCCTTCCAGCAGCGCCTTGCCTTTGAATTCAATCCTGGCAAAAACGGCGGCAGGGAGCAGGCACATGAAAAGGGTGAGCAGGACGGTAAGCAGGGAAAAGACGAAGGAGGACCCCAGGGAGGTGAGGATCTGATCGTGATGCCGGACCAGGTAATCGATGCCTTTCAGGGAAAATGCATCCGGCCAGACATCCGGGAAGCGCCAGCCCGGTGCCAGAGCGGTCAACAGCAGGACGATCACCGGCAGGACAAATAACAGAACCAGAACCAGCAGGGTGCCGACGTGCTTCATAATTTTCTGACCCCGTTTTCCAGGCGCCGGACAACCTTCGAATAGGCGATGATGAAGAGAACGGCAAAGCCGAACATGATGGTCAGGATGGCCATGGCTTCGGGCCGCCGGGCCAGGTCGTGCTTGAAGTAAAGATTGTAGACGTGGATGCTCAGCATGCCGGGTCGGCTTTCGCTCAAGAGGTAAGGGATGTCGAATGCGCCGAAGCTGTATAGAAAAAGGATGATAAATCCGGTGTGGATGGCCGGGGCCAATCGGGGCAGGACAATGCTGAAAAAGATCCGCAGGCCTGAAGCCCCGAGCATGGCTGCGGTCTGGATCTGCCGGACATCGAAGCGGACCAGCAGTGCCATGACCAGGAGCATGGCAAAGGGGGTGCCTTTGAGTGTGTAGGCCAGAATCATCCCGATTCCCCAGCCGGAATAGAGGACGTTGGGAAACTCGTTCATGGACTGGATAAGGCCCAACGAATAGGCCGTCGAGGCCAGGATGCCCGACTGGCTCCAGAACACCAGAACGACAAAGGCCACGGCAATGTGGGGCAGGATCAGGGGGATCTTGTAGACCAGGGCGGCAGTGGGCCAACCGCCCGGGGAGCTGCCAGACCCGATAGGCCAGAGATGGTGCCGACCGCCACGGCGAAAAGGGCGGATACGGCGGCCACCCCCAGGGAAAAAGCGAACGAGGCAAAAAATGACCGGTCGGTCAGGAGCCTGGCGTAGGCGTCCAGCGCCCCGCCGTCCTGGGGCAGCGGGGTGAGGACGCCGATGGACTGGCACACGGTCAGGAACACCCCGCCGCAGAACAGGACCAGGTAAGGCAGGATCAGGGGGCTGAGCCTTAAAAACAGGTTAGTTGTCCAGGACATGGTCTTTCCATCCCTGCTCCAATGCTTCCAGATAGGCGGACGGAATTTCCGGCACGGCAACGGGATCCAGCTGATCCGATCCCAGGGTGGCCGGGCCCAGGTCCACGGCCTGGAAGCGCTTTTGGTCCGCCGGGCCGAGGCGGTTTGGATCCAGGGCCGGGAAATCCCCCCAGTTGTCCGGGACGGTATTTGGACAGCTGGGCCTCCACGGAAATCAGAAAGTTGGCCAGAACCATGGCGCCTGCCTTGTTGGGACTGTTGAAGGGAATGGCCGTAAAATGGGTGTTGTAGATGGATCCGTCCTCCATCACGAAGGTCCGAACGGTATCCGGATAGCTGCCTTCCAGGATCTTGTTCTGGGCGTGCGGCGGGTGGTAGGACATGCCAAAGGCCACCTCGCCCCTGGAGAAGAGCGTGTCCAGAAAGGCGCTGTCCTTGGGATAGGTTCGCCCCTTCTGCCACAGGAAGGGTTCGATGTCGTTGAACCAGTCCCACAAGCGCGGGGATTGGCGGGCGAAAAGATCCGGGTCCCAGCCTGCCAGGTATTGCTCGTGACCGCCGGTGACCGCATAGAAGATCTGACGGATAAAGGCGGAGCCGGTGAAATCCGGCGGCTGGGGATAGGTGAACCGGCCGGGGTTGGCGTGGATCCATGCCTTTAAGGCGGCCACGGTTTTGGGCGGTGTGCCGACCTGGGCGGTGTCGTATTCGAAGACAAACTGGGCCCGGCCGTAAGGCGCTTCGTAGCCGTCCACCGGATAGCCGAAATCAAAGGCCACGCTGTCCGGATCCACAACCTGCTGAACGTTGGGCAGTTTTTGGGCAAACGGGCCGAACAGCAGGCCCGCCTCCTTCGAATTCTTGAAATTCTCCCCGTTGATCCAGAGCAGGTCGATATTGCCCTTCTTCTTGCCCGCCGCCTTTTCATTGAGCAGTTTGTTGACGAAAACCCCGGCGTCCATGGGGACCCGCACGAGATCGATGTCGTAGCGCTTTTTCATTTCCCCGGCCACATAGGTGTCCACCCAGGTATTGACATGGGCCCAGCCGCCGAACATGTACCACCTGACCTGGCTGCCCCGGGCCTGTTCCTCGATTCTGGGCAAAGGGGGTGTCCAACAAGGCGGTATCCGTCTGTTGTGCCGGAAGCGGACACGGGCAGGAGCAAAATGGCCCACAGGGCGATGAGAATCACTAATCGATTGGTCATGGTATCTCCTTCAATACGGTTTGAGTGTCAGGATTACCCGCTGCCCGGGTCTAAACCGGTCGTCCTGGCTGTAGACGGTGTAAGCGGTGTCCTCGAAATCGACGGTATAGGCGGTGTAATGGCCGGCAAAGGTCTTTTCCGCGATGCAGCCGGGGCCATCGTCGTCGGGTGTCATGGCCAGATTCTCGGGCCGGGCGAGAATTTGGCCGGACAGGACTTGGCCGGAGGGATAACCGTTGACACGCATCAGCGGAAAAAACCGTTCCGGGATCGTGTTCACCGGCCCTAAAAATTTGGCCACATCCGGAAAGGCGGAGTTGAAATAGACCCGCTTGGGGGTGTCGAACTGCTTGAGACGGCCATCCAGCAGGACGCCGATGCGATCGGACATGGCAAAGGCCTCCTCCAGGTCATGGGTCACGCTGACCGTGGGGATGCCGAATGCCTGCTGGGTTTTGCGGATAAACCGGGCGGTTTCCATTTTCAGGTTGCGGTCCAGGTTGGCAAACGGTTCATCCAGCAGCAGTACGGCCGGGTTGACAATCATGGCCCGTGCAATGGCCACCCGCTGCTTCTGTCCGGCTGACAGCTGGGATGGGTAGTGGCCACCCTTTTCGGTGAGCTGGAAATAGTCGAGCATCCGATCCACCCGATCGCCGATCCGGCGTTTATCCACGTGCCGGGCGCGCAGGCCGAAGCCGATATTGTCCCTGACCGTCATGGAGGGAAACAGGACATAGTCCTGGAAGACGATGATCACCGGGTGCTTTTGCGTCGGCGGACTGGAAAAGCGCACCTCTCCGGCGTCGGGCGATTCCAGGCGGGCAATGATCGCAAGCAGGGTGGTTTTGCCGACGCCCGAGGGGCCCACGATGGACACCAGTTCCCGCGGCCCGACATCGAAACTGATATCTTCCAGCACGATGCGGTTTTTGAACCGTTTGTCTATGTGACGGACGCTAAGATCCATGGGATATCGGCAAGATATTGGTTGATTTTAGTGAATGTGTCCGGGTTCCGCAGGGGCCTGTCGGTCTGGGTGTATTCATACCAGGCCATGAAACACCATGACAGGGCCCGCAGCAGAATCGCCTTTTCCATGACCCGGGTCTTCAGGACCAGTTCGTCCATACTCATGTCCAGACGGGCCTCCTGGTGATAGGCGGCGAGAAACGCGCGTTTCTCGTTCGGCGTCAAGATGGTGTCACTCTTCCAGAGCGTGGTCGTGGGAACCATAAAATGGCCCAGGTCCTGGTAGCGGTAGGATTTCACGGCCTTTTCCCAGTCTACGAGATAGGCCCCCGCGTCGCTGACCAGAAAATTGCCGGAATTGACCTCGGTGTTCACCAGGCAGAGGTCCTCGCCGGCAAACAGGCGTCCGGGTCTGGTCGGCCAGTTCTATGATGTTGTCGTAATAGACCCGGATTTGATTACATTCTTTTTTTAAAGGATGATCGGGAAAGCGGTTGAACAGGCTGTTGCTCTCCCGGGCAATGTCCATCAGCGGATCGGCTTGGACCACCAGACCCTCGGGCACGGGAACGGTGTGGATCCGGCCAAAGATATGGGCGGCCCGTTCCAGATCCCGCTGGTAGACCAGGGCGTTGCCGGGCAGGTAGGTCATGAGGAGTGCCCCGCCCCCAAGCGGTTCGGGATGCGGATGGCAGGCAATGGGTCGCGGGGTGACGCCGGATTCGGCCAGGGCCTCGAGCACCTTGTATTCGTAGGCGATCTGGTTCTGACCCAAGTCCAGCTGGCTGCCTTGGTTGATGCGCAATACGTAACGGTTTTTTTCGCCTTTGACCAGATAGTTGGCATTGTATTCCCCGGCTGCCAGAAAGGATACCGAAAAAGGCTGCTCGACCCAGCCGGAGGTCGTAAGGAATGTCTTTATCTGCTTCAGTTTGCCTGGGCCTGCCATGATGCCACCGCGTTCCTGGTCCGCTTTCAGGTTTCAGCCGTTCAATGTCAGCCTGGTGACGGCTCTATAGCATTTTCTCGCTTGTGAGTAAATTTTTTCGTAAAATCCTTATATTTCCCAATCTCCCAGGCGGCCATCGGCAGAAACGCCAAAGGTTTCTGAATCGGGTTCGGCAGAATGGATTGAATGGACCACAGCCCCGATCGGGAAGACCAGTCGAGGCCCGATAATTACCATCCGGTAATCTTGGTGTCATGTTCACGTGAGGGTTGGGTGGTAGCGTATGTTCGTTAGTGGGCAGGCTGCCGACCTTGTCCAGACGCCAGCGAGTGCGGCCACCGCTTTAGCCTCCTTGCTGAACCGGACCATCTTTCGGTGGTCTGGTTCCTCGGAGCCTGATACCCTATCCCACCCATAAAGGCATCATGGGAGAAAGGACCGTTAAATGCGTACCGAAGACATCGACCGGATCGTCAATGAAATCCTGACCGATTTAAACAAAATTTACTTGGCCTGACAGCCAGGAAGATATAAGGCGGGTATATTGTTGGTCGAGGGTGAAACCGGAGTTTCTAGTGGGCCAACGAAGGCGAAATTAACCTGTAAATCATCGGGTTTGTTTAAGGTAGAGGCGGATACCGACGGAGATGGGATATACGATTGGGATTCTGGAGATTTGTCTTGGGATGATTATTGAATCCGGTGGGCATCCAATTCTGCGGGTAGACGGAACCGATCGACCAGACCGGTACCAGCGTATGCGGTAGTTTACCCTAAGTTTTTACCGTTTTCTTTTTTTATATGATTCAGGGCTTGAGTCAGCGCTTTCTTCTGGACCGCAATCCTCCGTCTAAGCGGCCAGGCAGTCGGCGTTTCGGTCGCTAAATAATGATCCGTATGACCGTTTTTGAGTAAATACCAATCCAGCGTGCCGTTGAATTCGGGCAAGGCCGGATGATCAGGGTTACCGGGTGCGGCAGTATAGACGAGTCCGTTCCGACATTCAGCCCCATAGACAGACCGGCGCTGTGAGACGGGATAACCTGAATTACGAATTCCCGCTATGATCGCCGGGCCAAGGGAAGGCTGCCCGGTGCGGGTCGTTTCATACATGTAAGCCCCGGAGGGGATGTTCTCGACCGATAGATGCTCACCTTTCGGCATATGCGTATCCGTTTCATGGAAATCGAAAGCCAAGCGATAGGGGCCGGGAAATCTTCGAAGTAAATCTTTAACAGCCGCCACTTCCGGAGGTCCGGGAACATCATCGAATGATCTGTTGAGGTCGGAAACGTCGCGACTGAAGCGAACACCGCGGGCAAATCCGTAAGGATTGAGGCAAGGCATGATCAAAAATGAGAAATGATCCAGGTAGTTGACTATCCCCCGGTTAATAAATTCCAGAAGCGCATACACCCCGGCCGGCTCTTCCCCGTGGATGCCGGCCGACAGGATTATTCGGGGAAGATCTTTACGGTAATTGCGGGTCACGACCGCGTATATCGGATGAACGCCTGAATCGGTTCTGACCCGTCCGGTTTTGATAATCCGATGTCCGGGAATATTGATTTTAAGCGGACTGGCGACTTCTTCAAAATAAGCCCTCTTCACGGTCGCTCGCTTTTTGGCCGACAGATCGACAAGGCCTTTTATCCATGACCAATTGACCAGACAGGCTTTATCCAGCGGCGTCTTTCCGGTGGTCTCGGGAGCCACTGAATAGTTAACGCCCAAGCGGTGCAGAAGGTCTCCCAAGGTACCGTCGTGCCTGAGTATGAATCCTTCCTTGTTGGTCCTCATGCCGCTGGGTTGTCCGGCGCTGATTAACTTATTGGCGATAACCGGCACGATTTTATTCACGGTATCCACGATCCTGCCATAGACGGACAGATCCCCGAAAGCGTAGTGGTATGCTGCTGCTCGATTGAACGGGGAAATATAATCCTGATGGAGGTCAAGGGAGGCGACGATGCTTTCTAAAGGATCGCGCTTCAGAAGCTTGTGCATCATTACCGTTTCGGCCGGCAGGCCATGGTTCAGCCGGAGGTCAGACGACCAGTACCATCTCTTGAATTTTCCGCCCCGGCCGATATCACCTGTCAAATTTCCGCTTTCGCGTTCATAGCGCACGAAATCGTTATTGGCGCCCGATCCATCGCTGTAATCGGTATTATACCGCTGCCTGGCGTCGAAACCAGCCGGATTGCCGAGCGGATAGATGATCAGTTTGACGTCGCGTTTGTGGGCGTAGTCAAATATCCGGTGGAAATACTGGATGATTGTCAGCGGGCCGGCCACTTCATCGCCGTGTATCCCGGCCCGGATGAGCATAATTTTGTCGTTCTGCTTGATCCCTCGTGAGGCGATTCGGAAAAAATCGTATGCTGTGCTCCGGTGCTTTAGGCGGTGGCGCTTGATCTCGATATCCCGGCGGGCGGCAGCCAGTTTTTTCAACGCCGCATAGTAGCTGCCGATTTCCAAAAACCGATCGTAACGGGTCGACCTTTCAATCACTATCATTCGTCTGATGATAAGTTCGCTTTTGGATTTCAGGTAATCGTTGGGAAAATCGAACCACAGGCGTTTGAATGTAGTCAGTTTCAGCGCCCGCCGGTGGCCCAGACTCGGGTCTTCAAGATAGATATTCTCCTTGTCTATACCGCTGACAACCGAATAGTGGCCGCCTTTGAACGCGAACCAATCGACGATAACCGGTATTTTTTTCTTGTTGACCCATTCTTTGATGTCTTTCAGATCAGAAAAATCCTTTATTTTGGCATGAAATCCAAGCTTCCGGGCAGCCCGCACCAAACCTTCTGCTCGAATACCGCGGGTCTTGGAACAACCGGTTACCTCGATCATTTTTTTTTCAGTGATTTTCACACCAAAAAAACCCAACACGATTTTTAACGATGCCGGGCCGCAATATCCGGGCTTTTGCCTGAAAGGGGCGATATTCAGCATAAAATACTCACCAACTCATTTTCTAAAGTCACCTTGGCTGGTGACCTTACAATTGTTCGCTTAAACATTGATAATAGCATTCCAAAGCCTGCAATATCAATAACCTGTATGAAATTCGGGTGAAATCGCATCTTCTGTTACAAGGCGAAACCGTTGACAGGCCCTCTACCATACCTGTTATTCGGCCTTTTCAAATCGAAAACGTCGTCAATTTCAGATACGTGATGTCTAAATTCCCCATCATTGTTTGGGTGATTCCGCCGACCTCCGGCAACCACGTTCACTTCACGTTGGTCTGTCTTCGAGCCATAACCCCGGCAAGCCGCGGGGAATTCGCTCGCCGCCGCGGTTCAAATACCATAGCCTTGCGGTCTTCCTCGTCAAAGATACGACATGCGCCTTTATTGGCAGAACCATCGCATTCGGCAGCCCCAGCTTTTGCCTCAAGGCAACCTTGCTTCACAGGATGCAGGATGAAGGAAATCAGGTTTTAAAAAAAATCTAAAGTTTTTTTCACAATTGCCGAGAAAACAATAAAATCCTGTATTTTTTTATGGTTAGTATCAATTGATGAGGGCATCAATTGGTATTTTATCACGATCGGTATCGCTAAACACCCTGGTGAAAAAATGCAACAATCCACGATGATGAATGACGTTGGACGGCGAACCGCTTCACGCAATCTCACAGAAGCGCCGATCACATGCCGCCCATATGCCAGTACCTTTACCAACTGTGCATCAGACGGGGTCATGCGTAATTTTTCAGGGGAAGGGTCCTACATCGAAACGTCCCATGAATATAAATCAGGAACCATCCTCATCATGCGAATGGTCGGCTATCCGCAAATATCCTGCTCCGTGGCCGATGAAGAGAAACCGCGATCAATCTGTCTGGCAGAGGTCAGATGGCAAAAGAAACTGACTGACGATAACCATTTTCGTTTTGGCATGGGGTTAAGATATCTCAATTAAACAAAGCATCACCCCTCAATTTCCACTGTTCACTGTTGGCCGGGCCATTCATGACGCCACTGGATAGCTATGGGCTCCTCTGACCCATCGCCCAGGATGGGAATACTTATCCAATTCCCCATAAAAAGATAACCTTTTTTACATATACCCTTAAGCACCAACATCATTTAAATCCACCTTAACACGCCGTTATTAAACATCTTAATAATTTTTCTATTTTTATTTTTGGTGGCATTGATGTTGCTTTTCATCTTTGACAGCCCGTAATTGATGGTGTTGTCAAATTTAGGATGGGAGAAGGCATAAAATGGAAGCAGCGTATAATTTTGATGGATATAGAAGACTAAATGAAAGAAAAAGTTACCAGAAGGAAGTATCCTTTTCTACGGGTTCGAAGGTTTTTCATGCAACGATAAAAAATCTCAGCAGGGACGGCGCACTTCTCGGAACCAGCGGTTTATCTAAATTAAAAATAGGGGAAATGATCATTATTTCTATTCCTTTCGCGAACAAACAAGGCTGTGTGAAAAGTAAGGCAATCGTCATGTGGGCCAAAAAGGACAAATTGGGAATTCAATTTATTTGAAAACACATGCCGGATTTTCCGATTATGGCGTAGCCGATGTTTAGGTTTAATCGTTTTTAAATCCACGTTTTCTCTCCTTCTTTGCTTGATAGCCAAGAATGATGGTATCTTTCATTTTAGCTCCTGTGTGGTATATTGAGATCAAGCAACGGATTCTATGGGATTCAGTTTCTAGGCGTCTCATCGGCCCTTGAAGATCCCGGGAACCTTCAATTGACATCAGACGACAGGAAGCGAGGCATGAAACACCGCGTATCGATTTCAATTTCAACCGTCGTGCTTTCACTTTGCGCCACATGCGCCGTTTATGCCGAAACCACGGCCTATATTGCCAATAGTGGCGCCGATGAGGTGCTGAAAGTCACCGCCAGCAGCGAAGCGGTTATCACCACCCCTGTAACCGGCACGCCGTATGGCGTAGCTGTCACCCCCGATGGAGAACAGGTGTTGGTTACCCAGAATGGCGGTGACGCTGTGGTGTTTATCAGCACCTCCAATTTCTCTGGATCACCGATTACATTAGCCGTTGGCCGTTTTCCCCGCGGGGTCGCCGTCGATCCCACCGGGCGATATGCCTATGTGGCCAATTTCGGTGACGATACAGTTTCCAAGATCAGCGTTTCCGGTCGAAACATCATCGACACGGTCGCGGTGGGAGACGGACCGTGGGGGGTTGCTGCTCGCTTTGACGAGCAAAACGATGCGCCCGTTGTCTATGTCGCCTGTAATAGAGACGACACTGTCACCGTGATCGACAAGGATAACCAGACGACGACAGTCAATGTGGGCGACGGGCCGACCGGGTTGGCGGTGACCCCGGATGGCGGCTATGTGTATGTTGCAAATACCAATGACGATAGCGTTTCGATCATCGACACGTTTACCGACACAGTCATCGACACCGTGACGGTTGGCAACGCCCCCTGGGGCATCGCGGTTGGTGCTGAGGGAAAATACGTCTATGTAACCAACAGTGATGCGGACACGGTCACGGTCATTCAGACGGATGATCGGTCGATTGTCCGCACCTACTCGGTCGGCGACACGCCCCGAGGCGTCTCGGCCCCGCGCAATGGAACGTTTGCATACGTTATCAACCAGGGCGATGGATCGATCAGCAAAATCGACATGGATGACGATGCGGTTACTGAACTCGCCGCCAGCCTGATTGATGACGCCTTCTCAATGGGCACTTTTTTTGGCGACACGCCGCCAGCAACTCCCAGCGGTCTCGAAGCTGAGCCGCGCGATGAAAACGGCATTGACCTGAGTTGGCAAGATGAGAGCAACGATGAGTGGGGGTTCAAGATAGAGAGAAGCAAGGAAAATGAAGACAATTATATCCACATCGCAACCGTGGCTGAGAATTCAACCACCTATGCGGACGCCAACCTTTTCAGCGACACCGTGTATTTCTATCGTATTCGTGCTTACAAGGAAGCGGCCGATTCGGCATACAGCGTGTCTGCCAGCACCGCGACCGAACGCTATTCCGGACATGTCTGGTGTTTTATCGCCACCATGGTCAGATAAGGGGTGCAAGGCTTTTAAATCACGACGAATGGCGGCACTGCCGGATTTCATCCTACCAGATGTTAATGTACCAACCAACTGAAGCAGGAGTGTTTTCAAATGGCAAAGATCCGCAGGTATAAATTGTCCTGGGAGGCTTCAGATTCAAAGGATGTTGCTGGCTATAAGGTTTACTGGTCGGAGGGAAAAGCGGTCAGCTACGATTCCCAGTGCATTGATGTGATCAATCTTACCGAAATAATACTTCCTGACGATGTTCCGCACTCAAATTGTCCGCTTTTTTTTGGGGTTTCGGCTATTGATAAGAATGGAAATGAATCGGATATAACCAAAATCACCGATTCATATCAGTTCAAGGTGCCGAAAAATCCTGTGGGCCTATCTCTCAAACCGTTGGATGAATACCAACTGGTTGACGCGACAGAACCAAACGCCAACCAATTTAAGAACGTGGACAATATCGTTTCAGATCAGGATGACAATGATGATCCCTTAGCCGATGCTATCGAGTCTGGCGGGTAAAGCCAACTGGCAAAATGAAGTATTATAATATCGGATACCTTCACCGCTAAACGACTTTTGGGGCTTTAGGTGGGTGTCGAAAAATGAAGATTGAGAATTTTGAAGCGCGTATTATTGAAATTCAACATATTTTGTCTATATCATTGGCTAATTCTGACGATCTTTTACATGGACTAAAATTATGCCTTGAGTCTTGTTTGCAAGTTTCGGGAATGGATTGTGGTGGTATATATTTATTTGATGACACAACTGGAAATCTTAGTCTTAGGGTTCACAAAGGTCTAAAGAAAGAATTCATTAAAAGTGCCTTAGTGCATGATAAAGACTCACCTAATGTTAGCCTTGTTAATAAAGGAAAACCGATTTATACATTAGCAGATCAATTAAAATTAATTCTGAATGAGGATCAACAAAATGAAGGATTGAAAACATTGGCCACAATACCTTTGTTTGATAAGATAAAGGTAATTGGCTGTATAAATATTGGTTCGCATCGTTTTGATGACTTTAATATCACATCTCGTATGGCCCTTGAGGCAATCGCTGCTCAGGCGGGAAATGTCATTGCCCGTTTGAAAGCGACGCAAGCACTCAGGGAAAGTGAAGAGCACCTAACATCATTAATGTTAAACGCAGAGAATTATGCGATTTATAGGTTAGCTGCCAGTGATACGAATCCGCACAAACTCACGGTTGTTTTTGTAAGTCCATCCATCGTCGATATCATGGGGATAAAAAGTCCACACGTTTTTGAAACGTGGTTTGAAAATATACATGATGATGACAAAGAAAGGATCATTGAGGCTAGTTTACAAGCTTTCCAAACACATAAATTTAATGAGGTATTTAGAATATATCATCCTCAACGTAAAGGCTATAGGTGGATTCATTCTATTTCCAATGGAATCGGTAATATTAAGGGAGAAACAAAGTTTGTAAATGGCATCATGATCGATATCACAAAAAGCAAAATACTTGAAAATTCTTTAATTCAAAAAGAAATGGAATTAAAAGAAAAGACAAATAAACTTGAAGAAATTAATTTAGCCTTGAAAGTCATGCTTGATAAAAGAGAAAAGGATAAAATAGATTTACAAAAAAATGTTTTTCACAATGTAAAAGAGTTGATCATTCCGTATATTCAAAAATTAAGAGAAATGAGAAACAATGAAAACCGCACTCTATTCATCGATATTATTGAATCAAATATAAATAGAATAATTTCTCCTTTTTCTCATAAACTCACTTCAAAAGATCTCGGTTTAACCCCGACAGAACTTAAAATTGCCGATCTTATACGACAAGGCAAAAATACAAAAGAAATCTCAAAAATCAGAAATATTTCACACAGAACTGTAGAAGTGCATAGAGCCAACATAAGAAAAAAAATTGGCATTAAAAACAAAAAAGGCAATTTACAAACCCACCTTAAAATCTTGATGGGATCAAATAAGGCGCAGTTAAGGATCGATAATAAATACGAGTTATAATTTCGTGCTTAAAAGCCTTCCACTATTTTCGCCTACCGCGATAGATCAGGTGTGTGCGTTCACGGGGTCGAAATGACCTCTTTGCTGCAATAAAAAAATCATATCATTGAAAAAAAGGGCATCTGTTCAACAAATCAAAACAGGTTACATTTCAAGAAAACGCTGCAAGGGTCGCGATTTCGTTGATCGTTTGGCAAATATTTTACAAAAAGCTGGTATACCAGATTAGTAAATGTGTCCGTCTTTAGCTTTTTTTTGTTCGAATTTACCGGCCGTGACTCCCTCCTTTGGTATTGAGATTTTTTGACAGAACGTTCTTGATATTGCCACTGGCTGAGTTACTGAAGCGCCATCTTTAAAAGATTTGCGACCCCATCTCCGCCTTTCGATTGTGCATAATCCAGGACAATGGGAATGAATTTTTGAACCATATCACCGCCCAGGTCAAGCTGGGAGAAAGCGCTTGTCAGTCCTGCAAGCGAGGAAACAGATCCCCCACCTTTACCCAACATCGAGGATAAGCCTCCTATTGTCCCGGATCCTCCATCCGATGATGGCGCGGATTTCATCATTGATTGAACTTCAGGCAACGCATCGGTCACTTTGGTGAAATCGTCAATACTCATATTTTGGGAAGCAGCATTAAAAATAGCCCCGGCACCACCCTCCGCCTGCTGGTTGGTAACATTAAGGCTCGTGGTTAAACGTTCCACGAGGTTCATATCCAGAGCAAACGCTGCAGACCCTGAGCCCAGAATTGATGCAAAAAATATCGATAGATACCCAATCATGGCCACACGTGTTAGCATTGGTCCCCCTCATTCGTCATTTTGGTTTGATTTATATTGCCATGTGCAATAGTAAGACGATTCATTAAAAAAACAATCGCCAAATTTTAGCAAATCGTATCAATAGGAGGGCTTGGATCGCTTTTTATCGATTTCGGTTAAGTGTAGTGGATCGCTGCATTTCCAGCCCTCAGAACTTCAGGCGGTTGATTGTCCATTGCGAATACCATGTGGAAAATTTCCTGGGCATGGTTTATACATGGTTTATATTGGTTCCATCAAAAAAAAAGCCATATTCAACATGTTAATCAGGAGGGATGTATCATGGGTATGATGAACGAGTTTAAGGAATTTGCCGTCAAAGGGAATGTCATCGATATGGCGGTTGGCATCATTATTGGCGCGGCTTTTGGCAAGATCGTCTCTTCCTTTGTTGCCGATGTGATTATGCCGCCAATCGGTTTGCTGGTGGGGGGCATCGATTTCACCAACTTGGCAATCACGCTCAAAGAGGCGTCTGGAGATATACCCGCTGTGGTCATCGGTTACGGAAAGTTCATTCAGACAGCGGTCGATTTCACCATTATCGCATTTGCCATTTTCATTGCGATCAAGGGAATCAACTCCCTCAAGCGGAAAGAGGAAGAAGCCCCGCAGGCGCCGCCGGAACCGCCGGCGCAGGAAGTGTTGCTTGCGGAAATAAGAGATTTGCTGAAGAATCGGACGTAAGCCCTTTTCAGAATAGCTCCGCAAGTCACCGAAAAATCAGCCGTCGGGCGAATAATTATGCGTTGGCGTGGAAATCGCAAAAGTAGCAATGTGGAAGACAGGCGGGGTATGCGCGCCGCTGGATCCGGGAGCGTGGGCGGCAGTGGCGGCATGTTGCGTCTGCTTCCCATGGCGTTCAAATTTTTAGGTGTCAAGGGCACCCTGATCCTGCTGGTGTGCGTGGGGGCCTATGGTCTGTTTACCGGCAACCTTGGCAGTTTGCTGACCGGCATCGGCAACCAACAGGACACCACCGTCAGTCGATCCGCCGTACCGTTTCATGAAACGGCTCAAGAAAAAGAGCTGGTGGATTTCGTTTCCGTCATCTTGGCCGACACCGAAGACACCTGGACCGCCTTGTTCCGACAACAGGGGAGAACCTATCAGGAGCCGCGCCTGGTGCTGTTTCGTGGCGCTGTCGATTCGGCTTGCGGAATGGCTCAGTCAGCCATGGGGCCTTTCTATTGTCCGGGTGATCAGCAAGTCTACATCGACCTGGGTTTTTATGATCAATTGAAAAATCGTTTCAAAGCGCCGGGCGACTTCGCCCAGGCATATGTCATTGCCCACGAAGTGGGTCATCATGTTCAGACCCTGCTGGGTATATCCAGCCACGTGCACGCGGCTCGCAGAAAGCTGAGCACGGCAGAAGGCAACCAGCTGTCTGTTCGACTGGAGTTACAGGCCGATTGCCTTGCGGGGGTCTGGGCCAATCATGCCAACCAAACGCGGCAACTGCTTGAAGTGGGTGATTTAGAAGAAGGGCTGGCTGCTGCCAGCGCCATTGGTGACGATACATTGCAAAAGCAGTCCCAAGGCTATGTGCGCCCTGATTCATTTACCCACGGCAGTTCAGCCCAACGCGTTAAGTGGTTCAAAATCGGATTGGAGAGCGGCGACATGGCCAGTTGTGACACATTCAACCATTTTTAATTGGACCCTAACCAACCTCACCGGTGGATTTATTTCTCGGATTTATGAGATGCAGAAAAATAAACCTCTGGAAGTTCCCTTTGGGTGGCTAAATCAAGCGAAAAATAACTTTGTTTCTTAAATCCATACCTTCGGGCGATCAAAGCGGCCGGAAAGGATTCAACCAGGGTATTGAATTTATTAACGGAACTATTATAGCGATTTCTTGCCTTTTGTACATCTTCCTCAATTTCATTTAAATTGTCTTGCAGATCCATGAAATTGGCACTGGCCTTGAGGTCAGGATATGCTTCAGCTACAGCCAAGATGCCGCGCAATGATTTTGATATCTGGCTCTCCTCCTCTGCGCGATTGGACATGGTGGTCGACGCGGTTCGGTGCTCACTTGTTGACCTCAGGATTTTAGCTTCGTGCGCACTGTATCCTTCAATTGCTCTTATCAAATTAGGTATCAAATTAAATCGCCGCTTTAACGCTACATCAATGCCGCTCCAGGCTTCCTCGATCCTGTTTTTAAATTTGATGAACCGATTATAGGTTCCAATGAGCCAGACAACTGTAATAAAAAGAAAGAAAAGAAAAAAAACGAATACCGGCTCCACAACAACTCCTTTTCAAAGGGTTCACTTGGCAAGAGAGAGATGAAATCCAATGACGGTTAATTATTCTATGTGTGTTTTAGCTGTCCGAAGAGCAAGATCTTTATCCTTGGTAAACAGCCGCCACTTCATTTTGGAGGAATGGATACCCGCCTTCTTGTCTTGCCCTTCACAGTAATACCAGCGTCCAAATCGTTCGACCTTAGCAAAAGGATGATTGTCTTTACATAGAAGTCCGCAAGGATTAATCTCTTCGAAAAAAATAGTTTCATCTGAGACTTCGTCATAAGACATGTCTTTAGGCAATGTGATTTGAGAGACATCCACGTTCTCTGCCTCCTTTTCATCCAGCCAGTCTGAAATTTTCATTTGATTGTTTTCCTTCAGAAAGTTGACGATCAAAAATACTTGTGCCACCTATAATGCTGACCCAATAATACCTCACTATGTCTCGGCGTCAAGTGAAGTTCCTTGTTCAGACCTCTATTCCTTAAGAGAGCATGGCGGAAGATGACCTTGCTAATAATTCCAATAGGCACGCCTATTCCTAACCCGCACATTTAAGGAAGTTTCGCCGGGTAAGCTTCGAATTTATGCCACCTCCCTTAAAAAGCATAAGTCGGTAGTTAACTCTCCCGTTACAGCTTCCGGATCATAGGCCTGTCACATGGATTACGAAGTTCGGGATCGATATTACCCCAACGACATATCTTCCTTGCCGCGTGCCGCGGTGGCAGGGCCGTTCCATTGTGATTTGGGTACCAGCACGGCCTGGTCCGGCTGCGACTCGAAATGGGGAGACATGATCTGCACCCCGGCCTCGTTGAAGCTGTCCTGGATCGCGGCATGCAGCGCCGAGAGTATGATCAGCCGCTGCACCGGCTGGTCAATGCACACGCGCAATTCATACTCGACGTAGAAATCAGAGAGCGCCCGCTGCAGAACAACGGGTGCGGAGGATGGAAGAATCCCCGTTGTCTGCTCTGCCGCCTGCACCATAAGGGCGTGGACCTGGCGCCAGGGGGCATCGTACCCGATGGTGATGGTGGTGGAGACAATGGCTCCTATATTCCCTGCCAGGCGAGAGTAATTGGTGACATGGGCGCTGATGGCCACCCCATTGGGTATGCTCACCAATTCTTTTTTAGGCGTGGATATCTTGGTACTCATGAGCCCGAGTTCCTGCACGGTGCCCTCGATGTTTTGGACGGAAACATAATCTCCCACCCGCATGCTCCCTGAGTAGGCGATCACCAGGCCGCTCATCACATGATTGATGAACCCAGTGGAGCCTAAAGAGAGCATCAACCCCGCAAAAACGCTGATTCCCTTGAATGCATCACTTCCCGAACCGGGGATGTATGGATAAGCGATGGTGAGCGCGAATATCCAGATGCCTGCAACCACGATTCGCCGCGAGGCGCGGGCGCTGTCTGGCTCAAGCCATGTAACGCTGATGGTTCCCTTCTCCACTCCCAAGAAAAATTAGGAGATCCCGGTAGACAGGACCCGGGTCAACCAAAAGATCACGATGACGGTAAAGAGTCCGGGGGCCGCGCCGACTATTCCAAGCGTCAACGTCGTAAGCAGCCCGACAAAATACATTCCCAGCCGTTCCGCATATGGCGCGGTGAAAAAAAAACTGGGCCAAGCAAAAGGCAAGCCACAAGTAGAACGTCGCCAGAAGCGAAACCAGTAAGGTGAGTTTGAGGAGAGACCGCCCGATGAACAACAGGACCGGCACCAGGTTAATCCCGGCTAAAGAAAGGGGGCGTTGCCAATCGGCGAACCCCCGTTCAAGTCGCGCCATGGCCACATTCTTTATCCGCAGGATGACCCAAGATGTCAGTATGAAGATAAGTGTCGCGACCACGGTAAGCCCGATATTCTTGACCAGATTTGTCCACTTCAATTGCGCCGCGTGTTCATCTAGTACAGCCTTCAGCCGATCGGCCGCAGCGCGCGCCGCCGTCTCGAGCGTTTCTCCGGAGGCCGTGTCCACATCCCCGGGCAAAAGGCCAAAAACGGAAACGGTTCCTATGCTGATGACGATCCCACTCAAACCTGCGGCCTTTACATTGAAGGTCATCGTCTTCAATTCTGCCCGCGCGGGCAGGGCCTCGATCCGGGCCTTGGCGAGCCGGGCGCGGTCGGCAGGTGTCAGATCGTTATAGGAGGTTCTGAAGACGACAATCGTCCGGTTCCAGACAACCACAGGGGCCGGCTGTTCCAAGCTTTCGGTGAAGGCGGACGCCGCCTTGTCGGGGGATAGTGGGTTGACGTCTTCCGCCCTGGCCGATCCGGCCAAGGCAATGGCGGCGATTAAAATTAAAACGCTCATGCGCCGCATTTTACTACACCTCTACAATCGGGATGTTATCAGGGCAAAAGACACCGGACCGTCAAGTCCTGCGGGATGTTAAAAGTAAACCGCCGCACATTAGCAGGGTGTTGAATAACTGTTGCGCTTGGCAATACAGCGTAAAAATTTGGCTCAACATGCTGATTTATCGCATATGAACTCCACTTTTTCACCAAATTTTGCCTTGTCTTGCCTGCGCTCATGACGTTTTTCGACACCCTGTTAGGGTGTGACCTTTATTAACGTTGGCTCAGCGTCGAGAAATCAGCTAACGCTTCATTTTGAAATCTTGGCAAGCGTTTCCCGATCGATCCATTTTCCGTCGCGCAAGCGGACGGCTTTGAGTATGCCCTGGCCGCTTTTGGCGTCCTTGCTGCGATTGCAGCGAAGCACGTATTCATATTTATAAAAGACCTCTGTCTGGTGATCTGGAACCAGATCGGCGATACCGATAATTTCCACTTTCTGGTTTTCTACCAGGCAGGAACCCGGGTCGGCAATTGCCTTTTTCTCTAAATAGGCCTGGATCGAGGCTTCATCCAATTCAGCAGGGTCTGCGGCACCGGCCAACGTCACCCAAGCAGTTGAGATAAGCACGATGGCAAACAGATAAATGGGTAAACGCGTTTTTT
Source organism: uncultured delta proteobacterium (assembly GCA_963705475.1). Lineage (GTDB taxonomy): Bacteria > Desulfobacterota > Desulfobacteria > Desulfobacterales > Desulfosarcinaceae > Desulfosarcina. Next base: position 34,770 of record CAVPJS010000001.1, on the reverse strand, counting down.
TTGCGTTTTTCATAGCTATTCCTCCGTTAATTTGATTGTAAGACGATACATTATGAAGCGCTTGTTGTAGCGCATTATAGAAATATTTTGGATAATTATATTTAAACATGCAAGATCCTCCGATGATGAAAAATTCTCTCAATCTTCTAACCGGCGGGAATGGTGACCAGTGGAAGCTCCCTCTGACCGCCGGATTCAGTCAGAGAAAAATGGATCATCAGAAAAGCAAACGCCCGTTTCGATTTGAAGTCCCTGTCATCAAGCCAGAACCAATGATCTTTATAATTCACTGCCGTGTAGGCGTTTTCAGGCTTATCAACGCTGCTGTTGATTTTAATGAATTGGCCAAGGTCGTCGCTGAAATTTCCACTACCGACAATAGCGGGCACCGTGCGACCTTCGGCCACATGCTCGGGCGGGACATCGACCTGGGTTGCCAACGCGACCATGATCTGCATCATCGAACGCGTGAGCATGGCCATCTCCCGGTCGGTTGCGGGCAGAAAACCATAGGATACTGTCATTTCTCCCAATCCTGAACGCAAGCCTAAAAGGTGCCGGAGTTCTTCGAATGACGACGCAACCTCCGCGGGTATATTTTCCCGGTAGAAAAATAGCACCGTTGATTCTTCCTGGCCTGCTTTCTTGACGATTTTCATGCCCGCAGCACCCGATTTCTGAATTCTACGCAGCAACGTGACCACCCGGTAGAAGCCAGCATCACCTTCCCTCTGGTTGGTGCCCGCATCCATGCGGCTGCGCAGCCCATTGACCGCTTCCACCGTCAGCGGGAATACCACGTCGATGGGCCACCCGGTTTGCATGAGAAACAGGATGACCTGGGGCGGTATGGGCGTCATGAAACTGGCATTGAATTTCTGGCCGGTAATCGGGGCGTAGGTGATGGTTGGCCTGTCCGTATATTTTCCGGACGTTCCCAGCGATAACAAGTCGCCGTTCACGCCACCTTGCGATGAAACGTTTCCACCCAGGCTGACCGAACCTTCAAGCGTGTATCCACTCACGACCGAGGCCACTTCCACAAAGAGCGGCATATCCGCATAGCGCAATTTTACGAGATTCAGGAGGGTCTGCTCCTTCCACGAATCGGAAATCGCCGTGTTGTAATCGAACCGGTCGCGGGGGACGGTCGTGGGACCGATATTGGTGCAGCCGGAGAAAAGCAGGATGACGACTGCAGCCACCGCATACCAGTATTGCATTGACTCTTTTCTTTCCTGGAAAAATCGTTGTTGTATATTCATAAGACTGAAACTCTTTATTTCGGAAACAAAAACTGCAATTACAGGCGCAGGGTCCAGTCGGGCCCGTTATCCGGAATCTCCACGTTATAAAAAGCCTGTGCCTGCGCGTTCACGGGCTGCTTTCCGATCCGAAAAATCTTGCCGACACCACCGCCAAAGGGCACCGTCCACTGATCGCCGCTGTCCGCCTTCCAGTTGGCGGTGATGATGGGTGCGGACGAGATATACCACCCCTGGGGCAGGTTGTAGTTCTCACTCAGTTTTAAAGGAACCACCGGCTGAATATTCAATACATTCTGCACCTCATCACCCAGCCCGACGCCGAAGTTGGTGTTATTCTGGAGCGGCAGAGTGATCATGTCGGCCACCGGGTTTTGGGCGGCCTTGGCAAGATCCTGCGTATTATTGTCTTCGGCCCAAGCTTTATGGTTCAACATCGTAAACACGATACCCAGATAAACGGGCAAGAATAATGGGAACCGACTGGGTGTTTTCATCTTTCCTTCCTTATGCTTAGATCAATCCAATGCGCTATTTCGTCCGCTGCAATTGCGGCGGCGTCCACTCGCCGTTCAAGGCCTCTTCTTTTGGCCAGTAAAGCCGCATGACGACCATGAACCACCCCTTCGGCGCGGGCAGCCAGTTGGGCTCCTTGTCCTTAACGGGAGATTCGTTCTGAATGTACAACGTCAGTCCGCCGTCGGCATCGCGAATGAACTGCGGCAGCATCGGTGAGTTGAGCAGGTAGCGGTTGATCGGATTATCGACGAGCAGTATCTCCGGCATTCGGTACATCGTCATCGACCATCCCCTATTCAACAGCCGTGCGTATTTCAGGCGCGAGACTGTTCCCGTCGAAGGATTTACCTGCGCCGACACCGATCTTGGCAAATCGCGTCATCAGTTCCTTCTCGGAAGGATGCGTCGGGCAGAACTGCAGAATGAAATTCAGAACACCGTAAAACTCAGGTGACGTTCTCTGCCCTTCGGGCGTGAGTGGCTTGATGAAGTCGATGGTTGGCGAAGCTTTCGGTGCAGGCTGGCCAAGGAATGCGGACAGTGGCTGTGCTTTATAGCCGGCCTGGACTTGCTTCACGTTATCGAGATCTGCCGGGTTGAATAGCTGGGTGCGAAAAGCGCCAAATACAAATTCGGTCTCTGACTTAATAACCTCCTTGATGCCTTTGGGCGTCTTGCCCTTCCAATTTGGTCCGGCAATGAGGTAGCTGCCGCCGTCGTTGCCGGTAGCTCGACTGCCGATGTAGGCGAAGTTGAAGGTGTAGGCATCGATCAGCTGGACCGTAAAATAACGCTTCTTCTCTATCTTCGGCAAGGTAAGCACCATCGGTTCGGCGCGCAAATCCATACCGATGAAAGAGTACGGTGTGTCCGAATTGGGCGTCTGGATTGCCGTGTCCTCCGGCGTGTAGACGCGAGGGACGTTGATCAGCTGATTCCAGGGCGTTTTGTAATTGGGATCATTTTTGTCCTCAAAGTAGGAGAATTGGATGCGATAGTGATCCACCATCGGGAACCCGTAAATGTAGGCTTCCTTGGCAATGGCACGGGCTTCCGCGGGGGTGACGGATGTTTGTGCTTGCACCGTCGTGGCTGCCCAGGAGGCAATTAACGCCATCGTTAAAGTGATGACGCATAGTCTGCTGGCTTTCATATTCATGGTTTTTCCTCGTGTTGAATCGTATTCGGTCTGATTTCAATTCTGAATGTTTTCATTCGTTGGGATTCCGACAGGTTCGAACATCTTAATTTCACCAGTTCGAAATCACCGGGCTTCCAGGCCTTGTCGAACCACGCATGTGCCTAACAAACGCTACTTCGCATCTTTCACCGCGACGGTAACTTCGTGGATCTTTCCGGTGAATCGCGTTTCATCCCGTCCGATGCCGATGCCTTCGGCGACGGGTGTCTGGTTGTCGAGGCCAACGTCAGCCGTCTCATCAGCAGAAAAGATCAACGGCTGGGTCTTCTCGATCCGCCCCTTGGCGACGGGCTCGCCGTTGACTGAGAGCGTGGCCAGGCCACCCTTGCCAAGGCCTTCGCCGTCATAAACAAAGTCGAGCTCGAGGGTAGCAGGCCCTGAAGGGAGTTCACTCGTTGCCGAGACGGTATACCGCTCAAGACCGAGAAAATTGTAGGTGTAGGCCGGCTTGCCGTCTTTCATGTAAAGCGACCAACCACCGAAGCGCCCACCCTGAGCCAGGATCACGCCATTCGCCCCACCCTTGGGGATCTCAACCTCTGCCGTGATCGTCTTCGATTGGTTCTTCACGTTGATGAAGGTGTTCTCCAGCATTCCATTCATCCCATCGTATAGCGTAAGCGACTTGCGGTCGCCCAGCAGATCCGGCCGGCCGGCCAGGGCCGGATTGACCCGTTCAACCGTTCGATCATCGATGGGCAGCACATGGTATTTCTGCGCCTCGGCCATGAACAGCGCCTGGAGTTCCTTGAGCTTTTCGGGATGCTCGCCGGCCAGATTCCGGGTCAGGCTGAAGTCTTCACGAACGTTGTAGAGGTCCCAGGTATCGGACTCGAGCGGCTTTTGTTTGCCCGTCTGCCAGGGCGCCCGGTGGAGCGTGCGAGCGAGCCACCCATCATGATAGACGGCCCGGTTGCCGAACATCTCGAAGTACTGGGTCGTGTGTCGCTCTTTGGCCTTCGCATCGTCGAAGGTGTAAAGCAAACTTGTGCCCTCTATGGGCGTCTGCGGCGTACCGTTGACAATCTTCGGTTCAGGCAGGGTAGCGGCCTCCAGAATAGTGGGTGCAATGTCGATAACATGCGAGAACTGAGTGCGCAGTCCGGCTTTGGCTTTGATTCCGTTTGGCCAGTGGATCACCATCCCGTTGCGGGTGCCCCCGAAGTCCGAGGCCACCTGCTTGGTCCATGAAAACGGCGTGTCAAAGGCCACAGCCCAACCCGCGGCCATGTGCGGGAAAGTGTCGGGTCCGCCCCATTCGTCGATGCGCGGGATGAGATCCTCAACCTTCTCGGTGACCTGGTTGAAGTAGGTCATCTCGTTGTACATGCCGACGAAGCCGCCCTCGGCACTCGTCCCGTTGTCGCCCGCGATGTAGATGAAAAGGGTGTTGTCCAACTCGCCAATATCCTCCAGCGCCTGAACGAAGCGGCCGACTTCATGGTCGGTCTGCTCCAGGAACCCTGCGAAAACCTCCGCCTGGCGGGTGAAGAGGCGACGGTGGTCAGCCGGCAGCGAATCCCAATCCTTGATGTCTTCCGGCTTGTCGGCAAGCGTCGTACCAGCGGGGATGACGCCCATCTGCTTTTGTCGTTCGATTGTTTCTTGCCGAACCTGATCCCACCCCTTGTCGAACTGGCCCTTGTATTTGTCGGCCCATGCCTTCGGCACGTGGTGCGGTGCGTGGACCGCTCCGGTGGCGTAGTACACCAAGAAAGGCTTGTCCGGTGTCATCGACTGCTGGGCTTTCACCCAATTGATCGCCTGGTCGGTCATATCCACGGTAAAGTGGTAGCCCTCGGTGTGCGGCGGGGTGACCCGGGTGACACCGTCATAAATCAGCGGGTACCATTGATCCGTCTCACCCCCGATAAAGCCGTAGAACTTGTCGAAACCCTGGTGCGTGGGCCACCGGTCAAAGGGACCCGAGACGCTGGTCTCCCATGCTGCGGTCTCGTGCCACTTGCCGAACGCACCGGTGCTGTATCCGTTGAGGCGGAGCATTTCGGCCAGCGGGGCAACGCTGTTTGGAACCTGCCCGGTGTTGCCGGGGAAGGCCGTTGCGGTCTCCATGATAGAACCCGTGTTGGCCGTGTGATGGTTTCGACCGGTCTTGAGCGCGTTGCGCGTCGGTGAGCACAGTGCTGTGGTGTGGAAGTTGTTGTAGCGCAAGCCCTCTGCAGCGAGGCGGTCCAGCGTCGGTGTCTGGATCGGACCACCGAATGTGCTGGGTCCACCGAAGCCGATGTCATCGATCAGCACGATTACCACGTTGGGGGCGTTCTTGGGCGCCTTGACCTCGAACCTCGGCGGTGCCTGGACGTTGCGCACGTCAAGCTCGCTATAGGTCGGTCTTTCAGGCTCCTGAATCGGCAGAACGGTACGATCGAAATTCTCCTGCGCCGAAGCCACCGCGATTGAGCCATACAACAGCGCGGCAGCCATACCCAAAATTTTCAAAGATAAATTTTCTTTTGTTTTCACTATATAGTCTCCTTTGATCGCCTTCCTTAGAAATCCGCCAAATATTATTTCACCAGTTCGAAATCACCTGGCTTCCAGGTCTTGTCGAACCAGGGCTGAAGCGGACCATAGAGTCGTAAAAGCGAATTCCAGCCTTTGCCCGGCGTGGTCTGTACCCAATTGCCTTCCTTGCCCTTCGGTGCTTCGGGACCGAAATAAACAGTATAAGAACCATCCGCATTGGGTTTAACGTCGGGGCTGTTGCTGTCGAGTCCCGCGCTCTTCTGGTCGGTCTCCAGCATTGACCGGGTCTGGTTGTCATAGACCATGAACGACCAGAAGTTGTTTACCGGTATGGGCGCCGGCAGGGTGATCTTGTATGTCTTTCCACCATCGAGATAGTTCCCCTTTGAATCCCGTTCGGAGTAAGCATATACTGAACCCGTGCCGACCTTAGGAGCAGCCATCGCAGGCGTGATGACAGTGGCGTAGTAGTGGAACAGAACGCGTGCGTCCTTCATGCGCTCGCCGTTGTTTTCGAACTCCGAACTGCCGCCAATGAAAGATGTCTTCCACTGCCGGTCATCGAAGTAGAAACCGCGTTTATCGCGCTGTGCAAAAATAATCGCACGGGCGGTTGCGTTGCCAACGGCAACGGCGTCCTCAAGGATCGCTTTCATCCGGGCATCCGGTTTGAACGGCTGGCCCTTCTTGATGCCTATCGCAGCAAGGGTTCCGACGACCTCAGCCGGCAGCGCATCAGCGGGTTCTTTCTGAATGACCGCGTTGATTTCTTCGTAAAATTTGAAATCGTTTGCATGGACCGTGTTGATCTTCTTCCCGGACAGATTAACAAAATCTGTGGCCGGCGGATTATTGCGCTGTGCATAGGGATAGATCCGCATCGTGTCCTTAACCTTTTTCACCGTCGCCTTGATCCCCTCCTCGTCCACGAAAGCGCGAACAAGCATCATGGTCGTATAGGTCGGAGAGTGAAAGACGAAGTATCCCTCTTTAGGCAACTCGCCCTTGTACCCCGGCGGAACAAACAGGTACTTGCCCCCCTTGCCCTTGTCTGCTCCGGTGACCCCGAAATCCGCAATGTGCCGGAAATAGGCGTCATCCATCGGCCCCAGCATGCCAGGCGGCATCTCGATCACAATGGGTCCGTTCTCTAAGTCGTAGCACTTTGATACATAGACCGTGGTCGAATTTGCCGTCAGGAAGACCGAGCGCGCATCCATCAGGTTTTCAAAGATGCCAACCGACTGCGGGCCCATGCCAGCCTCGCGGTATCCCTGGCAAATCCCGAAGATCGACGCCGCAGGAACCCCATCGAGAAACGCCTCGACGCCGCGCATGAAGTCGAGGTTGTCGTAGACGCGTTCGACGGTTTTGGCATCGGGTGCGCCATCTTTAAAACGCAAGGTTCCGAGACGGGTCTCCACTTCGTCCGGTGTCACAATGGAAGACGGCACATCCGCTTTGAACTTTACCTTCGGCGGCTCGGCGCTGTAAGCACCGGAGGCGATGATTATTACTGCTGTAACCACAAGCACTAGTTTGTTCATTCCTGTTCTCCTTTCGGATGAACCGCCAAGATGCCCATTCTTGCATCACGCATCAGCGGCTCAACCAATAAAACAAGCCGGGCAGATCGGCGATGCCGATGGTCAGAAAGACGGTGTCACCCGCGTCGTTGATGATATCGCGGGCGCCCAGACTGACACGAACTCGATTCTTGATCAAATTGACATGCACATCCACGCCGAAAGTCGTCTGGTCGCTGTCTTCCGGATTGCTCCAGTTATGGTAGACGGCCGGCGTGATGCCCCACCCCGAGAAAAGGGCTGTTTTTTCAATTTTTGTCAGATCCAGACCCAGGACGCCGTAATTTTCGCGGTCTTCGTCCGCATTGGAATTGAACAGACCGCCGGTGAATCCCAACCCTAAGCGCAGGCCTGCATTGACCCGGTCGAAATTCCAGGTGGGCTGCCAATAAAACACGACATCGCCGTCCATGAAATCGAATGACGTTTCATAAGGGATAATGTTGCGCCAGATCCAGGATTCTGGGGCCGTCGACGGCGATAAGGTAAAATCCGGGTACTTGTAGGTGGCGGTCCGGAGTGTCAGCGCACCGGCCCCCATGAAGGTGGGATTGGCCTGGTCCCGTTTTTCAGGATCCGGTTCACGGGCCTGGTAAATGGCATCCGCCTGCTGTTCGAGGTAGACCAGGCGGTTGGTTACCCGGTTGACCAGTTCGTGGGCCCAGTATTCCGGATCATCCATGATCAGGGTCAACAGCGAGGTTTCTCCTTTAGAAGCCGGCGTCGGTGCGAAACCCTCGGCCTTGAGGTGCTCGAAAAAGGCCTGTTCGGTGGAGAGAAGCTCCTCGGCCGGGAGATCGCTTCGACCGGGGGCCAGGTAAGCCAGGTCGAGGCCTTCGAAAATGATGCGCATATCGCGGTCTTCGGGTGGCATGGGGTCGTAGGCATAGCGCAGCCCCCCTTCTCCCCCGAATTCCTGCCTGGCCATCAGGGCAAATACATACCGGCTCCTGGGGTTGTCGGCGACCCCGATCAGCCGGTAGAGCTGTTCGCTCAGGCGGTCACGGCAGCTCAGGCGCTGGTCCTGCTGGTCCTTGGCGGGGAAATTCTGTGTACACTGGCCGCTGGTAATGGTCGTGACCGCATCGTAAACGCCGACATAGTAGTCGTATTCACGGAATTTGTAGTCCAGAAACGCGCCGAAGTCGTCGAGCAGGGTGCCGGTGACGGGACCGCCGCGGCTGGTCACCTGCATCAGGCGGTCTGAATCCGTGGAAAGGGCCGACCGCCGGATCTCTTTAGCGAGGTTCTCCTCCTCGGGCAGAACTTGCGCGGAGAGGGCAGTGAGCACCCTGGCCAGGTGCATTCTCAGGCCTTTGGCGTCGATGGCACATTCGGCATCGGTGCCACCTTGCATCGGCGATGCAGTCGGGCGGCATGTCCCGGCAATGCCTGCCTGAAGCAGGGCCTGGCCCGAAAGGGGGGCGAAGACAGGCGCCATCCGGTAGCTGTGGGAGAGCTCCAGGAGGCGGGCGGCATGGCGCAGGCGATCGCTGCACGCCGGCTGGCCGTCAAAATAGGGCAGGTCGGCGTCGCATTTGACGTCCTTTGCCTCGGCATCGATGGTATCGGCCATCCGGCGGGCCAGCTGGGAAAGGTTGAGCCGCCAGTTGTCACCGGTCAGTTCCCGGTAAAGCTCATACTTGCGGGCGGTTCCGATGGCGCCGCCCAGGACCACCGACTCCGAGCCCAGGTCGAAGGTCAAGGTCCGGCAGGCTTCCGGCGGAGTGTCGCTCGTCGCAGGCCCGTTTTTCCGGCGCCGCATGGGTTTGATACCGTTCACGGTTGGGGTCGACATAAATGTACTTGATCGGCACAGGCTCATTCTTGTGCAGTGCACTGGATTCGGCCAGCGTGCGGGCCAGGCCGATGGGCAGGTTGTCGAACAGACCGCCGTCGGCGAATTCGGCTTCGGCCAGTTCGTACCCTTCCGGGCACACGCGTGCGGGTTCACCTGAACCGTTCCTCTGCAGGGAATCTTCGGCCTTGGCCGTATCGATCGTCAACCCGGTGCGCCGGCAATATTGCAGGCGCTTGCGACCGAAACCGCCGGGGAAGGCGCTGGTGGTCATCAGCGCATCCTGGACCTGCTGGTCGGAAACCGTATAGGGTGCATCGCCGGACTGCCAGGGCATGGGGATCATCGCCGGGTCGGACAGGGCGGGATAGTCGCCGGGGTCGAAAAAGAATGCGGCGCTGCCGTCCGCCTGCGTGCGCAATTCAAAGGGGATGTAAAAGCGCTGGTTGCTCACGGCAACGCCATTGACATAAAGGGTGTCCGGTATGGTCCGGGTTACCGTGACCCCGATGGGCAGCCGCAAACCGGCGCGAAACGCTCCCGGCCGGCGCCACTTGTCACTGAGATCCCCGGCGACAGCAACGAGATCCCTGCGGGACAGCAGGGCGTCGTCGGTCAGGTACTGTCGGGAATCGGGCTCGACGGGCAGCAGCCGGTTCACATCGGGGGTCAGCCAGACATCCCGGAAAATATTGTCATCGATCCGGTTGGCGAAGCCGCCGTCGCGTTCCGGTTTGACCGACCAGGCCATGGCGGCGAGCAGGGTGTTGATCCCGCCGGCCGATGTACCGGCAATGCTGGCGATCTCGATGGGACGCGGCTCACCGCCCAGCGCCCCGTGTTCGGCGTTCTGCACCTGGCGAAGGACTTCGATCATGCCCCAGATCAGCCCGGCCTCATAGGCGCCCTTGCTGGCGCCGCCGCTGATGGCCAGGGAAAAACGCGTGGGGTCGGTGTCGGCTGCTACGGATATCCTACAGAATAAGCATAGCAGGATGATCAGACTGAGTAAAACATACTTCGACGGTCGAGCCTGCATGTCGAATCCTCTTGTGTGGTAATCGGATGTCGACCAGGGCTGTCTTGATGGTATGCGAATCAATTACCCCAGGCAAAAAAAGGTCGTTCAGCTACGACTTTAGAAAAAATAACGCAGGTACAACTGCAACCCCGTGTAGGCGAAATCCACGTTGCCTTTGAAATCGATGAACGGGTAGTCTTCCCCATCCGCTTCCAATTGCACTCTCAGGGTGTCAAAACCCAGCCCCATGCCCACATGCTTCCAGGGGTTGTACTCGACGGCCACCTTGAACTCCAATACCGATCCGGTGAAATTGTCGTATTCCAGATAAAAGACCTGGGATCCGGTTCGCAGGAACCACTTGGGGGTCAGAGCGACATCCATGCGCAGTCCAAAAATAGGCAAGGGGGCGGTAAAACTCGCCGATCCATCCTCTTCGACACAACGCCAGCGGACCTCAGACCGAAGTCCAAGGGCATGATGTAAAAACCGATTCCTGCAGCCAGGTCGATGCGGTCATCCTGGAAAAAGGAATAACTGTAAGCCAGTTCGTAAATGTCCAGGTCAAAGTTGGATTCGACGGTGGTGCCGGCGTCGATCGTAATCGGGTTGCCATCCTTATCTTCGAAGGTGATGTCCTGACCGATCTGCCGGGTCGCATCTCTTTTAAGCGAGAACCAGGTGAGATCCAGACGATGGCGCTGGTTGTCGGTAAAGCGCCACAAGGCATCCGCCCGGAAAACGGTGCTGTTTGCGTCCAGATTCAGCGCCTCCTCCGCATCGATGCTTAACCCGATGCCGGAACCGATGCGAAAACTGGTGTCCGTTGAAGAAACGAAAACACCCAGATTGACGCCGAACGTTTCCCATGGGGAGTCGCCGACTGATTTTTCCTGCGCTGCGTTCGCCTGAGAAAAGACCAACAGAACTGCCAGCACTGAAAAAAAACCAAATGACAGGGCGTTAATCTTCTTTTTCGATTGCATGGTGTTTCCTTCCTGAAAAAACGGATTGGCTGCGTGGTAATGTCTTCCACGATGACAGATTTTTTACTTTAACCCGACTTGCTTCATGGCATCTTTACAGCGCGAACTGACCTTCGGGTCGTTTTTATCAAGGCAATCCTTCAGCCGCCCATTACCGGCGGCAACGCCCATACAGAACTGGTCCAAATCGTCGGCGCACTCGTTGACCACGTAGGACAATGCGGCCACGGCCCGCTCCAACTGCGCGGCAGCATCGTAGAGGGCGTATTCACATTTGCCGGACAATTTGTCGCTGCGCGCGTAAAGGCATGCCAGCACACGGCCTTGCCCCGGGGTGACATCCTTGCAGTAGGTCTCGAGTTCGGCCTGGCAGCCGTTGGCCACCGTCTCCACCAGGCTCTCCTGAGCCCCGGCTGATATCGCAAACAGAAGCGTCACCCAAACGGCGATACTGAAAATGGAAATGGTCTTCATAATCGTTTTCTCCTTTTTATGGATGGTTTCGACCTTGACGCGACTCCCAGGCACCCTTGAAGCATGGCCCAACCGACCATGCCTCGGATATGGCTAACGAGGTGCGGGCTCAGGTCCGGTTTCAGATGTTTCCGGCGATCGGCAGGGACTCGACCCTTAACGGCAGCAGGTGCAGTTCATACAGTTCGTTGAGCACCACCTGACAGGGCCGCCTGGTCGCTCAGGTGACTGACAAGGATGGTTAGGGGGCGTCTGTTTGCCGTGAATGCACAGGTCACGATGTACACCTCGCTTCCTGAATTTAGCGGACATTTTTGCTGATGATTGAACCTCCCCGCAGCAAGCCGCGGGGAGTCTTCACCGTTATGATGACCGTCTATTTTCAGTTCGCTCGCTAACCCCGCCGCAAGCAGCGGGGAATTCGCTCGCTACCGCGGTTCAAAATGCACCATTTGGGTTTTGCCCAAACAGCAATCCTGCCCTGTCCTGATTAGGTTGCCCATTGATGCTTGCACGAATGACAACGCTGCTATTGCCGGTCGGGCCGCCAAGAGCAGGCTACTGCTTGGGTTCAAAGCTGAACTTCTGCCCGCCCACAGCGGCTTCGTACATCAACCCGCCTTTGGCGTGAACGAACACGGCCATCCCCTTGTGGTAACTCGTTTTGGCTTGTGCGCCGGTGGCCGGGCCGGCGCTGGCGCCGGCACTGGCGCCTCCGGTACCGGCACTGGCCTGCACGCCGGCGGTAATGGCAACCGCGGACACATCGGCACCCAATTCGAAGCTGCCGCTGGTGAATTCCTCGTAAGACCGCTTGTCCTCAAAGAACACCATCTGGCTGAAGGCCTGCCCGCCGGCCTGAAAACCGATAGTCGCCTTGATCAGTTTGGCGGTGCCGGTGACCTTGCCTTGGGCGTATACCTGGCCGGTACCGTATGAACCCCCGACAACGAAGCCCCCTTTGCCCACCGTCGGGAACACCGCATAGCCATAGCAATTGTCGATAAAAGGCTTCACCGCCGGCGATTTGGCAAAAACGGCAACGGTATCCGCGTATTTATCGGCATGGGCCAGGTTGACACCGGCCGCTGCCACCACCATAAAAACTGGCAAAACGACCCATCGAAACATTTTCATGGTAACACCTCCTGAAAAATTAAATTATGGTTCCCAACTGTCGGGTTCCGAAGACCACATATGCAACCCGACAGTTGAGCCGCGTCTAAAATTACCGGTTAACTGGCCGATCTCCTGATGATTGCCAACTGAACGACGGGCAGAGGGCTAATTCACCCCGCCCACGGCAATTTCAACCCGCCGGTTCAGTTGCCGGCCTTCGTCGGTCGCGTTGTCGGCGACCGGGTTGAGTTCACCGAACCACAGGGTCACAACCCGATTCATATCGATGTTGAACGTGCTTACCAGGTAATTTTTTACGTTGTTGGCCCGTCGTTTGGAAAGCCACAGATTGTATTCATCATCCCCGGTGCTGTCGGCAAAGCCAGCTGCAACCACATAGGCCTCTGGGTTTTTCTGCAGATAATCCCCCAGCATATCCAGCTTCTCATTGTATTCGCTGCGGACGAGGGAGCTGTCGTAATCGAAGAGCATGTTATCGGCAACCACGCCGACCACCTGGGTGGTGGGCTTCAGACGAACATAGGAGGAAGTCCTGACCGTGAACAGCGCACCGGACAGGTACAGCGGGTTGTCCATGAACGCCGTCAGCGGGATGACCCGGGAACAGGCGTTGACTTTGGTCACCGCTTCCAGGAGTTGCGCATTCTCCGCCTCGGTGGCGCTGCTGATCAGGTAGAAGCAGACATCGCGATCCTTGACAATTTCCTGGGCGATCTGCAGCGGTTTCTTGGGGCCGCGCACGACGGAAGCGGTGCCGTCCGTAAACATGATCACCACGGTCTTACCGCTGAGGCCGTCGACCACTTTGCGCAGGCCGCTCAACCCCGCCTGGAGCATGGTCGGCCCCTGGCCCTTTTCCGGCAACTGATCGATCGCCGCGCCGAAGCGTTCCCGATCGTAGGCCTGCATGGGGTAAATGGCCTTGAAGGTGCCGGCCAGGGTTTCATTGTTGGTGTATTCGTACAGGCCGGCCTGGTAGCCCAGATCCGGGAACCATGCATTGCGCTCCTGCAAGAGTGCCTTGGTGGCCGCGATCTTGGTGATGTTCTTGCCGGGCACCATTTCATTGCTCGAACCGGAGGTATCGAACAGCACGATGAAATTGTCGGCGGTTTTAATGAGGTCGGTTTTCGTCACCACCTCCTTTTCAACCATGTCACGGGTGATGATCTCGAATGCCTGGGCGTTGGTGAATGTCCAGACTGAAACCAGGCATGTAACGGCCAAAATGGCAACAATTTGTTTTCTCATGGGTATTTCCTCTCTTCCCTTTTTGGGTTAAAAACTATTCATACTGTCTACCGGTTGCAGATATTATCTCCATATGCTTCAGATTGTTAACCTTTTGCTATCTTCCATGCTTTTACTTTTGGGCTTTGAAATTAGCTTAAACGAGTCGATTAAAAACAGTCATTTCACCGGTGGCATAGTATTCAACAGGTTCCCCCCTGTGATCCACAACGCGGATATCAACCATGTCCCCTTCTTTGGCTTCACCGCCTGACAAAGGCGAGCTTTGGGCCAGTTTCCATGCCAATCGCCATGCAGTTACATCTGAGTCCAAAAGCGATGCGTCTTCTGGCGGAGAAACGTCATCGAGCCACTCGGTCCCGTTGAATCGTTTGAATAGAACCCGAAAGCCCTGGTGTTTTTCCACCCATTTGGCGTCGATCACTTTCATTGCTTCAACGATTTTCATGGTTCATTCCTCCTACGATTCAAGATCTTCTTTGGATATGGCAGACATGACTGGTTCAGATGGCAATTCGTTTTCAGCCTCATTGGCCAGGATTTTCTGGGATTCATTGATATCGTTTATTTGTAGCGGGGTTTCGTGAAATAACCTGACTGCCTTGTGTCGGAACGCCAGGGCGACGCCTTCGTGATCCAAGGCCAGGAGCATTTTCTCAAGCAGGTCGCATTTTGCCACCCAGAATTTCGCGTTGTTTACCCAGCAACGTGCGCCCAACATGACACATCCCTCTACGAGGTTGATCGTATACACCACCGGGCGGGCTGGTTTCTCGAGCACGCGGGGATCGGCAACCATTATTTTTTCAAGCAGTTGCTTGGTTCTCAGGATGTCTTTGATGTGGCGAATGGGGATATCGATTTTAATTCTGCGCGTCGGGGTAACATTATAATTGATAACGAAATCGCGCAGGATTTTTTCATTGGGGATAAATACGGTTTTACCATCAAATGTGCGTATTCTGGTATGAACCAGGGTGGTCGCTTCAATTTTCCCGAGCAGGTCGCCTACCTTGACGGTGTTGCCCACCTTAAACGGCAATGTCGGAATGTAGGGCCTCAACAGAATTATCAGCGCAATTGCGATAAGGCTGATGATGATAACGACCCGAATGATATTGCGTCCATCGATACCCAGTTGCACCAGGACTACTGCCAGAATGACCGTAATCAAAAACACATACAGACTGCTGATGATTGTCGCGGCTTTGGAACGATTGGCAAGGGCCTTATCCAAAAAGTTCTTCAGCCTCTTCATCAGCCAATGGATTAAAATCAGCCCGATGACCAGTATCAGCAGCGCCTGGATCATTTCGGCACCGTGCTCTCCAAGCACAACGCCGACGCGTTTCAATCGTTCAATCTCGGTACCGTTCATATCTATCTTTTCCTATGCATGATCAGATTCTGTACTGCTGAATATAGGGTTAGCGAAGATAATCATAAATTGATCATAACTGATTGGATTATATTATTATTTGTTTATCCCCGCTAACAGACCAACCGATATAAGACATCCATTTCACCAGTGGCAAAATTTTCCAATTCATTCAGCAGCCTCCTCCAGGTATTCAACCAGCATTAAAGGCATGTGCAATTCGTAAAGGGCCATCAGAAATCCTGCCAGGGCGGCTTGATCCTGGACACGGCCTTCCAGGGTGGTTGCCTCAACCTCGCCGTTTGCCTCTGTCGACGTAATCACCATTCCACCCACACGCGCGGCCCAGTCGGCGTCGAGTCTTCCCTGCACGATGATGCGATAGTTGGCTGGTGAGTCCATTTTCATGCGATTACCTTTTTGCCTGCGCCAGAAAGTTGTGAATAAGTCATTCGGAATGAAGTTGGTAAAAAATGATACGGATTGTTAATGGTTTGTCTATTCCCCGAAAAGTTGTAATTTAGTTGTAGATGGATGGGGGAGCTGTCGGCTGATTTTCAGGGCAGGATATTCAATGCGGCGATTTTTGCAGATGCCTCGCGCCGGTTTTTGACGGAGAGCTTCTTGTAGATGTTGTACAGGTGCCGTTTTACCGTTTCAGGAGAGATGAATAAGGTGTCGGCGATTTCTTGGTTGCTGAGCCGTCCTTTCAACAGGTCAATGATGTCAATCTCACGCTGGGTCAAGGGTGCTGCCAGGTTCGACGCTACGGAAACAGGGGATGACGGCGTCTGCGGAGTGAACACCGTGCCGGATAGACCTTTTTTTTCGTCATCGAGGGCGGTGATGATAGCGTCGATATAGCTTCCGTTAAATTCATTGGGATCGAGGCAATCGAATAGGCTGCGCATCTCCGGGCCCGGCACCACAAAGGGCCTGACCCAGCCTCCGCGTTGGGCAAGCTTCAAGGATTGTTTTAAAGTCGTCACGGCCAGACGGGTATCGTTCAATTGCTTACATGCCATGGCCTTTAGGTTTAGCATCGCGATCATTTGCGGGATGTTGTGCGTTGCCTGAGCCAACTGCAGGAGACCGTCGAGGTGTTCGGCGATTTTTGGCTGGATCTCTGTTGACGCCTGGGCCAGGAGGGCCCTGAACCGGGTGATCCTCGGCTCCATAATCCAGAAAAGCATCGGGCTGTTGTCAATGGGTCCATGCAGGCCGCCAAACTGCTGTGCCGCTGATTCCGGGTCACCCCGGGCCAGCATCACCTCAGCCTTGACCGCTAGGGCCAGGTTTGTAAGGTCGATGCTCGTGGACTGCTGCGTGAATTCCATCATATGGCCAATCGTCTCGTTCGCCTCCCCGGGATGTTGCATTGCCTGGTAGGCCAACGCCAGACCGGCATAGTTGTCGATGGGCGAATTCGAATCCATAAAGAATCGCCACTCAATCGCTTTGGAGAAATGGCGAACAGCTGTTTTCAGATCATTCCTTTGGTAATGAATGTAGCCCAGCAAATATTCGCCCCATGCGGCTATGTAATGGTTTTGGGTATGCGTTCCCATATCACGCAGCGTCCTGACCCACGGCAGCGCTTCAGCCAAATCTCCAGACAGCAGATAAACAAAGACCAGGCAGCCGATCAACCTCGCCTTGCGCGGGCCGTCCTTGGCTTGTTGGTAAATTTCCTGCTGATATTTTGGGATTACTGATTGGCCACGTCCAAGCATTTGACTGGCGGTGGCAAAATAAATGTCCATCTCATTTTGTGCACCGGTGCGGTGCTTGTCGATGCTGCACTGTGCGCACTGGACGCGATCCAGGCTCTCCTCGATACGGCCGTTCCAGAACAGCACCACTGCCTTGAAGAACTCGATCTCGCCCTCCAGAGACGGGTCCAGCGCTTTATTCTGCCTCAAAGAATCGAGGCTTTCCAGGATTGGTGGAATAGCCCAGATGGCCCCACGGAAATTCGACAGCCATCCTTTTGTGATGAGAATTGCCGGTTGGTTCCGCAGACAATCTTCAGGAAATCGGGCAACCCAGTTTTCCAAAAGCGGCCAATTGTCATTGTCCAGCACCGTGTGCCGGTGCCGCTCGAGCACTTGCGAGGCTGCCGTGACATCTCCCGATGCCAACGCATGGTCGATGGCGTCGATCACCATTTCGTGGCGCTCGAGCCATGCACTGGCTTTTTTGTGCAAAGCGGCGATAGTCGCCTCGCTGAATTCACTTTTTAACAATCGGATCAGCAGCTGCTGGAACAGATGGTGGTAGCGAAACCAGCGCCCTTCATTGTCAAGGGCGATTACGAACAGGTTGGATCGGCTCAGCCAGCTGATGAATTCCCCGCCGGACATTGCCGGGAGCTTACCACTGCCGCTGTTTTCTTGCATAGCTTCGCACAGCCCGGCATCGAACTGTTTCAGGATGGCGGTCCTGAGCAGCATGTTTTTCACGTTTGCGGGCTGCCTGGCAACAATTTCATCGATGAAATAATCCATGATGAAGCGGATGTTTCCCGGTAGAAGCGTCAGACACTGGCTGATCGTGTCCTGTTGGTTGTCGCCTGCGAGATTGGACAAGCACTGGTCAATCTCTCCAAGCTGGCGCAGGGAAAGGACGGTCAGCTGAATGCCGGTAATCCAGCCCTCGGTTTTCTCTTCGAGATTTTTGGCAGTTTCCTCGGTTACCACCACCCCCAATGCTTGTTGGAGATATGCCGCGGTTTCACGGCGCGAAAATCGCAGATCTCTGGCCCTGATTTCGGTCATCTGGCGGTGCGCCCGAAACAAAGCGATGGACAGCGGCGGCTCATAGCGCGATACCAATACCAGGTGCATGGGTGCGGGAGGATACTTTAGTAGTTGGTCGAGCAGGTCATGGACGACCTTTTCTTTTATGACGTGGTAGTCATCTAAGACCAGAATGAAGAGGGCACCGATTGCATCCAATTCGTTAATCAGGCTGGGCGCCAAGGCGGACACCGGAGGTAACGTCGGGGAATTGAGCAGGGTTTGTGTTTTCGGGAGACTGCCGGGGAAGATAGCGTGGACCGCGGCCACGACATAAGCCAGAAAAAATCGTGGATCATTGTCGTTTTCGTCCAGGGACACCCACGCGCCGGGTACATCCGCCGATGCCAGCCAGCAACTTGCCAGGATGCTCTTGCCATAACCGGCAGGCGCGGAAATCAGCGTCAACGGACGATGGCGGTGACGATTGAGACGCGCCAACAGAGACGGCCGATGGATGTGATCATCGTCCACCGCCGGTCGATGCAATTTTGTTCGCAGTAGCGGAACGCTGAGATCATTTGCGGCCATGCCGGATTCAAACTTTCAGGTTGATTAGATTGCTAATCCGAAATGCAATTTATCATGGAAAAAGGGCATAAAAGAAAAAACTACCAAATCCATCAAAAAATTGCAATATTCGCGGTAAGATATGTTTAAAGGAACGGATCGACCGATGGTCATCATTTATCCACACTTTTGAAAAAGCCTAATCTGAACGTTGGATGATGACAGTATGACAAATCCATCTTATTTGTTATATAATTCAATAAATTTTTACTGCTTTGTCATTTGGTTCATGCGTCCGTTTCAATGGCGTCGGAAAGGATATCCCATGATTATCCGCTTGACCTATTATTCTGCAGCGGTGGTTATCGCTGCGATGACTATGATTCCGCCTGTTTTGGCAGAAAAAAATAGTTCAAGCGGTGTACTGATTAACGCCGCCGGAACGTGCGAAGGATACGGATTCGGTAAGGTGGAGATCGATTTGAAGAACAAACCGTTACCACAGATCAAACGCAATGTGATTGCCGATCATGGTGATTCGTGTTTCAGCCGAGCTGTCGCATCTGCTGAACTGCAAAGCCGCAACCCCGAGGGCGATCAGAAGAGGGTTGCTTGCCCGGAACCCCGACCCCAGGTGTGTACCCAGGACTACCGCCCGGTTTGTGCAATGATGCATGACGGCAGTTTTAAAACCTACTCGAACGGCTGTAGCGCCTGCTCGGATCCAGCCGTGACCGGTTATCGGGAAGGCGCATGCGAACAAACTGACGACACTTAAGCAACGCTCAATTTTTCCAACAACCGCCCCTTTGAATAATTAACCTTTGCTCAGTGGCCATCCACGAGCGGGTGCGCCTGTACGGCTATGTTTTCAATGAAACGCTGGGCTATACCGCCTTGTGCCTTACTACCTGCGGCAGCGTATAGGTGGACGAAATGAAGATATCATTCAAAATGGTTGCTCTCTTCTTTGTGTTTATCGCGGACGTTGCATTGATGGTGGTGGATGCCGGCGATGCCGCTGATCGGTCGGATCAGGCCGTCACAGACCCCCTGAATACGACCTATTTTATAAAGGGGCAGGCGGTAAGCTTGACGGATGGACACAGTGAGTCGCCTGCTGCGCCCGGTTCGGCAACCAAGACCAAGACGGCTGTGCAGGGGCGACCCGTATATGGGGATCTTGACCGAGACGGTGATGAAGACGCCGTATTATTCCTCACCCATGATCCCGGTGGCAGCGGAACGTTTTATTACGTCGCTGCCGCCATCAACGCCAGCGGAGGATACCGGGGAACCAACGCAATCCTGCTGGGCGACCGCATTGCCCCGAAGGATATCGGCATCCGTGACGACGCGATTGTGGTCAATTATGCCGACCGCCGTCCGGGAGTGCCCATGAGCGCAAATCCAATTGTTGGCCAAACAGCGGTGCTGCTCTTGAGAGATTTCCGGTTGGTCGACATATCGCCCGTTGGCGTGCGGGGCAATGTTGTTGAGGGGTTGGTGACCATCGGCCACGAAGTACGGTCGTTCCAACCCTGCGATGCTGAGGATGACTTGTGGCTGATGGGGCAATCGCTCGCCCTCAATGGGATTATGTCTGCCTACCGACAGGAGTTGCCAGACCAAAAGGATTATCGCCCCTTGTTCATGATTCTTGCCGGAGAACGGGTTAAAGCGCCGCCCGATGGGTTCGGCGCCAATTATGAAGCAGGATTTCTGGCCACCCATCTCGTGCGGGTGGTGCCTGGCGCAAACTGCACACGTGTTTCTCTGGATATCGATTCAGAAAACGGTTACAGGCACAAAATCACTTTTGATATATCGAAATTGAATGAAGACGGTCTCTATGGGCCGCCGAGTGGGAAACGGGCACTCTCCTATGAGTTCTGCATCCCGGATGCTCATGAAATCAAAGCCGAAGTGGCAGGCATCGATCCCACCGTCAGGTTTTATCCCGGATCGCCGGGGCGCATCGGCTGCGATTCAAAGCAAGTCCTGTGTATCGGATCTACCCATCAAGCAGGCGTTGACGGCGTCATACAGGACTTGGCGCAGCTGCCATACGTGCAACGCATTGATGAGAGTGTTTTTGAATAACCGTGTCAACCGAGTCTCCTCACTCCCCGTGGCTCTTTCAGAAAGGGAATCGATCATGGAGCAAAATGTTAACATGCAAACGGGCCCGTCCTTAACCCAGAAAGCGATCGACATTGCCATCAAGCTCGGTGTCTTGGCCGTGCTCGTCGCCTGGTGCTTCCAGATTCTCAGGCCTTTTATCTCACCGGTCGTTTGGGGATCCATCATCGCTGTCACCCTGTTGCCTGTTTTCGAGAAGATCAACACCAAGCTGGGTGATCGGCGCAAATTGACCGCCATTGTCATAACTCTGGGCTCGCTGATGCTTATCATCCTGCCAAGCATCCAATTGACCGTTTCCAGTGTAGACAGTCTACATACCTTCAGCGAAAAATTGCAGGATGAGGCGTTCAAGTTGCCATCTCCACCCGAAGGTATCAGAGACTGGCCTGTTATCGGTGAGTCTGCAGAAAAACTGTGGCAAAGCGTCACGGTCAATCTCGAAGCCACGGTGATGAAGTTCCAGCCTCAGATCGTCGGATTGGCCAAATGGCTGTTGAAAACCTTCCTCGGCATTGCCGCCGGTCTTGTCATGTTTGCCCTCGCTATCATCATTGCCGGGATTCTCATGGCTTCGGCAAAAAGCGGAGGTATGATGGCCAAGCATCTGGTCGTGCGCGTGGCCGGGAGCCATGGCGAAGAAATAGTAGGCATTACGGTACAAACCATACGGAGTGTGGTCAAGGGAATCATCGGCGTATCGATGATCCAGGCCCTTCTGGCCGGCTTGGGGTTTGCCGTAGCCGGCATTCCGGCTGCCGGGCTGTGGGCCTTTCTATGTCTGGTTTTGGCCATCATTCAAATCGGGGTCGCTCCGGTGGTGCTCTTGGTCATCATCTATGCGTTTTATACGATGGGCAAGGTGTCGGCTGTCCTCCTCACCGTGTGGCTTGTGCTGGTGGCCGCGTCGGATGGCCCCATGAAAGCCGTCATTTTCGGACGCGGTGCGTCGGTGCCCATGCTGGTGATCTTTTTAGGTGCCATCGGCGGGTTTATTGCTGTCGGTTTTTTAGGGCTTTTTATCGGGGCTGTGGTTTTATCCGTCGGATACAAGCTTTTCGAAGCGTGGTTGCAGGATGATGCGGGTAAACCATCAGCAGTTGCCACGTCCGAACTGCCAGAATGATGATTGCAGATGCATTTATGCGGTAGTGCCGTACACGCGGTTGAACACCGATATGCGCTACATGAATGTGATCCTCACAACGTCAGTCGTTCTATGGAGCCAATTGTAGGTTTGCTGTTCCGCTCAGGGCAATTTGACATTTACAAAACATAATAAATTGTCTCCGAATGATGTGATAGCATACAATTTCAGCTGGGTGATTTCACAGATCGCCAACTAACCGCCAAACCACCGCGACTGCCGTTAATTTGGTATATCCCAAAGGCAACAGATTGTTAGCGGTTGTGTTTCCATCTATCATGGATTCGCGGTATTCATTCCACGATAGGTAACGGCTGGTTAACTGTATGTGGCTGTAGTAATAGCGAAAAGCATGACCGACCAAATCACCACAGCCCTTACCGCCCTGAAAAAATCAAAATTCCGATCCCGGTTCAAATAAATCGATAAGGATCGCCAATACGTCCAGAATAAGAGGGTATCGACACCGTCCGATCCCACGCCGTTGATTTCATCACTACCAGATTAGCACCAGCCTTCCTAAAAAAAGATGGCAAACAGACGCCGATGAGAGGGCACCCTGCATTTATCCCAGATCTTGCATTAGAGATTTGAAAGTGCCGAAAATTGCGCCTATGATTTGGGGGAGCATGTGATTATATCCTTCGTATTCAAACTTGACTGAAAGTAAAATCGAATTAACGTGTAGTTATTATTCTGTACCAAAGCAATCGAATATAATTCATTCACCCTGAAAAGAGAGAGACTCTATGAAACGATTATTATTGCCCATTATACTTATTGTTTCGGTCATGCTGGTTGCCGGATGTTCAAGCCACAAGAAACATCACAGTACCGATATGCCGGATCCCCAGTCGTTTAACGCTCACTTCGGAGATATGGATGCCAATGGCGATGATCTCGTGAACTGGGAGGAATTTGCCGCTCATTTTCAAAATGCAGATCAGAAAGTATTCAACGCCATTGATTTGAATCAAGATGGCAATATAGACCATGATGAATGGCACGAATTCAAAGCAGCCCATGGGATGAAACATATCGAATAGATATTTCTTTTGTGAAAAGGAAAATTGTCCAACAAAGAACCCTCCCGATCCATATAGGAGGGTTTCATGTTCCACCACTAAAACGAGAAACTGTCCCCTTTCACCGCAGTGTGTTCAGCGTATTCCATCCAACAGATGCTGACTAATGAAATTTCCAACGCCGTTGGAAAAATAAAAGGCAAGCCATCTTTCAGACTTGCCTTTTGAATTTGATGGTTTCCCGTTGTGCAGTTTTTTCGATGAGATGCACTTACACTCGAGAAACCTGATCCGCCTGACCCCGAAAACCCTCTTTTTCAAATTGTGACCTTCATGTCCGCGTTCGCTGTAGTATGAAGGTTCTTCTATTGGTGTTGTGGTTAGGAGTTCTTCGGATCCTAACCTAATTATACAGCAACACACATGCCAAGAATTATTAAAAGAAGAAAATCATAAGAAAACAATGTGTTAAATAAATAGGTGGCTTTTTCTATCCAGTTCCATTGGGAAATTAATTCAACAAAAAAAATAGTTTTTTTCATACCTGGAACTGGACCTTGGCACGATATTATTTTTGTAGGTGGCTTGACGACATCGCGACCAAGGCATTGTGGTTGTTCATGTCCTGGTGTCGATACCCAACTCGTCAACCTCGGGCCGGATGATTCGCAAGCGCCAGAGAAAAAGGGTTTGCAAGAGCTGACGGAACAAAAACACCCGCGTCCAGGCAAACGCCTTGAAGAACCGCTTGACCTGATGGGAAGAGGCCATGTCTGCGCATCGGTTTCGATGCCGCCGGCATAGCCTTCATCCTGACGAAGCTCATCGAAATTGATCATCTGACTGCTGCACCTCGACAAAATCACCATCTCCATCAAAGCTATAAGCACTATCTAATTCGCCATATCTTCTGCTGCAAGTACTGCGTTATAAACAAACCATCATTTAAATTTCCACTTTCATCATTAACGTTCCCGTTGAAGGATAATAGGCAATTAAACCATGTTAAATCCACCTGCCGTCAACCGGATTAAATGCTTCAACTCCAGAAAATGAAATGGATATTATCGCCAAAAAACATACCATGCTTAAAAGCATTTTATTTACATAATATTTCCTTTCTTTTCCCGGAATTTTTTCGTCACTGCTTCACGAAAGTTGTGCTTTATCTATACAAATTCGCTATTTATAAAACGACCAATTGTTTTATGTATAATTTGGTCCGTACCAAATATCGGCATCTTCAATATGAACTTTAAAAAAAAAGATTTTGGTGTTTCAATACTTATTGCCTGGAACAAAAATATAACCCGTTTAAAGAAGTTGAGATTTATCAGGAAACCTCCCAATCCAACGATCAGGAGGGATCCTATCTTTCTCCCGAAACGAACCCCGGGTTCATTATTAGTTCAGCATCCCCAATATATTCCCGCCAACCCGACTTAACCTGAAACTGGATTCTGCGGACAAATCATCCCGCTGTGCCGCACGGGTGTATGTATTGACAACATTGAACATCGTGTCACCCATTTCCTTTGGCCAGGCCCAATCCACCGCTTCCTTCTCGGATGCATTCAAACCGAAGTGACGATGAAAGCTGGCCAGCGCAGATTCAGGGTTATCCACCGGGGATTCCATTGATAGCTTGAACTGTGATCGCTGGGCGCCCAATTCGTAGGACACTTTGTCCAACACCTGTAGGAACTCACTCAGGATCTTCGTGCTGACATGCCGTTATGATGCAGACACATCGGATTTGGCCGCCAGACCATCGGTGCAGATTATCCGAACTGCTTGACGAGGTTTTGGGCAAACAGCAGCACCGAACCCATCAGGCCCCCGGCGAAAACTTCACCCCCACGCGCATCGGCCATGGCTCGGGCGTAAGGTGGAATCCGAGCGAACGGGCGAGAGAGTTGGCCAAGAATACCGACGGCACCGATAACATTATCGAAGCGATGTTGGATGAAGCATTGAAGGGTATGGCGTAGCATAAAAATGGGCAGAATCCTCTCCTGCCCATCCTTCAGTAATTCAGCTATAAGGCGATTTATTATTCGATCTTTAACAAACTTTAATCCACTATCGGGTAGCTGCGATAACAACCCGGCTGAAGCGGTTGTAAATGGTGGGAACCTGACGCTGGAAAGTCAGGGGCGACACCGTCCTTTGGGGCGTAGGAAGTCCAACCGGAAATGGGCACCTTGTGTTTGTGATAGCAAGATGAAATTAAACCAATTCCCAATTGTCGACTAATTGAGAGCACCGGCAAAAATGAATGACCCCGCTGAATATGGCGGGGTATTCCTTGAATTGGTGGTATTATAGGTTTTGAGGGTCACAAAGATTCTCAGAGCTGTGTGCAACCCTTCCACAACCGCCACAAACATATTTCCCATTGGAAACCAATTTTTTCCACTTTTTAAAATTGTCCTTTAACAATCCATCTTCGTGCAGGGCACACAAATGTTTATCGTGTCCTTCGTGAGGCATTTCATTCTTGCTCATAATTACCTCCAGAGTATTATAATGTACTGATTTTTCTTCAAATTTAAACTCAACTATTAATATGTGCTATTATTAGGCTTGTTGCAAAGGTAGGTTGCTGATGGCAACTTGTCAAATAGCTAAGTTAAGCAAGTTAACGCTGATACCACAATAGCACAGCCTGTCTGAAATTAGCCTTCGGTGGTGATATACTGAATAATCTGTGGACATCTAAAAATAGACATAATTGGAGAAATCTTGAATTTGGAAAACTATTATTCCGATGCAAATAGATCAACCTAATCAATGGAAATGCAGGGCCGATACGACGATGGCACAACAGCAAAAAAGCCATCGCCAAGTAAGCTATTATTGTCATTTTTCTGGGATTCCCGCCTTGTGATACGCTTCAAGAAGGCGATTTCTTTGTTCTATATTATTAATATCCAATTCTTCAATCCGCGCCGTGGTATAATTTGGTTTAATCCGCAAAACTTCGGCAGCAGCTTCACGTGCTTTCTTCTCATTACCCATCAACTGATATGTACACGTTAATCCCGAATAGGCAAAGAGATAATCTGGGTTGCGTTCTATGGCCTTATTCCACAATGGAATTGCCTTTTCATATTGTTCAGATAATGCATAGGCCCAAGCCAGATTATTCAAATAATTGACAGGTGTGACTGGATTGAGGCGGATTGCCTTTTCCAAAAGTGGGATAGCTTCATCATAACGCCCCGCAAACCTAAGCACCAAGCCATAAAAGAAAATAGAACTTGCAGAGTTTGGGCTTAATTCAACAGATTTCCGCATCTCGACAATGGCCTTTTCGTATTGTTTTCTTAGCATAAATACGCAGCCAAGCAATCGATGTGAAGTGGGATCTTGACCAGACAAGTCGATGGCCTTGTGGGCCAACTGTTCGGCTTCTATTAGCGATTTAGTACGATCCTTGGTTCGGTAGAACCAGATATCGTCTAAATGTGTCCATCCCAGCAAAGTATAGGCAATTCCATACTCGGGATCCAAGGCAATCGCTTCTTCGGCTAATATTCTGGCTTGAAGGGTATCTCCTTCTGTTCTGCGCAAGAATAGCTCACCCCCCTGTATTATTTTCTCATAGGCTTTAAGATTTGTCGTTTTCATTGTGGCATACCGGCCATGGCTTTCATATGCGATATTTACTTGTAGTTCAGCCATGATTTTCATGGCAATTTCATCTTGCAGTGCAAAAATATCCTTGAAATCCCGGTCATAATTTTCAGCCCATATGTGGTGGCCTGAAGTTGCATCTATCAGTTGTGCGGTGATACGCAGCCGATCATTCGACCGTTGAATGCTTCCCTCGAGGATGTATTTAACTCCGAGCTCCTTGGCTATTTGTTGAACGGTCATTTGTTTGTCCCTAAAGGCAAAGCTGGATTGCCTTGCAATAACAAAAATGTATGGGATATTTGAGAGTGATGTGATGATATGTTCGGTGAAACCATCACTGAAATACGCTTGTTCCTTATCTGCACTCATGTTGTCGAATGGCAGAACGGCAATGGACGGCTTATCAGGCAAAGGGTGAACCATCTTTTCCACCGAGTCGGGTTCTATTACGGGATCACGGGGATAAAACAGCCATATCGAAACAGCGCTGGCTATCAATATCATGGCGATAGCAACTGAAGCAGATTTCTTAAGTTTCGTAGGTGCTGCTTTGGGCTCTCCGATAATCCGGCCCTCATCTTCTGGAGCCAATAGAATGCGGTAGATCCTAACCGGTTCGTTAATGTTTTTTACCGCATGTTCCCCCAAATATTCAAATCCCTGGCGGACCTTCCTTTTAACCTGATCGTAAACTCCTCTGGAAATGCAGATGCCGCCGGGTTCGGCCAGGCTCTCGATCCGAGCTGCAACGTTTACACCGTCGCCATAGATACAATTATCCTTGTGAAGAATATCGCCCACGTTGATTCCAATACGAAAAACCATTCGTCGATTATCGGGGAGTTTGCTGTTTTCGATATCCAGGGTACGCTGAATATCGATGGCTCCGTTGACGGCATTCAGGGCACTGCCGAACTCAGCCAAAATGTTGTCGCCAGGCGTATCGACTACCCTTCCTTGGTGCTTGTTGATATATTCAGAGATTATTTTACGGTAGGCAGTGATGGTGGTGACGGTAGACTCATCATCGTCGCCCATCAGCTTGCTGTAGCCTTTGACATCCGCACTCAGAATGGCCGTTAATTTGCGCTGGGTTGTATTCTCAGCCATGGGATGCTCCCTGAATTGTCGAAGGATGTACTGTCAAATCATCAAGATATCGGGATTACTTCTGTTTAAGGCGCTTTCCGAAAAAATTGTGGAGGTGTAGCAAATGGAGGGAGGAACGATTCACTATTCCCGATAGTTATAAATAGAATGGATTGGCGTGGAGGGTCAAGTACCGATTCAAGATCTGCCAAATGTATTGTGACCACTTTATGTTGTGGTTGGCATTTTGGTCGCTTGAGTGGTGATTACATACCAGGTTATTTAGATATCAAGTTTTTCTGGTGGCTTGTGATGTATTGAGGCCCCGGGCTTGAGCCCGTGCCGGGCCATATGTCGTGAGACCCCTGCTAAAAGTTCGTTGTTCAGCGTCTTGTCCGATGCGTTGCCGTCTTCGGTGGTCCCCAAGATGGGAATGTTGCGATCCACGCACAGCATCGAAATGAGAAACTGTTTCAGATCCGGGCGTTTGTCCTTGCTGTGGCCGTAGGTGATCTTCAGTGGAGGATCAACGAAGTCATAATCCCCGAAAACGCTGATGGAGGTTGTGTCAAAATGAAGACGGCGTGGGTCGATGTCAAACACGCCAATGGCGTTTTGGGCAATCTGTGAGAATACCTTTTGCGTACCGGTGTCGAATATCTTATCCAGCACGCGGGCCACATTGTAGTCACAGAAAAGTTCCGGTTTGACATCGTGTCCCAAAATCAATTCGGCGTCCTTTTCCTGGAAGAATTCTTCAAGCCGATACAGTGACGTTCTTCCCGAAAGGGTGTCCACCACCATGGCCAAAACGGCGATTCCCGGTGAAAGTTCCATTTCACTGTCGACCATGGCATCCAGGGTTTCAACCAGCTTGATCTTTTTAGCGAAGTCTTTGATGATCGGCAGGTGGCCGACCTCGGAGAATGTCAGATTATCAGGTACCAGTTTTTCCATTTTGCCCTCCCTGAGCTCATATTGAACACGTGAGGGCATAAGTATCAGAAATCATTAGCAATGTCTAGTCATAAAATATTATAAGTTATATCAATATGTTAAACCACTTAACGTCTTGGGCTTATTGCAAAATAAATTCATCAGGCTTCACGCCAAAAGGGTGTCGAAAGTAAGATACGACCTACCTTGCTCCAGCAATTTCTTGCCGGGACGAGGAGGGCTTCTCCAGTTGCTTAGTATTCCCTTGTCACCGTGCTGTCGCTATCACCCCGCCGGGGTGAGTTACCGCTTCAGCCAGATTGCGGTATCCCATGCTGTCTTCGCCTCTACAGTGAAGGCTCGACCCCCGGAGTTTAAACCTTTCGAGGCCACCTGTGCGTTCACTTTCGTTACGGCCCGGCGACTCGCTCACTACCCTTGCGGTAGCTTTGTCAATGGGCTTCAGAACATTTGGTTTCCCTCCTGTCTGCCATTCGTGCTACAAGGTCTCTGGCTTCTGCCCTGGTGGGACTGACTCCCACTGAAAATACCAGCCTTTGCTGGACACACGCGGTAAATCGTTTCAATCCATTTCAACGCCTCTGAGTCGCTGATCCTTCCCAAATAAATTTGGGTGGTGGACAAATTTGAATGCCGCAGAATGATCTTGCTGATAATTTCGAGAGGCACCCCTGAGCGAGAGGCATACGTGGCCGCATGGCGTCGCAGATCATGTGGCCTCAGGTGGATGCCAACCAACCGGCCTGCTTTCAATACAACCGACCTGGCTGCCTCATAGCAAATCGGAAATATTCTTTCGTGCAGTCCGATATTTTTGATTTTAATATAGTCTTTGAGTCGATCAGCCACCTTTTGCGGTATGAATATCATTTCCTGTTCACGGCCGCTCTTAGGCTCTCTCAACAGGATTTTCCTTTCGGTGATGTCATTGGGAACGATGGTTAAAACCTCTCCAATCCGCATTGCACCCCGAGCCATCAGTTCAAGAATCAACCGGTTCCGGGGCATCCTGGTCCGGAAAATAATTTCATCCACGGTTTCCTTTTCGAGGATATCGAATTGAGTTTTTACCTTCGTGCGGAACAACTTGCGCAGCATCGGCGAATCGCAGGGGTTGGTAATGTCAGGATCGAGGTTGTTTTTGGCGAAATTGAAAAATGCCAACAGGCTGGTGAATCGAGCGCGTTTGGTTTGGGGTTTGCGACCTTCGGTAAGCTGGTTCATGAAGTCCAGGATGTTATCCACGGATAGATCGTTAAGGTCATAATCACCGAATTGGCGACAGAATCTATCCTTGACGAACGAGTGGGCTCTGACCGTATTTTTTTTTGGAATGGATCTGATGATAGTCGAGCCAGATTTTTCCTGCTTTGGACACTTTCATGGAATACCTCCTTGGCTAAAATGTTTGACAATGGCCCAATGCCAAGGTAATTTTATGATGTACAAATCGTATATGCAATGATTTCCTTGTGTTTGATAACCAAGAGCCTCTCAATGTATCTCAACCAATCACAAATATGAAAAATGAGCCAATCATACAAATTGCGGAATCCTCCGACGCTTTTTCTCTATCTAAACTGGCTGAAAAATCCTTCAGAGGTGCCTTCGCCAAACTGAATGATAAAGAAAATTTTGAAAGGTATGTTGCTCGTTCATTTACGGAAAAACAGATTCGATCTGAAATTCTTGATAGTACTTCCACTTTTTTCATAGCCAATTTGAATGATGAATGGGTGGGGTATGCTAAACTCAACCAGAGCGTTCCACCGGATTGCGTAAACCAAATCCCTTCTATTGAACTTGTCCGGCTCTATTCCATTCAAGAATATTTAGGTTGCGGTATAGGTCCCGCTTTGATGAAGACTTGTATAAATTATGCCCGCGAAAAAGATTTTAAATCGATCTGGTTAAGCAGCTGGAAGAAAAACAGCAGAGGAAATGCATTTTACACCAAAATGCGGTTTAAAATTATCGGCAACGCAACCTTTGCTTTGGGATCCGATATCCAAAACGATTATATTTTTGCCAAATCGATAATTTGATTTAAAGAATCTGGTGAATGGGTAGAAAAATAGCCAATAATACCAAAAGTTGATAACTCGTCCATTTTGTATGGTAAATTTTACTTGTCCGGCAATCACTAATGTTGGTATCTGTAAATGTAACAGGCTGAGATTTATCTCAATAAATCAAAACTTTCAAGGCCGAAAGGCGAACCGCGGGATATGGTATCCGCCTTATTTTTTCCGAATCAGGACTATCGGTTGCAATCTGGGCAGATCTTTTGATAGTTTTAAGTGAAAAATATCATTGGTATGCTTGATTCTGACATGATTCAAGTATTATGCAAAAATGTGTGAACGCTTGGCTTTTTCTAAACGATGCCCTTTGAAATTGGAAATGGGTTTTTATACGGATCCGCATAAACACCCATCGATTGGTTATAATCGGATTTATGCAGTCTGTATAAAACATTGTCGGTACGAAAAATAGACTAATGATTTTCAGAAAAAATAAATCTAAAAGAAAAAAAATATCGGAAATGGTGCTGGATTTCGCCGGTGACTATATTGCAATGGGAGAGGATATCGAAGAAAAGCAGCAATATCTCAATAGTGCTGTGAGCGCATGGAACATTGCGTGTCTGGATGAAAAGACCCGGAAACGTTCGATAAATAAATACATGTCTGAATATCGAAAGCTAAATCCAACGCAAAGCAAACGGGATTTTCGTGATGTAGAAAAAGACCTTAGATTACTTATCAAACAGAAGGAGAAGCTCTATCCCGAAGATCGGATTCAAATTGTAGACGCACACATTAAAGAGATTAATGGAAAAAATCATGTGACCGTGGCGTCATTGAATATAAAATAGAGCACAAGATGACAACAATGGCAGGATTTGGCTTGGTAAGAACGAGGGCACTAAATGGTATTTGCGGTTGATAATGATCAAAAAAAGATAATCGCAACTATCCAATACGGTAATCGGACAGAAAACTATGAGTGCGTAATTTCTGCTTGCGAAAATCCTGTTTGTACATGCGGGACAGTTTATTTAGAGATCATCCCAATGCAGTTTGATGACGATAACAAAGAACATTCGTATCATCGAAAAGTAGAGATTGATATTGATGAGAAAGCATTGGGATATAAAAATACAAAAAAAATCTCCAAAAAAGACTTAGAATTTTCTAAATTATTTTTAAGCAAATTGGACGAGCATGATTTTCAAATTTTGTATAAAAGTCATTTTGAATATAAAAATAAAATTAGCGAAAAAGCCTCCCCTGATACTATAGATGGCTATTTCGATTACCATGAAGTCGAATATAATGGGTTAATGTCTGCTTATAATGATATCCTGCCATATGGTGGCCAATTTCTCGCCACAATAAAAGGGGAGCAATGCATTATATTAGACCAATATTGTCTCTTACCAAAATGCCCATGCACGGACACCAATTTGGATATAATTTCAATCGATAAACATGGAAAAAAGGGGAATGAATTATGTTTTGTTTCTCTCAATTACAGAAAAAAACGCTGGAAGCTGATTGATGAATCTTCATTTACCTTATCCCTGGAAACAGTAAGATCAGCCATAGAGGAACAGATCCCGGACATTTATAAACAAATGCACAAGAGGCATATAAAACTCAAAGCTATTTACGACCACTGCAAAAAAAAGCATTTTGCACCCAAAAAGGAACTTCAGTTTCCAAAAGCTGGCAGAAACGATCCTTGCCCATGTGGAAGCGGAAAAAAATATAAGAAATGTTGCTTAAGGTAATTAACTGTGTCCCTTTTCGTAACTCTCAGCACCAGTGTTCATTAATTATCCTACTCTTACAATCTGGATGGGCTGAACCATAATTCAACAATACTGGTAATAAGTTTCATTCATTTTTCATATTAAGGACACCCCAATATGTTGGGGTTGCTTCTGAAGTTCAAATTGAACTATTAATTTGGTTGTATCAGATCTTTATCTCAGGCTTTTCGAGGCGTTAGAAACCTGAACTATCTCCAACGAATCACAGGTCCATCAAAAGTCCTGATTGCCACTTTGTACGTGGATGCTGAAGATTTCAGTTTAGTTGTGTTTCTAAATATCAAGAAAGCAGCTTCTGGTAATCCAAATCAATGGCCGGGTAGCTAAGCGAACCTCACCGTCTCCCCAACCCATCCTTCAACCGCAGACACTTTCTCCGTATTCCGTTATTTCGGGTCGCCCACGCGAGGTATTCAATATGGGATTCCAGGATGATATTCCGCTCTGTTCGCCGGCCTTCCCAGAAAATGATGGCAAGCAGACTCTAATGATGGGGCATCCGGTCTTCATTGCACAGCATGCGACCGCTACCTGTTACCGGGGATGTCTGCGGAAATGGCACCGGATTGAAAAAGGACGGCCGCTTGGGGTTGATGAAATTGGGTTTGTGGTGGAGTCGGTGATGGGTTGGATCGGTCACTCCCCACACTATTCCCCACGCAGCTAACTGCGTTTTTCTAAGATTTTTTACCTGGATTCACTTGGATTGCCATCTTGGGTGTGGGGGATAGTGTGGGGAACTGCAATTTTTGACCATAAAAAAAGGGCTCACAATTGTCTTGTGAACCCTTTTCTATGTAATGGCGGGAGCGACGAGACTCGAACTCGCGACCTCCGGCGTGACAGGCCGGCGTTCTAACCAACTGAACTACACCCCCGAAAATGATTTCAGCGTGTTGGCTGGTAGGCGGAACAGGGCTTGAACCTGTGACCCCCGGCTTGTAAGGCCGGTGCTCTCCCAACTGAGCTATCCGCCCGAATTTGTAAAGAGCCTTCTTTCCCGTACCGGCGAAAGAAGAAGTGCTTAGCTACCAATTCACCATTCCAAAGTCAAGTCCAAAATAAAGCCGCTAACACTTTTTAATTGATGGATATCTGGGGCTGATCGGAGCCGCTTGGTTCCACCGGGATGGGCATACGGTTGTTGGTGAACAGCCGCTCTCCTTGGCCCAGCACCAGTGCATGCACCAGCACCTCGTCCATATGTTCCACCGTCACCACTTTCATCTGGCGGGTGACGATTTTGGGGATATCCTTCAGGTCTTTCTCGTTTTCCTTGGGAATGATCACCTTGCGGATCCCGCCCCGAAGGGCGGCCAGCATTTTTTCCTTCAGGCCGCCGATGGGCAGCACGCGACCACGCAGAGTGATCTCGCCGGTCATGGCCACGTCCCGGCGAACCGGTCGCCGGGTCAGCGCGGACACCAGCGAGGTACACATGGAAATTCCGGCCGACGGGCCGTCCTTGGGAATGGCCCCTTCGGGAATGTGGATGTGCAAATCTAGTTCTTTGTAAAAATCCTTGTGGATACCCAGATTGTCGGATCGGGAACGAACGAAGCTGACCGCCGCCTGGGCCGACTCTTTCATCACGTCACCCAGTTTACCGGTGATGCTGAGTTTCCCTTTACCGGGCATGGTCAGCGTTTCCACGCACAGCAGTTCGCCGCCAACCTGGGTCCAGGCCAGTCCGGTCACCAGACCGATCTGATCCGTTTCCTCGATCTGGCTGATCTTGAATAGTGGCGGCCCCAGGAGGCTGGTGATGGTGGTGGCCGAAATAATATGTTTTTTCCCGTCCTTCTGGTTGACCACCTTTCGCGCGGTCTTGCGACAGATGGATGAGATCTCACGCTCCAGGTTGCGCACACCCGCCTCACGGGTATAGCGCTGAATGATCGTATAGATGGCCGCCTTGGAGAAAGCGACGTTTTCGTCCTTGAGGCCGTTGGCGAGAATCTGCTTGGGCACCAGGAACTCTTTGGCAATGTTATATTTTTCCAGTTCGGTGTACCCGGGCAGCCGAATGATCTCCATGCGGTCCTGCAGCGGCAGCGGGATGTCCGGCAGCGTGTTGGCCGTGGTGATAAACAAGATATCCGACAGATCGTAATCCATGTCCAGATAATGGTCGTTGAAGCTGTAATTCTGCTCCGGATCCAACACCTCCAACAGGGCCGATGACGGATCGCCTCTAAAATCCATGCTCATCTTGTCCACTTCATCCAGACAGAAGACCGGGTTGTTGACCCCCGCTTTCTTCAGCGACTGGATAATCTTTCCGGGCATGGCCCCGATGTAGGTGCGGCGGTGGCCCCGTATTTCGGCCTCGTCCCTTACCCCGCCCAGGGACAAACGCACAAACTTGCGCCCCGTGGCCCGGGCAACGGACTTGGCCAGGGAGGTCTTGCCCACACCGGGCGGGCCCACCAAACAGAGGATGGGCCCGCGCAGTTTTTTGACCAGCGTCTGAACCGCCAGATACTCGAGGATACGCTCTTTGGGTTTTTCCAGGC